>CAJQIG010000001.1 GCA_905478415.1 uncultured Patescibacteria group bacterium
GGCGTCGGTGTCGGCGTTGGTGTCGGCGTCGGTGTTGGGCTTGGTTTAGGAGCACAAGCGTATGGGGTAATGTCTAGGTATTGAGTATTTTGTTTTACACCTTTTGCATCTTCAAAGCTGTATCTACCGGTACCATCTGGAGGTAGTCTATACTCGGCATGTACCCAAACTTTATAGTCAGCAGGGAGGACACCTGAGTCTTTTAGTTGCTGAATCTTTGTGGCAAGTTGGTTAATAGTTTTCTTGTTTGGACCAAATGTATGGTTGCCATCCCAGAGGAACTTAATATCATGACCAGCTTCATTAGGTTTAGGATCCGAGACTTGTTTTAGCCAGTATCCACACCAGTCTTGATCTTGACAGTTATCACTCCATGTTGGTTTGCCAAGGAAGTCATCGGTGAGTTGTTTCACAGTTCCACCATTCTTTTTGTGGAATCCTAAGAAGAATACAACACCTTCTTTTGCTGGATTAACACTTAAGTTAGCGGGTGAAGTATTAGAGATTTTTAGTTCATACTTGAGATCACCTACTTTTTGATTTGGTTTTGCAGGACTACATGCTGCTGAGTACACCCCGGCTGGAGGCTCAGGTTCCTTGTTTGTACAGTCCCAGTCTAAAGTTTTAGGATCACAGGTATTAGCTCCACCGTTTTTGTTTAAACAAACTTTTCCACCATCTCCAACCCAAACGACAGAGTAAGAACCATCTGGAGCATTAGAGTCAAATTGGTATGTTTTACACCATGTTGTTGGGTCATTCGTATAATCTGGTGTGAATTTGATTAATTTTCCATTTGCTTCGTTACAAGATAGATGGTTTACACCTTCACATTGGAAGCGAGCTGTATATATACCACAAGCATCTTTGGGGTTTGCTCCTCCTGGACAACTTGTAGTACAACTATTTGAGTTACAGCTTGAAGTACATTTGCCACAGTCCGTCGTACTAGTAGCAACATCTGCAGTAGTAACCTCTCCAGTTTCTGGATTGACTGATTTAGCAAAAGCTAGTTCTTCAGCACTAGTAACTTGAATGGAATCAAGATCATTGACTACTGATTTATTTATAGTGATATTTCCACCCTCATAAGCCTGCTGACGAAGTTCTTGTGTTTGTTGAGTAGCTAGGACACTTATTCCCAAAAGAAACACTGCCGCGACAATTAATCCTCCAAGTGCAACTTTAGGTCGAGCAATAATAAATTTTTTGATTGTGTCAACAAATGAAGTTTTAACTCTTCTGAGTTGTTTTTCATCTGTGCGAACATGATCTAGGGGGCTTTGGTCGGGCATAGGTCATTCTATTAAAATACGTACTAATAGTAAGAGTACGTTATTTTTGATGGCAGTGTCAAGCAGAATATGTAATTAAGGAAATGCTTTTTTTAGGTGTTCCCGCAATTAAAGTTTCACTTACCTAGGATCCGAAACGAGTGTTTGTTATTACTAAAGATTCAACAGTTTGAACATTTTTAACTAATAACGCTTCTCTATTTGCTTTATTTGACTCAGATAGTGATCTAACTCAATTTTCAGTATGTCTTTTGGTGTATATTTTTTTTTGAGAAATATCTTCTGTTCAAGTGCCTTGGTAGGTAGGTTCTGATATGTTAAATTAAATTGTTTTCCAGATTTTTCAAGTTCATCAGTTAATTTCTTAAGAGTTTTATTTTTGCATAAAGTAACGGCATTTTTGTTAAATTCAAAAATATTTCCCCAGTGCTCCACCTGTTTTCCAGATGAAAAATTACTAAGTAAATCAGAGAAATAAATATCCCACGCAGATATATGGCCTACCACTTCGCGTATAGTCCAGTCGCCATAGAATATTCTTGACTCTTTTGCTGTGGGAAAGTTCTTAACCGCTGCTAATAAATCTAGCCTAGATTGTTTAAATTGTTTTAGTACATCATCAGGATGCTTTGTCATGACTTTTATTATATCACTTGATATACTAATTTTAATGAACGATATTAAAATTCGCTTTTTTCAACCATCCTGGTTTTTACTACAAGTTAAAATCAAAGATCAACTTCAAACTATTTATATTGATCCTGCATATTTAAAAAAGTACTACTCATCACTTCCTTCAAATATTTTGTTTTCTTCATGGCCAAATCAAATAGATGGTCTTCCTGAAAAATCATTGCCCAAAGCAGATATTATTTTAATAACACATCATCACAAAGATCATTGTAAGGCAGTAACTGTTAAGCGACTACTCAAGAAAGATGGTATTATTTTTGCGCCAAAAAGCTGTAAGAAGGAGTTGGGAGAAAAAATTCGTATTGTACAACCCAATGAAACACTCACTATAAAAAATATCGTTGTTCATACTCTAAATGCTTATAATACTCCAGAAGGTAGCTCAACTACGAAACAGCATAAGCTAGGAGAAGGCATTGGGTATATTTTAGATATATGTGGAAAAAGAATATACCACGCTGGTGATACTGATGTAATCCCGGACATGAGCAAACTAGGAAAAATTGACATCGCCATGTTACCTATTGGTGGAAGGTTTACAATGAACTCTAAAGAGGCTATTGAAGCAGTCAAGATAATCAAACCATCAATGGTAATTCCAATGCATAATCTTGATAGGAGTATGCTTGATTTTGTAGAAGAAGTGGAAAAACAAACTGAATCTACGGCAATTTCTATGGAAATAGGTGGTATATTTCACTTGAAAATATAGCATTTTTATACAGTATTTAGTGATAGAATCTAGAAATGAGCTATCTCGAAGATAGAACTCTCTTTTTATACATTTTGTATACTTTATGAAAAGTTAAAAACTAATAAGTATTTATTCGGCTTGTATTTGGGTTTAGTTATATAATTGGAAAAAAAGCAATGTTCGCTACATTATTGACACATTTTTATGTTAGCAAGATGCTTTTTTTGTTTAAGCAATTTCGTTTTCAGAATAAGTTGTTTTCCTATTTTTGCCATCGCTATAATGCGACTTGGAAGAATGAAAGAGCGGTTGAAATTCCAATTGCTTTGTCGTTTCTTGCAGCGTATAGAGGAAAAGATATTTTAGAATTTGGCAACGTGCTTTCACACTATATAAACACTGATCACGTGGTTGTAGATAAATATGAAAAAGCCCCAGGTGTGTTCAACCTTGATGTCGTTTCACTAAACTTACAGCAAAAATTTGATTTGATTATTGGTGTTTCTACACTAGAACATGTTGGATGGGACGAAGCTCTTCGAGAGCCACTTAAAGTTCTGAAGGCGATCCGAGTATTGCAACAACACCTGAAACCCACAGGAAAGCTTATTCTTACGTTTCCTGTGGGATACAATCCATACATTCGTTTATATTTAAAAGCAGGATTGATACCAAAAAAAAACGCTTTCTTTATGCGACGAACATCGTATTTTAACACTTGGAAACAAGTTGCATTTGGAGCTGTAGTAGATGCCCAGTATGGATATCCGTATGAAAATGCTAATGCTATCTGTGTTTTAGAATTGAGTGCAAAATAACGAGTGTTTATTGAGCATTTTACTACCTACAAGTACCAGGGTTGAAGCCAATAGCATTTCTGCAGTTTCTTCGAGTGTTACTAACCAAAAGTAAGTAGTCTCAGAAAACGAACCTGTTGAGCTAAAAATCTCAGTTAAGAGAACAGCAAGCAAGCACAAACTACTAAAAATAAGTATCCAAGCATTATTTTTCATTTTAGACTGAAAATATCGCAACCAGTACCCACTCCAAAATACAAAAATAAAGATGAATGGTAAGTAGTAGAGAATCCACAATGAAGAACGGTAGCCCATCTTCATCGAGACCTCAACAATTTTACTAGGATGAAACAAATCAAATAGCTCAAAAATACGATATATATTTTCATGAATTTGAAGTAGCTCGTCTAAACCTAAGAAGGTCATAAACAAGGCTAAAGGAAAAATAAAGCTTTTAATATCTAATTTGATAGATTTAGTGAACCCAAGTATAAAGAAAGTACTCCCAAATAGTATAAGTTTGAGAGATTGATACATGGTGGGAAGATTTTGTTCAAAGTCTAAGTGAAAGAAATGGTTTTGATTGCCGAGTAACAAATGCAAGCATAAAACTAATAGGTCAAAACTTAGAAGCCAAAAAAATATGTTTTTGTTGTGACTCAGTAGTTTAAAAAAAAGTTGTTTCACGCAGCTATTCTAGATGAAAAAACTTAGTAAATCTATATCAATGCAGGTAAACGTATATGCCTGCATGTTGCTGTTGTAGTTCCCAACGGATGTTAGATCAGCAACTAGTAGTTGATGAGCATGATATACTTTTCTAGTATGAACTATCCTGTATCCCCGAGAATTCTAAGAGAAGATTCTAAGAATAGTACCTATACAGAGACTAAGCCATCTAATTTGTTTAAAAACATTGTTAGTTGTTTCTGGTGTTTATCTGCAAAAAAGCAATTAGATAAGTCTTTTGAATACCTCATTATCCCAGATGCATGTGTTGATCTTGTATTTGATATATCAAGTAAGCCATCTTTTGATGGAGCTTTGGTCATGACAGCAGGGTTGAAGGTTCAAAAAATAGACCTAGGAAAGAATTTCAACTATGTGGGTATTCGGTTTTATCCAGGTGTTTGGAAGTATAACTTAAAAAATATTATTGATTCAGCACTATTTTTAGATGTATTGGGTAAAAAGGAATGTGCTGAGATTAGAAATAAAAGTGATGAGTATTTAACAATACTTGAAAATTTCACTCAGTACTTGCTTGATTTTAACTATGTATCAGAAAATAAACTTGTAATAACACTTATAAATAATATTGAAAAAATAAATTTTGTTAAGGATATGGGAAAAATTGTTAGCTTGAGTGAACGACAACTAAGAAGAAAAACTATGAATGAAACTGGTTATCGCCCTCATGATCTTATGAAAATTTTGAGATTTCATAACTCTTTGTCTCATAATGATATCTCACAGTATTCTGACCAAGCGCATTACATTAGATCCTTTAAAAAAATAACAAATGAAACTCCTGTAAGTTTTATTGATTTGTATACAGAATGACCGAAATGTTCAATACAATATAAATTGATCGAATTAAAATGATCCTATTATAAAATGTGTGAATTAATAGGAAGATATATGATTAGAGTAACACCATTAATTATAACAAATAAAATTAAGGAATGTGCGGATTTTTATATAAATTATTTTAATTATGTAGTTGTCTTCGAAGAAGACTGGTATGTTCATTTGATCCATAAAGAATCTGGAAGCGAGTTAGCTTTTATGATTCCAAATGTTAAGAACCAACCAAAAGAACTACATACCGCTTTTACTGGGCAAGGAATGGTGTATACTCTTGAGGTTGATGATGCAACTTTCGAGTTTAAAAGACTTCAAGAACTCGATGTTAAGTTCATACTAGCATTAAAAGATGAACCTTGGGGTCAAAGACACTGTATAATTTCTGACCCTGCAGGTGTATATATTGACGTAGTTGAACAATTATAGTTTTATATGGCACAAAAGCTTAAAGATTATTATGATGAAGAATTTGTTAGAAAGCTCTCTAACAAGATCATTGCTGTGAATTCTAGTTTTGATGCAAATAAATTTATTTCCAAATATAAAGATGAATACAAAGACAAAGAATTTTTAGAAAGACAAGATTTATGTGTGGAAGCCTTAGAACTGTCTTTAAATGACAACTATAGTAAAAACATTCAATGTTTTTCTAAAATTTTAGGACCAGAATTACAAACTACTACTGGGATGTTTTCAGAAGGTTGGTGGCTATGGCCAATTGGAAGATATGTTGAAAAGCATGGTTTAGAAGATTTTAGTGTTTCTATTAATTTTATTTACGATTTAACAAAGCGCCATACTGGTGAATTTTCTATTCGTCCTTTACTTAAAAAGCATCCAAAAAAAGTATTATCTATACTGCTTAAGTGGAGTCTTGATGAAAATGTTCATGTAAGACGTTTAGCTAGTGAGGGTATAAGAATTAAACTTCCATGGGCAAGAAGATTAGATATATTTTTAGAATATTTTGATGAATGTGTAGCTATTTTAAACAACCTTAAAAATGATAAATCAAATTTTGTTCAAAAAAGTGTTGCAAATAATATTAATGACCTCATGAAAGTTGATAGGACTAAGGCTGTCAGGTTAATTAGTGCGTGGAAAAACAACAACCCATCAAAGGAGACCCTCAAGATTATTAAACATGGGTCTAGAAGTTTAAAAAAATATTAGTTTTATATATTTCATTGATTTTAGTTGCAATCTGCATGTTTGAGTATCGGCTAGTGTACTATATTTTAATTAATATAGAATAGAAGAACATTACATTTTAAAAAAATATCCATGACTATTCACAGAGTACGTATAATTCAAAAAACTATTTTTTATCTACTTCTAGTAGAGGTAGTCTTTTTACTTACAGTAACCATCGGGCTGTTAGGCATTAAGACAAAGGATAGTTCTCAAATCATTGACAGTTATCTTAAGCAAGTTGAGTTTAGTGGCACAGTTTTGTTTGCACAAAATAATAGAGTTGTGCTCAGAGAGGGATACGGAACTACTGATACAAGTTTGCAAACATATATTTCCCCTGATACCCCATTTCCTCTTTTGTCAGTCACTAAATCATTCACCGCTCTAGCCATACTACAGTTAGTTGAAGATGGAAAAATTAATTTACAAGATAAAGTCTCGAAATTTGTCTCAGATTTTCCAAATGGAAACAGTATAACAATTCACGATTTACTCACTCATACTTCTGGATTACCTTCAACACAAAGTAAAATTCCATTTCCTGCACAACCTGTCAGTCAAGCTTTAGAAGAGTATGAACAAATAGTACCTGTTTTTAAACCTCATGAGAACTATTTATATAGTAATGTTGGTTACCAACTTCTAGCACTCATCATAGAAAAAGCTTCAGGGATGTCTTATTTTGAGTATCTTTTCAAAAAGATTACTGAACCCGTGGGTATGTTAAACACTCATCACTCACTTGAATTACTCCAACATAATGATATTAGCACACCAGTAGGACGCTCACTTATTAATCAGAATAACTACAAATCTGTGCTTTTTTCTACAGTCACAAATACACAATTTGGAGCAGGTGGTCTCTATTCGAATGTTGACGACTTATATAATTGGGTTCTTGCGGTGAACAAAGACAGTTTGGTTAAACAAGAATCATTTCAAAAAATGACGGCAGTTCATGCGTTGAGTGATATTGGATATGGGTGGATTGTTGTTATTCCTCAAAAGATTTTTTGGTCAAGCGGTCATGATATAGGCTTTACATCATTTGTTCTAAATGACCTCACGCAAGAACAAGTACTTATTATTCTTAGTAATAACGATAACTCATTATTTTTTAATCAGGAGATGAGATCACTCTATGTGCTTGCAAAAAAACTAGAAACGATACCTTTATTTTTTATATTGAAACATAGCTGGCTAGTCTTGACAGGTATAAACCTCTATTTAGTAACTAAAGGTTTATATATGTTGAAGTTAAAACAATCAAGAGAAGTACAACAAAACAGACCTTCATTACCAGTTAAAATGTTCTTGTTGGTTTCCAGTTTTGCAGCAATTGCAAGTTTTGGCATAACAATTTTTGGTATATACAAAATAGTTGCTATTCGCTCAATCTCACTCGTGGTGCATTTTCTACCAAACTTATTTATACTTATCTTGAACTCAAGCAGTTTTTTTCTCTTTTTTATTACTGTATTAACGTACACTTGGTATAAGCACTCTAGATAGAGTAAAAGTGTATCTTACTCAACGCTTGAAAAATATGGCATTCACAGTACAACGCTGCTTTTATCTTCAACACACAAGGTGTTGTGTATGGTGAGCCTAGGGTTTAACGGCTTGAGCTATTTTTAGAAAAATTCGAGAGACTACGTTTAATATATTGTAATTGTTAATAACTACAATCTTGGATTTCACGCCAATTAATAGTCATTCCACTACTACTTCTGGCGATTACGCAATCCATAGTCCATATAAATATAATATAGTGGCACACTAGAATGATAAAGAAGAACAGAATCAAAAAAAGTATTTTTTTGTTTTTCATACCTTTTAGTATAACATTTGTGACCCCAAGGCTCAACAGTTTGAACCATTTTTAGCTCAATTAGAGGAGCTAGGCCTTATATACAATGAGACAGAAGAAGAATCAAAAATATTTTAATCTAGTAGAATAAATCATACTTTAATGATGATTTATTTCTTTTTTTGCCTGTTCTGATCTCAAAGGAAAAAAGGAAGGAATTATTCATCCTTTTTAGTACTCTTTGGTGAAATATTTAAAAAATCTAAAAGTCCCAAGAACCAATTCACAGAATGATCAGGAACATCAACCAATTCTCTACTTCTAACATTTTGACCATCAGGATCTTCATACTCCGCAAGAGCTTTTGCATCTTCAGGTTCCAATTCAAAACGTTTTATCATAGTGCCTAAAATTATATCATATACTTTTGAACATTGTGAGCCTAAGGCTCAACAGTTTGAACCATTTCTTGAAAACCTCGAGAGCTTGCGTCTTATACCTAATAAAGGTATAATAATTAGCGATTCGTTATTGAAAGGTAGATATGAACAAATTTCAGAATAACAAATTCATTCTTCCCGAAGAAGAAGATAAGCTTTCAAGAAGAATACACCCCATGCCAGATTACCTAGCTAAGCTATTGCAAGATAATAAATTGGAATATAAGTATAGAGTTAGACCAGCGTATCAAAAAAATGATTATGTTGGCTGGATTGCGAGAGCAAAATTAGAAAAGACTAAGAAAAAACGTATAGCACAAATGATTTCCGAACTTAAAAAGGGTAATGTTTATATGGGTATGAGTTGGTAGAAAAATCTCAGTCAATTGTGGTTAAATATATAAAATAAATGTAATTGATTTAATCAATACCCATGTATCAGACGGAAGTAAAATTGTGAGATAATTAGTGATATGAGAATAAATCAAAATAAAAGTTATTTATATGCGGTTATCTTTGGTATCTCTTTTGGTCTCGCTGATTCACTTTTAATGCTTCCACTTCAATTTGAGAATAAGGTACTTGCTATTTCAAGTGCATTTCTCCAACGCTTCGCAATTGGCTTTCTTATCCCCTTTGTCTCGTTGCCAGTTTCGGGAATTCTCAAAGGAATTATTATTAGTCTGCTGATTAGTTTTCCTACCGCTCTGATAACAGGTTCATATGGACCCATTTTAATTACAGGAATTATTGGTGGGGCAATAATTGGTAAGTTAAGTACTAAAAAATAATATGGAAGAGAAACTTTTTGAAGGTAAAAATTCTGAAGTTATAGCGATATATATAGCAATTAAGCACACGGTCAACAAATTGGATGCTGTCAAATTTGAAACAAAAAAAACTTCAATTCATGTAGTTGCACGGGTTGCGTTCTTGGGTATTCATCCTAAAACAAAATGGCTTGATCTAAACATAGTGACTGTAGAATCTATCACCTCACCAAGAGTTAGCAAAACCGAAAGAGTTTCTGCAAATAGATTTCACAATACTATACGACTAACCGAAGAATCACAGGTTGATAGTGAACTTATCAACTGGATTAAAAAGTCCTATGCTCAACTCCGCTGACAAAAGCTTGTATTAACGCTGGTTCAATGTTGAACTGAGGGTATGCAAAACTCTCGAGAAAAAAAACGATGTGAGCCCATTGTCCCTCAGTTGGAACACCTCTTCAAGAGCATTTTACATACATACTCCAGACTAAAAGAGCTTGGATTTACCTATTTTGATGGAACCGTGAGTATAATTGAAACGGAAGGAGATTCTCATGACTAGTTTGAGTGGTAAAAATGAGGGGAAATTTATTTCTCATTTATTCGATGAGAAATCGTTCTATTCTTCTTTTCTTTCTGATTTAGAAGACTGTGAGCATGAAGTAATAATTGAGAGTCCATTTATATCTAAGTCTCGAATGGATGTCCTTCTGCCCTTCTTCAGGCGATTGGTGAATCGAGATGTGACTGTGTACGTAATAACTAAAGACCCAAGCATTCTTGATGAACCATTAGCTTCGTATTCTCGAGAGATCATTCGAGAGTTTGAGATGTTGGGTGTGCATGTTTTGGCTACTGCAAATCACCACCACAGAAAGCTGGCTATTTTGGATAGGCAGGTTTTATGGGAAGGAAGTTTAAACATTCTTTCGCAATCGAATAGCAGAGAAATTATGAGAAGAATCCAGGGCGAAGAACATGCACAAGAGATGTTTGAGTTCTTAAAACTTGGCAGATTTATAGAATAGCAAGTATGCGTTACAATACAGGCAGATTATGACAAAGAAAAACACTGGTTACCAGATTAACGAAAAAGATATAGAGGCTACCCTAAAATATCTGAAATTGAATGGTGAGCTTGAAGCTACCCGTGAAGATGCAATTCAATATCTTGAAGAACATCAAGTAATGGCACATGTAGCGGCACACAAGATTGTTGAGGATGAACAACTCGCTATAGCACCAAAAAAGGAAGTAAAAAAGCTAGAGTCAGGTGACTAAAAATCCAGAATATCAGAAGATCTAACTTTTAAAGCTTTGGCAATATCTTTAAGCACCTCCAGAGAAGGATTTTCTTCATCACGCTCTATGCGAGCATAATAATTTGAGCTAATCTTTGCTCTCTCAGCCAACTCAACCTGAGTGAGTTGTTTTTCTTTTCGTAGTTTTTTAAGGTTTTTTCCTATTTTTGTTTTTGGTGGCATAGTAGTATTTATTTATTCCAAATGTGAATTTTTTTAACTAGTTCATTTATTTTTTTATTCAAGTCAGTACCTTTTTCAAAGGTCTCTTTGTTAATGTGTTTGATTAATTGATTTGCAGCATCAACTTTAATATAGGAAGTTGAAAGATTGCTTATCTTGGTATATTTACTCATACCTTGAATATTTAAAATAGATTCAAAAGTTTCTGATGGTACGTAGTTTTCAATTTCTCTACCTTGAGTTACCCAGACCATTGCATTATCACTGAGGTTATTTATTTCAGAACGAATTCTTTCTTTGGTTGCATTGATTTTGTCTGTTTCTTTTGTTTTGTCGCTATCGATAATTACAGCAATATTTCTATTTAGTTTAACAAGATTAATGAAATCACTAACCTCTTCATTTTGATCTGCGGTAACTTGCGCTGATAAATGACTGAGTAGTTTACCGCCATAAAACATGATGCTGTAGTGAATGCCTTCTTTTAAAGATTCATCTTTTAGATTAATCCAGTGATTAATTAAAATTCTGTCTGACGGACCTTCTACCCAAATTATTCCGTTTGTTTGTAATATGTCGCTAGCTTTTACCCCAAGATCATCTAATACGGACTGAAGAATCTTTTCATCAGCTTTGTTAATATTTGTTAAGCCATTATTTGTAAATACTCTGTAAATGCTACTGCTTTCATCTGTAAATGAGTTAATAAGAACACTAGAGTGCGAACTTATCAAATATTGGTGATCGGTTTTATCTCTCAAAAAATCAATAAGTCTTCTTTGCATTATTGGATCTAAATGTACTTCTGGTTCCTCAAGAGAAATCAATGAGTTATTTGGTGAATATAGAATATCAACTACTAGCACAATTAATTCTTCAACACTTGAACCCCATGATTTATATGACATTATTTGACCATCAACATCTTTTTTGGGCTCTATTAGTAGGTGAGATTTATCATTTGGAATTACGATTTCTACTTCAATATCAAGCAGATCAGAAATAAACTGGTTGAGAATTTTATATTTTTTTCTGTGTTGTTGATATGAATTTTTTGGGGAACTCCAGTCAGAAATCATATCAATTACTCTACTTCCATTGAAGTCTAGCTGGTTGATAATGCGACTTGCTGTGTTCCCATCATCCTTGTCTGATGTTCCGCCAATTTTTCTGACAGCTTTTATCATCCTCATTTGATTATGAAATGCCTTGAGTTGATTTAGCATTACCCAGAGGTAATTAAATTTTCCAGATCTAGTGCCTGAAAATTTTCCATAATCATCATTAAATTGTGACTCATTGAATGAACCAACGGCTTGTCTGAAAACTTTTTTATGAGTGGAAATTAATGGTGTATCATTCCAAATTAACTCATTTAGGTTGAAGTGGAGTTGATTTTCGTTTTCGATACCAACGCTTATAGCGAGAGTTATTAAGTTCCTATCATTATTAAAAAGCTCTGCTTGGAAAGTTTTATTTTCTCCAGAAAAGCCTGATAGAAGTTGCTCCTTTTCATCATCAGAAAAGGAGAATGATATTGAGAAATCAAGGCTTTTATCTGTGTTAAAAAAGTCTTCTACACTAGAGTGTGAGTTATTTATGCTAGGAGTAATTGAACCAGATAATGATGGAATCTTTCTAAGAATATCTGAAATAAAAGGCACTATTCTAATTATGTTAGATTTTCCAGCATTATTTTCTCCAATGAATAAATTAAATCGTTGAAGATCATTAAGTTCAAGATGTGCATTAGAACTTATACTCCTAAAATTTCTAATTTTTATGTTTGTTACTTTCATTAATTGTATTGTATCAATATAGTGTTAGTTTGTACCTTGTAATATAGTTTTCGGATTCACAGGTATTCCATACACCCTTATTTCAAAGTGCAAATGAGGACCTGTAGACCATCCAGTACTTCCCATTTCTCCGATTGAATCAGTCACTTTTACTTCCTGTCCTTCATAAACTGTAATTCGATTGAGATGAGCGTATACAGATGTAATATTGTCTCCATGATCAATAATTACGTGTTTTCCATATCCCCAAAAAATCTCGCCAGCATAAGTTATAGTCCCATCCATAAAGGGTGATATTTTATCTCCCACTTTGCCCTGTGAGTTGGCAATATCTATTCCTGCATGAAACTTTTGGTAACCACTAGATTTAGCAAACTCAAGTGTAGTTACACCCTGAACAGGCCAAGTAACTTTTTTTGATACTTCTTTAACAACAGATCCGTCTGCAGGGTTTTTTATTTGAATAGTCTGTGTTTCGGGTTCAACATCTATCAGTGCGTCTGAGACAATGTTGATACCTGTGTGCATCAGAATAACTACTGCAATTATTGGCAGAGATATTAAAACCAAAAATGAAAACGCTACAAACTGCAGTTCTCGTCTAAAAGACCAAATGGTGTGAGCGGTAAGTACTGCATGCATCTACAAATATAAATCTTTCGGATCAGTGGTTAACATTGGATGTTCTTTTTCTGAGGCTACTATTTTGACTGCAACATGATTTTGATCAGCTATGATCAGTGCCTCACCTCGATCACAAGTGAGCAAGAATTGTTGTTCGTATTCACTCAAGTTAAATTCCTGCACTACTTTTTTGATTGATGTAGTATCCTGCTTCATTAGAATTCTCAACGATGATTGAGATGCAATTGCTCTGCCATATTCTTGATTTAAAAAGTCATTAGCTTGCTGGGAAATAAGTGTGACTCCTAAGTAGTGTTTACGAGCACGTCTGACTAGTCCTGCCAAAAACCTCGCACTCTCTTCATGTTGTAAAAGCAGCCAAGCTTCATCAATGACGAGAATTCTTTTCTGAGGATTTGATTTCACTTCTGAGTGCACGAAGTTAGCGGTAACCAGAATCATAATTTGCCTGAGTGACTCATCCAAGTCTTTAATATCAAAAATGACTAAGCGGTTGGAAAGATCCACATTCGTTTGTGAATCAAAAACACTGGAAAGTGAGCCAGACACAAACTTATCCAGCCTGTGACACAGCTCTTTTTGTTTCATTTTCTTAAGCACTTTATAGAAGTCTTTGAGTAGTGGGAATTTCTGATCTGCTTCGTAGTTTCGTTTTCGCATGCTGATACCAAACTGTTTGTAGGTTTCAATCAAAGCTTTATCGACTACAGCTCGTTCTTCGTCAGTCAGTGACCTTGCCATTAGAGAAATAATTTCAGTCAGATCTTGAATATGTTCAGCCAATCCATTTTGACCTGTAAATGATTTGAGTGAAAAATCAAAAGGGTTAATTTTTTCTTTGGAGGTAGCAGATAGCCTGATATAGGTACCTTTAACTGATTTTGCTAGCTGTTTGTATTCCCGCTCTGGATCGATGACAATGACTTTGGTTTGTTGCATCAGTTGTCTTAAAATCTCGACTTTTGCAGTATAGCTTTTACCTGAACCTGACTGAGCAAAAATAATAGAGTTAGCATTGTTGAGTGAAAAGCGATCTACTATTACCAGCGAGTTATTCGACTTGTTAATGCCATACAAAATACCAGACTCTTGCACTAGTTCTGATGAAACAAATGGAAAAGTTAGTGCAGCACTAGAGCTATCTAGGTTTCGTTTTTGATTCAATTGGTTTTCACCACGTGGCAAGATGGATTGCAAACCTTCAAGTTGTTGGAAGGTGGCAGTTTTGATGTAAAACATTCTAGAAGCCATGATGGTTTCAATTACTTGAGTTGTTTTATTAAGCTCTTCCAAACTGTCAGCACTCAACGTCATATAGATGGAAATTTGAAACAGTTTTTCTTGTCCTCTTTGAATTTTGTCCTTAAGCTCCATAGCAGATTCAAGCGGATCAGTAATTTCAGATCCAATTACTTTTCCTGCCTTGAGCATGCTTCGTTTAGTTGACTCAAGCTCGGTGATTTTACGATTTAATTTTGGCAATGCCATCAGAGGATCAACATGCTCAATATGATAAGAGATATCTAGGTCATGGTTGAAGTTGATCAACATATTCAGCCAACCAACATTAGCAACATATGGGTAGCCAGAGATAAACAGCGTTCGTACAAACGTATCACCTATTTGTAGGTAGGTTGATTCTTCCATCAGACCTGAGTAAGAAATTAAATCAACCTGATCTTGTTCTCCAAAACTAAACTGAAGTGAAAGGCGTTCCCTTCGGTTTTTCTCCTGTTGGGTTTTAAACTTTCGAACCTTTTTTCGTTTCCATTTTTGTAAGTTGTGGTAGTGGGTTTGAACATTGTTAAACATAATTGTGCTGTAGTATTGCTTTCATAGTAGTACTGGTTAATTCTTGAGTTTTTATCTGGCCTTTGTTGTAGAAGCTATAAAAGAGATGGAGGACTTCTAAACTATCAAGCTTTCTGGCTTTCATCCCAAGTTTTTCTAGAGCTTTAATTACCATATCTTGAGTTAAATTGAGTTGAGCCTGTGCAAGCTCAAAGGTATTGCCTTTGGTTTCTGGTTTGTAAGGTAGGACGATGTAAAACCTTCGAGATAGAATTTTGTTGCCAGATACAAGCTGGCGAATAAACTGGGTGTAATCACTAATTTGTTCTAGATATTGCTTCTCATTTTCTGTTTCCTTGAGTAAGTCGATGGAATCAACGTATTGATCAATATCCACTTCACGAATACGAATCAATATTTGTAGTTGGGAAGGTAGTGAGTTTAGAAATGTTTGAAAGCTATCAATCAACACATCCTGTTCGGCTTCACTCTTGAGTTCGAAGTTAACTGAGGACGTTTCAATAACTAGTCGATGCTCGTTGTTTGGTAAAACCAAAATCCCGTCACGCACTTCTTTGATGGCAATTTGGTTTCGAGAGCTAACTTTATTAAGAGATTTTTTCAAAGGCCACATTGAGTCCTCCTTTCTTGCCAGAACGATAGGTTAGATTGAAATCAGTTTTTTCTAGAAGATGGCGTAGTTTCAGTACATCTTTAATATCAGGTGTAGCAAGGTATTTTTGTACTTCTTTTTCAAGCTGTTCCTGTTTAACAGTTACTGTTTGAACTTCTGGCTTTATTATTTCTCGATTAGTTGCTGAATTCTTGTTGTAGATGTAATACTTTGGCCTTGCGTTGTATCGAATCAATATGCTAAGCCAACTGGCGATGATTCTGCCTTTGACTCTGACAGCAAGCGTGATGCTTAAAACAGCAAAGATGCACGTTAGAACAAGCTTATAGATAACAAAAGTCATGGTAGGTGGTAGGAAAGCGTAGATAAATGTTGCAATCAAGACTGGCATGAGTAGAAGCATGATTTGTGTCAGACTAAAGTTGCCTGCAATCTTATCTTCTACTGTAGTTATTTGAGCTGGTATGACTTGACTTCTCATATGTTTACTACCTTCTTTGATACTTTGGCCGCTGCATTCTGAGCTTGTGCCCTGCTGGCAGTTGCAGCGTTATCTGTAGTCATCACGTTAATAATTTGGTTCCCGAGTTTTTTCATTGCTCCCGAGTTAGCGGTGTACATGACCATCTGCATCATGAGATTTGGAGTTTTGAGTAAGGTGATAAAAAGTCCGATTCCCACTGCTATTGAAATGATCGAGTTTTCACTATGGTCTGGAAGAGTCAAAAACGAGCTAGCTAATTGAATTATCACCACATGGACAAAAACAATAAAAATACTGACAAGATACGTTTTTATGGCAATCAAGGCAAAGTCTGAAAATTTAGGTAGGGCTGAAAGTAAGAAAATAAAAGGTGACAAAACTGCTCCAAGGGAAATAAAGATCAAACGGCTGATGTACATAAGCAGTAGCACTATTGAGACAATTAAAAACAGCACCATGAAGATCAAAATTATCAGGGGTGTAGTTCCAGAAATGACTGCTGTTGGATTAAAAGCAGCTTCAATCCATGCATGGTTCAGTCCTCCTGTTGAATCTAAGATAACTTTCACCAACATATTGCAGGTGATAATGGCGTAGTCTGCTAGGAAGAGTGAGATGTTAGTGGCTAAGAAAGTTAGCCCAAGTCTTGGGAGAAGTTGTTTGAGCTCCACTTCTTCAAAACCAAACGAACTTGCACTCATAACTTGTAAGCCCATCAGAGCCACTACCAAGATAAATAAAGCGTCCACAATACCGACTGAAATAAACCAAAAATTACGAACCACCTCATTGTCTAAAAGTGTTGGCGTGGTTGTTAAATACCCAAGCACTCCATTGACAATTGGTTCAGTAGAGCTTTCAACAATGTTTTGGATAAAGCCACCTATGGCATCAATTAAAACTTGAGTGAGTCCTTCGGATGGTTCAACTGTTTCAATGCTGACAATATCAATCGGTGTGCCAGACCCAGAGGTATTTTGAGAATTCAAAGCATGTTGGAATACAGAAGTAACCACGTTTGCAGCTAAAACCAAAGTTAAACCAATGACAGCATTGCGAATAGTCTTCTTGGCAGATTCAAGAACTTCGGGTTTTCCAGCTGAGGTGATGTAGAGATACCCTGCTTTAACTAAAAAAAAGACCGCTGATGCGGTCGCGATTAGAGTGATGATTTGTAATGTACTATTTGTGTATTCTATGACATCGGGATTGGTTGATTGAGCAAAAACAGGAGAACTAAACAAAAGGAAAGCAAGTGCGGTTGTTCCAATAGTTGTTAGTACTCTTCTCATCAATACGTATTCCTTTTCTAATCAATTACATTCCAGATCCAAATGCAGTGGTTGCGACTTGGCTTACCATATTTGAAATAACAAACGCACCAAGTACTAAAGTAAGTCCGACTGCGGAGTACAGAATAGTTTTTTTGGATTTTTCTAATGCTTCTGGATTTCCTGAGCTCGTAATGTAACCGACACCACCCCAGACGATGAAGCCTGCTGCTATAAAGCCAGACAAGGTGACCATGATCTGAATCACTTCTTGGATAAAAGATTGAATTTGTCCCACTTCAGCCGACTGAGCAAAGACTGGATTAGCCACGACTAAGGAAGTAAGAAATATGCTTTGGAGAACTATGAGTTTTTTCATAAACACCACCCTTTCACTAATTAAAGTATGTTGGGCAGGTGTTACAAAAAAAGCTACCTCACTAGTGGGCAGCTCTTGTTATAACGCTTTACTTTTGGTTGTAAATTGTATCAGATTATATCAGTAGTCTGGTGTATATCAAGAGAGAAATGTGATTTTGATATCCCGTAACTCTTGAGGTTGTACTATAATGGTGATTGTTAACCGAGATTTTTATATGAATCTTAATAATATATTTAGTCAAGAAAACAGAAAGCACAATTATGTCTGGAGAACAAAAACGATTACTTGAAAAACAACTTTGGGCTGTAGCCAATGTTCTCCGGGGAAAAATGAATGCAGACGAATATAAAAACTATATTCTTGGCTTCATTTTCTACAAATATCTTTCAGAAAAACTTGCTCGCTATATTGACGAAAAACTTCTGGCTAGTGAAAAATTCTCTTTTGCAGAGGTAGACGACTCAACTGACGAAGGTCAACATATTGTTGAGCATATTAAGAAAGCTACCATTGATCACTTGGGCTTTTTCCTCAAACCTACAGAGCTTTTTTCTTATATTGTCAGAAAAGGTAATGGCGAGATTAAAGGCCATGATACTTTTATTTTAGAAAACCTCAAAAATGTTCTTAACTCTATTGAGCAAACCTCAATGGGCACAGCGAGTGAAGATGATTTTAAGGGACTATTTGATGACGTTGATTTAACATCCACAAAACTTGGTAAGTCAGAGAACAAAAAGAACGAGGTGATTGTTGAGGTTCTTACTTTGCTCAGTGGTATTGATTTTAAACTAGAAGACACCAAAAGTGATTTGCTCGGTGATGCTTATGAATATCTTATCGGTGAATTCGCAGCAGGAGCAGGCAAAAAAGGTGGTGAATTTTATACACCAGCTCAAGTTTCAAGACTTCTTGCAAAGATTGTGACCCATGGCAAAAAACGAGTTAAATCTGTTTATGACCCAACCTGTGGTTCTGGCTCTCTTCTTCTAAGAATTGGTGAGTATGCCGATGTTGTTTCCTACTATGGACAAGAACTTAACCCAACCACATATAACCTTGCTCGCATGAACATGATATTGCATGGGGTGCACTTTGATCATTTCAGCATTCGAAATGGAGATACCCTCGAAGATGACATGCATTTAGACTTACAAGCAGAAGCAGTGGTGGCTAATCCTCCTTTTTCTGCAGACTGGAAAGGCGATAAAGATCCGACTCTAGCTCATGATGAAAGATTTGCTCAGTATGGAAGACTTGCTCCAAAAGGTAAGGCTGATTACGCATTTGTAACTCACATGCTTCACCATCTTTCAGATAGTGGAACAATGGCAGTGGTGCTACCACATGGTGCACTGTTCAGAAGTGGCGCCGAAGGTACAATTCGAAAATATATTATTGAGAAGCAAAACTACCTTGATGCCGTCATAGGTTTGCCAGAAAATCTTTTTTATGGAACAGGTATTCCAACTACAGTTTTAGTATTCAAAAAATGCAGACAGGAAGATGATGAAGTTTTGTTTATTGATGCATCCAATGGGTTTCAGAAGGTAGGTAATCAAAATCAGCTTAATGAGGAGCATCTAGAAAAGATATTTCAAACATATGTAAATAGGAAAGAAGTTGATAAATACTCTCACAGAGCAAGCTTAGAAGAAATTGTGGAGAATGACTACAATTTAAATATTCCTAGATATGTGGACACTTTTGAGCAAGACGATCCTGTTGACTTGGATTCAGTTTCAAATGAACTGAAATCTTTGCAGGAAGATGAGGAGAAATTAAAAAAAGATATTACTGACTTTTGCAGAAAATTAGGAATAGAAAAACCTTATTAAATGAACAATAATTTCAACATAAAACCCTTATTTCCTCAGCTAAGATTTCCAGAATTCAAAGACCCTTGGCAAAAAAAACAACTTAGCGAAGTTGGAACTGTAGTTTCAGGTCTGACATACAAACCTTCTGATGTGGTAGATGATGGTATTTTAGTATTAAGGTCTTCAAATATCAGGAAGGCTAAACTTTCTTTCAAAGATAATGTTTATGTTAATCCCAAAACTGTTTCGTTTAATGCAGTAATGGAAAGCGATATACTAATTTGCGTTCGTAATGGCAGCAAGAGATTAATAGGGAAAAATGCTTTAGTCGATAAAAATGCTGAAGGATCAGCATTTGGGGCTTTTATGAGCGTATTTAGAAGTGAATCAAATAAATTTATCTTCCAACTTTTTAATTCAGATACTTATAAGAAACAAGTTCACAGAAATTTAGGTGCAACCATTAACTCTATTAACGGCAGTGATTTAAAAAAATTCACTTTCGGTTTTCCATCAAAAGATGAGCAGGAAAAAATTGCTTCATTCCTCGCTTCTGTAGATAATTGGATTGAAAATTTAGAGAAGCAAAAAAACTCGCTTGAGGAATATAAAAAAGGAATTATGCAAAAAATCTTTTCTCAAGAGATAAGATTTAAGGATAAAAATGGGTGTGAGTACCCTGAATGGAAAAAAATCAAGCTTAGAAAGCTGTCAAAAGTAATTACTAAGGGTACAACACCAACTAGTTTAGGTTTTTCATACCTAAAAGAAGGTGTTAATTTCATTAAGGCAGAAAACATTAATCAATACTCAGAAATTTCTATTTCAGAAACAATGAAGGTCTCGTCTGAATGTAATCAAGCTTTAAGTAGATCATCTTTGGAAGAAAATGACATTCTATTTTCAATTGCAGGTACTTTGGGTCGTACGGCGATAGTGAAAAAAAAGGACCTTCCAGCTAACACCAATCAGGCTTTAGCAGTTATTAGATTGAATAGCACTGTAGATGTTTTCTTCATAGAAAAATTTTTAAATTCTCAAATGATTGAAAAATATATTTTACAAATGCTTTCAGTAGGTGCTCAACCAAATCTATCATTAAAACAAGTTGGAAATATTGAAGTCAACTTACCATCAATAAAAGAGCAAATGCAAATTGCTTCATTTCTATTTTCAATTGAGAATTTAGTCGAATCAAAAAGCAAGCAAATTACAAAAGCAAAAGAGTGGAAAAAAGGACTGTTACAACAAATGTTTGTATAGATAAAAGATATGGCACAATCAGAACTACAACTAGAAAATGAATTAATAGCACAACTTGGAAACTTGGGTTTTGATAGGGTTTCTTTGCCAGATGTTGAATCACTAAATCATAACCTTAAATCACAACTAGAAAAGTTTAATAAAACAACTTTTTCAGATACAGAATTCTCTCGCATACTCAATCACCTAGAAAAAGGTGATCGCTTTGTAAAAGCTAAGACTCTGCGTGATAGATTTGTGTTGACTCGAGATGACGAAACAAAGTTCTGGGTGCGATTTTTCAACATGGATAAGTGGTGTAAAAATGAGTATCAAGTTACCAATCAGGTTACGCAAGCTGGAAGGTATGAAAATCGTTATGACGTTACTCTTCTCATAAATGGTCTTCCTTTAGTTCAAATTGAACTCAAGCGCCGTGGCGTTGAAATGAAAGAAGCTTTCAATCAGATTCAACGTTATCACAAGCATTCTTTCTCTGGAACCCTATTCGAATATGTCCAGATTTTTATCATTTCCAATGGTGTAAATACAAAATACTTTTCTAATAATCCAAAACAATCATTTGAACAAACCTTCTATTGGACAGATGAGGAAAACAAAAAGATCACTCAGCTCAATGAATTTGCAGAAGTATTTTTAGAGAAATGCAAAATCTCAGCCATGATAGCTGAATATATTGTGTTACATGAATCACTAAAAATTCCAATGGTACTCCGCCCTTATCAGTACTATGCAGTCAGAGCTATTGAGCAAAAGGTTAAAGAAACTAACCAGAATGGCTATATTTGGCATACCACTGGTTCTGGAAAAACCTTGACTTCATACAAAGCCAGTCAGATTCTTTCACAGTTACCCGAAATTAAAAAAGTTATCTTTGTAGTTGATCGCAAAGACCTCGATATCCAAACAACAAAAGAGTTTAATCATTTTTCTGATGGTTCTGTTGATGGCACAGATAATACTCGCAACTTAGTAAAACAACTCAAAGATCCTAATAGAAAACTCATCGTTACAACAATTCAAAAGCTAGATATTGCTGTTTCCAGAGAATCGTATCTTAAACAATTTGAAGATCTTCAAGATGAAAAAGTAGTCATTATTTTTGATGAATGTCACCGTAGTCAGTTTGGATTAACCCACAATAGAATAAAGAGCCATTTTAATAAAGCCCAGCTCTTTGGATTTACTGGAACACCTATCTTCGCTGATAACAATGTTGGTGGGGTTACAACAAAAGATGTTTTTGGTGAATGCTTGCACCGCTACATTATTACCCACGCTATTGATGACAATAATGTGCTTGGCTTTGCAGTTGAGTATGTAGGTAAGTACAAGAAAAAAGACCCTGACACGCTAGATGCTGATATTTTTGCCGAAACAATGGTTGAAGGAATAGACACTAAAGAAGTTCTTGAAAGTGATGAGCGAATTCAAAAAATAGCTGAGTATATTCTTCATGATTGGAGGCGTAAAACAAAGAATGGCAAGTTTAATGCTCTTTTTTGCACTCCAAGCATTGAGGTATTAAAGACATACTACACGCTACTTTCTGCTAAGAAACCTAAAGATTTTAAAATCGCTACAATTTTTACCCACCAAGCAAATGAGGATGGTAGTGCAGATATGCTTGATGTTGACGTGTTTGCTGATAAGGATGATTCGTTAAATCAGCATTCAAGAGACTTCTTAGAAAGCTGTATCAAAAACTACAACAAAGATTTTGGCACTAATTACTCTACTGACCGATTCTATGATTATTATCGAGATCTACAGAAAAGAATTAAAAACAAAGAAGTTGATCTAACTATTGTGGTGAACATGTTCTTAACTGGATTTGATAGCCCGAGACTTAACACTTTGTACGTTGACAAGAATTTACGTTACCACGGATTAATCCAAGCATATTCTAGAACCAATCGTTTATTAAATTCTGATAAGCCTCATGGAAACATCGTTTCCTTTAGAAACCTTAAACTGAATACTGACAAAGCTCTGGCTTTGTTTGGTGATGAAAATGCTAAAGAAGTTGTTTTCAAAAAACCATATGAGGTTCAGAAAAAGGAATTTGAAGAAAAGCTTGCTCACTTACGAGTAAAAGTACCCACTGTTTCTTCAGTTGATGATTTGCGAGGTGAAGAAGATAAGGCTGCTTTTGTTAAAAGTTTTAGAGATTTGCTTCGTATTAAGTCATCATTAGAAACCTTTGCAGAATTCTCTTTTGATGACTTGGGAATTACAGAACAAGAATTTTATGATTACCAAAGTAAGTATCTTGATATTCATGAAGAAAGAAAAACTCACGAACCAGAAAAAGAATCTATACTTGATCAAATCGACTTTGAGTTGGAATTAACTGTTCGCGATGTAGTTGATTTTGATTACATTATTCAGTTGATTGCTGGACTTAAAGACATTAGCTCTGATGTGGTTCGTGAGAAGAAGACTGAAGATATCCTTAGATTATTTGATCGCGATGTGAAACTTCGTAAAAAGAAAGAACTCATCCGTAAATTTATTGAAGAGAACCTACCTAAAATTAGAGAAGATGAAAATGTTGAAGAAGCCTTTGAGAAATTCTGGGCAAGTGAACGCTCATCTGCTCTGCGAGAAGTAGCACAAGCTGAAAATATTCCACTAGAAAAGTTTGAAAACATTATTGGCGAGTATCTATACACACAAAAACTCCCACATGGACAAGATATTGTTGATCTTCTCCCAGAAGCTCCAAGAATTCTTGAGCGCCAAAGTATTATAGATCGCGTGAGGAGTGCTATTGAGAATATTGTAGATATGTTTGAGTGGTAGTAAGGGAAAAAGAATGTATATATCAAGGGTTTACATAAGGAACTATCGCAATTTTGAAGAGTTTGATTTATTTATTCCTGATGGAAGTCCTTTAACCATTATCGGTGGAAATAATTGTGGAAAAACTAATTTTCTCCAAGCCATCAGGCTTGTTTTAGATTCTGGCATAGCTCCTTGGGACAAAAGACTTACAGAAGAAGATTTTTGTTGGAGTATAGGTGAAGAACCTTGGAAAAGCGGCGAGCAAATTGTTATCACAGTAACTTTTAGCAATGTTACTGATAAAGAGGAAATACAATCACTATTGCACTCAATTGCTCCTGTGTATGACGAGGAGAGTGTTTTGTCTTCTAAATCTGCAGATAGTCTGGAAGCTAATATTTCATTTGTGTTTGCACCATCTACCTTGAACAAGGAAGGCGACTATGACCTGATCGAGGACTACATTAGTTTTCTAGTTGCTGGTCGGTATCATCCTTCTGGATATTATTACCTACCAGACGGTAGTACTAAGGAATATGGTGATACGGTTATTTCTGGCTTATATTCTTGTCCTAGTAAAGAGGAGTTCTACAAGTATTTTTATTTGTCAGAAGACAATATTAAAAAACTCGAGGATGATTCGTCAGCCACATTTGAAAAGCAACTTGCTAAACAGTCGTATCCTAACAAGGTGCGAAAACACATTAATTTACTTGCTCTAGATGCTCTTAGGGATGTCAAAAACGACTTTTACTTCGGTTATCGTTCTTTAGTGTCACAACTAATCAGAGGCGGCATAAAAAATAGTAAAAAAAACCAGATATCCAAAGAGGTGTCTGCTGCTTTTAAGAACCTTAGAACAAGCGGAGCTATTCCTGAAGCTAACACCATTCTGGATGATATAGAAACAAGACTACAGAACAAAGACATAAATCTTTTGTCAGATAAAGCAGACTTAATTATTGGTACTCCCAGAGTCACTCTTGAGAATATCGGTCGCTATTTCAATTTCCTAGTTAATCTTAAGGAAGATTTGAAAAGCGACCAGGACATGGAGACCATTGGTCTTGGTTATCAGAACCTTGCGTATATTTCTGCCATTTTTGCCCTTTTTGAACTGAAGAAGGAACTTTCTTTAAATGATACCGATGAGAAAATTCGTATTGTATATAATCTGCTACTGATCGAAGAACCAGAAGCACATCTGGATGTTCAAAATCAAAAGTATCTTCATACTCAAATCGAAAACAAGACGCAGAAATTGATGGAAGTGAAAGCGGCCGATGATGATGAAACTGAGGGTGAAGATGCTCCACAGTTTTTTGCATTTACTCAAGTAATTCAAACTTCTCACTCAACTCACTTAGCTTCCAAATCTGACTTAAAAAATCTTGTTGTATTACAAAAAGGTGTCAATCAAGCAAGAGCTATAAACATTGATAGTGTATTACGACTTGATGATGACACATACAGCCACAATAGGAGAATATTAAAACAGTATCTTGATGCTACAAGGTCTTCATTACTCTTTGCAAGAAAAGTAGTTTTAGTTGAAGGACTCTCTGAAAAATATTCAGTAGGTACCCTTATTAACACGCATTTAAAGCAACAACGTCCTGAGAGCAATGTTGACATCGATAGCGAAGGAATTGAGGTTGTTGAGGTGGGTGGAAAGATCTTTGAGCCATTTAATGCCCTTTTTCAGAATGACCAATCTATTGGGCTTAACAACAAATGCTTGAATCTCCGAGATGGAGATTCTCATTTAGAGTCTCAAGTAGTCGCTGATTATGAGACAAAATACAACGACCTTAATCCTTCCTCTACTACCACACCTCAGCTGGATACTAAAAAAAACATTTACACCTTTGAAATCGACTGTTTTTTCTTACCAATACCAGAAGATATAACTAGAAATAATATTGAGTATCTCAAGCTTATTTTGTATAGGTTTATGAAGGATGGAGACTACTTCAAAACAGATGACACTTTTACAAGGAAACTAGCTGCGATTGATAGCTTTGCCCAAGAGATTGTTAATCATGGAGTAGACAAGGACAAGTTTGAGAAGTTTTTCACAGATATTCTAGGCCATGAAGTCTCTAAGCCTTCCATATCTTTATATCTGTCCTCTTTGCTGAAAGCTAAATTGCTCGAAGACGTTACTGAAATTGAAACTTGGGGTGACACTCCGGACACAGAAGTTGGCATTACACCTTTTAGTGACCTGTCTGAGTTCATCATGCCCAAGTACATCAAAGATGGAATCTCATGGCTAATTACAGACTAAAACTAGGAACAGATTTTGACCTATCACCGAAACAGATAGAGATAGTAGAGCGCAATAAAGATACTTTAGTTCGTGCACTCCCAGGTAGTGGTAAAACGACTATCTTAACTCTCAAAATAAAAAACCTATTACTAGATAATCCTCAGCTAAATAAATTATGCTGCATATCTTATACCAATGTAAATGTAGAAGACCTGGAATCTAGTTGTTCACTTATTCTAGACAGTGAGCAAATAAAAAAAATTGATTTCTTAACATTCCATAGTTTTTGCTTACAGTACATTTTGACTCCATTTTCTTATCTTTACAGGAGCAGCAAGGGACTTAGACCGTATAAAAAAATCTTTAACTTCGGCGAGCATGGATCAGATCTCATTGATTACTTAAGTGACAAAGGTGTTGAAACAGCTGAGATTCAAAAAATTATTGATACTGAAAAGATTTATTACAATTTCAAGTTTATAAATAACTCCTGGAAAATAACCAGCAATACCCATAAGGCATCTACCGTCAGTAAATACCTCAACTTTTTAAATTCCGAAAGACTCATAGACTTTAACTTGATCAGCCTTTTATCTCTATTCATAGTTCAACAGAACCCTGTTGTTCGGCGCGTTTTAAATAAGTCCATTGATTGGATGTTTATTGATGAGTTCCAAGATGTTTCAGAGATACAATGCAAAATAATTGAAGCTCTTAGTAAGAGTCGCATGAAGAATAACTCAGAGACGAAGTGGTTTATGGTTGGAGATCCAAATCAGTCAATTTATGGCTTTGCCGGAGCAAACCCTAGAAGTATGTACGATATGCGTAACTTCTTTAAAATGTTACACGATGGCGAAGAGTGTGAAATTAAGCTCGATAAAAGCCACCGTTGTTCTGATGAGGTTTTTGAATTCGCTAAAAAGAATTACAACTCTGTTTTGCGTAAAGTCAAAAATTCACAACTGGTTCAACAGTTGCCAGGAGAGGATATTGTCGGGTATTTAGAGGATATGGAGATTGCAGACGACTTGCAAGGAAACGGTGGTGACGGAAAAGTAATTATTAAAACTACCATTTCAGCCGTGAGTGAGATTGTAAACTTAAAGTTTAATGAGTTACTAGATCAGGAAGTCTGTTGTATTGGTATCAATCGTTTTAATTCTATCGATGTTTATAAGCAATATATGCTTCATGACAACACCGATGAAGGAGACGGCTTTAGCCTCTACGCCGAACTTTATAAAGATTACGAAGAGAGATATGGGTTCAAATACTTTTCACTTTTTGTTAGATACTTAATCTTAAAACACCATTTTTACAACAACAGACTCAAGTATCAGAAGTCACTTGAGAAATTTATTTACTCTTTGGGCTTGCTTCTCTCGGATAAATTAAATGTTGAAATGCAGCCACAAGTACTATCAAGTATTACTGTTGATGCCATCGAAATAACTTCACCACTGGCCCCGACAAGCACTGTCTTTGATGAGTTTATTGGCTTTACTGGTCGATTAGTTACAAGCTTGAATAGTAATTTGGAGTTTACTGATGGAGAGGAAGCTATCTTTAGCACAATCTCAGAAGCTGACAGGATAACCAATATCAATGGTGTTACTGAGCCAACGCTCGCTAACTTCATCGCCTACATTACTCGATCAACTCCTGAGAAGCTAACTTTTGAAATAAAGCATATTCATAAGATTAAGGGCTTGGAATATGAACAGGTTATTGTTCAAAGAATTGAAGATCTTCCTCATAAGTCAAACTACGGAGTACATTTTGCTATCTTTGGAACAAGGTCGTTTCAGGCAAATGCTGGTCAAATCTATGACTACGTCCAGGAACTCAATAAGCTCTATGTCATGTTAACAAGACCAAGAAAGAATCTTTATATTATAAAAAATCAATATAAGCAAAGTCATTTTTTGGCTGCTCAATAAATATTAAGTAATAAACAATCTATATATGCAAATTTCTAAATCCGACTACATGCTCTTTCTTCGCCATCCTGCATGGTTGTGGCTAAAGAAGTATGACAAAAATAAATTACCTCCAGTTGATGACAATACGCAAGCCATGTTTGATGCAGGTCATGACTTTGAACAATATGCTGAAAGCCTATTTCCCAATGGGGTTCGACTTGGGTTCAATAACTATGATGAGTACTTGAGTTTACCTGCTCGGACTCAGCAAGCTTTACAACAAGGCGCAGAAGTTATTTTTCAGGGAAGGTTTGAAGTTGATAGCTTAACTTGTATAACTGACGTATTGTTCAAGCATCCTGATGGCACTTTTGATCTAATTGAGATCAAAGCCAGCACCAAAGCTAAGCCAGAATATGAATATGATCTTGCTTTTCAACTCTTGGTATTAGAAAAAGCAGGTCTAAAGATCCGCAATGTAGCTGTGATGCATGCAAACAAAGAATATGTGCGTGAGGGGGAAATTGATCCTGCTGGTTTGGTTGAAAAAACAGATATTACAGATAAAGTTCGCACCTTGATGAGCTCTACACTTTTACAAGTAGATATGGCTCTTGAAGTTTTGGCAAATAAAACTATGCCAGATGTTTCACCAAGATATATCAATCAACTTGGTATTCCAAACAAATCATCACAATGGCTTGAAGAATGGATGGAGATTTTCAAAAACATCAAAGGTGAATATGACACCTATTCCATTTACAACCTTGCCTATCCAAGCCCTGAGCAACTTGGGAAACTAGAAGATCTTGGTATTTCTTCAATTCACGATATGACGGAAGACCAAGCTTTAAGAGATAAACAAAGGGTGCAGATTAGAACCACGAAAACTGGTCAACGAATTATTGATAAAGATAAGATTAAAGCTTTCTTGGATACATTCCAGTATCCACTTTACTTCTTTGATTACGAAACACTCTCAACAGTAGTTCCTCAATTTGATGGTTATAGTCCATACAAGGATTATCCATTCCAATACTCATTACATGTAATTGAAAGCTCAGGTGCAGAAGTAAAACACTTGGAGTATTTGCACAACCAAGCCAGTGATCCAATGCCAGGATTACTAGCTCAGCTTAAGCAAGATATTGGCGATTCTGGTACTGTGATTGCCTGGAACATGAGTTATGAAAAAGGTTGTAATGATCGAATGGCTGAGTTGTTTCCAGAATATGCAGATTTCCTGGCAGACCTTAATGATCGTATAGATGATTTGATGACCCCTTTTGCCAAGATGTGGTTTTTTGACAAAGATTTCTTTGGCAGTGCCTCGGTCAAGAAAGTTATGCCCGTTTTAGCACCTGAGTTAAGCTACAAAGAGCTCAATGTTTCTGATGGCTTACTAGCTCGCAGAATGTGGACACAAACCGTTTTGGAAGGAAAAAACAGAGAAAGACGACCAATGATTTTGGATGATTTAAGTCGTTACTGTACACTTGATACTTTTGCGATGGTGAGGATATTGGAGGAGTTAAGAAAGATTGTTACTACCTAGTAAAAATGAAATGTAAGGTAAAATTAAATTATGGCTACATTATTTAAAGAGGTTAACTATAACTTATCAACACTGATTCAACAAATTGACTTAGGAATTATCGGATTACCCGACATTCAACGTCCTTTTGTATGGAAAGATACTAAAGTTAGAGATTTATTTGAC
This sequence comes from uncultured Patescibacteria group bacterium, assembly GCA_905478415.1. Lineage (GTDB taxonomy): Bacteria > Patescibacteriota > Microgenomatia > UBA1400 > PJMF01 > CG1-02-43-31. The sequence continues at coordinate 29,561 of CAJQIG010000001.1, forward strand.
TCTATGTATCGAGGGTATCCGGTTGGGTACTTCTTATTTTGGGCAAATGGTTATCAGGAAAATACTAAAACAATCGGTGATCAAAATAAACAAAAAGCAGCCCAGCTTCTTATTGTCGATGGACAGCAACGATTAACCTCACTTTTTGCTGTAATGAAGAGTAAAAGCATTATTCGTGAAAATTATGAAACAGAAAACATCGTTATTTCATTCAAGCCTCTTGAGGAGAAGTTTGAAATACCTGATGCTGCCACAAAAAGAAGTCCTGAATACATTCAAAATATATCTGAACTTTGGAGTCCAGATATTAACATCTTTTCATTCACTCAGAATTTTATCGAGAAACTACAACAAACTCGAGAACTATCTGGTCAGGAAATAAATCAAATTCAAGAATCAATCAGCAGACTAAAAAATTTGGAGCATTATCCATTTTCAGTTCTTGAACTATCAGCTGCTATTGATGAAGAACAAGTTGCTGATGTTTTTGTGAGAATTAATAGTCAAGGTAAAAAACTTAACACAACAGATTTTATCTTGACATTAATGTCTGTTTTCTGGGAGGAAGGAAGAAAAGATTTAGAAAACTTCTGTGCAAGCGCACGGCAACCAAACACAAGCGAAGCATCTGCATTCAATTACTTGATTACTCCAGATCCAGAGCAAATGTTGAGAGTGAGCGTCGGTTTTGGTTTTAGAAGAGCAAGAATGAAGTATGTCTATAGTATCTTGAGGGGTAAAGATTTAGAAACTGAGGAATTTTCTGAAGAACGAAGAGATCAACAGTTTGAAAAATTAAAAAATGCTCAAGCAAAAGTCTTAAGTCTAACTAACTGGCATGAGTTCCTCAAAGCATTGCAAAGAGCAGGTTATGTACGCTCTGACTACATTAGTTCACAAGTAAATGTTCTTTATGTATACGCAATGTATTTAATTGGTAAGTATGATTTTGAGGTTCCACTGTTTGAACTGAGAGAAATAATTGCTAGATGGTTTTATATGACCTCACTTACAGGACGATATACTGGATCACCAGAATCTCAGATGGAGGCGGACTTGGCAAACTTAAGAGATATTTCTACAGCTGAAGAATTTGTTTCACTTCTGGATAAAATAATTGCAACTCAATTTACGAGTGACTTCTGGCAGATAAATCTTCCAAATGATTTAGCTACTAGTTCTTCAAGAAGTCCCTCTCTTTTTGCTTACTATGCTGCGCTAAATGTGTTGGATGCAAAGGGTTTGTTTTCTCAACTTAAGGTTTCAGATTTGCTTCATGCCGGATTGAAGTCAAATAAATCAGCACTAGAGAAGCATCATCTTTTCCCAAAAAATTACTTGGTGAACATAGGTATTGAAGATCAACGTGTTCGTAATCAAATTGCTAACTTTGCCTTAGTTGAATGGAGTGACAATATTAAGATTTCAGATAGTTCCCCGCAAGAGTATATGGAGATCATGAAAGAACGATTCGATCATGATGAACTTCGTGAAATGTATTATTGGCACGCATTACCCGATGACTGGCAAAACATGAATTATGATGAATTTCTGGAGGTGAGAAGGCAAAAAATAGCAGATGTTATCCAAACTGGATATAACAAACTATCTAGCATAGATCCAGAGGTAGATGCTGAAATTACGTCAATAGATCAATTAATTCAAGGTGGTGAGTCAGAAAATATCGAGTTTAAATCCACTATGCGCGTTAATCTCTATACAAATGCAAAAGATCAAAAAATTGAAATGGCTTTTCTAAAAACAATTGCAGCTTTTCTGAATACTAATGGAGGAGTACTTGTTGTCGGAGTAAATGATGATGGAGAGTCATTAGGCTTGGATCCTGATGGTTTTGAAAACAGTGATAAATTTTATCTACACGCTGTGAATCTTATTAGAGACAAAATGGGTTCAGAGAATGCTTTGTATATTCATCCTCAGTTTGAAGATTATGTGGGAAAGCAGATTTTCGTAGTTAAATGCAAACCTGCACTAAAACCTGTATATGTAAAAGACCAAGGTCAAGAAAAATTCTATGCAAGAACAGGAAATAGTACTACTGAATTGAATGGTCGAGAGTTAGAGGACTATATTAATCTGAGGTTTAGAAGGTAGTGTATGAAAATTGATGAAGCTGTAATTGCGTTTAAACTAAATAAAACCTACAAACCCACAATGACTCCGATGCAACTCTATGATGCAACAAGGCATTCATGGAAGGTGGGAGAAAGAAGAAACTCAGCAGAGTATGCTTTTGCTGTATTTCAGGGAGAAGTTAAGGAAGTATACAAAATTGCTATTTGGCTTCCTCAAAACTCAACATTAAATACGAAAGATAAGGAAAACATTGAGGATAAAACTATAAATACTGATAGATGGGAATTTGTTGGTACAATTGCACCTGAGAAAATCAGATATAAATATATTGGAAAAGATATATCTGATTTTTTCAAAAGTAAACAAAATCCAGTTGCTTATATCAACTGCTAAAACACTTTAAATTCAATAGCAATGCCAGCATTCTCACAAACTTTTGCTATAAAACTATCTCGATCTGCTCTTCTCGATTGTTTATGGGTGAAATCATTAAGCTCGATTAACTGAACTGTCTCAAGTGTATTTTTATCAACGAGTACAAAATCAATAGATTTTTTGTTGATTTTATTCCAATGCGTATAGAAGTTTTTTTGATCCGTTGTTTTTACGAGTTTATCCAGCTTAACCTGTGGGAAGATGTAATAATTTTGTGCATACTGCTGTTCTAGCTGACGAAAGTATTTTTGTTCGGAGGGAGTCATGATTGAATGAGTTTTTTCATACGGTAAGTACGAGTCCTTATTAGCTTTTAAAGCACGTTTTAAAAGTCTGAAAAGAACAGCTATAGTAAAAAGCGCTAGTAAATATGGAAACAGTGAAATAAGTGGTTGAAACAAATCTGACATAGATTCAGTATAGCAATCTCTTGAGTTTTAGTGTGGAGCAATGAGTTTAATACTTATTTGCTCTAAGAGATTAATGGGTTGTCGTATCTCCCATCACACTATTGATATAAAGAAACAAAAGAACAATATGTTAGTAGTAAATCTGATAGAATGTGAGTACTTATGAAAATTACTAAATTACCAATGTCAAGGTGGCTCGATTATAAAAACCTCTATATGGAGTCCATTGCTAATTCACCACAAGCATTTTTGTGGACTAAAGAAGAAATAGGTTCGAAAGAAGATTCCGAGTGGCAAGGTAGAATAAAAAATATGTTTTTTGCAATTACTGGTGATGAAAAACTTGTCGGTATGGCTGGGTTTTATTGTGAGGAAAAGAAAAAACTGGCACATATAGCAAACATCGTACGTGTATATGTGAGCCCAGAATGTAGAGGAAAAGGAATTGGGAAACAATTACTATTGACTGTTATTGAAGATATAAAATCTAAGCCAGAGATAAAGAAACTTCAATTAGGAGTCATTGCTACTCAAAATGCTGCTTATAACTTATACAAATCAGTTGGTTTTAAAAAAATAGGTGAACAAAAAATGGCTATAAGTGTTGACGATGAATTCTATGATAAATATTTATTGGAAATGATATTAAATGAAGACTAGTACTTCATTGATACAATAATGACTTCTCAGTAGAAAAACTCTTATACTGAAAAGTTACTGCCTAATTGCTTTGAGAGTTTCTCAGAGCAATTCGAATTATTATTAAAAGATTAAAAAGAGATGCTACATGACTCAATCAATCGTTTGATCAAATAAAGTCATGTAGCGGTTTGTTAGTCTGTCTCTTTGGATTTAACTATTCGTCATGCTGGTGCGAATACCATTTGACGAGTTTATTTAATCCTTGTTCTAAAGATATTGTCGGTTTCCAATTTAGCATATTCATGCTTTTTGTACTGCATACACTGTAACGAAAATCTTGGCCGAGTCTATCTGGTATATACTCGACTGCTGTTTCTAGCTTTTTGCTCATGATTTTGGCAACAATACTCACCACTTCGAGGTTCGTATGTTCAGCTTCCATCCCTAAAGCAAAAGATTCGCCATGAAATGACGAATGTAAAATTTTCATTACACCTTGAACGGCATCACTAACATGTAGCCATGTTCTGATTTGATTTCCATCACCATGAAGACCCATGCGTTCGTTCGCCATGAATCGTACAATGGTTTTAGGGATCAGACGCTCTGGGTACATCCAAGGGCCGTAAAGATTTGTAAAGTGAACGATGTTGTAATTTAGGTTGAAGGTATTTCCAAATGATCGTACCAAGTGGTCGCCTGCTGCTTTAGTTGCAGCATATGGATTTCTTGGCAGGTATGGAGAATCTTCTGTGAATGATCCTTCAAGGATATCACCCCAAACTTCATCGGTTGATGCATGTATTAATCTGCAACGAAAACCATCTTGTTTGATAGCCTCAAGTAAGCTTAACACACCCAGAACGTTTGTATCAACGAATGGGCGTGCATTGCTAATTGAGTTATCAACAAAGGCTTGTGCCGCAAGGTTAATAACAACATCAGATTGACGAACTAGCCCGCGCATCAAATTGGTATCACAGATATCACCTTTGATAAAGGATGATTTGTTACCCAATTTTTCGATCACAGGTAAATTTGCCGTGTAACAAAGGTTGTCAACAATGATGATTTTTGTTACAGCTTCGTCTTTTTCAAGTAGCTCAAGCAGGTTTGATCCCACAAAGCCAAGTCCACCAGTCAATAGAATTCTCATTCCTGCACCTTTTAGATTTGGGCTAAAGCTTCATATTCTTCTTCTGAAAGAATAGAGACTTTACTGGTTACGGTATCGAACATAAAGCCAAAACCATTTTCCTTACGGAGACGGTATTGACCTTTGTTGGCCGTAAAGATTGGTTTGAAAGTTTCCAGTGTTTGTCCATAATCAAACAAAGGAAGATGGCCAATTACAATTTCATCTAGTTCCTCATATTCTCGCTCTGAAATAGCAACTGCCACATCTTGATTTGATGCTCCAACTTCTGCAATATCTTGCTGAATCAGCTCGATATTATCACCAATATGGAATTTTCTGGTTACTTCTTCTTCTGTTGTGAAACGGTGTTGCAACCAGTTGGTGACTTTAGGGCCATATCCGTCAAAGATTTGAGTCAATGGAGTTTCATTAATGTTGCCCAATGTTTCATCAAATCGCCACGTGCGACCCCAAGTGCAGATATTTGTGCGCACATTTCCATCAGGACGCACAATGGTTAACCACCCTTTGAAGCGCTCAACAAATTTATGCATGTTCAACGTTCGACTGGTCATTTCATTAACCAACGTATCATTGAAAACAAGCAAAAATTGTGAGGGATCTATGTGTGCATTCATACTATCTGCTTCCATTTTGATTTTGGTAAATTGATCCTGTGTCAATCCATCAAAACCATTCATGGCATGGCCGGTAAAGCACACTGGGGTTAGGTGATGTTGACGTACGCCAATTTTCATTAACAGCTCTGTTAATTCTTGCCACCCAATATGGGAATTTTGGTCAAGAACGCTGATCACTGTAATGTTATCAACAACATCTTTCAGTCGTTGTAGGTTTGTAATTGTGCGTTGGTACATACCCTTACCACGGTTACGGTCATGAGAATCTTCTAGACCATCTAAACTGACAATAATGCGTTTGAGATTTTTAGTTCTCTCCAGAATTGCCAGAGTTCGATCAGTTACGGTTGTGGCATTGGTAATAATTTGCAGACTGGTAAAATCAAGGTCTTGCGAAGCATCTGCGAGTGCTTCTAAGCCTTGCCACATAAGTGGTTCCCCACCTGTTACATTAATATCAAAGCAACGCATTGCTTCTGCCGTTGCCAAGATTTCTGGAACTTTGTCTGCTGAAACTGCTGGGCCTTTATAGAAGGGGCCAGCAGAGGCATGACAGTACCAACAAGATAAATTGCATTTTCTTGTTGTATCCAGATTAATATGAATGGGGGTTGAGGGTTGATCTAACGTAAATATTCTGCCATTTGTGTTCATTTTTTATTTCACCTTTTGTTTGAACTTTGAAAAGATCAGGATAGTTCTTCTGTCCAGAAAGTAATCATGCTTTGGACAAGGTCAGAAAGATGCAAAGCAGGTTCCCAACCAAGCATACGGAGTTTTGAGTTGTCGCCACCAGATACAGCATCAGGGCCATATCGAGTAATTGACGGATCAACAACAATGTTTGGAGCAACTCCAGTTTGTTTTGCAAGTTCATCAATAAATGCTTCCAGTGTTAGGTCTTCGCCATAACAAACGTTATACGCTTCACCTGTAACACCATTTTGCAGTATAGCGAAACTTGCATCGGCCCAGTTAACAGCTTGTTGTACATCTCGTGCGTAATGCAAACTGGGAATTTGGATATCAATAGCATTCACACCATCCAATTTTGCCTGTACCATTGTTTTTGCAATGGTTGGATGAATACCACTTACTCGGCCGGGACCATTATGGTTATAAACAACGGCCTCTACAATATCTAAGCCAAATTGTTTCTGATAAGCATGTCCCAAAATACGGTCGTACATTTTAGATGCTGAATACGCATCTTTAGAACGCACTGGGGCATTTTCATCTTTTTTATTGGCAGGTCCACCATAGAGTGCGGCTGAAGTGGTGATTAAAACTCGTGCATCACTTGCATACAGACGCACAGCCTCTAAAATGGACAGTGTACATAATCCATTGTTGCGCAAAGTCAATGCGGGTGTTTTGTGTTCACCCTGATAAACTTTCGCGGCAAGATGGATAACAAACTTGGGCTGGAATTCTTGTAAGATTGTATCAATTTCGCTATCGAGTGCTGTGAGGTCACAAACACGTCCAGTGAAACCTGAATATGTTTCTTCCAAAGCAAGCAACTTTTCAGCATTACGGCCAATGCCTACAACTTGATAGCCTTCGGCAATTGCTTTTTCAATATGATACTTTCCACTAAAACCAGTTACACCCGTGATTAAAACAGTTGTTTGTGTCATTTTCTATTTCACCTTTTGTTTGAGTTTGTTTGAAATTATCTTTATCTTCAATTTTTAACGAACAATATCTGTGTGAACAGACTAACAGCCGATAATTATAACACAAAAGGACTAATTTTACTCAAGTAAAATAAAAAATATGTGATAATTTTGAGAAAATATGAAAAATTATTATGACTTATTTATTGTTTTTGATTAGATCAACAACATTCCAACATGATTTATGAATATCATTGATGTCTAGTTTATCCAAGTCAAAAAAGTTGATTTCAACTGATTCAGTATCTATGATTTTCAGATTTCCACCAACTTTTTTTACAAGGTAAAAAACTAAAATTCCATGAGCATCTTCAGCACCTGTAGTAAAAAAACTATCCTCAACTGATAGCAATTTATCCAGTTCAACATCTAAGCCTGTTTCTTCTTTGAATTCTCTAATAAGAGCTACAGGAATTGTTTCATCAATTTCAACACCGCCACCAGGTAAGTCAAATTTATCTATTGAAGGATGGCGCTTAAATAAAATCTTGTTATCTTCTATTAAAACCCCATAGGCACTTGCTCTAAACTTAAAGTTTGCTAAGTTTCTTTCATGTTTATTTCCTGCAAAATCGTATGCAGTGATAGTTTTGTTTTTTGGTGTGTTAAATAGTGTATCTTCCATATCAATTCCTAGCTGAACATTACATTATAAGATTCTACACTTCACTGGGTTTTTAATAAAGAATAGAAATTAGGGGTCTTACCCCTCATTTTGCAAGGGCTATAGCAAGTCTCGACTGAAAGTCGGGACCCTTGCAAAACTCACCCCGCTTTTAAAGCTCCATGTAATGGAAGCAGGCTAACCTGCTTCCAATTACAAAATTTTAAAGGGGGAAAAATGAAACTATCACCAAAAGCACAGGCAAGCATTAACAAGGTAATAGAGAAATTTCAAACTGGAGACTTATCAGCTGTGACAAGAATAGCTCGTATTCAAGTTGCTAGTGATGCTCCAGTTAATAAGTGGAGCTTATCAAATAAAGTGCTAGCATTTTTACAATCTGATGAGCTAGATTGCCGGGGTTATAAACAGTGGCAGAAAGAAGGTAGAACGGTCAAAAAAGGCAGTAAGGCAGTTTATATACTCAGACCTAAGCTCGCTAAGATCGAGCAGGAAAACGAAGGGGAAACAAAAAATATTTGTGTTGGTTTTGCTCCTATTCCAGTATTTGCAGCTTCATGTACTGAGGGTGACGAAGTGTTACCAACCTACGAGCCAGTAGAATATCCGCCATTACTAGACGTGGCTAAAAAATTTGGTATAGCTGTTGAGTATGCACCTATTAGCCCAGACAAACTTGGTGATTGTCAAACTGATGGTAGCAAAATCAGACTTGGTACACACGATGCAGGAGTATTTTTTCATGAATTAGCCCATGCGATACACGCGCGAATAGATGGAGAGCTAAAGCAAGGACAAAACAAGACACAAGAAACAGTAGCCGAGTTTACATCTGCAGTATTGATGGACTTGTACGGCATGGGAGATTCTAGCGGGAAAGCTTGGAGCTATATTAGCCACTATTCAGATGATCCACTCATTGCCATAACTAAGGCGATGGGAACAGTTGAAAAAGTGCTGGCGGTATTACTCGCTGATGAGGTGCCAAGTGTTGGCAGTTAAGCCAGCTTCTTGTATCTCTGACTTCAGACTTAGGAAAAATTGTAAGTCTGAAGTCTCCTCCTCCAAAACTTGAGCAATATGTTTGGTGAGGAAGTTGTAGATATTTTGATTTGGAGAGATAAATAAAAGTGATGGATTTTCATGTAACGTCCTATTTTGCCAGGTTCCTTCGTCAAAGTACTCAATGTATTGAGAGATTTTCTTTCGTAGCATAAAGCGTGGGGTACCTTCGTCGATGATTTCTAAAAAATAACGCTTTGTTAAGTCTTTGTCTTTCAGGGAAATATACGCATCAGGTCGGTTATATGGCAGGTAGTAGTGTACTGCTAAATCGGTTTTGGTATAAAAATGAAGATCGTGTTTGTTTTTAAGGGATTGCTCTTTGAGCAATAAATAAACATCGGCTAGAAAGAGACTGTGATTGATTAGTTTTTGAGAAGCATTTTTATCTCGGTAGGCTCTACGCAATATCTTTTCGTTTGTATTTTCTTGCTTAAGAAGAATCTTTCTTGATTTAGTAGCTAGGTAGTATATCGCTGGTCTGGTATTCTCTTTGAGTCTAGTTGAGTAGATTCTACCGAGGATATTTTTTTCTGTGTGGTCTTTAAGCCATGAGTTTATTCGTTTGGGATCTTTGTGATTAAGTAATGTTTGAATTTGATGTCGATTAAGGAAACGGAAGCGATATATGAGAGTGAGGATTTCGAGTTGTTTAGGAGTTATGGTATCCATAGTGTTGTTTACTATGGGCAGGCTATTTTCTGTGTTGTGAGGTATTGTATCATTCCCTCCCCTTATTATATAAGGGAATAGAGGTAAAGATTATTTTAGTGTTTATCTGGGAAAGTGCGTGAATTTTGTCCTAGCTGGCTGGGGCAGTTTTTTTAAGATAAATATTGATTATTTCAGGCTATAATAATGCTATAGGAAAAATTCATGTCAAAGAAAAAAACCGATATTCAAAAGTTTAGTGACAAAGCAATTCAATTTGTTGCTGACGTAATTATTTTTGGTGCAACTATTTACTATAAAGTTCTACGTTTCTTTACACACAAAGATTATTTTAATAGAAAGCATCTAGAAGTTATTTTTGAAGGTCTAACTATTAAAGTTAAATGGTTTAATCATGATGAATATGTATCACATAAGCTTGATAAGCTTTCGGTAGTCAAACAAGAATCCGAATCAACTGATGAATTTATTGAGTATTTGCTTAAAGAGTGCAAAAGTTGCAACTATGTCATCTTTAATGGAAAAGATGAAAAGAAGTTTGTTCAGTTTTGGCTTGGGGATGGCAGACTGATGTCTGATTATCCAATTCTGAAAAAGAATGGTTTAAAACGATACAGATATCAAATGCTAGGTGTGTTAAATGAGTTAGATATACATGCTGTGAAACCTGGAGAGAAAAAGCCAAAAAGAGTTCCATATTATCTACATAAGCAGGCAACTGATTTTGAAACGTACGAAATATATTTTCAGGATTATCCCAAAGAGGCTGTAAAGTTTGTCAAAATGATGCTTGAAGAAGTTTATAAAGAAAAATTTGATGATTTGAATTATACTTTGGGATAACGATATGAATATAACAATAAAAGAAGGCGTTGATGGCGCTAGAAATGCTAAGGGTATTGCAGTAATAATTGACGTTTTGAGAGCAGCAACTGTTGCATCATATTTGCTTGATAAAGGTGTGACTTCAATTCATCCTGTTGCAACCCCAGAAGAGGCTTTTGACTTTAAGATGAAGGATGAAGAAGTGTTGCTTGTTGGTGAAAATAAGGGAATTAAGATTGATGGTTTTGATATCGGTAATTCTCCATCAGTTATAAAAACACTTAATAATTTGGATGGAAAAAAGGTTGTTCATAGAAGTTCAACTGGCACACAAGGCTTAGTTAATTCTACAAATGCAAATCAAATAATATTTGGGTCATTCGTTTCTGCTCAAGCAATTTTGGATTTTTTAAAAGCCAGCCAATCTGAAGATATTACATTCGTCCCAATGTATGCTTTAGAAGATCAACTTTTTGCTGAGTACATGGTAAGTAAATTAAAAGGTGAGACACATTCTTCTCTCGAGGAAGTGAAAGCAAAGCTTGAACAGCATGAATGGATATTGAATAGCTTTCTTAATCCTCAAAATGATAATTTTCCCGAGGATGACTTTCACTTGGCACTAGAGGTTGATACATTCAATTTCTTTCCAATAATCAAAGATGGAAAAATTGTTAAAAGCAACTAAGGCAAAGTCGAAAAAGCCTGTGTTTTAGATTTGGGTTTACTTACCTTCTTATATCTACGAAAAACTTGTGTTGTTGCTGACGGCTCGTATTTCATGGCAAAGTGCTTTCTAGAATTCTCAATCACCTCATTCACTCTTCCTTTGTTTTCCCTAATTTCAACAGGCATAGTAATCCCAGAAAAAGGCTCTTCAGGGTTTAAAGCACCTAGTCTCATAAAGAATCTGTATGACGGTAATCCAGCAATATCACCTTGTTCAACATACGGTCTGAATTGAGGCAAAATAAGTGTTTCATCCTCAGGATTAGCTGTTCTAAAGCAAATAACGGTTCCAGTATTTGCCAGGGTTACGTTGACCAGTGATTTGTCTTCAAGCTGTGAAGTAGTCTGATGGGCTAAGATTGCCCCAAGCTTGTATTTACGAGCCTCTGAGAGTATCTGAGCAAAAGCAGGGGTGGCAAAGTTTTGAAATTCATCAACATACAAATAGAAGTCTTTTCTATCTTTCTCAGCCATTCGTGCACGCCTCAATGAAGCCAATTGGAGCTTTGCCATAACCACCACGCCAAACACTTTTGAGTTATCTTCTCCAAGTTTTCCTTTGGATAAATTACAAAGTAAGATCTTGCCTGCATTCATGATTTCTTCAAAATTAATAGTAGATTTTTCTTGCTCTAGGATTCGTTTGGCAGTTGGTGAAAACAAAAAGCGTCCAATTTTGTTAGTAATTGGCGATATCATTTTTACTTTCTGATAATCACCAGCTTTGGCAAACTCATACTTCCAAAAGTCTTTGAGGTTTTCATCTGTTAGTTGTTTAACTACTGATTTTCTAAACTTGGTGTTTATCAGTAACTTATAGACTGTAAATAGTGTTGCTCCTGGAACAGTAAAAGCTGTGTGAATAGTGTTTCTGAGTATATACTCCATTCTTGGCCCAGAATATTTTTCAGTATAGATTTTGTGAAATAGAGAAATAATACTTTCGGCAATGTACTCTTTTTCTCTAGTGGCATCTTCTTCACTCAAACCATCAGAAAGTTCAAGCAAGTTAATGCCCATTGGGTATTCAATATCATCAGGGTTAAAGTACACCACATCTTCTAATCGTTCTTCTGGAATTACATGTAAGATTTGTTCAATCAAATCTCCATGAGGATCAACGACTGCCAATCCTTTGCCATTTTGAATATCGGAGTTGATCATGCTCAAAAGCATGGTGGATTTACCCGTACCAGTAGCTCCCAGGATATACATATGTCTTCTACGCTCGTTTTCAGTTAAACCAATCAAAGTTCTAGAGTTACCATAGGTATTTTGTGCAAAGACCACATCAAGTTTATTGCCTTTTTTGAGAGACAGCGGTGCAGGTAATTCTTTACTAAACTGTTTCTGCATATCTTCAGTTTTTGTCGTCTTGGTGAATGGGAAGTGATATAAATCTCCAAGTTCAGATGAAGATAAAATAGTGCTGTTAAAAGGGAGTGATAGCCTATGCCTGAACAAAAAGCTCTTGAAAGCATTAAGCTGTTTAATTGGAAGTTTAAGGCTTTGAGTAAGATGTTGATATTGAGTACCACTCATTGATTTCAGTGTTGAAACAAAACCTTTTGATTTTTTATTAGCCAAATATTCATTAGATGATTGAGACAACACTCTAATTGAGGTTTTATATAGCGGTTGATCAATTTTCTTCTTTACCAGTTTTTCAATTTCACTCTGGTAAGCATTGCTTGCTTTCTTGCCTTTTAGAATTCTAGGCAGTGGCAGCAGTGGCCCATCTCTACCATCTGTGGCTAGGAACACCAGTAAGCCAAGTGGTAGAAGCAAGATTTGTAGTGCGTAAGAAATAGTTAGATACAACCAAGCACCTGAGTGTGCATGGGCAATTTCAGCAGTTAAGTCTTGTTTGCTTTTGATGAGTTTTTGCAGTCGTTTAACTTCTGGCAATTTAGATTTAGAAACAGGACTAATAACAACTTGATATGCAAGTAGCTCACTATCCTTAAGTTTGGTCATTGCTCCAGTTAAGTACGCAATTGGATCGTTTTTATCTAGGCTTTCATGAGCTTTGAGGGGAAAGGCAAAGTGTTTGGCAAGTTTTAATTGAGTAGTAAAACTATTTCTTTCCTGTAGATATTCACTGGTTTTGTTGATCTGAATACCTGGGAGATATGATAGTAAGCTGTTTTTAATCAGACCTGATAGTGATTGAGGTGCTCGAATTACATAGCGAATACCATCAGCTTTAGTGGAAACAATTTCTAAACTAACGCTTTTTGTAACTCTAAATATTCTCTCAACAAAAGACTTTTGATTGGTAATGCTGTGAAAGAGATTAAAGAGTTGTTCTGTTGAGTATGGGTTAAGTTCAGTTTTCTTGAGTGGCTTAATTTCTAAATACACATGTTTTGCAGTTTGTTGTTTAAACAGCAAAATCAGTCTGATGACCTGAAAAACCAGAAAGAGTGAAACAAATAAGAGGAAAAAAGCTAAAAGGGAAAAATAAAGAACAGACCAGTTGATTGATGGAATTATTGTGGCAGGAAAATATGAGAGTATTTGGTTTAAATCAATAGCCATGCCCTTCTTTTCTCTGGGCAGACAATGTTGTGTTGGAGTATACCCCAACCTCTGGTTTTTGGCAATAAATTACTGTTGACATGGTGCTTAAAAATAGATAAACTATCACTATATTGATAATTTGTAAAGCATGGTATGACAGATAAAAAACAAGGTGACGATCAAAAAAAGCAGGAAGACATCTTTACAAAAAGACTGGCGGCAATCTTGGTTAAACAGATTCAATCAGATATTCAAAAAGGTAAAACACCTCGATCTGAGCAGGTGAAAGGTCAGACATGACCAAAACACTTGCAAGTCAAAATGCTGTTGCTGCAATTAGAATTTCTTCAGTAAAACAAGGCTTACAAGGTGACTCTCCTGAGGATCAAAAACAACAAATAGAGCGTTTTGCTCTGGCTCGTGGGATTACCATCAAAAAATTCTTCATTTTTATGGAATCAGCTTCCAAAGAACAGCAACCTGTTCAAGAAGCAATTGATTACTGTGCTAATTCAAACAACGACATTCAACTATTCATTATCAAATCTATTGATCGGTTTACTCGTGGAGGTTCATATCTCTACGACCATCTCAAACGCCAGCTAGTATCCAATAATGTACGGTTAATTGATATTTATGGCATCATTAGCAGCCAAGAAGTAAATACACTTGAGCATTTAGATGTTGAATATGACTGGAGTGTCTATAGTCCTACTAAGAAAGCGGAGATTTTAGAGGCTGAGAGGGCTAAAGATGAGATGCGAGACATTATGACTCGTATGATTGGGGCAGAAATTCGCTATGTTCGCATGGGTTATCGAGTTCGCAGGGCTCCATATGGATATAAGAATAAAAAAGTTGATACTGAGCATGGGAAGCGTGTCATTTTGGTTCCATATGAGGAAGAGGCTCAGTGGATCAGAAAAATGTATGATCTTAGGCTCACTACTGCGTTGAATGATACTGAAATAGTTGAAAAACTTAATGAGCTTGGATTTAAAACACGAACATTTAATCGAAGAGATCCTAACAACAAAACAAAAATCATTGGTAAGCGAGGCGGTAATCCACTTAATCTTAAGCAGTTATGGAGATTTATTAGAAATCCAATTTACGCTGGCATTAATGTTGAGAAATGGACACAAAGCAAACCGATTAAGGGTCAGTTTGAAGGCTTAATCAGTGTTGCAGAGTTCAACAAAGCTAATAGGGGCAAAGTTGTAATTGTTGAGAAAAACGGTCAAATATCCATTGAAAAAGAAAAGCCTCCAACTCACTTAGCAAATAAGCAGGTACTTAATCCAAAGTTTCCTTTTAAAAAACATGTTCACTGTCCAAAATGCAATAAACCTTTATATGGTAGTGCTTCAAAAGGCAAGCTCGGTAAGTATTACCCTGCCTATCATTGTCATGCACGAGGCCACTATTTTAGAGTACCTAGTAAAGAGTTTATGGAAACTATTGAGACATTTGTGAAAGATATTGAAGTTTCTCCAGAGTATATTGATAACCTAAAAAAGGAAGTTGTAAGACTTTGGAATAAGCAGCAGGAAACTATAGTTGAGGATAACACCCGAGTTGATAAGAAGATCGAGGATTTACGCTCTCAGGCACGCTCAATTGCTGAAAAGATTCGCTATCTTAATTCGGAAGTATCAATTAGATATATGGAAAAAGATTTAATTGATATTGAGAATGAGATTCAAAAATTAGAAGATGCAAAAGAAAATCCTGTGGCAAAAGAAGACGTAAATATGGAAGTAGTTATGGAATACATTGGTTTTTATTTGGAACACCTAGAAGAATTATTGCTATATAGGGCTAAACCACTAAAAAGAGCTGAGTACTTTAGCCTACTTTTTGAGCAACCTCCAACCTATGATGAATTGGCTTTTGGAACACCAAAATTAGTCCCATATGTCAAGAAAAAAGGGGGTAATAATACCCCCTCCTTCCCAATTGGTGACCCCACAGAGAATCGAACTCTGCTCTACAGGATGAAAACCTGTTATCCTAACCGATAGACGATGGGGCCACGTTGGTAGCAGCGCTACTTAAGTAAGCCAAGTGATGTTTTTAAAATGCTCGATGTTTGTACCGACGATGCTTATGATATCAAAGCGATAGTCGCACGGATAGCGGTGCTTTTTGAGAAAGGCACGAGCAACCTTGTGCATGCTTTTGATTTTTTGTGGAGAAACTGCAAGCGTAGGACTGCCAAAGAAGGCAGTTTTTCTGCGTTTTACTTCGAAAAAGACAACTTCATGATACTGAGTATCAAGAGCAATAATATCTACTTCACTGGTTTTAAGGCGCAAGTTTTTGTCTAGAATAGTATAGCTATTTTTGACAAGAAACACACAGGCCAACTCTTCTCCTTCGGTTCCGAAGGCGGTACTTTTGCAGTTATGCTGCTTTGGTGTGAGTTGCCTTTTCTTTAATACGGGTAGCTGCTTTACCGATTCTTTCACGAAGGTAGTATAACTTACTTCGTCTGACAGCACCCTGACGTTTTACTTCAATCTTTTTGATAGCAGGAAGGTTAGCTGGGTAGATTTTTTCTACACCAATGCCATTTGCTCCCATCTTACGAATGGTGAATGATTTTCCATTTCCTCTGTTTTTGATTGCAATGACAATGCCTTCAAAAATTTGAATTCTTTTCTTATCGCCTTCTGCGATTTCTTGGTGTACTCGAAGAGTATCGCCAGTTGCGATTTTAGTATCGTTTTTATAGGTAAAGTATTGTGCCATATAGAGTATTCCAAATAGTAATAATTCTTGTAACTTTCCAAGGGTCTTATTTTACTGTACCAGGGAGTTTTTTGCAATCTCAAGTTTAGAGTATTTAGCTTAGATCGGGATTTAGACCGAAAGCCCAACTTTTTGGGCATACAATGTACACTGATTGCTCATAATTTCCGTATTAGAAGTATAGTGTTGGAGGTACTCTAAGTAAGTGCTGTGGAATAGTGACCCCTCATCAGTAGAAATTGAAAATTTTTTTAATCGAGTGGTGACCAAATTTAAAAAAATTGCCCAAAGTTGCTTTGGCACATCCGGTTGTAATTCATTATCTTGATTGTGAGTCAGGTGGTACATCGAGAAAAATACTTTAGCAAGTTTTGTTGCTAGCTTTTTGCTCCGTGCTTCTTCTGTCATCTTGGGGTTATTTAGAATATAATTTAAGTCAAGCAAGTCATGAATTTTATCAGCCAGTTTAATGACTCTGGTTTCAGGTTGTTTTTCAGCCCTCCAGTTTAACCAATAAATAAAGAGGCTCTGTTTATACTTCTCTTTCTCTGCTTCAGGAACAATCTTTAATAACTCAGTGTCATCAACCACGGGGGCCATAAGATCAAGAGCGGCATCTCCGGGGTTATATTTTGGTAAAACGGTATTTAATTGAGTTCTAGCTGCTGAGAGGTTATCTTCAAGAGGGAGTTCCCAATTTGGGGTAATATAGCCCTCATTGGGGTCAATACTATGCTTTTCCCATAATCGCAGGAGATCTTCTTCAATAAAGTCATGAATGAGTGCTTTTACTCTAACTTCAACGCTTGTGGTAGAGTTCATCAGGAGGATAATTAAATCTACAAACATTGGATGGGCTGTATATAAACTTCCATCTTTTCGTGAGACTTGGTAGCTTCCTAAAAAGTTTAGAACAGCTGCTATTTGTACTGATTTTTCAGTATAGGGATGAATGGGTTGCCCGTCTTCTCCAGTAAAAGTTGTATTTGCTGCTTTATCTAATAGTGCTGTTTCAATTACAAAAGTAGGTAGTTTTTGATTGAGCAACTGAATCAGTTCTTCTTTAAGTGTAAGTGTCCAAACGTTACAAGCTTTGGTAATCTGGTTGAAATTATCTAATAGCCATTTTGCTCGTTCTTGAGCATGTTCGTTGCTGATAGGCAAATCAAGTAAATGGGATACTTCTCTGGACATAGAGTAAGTATAAAGTATTTACAGCCTTCTTGTCATCTTCACGTAGATACAATTATTTTTTCTTATCTAAGACAGCATGTAGATACTCTACAAAAATAGGATGTGGCTTGAGTGGCTGTGATTTATATTCAGGGTGTGCTTGTGTGGCAATAAAGAACGGATGAGTTTTTTTTGGTAGCTCAATCATTTCAACAAAAAAGTCATCAGGTGATGTCCCAGAAATAACAAATCCAGCTTTTTCAAGTTGCTCGCGGTAGGCGTTATTAAATTCAAATCGATGCCGGTGTCGCTCAGAAATAAGATTTTTAGATTCATCTTTAAATGCATGGTGTTTTTTGTAAATGCTATGAGCCAAAGTGCCAGGTTTCAATATACAATCATAGGCTCCCAGGCGCATGCTTGCACCTTCACCTTTAATAGTTTGATATTTATCACTAAACGGAATATCGTGCACAATGGGATGCGGTGTATTAAGATCAACTTCTATGGTGTGGGCTTTTTCGAGACCAACAACATGGCGGGCAAACTCAATACTGGCTAACTGCATGCCATAACAGAGGCCGAGGTAAGGAATTTTTTCTTCACGGGCATATTTAATGGCAGCAATTTTGCCTTCGACACCTCTTCCTCCCCAACCGATGGGGACAATAATACCATCAGCTCGGTGCAAGTCAGTGAGCGCTTGTTTTTTCTTTTTTTCTAGATCTTCAGCTTTGATAAAGACAATTTCAAGCTCAGTATCTTCATGCACAGAGGCGAAGTTTAACGATTCTAGGAGTGACACATAGGAATCTTTGAGTTCAAAGCTACCAGTTGAGAGGTATTTAGCAATGATAACCACAGTAGCAGTATGTTTTTTTGGACTAGTAAGTTTCGTTACAAATGCATTCCACTCTGATAGATCAGCCTTTTTTTCTGGAAGATTGAGTTTTTTGAGTACTTTTGTGTCAAAACCCTGTTCGGCTAATACCGGTGGGACTTCATAAATACTACCTAAATCAGGATTAGAAATAATATCTTCTTTACTCATATTTGAGTAGAAAGCAACCTTTTCTTTACGTTTTTCATCAATCATAAATTCACCACGACCAACTATGAAATCTGGCTGAATGCCCATTGATTGCAGTGCTCGGACAGAAAGTTGGGTTGGTTTTGATTTTAATTCATTGATGTGTGATGGACTGGGAAAGTAGGTAACATGAGCATGGACCGTATCTTCTGGATTTTCCAGGTTCATAATTCGGTAGGCTTCGTAGTAAATTTCGTTTTGGTACTCTCCTGCAGTGCCGCCGAGTTCGACTAAACAAATATCAAAACCCTCACCTGCTAGTTTAATTCGAGTGATTGCTTCTTGTGGAATATAGAGCCAAGCATCAACGGTTGCACCACCATACGCTAAATTTTTAGTTTTTTCGATAACTGTCGAATAAATTTGCCCAAGGGTAGTGAAATTCTTTTTACCAACTTCTTGATCAAGAAATCGTTCGTATGAGCCAAGGTCTAAGTCTGCCTCAAGTCCATCTTCACATAAGAAAACATCCCCATGTTCAATAGGGTTGATATTACCAGAATCAAGGTTGAGATAATTTTCACACTTAATGTTGGTGACACTATAGCCACGATTCTTGAGGAGGAGACCGAGAGAAGCAGCAGTAATGCCTTTTCCCAGACCTGACAAAACGCCTCCAGAGACGAATACATACTTTGTTTTTGGGGGGTGGTTTCCATGTGTGCTCATGGAAGTATATTGTAGCTGTTTGAAAGTATTTGTCAAAGGTGAAAACGAATATAATAAAAAATACAAGGATATTTTGATACTAAATATGGTAGTTTGAAAGTAATGGATGTACTAAATTTACCGAGTTTCAAAAGATAAATAGGTATAGTATGAATGAATTCTTCTTCTTTGTTATACTACCCAGGTCTGTATGAAACGCATTGAACAAGCACCACAAATATTCAACCGCAGAGAATTCTTAAAAGGGTTAGGTCTAACTGCATCCTATCTGGCTACAGAAGCCCTTCTATTTCCTGTTTTTGTTGAAAAAGCACAGCATACCTTACATAAACATATTCCCATTTTGGTTACAGGATTAGCTCCATACTGGGACGAGACCGTGATTGTCCATATGAGTGACATGCACCTAGCTGGTCGGGGTATTGATTTCTTTGATCCTGATTCTGCCTTAGAACTTTCAGCTTCCATTACTCAGAGTTTAAAGCAAATGGGAGCCGACCCAGATAAGACATTTATTTTTGATAGCGGTGATGTGGTCAGTAAAGGGGCGGGAGATGGACGGGAGTCTTCTATGATGGCGACAGCAGAAATGGCAGGGTACCTTCAACGTATACCCGCGGCTGGTAAATTTGTAACTGGAGGAAACCATGATTTAGCTCATTCGCAAGCTGACCAGCTTTGGAATATATTCAGTGACGCAGGATATCAGGTTTGTGGACTGCCCTCCCAAGGGGGTTCAAGTATTGGTAGTGGCACACTTCCCTTTCAAGTTATTGCTACACCTGATTTTACAGGGCATGCTTCCTGGTATAGATCTGCCGAAGGAAAACAGTTTTTACAACAAGTCCAGGCTCAAAAAACAAAACCAAGTATTTGGTTAACACATAATGCATCCTTGTTCGATAGGGGAATACTAAATCCAGAACTGTTGCTTGAAGACACGCTGTCATTGTCAGGGCATACTCATGGAGGTCAAGTGGGTGCAAATACTCCTCTGCAACTTTTAGCTGGAAGAGTAGCACTAAGGCGTGTACATTACGATTCAGAGTACATTCATGGTCTTTATCCGGTTGGAAATTCAGGTCTAGTGCATGTGAGTGCTGGTTTAGGACATGCGCATAGTCATGGAGTGAGGACAGCACAGCCAGAGGTAGTATTTTTTACACTTCACTCAAATTTCAGTTGAGAAGTTTGGCAATTTCAATTTCAATATTCTTTGACCATTTAACCCCGTATGGTAAAAGTAGCTTTTGGGGAGTAGTCCCATTTGGGATTAAAATTAAAACACTTTCATTGCCAGGGTACTGCTTAAGTAATGTTCCAAGCGTTTTTAGTGTTTCAGGAGAAGTTTTACGGGGAATAAAAATTTCTTTGTGGATTCCACTAGCCTCATGAGTTAAGTCACTCATTTTTGGAGCAGATACTTTTTCAGCGAGAAGTTGTAACTCCTCGTCTCGATAATCAACTTTGGCTTTTATTAAAACCACTGTATCGGAAATAATTTTTTCTCTGTATTCTTCGTATGTTTTTGGAAAAAAGACTACATCTATAGAACCGGTAGCATCTTCAAGCTTTCCAAAAGCCATATCTTTTCCTGATTTTCTGGTTTGGACGATTCGTACATTTGAAAGTACGCCGCCGAACATAAAGGTGTTATTAGCATGCAGTGAGGCATCAAGATCATCAATTTCTTTAGAAACTCGACCTGAAATTGCTCTGAGTTGGGTGGCTAGTGGATGGTCAGTAAGGAAGAGCCCGAGCAATTCTTTTTCGAAAGAGAGGAGCTCTTGTTGCGGGTATTCTGCAATCTGAGGGAAGCTATCTTGTAGTTGGTTAGCTGAAGTTTCAATACCTCCAAACAAACTATCTTGTCCTTCAATATTAGAAACAAGTTTTGCAGCTGATTTTCGAATATTCTCTAAATTTTCAAGCATGCTGGAACGAGTTCCAAAGTCGTCCATAGCGCCGACTTTGATAAGAGATTCCAGAGTGGTCTTATTTACTTTTCTACCATCTGATTCGTGGATAAACTGTGTCAGAGAAGTAAACTCACCAATCTCTTTTTGCATTTCAAGAATATTTTCTATGGCCGCGGATCCAACGTTTTTAATAGCGTTAAAACCAAATCGAATTGCCCAGCCATTTTTAGACTTTTCATCTTTTTCTAGGGTAAAGTCATCTTTAGATTTGTTAATATGAGGAGGGAGTACTCGAATTCCCATCTTCTTACAGTTCTCAATAGAAACTGCAATTTTAATATCGCGGTTCATTGAGGTAGAAGCTGATTCAATACTCATTAGGGCAGTGATGTATTCTTCTGGATAGTTAGCCTTTAAATAGGCTGTTTGGTAGGCAACCATGGCATAGCTGGCAGCATGAGCTTTGTTAAAACCATAATTTGCAAAGGCTTCAATAAAGCCCCAGACTTTTTGTGCAGTGGCACGTTCATACCCTTTTTTAACTGATTCCTCAATAAATATCTTTTTATTTTTATCAAGGAGTTTTTTCTTTTTCTTACCAATAGCACGACGTAAAACATCAGCACCACCCAGCGTGTAGCCAGCCATGACATGGGCAATCGACATAATCTGCTCCTGGTAGACCATGATGCCATAGGTTTCTTTGAGGATTGGGATAAGAGATTCGTGAGGGTACTCAATACTATCTGGATTATGTTTACCTTCGATAAACTTTGGAATCAGGTCCATTGGGCCAGGGCGATATAGAGCTACCATAGCAGTAATATCTGAAAACTGGTTGGGTCGAAGCGTTCGAGCCACACGCCGCATACCGGCTGATTCTAGTTGGAATACACCCATGGTGTCTCCAGCCGTGAGGAGATCAAATGTTGGTTGGTCATCCAAAGGAATTTTTGAAATATCGATATCGATTTTCTTTTGTTTTTTTATCAGTCCAATTGCCATTTGGATAATTGAGAGATTGCGGAGTCCTAAAAAATCAAATTTTAAGAGCCCGATAGCATTATCATCAACATTACAGTCGAGTGCATACATATCAAACTGAGTAATAGTTTTTCCCGAGCGTGAATCTTTTTGGATAGCAACGTAGTCTGGCAAAGGTTTATCTGTAATAATCACCGCGGCAGCATGGACTGAACTGTGGCGAATATTACCTTCAACTTTTTTGGCTAAATCGATAAGTTTTCTAAACTTAGGTTGCTGGTAATACGCAGCGAGCTCAGGAACTGTTTGCACAGCTTGTTCGAGTGAAACTTTTTTACCTGGTTCGTTAGGAATGAGTTTGGCAATCTTATCTGGATCTTCATAAGCCATTCCGAGTACACGGCCAATATCTCTAATAGCTACACGGGCTTCCATTTTTCCGAAAGTAATCACATGAGCAACGTGATCGTGACCATACTTGTTGGCAACATAATGAATAACTTCATCACGTCGTGTATCAGCAAAATCAAGATCAATATCGGGAGGAGTTGGACGTTCTGGATTTAAGAATCTCTCGAATGCTAAATCGTGGGCAATTGGGTCAATATCAGTGATGCCAATACAGTATGAAACTAGTGATCCAGCAGCTGAACCACGACCAGGACCAACCCCAATTCCCTGCTCTTTTGCCCAGTTAACAAAATCTTGGGTAATCAAGAAGTATGCGGCATACCCTTTAGTATTGATAATGTCGAGTTCATAGTCCATGCGTTTCGCAAGCTCTGGAGTGATTTCTTTAAATTTTGTAGCTCCTCGCTCATATGACATTTTTTTGAGGAAGGTCTCGTACGTTTCACCTTTTGGAATTTCATATTTTGGAAAAATAAGATTACCTGTCGAAATTTCAATATCACATTGATTTGCAATTTTAACGGTATTCTCAATAGCATCAGGAAACTCTTTGAAAAGCTCGACCATTTCATCAGTCGAGCGCATATAGAAATCTGGGCTGTTTAGCATACTCATCCGTTTTGTATCCTCGATCAGCTTGCGTGTTTGAACACAAATGAGTGCATCTTGGGCAACGGCATCTGTTTCTTCAATGTAGTGGACGTCATTGGTAGCCACGAGTGGAATATCAAGTTCTCGGGCAAGTTTTACTTGTATGGGTGTGAGCTTATTTAGTTCATCAATGTGTGGATGAGCTTGGATTTCAATGTAGAATCGATCTTTAAAAATAGTTTTATATTTGAGTAGTTTTTCTTTTGCTTCATCAATTTTTCCCTGCAAAATTAGCTTATTTACAATACTACCCATACAACCACTGGTCGCAATAATGTTTTTATTATACTTTTCTAGCAGTTCATCATCGACACGAGGTTTATATGAGAAACCTTCAAAGTTGGCAGCGCTCACTAATCGATTAATATTTTGATACCCTTCATAGTTCATGGCTAGTAAGGTCATGTGAGCTTGGTCTTGTCCCATTTTAGTTTGTTTATCAAATCGAGAGTTTCTTGCAACATATATTTCACACCCAATAATTGGCTTAATGCCGGCTGCTTTGCAAGCATTATAAAAATGAAGCGACCCATACATTGCTCCATGATCCGTAAGACCAATGGCTGTTTGTCCGAGTGACTGAACTTTTTCAACGAGAGGTGGAATTTTACAGAGTCCATCTAAAAGAGAATACTGCGAATGTACGTGAAGGTGGACGAAGTCTGATTTTTTGGCCATGAGTTTTTTACTTTTGGAAGGTAGTTACTGTACCTTTTATACCATGAATATTGGGAGTTAGAAAGTTTACTCTCCCTTTGTTACTGCGTCTTTATATGTAGCAATGCGATCTTCTGTTAACCACCCAAGTCCACCTTCAGGTCTAGGTGTACTCCATGCCTCTGTGATACTTAGTTTTTCTGAGGATGTGACCATATGGAGTAGTAGTGCACTGGTTAGAGGTACGAAGAAATCATCCTTTTCTTTTAAGATGGCATGTTCTTTGAGAGCATATAAAAAATATTGAGACAAAAAGTGTGAAACTATGAAGTGGGTTGCCACCTCTGGTTTTATATCTTTTTTAAATTGAGTGTGTCCCCAAATAACACTGTCTGAAGCAGGATCTCCATCCATGGGGGTTCCGCCACGTTCAAACATTTTATGCCCATTACTCATTAATGTTGCTAGTTGTTGTAAAGCTTGATCTAAGTTCAAAGTGTCTGCACTAAAAGCTTGGTGTGCTAGATCACTCAAAATCTCATCTGAGCTCTCTATCGCATGTAGAAATTCTTCCATTGAGATATGTGAAGCACTGTTTTTCTTGATATTTCTTTCTTGTCTGAGCCTATCTGCTGCAGTTATGATTTGGACATGACTTTCTTCTAAGTTATCGATATGTGATAACAACATAAGATATTCTTCTAGAATATCAATAAATAGACTAGGGTTTTCATTCAGCCATGTGAGAGCTTCAGTAATTTCTGGAACAATACTCAAAGCTTCACTAAGCTTTTCAGTATAGATAGCAATAGTGGCAGGTGTCAGACGTGTCTCAATTTTCATATGTACTACTTAGAAAGTTCAGCAACTAGTGTTTCTCTGAGAAGTTGAGCATCAATTTTTTTACCGATAGCTCTCATTACTTGGCCAATGAAGAAACCAATAACTTTTTTATCTCCAGCCTTAAATTTTTGAACAGCATCTTGGTTTTCCTTCATAGTAGCTTGAATCGCTAGTACAAGCTTTTTTGTATCAACATTGTCAGTAGTAGAAATATCTGCAATTTTTTTGATGATGGCTGAAGGTTTTTCGCCAACTTCGAATGAAATCTTTTTATTTACGATAGCTTTGGCACTATCATTTGGAGTGTCTGCTTGTTTGAAGATACTCTCAATCCACTCTGCTGCTGTTCGGTTTTCAGATAACATTTTTGCGTATCGCTCTTCAATCTTATACTCTTTTATCCAGCGAGAAGTTTTTGCTTCTGGAAGTTCTGGAATATCACTGCGAAGAGTTTCAATTTGATCTTGAGTAAACCTGATTGGTGGAAGATCGGGATCTGGAAAGTATCGATAGTCTTCGGCATCTTCTTTTGTGCGTTGTGAAAATGTTTCACCCTTATTTGGATTCCAACCACGAGTTTCCTGAATAGGAGTAGTTCCCTTTTCTAGAAGTGCTTCATGTCGTTCCATTTCAAACGTTATTGCCTGTTCGACAAACTTAAATGAGTTAATATTTTTAACCTCAACTTTATAGTCAGGTAGTTTGGTTGATCCTGCAGGAGCAATTGAAATATTTGCTTCTAGGCGCATGCCACCCTGATCCATGTCGCAGTCAGAAATATCTAGATAGCGCATGATCTGACGCAACTTGCGTCCATATTCTTTAGCCTGTGTTGGAGACTTGATGTCTGGTTCGGTAACAATTTCGATGAGTGGGACACTACTTCGATTGTAGTCTACTAAGCTGACTTTCTTGCCATCTACTGTTTTATGTTGAAGTTTGCCGGTGTCTTCTTCTAGGTGAATTCGGGTAATCCGAATTGGTCCTTCTGATGTCTCTACAACTCCTTCATAGCAAAAAGGAATGTCGTACTGACTAATCTGATAGGCTTTTGGAAGATCGGGGTAGAAGTAGTTTTTTCGATCAAACTTTGAAAACAAATTGATCTTACACCCTAAGGCCAGTCCAAGTTTAATGGTCCACTCAATCGCAGTTTTATTTGCAACTGGCAGGCCTCCAGGCATACCTAAACAAGTAGGACACGTGTAGATGTTTGGTTTTGGAGCTCCGAAGGGATCATTTTTACAACCACAAAACATTTTTGATTTTGTTTTCAGTTCGGCATGAACTTCCATGCCGCAGACGAGTGAATATTTTTCTGAAGATGTGTTCATAGTTACTTTCTGTTTCTCCAAGTGTTCCACGGAGTGGCTTTTTCGAAAGCATCGGCTACTTTAATAACTGTTTCTTCTTGCCACATAGGTGCAACAATGTTTAATCCTAGAAAAAGGTTAGTCTTTTTATCCTGGTAACAAGGCACACTGATGCCTGGAAGGCCACTGATAGAGCTTGGTTCTAGGAGCATATCTTCGAGCTCACCGAACATGGCAGCACCTTCAGTGGCGCCAATTTTTTTAGCAAATCCTGGTGAAGTTAGCGATACAAGCACATCATACTTCTCAAAGAGTTTTTCGAAGTCTTCAATGTAGAGGGTTCTGACTTTTTGAGCGGTGTTGTAGTATTGGTCCGCATAGCCTTTGCTCAGCGTATATGTGCCAAGCATGATCCGACGTTTGGCTTCAGGACCAAAGAATGATCTATCCTTTCCATATCTGATTCCATCGTATCGACCAAGATTACTACTAACTTCTCCTCGTTGGACAACAGTATAGACACTGACTGAGTATGAGGGATCAAGAGCAGTAACTTTTTCGACAGTAGCTCCTAATGTTTCAAAAACTTTCAGTTCTTTTTCGAGTAAAGCATTCGATGTTTCTATTCCAGGAATATCATGATAAATATAACCAATTTTCATGCCTTTAATTGAGGTTCCAATAGCTTTTGTGAAGTCAGGCACAGTTTTCTCACTAGTAGTACTATCGTACTTGTCTTTCCCAGCAATATGAGTGAGGAGTAAGGCTGCGTCCTCGACCGTTTTTGTCATTGGACCAGGACTATCTGTCGAAGACGCCATGGATACAACGCCGTATCGGCTACACCGGCCATAGGTTGGTTTGAGTCCAACAATGCCACACCAAGCAGCAGGCTGACGGATGGATCCAGCAGTTTCTGTGCCGAGTGCGGCGAGAGCCATATCGGCGGCAACAGCAGCGGCGCTCCCACCACTAGAACCCCCTGGCAAGTGATCAATATTACGAGGATTGAGTGTGCGTCCGTATTGTGATGTTTCAGTCGAAGATCCATGTGCCCAGGCATCAAGATTTGTTTTTCCCAGTATAGTACCGCCAGCTTTTTTTAGGTTCTCAATAATGGTGGCGTCATACGGAGGAATAAAAGTATCTAGGACGGTTGAGGACGCAGTTGTCCGTAGCCCTTTAGTGCAGTAGTTATCTTTGACTGCGATAGGAAGGCCTTTGAGAGGTCTATTCTCCATTTTTGAATCTGTTTGTCGCTCAGCAACCGTTAAGTAAATGTTGAGCTTGTCATTTTTTTCGGCAATACTTTTGTGAATATCTGCTGCTATTTTTTCGACTGTAGTTTCTTTTTTTTCAAGTAACTCAAGGGCTTCGGTAAGGGTTTTTGTATTGAGCATCTCAGTCCTGATCTATGATTCTTGGTACGACGATATAACCTTCATGAGTTTGTGGAGCATTCGCAAGTGCTTCAGTTTGTGAAAGCATGTGATCAGTGTCGACAACATCTTCACGCAGTACATTTTCAAGGCCCGTGACTTGGTGTGTCAGGGCAGTTTTTGAAGTATCGACTGATTGTAAATTGGCAATGACTTCAAGTGTTTCAGAAAAAGCTTCAGTTAGTTCTGCAGCTTCAGTTTCAGAAATAGGAATATTTGCTAAATCAGCAACGTGTTTAACTTGTGTAGTTGTGATACTCATAAGGTGCCTTTCTGACAAAAAAACGAGTCCGGGGGACTCGTTACAGCTACAAGCAACCGCCCCAGGATTGGGTTTAGTTTTGTTGCTCGTCTTGTTGAAGGTGTAGTTTCATGTACATGAGATATAATACCACAGAGATTCCCCATTGTGAATTTGAGATCAAGT
This sequence comes from uncultured Patescibacteria group bacterium, assembly GCA_905478415.1. Taxonomy (GTDB): domain Bacteria; phylum Patescibacteriota; class Microgenomatia; order UBA1400; family PJMF01; genus CG1-02-43-31. Next base: position 57,369 of record CAJQIG010000001.1, read on the forward strand.
CATGCTTTTGAGTGCTGCAATTCTCTCTTCGACAGGAGGATGTGTTTGAAAGAACTTAGCAAAAGAAACTTTGGTATTTTTAAGTGGATTCGTTATGTAGAGATGAGCGGTGGCTTTATTTGCTGCTTCGAGTGGTTCTCGGTCCTGAGATAGTTTTTGGAGAGCGTTGGCGAGGCCTTGAGGATTTTTTGTCATGGCAACTCCAGAAGCATCAGCTAAAAACTCACGTCTTCTCGAAATAGCTAACTGAATAAGCTGGGCGATAAGTGGTGACAGGATAGCCATGACTAGACCAACAACAAGTAAGATAATTTGTAGCTGCCCTCCTCCACTATCGTTATTTCTATTCTTTCGACCATACAAGGTTGAACGTAGCATGACGTCAGAAAGTAAGGCCAGTAGTCCAACCAAGACACTGACGATAGACATCAGTCGAATATCATAATTTTTTATGTGAGAAAGTTCGTGGGCAATGACTCCCTCGAGTTCGGGTCGCTCTAGTCGAGAAAGTATGCCGGTAGTACAACAAATAACAGCATGGGCTGGATCGCGACCAGTTGCAAAGGCATTCATGGCTGTATCTTCGATCACATAGAGTTTTGGTTTTGGAAGTTGTTGGCTCTGGGCAAGGTTTTCTGCCACGGTGTAAAAATCAAAGAACTCTTCTCTGTTAGCCTCACGTGCTCCAGAAATAGTGAGTACAAGTTTATCTGACCACCAGTAAGAAGAAAACGACATGACACCTGAAAAAATAAGTATGAGTCCAACAAAGTCGAGTCCGTACCCAAAACCTTCGGCCATAATCCAACTAGCTGCGCCCACAAAAAGGGTAAAGAATAGAATGACGAAGAATGATCGGCGCTTATTTTGAGCTACCAACTGGTAGTGTGTCATATGTTTTAGAAGTGACTTTTTATTACAGCTCTACTTTAGGATCTTGGGTTTCACTGGTAGAAACACTGACGTGTTCTCCGCTCATAGGTGTAGTAATGCCTTTTTCTTCTTTAAATCCAAAGATCATTGCTACTAAGTTTGATGGGAAGACGACTAGTTTTTGGTTGAAGTTTTGACTCAGGTCAATCACAGTTCGACGGGCATACATCAACTTGTCTGCAGTGTCGGTAAGTTCACTCATGAATTTACTAATTGTTTGGTCAGATTTAAGTTCGGGATTGTCCTCGACAGCTACCTGAATTTTAGGAACTACTTGGCTGATCTGTGCAATTGCAGAATCAATATCTTTAGCATCACCAGATTTTTGAGCGGCTTCAACAGATTTGCGAGCATCAGTCAACATTTTGAAAATAGTTTTCTCTTGTTTGAGATGTCCTTTAACGGCTGCCTGTAGGTTTGGGATTAAGGAAGCCTGACGTTTAAGTTGGTTCCCAATTTCTTGAATGCTTGCAGTGATTTGAGTTTTAAGAACCTGTAGACCGTTATACACAGAAATAACGTACACAGCGATAACAGCTCCAGCGGCAAGTGCAATTCCAATATAGTTCATAGTAGCTCCTTATTTTTTTCAGTACTCCTTCTATTGTACACTATTGTGGAAAGTCAGGTGCGACTAGCAGTTGGCAATCGAGCACATTTCAAGTATAATTTGGATTCTGTGTTGAGACAAAGTTGTTTTTAACACACTTAACATATTTTATGGCCCCGTGGTGTAGTGGTTAACATGTCTCCCTGTCACGGAGAAGATCACCGGTTCGATCCCGGTCGGGGTCGCAAGAAATAAGAAATGAACCCAACAGGGTTCTTTTTTTTGTTGGATATTTTGATAATTAAGTCCTATAGTTATTGACTTTGTGATAATTTTGTTATATACTTATTGAGATTTTAGAAACCTTTTATTATTGTATTGCACACAAAAAGTATTTGAAATCATTTATATTGTTCGTTAATACAAGTTTGCACGGAGGTGCATGATGGCTAACTATGTTCCAGAAAGAACGTGGGACGCAGCTAATGGAGACCTCGATAACGCAGAGGTTCACCTGAGGCTGTGGTTGAAAGAAGTTGGATATCATGGGAAAGTGGTTTTAGGCATGAATCGAGCTGATCGTTTAGATTACTTTGATTTTGACCTAGATAGGCCTTCAGGAGTTTTTTTAGTTATGAAAGATTCCGTAGGTACCATCCACGACAATTACAACTGGCTTAAAAAATTTAAGCAACAAAACCCTGAGTAATCAACTCCATCGGACAAAAATATGAGCCACCTGCGGGTGGCTCATTCCATATTTAAAACTAGTTTGTTCCATAAACAACTAGGAAATAAAATAGTTGTTAGTAGATAGATATCCTACATTCTCAGGTGTAAACCAATTCTCCATCACCTCCACAATCCTCTCAAGTGAGTTATGCATTAGTTCCACCCAATTTGGCTCTAGTTCGCCAAAGCAAAGAAATGAATTCGAAAGGATTCTTTTTTTTGCTTGATGATTTCAAAACTGAGTTGTGTCTCACGTTCCGCCAGCAAGAAGTGAGCACCTGCGAACTGCCTGCTTAGTGCATGTGAGCTTCCTAAAGTGGAAATAAATAGGAGCGAATCGTAGATCCCGGTCGGGGTCGCCAAACAAATGTTTTATATTTATATATCAGCTATTATTATCAACAGTTTCACTTAAAACATTCACCAATTTAGTGTTATTCCATTGGCTAGTATTGTAGATGATCCCAGGCTTCTTATTAAGAACATGGTTAAAATAATATTTTACTGGTTCAAAAACGTTTTCAAGGTTTTTAGCTTTATCAATTTCAATCCAATGAGCTTTGCCTTCTTCAACACCAGTATTTAGTTTTGGAGATTCAGTTAGTTCTACTAGAAAAGCAAATGCCACGTACATTTCTCCTCGGTCGAGATGGTGATGCATTGCTACAACTTTAAGTTGAATATTTTCTGGTGTAATTGTTACGCCAGTTTCTTCCTTAGTTTCTCGAATTGCAGCAGCAAGTGGATCTTCTCCTTCGTCAACATGTCCTCCTGGAAGAGACCAAAATCCTGGAAACTTTTTCTTTGTTTCACTTCTTTTGAACATCAACACTTTGTCTTGATGAAGAATGTAAACTTCAGCCACAAAAATGGGTTGAGCTATTTCATGGAGGCGTTTTGGAGTTTTCATAGTATTTTACTTTAGCATATTGCTGTGTATGTGCCAACAGTAACCAGTGAAAATACGAAACTAATAGGCAGCGAAAAACGTAAGATACATCTGTATTATAGTCCTATAGCTTTTATTATGATTCATTGGTATAATGTATATAAATTTGATACAGAAATACAGTTCATTTACTTGATAAATATTTTTGTATTGAGTTGCTTATTCTTGCTTTTTAATTTTTATATATGTAAATATTTACTTAAGTGTAAATGTTTATAAGGAGCTGTGATATGAGTAGTTTGCGCCCACAAGCATTGCAGATTAACAATATATTAACTTCAGATCAACTAATATCACTTATTTCTGATGACATCCCCCTGATTATACTTTTACAGCCCTCAGGGGTTACACATATTTTTTCGAAAGTAGAATGTGACTTTGGAGAACTCGTAGAGGCCGTTAGTATTCGGAAAATTGGAAGTGTTGAAGTTTTTGAGTATCGCTTCAAAATTCTTCTAGCATCACCGAATCGTATTTTTCCAATCATTCGGCTTGCAGGGTATCAGATTGTAACTTAAAAAATGAGAGCGAGAAAAGAGGCACCCGTTAAACGGTGCCTCTCTTTTTTTATTTCAATCTTGAGTTTTATAAGCTTGTGGTGTGCAACTAATTAGATCTCTAGTAGGGTTTTTATTTAATTCTTAAAAATCTAGTACTCCTGTTGACTCCTTATTTTTAAGATAATTAATTCCAGCCAGATGTCCTGGTAAAATATTTTGAGGTAAAGCATCTACATTAAACCATTCCCAACCTTCACATTTATCAGGTTCCATCAATTGTAGTGTGTTGGTCCAATCGGTGCATACAAATAGAAAGTGAACAAAGTCTTGGTCTTCATTCTCTTGCCACTCTTTGATAACGACTAGAGAGCGAGTGTTTTTGGCTTTCAAGTTAGTTTCTTCTAGTAGCTCTCTGTTAACAGCATTTAAAAGTTTTTCTCCTTTTTTTATTCTTCCGCCAGGTAGTCCATAGTGACCAGCTTTGAAAGCGTTTTTTCGTTTACCAAGTAAAATTTGGTTGTTAGTGTTTAGAATAATGATGGCTGTTCCAATTGGCTGGTGTTTGATTCTTTGCATACCACTATAGTATCACTAGATTGTGTAGGCACTGTTTTAGTATAAAAAAAAGCCAGAACGTGATGTTCTGGCTTTTGCTATTTTAAATTTATTCTCTGTTTGTTGCCAAAAGTGGCATTGACAGGTTTGCTGTCAAGTGCCCCAAAATTGCTGGGAATAGGCTGCTATTCCACGCAACAACAAACCAAACAATTCCCAAGAAGAATCTGTTAATTATAACATCTTCTCCTGGGTGAAGGACTAAAAAGGCAAGCGCTTGTAATAAGCAAACAATTACCAGGATTGTGATAACTTCACTACCTAATGCTCCCGAATAGAATATCCACAATTTAGCTATGAGTACAGCCAACTGACGGAATACTCCCTCTTCAAGAATACTCAATGGTAGTGACAAACTGAGGCCGGTTTCTGGAATGACCTGATCACTCAACAATGCCAGTCCGGCGTTAATGATGAGTGATAGAGCGATCGAAACCATGCTCCAAATAACTAGGTTATTTGGGTTAAAATAAAAACTAACAAAAAATTGTCCCGGATAGAAATAATAAGTGATAATTGCCACTACTATGTTTATGACAACCCATTTTAAAATAATCGAAATGTTTCTCATCTACTCCCTCCAAGTATTAGGAATGATTTTTTTTGAATAAATAGAATTAAATAGCAAATGTGCTTTTTACACACATAAATATATTATAGGACGTTTTATTACCTTTGTCAAGTAACTAGCCAAGAAACCAGAAGTGTAATTGCAACTTTATAATCTGTATAATTCAGTACTAAACATAAAATATCATCTTCTCCAGATTCACTTTTTACAATTTTTCTTTATACTACTTCTATCTGCTGGAGTTGCAGTTGCCATTAGCCGAGATAGCTCAGTTGGTAGAGCGGCGGTATCGTAAACCGTAGGTCAGGGGTTCGAATCCCCTTCTCGGCTCAGCTTCCCCTTTGACAAGTCAAATGATTTGCTATAATGATCTCATGGTACGAACAAAAGCTGTTTCTTCAAGAAAAGTTAGAAAAGAAAAAAAGAAAGCCTTGCGGCAGTCACTGGCCCTGCTTGGAGTTTCGGCTCTGATCTTATTATCATTTATTTTTGTTATTATTCCTGGATTTATTACAGGTTTTAATTCGTTTTTGGATACTTCAAATCCATTTCAACCAAGCGATGTAATACCACCTCAAGTTCCAATCTTGTCAGCACCAGTTGACGCTACCTTTAGTGCTCAAATTTCTGTAGTGGGTTTTGGTGAACCAGAGAGTACACTCATATTTGTCCTGAATGGTGAGCCCGAGCCTGAATTGACAATTGGTGATGATGGTTCTTTCGAACGAGAACTACAGCTGATAGAAGGTGAAAATACTATTGCTGCCTATTCTATCGATGAATCTGGGAACGAATCTGAAATCAGTAAATCTTTCACTACGGTCTTTGATTCTGAACCTCCCCTGCTCGACGTTTCGGGTATTGAAGATGGTCTTACTGTCGAAACCAAGAAAAATCAAAATTTTACCGTAAGTGGTAAGACTGATCCTGGAGCAAAAGTGTATATCAATGGAAGAGTATCTTTTCCAACCAGCGAAGGAGATTTCTCACAGAAGTTTCTTTTAAATGAAGGTGAAAATACTCTGACTATCGAAGCCATTGATAAAGCTGGTAATAAAACCAGTGCTGAGAAGAAAATTACCTATATTCCCTAACTACTGCTGCAAAGCCGAGGAGGCTGGTCAGTAGCACAAATGGTTGAAAAGCTGTGTTGTTAAAGCAACTTAAGAGTAGCAGTATCCCTATAAAGTAAACGAGTGTTTTCTCACCTTGGAGTACTAGTACCTGCATTCCTTTTAGAAGTGCATAGATCCAGGCAGCAAGCCCTAAAATACCACTGCTTTCTAAAATGAAAAATAGCAGTGAGTTATTTACTTTTGCTTGGTTGGGGACTTCCAGAATCCCACTAGTAGAAGTAGTGTTTTGCACTGTCGAATAGAACAAACCTTTTCCAATGATCCACTCTTTACGGGTGCGTGGGAGATGTTCTTTGACTGATGCAATCCGGGCAGTGATAGTTGCTGTTCTGAGAAGGTTAGTGCCCTCTCCTCCGGTTGAACGTGCCATAAATACTACAGTGATAATACCAATGGTAACTAAGCCGCTACCAAGTTTATTTTTAAGTATGGATTGACGAATCTTTTTTGAATGAGCAGTGAGAGCTAGTGCTGTCAAAGCATATCCTAAGTAGGTAGCCCGAGAAAATGTTAAAAGAATTCCAAGAGAAAAAAGTACAATACATCCTGTTTTTACGAGTGAATGTTTGGCCAAGAATGTGGAGTGCCAGGTAACAAAGGCAGAAATGAGTAACAGAGCCCCTAAAAACGCGGGGTCAAGTTGTGTGCCGATCATTCGGTAGTAGTGGTCATCAAAACCGAGAATAAAAAGGAAGCGAGTATCTGGAATGAGAATAAGTTGTAGAAATCCAAGTACTACGCTGATAAGTCCCAAACTAATAAGGGCTTGTTCAAAGTCTTTTTTCGTCAGTGAAGTTGTAGTTGCAAGTAGATACACGAAAATACCATAAAAGAGTGTTCTGAGGAGGTATAACAAGGGAAGTAACGCTGGTTGTTGCAGTTGGGCAAGTAAAAAAGCAGAGCTAAGAATAAGTAGTACAGGAATAAAAAAGTTAAAAGCAAGTATTTTTTTACTGAGATCGGTAACAGCAGACATTACTTTTTCACGATTTGTTAGGAGTAACGAGATACACCAAAGTGTTATAAAAATATCATGAGGATACAGGCGAATGTCTGGTAATAGGGTTACTCTTCCGAGTTGTCCCAGTGCCAAGAGGCCTACAAGTATCCAGAGTCCTTTTTTTTGTATTGTTTTATGTAGTAGTTTGTTCATAGGTGTATATGCGGACTAAGAGTGAATGAAGACTCATCATGCAAGAGTAGACTAAACCTCGGTATCCATCTAAAAAACCAAAGAGAAAGAAAAAGGTATACAAAAACTTTATCGGTGGATACAAAATAAGTTCAACTAAAATGCTTGTTGTAAATGGAGTGCGGGTGCGAGCAATTTCTTTTGCATAGATAGTGATATCTCTCATAAACTGAGTAATCGAAGTGTGAGAGAAATGGTGCACCTTTAAGGAACTGTCTGAAGTCTGACCATCGATGATAGCAACTTCATGAATAGCATGTTCAAAATGAGCAAAGTCCCGCTTCATTAAGCGGATAATTTTTTGATTTCCAGCTTCTCCGTGATGTAATTGCCTTCCAAGAAAGATGTCGCTTCGAGTGATTGTGTATCCAGCACTGTTATTTTCAAGTAATGAACGGACTTTTTTAGGATCAAATGGCTGGAGTACTTCGTCGCTATCAAGGAAGAAAACCCAATCTTGTGATGCTGTTTTAAGTGCCTTATTTCGGATAGCAGCAAAGTTTGTAATTTGGCCAGCTGCTATTTTCTTTACCGTAAAAGAATACTGGGTATGTAGTTGGTCCCAATTATTTTGACTAGTATTGTCATACACAAGAACTTCGGCACAGTCTTGCACTGATTGAAGAGCTTGTAGGAAGGTGGAGTCAGCTCTATGGGTGAGTATGATTGCGGTAAGAGGGAGTTTCATGATGATGTAAAGAGGTTACGTACTCCCCAAATCAATAACGGTAGTGAAATAACTCGAGAGATAATCAAGGCTAGTGCTGCGCCCATCAGTCCATCATCCTGACTCATCTTTACAATCAGGGGAACAAGAACCAGCAGTGTCACCAATAAGTACGAATTTACGTATTTAAATTTTTTGGTCGCCATAAGAAGTGATGAAAAATTGACTGAAACTGCCTGGAGGAAACCAGCTAGTGCCAAAAAAGGCACATAGGGGGCAACTTGTAACCACTCGGGACCGAGTACAACTCTGACAATACTGGTGGGAAAGAAGAATAATGGCAGTGAGAGCGCAGCTGCAATTCCCAGTGTGACTGCAGAGGAACGCAAAAATGCTCTGAGGAGTCGTTGCTTATCTTCCGCAATTTTAGTATAGATTGGCAGCGTGCCATGCTGAGCTGATTTGGCTACTTCATAGTTAAGCTTGTGTCCAATGCTGTAGCCATTGTGGTAGAGACCGAGGTTGCGGGTTCCAATGGTCTTTCCCAGGATGAAGTTATCGATGTTTTCGTGTGTATATGAGAGCAACGCAGAGATACTTAACCACCGAGCGTTTGCATAGATAGTTTGAGCTCGGCTGTGAATGTATTTAAATGTTGGTTTTGCTGCAAAGAAAAGGAAGGAGATCAAAACTTCGAAAAGAGCAGTTCCAATCATGGCAAGTACCAGTGCCATAAATGATTGGAGCCAGAGTCCTAAAAGAATGGCGAGAAGTACATCAGCAATGCTGAGTGAGAGCCTGTAGACACTGTCTTTGAAGAAGAGTAACTCTTTATGAAGAGAGACGATACTTGGGTTGATAAAGCCTTTGATAAGTGGCACTAAGGCTGCAATGGCAATGTAGGTGGGTAAGAGTGGTTCATTGTAGAATGATCCCATAAATAGTCCTAAGATAATCATTAATATGGCAATGATAAAACCTCTAATAATGGCAATAACCCATGCAGTGTCTAGAAAATAACGGACTGACTTTTTTGATTGTAGAATAGTAAAGTTAATACCGGTTTCGGTAAATGCTTCGACGAGCCCAAGAGCGATGGTGATCAGAGAAAACATGCCAAAGTCGTTTGGAGAAAGAAGACGAGCTAAGACAAATATTTTAATCACTGAGAGCCCATTTTGAATGAGCTTCAAGAGTGTTTGCCAACTGAATCCCGAAATAGCGTTTTTTGTATACCCCATGCTCTCATTATAGCCATTCTTTTCAAAAAAAGACACTCTCGAGTAAGTTTGTTTTGACCTTGCAATATAAATGTATTTTGAGGATAATTTGAAGATATGAACCCACTTAAAGCACTTTCTAGTTTTTTTCTTGACATGGTTGAAACTGTTGTCATTGGATTATCAATATTTTTAGTTGTGTACCTCTTTTTTATGCAACCTCATCAGGTAAATGGCCAGTCGATGGTGCCAAACTTTCAGAGTGGTGAGTATGTGTTAACGGATAAAGTCAGTTACCGCATGGGTGATCCAGTCCCAGGAGATGTGGTTGTTTTTCATGCTCCAGAAGCTGCTCACTGTCCAGAAGGAACAGGCTGTGATTTTATTAAGCGGGTTATTGCTCTTCCTGGCGATACTATTGAGCTAGTAGACAGTAGTTATATTGTTAATGGCACTGCTTTACCAGAACCTTATATTCCTGCTGATTTTGAGACACAACCGGGAATGTTTATAAAAGAACGGACTATTACCTTAGGACCTGATGAATACTTTGTTTCGGGTGATAACCGTCCCTACTCTTCTGACTCAAGGGCATGGGGACCAATTAGTAAGAGTGACATTGTTGGAAAAGCCTTTTTCCGCTATTGGCCAATAGACAAGTTGGGCGTGCTTGAAAAAATCACCTACTAAAGATGCTTAGCTAGTTGGTTTTTTTCCAGTAGTAATCTCAATTAATTTTGCAATATCTTTATCTGTTTTGTTAGGCTCGCCTTTAAGCGTGATAATTATTCTTGTTTGTTTACTGGTTCTTTGAAGTTTGACCACAGACTTTGATGTTAAGAGTTTCTTGAGATCACGTTCCCAATTCTTTACTTCTTTCAGGGCGACAATAGATGGCTTCCGAACTTGTTTTTGATACTTGCGTTGTCCTAGGTCTTCTTTGGCAATTCGTGCCATTTGCTCTGCCTGTCTGACGGAGGCGTTTGTTTTGAGGATTTGTTTATAGACTTGTACCATCCTGTGTGGGTCACTTATGCCAGATATAGCACGGGCATGTCCTTCATCAATCAGTCCACCCAAAAGTCCATCTTTGATGGCATCAGGGAGCTTGAGGAGTCGGAGTGAGTTGCGGACATAAGGTTCTGATTTACTGACGCGTTTTGCTACTTCTGCTGAAGTATAGCCAAATGTTCGTTTGAGTTGTTGGAACGCTTGCGCCCGTTCAATTGAACCTAAATCCACACGTTGGACGTTCTCAATAATGGCCATCTCTAACATTTCTCGACGAGTTACCTTTTTGACAATAACGGGAACAGTTTTAAGACCGACTTGTTGTGATGCTCTCCACCGGCGCTCACCTGCAATAATTTGGTAGCCAGCAGGTGTTTGGGTAACCACGAGTGGTTCGAGGACTCCAAACTGTTCTATAGAGCTGGAAAGTTCACTTAAATCTTCTGGTTTTATCAAGTCGCGAGGTTGAAATGGATTTGCTTGAAGTAGAGAGATATCGAGTTCGGTAATTTTTGTTTCTTGCATTGACTCAAAGTATATCAATGTATGTTGCTTTTTTCTACACAAAAAAAGCTAACAGGATGAGTGTTAGCTTTTCAATTTTTAAGTAAATCTTTATTATGCAGTGAAAACATTTACAACAGTTTTTCCAAACCGTTTACTAAAAGTAACTGCTCCTTCAATCATAGAGAAAATTGTGTGATCTTTACCCATACCAACGCCCTTACCGGCTTTGTATTTGGCTCCACGTTGACGTAAAATGATGTTTCCTGGGATGACTCTTTCACCACCAAATTTTTTAACACCAAGACGTTTTCCATGGCGTCTACCTTGTTTCTGTTGTGCTACTTTTCCACCTGCTTTAACGTGTGACATATAGGCCTTTTGTTATGCTTTGTTTTCTGTATTGTATGTAAATGTATAAATATTTCTTCTGACGATCGCTTGTTCACGGAAGTACTCGATAGGTTCAGAGCTAGTAGTGTACCCCAAGCTGGCTAAACTGTCAATTAACTTTTCAAGTGTGTAGATGCGAGTTTTCCCTTTTTTATCTTGCACTACTATACTAGGAATGACTATAACAACAGTTGCCCCATCTTTCAAAATCTTACTCCAGTGCCGAAAGGCACCTCTATAGAGTTTTTCAAGTCCCTTTAAAATAAACGGAACTTTGGCTGGATTTGGTTTTGGTTTTCCCAAGAAAGGTTCAGTTATAAGTAAATCAATTTTTTGTGAAGGGTTGACCTTGGTAACATCACCGCCTTTGATTTCTGGTGTTAGAGTAGTTTCAAACTGTTCTGCATACCAAGCAACATTTTCTTTCGTTCCACGAACAGCTTCTAGGTCTAGGTCTGATCCAATGAGATTGTTTTTTCCAAGAGCAATAGCTTCGAGTAAAATAGTTCCTGAACCGCAGAACGGATCATAGATGGCAGGCTGAGGTTCATCTGTGTGAGCCAGAGCAAGATTAACCATCATCCGAGCAACTTTTGGAGGAAGCATACCTTTTTTTCGATCAGCATATGGTTTGTTTCGATCAACATTTGTCCAAGCATCAATGTTTTGAACAGCTATGGTTTTTCCTAGTATGGTTCCCTTATTTGACCCAATCAAGACTATTTCTTGGATATGAGGTTTGTGAAGGAGTAAAGCTGCCGGTAGTCCAGTTCGTGGACCATCTTTGAATTGAGCTGAGTAACCAAGGCTTTGAAGATGTTTTTTAAGACTTCGGGCATTGAAAACTGGTAAGTGATCACGGCCCATCTCTGAAAAACCAAAAGAAATTTTATTTTTAGTTTTTTCTCGGGTCAGAATTTTACTGGAACTTAAAAGTATGTCTTCATCATCGGGTTTTGTTTCAAAATGTTCGATGTGACGAATAATTTTGATTGTTCCGCCAAGTGTATCAAGTAGGTCTGTAGCTTCTGTATCTGATGCAAGATCAATTTGTGCTACTGCATCATTTAGCATCTCTATACGAACTAGAGGTAAGACTGCTTTGAGTTCAGCTATTGAAAATAGGGGTGTATTGCCGAGAAGGCAGTAGTATGTGTTCATAGTTTGATGACAACCGGTTACGGACAGTTTCTTGTGTTATACGTCTTCAAACCAACTTTTTAAAAGTTAGGCTTTAATTTTAAGGACTTTTACAATTGTTTGTAATTGTTTGTGTCCCATGACTCTTCGATACTTTGATTTTGATTTATATTTAGCCACACGAATCTTAGGAGCTCGATTATGCTCGAGAACTGTCAAAGTGACTTCTGCTCCTGCAACGAGAGGTTCACCAATTTTGACGTCTTTTTCGGTTGCGCTGAGAAGTACGTCAGAGACTTTGAAGTCTTTGCCTTCTTCTGTTTCCAGACGAGCGACAGTGATTTTATCACCTTCACTCACTTTGTATTGTTTGCCAGATATTTGAATAACTGCGTATGACATATACTTGTACTTTCTTCTTTTTTTGTGTCTAGTCCTTAGAACATAGAATTATACCATATATTTATGAGAGGTGGAGTGTCAATTCTTTTTTTTGTTCAATCAGGGCAGCTTGGATGATACCAAAGGTTCCACAAAGAGTCAAAATTGAACTTCCCCCATATGAAAGCAGTGGGAGCGTAATCCCAGTAATAGGCAATAACCCCATGTTCATGCCTATATTCACAAATGTTTGGAGGGTGAGCACTGTTATAGTACTAAAAATAAACGCATTTTTAGCCTGGTCTCTTGAATTGAGTGCGATCCTGATCAAAAAAAGTACTAAGAGTAAGTAGAGGGTGAGAATCAAGACTGAGCCAATAAAACCAAACTCTTCGGCAATGGAAGCAAAGATGAAGTCAGTTTGCCTTTCTGGTAAAAATCTCAAGTGAGATTGACTTCCTTCTCCGAGTCCTCTGCCGAGGAACTGGCCAGAGCCAACAGCAATCATGGCTTGATTGGCATTATAGCTAGCTCCTTGAGTATCTGCGGTTGGTTGGACAAAGCTAGTGAGTCTCTGTTTTTGGTATGGTTTAAGGATAAATGACCAGGAAAAAATGATTCCAATCAGTCCTAACGCTGCTAGAGAAAAAATATGACGAGGGTTTGTTGGGATAAAAAGAAAAATGACGGAGACGCTTATAAGATAGACAACTGTGGTTCCTAGATCTGGTTCTATCAAAATTAAAAATGCTGGCAGCAAGATGCTTGCCACCAGCTTGAGAAAGTTCTGGAGTTGCATAGTCTTTATGTTCTGGGCAATGGTGCTGATATAGAGTCCCACTAGGGGTACAGCTAATTGTGATGCCTGAAGCGCAAAGAGACCGCCAACAGTGATCCATCGAGCAGTATTCCTTGTTTGGAGTGAAATCAAAAGTGTCAAAGTCAATAAGAACACAGTTACTCCATATCCGACAAAGCTCAAAGACTGAATTTGTTTCCATGAAAGCCGTGAAACACTTAAAAAAATGCCACCACCGACTACAAAAAAAAGTAATTGGCGGGCAGCTAATTCTGGGGCAATACTACTTAGTGTCAGAATACTCAATAATCCAAATAGTGTTAGTAGTGCAGGTAAAAACCAGTATCTCATTGTTCCAGTTGTACCACCTTTATAGAGAAAGAATCAATTGAAAGTTGAAAAGTGAGGCCAACATTATTTTGTTGGCCTCACCCTATATTATTCGACGAGTGCTAGTGTCTCACCTTTTTTCAACGTTGAGTTTGTTTTTTTCTCGATTTCTGCTCGCCACGATTCTGGCCACTCTGGAGCTTGGACTGTGACAGCGGTATCAACTTTCAGCCCAGCTTTTTTTCTGAGTCGTTGAATAGTTCTCATTACTTCTCTTGCTTCACCTTCAGCTTCAAGTTCTGGTGTTAAGTCAGTAGCAAGGGAAACCTTTAAACTTTCAGTGCTTTGATTCCAAGTAACTGCTTTTACATTGATTTCATCCATCAAAACTTGGAGGACATCATCTTTTGGTTGCTTGAGTTGAACAAAAGTAGTGACATTGGCCAGTGGTTGGCGAACTTTTATACCAGCATCTCTCCGGGCTGCGTGTGCTTCAGCTACAACTTTGCGAATTGCAGACATGCTTTCTTCAAGTTCAGTATCGAGTAGATCGGTATTTGGTTGTGGCCAATCTGTGTGATGAATACTTTTTTTGTCCGATACCAGCTGATGGAAAAGCCAGTCACTAAAGAATGGAGTAAAGGGGGCAAAGAGCTGGGCCATTCGCACTAACACAGTCCCGAACACTTTGACCGAGTCAGGATTTGTTCGTAACTGGTCACGACTTCTGCGTAGATACCAAGTGGAAACTTCGTCAACAAAGTTCATGAGGACTCGACTGGCTTTAACCACATTATAGCTATCCATGTACTCTGTAACCAATTGAGTTACCTTAGTAAGTCTGCTCATAATCCAGCGATCCATGACGGTGTTTGCAGTAGGCTCGACAGTGAGATCAAGTGAATCGTTCGGAGCATAGAGTTGGTAAAAAGCCACCATGTTGTACCAAATGACAAAGACCTTTTTTCGAATATCAGACACCTCTCGTTCATTGAAGTTGAGATTTTCTGACTTCATGACAGTTGAACTCATCAAGTACAGGCGTAGACTATCTACACCATACTCATTAATGAGGGTCATTGGATCAGGGTAATTTTTCTTTGACTTGCTCATCTTGGTTCCATCTTCAGCCAAAATAGTGCCAGTAGTAAGTGTATTTTCGACAGCATTTTGTCCAAAAATACCAACTGACATTACATGCATAGTGTAAAACCATGCTCGAGTTTGAGCAATGTACTCACTTACAAATTGAGCGGGGTACGTTGATTCAAACTGTTCTTTATTTTCAAATGGATAGTGTTTCGAAGCGAATGGCATTGAGCCAGATTCTACCCAACAGTCGAATACCTCTGGAATTCGTGTTCCTTTGACCGTTTTTTTGTCGTCAACCCAGACTTCTAGATCATCAATAAACTCTCGGTGCAGATTTTCTACTTTTGTGGCTCTTGTGGTATCAACAGCCCACTTCTGCAGTTCAGCAACAGATCCAATGATCCGTTGTTGCCCGTCTTCTGATCGCCAGACAGGCATTGGAGTTCCCCAGTAGCGAGAACGTGAAATATTCCAGTCTGGTGCAGTTGCAAGTCCTTTTCCAAATCGGCCTTCTTTTAAATGTTCAGGAAACCAGTTCATCTTTTGATTTTGAGCGATCAAGTCAGATTTCAATTTCTGAACATCGATAAACCAAGCAGGAACTGCGTTGTAATAGAGCGGGGTTGTACAGCGGTAGCAGAATGGGTATGAGTGAGTTATCTTCTCGGCTCGATACATCAGTCCTCGTGTTTCTAAGTCCTCATTAATTATTTTTTCGGCAGATTTATAAAATTTTCCAGCCACTAATTCAACAAAATCATAGAACTTACCTTCCTCATTGAGAGTTGGAACGAGTGGGAGATCTGTTTCGAGTGCCAGTGCATAGTCATCTTCACCAAAGAGAGCGGCAGTATGGACAATTCCAGTTCCATCTTCGAGACTGACAAAGTCTGCAGCTAGAACACTCCACGCATTAGGCTTATCTGAAGTTACATAGGGATACAGAGGTTCGTAATGCGTACCTACCAGTTCACTTCCCAATATAGTTTTTTGGATAGTTACTGCTTCTGTGAAGACTTTTTCGATCAACTCTTTAGCTACCCATAACAGTTCTCCTGCATTATTTTTGACTTGTACATACTCAGCAGTCGGGTCTACAGCAAGAGCAACGTTTCCGGGGAGAGTCCAAGGAGTTGTCGTCCAAGCAATTAAATATTCGTTTTTTGTATCTGCAAGCTTAAACTTTACAAATACCGAATGGTCTTCGACATCTTCATACGAATTATCCATAGCAATTTCAAAGTTTGAGAGTGGAGTTGAACATCGTGGACAGTACATGACAACTTTTCTGCCCTCATAGATCAAATTTTTATCTGAAAGTTGTTTGAATCCCCACCATACAGACTCCATAAACGAGTTGTCCATGGTTTTGTAGTTGTTTTTAAAGTCAACCCATCGACCTAGTCGAGCAATAATTTTTTCCCACTCACCGTCTAAGCGTAGAACTTCGACTTCACAGGCATGGTTGAAGTTGGCAATACCAAGTTCTTCAATGCCTTTTTTCCCACCTTTGATCTTAAGTTTCTTTTCGATCATGTTTTCGATTGGTAAACCATGACAGTCCCAACCCCAGACACGATCGACACGGTAGCCTTTCATGGTCCAGTACCGAGGAATGACATCTTTAGCTGTTGAGCCAAGAAGATGACCATAATGAGGTAAACCAGTTGCAAATGGAGGTCCATCATAGAAGACATATTCTTTGTCTTTGGATCTCATTTCAACCGATTTTTCAAATGCCTGCGTTTCTTGCCAAAAATGCAAGATAGACTCCTCCATCTCTGGAAAGTTTGGTTTGCTTGGCAATGTAGTTTGTTTTGGCATGTCTGCTCCTTTTGTATACGAAAAGAACCCTCTCACATTCGCAACTTGCGAACATGAGAGGGTTCTCTATCTTTATGATAGTAAAACGGTACCACCTCTGCTTTTACTTAGTTCCAGCGATTACGGGCTTACCCGGGTTGTTCTACTCTACTTTTGATAAGTATTTCTTCAACGGGCGTTTTTCCTGATTATTCAAAAAAATTGTTAGGTGATAGCTAACTGTTGACGCACTACTTGTGTGCATTATATAGCAAAGGGTCAATTCTATGAATGGGAGTTTTTAGTTACTTCTTTTTTCTTCTCAGGAAAGCAGGGATTTCAAACTGGTCAATGAGATCAGTATTGGTTTTTGGCTCAGGCGTTTCATCTTTTTTGTCTGATTCAGACTCATCTTTAGTGGTGTCGCCAAAGGCTTCTGAAGTGACGAATGGATTGGTGACACTTGAAATCTGAGAGGTAGTCATTGGTTGTGTGTACCCTTCTGGGGCACGGTCAATCTTTTGAGCAACTGGCTCTGGTTTTGGTTTTTCTTCATGCATGCGAACTCGCGACTCACTCGAATAGGCACCGAATAGAGGTTTGTTTGAAGCTGCAAAGCCCATTTGTTTGTCATCAAAGCCGGTAGCAATGACACTAATTTTAACTTTAGTACCCATTTCTTTGGTAATTGTGGCTCCAAAGATGATGTTAGCTTCTGGATCAGCTGCGTTGGCGATAATTGTCGAAGCGTCTGAAACTTCAGTCATGGTCATATCTTCGCCACCAATGATGTTATAGAGAATGCCCTTGGCTCCTTCAATTGAAACTTCGAGCAGTGGAGAGGCAATGGCCATGCGGGCTGCAGTCTGAGCTCTATTTTCACCGCTGGCTTCACCAATACCCATTAAGGCTGAACCAGATTCGGTCATAATGGTTTTCACATCTGCAAAGTCGACGTTAATAAGTCCAGGAACAGTAATGAGGTCTGATATACCTTGTACACCTTGACCGAGTACATTATCTGCAAGTCGGAATGCATCCAGAAGTGTCATTTTTTTGTCGACAACATCCATAAGTCGTTGGTTAGGAATAACAATTAAGGTATCAACAGCATCTTTGAGTCCGGCAATGCCCTCTTCGGCAGTTTGCATACGGCGAACTCCTTCAAATGCGAATGGTTTCGTCACGACTGCAACAGTCAGTGCTCCAGCTTCTTTGGCAATTTCTGCAATAACTGGTGATGCACCAGTTCCAGTTCCGCCACCCATACCGGCTGTGATAAACACCATGTCTGTATCGTAGAGTAAGTCTTTGATTTTTTCGTAGGATTCTTCGGCAGCGGTATGACCGACATCTGGGTCGGCTCCAGACCCTAAGCCTTTAGTAAAATTACTACCAATTTGGAGTTTTGTCTCTGCTTTTGAAGTTAAAAGTGCTTGAGCATCTGTATTGACGGTGATGAACTCAACACCACTAATTTTACCAGAGGTAATCATCGAGTTGACAGCGTTCCCGCCACCACCACCGACACCAATAACTTTGATCTTTGCGAACGTTGTGTTTGAAGGTTTTACTAGTGCCATACAATCTTATCCTCTGATACGCTTCACATCAAAGTGTACCATTCTAAACAAAAAAAGCAATCTTAAATTTCTGGGTTTGTTACGGTAGAAGTGACTTAAAAAGAGAGCTTATTTTTTCTGAAAATTTTCCCATAGAAGAAAAGCCACTAAAGAGTGAACCTAGCGAGAAATTAGAGACAGTATCTCCTTGTCCATGTTTGAGTCCATAATGTAGCAATCCAATACTATTTGCATAGATGGGAGAATGAATATCTCTTACTAGACCATCTAGTTTGGTTGGCGTTCCAATCCGAGCAGGTAAGTTAAGTTCTCGTTTTGCAACTTCTGAAATTTGTAGGGTCATGGCTCCACCGCCAGTGATAACAAGTCCTGCAGGGATATCCTTGAGCAAATGCTCCTCTTTTAGGACATCTCCAATTAATCCAAAAATTTCTTGCATTCTTGGGAGCATAATACCTTCAGTCACCGTTTTTTTAGAGAGTACTTCATCGCTATCAGAGTTTTCATATTGAGAGAGTTTAATTTCATCAGCTTTTTTTCTGCGTTTACTGAAGTCTGCTTTCGATTCTCCAGCATGAGGAGTTAGCCCTTTCATTTTTTCATTTGAAAGGTCAACTTTTATTCTTTCGGCAGTATCCAAGCTTACACGGCAGCCAAGGGCAATATCTTGCGTTATATGACGAGCTCCAATAGGAATTGAACCAGAATATTCAAGTGAACCTTCGACATATGCACAGATGGAAGTTGATCCTGCCCCAATATCTATGACAGCTACTCCGAGCTCTTTTTCCGTTTCGGATAGGACTACTCCACCAGCTGAAATACCTGAAAAGACAAAATCTATGACAGTAATGCCAAGGTCTTGGATACATTTTTCAAGGTTTCTAAGGGCCGTTGACATGCCAGTGATGATGTGAGCTTCAGATTCAAGGCGAACACCAGTCATGCCGACTGGATCTTTAATGCCATCCTGTGAATCAACTTTGTATGCTTTAGGAATAACATGAATGATTTCTTTATCTGAGGAAAGCGATATTGCGCGAGCAGCTTCGATAACACGTTCGACATCACTGTTTGTAACTTCTTGGTTGGGTGATGCTACTGCTACAACGCCTTTGCTATTCTGAGATTTAATATGTGTGCCAGAAACAGAAACATAGGCGGATTTTACTTCGAGACCAGCCATTCGCTCTGCTCCATCAAGACTTTCGGTGATTGTTTCAAGGACTTTTTCTAGATCTATAATTTGGCTTTTGCGCATTCCCCTAGAAGGGACAGCAGAAACGCCCATAACTTGGAGTGATCGATCTTCGTTGACCGACGCAATCAGAGTGACACATTTGTCTGTGCCGACATCAATACCGGTTATAATTGTGTTATGTGCCATAGTATATACACTAGCATACCAAAGTTACTGGTATTGCGAAATAAGAAATCAGGCTATATTTGCTCTTTTAGTCATTTTACTCATTTTTGGTGCGCAGGACTGGAAATGAGTACCGTAAGTCAATTTCATTAAGTGGTTCTGGGAGTTCGGCAATTTCTGTTGAGTTTAGTAATAAGGAAAGTTTAGTGACAGCCTGAGCAGACTCCTCCAGGTTGAGAAAAACAGTAACTCCGCTTAGTATCTCTAGAGTAATTGTTTGAGAGTCAGTGAGTGTCGTTTTTTGAGGAGCAAGATGAGTAACCTCAAGAGCTTTGGTTAGTGAGGAAAGTTCTTGGTGGAGGCCTGGTTTCACAGAGTTATCTGAAAGAAGTGTTTCAATAGGATAGTCAATAAAAATTGATGGTTCATGATTATTTTTTTCGCTCTTTTTTATGAAGCCATCATCATAGACAGTGTAGTAATCAGTTTCTGTTTGTAAATAATAGTTTGGTTTTTTTTGACTAAATACAAGCTTGAGGGTATGAGGGAGTATTTTTGATTCTGATTCTAGAATAAATGTTGGGTCTGGGATCAGAGTCTGGACGCGAGTATCGAATCGAGAAAAGAAAAGTGAAGAACCTTTCAGTTCACCTAGTGAGGCAGAATATTCTGGAGGGCATTGTTGAGTGCCAATAGAACAATCTATTGATTGAATAGTGAAGAAGAAAAGACCTGCTGCAATACTGGCGATAATTGCGAATACCCCTGAAATTTTGTAGAGAGATCTCATTTCTTCTTTTGTGTTGTTTTTAGTGCGATAACTGCTTTATATAGTTTTTCACTTCCCCGAGCAACAGATGCTTGTTCTTGTGTTAGTGTTCGTTTTATTTGACCATGTTTTCTTTTTAGTTCATCCAGAAGTGAAAGTAGCTTTTCTGGTGATAGATCTTTTTGTTGTATCAAAAAGGCTTGTTTACTTTCGGCTAAGCACTTTGCATTTAGATATTGTTCATTTTGGTGTGAAAATGGAAGTGGAATATAAATAGTAGGAATATATCTAAGACTGAGTTCTAAGACGGTGTTGGCACCAGCTCTTGAAATTGCTCCGGTAGCAGTTGTATAAATCCAAGCAAGCTCTGTTTCGTTTACCCATTCTCTTACAAAATACTTTGATTGGGTGCGGAGTGAAAGTTGTTTTTGTTTTTTTTCTAACTCTTTTTTATAGTTTCTAACGGTTGTTTTAGCTCCGCACTGATGAATAACCACCCACTCTTTTGTGAGGAGCGCTAATGATTGTTTGACAGTGGTGTTGATAATTTCTGAACCTTGGCTTCCTCCCGCAATATAGAGAATTGGATCTTTAGATTTTGTTTTATACCAAGTAGGAGCCGTTATGTTTTTTTGAAGGATTGAAGTGCGAACTGGATTGCCAGTCACAGTCACGTGAGGATGAGAAATTAATTTGGAAGTTTCTGGGTATGAAAGGGCTACAACCGACGCAAACCTTGAAGCAAAAGTATTTGCTATTCCAAGAGTTCTTGTTTGTTCGTGAACTACAATTTTTATCCGTAGTAACCAGGCAGCAAGGGCAAGTGGTACGCTGATATAACTTCCAAAAGAAAGGTACACATCGGGTTTGAAGCGCAGAAAAATATGAATGGCTTTAAAAAAGGCTCCAATAATTTGTAGCAGAGTCAACGGTAACAAGAATACAGAACCTTGACCGAGTTTTCCTGAATCAAATGCTACGAAGGGAATGTTGCGCTTTTCGACTTCAGTCTTTTCTCTGGCTTTTTGTTTTGTTTTAACTCTGGAATATATTCTACCTACAAATACAAAACTGTCCTTTTTTGAATGTTTTGTAACATAGTCAATGAATGCTAAGGCTGGAGTTAGATGACCACCTGAAACTAAAATCTTCATGTTTGTTTCCCGATTCGAATAAGTATTCCTGATGCAAACAATATCATGACCTGAGATGATCTGCCATATGAGAAAAATGGTAACGGCATTCCTGTGAGTGGAATTAATGCAACAACAGCACTGATATTTAAAAGTGTTTGTAGCCCAATCCAAAAGATAATTCCAAAACCCAACAACCTTTCTGCAGGCAAAATATCAGCTTTTGAAACTACTCTGAAACTAGTGAGTAAATACCAGAATAAGATTGAAAGAAGAAAAGTGGCTCCGACAAAGCCAATTTCTTCAGAAATAATTGCAAAGATAGAGTCAGTACTAGCCTCGGGAATGTAGGAATATTTTTGACTGGAATTACCGATGCCTTTTCCCCAAACACCACCTTGCCCAAGAGCTAGAGTGATTTGACGAATATGAAAACTTGCTCCTAGAGGATCAGACTCTGGATTAAGGTAAGTAGTCAAACGTTTCATCCGATAGGGAGAAGTGAAGATTGCCAGTAGCGCCAAAGGAATTCCTACGCCAGCTATCAGGAGTATATTCTTACCATTCCCCCCAGCTAAGAAGAACATTGTGGTCGCAATGCCAACGACAAGCAACAGTGAACCTAAATCGGGTTGCAGAATAAGTACTAGTGCTGGTAAGGCTGTCAAAAATACAAAGGGGCCAAATTTTTGATGGTGGCTCATCCAGGTTGCAAAATAGACAACGATTCCAAATTTAAGAAATTCTACAGCCTGGAAACTAAAGCTGCCAATAGAAAGCCATCGCCTTGCCCCATTCAAGCTCACTCCAATTCCTGGAACTAGTGTTAAGAGAACAAGTAGCAAACTAAAAATATAGATGATGGGTGAAAACTTGATCCACAGTTTTGTTGGAATCAAGGAAGCACCGATCATAGCGATGAGTCCAACAGTAAGTCCAATACTATGTTGGATCAAAAAATGGTACTGAGTTCCAAAAGTTGCATAGCTTTCGGCAGTTGAGGCCTCAAAGACAAAAAGCAAACCAGCAAACGAGAGGAATAAAACGAGTCCGAGTAAGAGCATCCATTGTGGCAGGTGACGTTTTTTCATGTATGTTCCCGTTTATAAGACGGCTAACCAAACACCAAAAATAGTTAACATGATTTGAACAAGCCAAGCTCTTTGTACGATCTTTGGTTCTTCCCAGCCATGACGCTGTAAAGTCAGGTGAATAGGAGCTGCGGGAAAGAGTTTTCTTTTGAGAAACTTCTTTGAAAGTAATTGTAAAAGAGATGTTCCTATTTCGATGACAAAAATTGCTCCAATCACAATTAAAGCAATTACTTTTCCTAGTAAAAGTCCAATGACTGCTAGGGTAGCTCCCAAAGCTAACGATCCAACATCTCCCATGAAAATACGAGCAGGGAACACGTTGAAGTAGAGAAAAGAGATGAGAGAGCCGATTAGCAGTGCAATAAATAGTGATGTTGGTACGTCTAAGATTGCTGAAGATAAATACCAAAGACCAAAGAGAGAGATCATCAAAATTCCAGAAGCTAATCCATCGAGTCCATCAGTAATGTTGACGGCATTTGCAAAGGCAATAATGGTGAAGATCGAAAAGGGGATATAAAAGGCTCCCAGTTCGAAGGTGCCAATAAAGGGAATATGCACAAATGAAATTCCAAGTTGAAAGTACAGCATTAAGCTAATAACTAAGGCCAGGAAAATTTCTAAAAACAGTTTGTGTTTCATTCTGAGTCCAAAAAAACCACTGGATGAAAATTGAAAGAACTTCTTGATATCGTCGTAAAGTCCCAAGATACCGAAAGACAAAAAGGTAAAGAAAATAACATTTACTTCTGCCGTGATAGAACTATGATTACTGGTGATAGTTACGCCAAAATACTCGAGTAGTGGAAGTAGTATGGCAAAAAGAATTGATACTAACGTAATAATTAGTAGACCACCACCCACAGGCACTCCTGCTTTTTGTTTATGGAAAGCATCAAAGATAGGTGTCAATTTCCCAAAAACATCTCGTGTTGTTTGATGCGCTCTCTGAAATTTTAATGCGTAGAGAAGGTTAATAAATGGTACCACAGCTACACTTGTCACAATGAAAGATAGTAGTAACACACTTAGTAGTAGCGCCATTCCACTCATATAGTCTCCTCTTTTTTTATTGACCTATTTTCTTACAATATTTGCTCCCATCGATCGGAGCCTTTCGTCAAGCGATTCGTAGCCTCTATCAACGTGCTCAATGCCAGAGATAATTGAAGTCCCATCCGCAATCATAGCTGCCATAATCAGTGTAGCACCATGTCGCAGATCTTTGACAGTGAAAGACCCAGCTTTGAGTTTTGCTGGTCCATGAATTTTGATAGCATGACGATACTCTGGTGAGTCATTCTCGATATCAAAGTTATAGATTTTTTCTGGATGAGCGACTTCTGGGTTATATAGTTCAATAGTTGTTCCCATTGCTTGTAGTTCGCTGACATATTGGAAGCGATTAGCCATAATTGTCTCATGAATAACGCTCACACCTTCACATTGTGAAGCTAACGTAGCCCAGAGTGGTTGCCAGTCCGTCATAAAACCTGGTTCGATCTCGGTAGTAACATCTGCTGCTTGGAGGGGGCCTTTATAGAAGAATCGAATACCATAGTTGCCAACTTCGTAGCCAGCACCAATTTCTTCTAGTTTTTCGAGGAAAGAAGTCAAGTGTTCATGGCGGGCATTTTCAATAATAACGTCGCCTTTAGTGGCAATAGCAGCACAAGCATAACTCACCGCTTCATTTCTATCAGGGATCAATCTATGGATAGCTCCATGCAGTTTCTCAACTCCATCAATTTCAATGACACGATGCGCTCTTCGTCGGACGCGAGCCCCCATACCATTGAGGTAGTCAATCAAGTCATCAATTTCTGGTTCCATGGCAGCATTCTCGAGAATAGTTTTACCTTTTGCAAGGACAGCAGCCATAATCAGTGTTTCGGTACCGGTGTGAGTATTCTTGGGGAACCGGTAGGTAGCTCCAACAAGTCCCTTGGTTGTAGCCACAAACATGCCGTCTTTATATTCGACTTCAGCACCAAGAGCTCTGAGACCATCCCAGTGTCGGTCCAGTGGCCGCTTACCTATCTTATCTCCACCTGGAACGGGAACAATGGCTTTCCCAAATTTGGCTAAGAGAGGAGGAATAAACATGGTTGAAAAACGACCTTGTTCACCGTGTTCTTTGTCTATAGTGTGTTTTGTTAAACTACTTGGGTCAATAAAGATTGCCCGCTCTCCTGCTCTACTGACTCCAGCACCCAAATAGGCAATAATTTTTGATACCAGGGCCACGTCAGCAATCTGGGAAAAATTTAAGAGTCTTGATTCTGATTCTGCTAAGAGTGATGCAATCATTAATTTGTATGAGGCATTTTTTGCACCACCAATTCGCACTGATCCGTGAAGTGGAGTTCCACCAGTAACATGAAAACTTGGCATACGGTACTTTCTAATTGAGTACTATTATTTTTTACTCTAGGTAGAATACTTCTTCATGTAATTCTACATCAAATTCCTTTTTTACTCGATCTTTAACAGTTCTGATCAAAGTTTTGACATCTTGGCTTGTTCCAGTCCCATCATTTTCAAACCAAGCAGCATGTTTAGTACTAACCTGGATCCCACCTATTTTTGTTCCTTTTAGATGTGCTTGATCAATAATGTATCCGCCTGGCACATAGGGTTTTTCTGCAAAATCTGGAAATTGTTTTTGAAGTTTTGGAGTGTTTGGGACGTTTTGAAAGATACACCCCGAACTTGGAATACCCAGTGGTTGTGTTTTAGCGCGGTACTGTGTGGCATGAGCAATTTTAGTTAGTGATGACTCTTTGTCGCCCTTTTTAAGTTTAAAGATGACTTCGAGGATAATTTCATTTGAGTTTTGAAAGCGAGAGTGTTCGTACGCGAATGCACAGTCTTCAGCTTTAACCCAGTGATCAGTTCCATCTTTTGAAAGTACATGAACACTTTCAACATGCGTGCCGATTAAATCAGTAAGGTAGTGAGCATTGTTGTAAATTGCACCACCCAGTGTTCCTGGAACACCTAGAAAATATTCTAGGCCAGTTGCTCCTGCAGAGACGGTTTG
The DNA here is from genome assembly GCA_905478415.1 of uncultured Patescibacteria group bacterium. Classification (GTDB taxonomy): domain Bacteria; phylum Patescibacteriota; class Microgenomatia; order UBA1400; family PJMF01; genus CG1-02-43-31. The sequence continues at coordinate 82,875 of CAJQIG010000001.1, forward strand.
TGATACAAGAGCAGCCATTTTGATACCTGCCCCGGCTTGTATAAATATACATGAATCATCTTTTTCATCAAGAACTTTGAATGTATCAATGGTGACAAAGAGGAGCAATCCTCTGACTCCATCATCAGAAATAATGACATTGCTGGCACCTCCAAGGATGGTAACGGGAATAGCTTCGTTGGTACAAAAGGTAATTACATCTTTGATGGTGTTAACATCTGTAGCTTGCAGAAGGGCTTCAGCTGGTCCTCCAATTTTCATGTAGGTGCGAGGTGCTAGAGGAACATCAAAGTTCCACTCTAAGTGGGGAAAGGTGGCTGAAAGTTTTGATTGTGTTGTGGTCATATAAGGTCATGGACTTTGTATATGTCCCCTGCTCCTACAGTAAGTACAATACTCTTAGGCTCAGTATTTTTGGAGAGATAGGTAGCCAAATCTTGGTAGCTGGCAAGAACGGGAATAACTTTTTGAGTTTCTTTGGTGACGCCATCGGCAATACTCTGACTTGAAACAGTAGGATCAAGATTTTCTCTGGCGGAAGCAAAGATATCTAAGAGAATAAGGTTGGGAGCTGTAGCTAAGGCAGAAACAAATTCCGGGAGTAGTGTTTTTGTTCGAGAGAAAGTATGAGGTTGAAAAGCAACATATAGCTTATGGTTTGGGTACCAATGAGTGAGAGCAGAAATCACCGCAGATAATTCTGATGGATGATGTGCATAGTCATCATAGTAGATTACTCCATTCTTCGTGCCCTTTGCTTCAAATCGTCGTTGGGTAGAGCTAAAAGAAGCCAGAGCCTCTATTGCACTGTTGAGATCAATTCCAAGTGCATCACAAGCTGCAAGAGCGGCGACAGCATTTTCCACATTGTACCTACCTGGTACAGCTAAAGTGAGTTCATAGCGTTCTTGGTTAGTAATGAGCGTTGCTTTGGTAATTCCAGAATGAGATGCTTCTTCGTCGTAGACAAAGAGATAATCACACTCACCCACAGAGCCAAAGGTTACTACCGTTTCCGCAGAGTGTTTGGCAAGTAGTGGGAGATCTTTGTGATTTAGGATCAGTGTTCCACCAGGCTTAATTGCAGAAAAGAACTCAGTGAAGGCTTTTTTAGTTTCATCAAAAGAAGCATAGACATCAGGGTGATCATACATAAGGTTTGTACAAATAGTACAGAATGGTTGGAGATACGAAAATCGTGGGATTGGTGCTCCCCCCTTTTTAACTTCTTGAGGGTTCGTGACATATTCATCAGCTTCTGCAATACAGTAATCACTTGAGGGATTCCATGAACCTGTTTTTTCGAGTCCAAGTATACTGCCAACACCAACAGAGAAACTAGGTTGTTTACCTAGTTTTGAAAAGATCCAAGTGAGCATGGCACTAACGGTGGATTTTCCACCAACGCCACAGACAGCAATGCCTCGTTGGGCATTGAAGAACTTCGCAAGAGCTTCTGCCTGCGATAGAGTCGGAATAGCAGCCTGAGTTGCAGCCAAAACCTGTGGATTATCAGCACCTTCGTGTGCAGCTGTGTAGATCACACAGTCAACACTTTTTGGCATTGGAGTTTCGAAATTAGTATCGATGGAAATCTGATTTGAGTCGAGAATTTTTTGGGTTACGAATGATTCTGGAACATCACTGCCACTGACTTTTTTACCAAGATCCAAGAGCATTTGAGCAATTGAAGTCATTGCTACTCCCTTGATACCGACCAAGTAAAAGTGGGAATAGGGTGAAAAGGGATCTGGTGTCTTTTCAAGTGTCATGAGGCAACAATCTTTTCAAGTATTCGTGCTAATTTTTCATGATCATGTCTGAGAAGTGAACGGTATGAAGTGTCATATTTCTTTTTGTATTCAAGAGCATCATTGATAAGTGGTGTGCGAATAACTTTATTTTCACTACCTAAGTCATCAACAACAGGAAATTCTTGAACACTGGCATAGAGTTTTTCTGCTTCAGTTGGAATTGTTTCTGAGTTGACAATGACAGCAGAGACTTCTCTGCCAAGTGCTCCCTCAATCTTTGTAACATGGTTTTGAGCTGTCATTCCATGTGTTTGAGTTAAACGAGTCATCAGATTCATGACGTACACAACTTTACCGGAGAGTGTAGCAAAGATTGACTTTGTTTCTGGCAGTACTAGCGTTGCCATTAGACTGGCATAAAAATCACCAGGACCGATAATAATGATGTCTGCTTCTTCGAGAGCAATTTTAGCTTTAGGGTTAATATGACACTCGGGTATCAACTTAACTTGATCGATCGTGATTGGTTGTTCAACATCTTCATCTAAAGTGTGTTCACCAATAACAGTGGTGCCGTCACTATATGAAATTTCTAGATCGACAAATTGTTCTGTGACGGGGATGACAGTCCCACTGAGGTTGAAAATCTTTTCGGCAATTTCTAATGATTCGGTAGTACTTCCAGTCATATCTTGGAGTGCAGTTAAAATGAGGTTGCCAAGATTGTGGCCTTTGAGTCCATTGCCTTTAGCAAACCGATATAAAAGAATTTTTTGAATCCATGGTTGTCCTTGCACATCTGCGAGTGCAGCTAGAGACTGACGTAAATCACCCACTGGTTGAAAACCAAACTCATCTCTAATGCGACCAGTAGAACCTCCAGAATCTGAGACAGCAATGACCGTTGAAATATCCCAATTAAGTTTTTTGAGCGCAGAAACTACTGCAAACGTGCCAGTTCCACCACCCATGACGACGGCTTTTGGTATTTTCATTACGAGAGACTTTCTAAAGCAGCTTTGGTATCACTCCATGGATACTCGGTGGTGCCGAAACACATACTCTTTTCGTGGCCTTTACCAAAGATGGCGACCACGTCACCAGTCTTAGCTTCTTTTTTGATGGCAAATTCGATAGCTTCCCTGCGATCAGCAATAGAAATAATTTTATTGTGTCCTTCGGTAAGTTGCTCCTTCATCTGTCTAATAATACTCCAAACATCTTCTGTTCGAGGGTCTTCGGCAGTTAAAATAACCAGATCTGCATGGGTAACTCCAATTTTTCCCATAATCGGGCGCTTTGCTTGATCTCTGAGGCCAGCAGCTCCGTAGACGGCAATGAGTCGTCCAGTCAGCTTTTTTTTCTTCATGTGATCTCTGAGGGCTGTAAGGGCACTTTCAAGTCCCTGTGGAGTATGTGCAAAGTCGACAACGACTTCAAATCGCTTCTTGCTTGGGATAAATTCCATTCGGCCTGGAATTCCCGGGAATGAGCGGATAGCAGAACAGAATTCGGTATCTGATACGTCTGCGAGTTGTGCCATTTTATAGACAAGCCGAGCATTTTGTTGATTATAGTGTTCGGGGAATCGTTGACTAATAGCTGACTTAACTTTAGTTGGCATTTTCATGTCTGCGTTGTATTGTTGTACGGTTGCTTCGATTGGAAGATACTTTTTAACTTTGTGAAATGACATATCATCTCCATTGAGGATAACGGTATGAGCAAGGCTCAGTAACTCACTTTTAGCTTTGAGGTACTCTGTGTAGGTGACGTGATAATCAAGGTGTTCGTGAGAAATGTTTGTCAAGCCAGCAACAGTTGGGTTGACTCCCCAAGTTCGGTATTGATACACACCGTGTGAGGTAACTTCGAGGATTAGGTGTGTATACCCCTTTTGCACCATCATATGCATAAATTTTTGCAAGTCTTGGGGTTGAGGAGAAGTTACATGAAAGCCAGTATCTATTTCTTTGTTACCAAGATACGCAGCTACGGTAGTTAATAATGCAACCTTATGCCCATGCTCTTTGAGTGCATGGTACAGCATGGTTGATGAAGTAGTTTTACCATCTGTTCCAGTAATTGTAAAAATGGTAAGTTTTCTTGCTGGAAATCCATACCTAATTTGGGCAGTCAGGCCCTTAAGGATACCGGTTTTGAGGTAGTGATATGGTCGTTTGAGTTTGTAGAGGGCTAAACGTAACATGTGTTCCATTATATAGTTTTTATTGCAAATAGTCAGGCATGATTCTGTTTGTTATGGTTGTCATTCAATAGGCCGTTCTTCATACATATTGGGCGGTACTTGTAACAATAAGAGTAAGTTATCAGCAATAGTGTACCAGAGCGGAGCTGCTGTTTCGGCTGCCCATGGTGAAGATGTCGGTTCAGTCAATTTAACAAACATGATGAAGGCTGGATTGTGTGCTGGAGCAAAACCAATGAAACTGGCAATAGTTTTATCTTCCTCGTACCCCCCACTGGGAGATGGAACTTGTGAAGTGCCTGTTTTTCCGGCTACCGAGTACGAATTTCTAGCTGCCCACTGTGCTTCTCCACTGTGAGCAGAAGTGATCATCATATCTACGACTGTTTGTGCAGCTTTGGGAGAGATAACTTGTCCCTCCTCTATTGGTTCAATGATTGTTTCTTGATGGTGTTCATCGACAACTTTTTCAATAATCGAGGGTCGCATCATCATCCCCTGATTAGCAATGGTATTGATGGCTCTGAGTAACTGCATGCTTGTGGTACTAATTCCTTGTCCAAAAGAAATTGTCGCTAATTCGACTGGTCCAAATTTTTCTGGAAAGGGAGTGGTAGTATCTTCTTGCAGGTCAATTCCAATCTCTTCTCCAATTTTAAATTTTTTGAGATACTCTTCGAAGGTTTTAGCGCCAAGTTGTTCTGCTATAAAAATCATGGCAGTATTGTCTGATTTAGCTAAGGCATCTTCCATGGTGATGTTGGGGTTATAAACATCATTCCAGGTTCTGATGGTGTACTTGCCAAAGGTTCTCGGTCCTGCGCAGCTAGGACAGGTCGTATCAGGTTTAATTTTGTTGCTGTCAATGCCAGCTGCCACAGTCAGAACTTTGAAGGTTGAACCAGGCTCATAGCCTGAGACAATACTGGGATTTTTATAGAGGACTGCATCGAACTTTGAAAAATCTGCCGGATTGTAGTTGGGAAGTGCGACCATCCCCAGAATTCTTCCCGTTTTGGGTTCCATTACAATAATTTCTCCTTGTTTGGCTCCGTACTGCTTCATGGCTTTTTCGAGTTGTGAGTAGAGCAAAAATTGAACGTCCCGACGAATAGTTGTCGTAATGGAACGACCATCAAGGACTTTGGTTGATTTTAACTGAGAGCCAAGTAGTTTTTGTCCTAATGCATCAGCTAAAATAGTGGAAGTACTACTGCGAGCAGATAGCTCCTTATTGAGTGCTCCTTCAATGCCAAAATATCCGGTGTCTTCTCCAACATTATTTTTACCAACGAAGCCTGTGAGGGTAGCCGCGATTGATGCTTCTGGATACCAACGCTGATCATACGCGTCAAAGCCAAGTGCAAAGAGACCTAGAGCCTCAATTTTTTCTTTCGTTTCTTTGCTGACTGGTTGAAATAAAGAGACCCAGTTTTTACTTGTATCTGCGAGTTTAGTTTCAAGTTGTAGTAAAAGTTTTTCTTCAATTTCTTTTGTTTCGGCTGAAATGGTTGAGACCTCAATCTCTTGGCTGAGTATAGGAGTGAGTAGAGCTGCAATTTGTTGAGCTGGTAGAGTTACGAGCTTCGGTTGGGCAAAAAGTCGATAGACTTCCTGATTAGCAACTAAAGGATAGTTGTCAGCAGTAAAAATAAGCCCGCGGGTTCCAGTCTCGGAGACTGAGCGTTGGTATTGATTTTGGGCTGCTTTTTGTAAAGTAGCAGCTTGTACGACTTGCCAATAAAACAGACGTATGAGAACTCCTAGAAAACCAATACTGAGAATACTAAAAAGAACACGAGCTCTTGTTTGAGGTAAAGTCTGATCATCGTTGTTTTTTCTCATGATGTACCAGTTGTTGTAACATACCTAGCTGTTGGAGTGAAGCGGTTTTCCTAAATTCCCGAGTAAGCCACTGTTTTTGTTGTATCAATAAAGAGTGGAGAAGAAATTTTTACGAAAGATTCGATTTCTTCAGAACTACTCAAAGTAGAGAGTGAAGACTCCTGAGCAATTTGACTGAGTAATAGCTGTTTTTGTTGATGAAGGTCACGGTTTTGAGTTTCAATTTGAGCAATTTTTTTACCATGATGTACAACTAAACTACCTTGAATCACGGTAGCTACAATTTGAAGTGCTAAGACACTCAATAGGGTGATGTAGTAAGTAGTGATTTTTTTATTCATTATATTTTTCTAAGGGCGCGAAGTTTAGCGCTCCGAGAACGTTTGTTCTCTGTGATTTCTGTTTCAGTTGGTTGTAGTGGTTTTTTAGTAATACTTTCGGCAAGTTTATTGTTTTCCCAAGATTTAAATTGATGTTTTACAATTCTGTCTTCTCCATCATGGAAGGCGATGGTGACTATGATTCCGTTTTTCTCTAAAATGCTGAATGCAGCAGGAAGGGCTTGTCCGATTTCATCGAGTTCACTGTTAACAGCAATTCTGAGAGCTTGAAAAACCTTTGTAGCCGGGTGGATCCCTGGGCGAACTCTTCGTTTGATCGAAGAGATTAAGGAAGCTAGCTGACCAGTTGTTGTGATTGGTTGACTTTGAGCTTTAATTGCTTTGGCAATTCCTTTTGCTTCTTCTTCACCTCCATAGTCTCTGAACAGCTCCACGAGTTGTTTTTCTGGAACAAGGATAAGAATATCTTTGGCAGTGACACCTAATCTGGTGTCCATGCGCATATCCAGATCTCCATCTCCTTCAAAACTAAAGCCTCGTTCTGCAGACATGAGTTGTGGGGTGCTCGTACCAAAGTCAAACAAAATGCCTGAAATAGCTAATGCTTGATTGAGTTCCTGTCTCAGTTTGGTGAGTGCACGCTCGAGTTTTGAAAAGCTTTCGTGAATGAGTATCAGCTGACCTGCAGCAATCTCTTTTTGAAAGGTTTCTTTTCCATACTCAATGGCTTCATTATCCCAATCAAAAGCTACCACTTTTGCTCCAGCTTCTATGAGCTTTCTTGTGTGACCACCTCTACCAAAAGTGGCATCTATATACCAGTGATTTGGCTTGATTTTCAAGAGCTCAATGGCTTCGTGTAGTAAGACTGATATGTGTGTGTTATTCATCTATGCTTTCAGCAATAGTTTCGGCTTTTTCCTCAAGAGACTCTACATACGAGTGGTAGGTATCTCGGTCCCAAATTTCAACGTAGTTGTAACTTCCAACGATAACCACGCTTTTTTCAATATGAGCAAAGCTGGTCAAGTACTCGGGCAGTTGGACTCGACCATTTTTATCTGGAAGAACTTCTATGGCTTCATTGGTCATTAACCGAATAAAGTCTCGATGTTTCTTTTTTGTAAAGGAGCGGGCTTCTAGTTTCTGAAGTTCTTCAGCAAATTTTTCTTTTTCGAATAAGAATAATCCACCATCCATACCTCTTGTTAAAACCCAATCTGTCGATTGTGATCTAAAAGCCTTGGGAAGTGAGACTCTGCCTTTTTCTTCAACCGTATGATAATATTTACCAATATACATTTTCTTATCAGACAGAATACCACTTTTTACCACTATCGAGATTAAGTATGACTCAACTCAAGTAACTTGTAAATACTAAGTTGACCCGAAAACACTATCCCAATAGGTGATATTAAAAAAAACTATCCACATACATAAAATTGCTGTCTTGTTTTTTGTTTGTGGTCTAAACTAGAATTCTGAGTACATATGAAGAAGAAAAAAAAGATTCAAAAAGAGGTATCTTCTGAATCTGTATTTATAACCTATGGAGTTTTTGTTTTAGGGATTTCTGTAGTCTTATTGCTTTTAGCAAAATAAAAAAAGCCTCCCTGTTTTCTAAGACAGAGAGGCTAGATAGTTGTAGTCTTATTTTGAAGTGACTACATAAGCCTCAAGCACATCTACTGTTGCGGTGGCAGATTTGCCATCGACAGTAGTTTCAAAGCTTTGCCACTCTGTTCCGTCCCATCCCATGATGGTGAGGTCACCTTCACTTCGAGCTCGGATAGTAAGTTCTGCTGTTCCTGAAAGGGATGCACTACTGGTGAGAGTATAGATTTCTGAAACCAGTGTTCCCTCTAGTTCCCCTGGGTATCCCGGTGAGTTATAAATCACAAGTAACCTGTTTGTTGCTAAATCTTCAGACTTGATTTTGAAGAATGCATCTTTCGACCCAAACGTGGTTTCTTTATTAGTATTTTCAAAGTATTTCCAATCTGATTTGAGATCATACTTATTGCTTCCTTCAAAGAAAGCTCTGAGTTCTCCACCTTTAATATTTTCGTGGTAGGTACAAGAACCTCCTGCACTACAGCTTCCCAGCAGAATTTTTTCACTAGCAGGTAGTGTACCTAGATCTATTTCACCAAAGGCACCTTGGACTAGAGTTCCAGTTTGGTACTCGAGTTCGTACTCAACTACTTCAGCTTCTTTTTTGACTTCACCAATAATGATGCTTAAGTTCCGGCTATCGACGGGATTGATGGTGATGTACGGACGCTCGGCCACTTCTATCGCATTATAGTTGCGAATTGTCGTTTTCTTTTTTGCTGTTGTTTCTTCAGCGACTTCAACAGGTTTTTGGGTTACCTTATAGATTCCAAAGGATACTGCGAGTAGCACCAAAACACCGACAACGATGAGTGGCATGTTATTTTTCTTCTTCATAGGTTCTTTCGTAATTTCTACCGAATGTTCAATGCGAGAACACTCCTTACTGTAGCATGGAAGCCAAGTATTCTTCAAGATTTGACAACTTGATGCGTTCTTGTTCTGTGGTGTCTCGATCACGGACAGTCACGGTGTCATCTTCAAGGGTATCGAAGTCGATAGTAATACAAACTGGAGTTCCAATTTCATCCTGATATAGGTAGCGTTTACCAATATTTCCACGAGCATCCCAAGTGATTGAGTACTTTTTAGCTAGGCTGTCATAGACAGCTTGGGCTTTTTCTACAAGCTCTGGCTTGTTTTTTAAGAGTGGAAAGACAGCGGCTTTATACGGCGCCAGGGATGGTTTGAGTTTAAGTACTGTTCTCTTTTTTTCTGCATCTTCTGTGTAAGCATCGGTTAAGACCATCAAGAAAGCACGACCAATACCCAGAGCTGGTTCTATAACATGCGGAATAAAAGTTTCACCAGAATGGGGGTCACGGTATTCAAGCGACTGACCAGAATGTTCCATATGTTGTTTGAGGTCGTAATCAGTTCTGTAGGCTACTCCCCAGAGTTCTTTCCATCCAAAACTGAAGTTATAATCTAGATCGTAGGTGTCCTTACTGTAGAAACTGCGTTCGGCATCAGAGTGCTGGCGCCAGCGAAGGTTTTTTTCTTTTATACCAAGTGTATTTGTGACGAAGGAATGCATGGATTCTTTCCAGTTCTCAAAGAGTTTTTGCCAGTCAGCTTCTTTGGGGTTAAAGAAGTACTCAATTTCAGCTTGTTCAAACTCGAGAGTTCTAAAGACAAATTGACCGGTAGTAATTTCGTTACGGAAGCTTTTACCAATTTGGCCGACACCAAATGGCAGCTGGACTCTAGTTGAGTCTAAGATGTTGCGGAAGTTAGTAAAGATACCTTGAGCGGTTTCACCTCGCATGTAAATTCTAGCTTTGTCATCGGCGACAGTTCCGATGGCTGTTTCGAAGAGTAAGTTGAAGGCTTTGGGTTCTGAGATAGGATTGCCATCTGGACTGAGGATCTTATTCTCAGTAATGAAAGTGGCCATTTCTTTGACGGAAAGGTCCTCGACTACAAAGCTTGAAAATTCTGTGGATCCCTTTTTGATTTTTCTTTCAATCCACTCTTCAATTAAATGGTCAGCTCTGTAGCGTTTTTTAGTCACTAAATCATCAACTAAAGGATCAGAAAAAGAACCCACATGTCCAGAAGCAATCCATGTTTTTGGATGCAGGAGAATTTGAGAATCAATTCCGACCATATCTGGGCGGGTTGAGATAAATGTAGTCCACCATTCATTACGAATGTTGCGAAGGAGTTCTGCTCCTAGAGGACCATAGTCGTACGAGTTTGCGAGTCCCCCATAGAGGTTTGAAGTTGGAAATACAAAGCCACGCCGTTTGGCCAATGCGACGATAGTTTCGAGTGATGGTTGTGTTTTTGGCATAGTGCCCTTCTGGTACAAAAAAACCCCAGTGTACGTTACTACTACTAGGGACCCTCTCGGGCGGTTCCACCCTGTTTCCACACCTAGAAGTGTGACTCTTTCTTACTTCGTTACTTCCTTTACTTAACAAAAAGGTCACTTGCCAAAGGTGAAACAAAGATAGCTAATTATAGCATAGCCTCACTTCGCTTTGCATCCCAGAACGCTCCACGGCGACAGAGAAAATCATCCGCATCCTCGGGATGAGCCATAAGCATTTCAACAGTAGTTTCAAGAAATAGCGTATTTTGTGAAGATTTAACTAAGAGGATGTCTTCTTTTTGCATGAATGTTCTAAGGTGTTCTCCGGCTTCAACAGCATCTTTAAACCACCTAACTTTCTTTTTTTGTTTTTGTAGGTAAGGGAGTGCATATTTTTTCATCTGCGGTCCTACTAAGAAGATTGCATCCAAATACTTTGCTGCAGCTTCAGCAACTTGTAGATGTTCAGTCTCAGTCATGGTACCAATTTCTCTAATGTCACCCAGTAAGGCCAGGCTTCTCTTGGCACCAAGTTTTGGAAGCATGGCGAGCATGTCTATGGTTGGACTGGTTGAAGAATTATAACTACTATCAAGAATGAAGCTGTCATTGATTCCTGGTATCAAAGTAGAACGGCCAGGTTCTAGTGTGAAGTGTGTTTCGATGTTTTTACAGATTTTAGAAAGTGGAATGTTTTGCTGTATTCCAACCGCTAAGGCGACGGCAAAGCTAGACGCATAGTGGGCGGCTAAGACATACTCTTTGAGGTCTAAGGTGTACCGTTCTGAGTTGATCTCAAAAGTAAAGGTTGTTCCTTTCAAACTGGGTTTGCTACTAACTATTTTTACCATGGCAACTTTTGATGTTCCAAATGAAATAACTTGGGCCGTAATTTCTGAAACGAGTTTTCTCAGTTCTGGTTGGTCAATGTTTACTACAGCCGTGCTTTGCTCGGGTAAACGGGTGAGGATCTTTCCTTTTTCGGCAGTAATGAGCTCAATAATCTTTTGTCGTCTCTTCTCTGGGTTAGTTTCTGAAACTAAAAAATCAAAAGGTTCAGAATGCATCGGTGCAGCATTGAGAAAAATACCCAGGTCAGGTTTCACAATAGTGAGCAGGTACTCCATATTTTTGGGAGGAAGTGGGCTATCGATCCCCATTTCAGCTATGAGGATGTCGTAGCGTTCCCAGTTAGTGAGTAGTTTCCAAAAGGTGAGTAGTGCGACTCGGAGCCAATCGGAGAGAGAAAAGTTTTTTGGTTTGATTCCCAAGATAGAGAGTGGTAAGCTCGTTTCTGAGTTGGCGTTGAAGGTGTATTTCAGTCTCTTTTCGGGAAGGAGAGCTGCCGCAACAGCATGCTGAGCAGAAGTCTTCCCGGCACTACCTGTTATGCCAATACAGAATGGGCGATTTTTAAGGAGTTGTACTTTGGCGGCAACTCTAATGTAGTTCAAAAAAAATGTGGTAATGAGTTTTTTCATAGAGTATTATTCTACTTTTAAGAAATCATAACTTTTAAGTGGTTTACCGATCAATGACTGAATGTATTCGGTGATAGTTTCGTAGGGAGAAAGTGACGGATCTTGAAAACCAAGGGCTGTAATGAGTTTGGAAAGCTGTTGTCGAATCAGTTTCGAAGAAACTTGGTTGTACACTATTTGATTTCTGAGTTTGAGAGCTTGCATAAAGACTTCAGAATCAATCTCTTCTTCTACGAAGAGGGCATCTATAATTTCCAGTATCTGAGACAAGGCTCTGAATGCCGCGAGGTTGCCGTGCATTTTGCTAGTATCGTCAATTAATTTTGTTTGAGTTAGGATAGGTAGCGATTTAGTTACAATACAGTGCACAGTCAGGAGTGATCCTGGTTCTAGGTAAGCACGATTTGAGGAAGTTACTTTTCTCACACCTTTAGCAACACAGCTAAACTTTCCTTTTTCTTGTGAAAGGAGGGAAACAATTCGATCAGTTTCTCCAACATTAGTTCTACGAATGACCAAAGCTTTGAGGGTAAAACTTCTCTCTTTCATAAATACCACAATTCCGCAGTGTCAGGCAGGTTATTAGAACTCAGTCGTATAGGTTGTGTCTGCAGCTACAGTGATGGCCTCTTGCCCTCCAGTGACATCAAAGATGACATCAAAGGTTTCAAGTCCACCCTGTTTCCAGACGGTACCGATATAGTTAGTTTCATTAGCATAGGGCACTGTGTAAGTAACTGTTAATTTGGCAGTACCGAGTGGTTCAAGTATAAAGAAACCATCGATGACGGTGAAACCATTTTCATCGTAGGTGCGGGCTTCTTCAGTAAATCCCTGAGCAGAGATGAGTTCGGATCCTTTTGGAACATAGATACGGGTCCAGTCACGAAGGGTTGAGTTTAGACAGAGTAATCCAGCTTCTAAGTTGCAGTTATCACCTGCTTCTGGGTTCTTGTAGGTAATCTCTACTGTTTTTTCTATTTGACCGTTTTCAGGGGCCAAAACTGTCTGTGTTACATCATAGGTAACGAATAGGTTTGACTTTGCGCCACCTAAGTTAGCGTTCACAATTCCGATGAAATCCTCACCGTCTTTTGGAGGAGTCATTCTGCCTGCAGCATGTGCTAGTTCGGCTGCTGATTGATGGTCTTCATCAATGAAGTAAAACTGGACGTTGCGATTAGCAATAGATTCAAATCCTTTTCCAAAGAGCGCTGGCCACTGATCTTTTGGTGCCGCATAAGCCTTAGAGAGCAGTGAACGCATCAGTGGACCTAAAATGCCTTTACGATCTTCACGAAGGTACGGAGTTGGTCGAGTGATGATCTCAGAAAGGATATAGATAATTTCTGGGCAGTTACATCGGGGATCAGTTTCTGCCGAAAAGGTCCCGTATCCAGGAACTTCAACAGGACCAAGGACGTTGATCAGGCTGGTCAAAAAATGAGTATCTACCGCAATGATGCCATCTATATCACTTGGCTCACCGGGAATTTCTTGGTAGTTCTCGTAGAACTTATCCATAGAAACTTTGAAGTCAGGTGAGATGTTCATGTCACGAAGATTCCAGTACTTTTCGGTAGTCAAGTATCGACCGAGCTCTGGTGGGATTGCTTCCTTTTTCTTAAATCGCTGATCCAGTTCATAAATGTCATCTGATTTTTGAGCTTCAACTTTACCATTGGTAATGTTAATGATGGCATAAGCTGTTAAAAAGCCTCCAGTTGGGCGAAGCTCATTATCATTTTGGAATAATACCAGGTATTTTTTTGTTTCGTCATTGGCTCCAGCTACAGATGGGAGTTGCTCGAGCACTGGCCTAAATTCTGTCAATGAGAGACTAGCTCCAGCAACTAACTCTTGAGCTTGCACAATGTTTTCTCTTACGAGAGTATCTCCAACTTTTTCAGGATAGTGTTCTGGATCAATTTGTGATAATTCTTGTTCAACTGCTTGAAGATCACTTGAAATAGCATCAAGATCAGGTGAGATTTTTTCGAGTGTCTCCAGGATTACTTTGACACGGTCTTCAGTAGTACCACCTTGGAACGGTTGATCCCCTGAAAATCCGAGCACATCTGCATAGGGACTTATGGCTGCAAGTGTTTTTGAACCTGCAGATAACCCTGCATCTGCAGCAGCTAAACCATGGAGACCATCCTGATAGTAGCGATTTGCAAATGGTACTGAGTTAAAAATTGATAGTTTGGCGTAGGTTGCACGAATAGTAGCAAGTTGTGTAGTCAGTTCTGCAACTTTTTCTTGAGTAGCTGGTAAATTTTGTCCTTTGAAAAGAGTGTAAGCTTCTTGGCCAATCACTAGAGAGGTAGCTGCCTGAGCTTTCATTTCATTTGCCACCTGATACGCATAGAATGCGAGTGTGACGAGGACGGTGACTACAAGCAGGATAAGAGCGGCAATGCCACCCCAGATTTTTTGTTTTTTTGTGAGCATACTTTTAGACATGGTTGGTTGTACAGTGTCATCTGTATTTTCAGCTTCAAGTTCCTTGCCATCAACCATAACTGCCGAACCTGAGTTTGCACTGAGATCATCTTTTTTTGGTATTTTCATAAATTGTCCAGTCACTGGCTCAGCAGTTTCAGGGAAATCTGGTGAGTTTGGATCGACAAAATCAGAGTCTTGGACAGAAGGCTGGTTTTTGGACATAGAATAAGTATACCAAATTACTTAGAGATTACCATTTAGAGATCATAGCCTGTGGAGTTTTAAAAAGAATTTGAATATCTTCAACTATCGATTTTCTCTCGGCATATTGAGCATCCATCTGGGCTCTAACCTTAAATGGAACTTCATTGCGACCACTTGTTTGCCAAGGACCAGTAATTCCTGGTTTGACGGTGAGAATCTTTTGTTTATACACTTTGGTTGAAGGATATTTTTTAGTTTGTTCTTCTAGTTCTTTTCTGACATATGCTCGGGGTCCAACCATGCTCATCTCGCCGATGAGAACATTGAGTAACTGTGGAAATTCATCGATAGTTAATGAACGGAGTACTTTACCAAGTTTGGTAATTCGCGGATCATTCTCAATTTTCCAGTCCCCTTCTTTAAAACGTTTCAGTAATTCCTTATCATGTTTATGTAAGAGTTCGTCTGCGTTTGGGACCATGGACCTAAACTTATAGAGATAGAAGTCTTTGCCGTTGAGACCAACTCGTTTATGTTTGAAAAAAATTGGAAATCCAGAATCAAGATAAATGAGTAGTGGAACTAAGATCCAGACGGGGAAAAAAAGAAGGATAAGACCAAAGGCCACGACAACATCAAGAATACGTTTTTGTTGAAAATAATTCATAGTTAGTAGCTTACTATACAAATAAACAAGAGTGCAATTCTAACACTATTGGAGTAGCCTGTCTGATCTAATTAGAGGTACTCTGATTTTTTTTCTTCTTTGAGTCGCTCAACAATTTTCTTAACTTCTTGACTACGACTCTTCGGAATTACCATTAAAATTTCTTCTGTATCGATGATGACCATGTCGTCAATGCCGACCAGTGCAACTAAGCGTCCATTTGAATGTATCAAGTTATTATGTGATGAAATAGCCAACGTATGGTTCTCGTTGTGATCAGAGACAATTACATTGCCAGAAAGATCTTTTTTCTCAAGTTCATAGACAACTTTCCAGTCTCCAACATCATCCCATCCAAAATCACCAGGAATTAAAACCAAGTTTTCAGCGCGTTCACTAATGGCATAGTCAACTGAGATGGCTTCAGATTTTTCGTAGAGACTAGGCAGTGCTTTGTGAAAGGCGCTTGATTCGAGTGAAGAGAGCAACTGCGTGTCTGTATACATCTTTGGCATATGTGATTTAAAAGCGTTTACTAAACTGTTGGCAGACCAGACGTACATATTGGCATTCCAAAAATATCGACCGGTGGCAATAAAGCCTCGGGCAGTTGATTCGTTTGGTTTTTCGGTAAAACTATCAACCTTAAAAAGGGAAAGCCCTTTACCTACTTTTTCTAGATCGTCCCCAATTTTGATATACCCAAAGCCTGTTGCTGGCCGGGTTGGAGAAATCCCGATGGTGACTAGTGAATCTTGTGAGTAGGCAACTTTTGAGGCTGCTTTCATAACCCGCAAGAACTCTGCTTTATCAGTGACAATATGGTCTGATGCTAAGTTAATAACCACAGCATTAGGATCCTTCGATTGAGCATAGAGTGCGCCGACTAACATGGCTAGTGCAGTATCTCGTTTTTGTGGTTCAGCAATGATATTTTGGACAGGTACCTCTGGCAAAAGGGTGTGTACTTCTTCTTTGTAGAGCTCATTAGTGACCACAATGACTCTATCCCAGGGAATCAGAGAGCTGACTCGATCAGCAGCAATCTCAATCATAGTTTTATCACCGATTAATTTAAGAAATTGTTTGGGAGTTTTCTTTCTCGATTTTGGCCAAAGTCGAGTTCCACCACCTCCTGCTAGGATGACTGCATACGTGTGGTCTAGATGTGACATAGTGTCCTTTCACTCGAGTATGTTATGTTTATTTTTTCTCAGATTTTGATAGTATGATACTATCATACATATATTTCTGGAATTTACTAGTGAACACTCTAGTACTACAGGTTTTAGCCTGTGTTTGTAAAGTAGTAAATGCAAAAGTGTGGTGAGGCAGGTCCTCAATTGCAGCTTGCAAGACTGCAATACTCTCGCGTGAAATATGGAGCGCATGTTTCTTATGTGCTAAAACTTCACTAACGCCACTTTCTTTGTGCAGGATACTTGGTGTTCCAAGAGAAGCAGCTTCCAAAGCGGTAATGCCAAAATCTTCGAGTCCTGGCATCAGCAGTGCTTGAGCTCCTGCTAAGAGTTTTAGTCTTTCCTGATTAGTAACGTGACCGACAAAGAGAATACGACATTCTCTTGACACATTTGATAGATGGTTTTGGAGCCATTGAATCAGTGGTTCTTTCTTCCTAATGAAGGCATGTGTTCCGGCGCTATCAATAAGTCTTTTTTCTTCCTCCCCTTTGCCTGAAATGATTAGATTTGAGTGTGTGGCTATAGCTGCTTGAATTGAGAGATCAATCCTTTTATAAGCAACAAGTCTTGAAAGCGAAAGTAGGTACGGAGCTGGCGGTGTGAATGGTTGTACGGTCGGGGGAATATCAGTCACAGGTGGATAGATCAAGTCAGCTGTTCTGTTATATGTTTGGTTAATGCGTGACTGTATTTTTTTTGAGATTGCAATTACTCTGTCTGGTCGTGCAGCTGCAGCTTGATCCCACCACTGAAGGTATGCGAACAACTTTTGTACAAAATAGGATATAAATGGAAGTTTGAGCAGTGGTAGAGAGTTGAGATATGTTTCTTTATGTGAGTAGAGATACCTTGGTGGGGTAAGTATGTATGAAATGTGGACTTGATTAGGTTTTGTGAGGATGCCTTTTGCCTCTCCACTGGTAATTGAGATGATGACGTCGTACTCAGAAAAATCAAGCGATTCAAATGCAAGCGGAAAGAGCCAGACAAGGAAACGATGATTTTTGTATGGTGAGCGCTGAAGAAAGCTAGTAAAGACAGTGAAGACCTTAGTCCACGGTGTTTTCTTTTGCAGATGAAGCGTGGTGTAGAGTGGTGCATTTGGAAAGGCCTCGTGTAAGGCGAGTAACACCCACTCTGCTCCTCCATAGGTGGTGGTAAGCTTGTCGTACACTAAGGCAATTGCTGGTTTTTTTTGACTACTTTTTTTCATGGATAGTTTGATAGACAGCTGCAGTTTTTTTTGCCATTTTTTTCCATGAATATTCGGCAGCAACTGTTTGTGCATGTTTGGTTAGGTGATGGAGTGATTTTTTCGAAAGCATTTGATATGCATTTAAGAAACTTTCAACAGAGTGTGGGTTGAAAAAGATGGCTGCATCCTGATAGATTTCATGAAAAATAGGAATGTCTGAGGCCAAAACTGGAGTGCCAAGTTTCATTGCTTCGAGTCCGGTCAGACCAAACCCCTCTGAAAGTGAAGGTTGCACTAATGCAGTTGATTCTACATAGAGTTTGGTTAAGTCTGCATCATTGACATATCCTAAAAATGAAACGCGATGTTGCAGTTTTCTCTGACGAACATACTCTTCAACTTTTTTAAGAAAAACATTACGGGCGCCAACAATAATTAAGGTTGTTTGGGGAAGCTTTCTGAGTCCATCAATGACGAGTTGAATGTTTTTGTGTGGGTAGAGAGATCCCACATACAGCAATTGGTTTTTTTTACGGACATTCTTAGTTTTTGTAGTTTTTGGTTTTGTGAGGTTTGTACCTTCTTTTGTAATTACAAGTTTAGAGGCTGCCTGAGGGTAGTATTTAGTCACTGTTTTAGCGACTGTTTGAGATGGTACTAAAATCGATTTGGCAGTGTGTACTGCAAAGCCAGTCACAATATGATAGAAAAAATATTTTATCCAATACTGTACTGGATTGAGTGTGGTTACCGTGCCACCTCTTTTTTCGTGCCAAAGCAAGTCATGGATAGTGACAACTGTAGGTTTTGTATAGAGCAAAGCAACATTAAAATGTGGAACATGAAGTAGATCGAGGTTTTCTTTGTAATAATACCAAGGTAAGACAAGTTGCTCTTTGAGTGAGTAGTGTTTAATTGGGGTGATAACTACTTTGATATTTGGAAATGATTGTTTCTTCCCAAGAACTTCGGAAGCTTGGTCTAAAGATGTGAAGAATAATACGAAGGTATCTTCTTTAGAAAGAGGTAGGATTTCGAGCACCAGGTTCTCAGTGTAGCGGCCAAGACCTGCATGTTTTTTTCCGGAGAGTCGACAGTCGATTCCAATTTTCATCTGGTGTTCAGTCTAGTTTTGCTTTTTAAATGGGTCAGGCGCGAAGCGCCTGACCCATACATTGTACTTCAAAGTACTACTGATTGACTACGTTTACTTCTTAGTAGTCTTCTTTGCTTTTTTAGCAGTAGCTTTTTTCTTAGTAGTTTTTTTTGGTTTGAGAGCTTCCTCTACAATAGCTTCAAGTTCTTTAAGCTCTGCTTCAGTGAGTTCTTCATCTTCTTCGGTTGAGCATTCTCCACAACAACCTCCAGCAATTGCCATCTCCTTTTTGAGGGTAGCTACCTTTTTACTGCTGGTGATATTCATAAAGACAACATATACAAAGTGAGCAGCTGCAAGAGCAAACGTAATGGTTGGAAGTAGTTCCAGAATTTGTGGATTTTCAGTTAAGGTCATTAACTCTTCTGGAGTGTACATATACTTAATAATGAGTTGAGGTAAAAATGCATTTGCAAAAATTGCTGCAACAAAAACCATAAGTGACTCAACTGCTCGAGTCAGGTTTTGCATTCTTAGATCTGTGATTGTACCGTGGTGTGCGTTCATAGTGCTCCCTTTTTTATTATTAAAAAATACCGTAATAAAGTTCTTACAAAAGCAGGATATTTTTCCTGATAGTGTTTGTCATAGTATTGTAACATGGTGTCATAAAAATGCATGCGGGTTTTTCTAGCAATCTTTTGTGAAGCATTTTTTATTCCAGATTTATACTTATGGTGAATGACAACAACCTTTGGATAATAGTAGATGTGGTAGCCAGCTTCTCTAAATCGTTTGCACCAATCAAGGTCTTCGGCATACATGAAGAAGCGTTCGTCCAATACTCCTACGCTGTCCATGGCACTTTTTCTGACCAACATGGCCGCCCCTGAACAAGCTTCAATTTCATGTGCTTCAAAAAAATCTTTATATGACTGGTTATATTCTGAAAATAGTTTGTGTTTAGGAAAGAGTTTAGCTAACTTGAAAAAGTAGGTGAAAGATGCCCACGGAGTTGGTTCTCCTCTATGGCAAGCTGGGTCAATGTTTCCACTGGTGAATTCTACTCTCGGAGTAATGACACCAATTTTTTTATTTTTATCCATAACTCTGAGTAAAATATCTAGGTTTGATTCACCGGTAAACTCAACGTCCGAGTTTACCAGCATGACATAGTTTGCGGTTGAAGCTTCAAGAGCTTTGTTGTTGGCAACTGAGTAACCAAGATTTTCACCAAGAGCCATGACTTGTGCCCAAGGAAACTCTTTTTTAACCATTTTAAGCGAATCATCTTCAGAGCCGTTATCAACAACAGTGACAATAACTTTCTTTTTTGTTTGTTGTAGATAGAACTCATCGAGGGTTTGCAATGTTTTTTTGAGCCAAAATTGACTATTGTAGTTAACAACAATAATTTCTAAATCATTTTTCTTTTGGACTTTTTTCTTCATATGTTCTATTCTTTTTTGCTTCCAATTGTTTGATAAATAGTATCAAGTTTCTCAGAGATTATAGACCAATCGTATTTATTTTTCACAAAAGCTTTACCGTTCTTAGCTAATTTCTTTTGAAGAGTTGGGTCTTTCAGGAGTTTAACAATTAATTTTGCCATTCCGTTGGGGGTGTCAGAAGTCAGTACATGTGTGCCATGAGTAACATCGAGACCCTCGACTGCGGTCGTGGTTGCCACAATTGGAGTTCCTGAGGCCATCGCTTCTAATATTTTGTATCGGGTACCTTTGCCACTAAAAACAGGAGCAACAAGGATATGAGCACCTTTAAATGCATCACGAATATCCGGAATAGTACCAGAGACAGTAATGTGGGGATCTTTTTCTTGAAAAGCAATGACTTCTTTGGTGGGGGCATTTCCAACAATCCAGAGTCTGCTTTCTTGCATTGTTTTTGATACCAGTGGCCAAACTTTTTTAACTAAAAAATCGACAGCTTCAACATTTGGCAGCCACTTAAAAGTTCCGACAGACAGAAGGGTTGGGTATTTTGGATGGACCCGTTTTTTTTCTTCAAACCAGGCAGTATCAACTCCATTTGCAACTACTTCAATCTTTTCTTCTGACCCAATTTCACTGCCAATAAATTTTTTATCTTCGTCACTCATCACAATCAGCTTTTGACTTTGATTCCAATAGTGACGTTCCCACAGTTTAATTTTTCTGATATCAATATCGAGTAAAAACTTTAAAAGTTTTGGAGCTTTTTTAGCATAGCTTTCATAGCCGAGGTACTCAATGGTTTGCTCTACTAAGAGAGTTGGAATAGTTGTCTCGGGTATATGTGGCATCATATAAAATGTTTCCGCATGAATTAGGTCATATTCGTCGTTCTCAAGTTCTTTTTTAACCGCGTCAACAACTTCGGGAACATGATTCCTGATTACCAAAAAAGGAAAAGAAGAAATCGCAGTTCTGAAAATATTACTCAAAGTAAATGGTGTGGATGAGCGTTTAAATACTTTGACTTTTGCACAGTACTTTTCAAGTTCTGGGATGAATCGCTTTTCGTTATTTTCTTTGATAAGGGCAAAGAGGGTCACTTCATGCTTATTTGCCAACTTCTTAAGCAAATTGTATGTCCTAATCTGACCACCTGAGAGTAATGGATAGGGAAGATAGGGAGTAAGCATCAAAATTTTCATGGGTCTAGTTCTTCTCTTTCGTCAAATCAAGGATAATATATGCTTCTGTTTGAGCAACAATAAAGTATTTTTCGGCAAGTGTGTTGGCTTCATCATCTAGAGTTGGAGTCACATAGTACTGGGCACCTTTTTCAATCTTTTTTTCGATCTCAAAACCTAGTGGCCAACCTCTATGGTCTGTTTGAAATAAGAAGGCAGTGTCCCCTCCATACTGTGGAGCGATAATCAGAGCATCAGCGGGCAGTGTTTCTCGGGCAACTTTTCCGAGTTCAGCATACTCAGGGTGATTGATATTATAAAAGCCTTTAATTTGTTGCCAAGCAAGTAATAACATTAAAGCAGTTGAAAACCCAATGACCCCAATCGAAACAAGTGCGTTACTCTTTTTTGTGATCCATGTATCAGCTACCAAAAGTGCGTGAGCCAAAGTGATGGAAACAATTGGTGTGACGAGTGCTTGATAGTAGTCATGTTGTACATTTCCCGTGGCTATGACAGTAAAGTATATTCCAATGCTGAGCCACCAACTAAAAATAAAGAATTTTTTCTTTTTTAAACTACTTAGTAAACTGATAGGGAGTGCAAGTATGCCGATATATCCAAGTATCATTTTGGTAATGCGTTCATATCCAAGCCATCTAACCCAAGCCGGTCTAAATCGAATACCATTTCCATTTAAGAGCCAATCTGAAGCAGGAATACCTTCTGGAAATTGAGAAATCCAGCGACGCCATGCGAAGAAAGGAGCAATCGCTATGACGACATACAGATACAACCTCAGATCACGAGCAATTTCTTTCAGACTTCTCTCTTCAAACAACATGACGAGATACACAGGAGCTAAAAATGCGGTGAAGGGTTTGAGCAGGAATGAAAGCAATATGGCCAACAAAGAAACAATAAAAAGTAGATTTGAGTCTCGTTTTAGGAAGTATCGAAAGGTTGTAATTGAAAGTGTTGAGAAAAAAACCATTGCGGGCTCAGGTAATACCACTCGAGAATAGTAGACTGAATAGGGTAAGACAGCAAAGAAAAATGCTGCTAAGTATCCGGCTTTTTTACCATAATAGCTTTTCGTTAGGAAGAACAGAGAAATCAGTGTCCCCATTGAAAAAAGGATTGAAATCAATCTGCTGGTGGGAACTAATGGTGCACTGGGGATGAGTTCTAAGATACCAGCGGTGAGGAGATTATAGAGTGGAAATTCAACCATTCGGTACCCCTCAGGATTGTCCAGGCCAGAAGGAATATTAGAGAGATCATGATACTTTGGGTATAGTGGGGCGAGGCCATTTTTTTGATATTCTCTTGTTACCGAAGCAGTATCTGCTTGTCTCCAACTATGCCAATCTAAAAGTGGTGTGTTGATTTTATACAGTCGAACAAAAAAGCCTAAAAGAATAATTACTACTAAAAGTGGATATCGGGTAAAAAGTTTTTTCATTGTTAGGCTGTAGTCTTCCGTGTTTTAGAGTGTGTTGAAACTTGTGCCAAGGCTACCACGATACCAGTTAACAGCCAAAAAGTGAAGGCAACTTTTGAGGAAACAAAAACATCTATAAAGAGAGCGTTTACAAGGAGGCCTATTGTGGCGGCAATATAGCCTACTGAGAGGGCACCCTCAAAGGTGAGTTTTTTATTCTTTTTCCAGACGTTGAATGCTTGTTTGAGTGCGAGAGCAATAGTTCCAAAGAAGGCCATAAATCCAAGTGAGCCTGTTTCTCCTAAGGTTCTGAGGAAGTTATTATCTGTACTGTCTGCTTCAGTGAATTCATAGAGTTCAGATTTTGTGAGCGTTGCATACCCAGTCCCTAAAAGTGGATTAGTAGTGAAGCCTTGCCAGGCTTGTGGCCAGAGGGTATCAAGCCTTATGGCCATTGAGAGTCCGTATCTCAGTGCATTGTCAGAATAAGTGCGAGGTTGTTCTACCAACAAGATTATATTTTCTCCAGTAGCTGAAATAGTGGCAACTTGTACAATGTCAGGTACATCAACATAGACATCGCTTGGTCGATTAGTAACTGGTTGCTGATCACTCGCAATCAGTGCAGCATCAAGCTCATCAGTTGAGATAGCATTTTCTGGTGCAGTGATCTCAAGTGAAGCCATTGTTTCTGTAAGGCCTAGTTTTTCTGGAAGATATTCATAGAAGATGTGTGTCTTTGTTTCGTTAAAATTGAGATAGGCCATGTTTAGTTGCGGATAACCTTCAAGTGCATCGAGCATGCGGTCGGACAAGTCGTCACCAAACTTTAGAACCAGGGCCAAGAATAACAAGCCGACTATAGTACCCTGCTTTGTAATATAGATTAGTCGTTGTTTTAGTAGTGCCTCTTTTTTAAGTGCCGCCATACAAATGACAACTACTAAGGCAACCAGTGTAGCCGCAAAAGCAGTCCGTGCTGCACTAACGATGAGCAGCCAGGTTCCGAGTGTAAATAGACCCCAGAGTAGCCAACGAGTATGTCTTTTTGAAGTCGTCAGTGCCGAAACTAAGACTAAGGGTAAGCTCAACACAATATAAGCAGCAAGATCATAATGTCCACCAAATGTAGATTGCACTCGAGCATGCTCTGTTAGGTAGAGACGAAGTCCTTTTGAAAATTCTCTATTCATTGTTGAGTACACTGGCCAATAGAGATACTTTTGACCAATTCCATAGAGTGTGACTCCCGTGAAGGTGGCTAAGAAAACTTTGAAGAAAAGTTGTACATCCTTTTTTGATTGTATTGAGGAAAAAGTAATAAAGAAGAGTGAAAGGTATTCAAGGTTTCTGAGGTAATGTAAAAGCGTTTTACCAACGTGCACAGGGTGTAGTGGCACTGTTTTTGTAATAAAAAAGGAAGATAGAACGGATAAAAAACCAATGACAGCGTAGGCAGTGATCATCCAAGTAAGCGGTGTTTTTAAGGTGGCTTTTTTACGAATGACTTGCACAATCCAGACGATTACTGTTGCTAGAATGAGTATGTCTTCAATACGAACTCGAACAATGTATCCGGGGATAATGTCAAAAAGGGGGAGCTTTGGATAGAGTGGAATAAAGGCAAGTAGGAAGGCTGTTATGTATAACAGCATTTTTTTATCAAGGTGAGTTAGCGTTCTCTTTGAGAAAAGTTGTTTCATGAATGTACTCTACTTGTGTCGAAGTTTTTGAAGTGCTTCTTTATATGCGGCTGCTTTTTTTCTATCACGTCCTATTGTATCAAAAATGGTATAGCGAATCAGAGCCCCAAGTGAAAGGATAAACAGTGCTAGATCACGTTGCCACAGAGGTTTGTGTTTGGCCCAGATGTATTTGTAGCCAAGCAACTCACCAATAATAGCATTTTTTGAACTCGAACTCATATTTTGCAGATGCGTAATAGTTGCTGTTGGATGAATGGCGACGTCATAGTGGTGTTGTTGAGCTCTCATACAGAGTTCAATGTCTTCGGCATACATAAAGATCTTTTCATCGAATGCTCCGATTTGATCAAGTACTTCTTTTTTTATAAAGAGTGCAGTTCCACCAACCCAATCAATAGGAATGAGTTCTTGAGATGTTGTTGCTAATTTTTGTGTTTTTCTACTTCTACCAGTGTGTTGTGTTGAAGGAAATAGTGTTCCAAGTACCGGAATATCATCTAAAAAGAGCAGATGACTGAATAATGCACCAAGTGTGGGGGTACTGCCACCTTGAGGTTGAATACTACCGTCTGAGTTAAGCAGAGTTGCAGCCATAATTCCAAGATTATCGAGAGTGTTTTTTTCGGAGCTGAGTTCACTGGTCAGCTCTGGGTTCTTGGTTGTTTCAAAGGCTTTGATAACTTCTGAGAGTCCTCCTTTGTTAACAATGGTATCAGAGTTCAAGAAAACCACGTATTTTGCTTTTGATTGAGCAACAGCCTGGTTGTTAGCAGCCCCAAATCCTTTATTAGTAGTATTTGCTAGTATCGTGACCGGAAGCGTTGCTTTTTTTTTGAAAGCAGTCAGAGCAGCTACTGAATCATCACTTGAATTATTATCTACGACAAAAATATTTGTGTTGCTTTTGAGTAGTGGGGACGATTGCACTTCTTTCTCAACGGAAGACAAAGTCTGAATGGTCAGCTCTTTTGTGTTGTATGAAACAATGATGACTGAGAGAAGTGGCTTCATGAGACCCTTGTTCTAGTTACTGAAATAATCGTGAGCGGCCGAGTGTGTAGGAGTGTGTTGTTTCTTCACGGTCTTTAATTTTCTTTGCGGGTACTCCAGCTACAACAGTGTGTGGCGCAACTGACTTAGTGACGACACTGCCAGCCGCAACAATTGAACCATACCCGATAGTAACTCCAGGCAAAATAATTGATCGAGGTCCAATGAAGACATAGTCTTCGATAGTAATCTTTTCTTCGATGGCTGCAAAGGTAGGATCGTTGAGATCATGTTGGCTTGTCCAAAACATAACTTCCGAGGCAATGTCGACGTGATTACCGATTTCGAGTCCGCCATTAGAGTTAAGTAACTGTTTTCGACCATCCATGGTAACTTTTTCACCCACAATGGTGTCAGCACCAATACTAATATAACGTGGGTCATAGATGCGAGCCATCATGTGGATGTTGCTGCCTTTGCCAATTTTCATTCCAAAAAGTCGGTAGTAAAACTTACGAATCGAGTGAAATGGTATTGTTCCTACACCCCACCAGAGAAAGCCAGTCACCAGTTCGAGCCAAATGGTCGTTATCCGGTTGAGAATTTTAGCTGTGAGTGTTTTTCTACCCGTGTTTGAAGTTTCTGTCATACTTTTTTAGTATACGCTACTTTTTCCAGATCTGCACCTGGGTGCGTGTAGTGGTTATAGTATAGCAAATGAAGGTCTGTTATTTAGGAGTATATGCTTTATCGAGATGTTTATAAGCCTTTTCGGTCACTACTCTGCCCTTAGGAGTTCTCTTAAGAAAACCAATTTGAAGGAGATATGGCTCGAATACTTCTTCGATAGTGAGGGTATCTTCATTGAGTGTGGCAGCTAAGGTAGAGAGCCCAATGGGACCGCCATTATGTTTTTCGATAAGTTGGAGTAGTAGTTGTCTGTCAGATTCGTCTAGTCCTACGGTATCAATGTTAAACAGTTTTAATGATTCTCGCACATCACTCTCAGCAATATGTGAGCGATCTTGTACTTCGACAAAGTCACGAACGCGTTTGAGTAGTTTGAGTGCAATTCGAGGAGTACCACGGGCACGAAGCGCAATGTTGAGTGCAGCATCATTTTCGAGTGTGACGTTTAGTTTTCCGGCTGCATTATTAAGGACGATAGCTAACTCTTTTGGTGAATAGAAAGAAAGTCGGTGGATGATGCCGAATCGGTCTCTAAATGGTCCAGCCAATAAACCAAAGCGAGTGGTGGCTCCTACGATAGTAAAATGAGGTAAATCAAGTCTAATAGTACGAGCAGAAGGTCCTTTGCCGATCACAATATCAAGGGCATAATCTTCCATAGCTGGGTACAGAGTTTCCTCAACTATTTTAGGGAGACGATGAATTTCATCAATAAATAAGATATCTCCTTCTTGAAGGTTGGTTAAAATCGCTGCTAAGTCGCCGGTCTTGTTGAGAGCCGTTCCTGAAGTGATTTTAATGTTGACGCCCATTTCTTTAGCAATCAGGTGTGAAAGGGTGGTTTTTCCTAGTCCAGGGGGGCCATAGAGTAAGGTGTGGTCGATACTTTCTTTGCGGTTAGTGGCGGCTTGAATAGCCACCATGAGTGATTTTTTTATCTGGAGTTGCCCATGAAATTCTTTCCAATCTTGGGCACGCAAGGTGGTGAAGATGGCTTCATCACCTGTTCCAACATCTTCGAGTGCGCGTGGTTCTATTGTTGGCATATAGTTATGATCCTAGTTGTTTTAGGCAAAATTGTAGCGCCTGTTGTAGCGTCATTTCTTCAAATGAAGTATCACGGACTAGTTCGTCAATGTCGTGCTCGTTAAATCCAAGGCTGACGAGCGCATCTGAAAGATCTGTTTGGAAGGTTGAGAGTGGTGCCAGTTGCAGTTCTTTAATGCTTCCTAATTTTGGTGTCAGGTCGATAATTATTTTTTGGGCTAGTTTTTTCCCAACTCTGGTTACAGAGGTGAAAAACTTGATGTCAGCTTCTTGGACCGCTTTGACAATTGCTGTTGATCCTTTTTCGGTGATGGCTAAACCTGTTTTTGGTCCGACGCCACTAATGGCAATCAGTAGAGTGAAAAGTTTTTTTTCTTCGGATGACCGAAAGCCATATAGTTCCAAACTTTTTTCTGTGACATGGGTATAAATTTCAAGCTCAACTTCTCGTTGTTCAGCTGCAAAAGAGAGGGTGCTGTTAGTGACTAAGACGCCGTACCCAACTCCGCCAGCAATCACTACAAGTGATGATTCTGATATTCTTGGAGTTCCTTTGAGATAGGCAATCATGATTTTAGTATAGCAAGGTGTTTGGGTTTCGATAGGGGTATTTTATGCAAGACGCTGGGTGAGGCGAGCCATTCTGCCTTTAGTTGCATGAGTGATGCCAACAGCAACAGCGTCGATAGCATCATCAATCAAAATTGTGTTGTTTGGTAGCTTAACTTGCATACTGACCATTTTTTCAACAGCTTGTTTGTTAGCGGAGCCACTGCCGGTAACTGCTTGTTTGATCTCAACTGGGTTATACTCAAAAATTCGACAGTTAGCTTCTAGTAGAACGGTAATAACGACTCCTCTGCTTTCACTAACTCTCAAAGCCGTTGAAGTATTTTTTGAAAAAAAGAGTGTTTCTATGGCAGCTTCAGTTGGGTGGTGCAAGGCCACGATTTTACTCAATTCCTTGACTATGTGCTGGTACCTTAAAAAAATAGCATCTTTTTTATTTGTTTGAATGCAGCCAGCTGTCGTCAGGTGATACTCTGAATCTAGCGTGCCAATAGCCCATCCCAGGCGATCATATCCAGGGTCAATACTGATGATAGTTCGAGTTTTAGGTTTTGGTAACATTGAGGAGTGTTTCTAAAATAATTGTGGCAGATTCTTCCCAAGAAAAACGTTTTGTTTGTTTGATACCTCGCCGTTTCCAGATTAGCTTTTGTCTGGGTGTGGCAGTGTAGACTTCATACATTTTTTCTGCAATCTGAAGTGGAATAAGTGGGTCCGCCATCAATCCAGCATCGCCTACTACTTCTGGTAAACTTGTAGTTGTAGAAACTACAACTGGTGTTCCATAGTAGAGTGATTCGAGCGGTGGAATTCCAAAGCCTTCAAAAAGGCCCATTAAAGTGCTGGTAAAGGCTCCTTCATAGAGCACTTGTTTTTCTTTATCAGAAATAAACCCGGTTTGAATAATATATTTTTTGAGGGGTGAGCTGTGCATACGCTCTATAATTGGTTCTGCCAGCCAGCCGATTTTACCAGCAAGAACAAGCTGTGGAGTCTGTTTTGAAGTGGGCTTTTGGTTTTTATCGGGCAGTGAGCGGCTTGCAACCAGCCGTGTAAACGTTTCATAGGCTTCAATCAGAGTAGTGATATTCTTTCGTGGTTGAAGCGTGCCAACGAAAAGAATAAATGGTTTTTTAATTTTAAACTTTCGGAGTGTTTTTTTTCGAAAGTAGTTGCTTATTTTGTGTTTGGTTATGGTAGTTCCTGGGTAGGCAACAATTACATCTTCGGCCTCTCTTTGATATGAGTTAATGACACACTTTTTAGTAAACTCACTAATAGCAATAACTTTTTTAGCAGCTTTGACACTATATTCAGTCCAGTTGGTAAGTTTTAAGGTATCTGTTTTTTTAAACTGTTCGGGGTATGAAAGGTAAGCAGTATCCATAACTGAACTCACATACGGAATAGGACAAAAACGAGGAGCATAGTGACCAGGAGTAAAAAAAACATCATAGGTATTTTTGTGTAGAAAAAGGTGAATTGGTAAAGCCCATTGGGTCCAAAATGTCACAGGTGTAACGACTCGATAGTGCCAATTATTTCTTTCCGATGGTAAATCGGCATTTGGCTCATTAGCAAGTACTATTGTGATACACAAATCAGTTCTCTTTTTGGTTAGGCTGTAGAGTGCTTCCAAAATTTTGAATGCATATACATTGCTACCTACACGGCTGGGAGTATTGGCTTCGTTACCATCAATGGCAATATGATAGGTTGCATTAGTAGCTATCATTTGGTATTTTCCTGGTACTCTTTGCACACTTTTTCATAGACAGCTAGTGTTTCCTTCGCAACTCGCTTCCAACTAAACATTTGTTGACGAATAATCATGCGTTGTAAACGTTTTTGTTGGGCATCTGGTTTTTCGTTAAGTACTGTTTCCAGACCTTTTCTAATACCTTCTATATTGAGTGGATCGACTAGTTCGGCGGCATTACCAGCTACTTCCATCATTCCTGAATTATTTGAAGTAACTACAGGTGTGCCATGATGAAAAGCCTCTAAAATTGGTAATCCAAAGCCCTCATAGAGTGAAGGATAGGCAAAGAGTTCAGCTTCACCGTAAAGAACTGAAAGTTCTTCATCAGAGACTCTTCCAAGGAATCGAAGTCCGGGCATAATCGATTTTTCCGATTCATCCCATCCAGCTGAACCAGCAATTATAAGATCAATTTCTGGTGAAAGTGGTTGCCAGGCTTGAATGAGTCGATCTAAGTTTTTTCTTGGCTCTCTTGTGCCGACAAACAATAGGTATGGTTTTTCTAAACGTAAATGAGTTTTAATTTGTTCAGCTGTTTCTTCCGAAATTGCTGCATTCACTTCTTTAACTTCCATTGGCAAGGCTTCATGGACAACGTCTACGAGGTAACTTGGATAACCTAAAAGATCAATAATATCTTTTTTGGTTGCTCTACTGACAGCGATCAAGCGAGTTTGTCGTTCTTGTAGCAGAGACCAGGCTTTTTGATGCTGACGGAGAATATCTTTGTGAGCACTCTCAGGAAACTTTAGGATTGCTAAATCATGAATTGTTGATACTAGAGGCAGCGTGGTAACTGGTGGCTGAAGCCAATCCCAAGAATGGAAAATACTTGCCGAAGTTACTTTTGAAGAAAATGTGTTTTTTTTGAGAGTGTGCCAGAGCAACGTAAGAAGCGAGGGAGGGAAAGACTGAAACTCAGTTTGAATTGATCGATTGTAGAATTGCTTTAGAGTTTCGGCAAAGGTGATTAATTGGTTTTTTTGACGAAGCGAAGATCCATACAGAACTAGGTCATGATTTTCTTCAATCAATGCTCTCACAAGGTTACTTGTATATCGGGAGACACCACGTTTATAGATAATAGAAGTGATATCGATTGCAATGTTCATAAAATTTATCTACTTTCAGATAACTGTGCTTGTGAGCGAGCGTAGACACGCACAAAACCAATATTTGGATAATCGATTTGGTCTACTTCTCTGTAACCAAAATCTTTGACTACTTGTAACAGTGTATCATGTGGATCAGTCAGAGTCCTCAAGTGATCGAAGACAAGTATGTAGTCATACTCAGTCAAATATTTCATTTTTTCTGGTAGGTCAGGAATAACATCGGTAGTCAATGCTCCGGTTGAAAAACTTGGATAGTTCGCAGAGTCATACCACCTCCATGGGGCAAAGGCCTCAGGAAATGAAAAGACAACTACACTATTATTTGGATAAGTAGTTGTAATTTGAGTGTGGAGATCTCTCCAATTCTCTCTTTGAAGTTGAGGTTTCGTGTAGTAACTGAAGAGTGAAACAGTAGAAATGATACACAAAGTGCTCAGTCCTAAAATAGCTGATTTTTTAAGTAACAAGTCTTTTTGATTTTTTCCCCAAAGAATAAGATAGGCCAGTCCTAATAAGAATCCCGGCTGAATAAGCAGGACTCGTTTTGGTCTGACCACTGGCACAATAAAAGAAATAATCCATGCGGTTAGTAGTGGAATAATGAACCAGCTGATGAGAATCAGCAGCTCTTTTTTTTGCCACACTTTTTTATTTTTTTTATAGTAGTTCCAACCAAGGAAAGTAAATGAAGTCACAAGAATCATTCCTGAAATGAGAAAGAAAGCACTGGCATCTAGCAAAAGTACTCCATACACAAATTTGGCGATAGTTAGAGGAAGTGCTTTTAATTGTGGAATACTCACAACTTCTGACCACCCGGGTAATGCAGCCTGCACCTGTTGACCTTTGGTAAGTTGTTTGAAGAAAGTTGGAAGCCAAGGTGCATAGGCAATGGCAACGACAGCGAGCGTTTTGACTAGGTAACCAAAACGTTTTTTTTCAGAAAAGAGAACATAGAAAATTTGTCCGAGTACTAAAAAGGGATACAAGTAGGATGAAAAAAGACCAAGCCAAGTGCTGACTCCATAGAGGACATAGGTTTTTAAAGGTTTTTTGTCTTGCACTGCATTCAACAGGAACCACCAAGAAAGGACTGCAAAGGCAGCTGGAAGTGCATAGGGTCTGAGTTCCTGAGAAAAATAGACATGAAAGGAGGAAATACTGAGTAAAAACCCAGCTATTAACCCAACTGAAGGTGAAAAGTATTTTTTACCTATTTTTATGGTGTAGATAATACTGATTATTCCAGGAATAAGAGCTCCCCAAAGTCGCAGCCAAGCTTCGGCAGTAGAGATGCGCAAACTTGCAAAAGTAATCAGATGCAAGAGTGGTGGTTGAAAGTCAGCAATTATGTTGAACTGTTCACTGAGTGGGCGGGCACTCTCGAGAGCTTGCGCAGCCTCATCAAGCCAGAGTGAGCCACTCAAAAGTGGAATTCTGAGAGCGAGCCCAAGTAACACAATTGCTAGAGCTTGTTTAAAGAAGCTATGTTTCATAGATTCATTATATGGGTAAATAGGTTCTAGGTGAAGACAAGAAGCACTCCACCCTCAAAGTAATGTCTGCTACAATGCGGCTATGCATGCATTTTTACACGAAAAAACAGTGGTAGTTACTGGCGCAGCTGGTTTTTTAGGGTCACATCTGTGTGACCGACTACTTGATGCGGGTAGTACCGTTATTGGTGTCGATAATTTTATTACTGGTAGGCGTGAAAACCTAGCACACCTAGAAAAAAACGAAGCTTTTACTTTTATTGAAGCCGATGTTAACAGTGAACCACAAAGCTATTTGAAAGATTCTATTCCGGATGTAGTTCTCCACTTTGCTTCTCCTGCCTCTCCCCCACGCTACCAGGAACATCCAACTGAAACATACTTAGTTAACTCGTATGCAACACATTTATTACTGAGTTTTCTTAAAAAAGTGAATCCTCAGGCGCGGTTTTTATTTGCAGGAACCTCTGAGGCGTATGGCGACCCGGCCGTGCACCCACAACCAGAAACCTATTGGGGAAATGTGAATCCAAACGGTATTCGCTCTTGCTATGATGAAGCTAAGCGCATGGGGGAAACGGTCTGTGGAGTATTTCATAGAGATATGGGCATGGATACCAGGATTGTCAGAATTTTTAATACCTATGGTCCGCGGATGAATCCGGCCGATGGACGAGTCATTCCTAATTTTGTCATGCAAGCACTTCGAGGTGAGGCTGTAACTATCTATGGAGATGGTACCCAAACCCGTTCATATTGTTTCGTTGATGATTTAGTTTCTGGTATTCTCACCTTTCTCGTTCACCCTGATTTAGCCGGAGAAACTCTGAACATTGGAAATCCTGAAGAGTTTACTATTTTAGAAACTGCTCGGGAGATTGAAAAAATCGTTGGCGAAGTAATACACACCTTTGAATCATTACCAGGAGATGATCCCATGCGTCGTCAACCAGATATTTCAAAAGCCAAAAGATTGCTCGGCTGGGAACCGAAAGTTACTTTTGGTGAAGGTTTACAGCAGACAATCGAGTATTTTAGAACGCAACTGGATAGTTAATAATTTCTTTGTGAACCGTCCCGAGCAATAACTTGTTCGTTTTCCCAGTATAGTACCTGTCCATTTCGAGAAATTCCAATCGGTTGCCCCTCTTCCAATACATCATTTTCATCGACTGAGTACTCAAAGTTAGCTGGGGTAATTTGACCTCGAAAGGTTGTTGCTCCACAGAGGGTAATAAAGGCTGTACCTAACACTTCATTCTCAAAAGGGTGAGGAGAGAGTTCTATTTTTTCTGTGTCTGTTTTTCTAAACTTTGCGTACTTTTCTTTTGGTCTACTCACGGGCAGTCTTTCTTTCTATTTTTATACTCTAGTTAGTTAAGTGACGGATCAATTGGTTTACTAGGATCAGTTGGATCAGTGGGTAAAATAAGATTTGCATCTTGGTCAGCTGCACTGAAGATAAGGATGGCAATACCACCAGCTTCTCGATATCCTTGGATGAGCCCTTTGACCATTGGAAAGTTTACACTGACATGAGGAAGAAAGAGTGTTTCCATCTCTCCTCCGTCGGCTGGAATCAGCTGAAGCATAAACATGCCAGCTTCAATTCCTGCTTCAAAGAAAATATATTGTTCTCCCGAATTTAGTTCGACTCCGTAGCCATCATATTCATCGTCTTCTTCGAAGTCATCTTCGTAACCTAGGTCATCTCCATATTCAGCATAGTATTGGTCTTCTTCGGTCCATTCGTCACCATAGTCGTTATAATCTGGGTTATCCTCATCCATGTAGGAGTTTGGATCGTCTAGTATGTTGTCGACGGTAGTGAGCATTTCGTCAATGTCATCTAAATCTTGGTAGTCTTCTGCCCATCCGTCAGAGTTGAATTCACCTGCTTTACCAGCATCATAAATCACAATTTCTGTAGCAGTGGTGTTTGGTTTTGTCGGTGGACCAATATAGGTATCCAGTTCGGCAAACGCAGGATCTAAAAAAGCTAAGTCAAATCCAGGTGCATCTTTGTAACTAGCTTCTTTTGAAATGTGAGGTTTAACCATACCTTCGGCGGGTCCCGAATTAAATGTTTGATTTGATTTTTTGGGCTCACTCTCTTTTTCGAAGGCAGGAATGTATTGAGATCTTATCCATTCGCCATCGACTTCAGTTAAGCGATAGTGTGGCATGTGATCAGCTTTTTCAGAGTGAATAAAATCTAGAGCCTGATTGACTTCGAGAATAATGGCTTGCAGTTTGGCCACGTAGCCAGCAGGTTTTTTTTCGTAGAGGGATTCAAGGGTGGTTAGTAATTGAGGGAGCCGCTCAGTTTTATAGTATTCTTTCAGTACTTGTAAATCTCGCTCTTGTTTCATATGTTTGTTTCTACTTTTTTACAAAAAAAAACACCCATTTGGGTGTTAACGTTTATACTAGGTGTTACGGTAAAATTGATACTGTTGTTCCATCTGGTAGAAGTATAACAGAGGTTGGAATTTCTTCAAGACAGCAGCAGTGTGTAACTTGAGTTCAATTATTCTACTTTCTTAAAACTATAGCTCCATTTAGCAGCATTCTTTGAGAATTCAATGAACCTATCTCCAGTAGTATTTGAGAGTCCACTTGCTAAGAAAGTTATGTTGCTTCCCTCTTTCTGGTAAGAAAATTGGGCTGCTGATTGATTTGGTTTCATGTCGCCCGAAATAATATAAATATTTTTAGATGGTAACTTTTCAAGTCTTGGCAAGACTTGTTGAATCATAAAACTATCTGCACTGCTTGGTGAGTTGGATATGCTCATTTGACTCATGCTTTGTAAATTAGCATCATATCCGACCCAGTTGGCTCGGTCGATGAAGATGAAAACTGTTGAGATAGTATCCATTTTTTCCAAATCGAGTATCTGGTTGAGAATGTAGTGCTGTTGAAGCTGGGTCGTCTCCCCTTTTTGATTAGTTGAAATAAAGAGGAAATAATCTTCAGGAGTATAGAAATGGTGATAGGCAGTTTCAAATTTCTTTTGAGGAAGTAGGTCAAAATTTCCGGGAGCAAAGAGTGTTGGTGGTGCTTCTGGAGTTTCAAGATAGAGTTGTGAGAGCGCATCGATTTGTTCTTGATCATAGTTGTAGAGAATATCACCCGTAATGACTGAAAATTCAGCTTCTTTACCCACTTGTTTGTAAGCTGAAACTAAGGCAGAAAGTGAATGGACAGAAAGGTTTTCAGCAAAACTGAAACGTGTACTTGCAACAGTAAAGCGATAGTCTTCGGGCAGTGTTTCCAACTGTAATGGTGCATTGATTGTTTTTGGGGTTGGAGAGGTAAACGGGAGTTGCTCTCGTACTTGGTAGAGTATGCACGTATAGTTGCATCCGAGTCGGATAATATCTAGGTCAAACTCAGTATGTAAGGCTGAAAAACTAGGTGTTGTGTTCGCATCAAGATCGAAGTTACTTGCAAAGAGAGAGTTTGATGCAAGTATTTGGTGATAGAGCGCAGTTAGGTTTTTATAACTGTGATCTTCTTCCCAGACACTATTGGGATGGTCCATGTAGGTTTGTTCTT
The DNA here is from genome assembly GCA_905478415.1 of uncultured Patescibacteria group bacterium. Taxonomy (GTDB): domain Bacteria; phylum Patescibacteriota; class Microgenomatia; order UBA1400; family PJMF01; genus CG1-02-43-31. The sequence continues at coordinate 118,264 of CAJQIG010000001.1, forward strand.
TTGAAAGCGGTAACAAAGTATACATGCCATTACTAAACATATCTACATAGTATGGATTCATGGCTGTAATAAGATATGGTGTTTTAGTAGGATCGAAGAATGGATTCTCACCGACCGTATTTTCGTAAAAGAAGTCATTAATTTGACTGACCGCAGTGTAGCGCCAATTGGGCTGGGTGCTTCTAAAGTTTTGAAGCGTAGTCTCTAAAGTTGTACGAGAAAGATAGGTGAAAGTAAAAAGTATGCTCGCTAAGGTAACAGTGCCTACTTTTAACATTGGGATAAAAAGATGTGTCAAGCCTTTTTGATGTTCAAACTTTTGATACAACCATTCGAGAGCAAAGGCAAATCCTAGTATAAGGAGTGCAATGAGTGCGGCTGTAGTATCTGCTACAAGTAAGGCAACAACTCCGGTAGCAATGGCACCAAATAGAGTGATGGCTCTTGATCTTTGAGTTAGAGGCAGAGTCAGTAAGAGCAAAAATAACAAGAAGATCCCTGCAGAAGGCGTACTAACAGCAGTGATAAAGGCTTGACTTGAAATTAAAAGAACCAGTGCTGTAGTACGAATAAAAGCATGTTTACTTATTTTTTTAAGGAGTTGTGTAAACATCCACAAGCTAGTTAAGGATAGAGTCAGGTTGAAAACAAAGTATATACCTGGATTATTATAGATTTTTAGTAATGGTAGTAACAAAATTGCATATAGATCTAATCTAGCTGGGTAAACAGCGGAGCCTCTACAGAGTTCTACCGTTCCTGTTCGCAAAAAACAACGGGCAGCTGCGATGTGTTCTGCGCCACTGGGGTTAGCCGCAAAGTTGAGCACTGCACTTCTCTCTGCAAATGGATTTTGGTACACCAAGAAGAAAAAGCAGGTTCCAAAGAGAAGTAGTACCCCATATTTGGTGACATATTTTTTAAGACTTCGTCCAAGATCTACAGCTTTTGTTTGTGCTTGCACCGGATGTGCAATATAGTAGCTGGCTAGTATAATTCCTGAGAGCGACCAAAAGGTGAAGGCAACTTTAGAAGCAGCAAAAACATCAATAGTCAGGGCATTGAGAAGCAGGCCAACTGTGCCAGCAATAAAACCAATATTCAATGTTTTAATAAGTGAGTCAGTGGCAGTAGTTGTTCGATATGCTGTTTTGAGAAGGTAGAAGACACTTCCAAAAAAAAGTATAAATCCAAGGAGACCCGTTTCTCCAAGCACGCGCAAGTAGTTATTATCAGTGCTATCTGCTTCGGTATAGACGGTGGTATCGCCTTTTGTAAGCGTGGCATAGCCACTGCCAGTGAGTGGGTTCTTCATAAAACCTTTGAGAGCGAGTGGCCAGAGCGTGTCTAAACGAATTCCCATCGATAGACCATACTTGAGCGCATTTTCACTCCAAGTTCTTTCTTTCTCAACCAGTCGATAGGTGGTTACTCCTGTCTCAGGATCAGTGATAGCAATCTGCACTAAATCGGGGACATCTATATATACGTCATCAGGCTTTAAATTACCTTCGGGAGAACGGTTTTCACCCGGTAACTTAAGTGGTGAATTTACAGGTAGTTTAGCATCAATTTTTAGTACAATAGCATGAACGGGAGGAACCGTTTTACTCAGTACGGCCAGACTCCTATAAAAATCTGGGGCAATAAAAAGTACCCCAAAGACAATAGTTATGCCACCGAGTAGAGAAAGAGTTGCCCACTTAAGGATAGTGGTCACAGACCGATGTGTTTCTTTAAATTTAAAGAAAAGAACTATGGCGATGGTGACGCCATAGGCAGCCAGCGAACTTTTGCTTGATCCGGCTATCAGCAACCAAACTCCAGCAATTTGCGCCGCGATAAGGCCAATCTTTGCTCTGTTACTTTTGGTACTCAGCAGGACGGCAAATAAAAGAGGTAGCACGAGCACTAGGTAGGCAGTTAAGTCATAATGGCCGGCAAAGGTGCTTTGCACACGTGCAAATTCATTGAGATATAAGGCTTCACCCTTACTATATTCTCTGTTCATTGTTGAATAGAGGGGCCAGTGTAAGTATTTTTGTCCAGCACCATAGACAGCTATGGCCAGAACAGTTGTCGCCAAGACTATCAAAAAAAGTTTAACATCACTTCTCTTTTTGATGGCACTAAAGGTAAAGAAAAAAAGTAGGAAGTATTCAATGTATCGAAAAAGATGCAAGCCACTTTTTCCAATGTGAATGAGTTGCGGAGGTATAGTGGTGGTTAAAAAGAGACCAAACAATATTGAAATGAAGCCAACAAGTATGTAGAGTAAGATCAAAAAGGTAAGCGGTGTTTTCCATGCAATCTTTTTTCTGAGTACTTGCACAAACCAAATAATTGCTGTGATGAAGACTAAGATATCTTCGGCTCGTGCTCTAACAATATAACCAGGAAGGACATCAAAAAGTGGAATTTTGGGAAAGAGTGGAATAAAGGCAAAAAGAAAAGCTGTTGTGATTAACAGTGCAGAAGTGTCAAACCAGTGAGTTATCTTTTTGAGCGGTTGCATGCTTTTTATTGTATCGTATTTATTTGATGAAATGGATCGAGATTTGGTGCGGGTCGCAAAGCGACCCGCACTGTTGGAAATGGGGAAAACTATGGAACAAGGATCGATGCTCCAATCACAATACAAGCGATTGCGACAAGAGCTAAGACAAAAATAATACGGGCTGCGGTATCAGTAACGTGCACTCCTTCGGCCCAAGGGCTTCTGAGTACCAAAAGTAAGATGAGCCCTACCAGGGCTCCAATGATTATTAGTGATAATCCAAGGGGCATGGTTATTCTCCTTGATACTTATGTGGTTGCCGCAAGGACGAACCAAAAGTATCCTAGGCCGGAAAGAAGTAAGATCATTCCGATAAAAAAAAGTTTTGCAGTTGTGTTTTGATAAACAATGTTTGTACTGTTTTGTTCTGTTCTAGACCTAAAAAATACAACGATCAGTAGAATTAATCCACAAATCACACTTATAGATGCAATTGTAGCCATCCTGTTCCTCCATTTTAAAGAAAAGTACTTGGAGTGTGTGAGCGCGGAGCTCAAACATTCCAAGTGTGATTTATTGTATCATAATAAGATGTTTATATGTCGTATTTGACAATTAAGAACTCATTGTTCTCTAGTATGGTTTGATAGTTTTCATTTGTAAATATTGTATGTATTGTGTCGATTGACTCCTCTAGCATTAGTTTTTTGTTAAATTTTATGTATGTGACGTCTTTTTGATTGAGAAGCTCATACGTATCTAAACTTTTTGAGTTTTCGACTGAAGTTCTAAAGTTATGAATAAAATCATCAATGTGTTTTGGTTGGAAGCCGCTGTAGCCATTAACAAGCTGGCAGTCATAATGCATGTTGTTCAAGAGCATTTTGGTCCAGTAATTTAGGGTTATCAAGACATGAGTTTTTGGTTGTTCAGGTGCAAATGGATATTCTAAAAGCACGTCATTTACTTGACATTCAGATATCAAGTAATTGTAGCTGTCATCTCGGTAGGTATCTACAGCAGTTCTTTGTTTAATTGGAACGATTTCTAGTATGTACAATGCTGTTATCAACGTAATAATAAAAATTGCTTTCTTAATTGTATATGATTTAAAAATTGAGTTGAGTGCTACACCAACAAAGTAAAACATACCCACTTGAACTACAAAAAACCATCTAGATATCACTCGTAATGCTGAAAAAAAAGGAGTTAGTTTAAGTGGAAAAATATACGGCAATGGTATGGCAAGATATTTTCCATTAAGACTGAGTCGAGGTCCGAGTACTGCTATTATTCCCCATCCGAGCAACAACATAAAGAAATGAAAGATTTGCCTTTCTTTCTTTGTTAAGGAAGATTTCCTTAGTTTTTTTATTCCATATGTAACAACAATTAAAAGTATGAAGCCTGTCCCAAATGTTTCTCCTCCAAGGCGATGGTTATGGACATTTATTTTTTTATAGAATGATTCAACCCAGAAGCTTGGAAGCGGGTTAAAAAAGAAATCAGTGATTTGCATCGAATGATTTATATAGGTATCCGCTGAACGTTCTATCTCATATACTCTTTGGATTTGCACAAATTTGAAAACAAAGTAACCTGCAATAACAAGAAAGCCCAAGAAAAATAATGATCCTTGTTGTATGGACTTCAGTAAAGCTTTGGAATCAAAAGCTTTTTTATATTTTTTCCTAAAAAGGTTTTTGAATTGGATATGAGTACTCATTTTCAAAAGAAAGAATATACCTGAAATTGTTAAGGAGTAAATGCCAATGTAGACTGCAGCTAAAAATTGCAATCCGCTCAAGAAACCAGCGAACACATATTCTGATCTTTTTTTTGCTGTGAGTAGTACTCCTAATGAAAAAAAGAAAAACCAATATGAGATCATTTGATAATGTGCATACATGGTAAATACATACGGTGAAAAAGTGAAAAGTAATGTCAACAAAAATATAGTTTTTTTATCTTTAAAAACTTTATTCCAAAAGAACTGTAGAGAAATGATATTTAGTAATCCAACTGCTAGAAAAACAAGATTGTGAGTTGTTATGTAGTCTTCTGTAAAAGGGAAAATAAATAGTCCCAAAATACTTTGTGGGAGTAGCAGATCAGTAAAGTACTTTCCTCCTGGAGTTGGATAGAACATTGAGATATTTCCGAAATTCATGAAATCTAGTGTGGAAATGTGCTGTATATTCTGTTGGAGAATGTAGACCATCAATGGATAGTCGTACCAATCTGATAAAGCTGAAGAAATGTGTAACACCAGTGTTTTATTGAAAAGTAAAAATAAAAAGAATATAAATAAGACCGAGAGGATGGAAAACGCTTTTGCTTTTGAGAGTTGTATTAATTTTTTCTTTGACATACCGTATGCAATGGATTATTACATGTCTAAGTGAATTTATGAAGAAACAGAAGTATAGTATACTAACCAAACTTTACTTTATGATTATTTGAAGTTTGTTTTAAGAAAGAGTAGCTAAATAATGTCAAACATGTTCTCTCATAGCACAAAACGAATATTGAGTAATAAATTTTTTAAAATTGCTGCCTTTTTTGTATTTATATTAATACTTTTTGTTTATCAGATATTTGCACTAGTAAAAAATCGTGCTAAGTCTTTAGATGATCAACAAATCACCACACTCGTTCAAAGGGTCTCATTCAGTTCAGAACAAAATTTTAGTAAAATATTGTCTAAAGACAAAAGAACTTTCTCCTTCAAGGCTGAAAATAATAATTTAGGCATCATTGCTGTTTTAATAAATAATTATGACCAAGTGAATTCTGACCAACTCACATTTCGAATACGGGAAAAGACTTCTGATAATTGGTATTTCCAAGAGAAATATACTACATCCAAGATGAATGCCTCCTATTTCTATACTTTTGGATTTCCACTAATAGCTGAATCAAAAGGAAAAGAATACTTGGTTGAGATAGAATCAATTGCTGGAGTTCCTAATAATTCAATTTCTTTACATTCTGATTCGCGTTTTTTTATGGCTAAATATTCGTATCCAAAGTCGTATTTGTTTGATCATAGTGATGAAATTGTTCCATTTACAATTAAAAGAATAGAAGGATATCGCGAGTATCTTTCAAAGGCAGATGTCTTCGCTCTATTTTTGAAAACCTTGGGATGGACAGCTGTAGTGGGTATTATATTCTATATTTCTAAGAAATATTTTCTTGAGATTATTGCAGGGTATTTGAATAGTATTTACGCAAGAAAGAATGAATTAGCAGAATATTTAAAAGACTATGTTGGTTCAAAGTCTTTCAAAAGTGAACTGCTTTTTGTTTTGACTCCAGTAATGGCGTTGTTAGATTTTGCTTTTTTTTCTCCTTTTACAAAAGAAATTGGGATACCATTGCTTGTTATAATTTCTCTTTTAAATATCGGATATTTATATTTAATATATGTATCCTTTAATGCAATTTTAAGTTTTGTTAGAGATAAAATATATTATCCAATTGCTTTTCCAGTAGTAGTATTTGTTGTCAGTAGATTGTTTTTTCTTGATGCTGTACCCCGATGGGATAGTGCAGTTTACTTTCATGCATTACTTAAGAGCATGGCAAAGTTTGATTACAGTATCGGGTCGTTTTTAGGTTTTAATTGGTTTGGGCACCCGTCAATGGGTTTTGGGCTTTATTCCTCCATTTTTCAATTTCTAAAACCAGATAGCATTTTAATGGTAAATATTGGAAATATTTTCTTAGGAATTATTGCAATTATTTCTTTTTACTTAATTAGTCTCTACTTTTTTGAAAATAGAAAAAAAATTGAACTTGTTTTATTAACTACAATGTTTGCTATAAACCCCTTGTTTTTTAGCGTCTCCACTGCTTTTTTACCAGATTTTGGAGTGATTGTATTTTTCTTAGCAGCATTAGCAGCATTTTTTAATAAAAAACATTTACTGACAACATTCTTTTTTCTATTAATGGTTTTTTCTAAAGAAACTGGTGTTTATACATATGGTTTCTTTCTTTTGTTTATTTCAATATTTGTTTTATTGCAACGTCTTTCTAAAATCCATCCAGAAAAAATAATCAGTTTTTTCTTTGCTCTGATTCCAGGGCTTAGTTTTCTTTTATACTTCATACATAGTAAGGGTAGACATTGGACTGCTGGAAAGCCAATTGTTATTTCAAATGATTGTTTTTTTTGTTTTTCGTTTCAACCTGCTCACTTTATTCAAAATATTGAAGTTATGTTTATACTAAATTTTAGTTGGATTTTAAGTGTCATAATCATTATCTCTTTAATTCTTCATTTTTTTAAACGTCAACAATTTTCTTCTTTTTCAAGTGCAGTGAAAAAACAAGAGTTTAAATCTTTAGTTGCAACTTTTGTTAGTTTTGTCGTCTTTTTTATGGTTTTTGTTATTTATATTATTCCAAGTTATATGACAATTTCTGTTGTGTTTTTACTATTTATAGCTTATTTTTCATTACTACAATTAAAAATAAACTCTGGATTTAGAATTTTGATACTACTATTTGTCACAACTATATTTTTGATTCAAAGCTTTTTTAACATAGATTGGTTGTCTTCGAAGATCTTTGGTGAGTTTAGCCTTGGGAATCACCAAGTGGTAAAAGTTGGTTCTGAATATTCCTGTGATGGATTGATTTATAATACTCAATATTTGTACATAGATCGTTTAATTACAAAGTTCCATCAGGAGTTTGGTATTAGTGAGAGTGATTCCATTATTATGAACGCTTCACACTGGCATAGTTTTTACCTTGGTGGAGGTGGGTACGAAGTATATATAGACCCAAATACCTTGCAAAAAACGTTTATGAAAACAAATGGATTTCGTCCTCAGATATACCCTTTGAAGGCAGCTAAAACATACCCTGATGAGGCATACTATTTAGCTTTCCCATGGTTAGAAGATGAAGGTAGTTCTCTTGAGATTCTCAAAGGGTTCTATAGTATTGATAAGGAAACAAGAATTACTACTGGTGGATACTGGATAACTGTATATAGTCTGTCTAAGAAATAAGTTTTTATTTGTGATAAATTAACATTATGCTAATAAACTCAATACTACAATATCCTCTCATCTGGGATCTTTCACAAATTATTTTTGGGGCAAACAAGCAAAAGAAAGAGTTATACCGATCACTCATTAAAAAGAAGGGTGCGCTGCTTGACTTTGGTTGTGCTGACGGAAATACTTTTTTAGCATTTAAAAATTTTGATTATACTGGTCTTGACATTGATGCCAAGGCCATTGCTCATGCTGAACAAAAGTATGTTGATTTTCCTAATGCCACATTTATTTGTGATGATGTGTTGAAAAACAACCTCCCAAAAGAGAGTTATGATACCATTTTATTTGCTGGTACAGCTCATCATCTTCCTGACAAAGATTTATTCAAGATTACAAGGGCGCTTGCGCGTTTACTAAAAAAAAATGGCTGCTTGTATTTTGTTGATCCTGTTAAAGATACATCGAGAAAATCAAAATTACTTTCTTTCTTAATATCTCTTGACCAAGGGAAGTTTCATAGAGATGAAAAATTTTATACTAAGAATTTAAAAAAATTTTCAAAAGACCTTAAGCCCAAATTCACTAGAACACATTTCATGACTGGTACTTTTATGCCTCAGCCAACGTATTATATTGCTAAATTTGTTAAGGCCTAATTATGAGTTTTCTTGCTCCTAGATCATATTTTTCTCAGATGGGAGAAGACAAGTATATTGATACTGAAATTTTTTTAGGTAAAAGCAATGGTGTGTTTTTAGATATTGGAGCACATGATGGAAAAACATTTAGTAACACCTATTTCTTAGAGAAGTATCGTAACTGGAACGGTATTTGCGTGGAGCCACTTCCAGATATTTTTAAAAAACTCAAGAAAAATCGAAAAGCCATAGCAATCAATGCCGGTGTGGGTTTAAAAAAAGGAAAAGAAAAGTTTTTAGAGGTTAGTGGTGATGGAAACGCAGAAATGTTTTCTGGCTTACTTGCTTCTTTTGATCCTCGTCAAATTAGAAATATTAAGAAGGAAGTAAAAAAACGTAATGGAAAAATAAAAGAAACAGTAATTGATATAGTGCCACTGTCAACTATTCTTAAGAAGAATAAGATTACTCACGTTGATTATTGCTCCATAGATACCGAAGGTAATGAACTTGATGTCCTAAAGTCAATTGATTTTTCAGCTTGTAGTATAACTTGTTTTACTGTCGAAGACTTATTTGGTAGCAAAGAACTTCGTTCTTTTATGAAAGAAAAAGGCTATACCTTAGTGAAAACTCTTGATAAGGATTTGGTCTTTCTTCATAAATCTTCAATGCAAATAGGTGGTAATAAAGCAGATGTGGAAATGGTGAAATCAGGCACGCAGACTCTTTCGGTTGTCATTCATACAAAAAACGAAGAAAAGATGATAGCGGATTGTATTCAGTCTGTTAAAAAGATTGCAGACGAGATTATTGTTGCTGATATGCAGAGTACAGATAATACAATTGGTATTGCAAAAAAATTAAAAGCAAAAATTATATCAGTCCCAGAGTACGGTTTTGCTGATCCAGCTAGAAATTTAGCGCTTTCAAAGGTTACAAAGGATTGGGTTCTTGTTCTTGATGCAGATGAAAGGATCACACCAAAACTAGAAAAAAAAATAAAAAGATTGATACGCGGTGGAACTTGTGATGTTGTTAGTTTTCCAAGAAAAAACATAATGCTGGGAGGGTGGATTAAGCATGGATTGAGATGGCCAGACTATCAAATTCGTTTGTTTAGAAAAGGTTTTGCAAGCTGGAGTGACATGATTCATGATCCGGCTCATTATACGGGGCGTTTTTACAGGCTGCCAGCAAAGGAAGTAAATGCCTTAGTCCATTATCATAGCGATAGTATTAGTTACTTAATGGATAAAACATACCTCCAGGCCTCTTTAGAACGTTTCTATGATAATCAAGAAGATTTGTCAATTGATACCATTTACGACAGGATGGGTAAGGAGTTTGTTTGGCGCTTCTTTGAACATGAAGGTTATAAAGATAAAATGCATGGATTAATAGTAAATAAATTTATGGAGTTTTATAGGTTTCTAGAATTTGCTATGTATTGGGAGCGAAGTGGCAAACCCGAACTAGCAACAATCAAAGAATTAGATAGTCTTTGGAATATTGAGAACAAGCTCAATGAAACAACGGACGAACTCAACAGAATTAAAGATTCAAAATTTTATATTTTTTGGAAAGCTTATTCATATTTGAAAGATTTATTTAAAAATATGCAATCAAAATTACACTAGTGAAAAAACACACGTTTTTAATTACTGGCTCAACAGGTTTTATAGGTTCAGTTTTGTTGCGCACCTTGCTTCGAAGAGGAGAAAAAGTTGCTATTATTTTGCGGAAAGAATCGAATGTTTGGCGCATCAGTGACTTACTGGGTCAGGTCACTATTCATTATTCGGACTTATCTTCATTACCTAAGTTAGAGAGTATTATTAAAAAAGTAAAGCCAACTGTTATTTACCATTTAGCTACAAATGGAGCTTATTCATATCAAGATAATGCAGATCAAATTATTCAAACAAATATTCTAGGCACATGGAACTTATTGCAAGCATGTAATATAGTTGATTACGAATTATTTGTGAATACGGGCAGTTCTTCGGAATATGGTTTTAAGCAATTTGCTATGAGGGAAACTGACATTACAGAACCGGCAAGTTATTATGCTGTAACGAAGTGTGCACAGACACTTTTATGTTCTCATATTGCTCGTCAAGAAAAAAAACCGATAGTTACTTTGAGACCCTTTTCCGTTTATGGCCCATTTGAAGAGCCTCGTCGCCTTGTTCCCACCTTAATGATGTCTCTCTTACAGAATAAAAAAATGAGTCTAGTATCTCCGACTATTGCGAGAGACTATATTTATATTGATGATATGGTATCTGCTTATCTTAAGATAAGTAAACTTAAAATGAATTCTGGTGAGTATTTTAATATTGGTACTGGAGTACAAACAACAATTAAGGAAATAGTAAATAAATCATCGAGAATAAGTGGAAAAGAAGGCAATTTTATTTGGGAAGGTCTTGATAATAGAAAGTGGGATACAGATGTTTGGGTGGGCGATATATCCAAAGCCAAAAGGCTTTTAAACTGGCAACCAAAACATTCTTTGGAATCTGGTATAACTGAAACATGGAAGTGGTTTGAAAAAAATTATAAGAAATATAGTTATGAAAAAAAATAAGGTTAGTTGTGCGATTTGTAATACAGTAGATAATTACTCAGTTTTATACGAACAAAATTACAAAGATGACGATTTTAACGTCGATATTTTTTCTGCTAGAAGGTTACCAGACAAAATTCATTATCAATTAGTAAAATGCAATTCGTGTGGTCTAGTCCGATCTACTCCAGTTATTGAAAATGACATCTTAAATGACTTGTATGTCAAAAGTAAATTAACATATAATACAGAAGTTGAAAACTTAAAAACCACCTATCTAGAAGCACTTTCTCCAATTTTAAATAGACTCGCAAAGAAGTCAGCAATTCTTGAAATTGGATGTGGAAATGGTTTTGTTGTAGAAGAGTTGTGCAAACAAGGGTACACAAATACTTTTGGAATTGAACCTAGCATAGATGCGGTTGAAAAAGCACCAGATGATTTATCAAAGCGAATTGTACTTGATTATTTCAAGGATGGGCTTTTTAAAGAAAATACATTTAACTTTATTTTCATATTTCAAACTTTAGATCATATTCCAAACCCTGATCAGTTCTTGAAGGAGTGTCACAGAGTTTTGAAGCCTAATGGATATATCTTTGCATATAATCATGATGTTGAAAGTATTTCAGCTAAGATCCTCGGTGAGAAAAGCCCCATTTTTGATATAGAACACACTTTTCTTTATAGTACTGATACAATTAAAAAGATATTCAACAAGAATAGATTTGAGGTGCTTTCAGTTGATAAACCATTGAATACGCTATCTTTAAAACATCTTACCTGGTTACTACCTTTACCTAGAAGAATTAAAAGGTGGTTGTTAAGATCGAATAGTTCATTGTTTAATATAAATATAAAGATACCACTTGGTAACCTAGCAATTACGGCAAGGAAAAAATGAAATTCACTGAACGTCAAAAGAAATTGAGAAAAAGACTAATGGAGGTTGTTTTTAAAGCCAACGCTTCGCATATCGGATCGTCTATAAGTGTGATTGATATAATTGATTCTATTTTTGAAATTAAATCTAGTGAAGACCGTTTTGTACTCTCAAATGGACATGCAGCAGCAGCCTATTATGTAGTCTTAGAGAAAAACAACTATCTAAAAAATATTGACTTAAATACATTGGGGGTTCATCCGGATAGAGATTTAAAAAAACATATTCATGTTTCAACAGGTAGCTTAGGTCAAGGATTACCGATAGCATTAGGAATGGCTTTGGCAGATAAAAAGAAAACAATTTATTGTTTAATTTCTGATGGAGAATGTGCTGAAGGTAGTATCTGGGAAGCTCTGAGGGTGTATCAACAAGAAGCTCCTAACAATTTGAAAATTGTGGTATCAGTGAACGGTTGGGGGGCTTATGATAAAATCTCCTCGAGAGATTTGAAAAAAAGATTTACTGGCTTTGGTCTCAAGGTAGTAAGTATAAACGGTCATGACCAAAATCAAATTGTGACTTCACTTAAAGAAAAATATGATAAACCAACACTATTTTTTGCTAAAACAAATTCTGATCAATTACCCTTTTTGAAAGACTTAGTTGCTCATTATCATTCAATGAGTGAAGAAGAGTATCAGTTAGCTGTAAAGAAATTTTCATGACAGACTATAGCCAAAACCTACGAAGAAGATTTGCTGATGAACTCTATGCTGCAATGGAAAAGAACAGAGATATTTTTGTTTTAACAGGTGATCTGGGGTATAGAGTTTTAGATCAAATTAAGGTTGATTTCCCAGACCGGTTTCTTAATGTTGGTGCTGCAGAGCAATCTCTCATTGGAATTGCTGTGGGAATGGCTCTTGAAGGAAAGATTCCGGTTGTATACTCTATTACTCCCTTTCTTTTGTATAGACCGTTTGAAACCATTAGAAACTACATTGATCATGAAAAAATTCCAGTGAAGCTCATTGGTTCTGGACGAGACAAAGATTATGGCCATGATGGTTTTTCTCACTGGTCATGTGAAGATAGAGATGTGATGAAAATATTTAGTAATATTAAATCAGCTTGGCCAGATTCAGCTGATGAAGTCTCAGTTCTTCTGCCCAAGCTGCTGAGTGATACAAAACCTTGGTATCTAAACTTGAAAAGATAAAATATGGGCAAAAAAAAGATTTCGGCTATTATTGCTTGTTATAAAGATGAGCAAGCAATTCCTTACATGTACCTTCGTTTGAAAAAAGTATTCAAACAACTTTCTGTTGAACATGAAATAATTTTTGTGAACGATGGGAGTCCTGACAATACCGAAGAAGTTCTAGAAGCATTAGTGAAAAAAGATGCAGCTGTTATAGCGATAACTCATTCTAGAAATTTTAGCTCTCAAATGGCTTTTACAAGTGGTATGGATATTGCAACGGGAGATTGTGTAGTCTTTCTTGATGGTGATTTACAAGATCCACCTGAGATGATTGCCAAGTTTTATACAAAATGGCTGGAAGGTTTTGATGTTGTCTATGGAGTTCGTGTTAAACGGGAGGCTCCCTTGTTAATGCAGTGGGCTTATAAAGGCTTTTATCGTGTTTTTAATAAAATATCATATATTCATATCCCTTTAGATGCTGGCGACTTTTCTTTGATAGATAAAAAGGTATATAGTGAGTTGAAAAGACTTCCAGAGCGAGATAGATTCTTGCGAGGTCTAAGAGCTTGGCTTGGTTTTAAACAAGTTGGTGTTCCTTACATTAGACCAGAACGAAAATTTGGTGTAACAACAAATAATCTAATTAAAAATTTTCAATGGGCTACAAAAGGTATTTTTTCTTTTTCTTATATCCCATTACAAATAATGACGTTCACCTCTTTAGCTGTATTCTTACTTTCGTTATTTGGAATTGTATATCAAATTGCTCTATCCTTATTCTTTCCAGAATCCACACCAGACGGAGTGAGTACCATTATTGTATTAGTGTTATTTATTGGTTCAATCCAGCTATTAGGAATTAGTATTTTAGGTGAGTACATTGCTAAAATCTTTGAAGAAGTAAAGCAAAGACCAAAGTATATTGTTAAAAATGTGTTGAGAAAAAAAGTTTCTTATTCTTTAGATAAAGAAACCGTATAGATATTACACAAATTAAAACAGCCTTCATGAACTTTTTCTAGTTCAAAGGTTTCAGAATATTTCTTAAAGGTATTTTTAAATTGACCTGAAGCTTCGATTCCATAGTTAGCCAGATAGATTTTTTCGCCATTTGTAAGCTTTTGTGTATAGGTTTCCAGTAAACTCTGATTGTTAGGAACTCCCCAGACTTCTAGTTTTTTCTGATTAAAATCCTGCTGTTCATCAAAAGGCAGTACAACATAGGTGTTGTTAGTGAAAAAATCAACCATATAGGGTGAGGTTAAAGAAATAAGTTGGGCCTGCTCTTCTCTCCTCGAAGAAAAGAACGCATTGTATTCTTGGATCGAAAGGTACCACCAAGGTGATTCGGCATACTTCAGATTTAGCATGACTTGTGATTTGAGGGGAAGTAATCTGCTACCTAGGAGTATGATCCCAAGTATAAGAGTGGTTCCTGGTACAAATAGTTTTTTAGGAATAGAGAGTTTCTTAAGAAGCATTTGAATTCTTTTTTGAGAAGAAATATTATCTAACAAAAGTGCCAGGCCAAGTAGGATGGCAAAAAATCCAGTAAAGATATATCTCGAGTCAAATGCATAAAAGGTAGACATAAAAATGGTTTGTGCGAGTGTGCTGATACCTAAGTAGAGGGCAAATGTTCGGTGTTTTGGTTTTATAAGTGCGGACAGAATTCCAAGAAACCCCAGCCATCCGATCAGTTTGGAAAACCAAGGTCTGACATCCCACAAAAATCGAGCTGGATGACCAAGTAAAATCTGCACATATTCAGAAAAATGATCAGCAAAGACTGACATACCAAAGTAACTGTTTGTAACAGTGCTTGATCCTGGCGCTTGGGTTTTTGGAGTGATAATTCTGAGTAAGAAAGCTATGCTTTTAGCGAAATTATAGGAAAAAGGTAGCAGTAATAGAATTGGAAGCCCAAGTATGATAGTTGCGATCAGGGTTTGTTTATATTTTTTCTGTCGAAGATTAGGCAAGGCCATCTTGAAAAATTGCACCGCAACCAGAGTAACTACCAGTGGCACATAGGCAAATTTTGTAAAGTAAAATGCAACTGCAACGGTGCCAGTAGCTAATAAAACTTTTTTAGTTGTCTTTTGAAGCATCAGATAACAACTGAGTAGAAACAGCGGTACTAGGAGGTTCTCGGCCATAGCTAGAGTTGGCAGCCAGAAAAAGTGATAGCTAGTGACAGTTATGCCAAGCACTAATGCGTGAATAAACGGTTCCTTGGTGATTTTTTTTAGAATTGCGTACAAGAGTACTACACTCAAATAACTTAAAAATACATTGGTAAAGTAGAAGGTTCTGGGATCAAAAGAAAGTAAAAACCCAGGTAATAATGCCAATGAATACCCTTGTGGTACTGACGGGTCACTACCAGGTAGACCAGTTTGCAGTCCCGACCGACAGAGGTTCCAAGTGCCTTCGGCAATAAAGCATCTAGCCACCGTTACATAGTGAAACGAGTCGGGAAAAGGTTCGAAGTTGGGAATGAGTGTTCGAGTGCTATAGGGGTTACGAAAGAGCAGAAAAAAGAGGGCAAAACTGGCAAGAAAGAGTGGCCAATGACGACCAAACAGGTACTTAATTTTTTTCATTCGAGCTTTCTAAGATATCAAACAGTTGGGTTTCAAAGTTTTCTTGAGTATACTGAGTGCTTGCGGTTAGAGCTTTCTCTTTAAATTGGCGCAGCCGAGCTGGATCTTTTGCCAGGTGCTTAGTGATATGCTGCAATTCTTCTAGAGTATTCCAAGTATACCCCACATCTCGAGCAATTTCAGCTGGGCCGCCCTTATTAATAACAACGGGGATACACCCAGAGGCCATGGCTTCAATCACAGTGAGACCAAAATGTTCGAGCATCACAGGATATTTTTCTTCGTTAATATCGAGGCCAGTAGCGTGCCAATAGATTCGACTTTTACTTAAGACTGAGGTGAGTTCTTCAAAACTGGCATTTTCATGAATAACAACGGGGAGGTCTTTAGCGGCAGCTGCTACTTTTTCGAAGTAGGCACGGTGGATGGGGGCGTCGTTGACGCTGCCAATTAAGTGTAGTTCCCAGCCAGGTAGTTCGGTGTGAAGTTGCCGGAAGGCCTCCACCATTTCAAGTTGTTTCTTACTGTGTCCGCCTACAAAAAAACGTCCGGTCGAGACAATCCATTTTTGTTTGCGTTCACTTGAATAAAAGTCAGTAATTGGTACTGGTGGATAGGCTATGGGGGTGTTGATGCCCCAGTATTGAGCCACCCACTTCTTTGTATATTTTGAAATAGAAGCAAGATGAGTATAACTAGCTACTTCTTTTTTAGAAAAATTGCGCGGACCTGCTTGAAACCGTTCTTTCCAACCAGGGACTATATCCATACATCTTTGGCCAACTTGATTCCAGAGTGAAGTCTTTAGTTGTATTGCTACTCCTTCTGTATATTGTGAAGCTGGCAATGTAATGAGCCACTGTCGGATTGGTTTTTCTGATGTTGCAGTGAGCTCGACAGTATTGGAGTGATGTAACACTTTCACTTTTGTTTTGACCACGGTGTGCAGACTGGTAACTTCTAATTGTTCCACAACAGAAATGGCAAGTTTAGGAAATACAAGCTTAAAAGTAGCTTTTTGCTTTGGCTTGTTGCATCCTATGGTAATTTGAGTTGCATCTTTTTGAATGTAGAGAGGAAATGTAAATAGGAAACGAACGAAAGGGACAACAACACTGCGAGTCAGCCATTCTTTTGGTGTAAGTTTGAGTGTGGTTGGAAAGAAGACAGATAGGAGCGATTGCTTTGCTTTGGAAGGAATCATGTCGGCAAATGAGCTGAGTACAAAGAGATCATACTCTTTGGTAAAGGGAGTAAGTTCGTAGTCCCAAAGTTCTGGAAGGTATCTAATTGAGAATGATAGTTTCTCTAATCCAAATTTCTTTTTAAGAAGCTCGGTGTCTGTGGGTCTGTGGGTAAGGAGTTCTACACTGTAGCCTTTTTTTGCTAAAGCTGCAGCAATTGCTAGAGTGTGTCGCTCTCCCCCACCGAGTGTGTGGAGCCAACGGTCGTAGATGCCTGCTTTTTTCATATTTTCCCTGTTATTCTATAACGTAGCAAATACGGTAGGTTTCGAGTCAGTTGTACTAGTACTTTGACCCGAGTAAAAAACCGCTTTTTGAGTTTGATGAGTTGGTACAGAGCTGATAGCTTGTATTTGAAGGTTTCTGTTAATACAGTTCCAAGTGGAAAGTGTTTCCAAAGAAAAAGAAGTCGGTTAAGTTCGGTCTGATACACAAAAAACGAAGACCACTCTTCACTGCTGGCAGAATGCACGTGGTTTAGTTCTGACTTTGGTTGATACCAAATTGAGTACCCCGCTTTGAGCAATCGCAAACTAAAGTCTGTATCCTCATAGTACATAAACATATGTTCATCAAAACCACCGAGCTCTAAAAAGATTTTTCGGTCGATAGCTACGCTGACACCACTAAAGGCAGCTAGTTCTGTTTCTTTGGCATAGTATTCCGAGTCATTTTCGTAGAGCTGTTGACGATCTTTAGTAATTACGGCTCCTCTGTCCCTCGAGTGTCCGTCGTGAAAGACATAATTTCCGGCATTTTGAATAAAGTCTTGGCCATCAATCGAAATTTTTGTTTTAGCATTTACTGCTCCCACGTTAGGATGCACTTTGAAGCTGCGCAGCAGTGGTTGCAACCAATTTGGATCAACTACTGTGTCGGGATTAAGTAAGACAATGTATTTGCTATTTGCAAGTTCGGCGGCTCTGTTAACTGCTGCAGCAAAGCCAAGATTTTTTTCTGACGTATGAATGAGGATATCAGGAAACTGTTTCTTAATTTTTAAGATGGTTGAGTCACTGGAAGCATTGTCCCAAACAATTGTTTCACAGTGTTCCACACCTTTCACATGTTTCACGGAACGCAAGCAGCGGCCTATAAATTCTGCACTATTATAGGTGATAATGATAATTGAAGCTTTTGTCATGGTAGTTTGTGGACGACAAGGTTTGTTTCGTCTTCTAGTAGTATCTCAAATTGATCGGAATGTACAAGATCTAGGAATATATGTTTAAAAAATGACCCCAGGCAACAGTGCCCAGGGTCAACTAATGTCACTTGGCTTTTGTATTAAAAGCAGTAAGAAAGGGCGGGTTGCCCTTCCTTCTCAGTAACGGTTACATTCACAAAACGGATTTCTGCATCTTCCCTGTCAGGGATACAGGCAAATCGGGCAGTTTGGCCCCAATGTATGACCAGGAGGCCAGTCGTAATTTGCTTGGTTTCTAGCTGTACATTTTTTGGTTCTAGCAGCCATTGCGGCTTGTCTACTTCATGTTCATCCTCAAAAGTTGTCAGGACGAAGCTATCAGTATTTGGCAAAGTTGCTAGTACGTATACCAGCACAGTTTGGTCTGGCTCAACAGCTGGGCCAATCTGTACCCAGTTTTGTTTGCCTTCTTTGAACATCACATCTGGATGTGCCAATGCAGCAGAGACTGGATCCATAATTCTGAATCCGTTGGAAAAGGATACCAACGCCCGACTTTTTTCTATTGATCCTGACATCAGCCGACGTCCATCTGGCAAGAACAGTTCGTGACTGACCATTCTGTTGATGGGAATTCCTGGTTGGAACAGTTCTAACCGGGAGCTAACTTGCAAGGTATAAGGAATCATGTTTCTCCTTTAAACGGTGAACAATTCGGGTACCCAGAGACTTCCCTCTTGGGTAATCCTGAGGCCGATATAGGGGGCTGTTGGCAACTCATCATCAGATGAATAGTTCACAACCAGTTCTTGCTCTGGTTTCAGAATAAAGAGGCCAAAGTTGAGTGTTTGAAGCTCATCCTCATCTGAAAGTACCCGGCTATGGGGTATGAGCCACACGGGCTCAGAGTCAGTCAGAGAAATGATCTCAAAGATTGCTTTATTGGGCACAAACTGTTCCATCCAGATAAGTATGTGACTATCTGGATCCAGCTCAGTTGCTGGACGAACCCTTAGGTGGAACGGGTCAAAGACTACATTCCCAAGGAAGATTCCTTGGGGGGTGGTATGGTACATTTTTTCTCGCTCCCTTTCGTCAAAGGGGAAGAAATCATACCCTAGTTGAAACTGATTTCTGCCAGCTGCAATCAGCGCAATTCCTTCTGAGAGATCTTGTTTGCCAATACCCCCTCGACTTGACCAAGTGAAAGGTGTCATGCATATGCTCCTTTTTTGTGAGTGTGGTTAAAGATCAACCAAATAATCTGCAGGCTAAAGTGTGGCAGATGTTTGGTGGTGGGTATTATAGCATTTGTTTGAAGTTATGGGGATGTTGGAGTGATGGAGTTGGTATTTATAATTTCAATTAGTCTTTTTTTGAATTCAGCTCTGCTAAAAAACTGACTTCTTTTGATTGCTTTTTTCGACATTGATTTAAATAATTTTTTATCTTGAATGAGTCTGAATGTTGTGTTTTTCAATTCTTCTCTTGTATTCCAAGTAAACCCAGACTGAGTAGTAACAATTTCTGGTTGCCCGCCCTTATTTATTACAACAGGGACACATCCAGAAGCCATTGCTTCAACTGTGGTGATGCCAAAGTGTTCAAGCATTATTGGGTTTTTATTTTCATTAATATCTAGCCCAGTTGCATGCCAATAAATTTTTGATTCAGACAAAATCTTTTTAAGTTCAAGAAATGGTATCGAAATATGAATTTTGATAGGATAGTCTTTAGCAATTTCTTTAATACGCTTGATATATTCAAAGTTTTGAGTACCTTCAGCAATACTTCCAATTAAGTGTAGCTCCCAGTCTTTTAGACCTTGTTCACACATTTTTGCAAATTCATATGCCATTTCAAGCTGTTTTTTATTATGACCGTCGACAAAAAATCTGCCAATATTAACAATTTGATTCTTTTTGTTTTTTGCTGGTTTAAAGTCATGTGTTGAAACTGGTGGATAAAGAATCGTTGAGGGTAGCTGCCAATATTTTTTTATCCAATTTTGTGAAAATTTTGAAATCACTAAAATGTCTTTGTATGAAGCAATATTTGAATAACTTGAAAAAGAGAATCCTCCAGAGAGTCGCATTTCAAAAACGGGAATAATTTTTTTAAGAAGATTGAAAAAGAAGTATTTAGGTTTGCGTATTGTAGTATTTACAATTCCAACTTTATTTGCAAATGATTGCTGAGGAATTTTAAAAGATAAAACAGCATCTTTTTTGATCTTATGTTTGAAAGAGAAAGTAACCCTATTTGATTCTAACTTTGTTGTGATGTCACTCGGTTTAATTTCAATACCGTTTATAAGGAACTTCGTACCTTCAAGTACTTCGGTAGATAAATACTCAAAAAATAGTTCGAGTGATAGAGCTGAGACAGCTTCTAAAAATAGAATTGAAGATGCATTACCCAGCCATTTGTAAACAGTTCTTCTTCGATACTGATCATATTTAAAGTTAATGAATTTAATTGGATAAATGCGCAATTTTTTTGTATTCCTAAAGAGTTTATTTTTATATAGGTGATCAAACAATCTCATACTAACTTGAGTGGGAAAGAATAAAGATAAGTAACTATTGGTATTACTACTAGGAATATAATCAAGATAGGAGTTGCAAATAAAAACATCAAATTCTTCTGAATAAAGCTGGAGTTGTTCGTCCGGTATAAATGGTATCTTTTTGATCAGGATTTTACTTAAGTTTACATTCATTTTATTTTCAGCTTCTTTTATGTCTACTGAATCATGACATAGAAGTGAGACTTTAAATCCTAAGTCCCGAAATGTTTCCGCATAAGCAAACGCGACTTGTTCTCCACCTCCTAGAGTGTGAAGCCAACGATCATAGATTCCTACCGTTTTTTGTTTCATAGATTATGTCATAGTCTTATATATATCATTGCCATTTTTGGAATTATAGTACTTCCGTCTTAAGGAAACGAAGTTGTTTGAAATATACAAAATATTTTTAATTGTAAGAGCAAATGATTCATACAAAATCTCATACTGGCGCCAATTATTTCTGTATCTATAGAGAGATAATTGAAAAAAAGTTTTAAGAGTTCTTAGAATGTACTTGAAATATTCTCGAAAGAATACAGTAATGGGATAATGTTTTGTTAGAAGAAGAAGTCTGCCTTTTTCTGTGTGTGCTTTGAAAAATGAGGACCATTCTTTACTTGTGGCACTGTGTAGGTGATGGACAACTGACTGTGGTTCATACCACAGTTGATATCCTGCTTTTCTCAGTCTAATACTCAGATCAATATCTTCGTAGTACATAAAATAATTTTCATCAAACATACCGACTTCCTTAAATGCATGAGTTTTTAAAAGGCAGCTGACTCCAGAAACAGCAGGTATCAGGCTGGGAGTATTGAAAAAAACAGAATCAGGTTGATAGAATTGAGTTGTATCTTTAACCACTGCCCCTCTATCTCTGGAAAAACCAGATTTAAAAATAGTATTACCAGCATTTTGAATGACTCTAATTTTATTATTTTTTATTTTTGGAGAAATTTGTACAACTTCCTTTCCCTGGATTCTTTGAGAAAGTAGTACTTTATTTTGAGAAGTAACCTTGATGGTCGCGTGCTCACTTTCGTCCTGAAAAGAATGAATAGTAAAAGTTTGATTACTGTTTGAATCTTCACTAATAGGTATGAGTACGTCAAGTTTTGTAAAATTATGCATATCTTTGATACCAGGTAAAAGGAAGTTAGTATTAAAAATATAGTTAGTGCTATTTTTTTCTTCTTCTAGAAAAAAAAGATCATGAATATTGGCAAGATGGCTATGGGTTGATGGGATAATTTTTATTGAAACTTGAGAAAATTCGGTTGAAAGATATGTTTTTGAGTTGACGGCCGCAATCATAGTATTTGATTGTGCTCTTGCAACTAATTGTGTAAGCCAGTCACTTTCTACACAAGTATCAGTATTTAAAATTGCAAAATATTCTGAATCAATCTTTTCAACAACCCTATTTATGGCAGCACCAAAACCTATATTAGTAGAATGTGCTATATAGGTAATATTTGGATACTTATTCTTAATAAAAGATTCAGATAAATCAATTGAATTATTATCAAAAATAACAATTTTGAACTTCTTTTTTGGATAGTCTTGTTTGACGAGATTGGGTATCAACATTTCAAGGAAGTGTTTTCCATTGAAGTTGACCAAAATGATTGTTACAAAAGGAACATTTGTCATCTAATATCTATTTAAATTTTTATTACTCTGTAACTGAATTTATGCAGTATGGTATTTTCTCATGCTATTTTGATTCTGGAATAATAGTTAAATACTATGTATATATGAAGCAAGTGATTATCAATCTATATTAAACTATATAGATTGGTGAGTATAATTACAACAGTACATGTAATTTCAGTCTGAATAGTAGAGACAGTTACCTATGAGAATTTCATTATATAAACTTTTTTTTCTGTTCTGCTTTTTCTTTTTTTCTTTTTTTTCTTCTGGATTTCTAGATTCTCAGGATGGTTTACAGTATTTAACAATTGCTCGAAGAATCTACTATGATGCTACATTCGAAATGCCGAGTGCAAGGTATGAAGAAGGGCGAACTAATATTCACATGAATGTTTTTAGAACGAAGGACGGTAAGCAGTATGCTCCAACGGGGTTGGGATACTCACTTGCATTAATACCTGCTGTGGCGATTGAAGAATTGTTACTCTCTTCTCAAGGATTACAACCTTTAGACGCTTTTCCGTTACAAAATGATTGGCCTGTTTTGTTTGCTGCTAGTATGACAAATGCCTTCTTTGGTGGACTTCTTGCGGTATTTTTAGCAAAACTACTGGGTTTATATGGTTTTTCGAAAAAAGAATCCGCTTGGCTTGCTTTTATTTTTTTAATCGGAACAAATTTGTTTGTGTATACCAAGCATTCTTTTGCCCATATCTTATTTATTAGTTTCTTGATGATGACGTTTTATTATTTAAAATTATTTTTAATGAAAGGGAAAAAGAAACTTTTGATATTTTCAGTTTTATCATTTGGAGTTGTTTTAATTGCATATAATACTTCTTATTTATTTACGCTACCTTCAATTGGAATATTTTACTTTACTCATAAGGTAACTCAAAAAGATACAACAGTACTAAAGAAAGTTGGCGATATTTTGAGGGATATACTACTTTCTTGTATTACGCTATTTCCTTTTTATAGCATAAACCAGTGGTTTTTATCCTTTAGGCAAGTTGATCAAGTTGCTCAACAGCTAAAGTATAATTATTTTACTTGGTTAAAGCCATATGTTCTTTTAGAAGGCTTCTGGGGAATTTTATTTAGTCCAGGAAAAAGTATATTTTTATTTTCTCCAATCTTACTTATATTACTCATTTTTGGATTCAGGTTAAATAGAAAGAAATATTGGAAGGAGATTCTTTCATTTGGTATTCTCTTTGTAACTTTTTTCTTTTTTATTGGAACATTACTTGGGGCAGAAGATTACTTGCTTTGGCATGGAGATTCAAGTTATGGCAACAGGTATATGCTGGTGCCATTGCCGTTTTTATTGATTCTTGTTGCGTTTATATATAAAGAACTTTCAAAAAGAGCCAAACTATTTATTTTTTATCCATTATTAATTCTTGGACTTTGCATAGAGCTGGTTGGAATACTAGTTCCCTATCAAGTTCGGTTCGGAGGGCTACAAACAGACACCTACTTTAATGGAAGAAACTTCAATGTATATGAATATGGAAATATTATTCCTCGGTATTCTCCAATTTTTACTATGTCAAAAATTTTAGTAAAACGTTTAAAACATTCGAGAGAATATTTTTCTCATGGTACCTATAACATAAAATTTAAAGATGGATTTGACTATCCGTATGATCTGGGGTGGTCTGTATGGAGGTCGATTCATCCTCAGGCACTTATTAGCCTCAATGATCCTAAAGATGAAATAACAAAAGTTGCCTTGCAGATTAGGAACCACCAAATTGATGAGGAAAGTTCATATTCTGCACAAGTAACAATCAACGCTAATAAAATTAGAATTTTACCGAGTGAAGAAAAGATTATTGAGTTAGAAGGTCCACTGGATGACCTATTGAGAGTACAGACAACTTTCTTGGCTACGAGTTCAAGTATGCTTCCCAAACAACAAGTTCTTTTTCTACAAGCATTTTGGATTAACAATGTTCCTCAAAACTTAAAGACAATAGACTACCCCTATGTTTCGCCTCTGTCCCAAGCAGTAATCGGGAGTGAGTATACATATTGGGGCAATGAACAAACTGATCCGTGGTCTATTTGGCATATGCATTCTGGTGTCTACGAACAAACATATGATTTGTGGTGGATGAGACCATTTCACTATTGGGATATACCTAAAGAAATAATGTACCTAGGGCTCCTTAATTTTGCTATAATGGTGTATCTTGGATACAGACTAGTAAGATACTCTGAGTAACACATGAACTTTTTGCAAACATTAACACTGCCTTTCAAATCTTATAAATTTTTGTTGTATCAGTTAACTCAAAAAGAGATAAAGGCCAGGTATAAACAGTCATTTGTAGGATATGCCTGGATCATTGTTAATCCCTTAGCTCAGCTTTTAGTATATACTTTTGTATTCTCAATGGTATTTCGTACAGTTTCTGTAGATGTTCCCTACCCTCTTTTTGTTTTTTCGGTGTTGATTCCTTGGACTTTTTTCCAGACATCTATTCAAGCTTCTACAAATAGCCTTGTTAGCAATAGTTCTCTTTTGAAAAAAGTTGCATTTCCAAGGGAAGTTATCCCCTATGCCACAGTGTTATCTAAAGTTGTTGACTTGATTTTTTCATACGTTGTTTTTTTCATATTCTTAGTAATCTATGGAGTGCCTTTTCATTTGAGTAGTTTGTTTTTTGTTTTAATTTTTTTGATTCAATTTATTTTAACAATATCTATATCACTTATTAGCGCAGCTGCCAATCTCTTTTACAGAGATGTTCAGTACCTAGTTGGACTTATATTAATGCTTTGGATGTATTTGACACCAGTTGTATACCCACTTGCTATGGTTCCTGAAAAATATATCTCTCTCTATAAATTAAATCCTATGGTAGGCCTTGTTGAAGGTTATAGAGCTATTTTCTTTGGCTATGATCTACCGATACAAGATTTGGGATGGTCTTTAGGTTCTTCTTGTATACTTTTTCTATTAGCCTATGCCTTTTTCAAAAAGGTGGAACCAATATTTGCCGATATTGTATAAAAATATGTCAAAACAAGCCCTTAAATTTTCAAATGTTTCCAAAGAGTTTGCCTTTCAAGAGGACAGGACAATTAAAGATATTATTCCTAGTTTATTTTCTGGTAAGGGTTGGGCGAGAAAACATTTAGTATTCTCTAATATGAATTTTGAAATTAACCAAGGTGAAACGGTTGGCATTGTTGGCAAAAATGGAGCTGGAAAGTCAACTCTTTTAAAGTTAATTGCCGGTGTCACGAAACCAAGTACAGGGGAGGTTGCTGTTACTGGTAGAGTAGCTCCAGTTATCGAATTAACTGCTGGCTTTCATCATGAATTAACTGGCCTCGAGAATATCTACTTAAATGCTGCTATCTTAGGATTACATAAGGCTGAGGTTGAAGAAAGACTTGATGCCATTATAGAGTTTAGTGAACTGAGTGAGTTTATCAATGTTCCTGTTAAAAAGTATTCAACCGGAATGTTCATGCGATTGGGATTTTCAATTGCTATCCAAATGGATGCTCCAATAATATTACTTGATGAGGTTTTAGCTGTTGGTGATGCTGATTTTCAAGAAAAGTGTCTAGTCTATCTAGAGGGAATTAAGAAGGCAAAGGATAAAACAATTATATTTGTGAGTCATGATGAAGAGTCTGTCTCACGTTTTTGTGATAGAGCTCTGCTTATTCATGATAAAAAACTTTTAACTGACGATACACCTAGAAAAATTTTCAAACAATACAACGCACTCTAAATTACTCAGAGTATTCTTTTTTATAAGCAATCAACGCAAAAATGAGTGTAAAGACTAACGTTATTACTCTTGTCACTAGTTGTGTCCAAGCAGTTGCCATAAGGCCATATGTTGGAACAAATAGAAAGTTTCCAAGTACTATAGTGATTATTTGTAATATGCCGGATATTGAGAAATAGGAAGGTTCTTTAAAGCTAAAGAAAAGGGCCGAAAACGGCACTGAGGCTACATACACGAAGACTGATGCCAGTAAAACAATCAAAACAGGATACCCTTGTATATACTGATTTCCTATAGTTAGTAAGATACTTAGTTTGGCAAATGGAATAACCACAAAAAATCCTAGTATAGATGCTCCTGCAATGATAAAAGCTTTACGAATAAATGTTGAGATATCTTCTTTATTTTTATATCGGGCAACACGAGGATTTAGTACTTGAGCAAGTGAGACTCCAATGAGAGTAAACATGAGGGAAATTCTACTTACTCCGCCGAGTAATCCAGTTTCAAATGAAGTTAAGTATCTCTGAACAAACAAAATTCCAATATAATCTATTACTGCTGCTGCAATGATAAGCAATGCAGAGTGTTTTGCAATGGAAACCATTTGTTTTGTTTTTTTGACACTTAGATTCTTCAATGAAATGGTAACTGATTTTGGAATGAGCTTTTTTGCTAAAACCAGTGGGACCATAGGGGCTGCAATAAACAAGGTATAAATGGGTAAAAGTTCCTTAGAGTGAAAGGTGAAGATAGAGATGGCAGCAATGAGTTTTATACTAGCTTGTGTTGCATTAATAATTACTGCAGAAGAAAAAAGGTGGAGTGATTGGAGTGCAGATTGTAAGAATTCATAGTACACAATCGAGGTGCCGAGCAGAATTGAGATTGGAACAATGTAGGGTGAACTAAAGTTAAAAAGATTTGTTAAATAGTTTGAAAATGGAAGTGTAATAAGTAGAATCAAAATGGTAATGGTTAGTTTGAAACGCAATGAAATTGAAAGATACTCACCTGCATCAGTATGATTGCTAGAACCCCCTACATATTTTTGCATAGCTACTGCGATTCCGGCATCATTAATTTTGTTGAGAATCATAATAATTGCGAACCCAGCACTAAATTCGCCAAATAATTTTGGACCAAGAATTCTTGAAATTAATATGAGAGCAAGTGCTGAAATTCCAGCTGAACCAATATTACCAATAAAAGTAATTGTAGTTTGCTTTACTCCTTCTGATTTTGGTAGCTTTTTCATTATATAATTGTGTCGGCTATAGATAGATTTTTGATTGTTGAGGAATGAACACAGAGAATATTTTTTGTTTCGGTCTGTGTGATGTCAGAAATATCAATAAGAGTGTCATTGCTAATGACTCGTAAGCTATATCCTTGCTTCTGTAAGAATTCTATCACTTTTGTGTGGCTTGTGCCAAAATGTATATTATTTGCATTGAGTTCGAGAATAATATTTTTGACGATACCTTTTTTAAATATTTTTTTTCCTCCAGAAAGAACAAGCATCTCAGCTCCTTCAACATCAACTTTTAAAATATCAATCTTCTTAATGTTCTTTTGTTTTACCAATGAATCCAGAGAAATTGAAGGGTGTTTCTTTCCTTTTGCCTGAGCTGATATATGACTTACTTCGGTGATATCTTCTTCATCAAAGTGTACTCCTTTATTAGAATTTGAAACAACTTCAGTGCTTAAAGTGATGATATTTTGTAAGTTATTAATGGCAATATTTTCTTTAAACTGTGAGCACGGTAGTGATACGGGTTCAAAAGCGTAAATGTGACCTGTCTTAATTTTTTCAGCTGCAAGCAAACTATAGTCTCCAAGCCCCGCTCCTACATCTACAAAGTTTGAGTCTTTTTTTAAAATTTTTAGTAAAAACTGTGCTTCAAAATAGTCGGGAAAGTGTTCATAGATAATCATGCTCCCATATGAGCTTTGAGGATAACAAATACATTTTATTGATTTTGTAAATTGAATGACAACTGGATATTTAAAAAACAATTGATTTAGCTTCCAAAACAGTATTCTGAAAAATATAAACACTTTCTGACTTTTATTAAGAGGATGATATAAAACGTTAAAAAGTGATTTAATGAACATGCTTTAAAAATTCTGTTACCATATATTTTGAAGTATATTTATTTGAAAGTTTTTTTGAATACTTACCATACTCTTCTCTTTTTGTTTTATTGTCAATCAAATCTTCTAAATACTCTGAAAGTTGAAGAGAGTTATCGGGATTAAAAATATATCCATTTTTATTATGCAAAACGAGCTCTGAAGTAGCCCCTACGGTTTGACTGACAATACAAGGGAGCCCGGCAGCAATTGCTTCATTTATCACAAATCCCCAAGGTTCTTGTTTTGACGGTAATACAAATATATCAGAATTATAGTATTTATTAGATATATCTGCATGAGAACTATAAGAAATTGTAGTAGTTGAGAGCAGATGTAATTCTTCTAGCAACCTCAAAATGTTGTCTTTTTCGGGACCATATCCAACGAGTTCTAACTTAAATATGATCTTTCTTTTCTTAAGGTGCGCACATGCACGTATTAGAGTTGAGATATTTTTAATTTTTTCAAATCTTCCAACATACAGAATGACAATGGGGACTTTTTTTCTCTTTATTGGCTGTTGGGTTGGTTTAGAATCAATTGCATTCACGATTTTGATACACCTTGTGTTTTTACTGTAACTTTTCACATATTCTTTTTGTTTTTCCCCTGGTACGATACAGGCTTCTGAATTATTGATAATAAGGGTAATTATGTTTTTAAAAAGAGATCGTTGGGTCGAACTTTCGTTTAAGGTGCTTTCAACAAAAAGATAGTATGGTCTTTTTAAGATCTTACACAGTAAAAAAAACAACATATTAGTTGGATTTGCCCATCCATATGAAATTAATATGTCAAACTTGAATCTAAAAAAAGAAAAAAGTGCAAATGGATTAATAATAATATCGTGTTTGTTTTTTTTGAATAAACTTATTTTTAAGTTTGTAAAAATTTTGTATGGAAATAACTTTTTTGTTGAGTCAATACTCCATTTTCTATTGGAGGCAGTGTCAGAAAGGCACGCAACATCAATAACACACTTATTTTGATTTTTTAGGGTCACAAAAAAGTCGGATCTTAATGGATACACAAGGTTTTGTAGGAATAGAATCCTTTTCATGTATAGTTATTTTTTCTTGACCAAAACATACAAATACCCACCCAACCCCGGAAACACCCTCAAAAAGAATCTATCCAAAGCCGTCAAAACACTCACCACCGCAGCTCTGTCCTTAAACCTCAAAAAGAATCCACGAGGGATAAAGAAAGAGGTCATAGAGTCAACCACCCGCATATTATTTTTTGTTGCTAACTCCATATAGTCTTGTTGAGTATAAAAATAGTTATATCTGCCATACGGAAAGAGTTTTGAGAAGAGATACTCGAGGCTTGATCTATTCATGGTTGGAATCAGTAAGTAGCCACCTTTTTTGATGTTGTCTTCAACATT
Organism: uncultured Patescibacteria group bacterium; assembly: GCA_905478415.1. Taxonomy (GTDB): domain Bacteria; phylum Patescibacteriota; class Microgenomatia; order UBA1400; family PJMF01; genus CG1-02-43-31. The sequence continues at coordinate 147,597 of CAJQIG010000001.1, forward strand.
AGTAAGAATTTTTTCTTGATCTGACATTTTAAAATGGTCAAAGAAACGCAGACCAGTGATGCAGTCGTAGTTAGTTTTGGTTTTAATAACATCAAAGATCGATTGAGTAAATATGGTTGCTTTGGGAAAATTCTTTTTAAGAATAGCAGTCATTTCATCACTAAAGTCCAGACAATCAACATCATACCCAGCTTCTGCGAGTGGAGCGGTTAATCTGCCCCGGCCAGCACCGAGATCTAAGATAGTTTTAACCTCAGAATGCTTCCTGAGTAACTGCAAAACCGGTAGGACTTCGTGCATATGGATATATGCCCCACCAACTCCTGCAAAGCGTCGATCGTCATACGTTTGGACGACATCTTTTTTTTGAAAGATAGACATTATTCGTGTACTTTATTATAAATGCCTCATAGACCTTGGTAAACCAGAAACGGTTGCTACTTAGGATCCTAATGGCTGTTTCGGGATGAATCTTTTTAGAAAAACCATAGTCGTTATGAATTTCTTTTACAAATTTGACATTGGGGTGCTGTTTTATGAGTGGCGTAGTAAAAACGAGAGATGAAAGTGGCAGTACAAATTCGTCAAGAACATGAGTGACTTTGTGCTCGACGATATATTTGGAAAGATTGCCTAAAATGTTATTTCGCTGTACTAAAGCTGACAGAAAACCTGAGCCTGTGTTAAAAGTTTCATTTGGATACCCAATATTTATGATAGAAACTTGTACAGCATTTTTCTTTAGAAGTGTAATAATTTTGTGGGTATTTATCGAAACAGCCTCAGTTCTCTTTTGATCAATGCCAAATCCAATTATAAGTACGTGCTTTTTTTTCATAGCCTGTATACGAATATAACAAATTAAATCAAAAAAGGTATCTTAAAAATAGTATTCTAAGACGAAGCCATATCCCAATCCCTCAAAGTCACAATGGGAGTAAGTGTTTGTTCCTCGGTAATCGCTGTTCTAATTGCTACATTTGGGTCAAAGAGAAGTGATTTTTTACTAAGTTCTAGAGGGCTAATAAAATCCTCATCTTCCGTGCTTTTCTGATCCTGTGGAGTAAGTCTGAGTGCAATTGCTGCTCTTGTTTCAGCTGCTAATTGATCGTCAGAAAGAATTCCGGGAAAGGTATTTGTTTCACCGGTGCTGGGACTTTGGTCGTGAAAATCTGCAAAGACTTCTAGGTTTGACATGATTAAGTATGTTTTTAGTATCACTAGCTTATCAGTTTTAGTGGGGGTACACAATTTATGAAAAGTTTAAGAAAACAAAACTCCCCCTGCGGAAAACCGGAGAGGGAGTGTAAAAACGCGTCTGGGTAAATGTTATTGATTCCAAAAAGACCAATCGAATTCGGCATCCCGGCGACAGGTTACTGTTGCCGGTGAATTCAGAAATTCCGGATTAGGTCCGCCATGGTCACTTACCACAATGTAGTTCAAAGATGGTAGCTGATGTTGCGCTTCCTTTAAGTAGGCCTGGGCAACTTCACCAGGAGTTAAGCTTTCGCTTTGGATTGTCGGGCCGTCAGGGCCTGAAGCTATTGTGGCATTAATTTCATATCCCTCGACAGTCACATACGCCGAATAGGTTTCATAAAAAACAATCTTGCCTTCCTCTTGTACCTCAACCCATCGATGTTCGTCCCAGTACTTTGTCCAGCCACCATTTTCAATGACACGGGGGTTTGGTCGAACGCCGCAGGCTTCTTCAGCCGCGGCTATGGTAAACGTTGCTTCCATGCTAAAGGCTTCAACTTCCTTTGTACGTTGGAAGTTGTTGAGGCCCATGTAGCCAAAGTAAACAGCGCTGCAAACAATGGAAACAACCAATATTGCGGATAGCGAAAAGCCTACATAGGTGAGCCCGTACTCGTCCATATATCTATCCTTTTCTAGGATACCAACTCGGCAGAGTAGATCTTTCAGTTTCTTAAGCATTTTATTAATTCCTCCGTAAGATATCAAAAAACGCCACTACACAAGGAGTGCAGTGCTTCATTTCCTGATTTTCTCACGGAAGAACAGACACGTTAAAGAGCGGTGAGACCTGCACATCATTTCATTAAAAAATAAGGCAAAACTCACCCAATTATTATATCCTATAACTATAATTTAGTCAAGCTATTTTGTTACAAAAATCCCTCCAAGTAAACTTGAAGGGATTACATATAACGTGTTCTGATAAAAACTAATTCCAGAATGTCCAGTCAATTTTATAAACCTGGGAGCAGGTGACCTTGACTGCAGTGTATGCAGAATCACTACTGGGTTGACCTTGCACTCGAGCAAACGTAAGTGGCGGCAATTCGCGCAACGCCGTTTCTAAGTAGAGTTGCTCGACTTCTGGGTTGTTGATAGAGTTATTAAATGACTCAATTGTAGGCCCATTGGCACTACTTCGAATAATGACGTGTTCGAAATAGCTATCATACTTAATTTCAACGTCATACACCTCTACGAAAACTGTGCCGCCCTCTTCTTCCATACGTTCCCAATAATGCCAACCTACGTGGTTAAAGTAGGTATACAAATATTGGCCTTCATAAAAGGGAGTTTCACCACAACCCTCATCGACGGCATCGATTGCATATGCTGCTTGGGAGTTTAAAACAAGAACTTCCTTTTCGTATTCACTGTTATGGAAACTTGCATATCCAAAAACATATGCTGCAAAAACAAGAATTCCAACAACAATAGAACCAACGATTCTAACTTTTAGTACCATTTTTTTAATTCCTCCATAAGGTCTTAAAAGACGCCACTACCTATCGAGTAGTAGTGCAACATCTTCTAATTTCCTCATGGAAGAAAAACACGTTAAAGATCAGTGGTAACTCCACAGTTTTGAAACAAAACAGGGAATAACCACAAAAGATATTATATCCTATAATAGAAATTCAGTCAAGAAAAGTTAGCTTTGTTTTTTGTACCACTCCACGGTCTTCTTCAAGCCTTTCGGAAAGGTGACCTCAGAAACGAAGCCAAAGCCCTCTTCTGCTCGGCTAGTATCAATTTTTCGTCGAGGTTGTCCGTCTGGTTTAGAGGTATCAAAAACAATTTTGCCTGTGTAACCAACAACATCACCAATGGTGTGAGCGAGTTCTGCAATGCTGATTTCGAAGTTTGAGCCTAGGTTTACTGGTTCTGGACTGTTGTAGTTTTTAGTTGCCAGCACGATAGCGCGTGCTGCATCTTCGACAAATAAAAATTCGCGCGTAGGAGCGCCTGTACCCCACACTGTTACTTCTGGAGCGTTATTCTCTTGTGCTTCCACAAACTTACGAATCAAAGCCGGAATTACGTGTGAAGAAGCCGGATCAAAGTTATCGTCAGGGCCATAGAGGTTAGTTGGCAGTAAATAAATGGCTGGAAAGTCGTACTGATCTTGATACGCCTGAGATTGCACCAAAAGCATTTTTTTGGCTAATCCATAGGGAGCATTGGTTTCTTCTGGGTAGCCATTCCACAAATCTTCTTCCTTAAAAGGAACAGGAGTGTACTTTGGATAGGCGCAAATAGTACCTATGCCCACAAACTTTTTAACTCCTGCCTTATATGCTTGATGGAGTACATGCGTACCCATAAGTAAATTATCGTAAAAAAGCTCAGCTGGATGTTCTTGATTGTAGCCGATACCACCGACATTGGCTGCCAAGTGGATAACTATATCTGAGCCCTTGACTACTTTGGCGGCAGCTGAGGGCTTGCGAAGGTCAAATTCCTTACTTCGAGGCACCAAAATGCTAGCAGGTTTTTCCTTTTTGAGTTCTTCGACGAGGTGGGAGCCGAGGAAGCCAGCGCCACCGGTGACTACTATTTTTTTGTTTTTGAGGGAGAGTGCTTTCATGAGTTGGTTTTCTAATGGCTTGCTTTTGGTTATGGCTAGTATAGCAGGAGATTTGGGATTGTAAAAAACAAAGAGAAGGTTAAAAAAATATCCCATAGTATTGATTTTAAAATGTATCTCTGGTATAATTACTCGATTACAAACTTTTGAAAATCAAAAAAAGTTTCGTGATCTATTCTTTAACAGTTTACCTATTTATAAACAGTAAATTCTCTTTCATAGAATGGTGTCTTATATTCAACATTGGGTTGAATATTTAACCACCATTCTTGGAGGATTATTTCATGAAGAATGCACCATTATTTGTAGGGTTAGGACTGATAGTGTTGATCCTGGGGTGGATCTTTGCCCCTTCGGCCATTGTCCATTTCATCCTTTTTGATATATTGTGGCTCGGCTTGCCTTACCTTTTGCCAGTCTTGGTTGTAATATTGCTAGTTTTACTAGCAGGCATGAAGAGTGAGGGTTTAATCATAGCCGTCTTCGTTGCTGGAGTGATTGGACTTATTTGCTGGTGGATTTATTTGCCGGCTTTAAGTCAATATGAATTGGTTAATTCAATCAAACCAGTTCCCATCGAAGATATCCCAGCAAGTTCGAATGTCAGATTTATGCCAATGCCAGTTGCTCAACAGTTGGCATCCAGTAAATACCAGGACCCTCGTCATCATATTGGTGATATGGATCCTATCGAACTTGAAAGCGGAGACATTGGCTGGGTTGGAAGTCGTATACCAACGGGAATAGTTAACTACTACTCGGGTAATGCCCAAGGTACGATAACTGTTGATCCTTTTGGTCGTGTGACTACCCAAGATCAAGTCTTTGCTTGCGGTGAAGGAATGGCTATTACTGATAATATCCGATGGAAATTGTGGCGTGAACATTATGGCGCCGTCCTGGATGAATATTACTATATTACAATTGACGATGAAATTGTTTTGATGGCTCCTTATATCACTTGGCATCTTGAAGGGATTGTCTTTGTGCCCCAGTGGGGTGGCGTATTTGTTGTTGACGGCGATTGTCACATTGAAGATTTATCTCCTCGTGAGGCTTTGGCCGATAGCCGCCTGATTGGGCATCGAATTGTTCCGGAAAGTTATGCTAAACGTGTTGCAGATGCATGGCAATACCGCAATGGTATTGCGAATGCTTGGTTTTACCATGTTGATCAGACTGAAGTACCAACGATTGATGGTGAGGATAACCAAATGCCGTACCTGATTCCAACGGAATTGGGTGAGCAATGGTTTATCGCCATGGAACCGTATGGGCCTGCATTTAGCATCTTTAAAATGATGTTTGTTGATGCTCATGACGGAACAATCCGCTTGTACGAATATTCTGAAGATGCGGCGATCATTTCACCTAATAAGGCGCTTGGTTTTATCCAGGCAGCCAATCCCACATACAACTGGGATAAAATTCGCGTAATTGAACCGCGGCCGCTGATTGTTGATAACGTTCTCTATTGGATGATGAGCCAAACAAGCTCTGACTTTAGTGGTGTAGAACGAACAATTCTTGTTCGATCGTCCGATGAGAAAGTTTTAGTGGTTGAATCTTATGAAGAGCTAGTGGTATTTCTTAGTGGCAACACAGCAACCGCTAGTCAGCTAGATGAAGAATCAACTGCTGTTAACAGTGAGGTTCCCAGTGACCTTACAACTTTGACTACGCAAGAGCTCTATGATTTGATCATGGACGTTGCTCGTGAGTTGGAAAGTCGTTAATTTTTTGTAAATAGGTACTATTGTAAGAGGCTCCTTCATTTCGAAGGGGCCTCATTTTTTTACTTCATCACCCGATACGCCCACACAATCAAGGTAGCATGTATCTTATGCACAAACCGAATAAAGGGAGATTTCACGTATTTCAGAACCAGTTCATGCTCTTCGGCAAACTGCTTTTCATAGAGGGCTCCCCCTTTAGACTGGCCATGAATTCTAAAGAGTGAAAAATGTGAATCAGTTACATGCAATGGAAATTGCTCCATAGCTCGCATCCAGTAGTCAAAGTCCATACAGAAGTGGAGGTCTTCGTTAAACATACCGACTTTATTTAGCAGCTCACGACGCCAAAAGGTACTGGGTTGGATAATATAGTTGGCAATAGAAAGTCTGGTGCGGGTAGGATCTTTGCGAAGCCATTTTTTATACTCGGCTACAAAACTTTGAATTTTGTTGCCTTTTTCATCAATAATAAAGTAGTCACCGGTTAGCCACATAGCATCGGAGTGATTGCTGAAGTACTCTGCCACGGTGTTAAGTGTATTGGGAAGAAAAACATCGTCACTATTAATAAAACAAAGGATGTCGCCAGTGGCTTTTTTAAGACCTTGGTTAATTGCATCGGTTTGGCCTTTATCTTTCTTTGAGACCCAAGTAAATTGTGTACCGTACGATTTGAGAATCTTGACGGTATCATCGGTCGATCCCCCATCCATGACGATATACTCAAGGTTTGGGTAGTTTTGATTGAGCACACTCTCAATTGTTTCTGTAATGAAGTGACCTTGGTTATAGCTGGGGGTGATAACGGTTATTTTAGGAAGTTGCTTTTGTTTCATAGCCTTATTTTACCGTATAAACACAAAAAAAACGGCACCTAAAAAATAGATGCCGTATATAAAAACAATTAATACAATTAACTACCGGTGAGTCCATGGACAACATGCCAGATTAACTCAAACATATCTGACTTCTTGTTGAGGACCATGTCTGCACCATTCTCTTCAAAGAGCTCACGCACAGTCGATTCTTCATCTGACCATAACCGAGTGATTCGGTCAAGATTTTCTGATGTGTAGGCAAAAATCAACAATGGTGGTGGTAGTAAGGCTGCAATTTCAGCCACGCAGGTGTGGCCAGGAGCTTGTCCCTCACTATGTTGGTCAACAACATACACATGGGCCAATTTAACAATCCCTGCACGCCAAGCGGCACAGCTGGGATAGGCACCAACGGTGATAATACCTTGTTGAGCCAAGTTAGCTACAATGAGTGATGCCCACATGGCGTTATCTTCAATAACAACCGCAAGCGAACCCGTTGGGGCCTGAATATCAATATCACCCGCCTCAACGGTAGGTGCCATTGCTACAATACCAACTTGGTCTTCAACCATTCCAGCTGGCAAGATTAGGTCAGTTCCATACCCTGCTTCCCATTCTTGGAAGCCATCAAAGGTGGTACCAGACCAGACAGCCTGATTTTGGAGACTGACTGCGGCTTGGCCACTAAAAATTGCAACGATGCTTCCTTTGAGCATCATAACCAAAAATTCATCCCCTGGAATGGGATCGGCTACTGTTATTGCAAACAGTGGAACAAGAATATAGTTCTCGTTACCATTGAGCGATGCAGTAAATGCATCTCGATTTGTCCAACGGTACAGTGGGTCAACTACATCCCAATCAGATCCAGAGCATGATTCCCAGACACCAGAAACAACGCGAAGACTGCCTGGAGGGCAATATCCGGTATTAATGGCTTCATCTTGGGTGGTTGCTCCCCAGAAAACTGGGCTTTCGGCTGTATCTTCAATTTTTGCAGGAGTGGAACTTTGGACAGCTGTACCAGGTGTTCCACATGCGGTTAGGGCGAATACTATGGCCATTACTATAATCAGAGTTTTTTGTGCTTTGCTCATTTTTGCCTCCACGAGCTAGATAGAAAATAAAAATTGTTTGTTAAAAAACGATAGTTACTTCTCAAAGAGAAATAACTATATCCTATATTATATCATAAGAGGAGTTTAATAGTGTGTAAACGTAAAAATGGCAGCCTCTTGGACTGCCATTTTCTTTCTACATTCTTTACTTACTTGCGCAGAAATCCATACCCCGTATCATCGTTTCCTGGGAATGGGTTGGGATCGTTGCTTTGGGCTCGGATAATGCCTTCCTGTTTTAGCCACCACAAGGGGCGATACTGGATTTGAGTAACTTGTGTGGGATGGTAGGTAGCCCGTGTAAAAGGCACCTCTACCACATGGGAGACTTTGGTGCCGTCCCCTGTCATACCGACTGGAGATTTACGCAGTGTATCACCACCGCCCAAAGAAAACACCTCTTTGGTGAATGCTTCGTTCATGGGCATAACTACTTCTTTTTCTCGGAAGAAAGCTAAGCCAATGACGCCAGCATTATCTGTGTTGCCTGAAGTCCAGGCCGCAACAGAGTTGGAAGGATAGGTAACCTTAAATGGAGAAATGGTCCCATTATCAAGGCGATATCCTTCAATAATTAGCTGACCATCTAAGATATAACCACGGTCATTAAGAAAATCTGCAGGGCGATTGCGGTGAACAGAACGGCCGTCTACAGACATGTAGACTTCCATTCTATCAAATGGTCCAGCAGTCGAAACACGAACCTTGATATGATCATTAACCTCTGCTTGAACAAACGGCATGTTATCGCCTTGGCGATAGAAAATTTCTGTTGGCCGATCATTACGGAGGATAATAATGTTTGCCAAACTTCCAGGAATCATGTTGTTCATAACCTAAAATCTCCTTTAAAAAAGAAATATCCAGCCAACCGGATGTTAACTGGTGAACCAAAATGACAAAATAAGCTTGATACACCAGTTAACGTGTAAAGAATGTTAAAGATCAGAAGTATTTTACCCCATCTACATCTTCTAGTCAAATGTTATAAGTCTGTTATGTTACTATATCCCTTCAAAACTATCAAAAGAGGTTGTATACTCAAGTAAGTATAGAAACGAGGTATATGTCAGATCAAACTTTAAAAACACCAGAAGAGCTTAAAGCTGCTGCCGAGTTTCAATTAAAAGCCAACCTTTCTCAAATGTCTCTGGGAGAGATTCGCATGAAACTTATCCTTGAAGGAGATACATTGCTTGAGGGTACGGGGCTCAATGCTAACGATCTGATTGTGGCGTGTAATGATTTAATAGATGCTATAGCAACTAATACGACAGGTTCAAATGATGTTCCCGCGTACATTTTAAATAAAACTGCTCGAGCACAGGTGGTTCCTAGTTTTTTGCGTGCTACCTTTAAAGATGCCATTGCGACTGAGATTACAACTCAACATGAAGAAGAAACTAAAAGAAAACTTGCTGAAGTAACAGCTAAAATTGGTACAGTGAAACCAACAGCAGAGAACTTATCAAGGTTTCGACGGCTTATTACTGAAGGTGTTGCATTAGGAATTATTGATCAAGATACTGCACTAGCTAAAATAAATAAAGCTATTGAAGCTACACTAGCAGTAATAGATGTAACAATTAAAGAGATGACTACCATAAACATGCATAAAGACAAGCAACGTTTCTCTCCAGATATTTTGCAACACTATATGTCTAAAAAGTTAGAGCAACAAGATGATCTACCACCACTCGATTTTTTCGGCGAAGCTCTCTCAGACTATGCTGAAAAGAGTTTGCATGTAAAAAGAAAGAAGCAAGGAAATTAGATTTTCAATAAAATTCCAAACTTCAGGATCACCCACACAGCCCGAAAGGCATCTTTGAGAGCAATCTTTTTGCCTTCTTCGTAGGTGCGACCGTGGTAGGAAATGCCAACTTCGTACATACGAACTTTTTTATGGGCAATTTTTGCCGTTACCTCTGGCTCAATACCGAATGAATTTTCTGTAATCTCAATTGATTGAATCACTTCTCGACGGAACATTTTATAGCCAGTTTCCATATCAGTCAGGTTAATGTTATTAAAAATATTTGAAAGTAAGGTTAAACTCATGTTAGCCAAGTAGTGCCAAAAGTAGACAACTCGGTGGGCATGAGCTCCCATAAAACGGGATCCATACACGACATCTGCTTTATCGTCTAAGAGTGGTTGTAGTACCAGTGGCAGATCGTTTGGGTCATACTCTAAGTCTGCATCTTGGATAACCACAAATTTGCCAGTGGCTTGTGCGATCCCATCCCGAAGTGCGGCACCTTTTCCACCATTTTTATCTCTAAAGATGAGCGTGGCAATATACTTTTTTTCTAATTTTTTTAGAATCTTTCGAGTTGAGTCCTTAGATCCATCGTCAACAACAATAACTTCAATCTCACCAAGTTTGGCAGCATGAACAGCTTTAAGTACACGTTCAATTGTTTTTTCTTCGTTGTAAGCAGGAATAACTATACTCAGCAGTGGAGCCTTTTTACTTTTTGCCATTGGACTTCTTTCCATTCGTAATTGCTTCTGATCTAATAACTTCTTCTAATTTTTTTTCTAGTGACCTGACTTTAAAGTAGCTCATAAATACTACCACCGAGAGAATCATAAAGGCAATCACAATCAACAGGTCAAATACTCGAGCGAAGTTTAAAAGTCCCGTAATTCCGAGTAATAAGTTTGGGAAGAGGGCTACAACGGTGAAAGCCACCCAAATAGATGACCAAGCCCAAACCTCAACTTGGTTTAAGTTTCGTTTTTTACCATGAATAGTCACCACATACATCATGAAGAGTGCAAACAAGGCTGAAATTATTTGAAATATTGTCATAAGGTTATCCTCCACCATAAAATGTTATGTAAAAAATCGAGCGTGTTCAGTATGGTCATACCTTTATCGTGATCATGGTAGATGGTATCGATAGTAATAGTAGTAAAGGGGATTCTATACTTTGAAACCCGGCATGCAATCTCCATTTCGACTTGGTATCCTAGCGCATTCCATCTCAGCTTTTTATACGCTTTTTTATTTAAGGCTTTGTATCCAGATGGGATATCGGGAATAAAAGGACTTTGAAAAAGTACTTGGACAAGATGGGAAGCAAGTTGATTAAAAAAACGCTTAAACCCTGGCATGTCTCCGCTGAGCCTTCGTGTTCCAAAAACAATCTCTGCCTCTGATGATGCAAAGGCTTTGACAAAAGACTGTAATTCGGCTGGATTATGTTGATCGTCACTGTCCATCATAATGACAGTATTGGCACCTAGTTCATCAAATGCATAGTCACATCCGGTTTTAAGTGCAGCCCCTTTCCCCATATTGACTCGATGACGCAGTACATGAGATATACTTTTTTTTGCTTCAGAGAAGGTAGCATCACTAGAGCCATCATCAATAAAAATAATGTTTGGTGTATATGCACTCACCTTTTGTAGCACCGAACCGACATATTTTTCCTCGTTAAGACCAGGCATAACGATCCAAACATCTCTAGGTAATTTTTTAGTCTTGGTTTTCATCCGAATGTTCTTTCCAGTACTGAGTAAAATACTGAACGGTTTCTGTAATACCTTCTTCTAAGCTCACCTGTGCTCGCCAACCTAACTGCTTGTGAGCTTTGCCTGCATTTGCATAGAGCATTAATGGATCTCCTGGACGTTCTGGCAAGTGTTTGATTTGAGCCTTTTTTTGCATGGCTGATTCAATTGCAGCTGCAATTTCCAACACAGTAGATGGTTTTTCGGTGCTCAAATTAAAGTAGTGGTAGGCACCTGGATTTTGCAGAGCATAGTCAAGAGCTTTGAGGTGTGCATCGACAATGTCAGTCACATGAATATAATCTCGCTGGTGTTCTCCACTGCCATAGACGGTTACCTCTTGGTCGGTATAGATTTGTTTAATAAACCTTGGCATGGCATGTGATTCTGGCTCGTGGTGTTCCTTTGGACCATACAAATTAAAGTACCGAAGCGCCACTGCGGTAAAACCATGAGCTTGTACATAACTAGAGATCAATCCTTCCATGGCAAGTTTTGTCATACCGTAGGGGTTAATAGGAATAGTTCGATCGTCCTCAGTAATAGGAATAGTTTGAGGTTCCCCATACACAGCTGCTGATGATGAAAAAAGAAGTATTGTAATGTTATTTTCTCGCATCGCTTCTAGGACTGCAACAGTTCCAGAAATATTAGTATCAACAAAAGTTTGAGGAAACTTGACTGATTCACCAGCTTCAATTAAGCCAGCTAAATGTAAGACGGCATCTGCATCCTTGATGACTTCTTTCATTCTCTGTGCATCTCGAATATCAGCTAAGATAGTTTCAACTTCAACATGCTTGGCTGGACGAATATCAACGTTTAAGACCGTATGACCAGCAGATTCGAGTGCTGGAATCATGTGACTACCCAAGAATCCCGAACCTCCTGTAACAATTATTTTCATATCTTTCCTTTCGATTATGCAACCCAATAGCCTTGTATAAAGAGAACTGTGTTTAATACTAACAAAATTCCGCTAAAAATAAACCAAGTGTATCTAAAGAGTCTATTTTTTTCTGTCCAGTCAGCTAGAACTATAAAAAGTGGAAAACAAACCAAGATGTATCTTGGCAAACTCGAGAAAGTACCAGTCAAGGTTGGAGCAATAAAGACTAAGAGAGAAAAAATAACGTAACTTAACCTGACTTTTGTTGCTGAATATACAAGTAAACCCAATCCTACTGTACCAGCAATAAAATCTTGCAGATACGAATAATACTTGAAATCAAAAGGACGAGCAGTCACCAAAATTTTTAAATAACGATATAAAACTTGAGGATACGTTACCACTACTTCCTCTCTAATACCTCCAAACTCCGCTTGAACATGAAAAAAATAGAGGGGATCACCAAATTCAGTAGCCAGGTAGTACATATACGTTAAGAGACCTAATGATCCAAGTGCTACGGTTGCTAATGGAAGAGCGTGTTTAGAAATACGTTTTTGTGCCCATAGGACAAAATAATTTTTTTTCTTAAGTACTAAGTGTTGCATTTTATTCCAAGTATATCCTTCAAAAAGGATCTCAAAAAAAAGTGCTGGGATTAAAAAGATACCGACAATTCTAGTAGCACTCGCTAAGGCTACAAAGAGCGCTGTCAGCATGTACTTCTTTTTTTGAGTTGCGATAAATGAAAGTATGACCATCAAGAGAAAAAACGATTCTGTGTAAGCGGCACCGAAAAATAAGGAGGTGGGAAAAACTAGCAGGATTATGGTTGCTATGAAAGCTCTCTTCTTAGAGAAAGATTCTTTTACAAAATAGTACCAAGTAATAAGTAAGGCTGCAAAGGAAAGGTTGGAGAGTGCTAAGTTCGCCAATAAAATATTATCGATACTCTTATTGAGTAACGATGAAAAATAGGGATAAATAGGAAAGAAGGCTTGCATGTAACTTGCTGAACCATAGCCATCTCTAGTAATTGTAATGTAGTGGACACCATCAAAGTTTGCCCATGAATACAACCATTGTGGGAGTCCAAATGTATCAAGCAAACCAATAGAGTAAGGAAACGAAGGATCATAGGCCAAAAAAGTATTTGCAAAATACCCAACAAGAAAAAGTATGCTTCGCCACACCAAGAATATGCCCATAAGTGGGAAAATAAAATGAATCTTTTTACGTACTGCTACCATTTTTAAGAATACTTTTATACACTGCTACCGTTTCATTGGCCACTTTTTCCCAGCTAAATGTTTGTGACCATTTATATGCTTCTCGGAGCCAAGTGATCCGCTTTGTTTTTGACCATGATAGTACTTGGTTTACAGCTTGAGCCATTTTTTCTGCTTGTGGCTCTGTAAAGATGACCTGCTCACCTCCGACTTCAATCAGAGAGGAGTTATGACTACACACAACTGGAGTTCTACACTGCATAGCTTCTAACACAGGTAATCCAAAACCTTCATAGAGGGAAGGTTGTACATATGCTTGGGCACCACTATAGATAGCAGCGAGTTCATCGATTGATTCAGTCAAGATTGATGGCAAAAATATAACCCGATCTTCGACATTGCTGAGTGCTAACTGTGTCTCAATCCATTGCCATTCCGGTATATCCTGAGGAGTAAAGTTCCGACCTAAGCAAACAAGTTTAACTTCAGGGTCCTCAATAAACTTCATCATTTTTATGAGTTGAGGAATATTTTTATTATAGTTAATATCTCCGACGTAGAGCAGATATTTAGCTGGTAGTGCATTTTTCTTAGCTACTGTGGTAATCATTTCATCATTTTGAGCTTGCAGGTTTGGATTAGCAGCCAAGTACACAACATGAACCTTTTCTGTATGCACACCTAAATGTTTTACTATGTCTGCTTTTGAAGCCTGTGAATCCGTAATAATGGCTGCTACATTTTTGAGAGCCATTTTTTGTTTGTGAAATCTGAGTTTTCCTTTTATACCTGGTTTGTATTGCTTCGGAAAAACAAGGGGAATCACATCATGAATGGCAACGACTTTATTTTTTGATCCAGTCAAAGGTAAGGTGTTAAAAAAGAGGTCAAAAAATGGGTAGTGCACAACATCAGCTTTAATTTTTTCATTTTTACCTAAAGTGCTTGTTTTATACACCTCAACATCATCTCTTTTTTCTAGTTCAGAGAGTAACATTCGAGCATAGGTACCAATACCTCTGGCCGAGTGACCACCACTTAAAACGCTGGTTTCAAAGAGTAATTTCATGAACTGTCTCTTTTCTTATGTTCTCTCAACTCCCAGAGGAGTAGGTATGCTACCTGATGGTGCAATCCACTCATAAGCGCAAAAACAAATCCTGGAATTCCATCAACATACCCTCTGTGTCTGATAAATAATTGTACAAAAGTGTAGATGGGTTTATAGATGACGTAGTTGAGTGTGTTTAAAATAGAAATTTGCAGGTTATCTTTTTCGAGCTGTTGCGCTTTAAAGTTTGTATAGGTGCTGAATTTTCGTAAATAATCTGAGAAAGTTGGATTTGCATAGTGTATCAAGTGCCCTTTGGCCCAACCAATCTCTCCTTTCACTTCCATTTGTTCATGGACATCTTTTTGTGGAAGTTTTGCATAACCATGTATGTACAGTCTAATAACTGGATCTGGATATTGACCTCCCTTTTTAAAGTAGTGACCTAAAAAGAAATTCTTTCGTTTTAGCCACCAAGCTACTGGAGAACCAGAATAAGTACTGCCAACTGTGAACCCAGACCGGACTACTTCTGTATGTAGTGATGTAATCCATTTCTTTTGTTCTTTGTCTGGCCACTCGTCAGCATCTAATTGGAGTACCAGTTCTCCTTTGGCAGCATCCATAGCCATCTGTTTATTTATATGGAAATTTGCTTTATTAGTAGTGGAAATAATTTTGGCGCCATTTTTTTTCGCAATTTCAACTGTTTTATCTGTCGATGAACCATCTACAACAACAATTTCGTCAGCAATATCTGCAATAGATTGCAGACACTTTGCAATATTCTTTTCTTCGTTATAGGTAGCCAAGACGACTGATAACATAGGGACATTGTATCAAAAGAAGTAGATTTGTTTTTTAGCACTTTTTAGGATAGATTGAACCATATGAAGAAATTACTCATTTTCGCTACTTTTGTTTATTTTCTACTCGCACCGATTACCTACCATCCCGACAATAAACTAGTGCTGAACTGGGCAAGTATCAACAACGGTACTAACTGGAATATCTGGAATGCAACCGCCGATGAACTCAAAGACGTAGGGCAATTCAACTATCCTCCAGTGCATTTTTATTTAGACAAACTGCAGTACTTTATTACGAAACCTATTGGTGGCTCTGGATTTTACGAGTGGCTTTCGACCCCTAACTCTACCGACCAAAATCAGGACAGCCTTCCTCGATTTACTTTTGCGATCAAGTTCCCTCTCATGCTTTTTTCACTTTTAGCAGGGTACCTTTTATACTTACTTGCTAAGCAATCGAAAGCTACTGAGAAGCAAGCAATTTTTGTAAGTGCCTTATGGCTTCTCAACCCGATCACTTTGTATAGTATCCCTGTCATGGGACAAAATGACGTTATGGCTATCGTCTTCTTTTTGGCTGCTTGGCTCTTTTTAAATAAGAAAAAATTATTTTACTCAGCGCTCTTATTTGGTTTGGGAGCATCAATCAAAATGTTTCCATTGCTGTGGCTCCCCTTTTTACTTCTTGTCGAGAAACGTCTTTCCTTAAAAGAAAAACTAGTAACTTTTGGAAGTAGTGTGCTGGTCTACATCGCGACATTGCTCCCATTTATTTCTAACCCTGCATTTAGAGCTGCTGTGTTTGAACGAGGCATAGATCGACTTTTTATTGCTAGAATTGACTTGGGTTTCGAAGATAAAATTTTGATTGTACCAATCCTACTCATGCTTTTAGTTGCGGGAGCAGTTCATAAATATAAAACTATAGAGACAAAAAAAGTAATGATTCATCAAGCCAGTATTTTACTGCTGTTGAACATGATCTTTCTTTTCTTCAATCACTTTCATCCTCAATGGTTTACTTGGCTACTTCCTTTCTGGGCACTTTGGTTTCTTAACCAGAAAAAAGAAAATCTTGTTTGGGTCCTCCTTACAAACGGGATTGTTTTAGGAGCATGGGCACTTATCATTTTGCTCTTTAATGACACTGCACTTACGGCGGGACTCTTGACTCCGTTAAATGCATTCTTAATGACGCTTCCTTCAATGAGAGAACTACTACTGAGTCAGGGTGTTGATGTTAAAACGTTCAATAATTATGGGCATACTTTGTTAGCGGGTATGGGAATACTTTACTTTTCATATTGGTTCAAGAGTCAAGAGGTTTCCCTCCGTCATTCTATAGGTGAGTTTAGGTACTTTTGGAAAAAAATACCCAAGTTAGTTCTCTATATATCAATTTTAGCAATTTCTTTTACTAGCATTCTTATGTTGACGTTTATTGCCAATGCAATTCCTACGCCTATTGCCAGTAACAATCCAGTAGTCGTTGATTATGAGCCTTTTGTTTCCACCATAGAACAAACATTTATTGGACAAACCAACGGTTTATACCGAATTGATTTATATTTGTCAGACATTGACCTACAAAATACAGACACATATAGAGTACAAATGATGTCGGAGGATGGAACGCTGGTTCTAGACCAAGTCTTTTCTGGTATCAATATTGGATATAAATCTGAAATCCGTTTTGATCTAAGATCTCAAGGAAATTCAATGAACCAACCCTACACCATTAAGCTGATTCCCCTTGAAATAACAGAAGAAGACCCATTGGAGATAGCATTAACAGAATCTGACAGACTTGAATCATTTGCCTTTCGAAGTTTCTATAAAAAGCCCCGTGGGAACAAGTATCTGGGGTATGTGCTGACAGAAACACTCCAACAGGATTTCAACATACTCAAGCAGGTTCCCATTGTCATTATCGCTCTTCCTATTTTACTCTGGTTGGCACTCTAAAGAATCTGTATACTTGGAGATGATGAAAAAAATTGTTACACAGAAGTTTTTTATTTATCTAGGTTTGGTCCTAGCTCTGGCAATTATTTTGAGATTTCCTTTTTTAAATACCTTTCCACCGAGCATGGTTCAAGATGAAGTTGGCTTGGGATACACAGCAATTAGTATTGCTGAAACGGGTAAGGATGAGTGGGGAAACTCATTTCCACTTGTTTTTAAATCCTTCGGAGACTATAAACCACCTGCCTTTTTTTATGCTACTGCCCTTCTTTATAAGATTGTAGGCTGGCAAGAAGTATTGCCAAGAATAACTTCTGCTTTGGCAGGCCTTTTTGTTGTTCTCTTTGGAGCACTTTGGATCCGAAAAATAGGTAAGTCAGACCATCTTGGTTTAATTGGGGGGCTCATCCTAGCAGTCAGTCCATGGACAGTACATCTGAGCAGAATGGCTTTAGAGTCAAACCTCGGTTTAGCATTCTTTTTTGGAGGGTTGTTTTATTTGAGTGATGCTAAGAAATCAAAGTTAAAGGTAGTGCTTTCAGCGTTATTTTTCAGCCTCAGTACTTACAGTTACCATGGATTTAGATTCACGGTAGTTCTATTTTTAGGGTCTGTTCTGGCAGTCACCGTGATTGCTCACTTGAAGCATATTCGTGCCCACTTTGCTGAAATAAGAACACTGAGTATCGTATTGCTTCTTTCAACTATTTTATCTTTGCCAGGATTTTTTATTGGGGGCGCAACCAACAGATTAGATCAGACACTCACGTTGACTTCAGAAAAAACACTGTATTTGTATAATCATTATGAAAACAACTGTCATGTCACTTTCATAGAAATCCATCCTCAGTTAACGAAACTCTGCAAACTAAAATATAATCGCTTTACCAAACCGTTGCTGATTGGAACTGATAGTTTTGTTAAGCACTTATCTCCAGCCTTCCTTTTCTTTGTTGGTGATTCTGATGTAGGTAGAAATCCAACTGAAGCTGGAGAGTTTTTTGTTATTCTCTTTCCAATTTGGATGATCGGAATCTTACTTCTCATTAAGAACTATCGTCAGCAACTGTTATTAGTGGTCGGATACTTCATTGCTATTCTGCCTTCAACATTTGCGGGAGATCCTCATGCCATTAGAATGTCTGCGCAGATTCCCTTTGTAGTGGCAGTGCTAGTACTTGGGTATGATTATCTGAGAAAAAAGTATAGTAATTTTTCTAAGATAGCTATCATCACCTTACTTTTCTTTACAGGGGCATATGCGCTGATGTATGGCGTAACCACCTATGCGACTCATGAAGGGACTGCTACATTTTTATCCTATGCAAAAAAGATTGCAGTACTTTCACACCAATACGCCCAAGATGGGTTTGTAGTGTATGCTGACCACGACCTTTACCCAGAACCACATATGTACTATGCATACTATAATCACATAGATCCAGTGCTCACCCAGCAATCATTTGCGAACATCTATGAAGAAAGTACTGGGTTTACTCGACCAACTCAATTTGGAAATCGAGTTTTTTTTGAAGAAGGAAATAGTAAGTCCTTAACCTGTGATAGTGAGTATACGCAACCAACAGTATTTATTACGAATGACCCTCAAAAATTCACTCCTACTAAAACCATTCAAGACAATACAAACACGTATGATTTTGCATACGTGTATACTATAGAAGCAATGAGAAGTGAAAAAACGAAACTACTGAGTTTTTGTAATAGTTAGGTCAGTGATTCTTATGAAAATCAAAAGAATTCTTTTATTGGTTGAAAACTATCTACTACCTATTTTTTTATTATTTGCTATTACAATAATTTGTCTTGAATTTTTGACTCATACCAACTTCATTTTGGAAACTCTACATATAGATTACGTTGATACATTTATCATAGCTAGTTTTTTATACTTAGTGAGTAAGATTAGGAACGGGACGGCTTTTTTCAGAAAGCATTGGCAAACTGCAATCTTCTTGCTACCTCTCTTTCTAACAGCGATATTCATGATCGTTTTTATGAGGCATCACTCTTTCTACCTTTTTATTGAAAAAGAAGACTCGCTGATTGAATGGGGTCAGTTTCTTTTTATTGCTCTGAGTAGTATTTTTAGTTTCTTACTGTATCGCAAATGGTATCAAAAACATACAATTCTTGGTATTTTGTTTTTCCTTGCTGCCATTGGTTTCTTTGTGATTGCTGGAGAAGAAATTTCTTGGGGACAACGAATTTTTAACATTCAGACTCCCGAAGAGTTTGCAAAGATGAATTCTCAAGGTGAAATAACCCTGCACAACTATGGCCCAGTGTTTGGCTATGTGTACCGAGCCTATGCCCTACTAGGATTCATTGGTGCTGCAGCCTGGACAGTAAAGAGAGCCATCACCAAACAGTTAGCAACTGAGTATAAGAAAATTACCGAAGTTTTAATTCCGAGTTGGTACTTTTTTTTCTACTTCTTTACGACTTTTGCGTATAATCTCTATTTCCATATTTTATTCCCAAGAACTGGGGGAAATACTGGCGATGATCTCTTTGAAGAACCGATCGAACTACTCCTTTTCTTTGGCGTAGCTCTCTTCCTTTTTACTCTACTACTTTCTGTCTACTCAAAATCTAAGCAGCGAAAGCAACGAGCAAAATGACTACTTATTTAAAAAAACACAGCACCGTTATTACTCTGCTTTTAATTTTAGTTCTTGCAACTTTTCTTCGAGTAGTCAAACTAGATACAACGCCAAGTGGTTTTCATGCAGACGAGGCATCCTTTTACGTCAATGCCGTCGCGCTTTCTGAAACTGGGGCTGATGAAGATAATGTCAGGTTGCCAATATCCCTGTCATCCCTTATAGACCCAAAGCCCGCCTTGTATTCATATTTTCAAATTCCCTTTATAACAACACTAGAAAATCAGGTGCTAGCTTCTCGTTTGCCTGCTGCTCTGATGGGAATAGCTTCATTAGTTGTTATATATCTACTACTCTTACAGATTATCAGTACAAATGTTGCACTTTTAATGACTCTTATTTTGAGTATTTCTCCTTGGCATATTGTCGTTAGCAGAGGCACTCAGGAGGTAATTGCTTCTTTCTTTTTTATGACTCTAAGTTTGTTGTGTCTGTTGCTGTATCAAAAAAAAACCAGCTACAAAAAAGTGATTGCTTTTTCTGTTTCTGCTTTTTTAAGTATGTATTTTTATCATTCGGCTAAAGTATTGTTGCCATTACTAGTCTTTGGACTAAGTATGTACTCTTATAAAAAATCAAAAGACTCAATAAAGATCTTCATTACAGTGTTGGGCATTACTTTCCTCGCTGCTCTATTTTCAGTACTGGTTCAAGAAAGTACCTCTAGAATTGCAGCCGTAGGTATTCTTACAGATGAAGCTCCAATGCATAGATTAGTAGAAAAAATATATACACTACATGGCGAACTACCTGTGCCAGTGGTACGAATCTTTTATAACAAAATCGGTGCATATCTTGGAGCTATAGCTGAAGAGTATGTAGCTTATTTTTCACCTGAGTTCTTATTTCTAGAAGGTGGAAAACCATTTAGATATACTGTTCCGGGTCATGGATTACTCTATCTAATTGAAATTCCACTTCTCCTGTTAGGTTTGTTTTCGGCGATCAGATCTAAAAAGAAAGCCACCTACTTATTTTTAGGATTGTTACTGTTAGCACCTATTCCAGCAGCTTTAACAACTCAAGAGACACCCAGTATGATTCGCTCTTTCCCTATGGTGATAGCGCTTGCTTATTTTATTGCGGTGGGAATTTCCAGTATTTATTCTGCTAGATTTCAGTATGTAAGACACCTCACTCTTCTTAGTATTATTCTTGTGTACTGTTGGCAAATTGGGTACTTTGCTCTGCAATATGATGTTCAGGCTTATTATGACACTCCTTGGTATCGAAACAGCCCGTACTCCGACATTGCAAAGGAAGTCGCTGCAAGTTCTGATAACTATCGAGAAATTAGAGTCACCAATGACCTTCGCCCTCTCTATGCCTACTTTGCAATTGAAAACTTGTTTGATGTAGCAGAGCTGCAAACACAGCCTCATGCGCGCGACAATGCAGAGTATCGTTTGGGTAAGTTTGTTTTTAACCGTGGTGTTTGTGATCTGGGAAGCCGAGAGCAAGGTGTTCTCTATATCGCTGAGACTCAGTGCAGAGAAAGAATAGAAGATGCATCATCTTTTAAAGTAGTAAAAACAATTTCGTATCAGGATGGAACTCCGGTCTATGAACTTCTTGAAATTACAGAGTAACGCTTTTAAAACTATCGTCAGTATCCTTTTTATTTCTTTTTGTGTTGTATTTGTAAATAAAGCACTCCTTGCTAATGTAGTGTATGAAAGTGACGACTACTTGCATCATGCAGCACGCACAGCCAACTACTACTTAGCACTCCAACAAGGGCAATTTCCTGTTAGATGGGCTCCAAATTTAAATGAAAGTTATGGCTATCCATCATTTAACTACATGTACCACACCCCCTATATGGTTGGGAGTGTCTTTCACTTTTTAGGACTTTCAATACAACAAAGTCTTAATTTCTCCGTTTTATTTTCCCTCCTCATTGCAGCAGTCGGTTGCTGGTTGTTACTCAATTCTTATAAACTATCCTCTCTATGGAAAGTACTCTTAAGTCTTTTCTTCGTCTTAAATCCTTATACCTTACTTTCGGTGTATTGGAGGGGGGCTATTGGTGAACTTTATTTTTATGCGTTTGTACCACTTTTTTTACTCTGTGTAAGAAAACTCTTACAATCCAAGCTTTTTAAACAAACTTGGAAACTCTACTTTATCGCCTTGGTTATCTCAACCGGTTTATTAGTGCTATCCCATTTGCCGTCTATGATCTTGCTGGCTCCACTCCTACTCACCGTTCTGTATACAGAACACAGTGAGACACGTTCTCTTAAGATCTATATTTCACTCATAGTAGCAGGCATATTGGGGTTACTGCTTAGCTCCTGGTATTGGGTGCCAGCTTATTTTGAACAATGGATGATTGTATACCAAGATGGCACTTCGCTTTTACAACACACAAATCAATTTAGTTCACTCATAGCAATACTCGATATTCGAAGAAACTTTCTTAGTAGTGAATTTTTTTCAGGGGTAATTAACGTCGGTGGGGTATCACTCTTAGCAATTATTTTTGGGTTAGCTAACTCATTTTTTACTAAAAAAATACTCCCGTGGCTAAGTTTGTTGTTGCTAGCTCTTTTTTTCATGCTCAATTATTCTGAAAATGTTTGGGATTCTGTCACCCTTCTGCAGTATGTTCAGTACCCATGGAGAATGCTTTGGGTTATAACTATCTGTACTCTATTCATATGGATCCTTCTTTTGCGAGAAAAAAAAATAAGTCATCTCTATAAAAAAATAGCTTTTGGAGTAATTACATTTAGTGTCTTATTTTCTGTACAAGGTTATGTGGCAACTAAGGGTTCAACAACACGATCAGATTTTGAATGGTACCATACCTTCGCAACAGGTTCTAGTTTTGATGAGCACCGACCCATTTGGTCAAAGCAACCTTATTACTTTCCTGAGGAATTGATTTTTGTATATGCAAGTGAATCTGCCACAATTTCAAAAGAAAATAATAGGAAACTCATTCATTCTTTTTCTGAGTTACATCCAAGTATTACTTCATTTTCAGGCACAACCATGCAATATGGTATTGAGCCTGAGCAAGATATCATTGTTCTTCACAAACGCCTTTTTTACCCTGGCTGGGAGGCTTTTCTTGACGAAGAAAAAGTGGATTTTATTAAAAATATCCCCCAATATGAGGGGATTCTTGCAGTTGCAGTGCCAAACCGCAGGGCTTCTCTAGTAATCACTTTTACAGGTGCTACTACTCTAAGAAGAGTAGCAGAATATATTTCACTGCTGACCCTTATTGGGTTGGCAACTTTCTTACTGTATCCGCTTAAAAGAAATTAATGTTTGCTGAAAAAAGTTTTACAAAAAGCTTCGTCACTCATTTTTTCAACCGCGAAAGTATTCTTTTTTACTGAGGGGTATGATTGCAAATCAAATTGACTACACAAAGCATCGTTATACAAAACAAAAATAGTACCACTATCAATGAGTGATTTTATTTCTGTCACTTTATCTGAATCTGTTGGTGGCTCGCAGGGAGTCTTCGTTAAATGAACGAAGGTAGTAGTATTGTTCGCAACTTCGCTAATCGATTTAGGGCAGTTACTTAAAAGTGTTATCGAATTAATTTCAAAGTTCTTCGTTTGAGCCGCTGCCATCACTTGTTCTTTATTTTTAGCGGTGAGTAAGTGATTATAGGTAATCAAGTAATCAAAGGTAGCATCAGCACGATCTGGAATAATCAGTAACTCTGTATCCTTTGCTACCCGTTCGGCATAACTAGCTACGATACGCTCATAAAAACCAGTATGCGTGGTATGAGTAATTGGGTATCTAAAAAAGTAGATAAAGAAAAAAGGAAGTGTTGCACCCAAATAGATGAAAATAACTAAAGTTCTAACTCTTGGCTTTAAAGTTTTTAAAAACTGAGTAAACCCAATGCCCATCAGAAGGATCATACCTAAAAAGGTGAACGCTCCCCTGAAGATAATCCAAGGCAAACCCGTTCTAATGACATTTGGTACTGTCCCAATCACAATAAATACAGCAATGAAGATGACCATTTTGTAGTCTCTTTTTTTCGTGAATAGAAAAAGAAGACTGATGCTTACTACCAAAATATCTATCAAATGGAAGTAACCATAATCAAGAACGGTGAAAGTGTCAACAGCTCTATCTCCAGAAATAAATAGGCGTTTGGTATTGAATGAGTTCAAAAACCGCTCACTCAGGTCTTCAGCTAAAACAGTATACTTATTTACAAAAAGTGGGGTTAGGGGAGAATTAAGAGTAAGCCGCCTTCTGGTATTTACTTCTGTTGCTAATACAGTTTCATCATAGAAAGAAAATTCTGAGATTCGTTCTCCAGAAGTTAAATGTGGTAATCTGACCATATAGGTAACTGTCAACAACAATGAAAATAAAACTAGAATAAAACTAGAAATAACATTGGTATTCTTGAGTAGCTGTGAAAAGGTACTTTTTATTGAACTCCAAGAGTAGGCATCGAAGACGACATAGAGGAAAGAAATTCCGATCAATGGTACTAGTAATGGCTTATGACCTTGATACTGGAAAAATCCAAGGAACAGAGGGATCAAAGCCCAGAGTTTGCGCCATTTTTGTTGGTACAGTACTAGCACTATGGCCAAAGAATAAAAGACTACACTAAAAAGTGAATCGTATCCCATTCTAGAAAATTGAAAAATCCAAGGGTTTAAGGTTGCGATGGTTGCAGTGGTAATAAAAACTAAAGGGTCTTTCTTAAGCTTATAAGCAATCAAAGCCAACAACACCGGAAGTAGGCTTCCCAGGAGGAGGGGGATGAATTTGCTTGCCAACACAGGATTGTTTGGAAACAAAATAAACCCGGGTACGAGCATCGTACTGGTGAGCTCAGTGTAAAAGGCATCTGATGGTTCCAGGTGCCAGGGACGCCAGTTCCCCGTTAGATCTGTGCCATAAGCAACAATACTCTGCGCTTCTGCAGCATAAATAATTTCGTCATAGGTAGCACCAGGTGGAGTTGAACCAATTGCAAAAAATTTTAGAAGTAGATTAAGACAAAGAAATCCAATAATTAAGTATTTGATTCTTGAAAGAATATTAGTTTGTACCATACCAGATGACTTTCCATTCTGAATCCTCTATCTCAAAAATATCTCGAAGACCTTTATCTTTGAATGCAACCATGGCATATGATTTGTCTTCTCTTAGTTCTTCATCAGTTGCGGTAGTAATCACAAAAAGGTGTTCTGAAGCATCATACTCACTCGCTGCTCTCAGGCCTGTATTTTTCATTCTAATATAGTCTCGATATCGTTCTGCTAAAGGAGCGTCATCGTGACTCGCGAGTGCAGCCACATTCGCATTATTTAACTTTTCTTCTTTAATTGTAGTAATAATTACTTGGCTAGCTTTTGTAAAAACCCGCATGCTTGGAGGCACTTCAGAAATGGTTAACTGAGATTTTATCGTTAGCAGTGATCCTAGAATCATAATGAAAAAAATTATATTACTCAGTGCTGTATTGATTCGCTCTTTTCGAGGAATAAGTAGCCAAACAAAAAGAAAGGCTAAGCTCGAAAACACATACCGAATTTGAAAATCATCTAATATTATCCCACCGAGAATAATTGATGTAGCTGGAATAAACCAAGTCATTGTTCGGTAAAAATACTTTTTATATTCAAGTAAAAATAATGAGACTATAGAAGTTCCCAATAATAACTGTAAAAACGAGTTTTGTACAAAGGCTGATAGATATACTGAGACATTTCGTTTTAAGTGGTCAACAATCAAACCTATGCTCATCTGAGACTCAACATGGGGGGTACTTCCACCAGTTAAGTACCTCCCGAAGAAGAGACCGGGTGGATTTTTGAGATCAAAAAGAACAAAAATGAGATGTGGCAATAGATAACCTACTACCAATAATAGTACTGACTTATAGTTTCTCTTTCGTAACATTGGAAGTGAAATGAACAAGAGAAACGGAGCTGTAGTGATCAGTGCCACATAATGATGGTGGAACATTGCTCCTAATGCTATCCCAATACTCAAGTATGCTATCGAACCTATTCGCTTTCTATACTGATATATCAATAGTGCCAACGATGCCCAAAAAACAACAAAGTGAGGATTCCAAGCCCAACGACTCATTAAAACCAGTGGGAACCAAACACTAATCAATACTGCAGCCATACCACTCTTTTTTATATCAATTGATCGAGCTAGGAGGAATAAGAACACTGCTGTCAAAACACCTAAAAAAGCCATTCCATACACTGGAGATACAGGGGTAAAGTCATAGGCTATGGCGAATGGCATAACTAAGTAGTAACTCAAAGAACTAAAAACTTTACTTCGATCATTAGAGATAGGACCAATCAATGAGATTTGCTTGTTCTTATAG
Source organism: uncultured Patescibacteria group bacterium (assembly GCA_905478415.1). Lineage (GTDB taxonomy): Bacteria > Patescibacteriota > Microgenomatia > UBA1400 > PJMF01 > CG1-02-43-31. The sequence goes on from CAJQIG010000001.1 coordinate 173,629, forward strand.
TACTGCTCCATTCTGGCTAAATCACTTGATTCATCTTGAGTAAAACGAGCCGTACCTTCCAAGTTATAAAAGCGAGTGAAAATAACAGCTAGTAAGAAAAGAAACAGAAAAAATCTTGTCCTTCTTGAGGTGTTCTTGAGTGCCAGCAAGCATTTTTGAATAAGTCTCTTCATGTAACTACTCTATCTTTCCATGGGTCATAGTGTCAATTGGGTGACGTTATACCACTGTTGATTTTTAATAAGTTCTCTCTCTTTAGACGTATAGTCAAACATGCCGTTCACTCGTTGCATTTCTTCTGTAGAAGTGATGAACACGAACAAGTACTGCGATTGGTTTATTTTAGTTAGAATAAAAGAGTCACTTTCTAAAAGAATTTCACCTGTACTAGCAGCTTTAAATTCATTCAATCTTACCCTTGTATCACCTAGTAAAAGGCCATCCATGCTTGTTAAGTATTCCGATGTATAGAAAAGAAGTGGCGTGCTCTCTTCTTCTAAAGAAGTAATTCTAAAAGTGGTGAAAAAATCAGTATTTTTTTCTTCACGAGTAAAAGCACCTGGGCTAAAACGTTCACGAAATTGCCAATACACTTCTGGATCTAAACCGTTTGTCTTTAGTTGGGTTTGAAACTCAGTAAAGAGCTTTGTTCTATACCAAGTTGAATATTGAGCCTTTACATCTGGGTGCCTCAAAAAAGCAATCGTGAGAATTAAGAACGTAAGTACTATCAAAAAAAGTGTATTTGAAGACTTTTTATTCATACATTCATTATAGCACTTTTCTACTGTATACTTGAGCTATGAAGTTAGATAAAAGACTGATTCTTTGTATGTTAGTGCTCCTGGCACTGATAAGTGTGGCTGATTTACTGATCCGACCGGGACACCCCGTAACTTTTGATGGCCATATTCATATGACTACCATGAATCAATTCGCACAAAGCCTTGCTGACGGTGAATTTCCTGTTACCTGGTCAAATAACTTTGCCAACTTTGGACTTCCTCTGCCACTGTTTGCTCATCAACTGCCTGCCTACTTAGGTGCTGTGCTCATTCTACTTGGAGCTTCTACAGAAACCGCGTACACAGTGCTTGTTACTTTTTCACTTATCGGGGCCACGATTTTATTTTATGTTTTTTTTCGAAAATATGCAAACCAATTAGTCTCGCTTACTGCAACAGGTATAGCAACATTTTTTCCTTATCGAGCTTTAAACATTTACACTAGAGGAGCTCTTCCAGAAATCATGAGCACGTTATTCTTGCCAATAGTATTCCTAAGTATTTGGAATCTGCAACATAAGAAGTATCATCTTGCCTTGGGACTGCTATTTATGAGCACACTAGGAATTGCGCTAACGCACCCAATGATGCTGCTGATCTTTTTTATACCACTCTCACTCTATTTTTTAAGTGGCCTTGATAAAAGAACTGCCTTAAAACAAGTAGTTATAGCAGCCAGTAGTGTAGGCTTAGCATTACTGGCTGCAAGCTACTACCTTCTCCCACTTTTTTTAGAAATGAAGTATTTCTATCAAGCAAATATTCAGTCAAGTATTGTAAATGATGGTTTTCTATCACTCACTCAACTCTATAGTACACAATGGTTTTACACCTTCACACACCCTGGCCCTAGAGGAAACTTTATTAAACTAGGTCTCTTTGAGCTCAGTATCTTTATAGCTAGTCTCATAGTACTTTTTTTATCTCAAGTAGATCCAATAAAGAAATATGTTAAAAAGAAAGCACTACCCGAGTTGAAAACTTGGATTGCCATGTCAGTTATGAGCCTGCTCTTATTACTACCAGTAACCAAACTCCTCTACACTTTGCCGCTCGTAGATAAAATTCAGTATCCATGGAGGTTTTTAAATGTCTTACAATTCTTATTACCTGGTCTTTTTGTGATGCTAACACAAGCAGTTCCAAAACTTCAAAATAAAATTGTATTAGTAACACTCCTAGCACTCGTTCTTTGGCTTAGAGTACCAGAGTTTTATGGAAAAAATTATATTGTTCAACCGGAATCAGATTATGCCTTTACTACAGCCAACTTGCACAGTCTTAATATGAACCCTGTCTGGACAGGAAACAGTGAGGAATACCCAACAAAAGAAGTACAAGCTGAAATTATTGAGGGAACTGGAACTTTAGAAATCAGCACAGCTAAAAATGCCAGTAGAGAGTACCAAATAGACTCTGAAACTGAGATTAGAATGATAGATTACACCTTCTACTTCCCTGGGTGGAACGTTTTTGTAGACGGAAATCCAGTTGAGATTGAATACCAAGATACTAGGTATCGTGGGCTGATTACCTATCGGGTCCCAGCGGGAAAACATACTTTAAGTGTTATCTATAGTCCAACAAGAATACGACTTTTGAGTGGCGTCCTTTCAGGACTTGGCCTCTTTATATTTGGACTTCTCTCTATTGTAACTAAAAAAAAGAAGCTATTGCTCTAAAGTAATAGCCGTAATTGATCCATATTTTTCGCCTGTTATTTGCAACATTTTGAGCACTTTATCTGTTAATGAAGCATCTGTACAAATAATTTTCGTCACTCTATCTTTTTCAAGTAGTTCTGTAAAATCCGCGACGTTATTTTGATCAATGATTTCAGCTACTCGCTTTGCTTTTGACTGATCACTTCCAACCAATGTTAGCTGAGAAGGGTTTGCAACATAGACTTCTGCTGGAGTTATAGCTTTCACTAGAGCAGATTTATACAAGGTGCTTCCTTCTGGGCAAATAAGTACATGATCACTAGCAGATAATGAGCGTAAGTACTGAACTTCTTCAGCTGGCAGTACATAAGGTGATCTATTTTTATCTACTATTGTTTTTACGCTTGTAGGTATCGCTAAAACAAAAAGAAGCAGGGAGACAAAAACTACTGTAAGAGTTGATTTGTTCTTAAGTAGTTCCGAAATAAAAAGTGCAACCAAAACGTTGGCAAAAATCAAAGCATAGTACCAAAATTGAATAGAGTTCCAAACGGTCCCTCTCTGTAGAAACAATAAAGGAAACACAGAACTAAATAAGAAGCCAAAAAAAACATAACTCAATACGGGATTGTTTGAAAAAAACTTTTTTCTGATTATAGCTAAGATGGGTAAACCGAGAAAGAAAGATCGAATGCCTAAATTACCAAGATAAAAGACTGCTAACTTTCTAGCTTCAAGAAAATATAGACGTAGCCAATTCTTCTTCCAAAGGTAGTGATCCTGCAAAAACTTCCATTCTAAATAATTTACTCTGTCTGGACTCTCAATCATTGTATTCGTAAACCAGAGCGGTTCATAAAAGAACGAGTTCCCTTTAAAACGGGTAATTAACCATACTAAGGGGACAGAAAGAGTCACATAGAAAATACCCGTTAGAATAGTTCTTAGTGACTTTTTTGTAATAAGCTCTACAAGTAAAAAGACTCCATAAATTGCAGTCAAAAGTACCCAAGCATAACTTTTAAAACCAATACTTGTGGCTGCTAATAAACTAAGTACTATATGGAACTTTAAGGCATCACTTTTTTTCAATTGTATGTTGCTTATTAAGTGAAGAATGAAAATAAAGATATAAGTAATACCCAACGTGTAAATGACCTGAGGATTAACCATCATTACCAGTGTTTGGCTAACCCAAAAACTAGACTCATGCCAAGCCCTTCCAGGAATAAATAGTGGAATCAAATAAGCAAAACTTCCCGAAAAAACAGTAAAGGTTGTTAAATAATAAGCTGCCAATACTCCATGCATTCTTTTCCCTAGCACAAAGGCTGCTGAAGATATAAAGACTCCTAAGAAAACTACGGAATACTGATAGTATAAAGTAAAAAGAGAAATGCGAGAGAAATAGGTGAGGCTTGCTAAAAAGAGATCATAAAAATAGTGATAACTATTTAATAAAATACTCGGATCAGATGGATGTTTGGGTGGAACTGAGGTAAGTAAATTTTCAACCAAACTAATGTGCCAAACACTATCGTGAACTTCTTGCAAACGGAGGGAACCATCTCTAGTTGCACCACTAAAACCAATAGTACTCGCAAGTACTAAAGTACATACAAGAAAAAACCCCACAAGCAACTTGTTTTTAAAAACCTGCTTCTTAACAGACTTTAGATACTTAAAAAATTGTTTGAAGTTAGTCAGGCTCAGGGCACCTGTTAACACTAGTGTCCAGTAGGTATTGGTGCTAATAAATTGCCCTAAAAGAGCCATAACACTGACTACTAGAGAGATACTTATCGCAGTAGCCAGTACTCCTCTTTCAAGTAGTGAAAGTGTGATTTTTAGATTGAGTTTAGAAAGTAGCCAGAGTCCAAATCCAAAATATGAAATCAAGAAAATGATAAGGGTCATTAGAAAAGTCATGAAAGTAACTACCATACTATTCTTCCTTGGTTCTATATATTTGAAACTTCATTTCATGGTCTGAACCATAAATAATATGATCTGCTTTTTCTAGAGGGAGCTCATCTTGATTACTTCCAACAATCAGAGCATTCTTTCTAGAAAGATCACTTATTGTTATGTCATCATAAAACTCATACTTAATCAATGAACCACCTTGATACCAGATGGGGTTCGTTTTTCTTGCAAAAAGAGCATAAATGTATGGTTGCCCATAGTCTGAAGTAAAAATAATTGTATCGACTTCATTAACACCCTCTCCATATTCGTACTTCTTGACTATCTCAAAAGCATCTAAATATCCATCTTTAAAGCCCTCAGCTGACTCTGCTGCAAAAGTAGTAAAGTAGTGACCTAAAAAAGCAATAAAGAACATACTGTGCACCATTAAGAATAAACCCACAATTGAAGTCACAATAATGTTTTTTTCTCCATGAGAACCTCGAGCACTTTTATTCATTGCTCTCACTCTTACTTTTTTAAGCACATAGTCTAAACCATAGACGGCTAACATGATGAAGCCTGGTAGTGCCAACAGAGATCTATTACTATGAGGTACTTCTGAAGAAACACTAGCCGGTAGAAAACCAATGACAACTATCAGTATAAAAAGTGCCATTTGTTTTCTGTGCATCTTTTCTTTTAGAAACCGAACCAACCCCGCTAAAATCAGCACTAGCGTTGTTATAAATAAAACTCCTAGGTACCCTGTTCCATGTCGGAGGGTCGTTGTTTCTCCAAAAAGAAGAAACTGTGGTGAAAAATGTGCCCCGTAGTTTTTTAAAATTAAAAAAACTTTGTCTTGAAAAGATATATCTTCAAAGACAATGCTGACTCCAGCTCGAGTTAAACCTTCTCCATATAATGAATCTTTAATCAAAGGTATGAGTAAAACAACAAATGCCACAGCTAATGTTACTACCTTACGAATATTTTTAATAACAGAAGCAAAATAAAATATAAAAAGAGCTACGAGCATTAACGGCACTACTACTTTGGAACTATGGTAGGCATACATCGACCCAGCAAAGCCAAGTATTGTTAGCAAAGAAGCTGTTTTATCTGCAAAAAGAGTATGTAGTGATTTGAAGAAACCATACAGGCCCCAAATAAATAAGGTTAGCGCGATTCCCGATTCAAAACCAGTCCGAGAATAGTGGAAATGCCATGGAGATGTAGCAATGAGAAATCCAGCAAATAATGCATAGTGTTTTGCATACTTATGTTTTAAAAATACTTCCTTTGTAAGTAACACAGTACCTAATATTCCAAAAATTGAAAAAATAAAAAATGGTAGTCTGACAGCAAAAAGGTTCATTCCAAAAACAAAAGTGAAAAAGCCACTTAGGTATATTGCCAATGGTGCTTTATAGTCTCCAAAGGATCTGAAACTAACAGGAAGCCTTGTTAACCATTCGTCTCTCCTGGTAGTAAAAATTGCAGAGCCATTATATCCAATTGCAGCTTCATCCCAAGTCATACCATGTGGGACAGATCCTAGTTGATAAAAGCGAAAAGCACCCGCTATAAAAAGAATTGCCAGCAATGATACAAGATACCAATTTTTTTTAAAAAATGCAGTCATAACTACGACATCCACTCACTAAGTCTTATAAAGTTCTTGCCTTGTAGACAACTATTTTATCTCCAAATGATTTCTCTGAAAGTATTTCACTATATCGTTGTCTACCCCACCAATTAGTAAGTACATCTGACTCTCTTGTATCAGTGATAACGTAATAAATATTTTTGGGTGTACCTTGTAAGCGAGGGCCATATTTGGCGTCAATTACTCCTAAAATATCTTCTTTTTCCCTAATATAGGAAACCACACCTGGCTCGTAAGCAAATTCTACAGGAAGTTCTTCACCCTCCAACCCCTGTTTTAAAAATAAATACTGGTACGGAAAATCATAGACATCAGGCATGTAGGTGTACACTGAAAAACGGGTGTCACCGGTGTCTTCTCTAATATAGTCGACTACTTTTTCTTTGACTGGGTAGTGAACTGTATCAAATTCAAATATAGGTTTTTCTACTTGTAGATAGTAATTCAAACGCACTAAACCAGATACAATGAAAATTGACATACAAAGAACTGAAAATGCTTTAGGGGTTTTACTGAATACGGTACCCAAAAGAATAGTAACGATTGGAATCATAGGCAAGACATACCAAAGGTTAAAGTGTAAGAAAAAGAATCCAATGATAGGAAAAATAGTAAATAGGCCTCCGATAATGAGTAGCTGTTGTAGTTCATTGTCAAAACTTTTTTTCTTCCAAATAAAATATCCAGCTAGTATCACTAACATTAGCAAGAGAGCCAGTGAATATTCTCTTAAAACACCAGGAAGTTCAAACAGTGTTCCACGAAACTCACCAAATGTAATCTGTAAGACAGAAAGAATTTTCTCCACACCAAAAGTATGACTTTCTCCTTCAGAGAAGTATGCAATGATCGCTCTTGCTTCAACAAAATTATTTTTAATTTCGAACAGCAACTGAGGAATAAAGGGGAGAAAGAAACCAAGCATGCTAGCAAATAATGCTCTAACATTTGGTCTGAATTTATACAACAATAAGGTGGCTACAATTATGAATGGATAGAAAATGGCAAATGCTGATGAAAAATGAAATCCAAAGGCAGCAGTAAAAAATAAGCCAAATACAATTTTTTCATTGAGTTTTTTTTGCGCAATCTGCTTTTTAAGTAATATGAGAATAACAATTGAAAGTAAGGTCATTGGGAATGGATTCCAAGCACTTCTGGATATTGTTAACCAAAAATTTGTGAACCCCATTATGACAGCAGATTCAATGTTGAAGTATCTATACACAAGATACATCTGCAGTAAAACTAACAAGGTCATCCCAACGGCAAAGAACGAAGGATCAAAGCCGCCAAGTAAAGCAAAAGGAGCCAAGAAATAATACCAAGCGGGACCAAAAAAGAGTCCTGGGATACTTGTCCAAGGACCAATGAACTTGATTTTTGGAACTACCAACATGTGGAGGACTGCTATGGCATCTTTACCATGATCAAATAGAAAGGGAACCACTCCACCTTGAATGTACAAAAAACGCACGATTCCAGCCGTTACTAAAAGTAAGATAAACCATAAGTGTTTTGATACTAAACTCTTAATTTTGAACATCTGCGTATCTTACTTTCTACTCAAAAAATATCTACTTTAATACTAACATTAATTCTGCTCTTTTCGCAGCATGGTAATCTCTGGGCCGTCAGGAATAGTGTAGACCTCAACCGGTTTTTTATTTGGGAACACAACAATTTCGTAGACGGGAGAATCAACTTCTTTCTCTATCTTTCGTTCCTCATCAATAATAAAAAGTGTTTCAACTTGACCGAACTCTTCTTCTGAAACTATTTTTTTGTCATCAGATGTTGATAAAAAATACCGATAATTTTGACCATTGAGATCACCAGTGCCATTCAATAATACAATATTGTATTTTTCTCCTGGTTTTACTCTATCTTCAATTGTTTGTGCAACACTCTGAATATTAGCAATTGTCCACCCCAATGACTCTAGCATTTCTCTTCCATAAATAAAGTTGAATTGTATAAAAAAGAAAGAAAAAATACCTACCAAAATTTTTCCAACCATACTTTTTTGATATAAGTAATCTAAAATAATTGCGAGTGAAAAAAAGGCAGCAGGAAATAGATATGCAATATAATGATGATAAATATTATGTCGATATAAAGCAGTGCCGATAATTCCAGTTATTAAAAATGAGAAAACAATAAACTCTCCTGATGCTAATCGACCTTTCTTGAACTTTCTAATTACAATATAAAATAAAACTGCAATCAACGAGAAAGCTATAAAAGTATCAAAAGATGAGTCATGTTCTCCCACACTTAAATCGGTCAAAATAAGTTTTGCTCGACTTCTAATGTTAATCAGTGTACTTGCAAGAACAGTAGGCGCTTCATGTTCATTTTTTGCAAAGGTTTCTTCCTTCGTTAAAATATTTATAAAAGCCTTCTTATTTAAACCATCATGTTTGATATCAAATAACACTAGTGGGGTGAGTGAGAGAAGAAAAATAAGCACTCCTACTGTTGTAGCAGTAAACATTTTTTTCAAAGGCTTTTTTTCTTTTATTTTTGTAAAAAGTTGATAAAGCCAAACCAACCCAAAAGCTGCGCCCGCAAGCAGTGTCATGTAGTGAAGCTGAATCAAGACTGCAAAACAAACTACCACAGCAATCCAATACTTCACATTTTGTAGTGCCTTAAAGGTAAAATACATCAGCAGTAATGAAACAAATGGCGCTGGATTTGGGTTCCAACTGAAGCGAGTGTTTTGAGCCACCACAGCAGATAAACCAAAGAGTGTTGCTGCAATAAGAGCTACTCGTTCACTTAAAAATTTCTTTCCCAAATGATACATCAAGAACACCGTCACAACTCCTAACAGTGCAATTGCATAAACAGGTCCCATTGGACTTGGATAGGTCAACCAGAGAAAAGGGACCATAAAGTAGTAGTACAACGGCCCTAGATACATATTCCCCACACTGGTGACGGGACCAATGAAAACAAAATCTAGTTCTCGAAAAATTCGTGACACAATTAATGCATCACGTCCTTGATCTCCCAAAAACTGAACCGTATTTGCAACATTATAAAATCTTAAAAAAGTAGCAATACCTAAAACTATCAAGATAAGTACATGCTTTCTCTCAAACTTTTTCGGTACTAAGGATCTGATGCGTGCTAGTACTTTCATAGGTGTCTTTTCCGAATGTTAAGTAATTTTAAAAACCAATACGGTTGCCAAAGTAAATAGTTTAGGTATTGACTCAGAGAAGCATGTTTGACCGTAAAAGCAGCTCCATTTTTTAAAGAGATTTCTCTAATCTTTTGTGCACCAAACACATTTCGGTGAGTTGATTCATGCTTATGGAACACAATAGCTTTGGCTTCAAAAAGCACTTTCCAGTCTCTTTTTTTAGCCCGAAATGAAAGGTCTATATCTTCCCAATAAGCAGGATAAAATCGAGTATCAAGCCCACCTAGTAGCAACCATTTTTTTCGATCATAGAGACCACTACCACCACTCACCCAAGCAGTTTCCCCTGATGTCATTTGGGGTGCTTTTGAGTGAATAAACCGACCACGTTCAAACCACAATAAATTGCGGCCACTTTCTTCACCGCTCTCATCTTGCTCATACTCCTTACACCCAACAGCGAAACAGCTTGGATCTTCAAAGTAAGGTAGCAAATACTCTAAAACATCTTCTTTTGGTGAGACATCATTATTTAGTAGGAATATATAGTCACCAGTTGCAACTTGCACACCTAGGTTAACCGTACCTGCAAACCGCATATTTTTTGAAGTTGAGACAACAACCATCTTCACTCTCTTCTCTTCAGACAGATTACCAGTGTAGAGATGTGTATCACTATCTTTTTTTAATGTGAATTTTTCGACCAAGTATCCAACACTCATATCAGTGCTAGAATCATCTGCAATCACAACTTCATCACCTTCACGCAAAGAATCAAGAACTGCAGGCAAGTGCTTCTTTAGAAGGTGTACTCCATTATAGTTTGGAATAACGACTGAAATTTTTGACATGTTATACCATTTCCTTGACTCTAGCAGTGAAAGCCTCTTTGCTAAATTTTTTAACTTCAATTCTTGCTTGAACAGCTAGTTTTTTTCGGTACTTTTCATCTTTGAGAATACCAGCTGTGATTGCTAAACACTCTTCTTTTGATTTCCAGAGTACTTCTTTGCCTAAAGATCCAACTACTTCGACCTGGCCTCCTTTTCCAAGTACAATCGGGACAACTCCATAGGACATAGCTTCTGCCGTTGTAATTCCAAAGTGTTCAACCTTTTCTGGATGCTTTTCTTCAGAAACTTCATACCCAGTTGCATGCCAATAAATTTGAGCTTTTTTATACAACTGCTGTAACTGAGCATGTGAAGCATCCCGTATAAATTCTATAGGAAGTCCCTTGGCTTGTTCTAGTAGTTCTTTAAAATAGTCTTCATCTTCAACAGTACCAATAAAGACAAGTTTCCAACCTTTAGTTCTTCGGGGATGACGAGTGAGTAACTCCTTAAAAATAGCCACTAAGACATCTTGTCGCTTTGCGTGAAGCTGTCGGAAGAAACGACCAACGTGCAGAATGATCTTTTCCTTCTTTGCTGGAATTCTGGTTGGAATTACTATCATCGGATAATTAACTACATCAATAGATGTCTTCCAGTATTTTTCAACTAACTTTTTTGTAAACTCTGAGTTTGTATTTTTTATCTGCCAATTTCTAAGTTTTAGCCGCTCCAACAAACTAGACTTATCAAGAATCAGAGGAATTTGAATATGCAAATTATTTTTTTTAGCTAAACTGAAGAAAAGACTTCCATCAGTAACATAGTAAAAGTAGTCAAATTGTCGTGTCCATAAGGTCTTTTCTAAAAATCCACCACCATAGAATGGAGATTGCACAAATGTTATTGCTGGGTGTAACTTTCTACCAAGAAATGATTCGTATGCCTGTTTATAGCTCTGCAATTCTTCTGAGGAACTTACCGGCACTGCTATCCAGACTGCATGTTCGCTAGCGAGCTCCTGGGCAACATCAAAAAAGTGCTTTTCACCTCCGCCAAAGTGTTTGGGTATGTAGGGCGAAAAAAAACCTATTTTCATGAGTCTTTTTTCCATTTTTTTTGAATTTCATCTTCAAGATACTTATACCGTTCAGGAATACTTGGTTCTTGCTGTAATTCCCAAATTTGCATATATATCCACATGCGATTGATAGCCTGAGTAAGTGACTCAAGTAACCCTACCATTCCATCTTTGTAGCCTTTATCTCGAATGGCTCGACGCCAAAACTCCATCAAACCTTTTCTGAGTATGGTTTTAAAGGTTACTGGAGCGATATTTGCTTCAATAAATGCCGTGGCTTCTTTCTGTGTCCACTCAGCACTTTTCTTGAGGTTATCAGTTACACTTCTGTGTGTAAGGTGTACTAATGAAGAATTGAGAAGTTCAGCTTCACCGTTAAAGTTGGGGCTCTCGTGTATATCTCCTACCCATTCTTTTAACTGAGACACTTTAAAAACTCGAGTCACTACATCTTCTTGCCAACCACCATAGGTAACGGGATGTCCAAAAAAGTAGTTCTTTCTCAAGATGGAAAACGCGTTCGCTGCACTTGTTTCTGTATGCACAGCTATCTCTTTTGCTAGTGTAGGAGTAATACGTTCATCTGCATCGAGATAGAGAATCCATTTGGTAGTTACATGCTTTATAGCTTCTTCTCTCACTCGTGCAAACGAATCAGATTTAAAGCTAATAACCTTTGCTCCTGCTGTCTCAGCTAATTCAGCCGTGTTATCAGTTGAACCATTATCAATAACTAAAACGTGGTCACACCATCTAACAGTCTTCAAAGCCGACAAAATCATAGCACTCTCATTTCGAGCGATAATTACTGCAGTTATTGATGGAGTTAGTTCAGTTTTTTTCATACAACAGGTTGCTTTCCAAAACGACGGAGTAAAAAATGAAGCACTGCCGTTTGTTCATACTTTGTACCTGCCCATATATACTGAAGCAAAATTCTGCATCCTGCTAGTAAGGCTTTAAAATTACCATGCTTAATAGTAAACAACAATCGGTTTCGAGCGATATAGTATTGATGTAGTTTTGATCCAGAGCCACCACTTGAACCTGCATTCTTATGCCAAACTATCGAGGCAGGACAAAAACCAATTTCATACCCAGCTCGACGAGTTCTGACACTTAGATCCACGTCTTCGAAATAGAGGAAAAAACGTTTGTCAAAAGTTCCTACTTTTTCTAGCACTTCGCGCTTAATTAAAACACAGCAACCAGTTGCAAAATCACTCCCTTGAAATGAATCAAATTGACCACGATCTACTTCGTCAACTCCTCTATGAAAGGCCGCAAGGTTTTGCCAATCTATACTGCCGCCAGCATACCAGAGGACAGAACCCAACTCAGAGCGAGCATATTCCTTCTTATGATATTCGTTACCTTTATAAAAATAAATTTTGGGACAAATGAGTCCATATTCCGGATTTTCTTGACTACATTCGGCGAGTCTCTTTAAAAAGAGAGTGTCAACGACAGTATCGTTATTTAGAAGTAAAACATAATCGGAGTTATATTTTTCGATGGAGTAAAAAATTCCTAAGTTATTACCTCCCGTAAAACCTAAATTGGCTTCACTCCGTACTACTTCAAATCGCTTCTTATCTAGTCCACGAGGAAGTTGGTACTGCTCAATCGAACCATTATCCACGACAATAACTGTGAATTTTATTTCTCTGCCAGAAACCTTTGCCAATGACTTCAAACACTCATCGGTATCAGATTTGGTATTGTAGTTTACTATAACTAAGCTTATGTGCATAAAATGTCTTACAATCAGTATACTATGAATGGAGCTTTCGCTTTATTTTTGAAAGCATCTTATTAAAACCACTCTTATGTTCTGCTTCGTAATCAGCTATCCAATACGATATATCCTTTTGCATGGCTTTAAGGGCCTTGAGTGTTTTCCTCTGGTCTATCGAGGTCTTTTTAAAACCCTGTGACTCCCATTTTTTGAGTACTAACAAAATAGAGTAAAAACTTTGAAGAAAACTCAGACTTACTCCATGCATGCCTTCGTCGATTCCCCTAAACTTAAAGAGACGACTCATCAACTCATCTTTAAATGCAGTCACAATAGCAGCAGGTCCAGGATGATCATCGCGCAAATACTCAGATTGAATATCTGTGTATCGATTCATTCTCTCAACAAATTGTGAGATTGATTGATAATTATGATGAAGTATAGCCAAAGAATTCTTTTGTTCAATGTATGCTACTTTACCCTGTACTGTTGGAACTGAATGAATCGTATCATCCCAACTAACAACACCTTTTTTAAATATCCTCAACTGGTAATCTGGCCACCAGCCTGTTTTCTGCATCTGATGTCCAAAGACTTCATTAAGCCTTGGAATGTAGTATGCATCGGCTGCAGGGTTTTTGATGATGTCTTGCAATTTCTCTTTGAGCGTTGGTAAGATCTCCTCATCTGCATCCAAAATCAAGATCCACTCTTTTGTGGCTTTGCCAATGGCAAAATTACGAGCTGGCTCAACATATCCCACATCTTTATGGTTGAAAACATGGCTCGTGTATTTCTTGGCAATGCTTTTAGTAGCGTCGGTGCTCTGCATATCGACGACAATGATCTCATCAGCAAAAGCAACAGACTTCAAGGCTGCCTCTAAAAATTGTTCAGAATTCTTTGTATTGAGAACGACCGAAAGAGATGTGCTTTTCATAGATTACCTTAGGCTTTTCAGCTCTACCATTAGTTTATCACGACCAACCAGTACTAGGGCGAGAATGTAGGAAGAACCAGTGATAACTCCGCCTAGTAAGAGATGACCAAATCCCAATCCCCAATAGTCTCTTCCTAAGAAGCCCACAAAAGCCATAACTATAGCTGCCACTGCCTGACGCCAAACTGACTCTATAAAGTTGATCGGTACTATCTTTCGAACATAATACACCGGTAAAGCCGAAGTGAAGGAAATTGCTAATGCAGCCAGAGCTACTCCATTATACCCATAGAAAACTATAAGAACTGGAGTCAAAACCCAAGTCAAAATTGTCCAGAAAATCATCAATTTTAAAGTTGTGTTTATCTGTCCAACAGCGTTGAGCGTATTGGTGAGTGGCGTTGAAACTGCACTCCAACCTATACTGAGAGTAAAGAAAATAAGACTGAATGCCGCAGGTTGCCACTTTTGATACTCTGGGATAATTGTCAAAGCTGGAATTATAAAGGTCACCATACCGATTAAAATTGGAAAAATGGCAGTGGTAATAAAGAAAAGAGATTTTTCAATTGCTTTTCTCAAGGCAACTTTATGGCCTTGTAAACGAGAGAATGCCGGGAACGTAACCGACATAACATTTTGAACAGTTAAGCTATAAGGATACATGGACCATTGCTTAGCCCAAGTGATATAACCAAATTCCTTTGATGGCAAAAATGCTGCCAAGAAAAAGTAAAAGAGCTGGTCTTTAATTCGTGCCAAGAAATCATTAATCTGGAATTTAGCACCGTAACCAAACAATCCTTTTAGGGCTGGCACGTGAATCATAATACCAAATGACCAAGGTTGTAGCACTGACATACTGATAGCCCCAACCACTGAACGAAAGATAATAGCGTAGGCATATGAAATCAATCCATAGCCACGAATAACCATAAAAATAAGTGTGCCTTGAAACACAATTTGTTCTAGGATCTGTGGCAAGACAAGTTTTGAAAAATCTAACTTTCTTTCCAAAATAACAGATGGGATTGTCTTTAAGGTTGCAAGCGGAAATGAGAGACCCATTGCCAGGAGGATCCAAATACCGGCATTACCAGCCTTCATTTGAAATGCTGCAGTAGTTGCTACAAGAATAGTTATACCAAAAATGAGCCAACTCAAAAGTTGTTGTACAGTAAATGCAGTCCGGTACTCACGTTTGGTCGGAGTAGTCTTCTTTTGAATCAAAGCTGCTGCTAACCCAATATCTGAAAAGAAAGTTAAGAGCCCAACAACTTGAATCACTAGTCCATAAATACCATAATCTTCAGGGGAAAGATAAAAACCTAGTAAAGAGGTTGCAACTAATCCAATGACCTGCAAAAGAACTGTTCTTAAAAAGTATGAAGCGGCCCCATTGACAGAACGTTTTTTAATATCTTGGATAGCAACTTCCTGTGCATGAGTAATTTTTTCCTCTTGTTCCGGAAACGAGCCAACTGATTTAAGACTCGGCTTTTGTGGAAATATCGGAGTACCAAGCTTTGAAACAAGATCTCTATATTTAGCTTTTTGAAAAAGGCGAAACAACATTAAGATCTTTCTTTCTTGATTTTTTGTTCTTGGCTTATATACAAGTAAAGAACGACTACTAAAAGCAAACTCACAGCCGAAATCGTATCACTAATCTTTCGAACCTGGGTAGACTGAAATACTACTTTTACTATTTTTCCTCCTGCAGGAAGAGCTGCTTCAAGTAACCCTGTTGGAGATATTCTTTTTTCAACCTGCACTCCATCTACAAAAACCTGCCATCCTGGAAAGTCGGCAATCGAGAAGAGTACTTGTCTGTCAGTTTCGCTAGCTACAAATTGATATATTTTCTTGTGACCAGCACTCTCAATAACCTCATATTCGCACTCATCCTGTAAGCACTCCAGTTGTTGTTGGGGCGGCTGGATACCATCCAAAATCATTGCACTGGGTATGTAATCAGGTAGCGTCTTACTCATTTCACTTGCTACCCGAGCTGGATTATCATAGTAATACTTTTCAGGTGCATCCAAGTAGGATTTTGGCTTAAAAATACTTGCAGTACTGAGTAACAGAAAGAACATCCCCACAATGTAGAAACGGGCCTTCCTTCCTTTCAAGAAGAAAAGAGGTACTCCAACTGAGCTTGCCAAAAATACTGAAGTAATGGACAAGTATCTCCAAGGAAACTGAATGTAAGACATAAAAGGAAGAGCTCTCCAAACTAAGATTGAACGCTCAAGCGAAAGAAACAATCCTAAACCAATAAGTAAAAATAGAATTCCTAGTATGGCGATCTTATTAAATAGCGCGATTTTTCTTTTCTTATACAAAGATGTTGAAACAGCTGAGTTTCGAATTACTTGAACCACTAACAGTAGAGATCCAACCACACTCACGAGTTGACCAGTCCCTAAGTAAAATGAAATTGGATCGTTCGGCCCCCATTCTGATCCACCATATCCCCAGAAAGCGGTAAAAAATTGACGAATATACAAAAAATGCAGTGAAAAATCAAAATATCCAGAAAGAATAGTGGCATCTACTTGTGTAAAATCTTTTTCAAGTAATGCTGGGAAAATATAAAACGCTGCCAAACCAACTGCAAGCAAAACTGATGAAATTACTCCACTAAGTTCTTTACCTAGTTCTTGCAATCTTATCTTCTGTAAATAATAGCCCTGGCCAAGTTGAAATAAATAAAACAAGACAAAAAATGGAGCTGAAATTAAAGCCGTTAGGTTATGACTCAGCAATAAGATAACCAAACCAAAAGTAATACCTCCCCAACCTTTCCAAAAATGAGTTCTGATTTTGATCAGACCCCAAAGAACAATTGGTATCGCCATCATTCCCCAAGATTCACTCAAAGCGCCTCTGACAAAAAGATTTAATGCTCTGTATGGTGCCAACGTTAAGGCAGCTGCTACTAACACACCTGCTGCTTTACTCTTAAATAGTTCTTTGGCAAAAAAGTAGGCCGCAAGTAAAGTACCGACGCTACTGAGTAAAAACAATGCTTTGACTGCAGTGATAAGTGGAAATCCCACTTGATAAAGAAGTGACCCAATAAAGTACGGTAACGGCGCATAAAACTCAAAAAGAGGCATACCATATCCATAACCAAAATTTTGACTCCATCTAACCGGGAATTGCCCTTCTTGGAGTGCACTGGTCATCTCGGTAATTCTAACGCCATGAATGAAATCATGAACATCAAACATACCAGGTTTGAGTAGTGCCCAACTAGAAGCTACTATAACTAATAGAAGACTTAGGCTTACCAATAGCTTTCTTTTCATTCATTCCATTTTATCAGGCAACAGCAGAGAAAGATAATCTTGTTTCTATTTTTTTAAAATAAAGATGGTATACAATGATGTACACACTACTTTATGACAGACACTCAACTACCTGACCATCAACCAAAAACTTATTCTGAGTCGGCAGAACATCAGATTCGTGTTTTAACTGGTCCACAGCTCTTTCTAAAAGCAACCCTCCTTTCGGCGGGCATGGCAGCAGTCATGCTAGTAATCACCTTCATTGGCGTACTTATTTTCTGGTCAAACCAACTTACTGTCTTTCTTGATACCGCCAATATCTCTTTTTCAGAATTACGACAAACAGTTACTGTTGGACTCGAAACTCAACCTAAACAAACTGGTGACAGTACCACGGTACTTCTCTTAGGCTTGGATTCACTAGAAACTAGACCAGGTAGTCCTCAACTGACAGACACAATGATAGTGGTGTCACTCAACTATAAAACAGCAAAGGTCACTACAATTTCATTGCCTAGAGACATCTGGAGTACGGCGTACCAAACAAAAATCAATGCCCTCTATCACTACGGTCAAGAACGATATCCCACCAATCCAAGTCAATTCCCAACTGAAGTCATTTCTGAGATGACTGGACTACCCATCGAGTATACTGTTGTCATCACCATGAAACAGGTAGCAGAGATTATTGATGTGCTCGGTGGTATTGATGTTGATATCCCTGCAGCTTTCACTGACACTCAATTTCCTCGCCCTGATGTAGACGTGAGTGTCGTCCACGACCCAGATCTTCTCTACCAAACAGTGACCTTTGAAGCTGGACAACAGTCACTAGATAGCACCAGAGCACTACAGTACATTAGAAGTAGAAAAAGTGGCGATACAGAAGGTGATGATCTAGCTCGAGGAAAGAGACAACAGCTCATCATTGAATCCTTAGTTGCACAACTTCAATCAAAAGAGACCCTTACCAACCCTCAACTTTTAGGCACACTCTATACCTATTATCAGAATACGTTTAGTCAATTTGTTCCACTTAATGAAAGCATTGGTCTTCTCACTCAAGTCTTTCCTCAAAGGAATGTTTTAGAGCTC
Source organism: uncultured Patescibacteria group bacterium (assembly GCA_905478415.1). Classification (GTDB taxonomy): domain Bacteria; phylum Patescibacteriota; class Microgenomatia; order UBA1400; family PJMF01; genus CG1-02-43-31. Next base: position 191,795 of record CAJQIG010000001.1, read on the forward strand.
AAAACAGCAGCGCTCCCCATTGCCCCCGATGATCCTAACGGCGTACTCATAAATCCACCTATTTCTAAGCACTCAGTTTGGGTGTATGAAGTCGTCGATCAAGATAGTTTTAGAAATTATGTGAAATCGCTGGTAGAATAAGAGTATGCACTATAAAAACCTAGAGCTTTCTGATAAAACTCTCTTTAGAATCCTGATGGGATGTATTATCGGGCTAGCACTGGCAAGTGGGTTATTTGCAGAAGAGTTACGACAGGAGCGAAAGCGCTATGATCGCATCGAAGATAAGTATGTCCGAGTCAGAGATCAGCTTGGTCGTCCAGAGACACAACGACTCTTGGATCAAAGTTACCTAAAGTAAAAGGATATCCACCATGAGTACATCAAATACAAAAAAAACACTCCTTGTTACTGGCGGGGCAGGTTTTATTGGAAGTAATTTTATTTTGTACTGGATGAAACACCACCCAGAAGATAAAATTATCAACCTAGACGCACTTACTTACGCTGGCAATCTTGAAAATTTACGATCAATCCAAGACTCTAAAAACTATATTTTTGTTGAAGGTAATATAGTGGACAGAGATTTAGTCGAACGCATTGTTGCAGATGTTGATATGATCGTTCACTTTGCAGCTGAGTCACATGTTGATCGCTCAATTTTGGAACCAGATGCTTTTGTACAGACAAATATTGTAGGAACTCAGGTACTGCTCGACCTAGCTGTCAAACACAAAGTCAAACATTTCCACCATATTTCAACTGACGAAGTGTTTGGATCCTTAGAACTTGGTAAAGATACACAGTTTTCAGAAACAACTCCCTATGATCCTCGCAGTCCTTACTCTGCAAGTAAGGCTTCATCAGACCATCTTGTCAGAGCCTATGGCGAAACCTACGGTTTACAGTACACAATTACCAACTGTTCAAATAACTATGGTGAGTATCAATTTCCAGAAAAACTTATTCCCTTAGCAATTACTAATATTCTCGATAATAAAGCTGTACCTGTATACGGAGATGGCCTGCAAGTCAGAGATTGGCTCTACGTCCAAGATCACTGCAGCGCTATTGAAAAAGTCCTCGAGAGTGGTAGTTCTCAAAAAACCTATGTTGTGGGTGGCTTAACTGAAGACATTCCAAATATTGAAGTCGTTAAAACTATCCTAAAAATCATGGGGAAATCAGAACATATGTTAGAACATATTACTGACCGGGCTGGTCATGATGTTCGTTACAGTGTTGATTGGAGTCACATTAAAAAGGATTTAGGTTGGGAGCCTTCTGTGAGCTTTGAGGTAGGCATAGAACAAACAATTACGTGGTATCTTGCAAATGAGTCCTGGTGGAGACCACTCCTCTCGGACAATCAAGATTATTTCAAAAAAAACTATCAAGACAGAACATAGAGAGAAGTTGCGTATGTACACACCCAAAGAATCACTGCAGGTTGGAGAAAGTATCTATAGTTCTAAGCTTGAGGGGTTGTTTTTCCTTGAAAGTAAGAAGTTTGATGATGAGCGTGGTTACTATGCCGAACTGGCTCGTATTCCAGAGCTAGACGCACTCAGAGGTGTTGAGTTTTGTACAAAACAAGTCAATATCGCTCGATCTAGTCAAAATGTTGCTCGTGGTATTCACTCAGAAAATTGGAATAAGTTAGTGACAGTTACCAATGGCGTAGCTTTTTGTGCTCTAGTGGATTTAAGACCTACTTCTAAAACATTTGGAGTATTTGAAACAATCCTATTAGGAGTTGGAAAGGATGCTCTCCATGGGAGCGTTTTCATTCCCAGTGGAATTGGTAATTCTCTCTGTGTAGTTGAAGGTCCTGTTGACTATCTCTACTATGTAGACAAACTGTACAAAGATCGTGATCCTAGTGGAGACAAAGCACTGTCACTGTTTGATCCTGACCTCGCTATCTCTTGGCCAATAGCGAAAGAAGAGATGATACTTTCACAAAGAGATCAAAACACTGTCACTTTAAAAGAATTATTTCCGGAAAAATATGCGTAACTCACTACTCGCTACTGGTATTAATGGTCTTGTTGGTTCAAAATTTAAAAATGATTTTTCTGATTCGTACCAATTTGATTCTTTAGATATTTCAGACCCTCAAAATCGCGTTGATATCACTGATATAAACCAAGTTATGGCAGCTTTTGAGGCCTCAAAAGCAAGGTATGTCTTACACCTAGCGGCCTACACCGATGTGACTGGAGCGTGGAATCAGCGGGGTGACAAGAATGGCCTTGCCTATAAAGTTAATGTTACCGGTACTCAAAACATTGTTTCCGCTTGCAGAGAACACAATGTCCATCTCATTCATATTTCAACCGCCTATGTTTTTGATGGCACAAAAGAAACCCTCTATACTGAAAATGACACAGTACACCCCATTGAGTGGTACGGAGAAACAAAAGCTCTAGCTGAAGAAGTTGTTACTAACAGCGCGATCGACTGGACGATTCTTAGAATTGATCAGCCATTTAGAAGCGACTCTTTTCCAAGACAAGATATCGCTCATCGAATTATAAGCGGACTAGAAACTGCTACGCTCTATCCTCAATTCACGAACCACTTCTTTGGACCAACTTTTATCGATGATTTTGCGAAAGTCATAGATTGGGTGATCAGAACTAAGACTACTGGTCTGTTTAATGCTTCCAGTGGAGAAAAATGGAGTGATTTTGCATTTGCGCAAGCAGTAGCCAAACAAATTGGTAGTACAACGTCTATAAAGCCTGGAAATTTAGATGAGTATTTGAAAACATTGGATCGCCCCTATCAAAAAAATACAGCTATGGACACCTCTAAACTACAGTCAAAACTTGATTTTTCACTTCGGGATATTGCCTCTGCCCTCAGTGAAGTAACCAGTAACTAACTTTTTTTCGTGGTGTTAGATTTTCGGTGAGATTCTCGCCATTCTTCAATCTTTTTGTGATCCCCGGACATAAGCACATCCGGCACACGCATTCCTCTGAATTCTTGAGGTCTCGTGTATTGAGGAAATCCCAAGGTGCCGGGAGTATCATGAGATTCGCCCACAATGCTCTCCTCATTCCCTAAAGTTCCTGGCAATAACCGAATAATGCTATCTGTTATAACTGCTGCTGCTCCCTCTCCACCACTGAGAACAAAGTTACCTATTCTGATTTCATGATCGACAAAGTGTTCCGCAATTCGTTCATCTACCCCTTCGTAATGACCGCAGATGATAATGACCACATCTTGAGCAGCATAGTCTCTTGCCATTGCTTGAGTATAGAGTTTCCCCTGAGCTGAAGTTAAAAGGACTATCACCTTTTTATCTGTAGAAATTGTCTCTTTAATCGATTCGAGTGCCCGCACAATCGGCTCAACTTGCATAACCATACCTGCTCCACCCCCAAATGGGCGATCATCAGTCCGATGATGTACATCAGTAGCGAAATCACGAATATTACATACCTCAATGGTAGCAACTCCCTTTGAGAGCGCCTTTCCAATCAGTGAGACATCAAAGAGTCCCGAAAAATATTCTGGGAATAAAGTTAAAAGTACAATTCGCATAGATACAAGTATTTTACCACTCTTTATACCTAGTCTCCTAAAGAGGACTAAAAACCACTGCTGGAGTTGTCAGCTGGTACTTGCTATTATAGATACATGCCTCAGATGAACACTACCGGTCCCAATCTTACCTATGTTTCTATGCTCGCTCGAAAAGCTGTAAAATTTGGTTCAATTGGCTTAGTCACCCTGATTGTGGGAAGAGTTGTCTTAACTACTGCCATTGCCTGGTGGAAAGCTGTCAATCCACCACCTCCGCCACCCCCAACTGTTGGCTTTGGTATTCTCCCTCCATTAGCATTTCCACCCCAAGAGGCAGACGAAAAACCACTCAGTTATAAATTGGAGACACCAAATGGAACGACTCCATTCTTTTCAGATCGTGCAAAAGTCTTTCTTATTCAGCATCCAGCAGCTAACCTCTTAGCTGATGAAAATGCCAAACAGCTTGCTCAAAAGTACGGGTACGTCTTTGAGCCAGACAAACTCCCTAAAAATATATATCGTTGGAATAAAAGTGAACCACTAAAAGCCAAGTTTGAATTTAACATCGTTTCACAACAGTTTGAACAAAGTACTGATTATTTATCTCACCCAGAACTACTGACTGGTAATTCTCTTCCCACTAGTTTTGATGCTGTCAAACAAGTCAAAGATTTTCTCAAAAAAGGGGCATTGCTTGGAAGTGATATGGCTACTGCTTCAGGTGAAGTCGTCTACTTAAAAGCTTTAGGAGACGAACTAGCGCCTGCTGTTTCACCTTCGGACGCTGATTTCATGCAGGTTGACCTCAATCGCACTCCCATCGATATGCAGTACCGAATGTACACACCAAATGGGTTTGAGGGAATTGTAACGGCTATCCTTAGCGGAGCACTAAAAAATCTAGATAACATTGTCTACATAAAATCTGGATATAACACTGTTGACTACACGCAGGTACATACCTATCCACTCAGGTCTTCGGCTGAAGCTTGGCAACTGCTCAAAGCTGGGGAAGGATATATTGCCAGTCCAGGTGAAAGTGAAAATGTTACCATTCGTGAAATCACACTCGGTTACTTTGATACTGCTGAACCACAAGATTACCTACAACCCGTGTATGTTTTTTATAACCCAGAAGATGGATTTATGGGGTTTGTTCCGGCTCTAGACCCTCAATTTATTCAAGTCATCCAATAACAAATAAGATAGAGTATAATTGCACCCATGACTACTACACACGTTCGTACCAGAATGGCCCCCAGCCCAACCGGTGATATGCATGTCGGTAGTATGGGCATTGTTCTAAAAAACTATGCGTATGCTAAAAAACATGGTGGATCATTTGTATTGCGTATTGAAGATACTGATAAGGTTCGCGAAGTCGAAGGAGCCGTTGATAGAATTCAAGATATTATTACCGCCTATGGTCTTGATTGGGACGAAGGTCCAGGGAAAGGTGGAGATTTTGGCCCCTACATTCAGTCTCAAAGAATTGACCTTTACACTCAAATGGCCAGAGAACTTGTCGAAAATGATAAAGCCTACTACTGTACCTGCAGTAAAGAACGACTTGAAGAGGTCAGAGACTCAATGAGAGCTCAAAAGCTCCCACCTAAATATGATCAGCGCTGTCGAAATCAACAAGAGTTAGTTCTCGGAGAAATGGCAAATGGGGCACAAGCAGTTATTCGTCTTAAAACTCCTAAGGACCAAGATGTATCATTTACTGATTTAATTAGAGGGACTATTACCTTCAACTCAAATACTGTTGATGATCAAGTTCTTTTAAAGTCTGATGGCTATCCAACCTATCATCTTGCCGTCGTTGTAGATGACCATGGTATGGACATTACTCACATTATGCGAGGTGAAGAATGGATAAGTTCAACACCAAAACATGTGTTACTCTACCAAGCTTTTGGCTGGGAGATGCCTGTTTTTGCTCATATACCTGTCTACCTAAATCCTGATGGTAAAGGCAAGATGAGTAAACGCAAAGGTACTGTTTCTGCTCAATCATTTCTTGATAGAGGCTATTTACCAGAGGCGCTTCTCAATTTTTTTATGATCTTAGGTTGGGCTCATCCAGATGAGAAAGAAATTCTGTCTCTCGAAGAGTATATTCAGTACTTTGATCCTAAAGATGTCAGTCCTAAATCAGTTGTATTCGATATGAAAAAGCTTGACTGGATGAATGGCATGTATATTCGTCAATTACCTCTTGAGGAACTTGAGTCTAAGTTACAACCATTTATCCCTGAAGAATTTCCAAAAGAAAAAGTTGCTTTAGTACTACCACTTATATTTGAGCGATTAGAAAAACTATCAGATTTTGCAGAACTTACCAGTTTTTTCCAAGGAGAAATAACTATTCCCACTGACCTCTTACTTAAAAAAAGCTCCGTTGATCAAGTAAATGAGCAGATCACTGCCTGTATTGAAGCACTCACAAACATTGAGTGGTCAATTGAAACTATAGAAACAGCAATTCGCAACCTACAAGAAAAGAACGACTGGAAAAAGAAACAATTTTTTATGATGGTCAGAGTAGCCGCAACTGGTAAAAAGGCTACCCCACCTTTATTTGAAACTATGCAGTTAATCGGAAAAGAGGCTATACTACAAAGACTCAACCAATCACTACAACAAGTATAAAAGACAACCATGCCTGCCAACAATTCTGCTCGTCTTGATTTTCTTCAGGACGATCTACAGCAAAAGTCTTCAGAAGTTCCACTCGAATTTCAAACTATTCCAGAGCTCTTTAAAGATGGTGCCTTTGTCGGTGTTGAAGCTTTTTTTGGAAAAGATTCCTCCACCGAAACCGTCTTTCAAACTCAGAGTCCAACTGACTCAATCCAGGCTGATGTCTCATCAATTTTAGAAAAAAAAACTAAAAATAACTCTCTCCTTTCCCAAATTTCGGCAGAAGAACTTGAAGATGTGCTGAACAAACTCAGAACAGTCCTCACCCTTCCACCAGGCCAACTTGACCGTGAGTCAGAACTCTATCTAGAACAACAAATAAGTGAAATGCTTGGTTTTGAGGTAACTAATATTCTTGAGGGACATCAGCTGCAATATAATACTGGAAAAATAAAGGCACTGCCCCACCTCAAACGACATCCAACAGACGCAGTCAAATCTCACGAAAAGTACCAACAAGCTAGTATGAGTCAAAAGAGAGGTGCCTTTGGTTGGTTCTTAGAACAAGGAAAAACTACGGCTGATACCATTCAACTTGAAAAATATTATATAGCGCTGCAGCTCTTTTACTCTCCAGAGTGGTCGAGTTCTCCCAGAGAGATAAAGAAATGGTACAAATATCGGAAAATGGTAGTACTCAACCCCTTTGATAAAGTTGCTGTGGTGTGTGCAGTTGGTAGCATTGGTCCACAGATACCAGTTCGTTACCAATTTGGAGCTTCACCAGAGGTAATTGTTGAGGGCAAGTTTTGGAGCTCTCAATCAAATGGACGAGCTATCGTTCTCTTTGTCGATGATCAGCAAAACAGTATACCGCTTGGGCCCCTTACATTAGGCATACCGTCAAAGGCAACTACATCATGAATACAAAAATTCTCAGCACAACCTTTATCGGAGAGGCGCTAGAAGAGACAGTACTCAGAGATATTTTAGCTGATGTGCCCAGTGAACAACAAGATACGGTACTCCAACGCATTGCTGCTACCATTGGACTCAGTACCCTCAAATATATCTATGAAAGTATTGACGATACTCATAAAAAGATTGCCTTTCTCCATGCTATTCCACAGTTTCTAGCACAAGAGTTACTCTTAGCTGATCTAGCTGAGTACAGCGAGAACATGCCTCAATTAGCTCGAGAACATATTACTCGATCACTCTTGGCTTTGAGAACAAAACTAAAGGCATTTACTACCTAGATCATCTGGCATGACCAGTTAATTTATATTAGAATGACACTCGTACTATGATAGTTATAAATTTATATATTGGTTCCAGATATCCTGTTAATCGAGCTAAACTCAGAAAAGCTGCGCGTGAGGTTCTTAAAAACAATGGTATCGATCATGCACAAGTTGATATTTCGGTGGTTGGAAAAAGAAAAATCAAAAAATTAAATGAGTCCGAACTCAAACATGAAGGCACTACTGATGTTCTTTCATTCCCTATTCACGAAAAGAACAGCCTCAATGATTTCCCACTACCCGAAGGTATTCCCCCTCACTTGGGCGACATTGTGGTTAGTTTTCCCGAAGCAGTCAACACTGCTAAGCGATATGGAAAATTGGTTGATGATCAAATTTGTTTTTATCTGCAGCATGGTATGATGCACTTACTTGGATATCACCACGATTAGATCATTATGCCCTGGAACAGAACCTACCGACCACACACCTTAGCAGACCTCCATCTCACTTCAGTTAGAGAAAACTTACAAACACTTTTAAAAAATAAGAAAATCCCTCATGTCTTCCTGTTTGCTGGACCAAAAGGCACCGGTAAAACCAGTTCATCAAGAATTATTGGTGCAATTTTAAATGAACCTAAAAACAAAGAAATTGTGGAAGAACTCTTTTTTGGTAAAAAGGCTTCAAAAAAATCATTTGTTCCACCTGACCCCTCCAACCCTTTTATTGAAAAAATACTCACTGGTTCTTCATATACCGTCCAGGAAATGGATGCGGCATCAAATCGGGGCATAGATAACATTCGTGAACTGAAAGAACGAGTCGCTCTCCCTCCTCAAGAAGGACTCGTAACCGTCTATATTCTTGATGAAGCTCACATGCTGACAACTGAAGCCTTTAATGCCCTTCTTAAAGTACTTGAAGAACCACCTGAACATGTTGTCTTTATTTTAGCTACAACCGAACTTCATAAAGTTCCTGATACTATTAAATCCAGAAGTCACCTTGTTGCCTTTAAAAAAGCGAGCAAAGAAGAACTGACCCAGGCACTTGAAAGAATCATTGGTAAAGAAAAATTAAAAGCTGAACCAGAAGCAGTGCAATTAATTGCAGCCCATGCAGATGGGAGTTTCAGAGATGCAATCAAGTTACTGGAATTACTTTCTGAAGAAGGATCACTCACGCTTTCGGCAGTCACCACCGCCCTTTCGTTGACTGATAGTGGTTCGATTACTGCTTTCGTATCTGCACTCATTCAAAAAAACGCAGCTGAGGTAGTCTTGCTCTTTCAAAAGCTCAGAGACCAAGGAAATAACGAGAAGTACTTTCATACAACACTGCTTGAGTATTTGCATGCAACACTGTTAGCCAACTATGGTATCGGTACCGCTCCTCTCGAAATAACAGAAGCTGCCACTCTCTTTCTATTAAAAGAATTTGCAGACTCACAACTCTCAACCCAAAGTGTAATTCCATTTTTACATTTGGAAATTAAAACACTTGAAATCATTGCTCGTGCTACCCAAAAGTCAAACACTTCACCAAAAGTCCGAAGCAAAGCCGAGTCAATAGCTCCTGCTCCAACTATAACATTGCCATTACCAATGAGTACTCAAAACTCACCCACAAAAAAAGAGATTCAAAAATTACAGCGAATAGAAACAGAAATAGTAAGTTCCCCAGCTAGAATCACTGTTAACTCAGATGCACCACAAGGTGATGGTCAGGTACTCTTAGAAAAATGGAAGACATTCGTCGATGCAGTAGCTGCAGATAATAGTACTTTTGGTGCGCTTCTCAGGTCAGCCCAACCAATTTCAGCAGTAGATAACGAAATTACTATTGGCGTCTACTATAAGTTTCATCAAGAACAGCTCTCTGACACTAAATTTTTAATACGGGTTCAGGATTATGTCGAGAAAATTTGTGGTGGCTATATCAGCTTTACTTTTACATTAGTAGACACTCCAGCTACAGCCGACTTGACTAGCCCCTCAAACGAAGCCAAGGACCTCGCCCAACTAGCCAGCGAGAGTTTGATGTAGTAGAATTGAGCTCACAAGAAGTAATACTAATTTGAATAACGAAAGAAATTATGGCAAATCCTTTTCAAGCCCTCGGAGACATTAATAAGCTCAGAAAACAAGCAAAACAAATGCAGGACGAACTCTCTGGCGAAACAATTCGTGTAGAAGAAGGTGATATCGTTGTTGAGATCTCTGGATCACAAGAAATTAAGACCTTCTCAGTTCAAGGAATTAGCAGCGATGAAGCGGTAAAAGTCCTCAACAAAGCTATTAAAAAATCACAAGAATTAGCTGCCAAAAAACTTCAGTCAATGACTGGTGGCCTGGGTGGCATGCTCGGAGGAAAATAATCTAGTGGAGATTGTCCTAGCAACAACAAATCCTGGTAAAATAGCCGAAGTTAACTCATTGTTTAAAGATAGTGGTATCTCCATTCTGTCTATCAACGATGCTAAGGTTCCAGCACTTGAAGTTGAAGAAACAGGTGACACCTTTGCTGAAAATGCAGAATTGAAAGCTCGAGCCTTTGCAGTGGCCACTGGCCTCCCTGTCTTAGCAGATGACTCTGGACTTGAAGTCACTGCCCTCGGTAATCAACCGGGAGTCAAAAGTGCTCGCTGGGTTTCCGGGAGCGATACTGATAGGAATACTGCTCTTCTTGAAAAACTCTCCACCATAAAAGACCGCTCTGCCCGTTTCAAAACCGTCATTTGCTACTTAGAAAATGCAGATGCAGAACCACACTTTTTTGTTGGAACAGTCTCTGGTACTATCAACACTGTTGCTAGCGGAAAAACTGGTTTTGGATATGACCCAATTTTCATTCCCGATGGTCACACGCAAACATTTGCTGAGCTTGGTATGGATGTTAAAAACAAGCTTTCCCATAGAGCACAAGCTTTTACACAAGCAGCAACATTTCTTAACAAGCGACAAAATTAGAAAGATTTTCCCATGAAACCTGGATATACTCCTTCAAAAAAGGTGTTAGAAAACTACGCAAAACTACTTGTCACTTTTGCACTCGGTGGCGGAGCTGGTATAAAAAAAGGCGATGTCGTTCAATTAGCTGTTCCAGATGTTGCCATGCCACTTGCACTGGCATTACAAAATGCGGTTCTTACAGCCGGAGGACACCCGCTCGTAAAAATCATACCGAGCAATTTTGATCGTGATTTTTATACCTATGCAAATGATGAACAATTAACTTTTTTTCCAGAAGATTATCTTCAAGAAAAAGCAAAAATGCTTGACCACTCCATTAGCATTATTGCTGATATTAATCCCACAGAACTTGCTGACGTAGACCCTAGACGAATTATGAAGTCCCGTGAGGCCAAGTATCCTTTTAGAGAATGGCTGTTTGCTAAAGAACATAGAAAAGAATTTTCCTGGACGATAGGTCTTTGGGGAACTCAAGCAAAAGCCGATATTGTTGGCCTGAGTCTCGAAGATTACTGGAAACAAATTATTCATGCCTGTTATTTAGACGCAAAAGACCCTATTTCAGAATGGAGAAAGCTCACACAGTTGCAACGAGATATTAAAGAAAAATTAAATGCTTTAGAGATTGAATATGTCACCATTAAAGGCGCCGATGTTGATCTTAAAATTGCTATCGGTGCGGAACGTTCCTGGAAGACAGGCAGCGGCTGCAACATTCCAAGTTTCGAACACTTCACCTCGCCAGATTGGCGTGGTACAGAAGGCTGGATCAAGTTTAACCAGCCACTCTATCGCTATGGAAACATAATTGAAGGTATCCAGTTAGAATTTGAAAAGGGGCGAGTAGTTTCAGCTTCTGCAAAAAAAGGAGAAAAAACTCTCAAAGATATGTTAGCTACAAAAAATGCCGATAAATTAGGCGAGTTTTCTCTTACAGATAAACGACTCTCACGCATCACCCACCCGATGGCAGAAACTTTGTATGATGAAAATATTGGTGGCCCTTTTGGTAATACCCACGTTGCAGTGGGCATGGCATATAAAGACTGCTACAAAGGTGAAACATCAAAGGTCACTCAAAAAGAGTGGGAAGAAATGGGATACAACAACTCGTCTGTCCACACCGACATTGTCAGTACTACCGATAGAACAGTCACGGCACACTTGGTTGATGGCACAGAGTTAGTTATTTATAAAGGTGGATTGTTTGTGCTGTAGAAATAAAAAAACAGCGGGTGTTGTACCCGCTGTGCTCTGTTCTCAACCTTACTTCGAAGAATACTTCTTTTTTAACTTTTTTACGAAGGTACTAAGGTTATCCCAAAAAATCAGTACCTTTTGCCGCCAAATAGGAATGTAAGTCATTTTTCCTCCAAGAGTGGTATAAAGAACAATTAAAGCTGCTTGCAATCAAAAGAATGTAATTTCTTTCTATATAAGCAACTCTCTTCAGTATATAAGAAAAACCAACAAAAGTCAATAGTTATAGGATATTATTATCTAGGCGAGATCTATCTCATCATTCAAGTACACATCTTGCACAGCATGAAGTAACTTCACACCCTCTGCAAATGGTTTCTTGAATACTTTTCGGCCCATAATCAGTCCTGAACCACCTGCACGCTTATTAATAACCGCAGTTCGAACAGCATCGGCAAAATCATCTTCCCCACCTTTTGCTTCACCACCAGAATTAATAAGTCCAATTTTACCCAGGTAGCTATGGGCTACTTGATACCTCACTAAATCAATTGGGTGATCGGTGAGCAAGGTTTCGTACATTTCATCATTATATTTACTAAATGCAAGTGCTTGGAACCCATGAAGTGGTGTTGGAAGTTTTTGTTTCACAATGTCGGCTTCAATGGTAACTCCAATGTGTATTGCTTGAGAAGTTATATCAACGGCTGTAGTGTAATCAGTATCTCCATCTTTATAGTTTGGGTTACGAGGGTAGCACCATAAAATGGTCAACAAGCCCAACTCGTGGGCGCGCTTGAATTTTCGACTAATCTCAACAATTTGGCGATGAGATTCATCGGAACCGAAGTAAATAGTCGCCCCCACACCCACAGCTCCAAGGGCGGCTGCCTGATCTATAGTTGAAAACAGTAGTTCGTCACTTTTTGCTGGAAAGGTAAGATGCTCACTATGATTTAACTTAAGAATAAACGGAATTTTATCTGCATATTTTTTAGCATGGAGTCCAAGCACACCCAAATTACTTGCCAAACCGTTTGTACCACCTTCGATGGCCATTTTGATAATGTTTTCAGGATCAAAGTAAATTGGATTCTCATAAAAAGAATAGGCAGCTGTGTGTTCCATTCCTTGATCAACCGGAAAAATTGAAAGGTATCCAGTATTAGCAAGTCGACCTGTACCATATAAGCGTTCCAGGTTCGCAATAACTTGCTCCGATCTATCAGACTCAAGAAAAATTTCTTTGACATGATTAGGGCCAGTTTGGTGAATCGTTGCCTTCGGAATCCTAGCGCAAGTATGTTGTAAAAGAGAGTCGGCTTCACTTCCGAGTAACTGAGCAATTTGATCTATCTTCATGTTTTTTGAATCTCCTATTGGCTAACTTCTGTACCATACGGACAATCTATAGTACTATGAATAGTGTATCAAAAGTTACCTACAAGAAGAAGTCTCGTCAAATGAATACAACCATATCAAAAGACAACCCCATTGCCTATTTTTGTGCTGAGTATGGCATAGCTACCGAATTACCTATTTATGCTGGAGGACTCGGAATCCTTTCGGGAGACACAATAAAAGCTGCTGCCGATATGGCTCTGCCTTTTATTGGTGTTGGTCTACTCTATCGTGGACATGGCGTGGTACAACATATTTCTGACGAAGGACTCCAAACTGAAGGTGACTATGTCTTTGATCCCCTCGAAAACGGCCTCGAACATGTCTATCACGATGGCGAACCACTGTTCGTGCAAGTTCACTTAACTGAACTTGATGTTTGGCTCAGAGTTTGGAAAAAATCTCTTGGCAATGGGGTAGTACTCTACTTGCTTGATAGTGAGACTGATCAGAATGAATTAATTGAACGAGATATCACCCAGGTACTCTATTCGGGAACTCAAGAAAATTTAGTCAAACAACAACTATTACTTGGTATTGGTGGGGTCAAGTTACTAGATAAACTTGGCATCACACCAAGCGTCTATCACATTAATGAAGGCCGACCAGCTTTTGCTCACTGGCAACTTATTCGTCAAAATATGGATGACCATGGCATGGGATACGAAGACGCCAAAGTGGCAGCCATTCAAAAAACAGTGTATACAAACCACACCTTAGTAGCAGCAGGAAATCAATCGTATCCCCCCGAACTAATTAAAGCTTACAGCGCCTACTATGCTCAAAAAATGGGTATTTCTAATGATGTTCTCATAGCTGATGGTTTAGAAGAAGGCGGCGGTTTTTCAATCACTCGATTTGCCCTAAATACTTCTCGCAGAGCTAATGGAGTCAGTTCGCTGCACTCTAGACTATCCGCACAGAATTGGCCTGAGTACGATTGGGTTAACATTACAAATGGCGTCCATCACTCTACTTGGAAAGCCCCAGAACTGTTAGATAGTCATACTCTTTCTTCTGCAGAACTTTGGAATATTCATCTCAAACTCAAAAAAGAAACCATGCAGTATGTGCAAGAAAAAACAGGTTTTGGCTATAATGAGCAAAACTTAGTGCTGGGTTGGGCACGAAGAATTGCTGGATACAAACAGCTCCCAAGTCTCTTTACAGATCTAGAACGTTTGAGAGGCATATTGAAAAATAGTACTCGTCCAGTCCAAATTCTTGTAGCCGGTAAAGCTCACATGGGAGACACCGGTGGAAAACAAATGTTGCAACAACTCATTGGGAACTTCTCAAAAGAACTTGCTGGATCAGCCCTTTTTGTTCCTAACTACAACATTGAAGTGGCTCAGCATTTAAGCCGAGGCGTTGATGTCTGGTTGAACACTCCCGAATTTGGAAAAGAAGCATGCGGAACCAGCGGTATGAAAGCAACCAGTAATGGCGTTCTCAACTGTACAGTTGCCGATGGCTGGGCCGAAGAGGTTACGTGGGGCTCTCAAGGGTGGCCGCTTGATCACGAAAACATCTCAGAAAGTTTTTATTCGACTTTAGAATCTGAAATAGTTCCCCTCTATTATCAAAGAGATGAACAAAACATTCCACAAGCGTGGATTGAAAAAATGCGTGCTGCTATGGACTTGGGAGATGAATATAGTGCGCAACGAATGCTGAATGAATACTTAACAAAACTCTACACTGTATAAATTGCTTACTGCTTAGAATTATAGAGAACCTACGTATGGCCGTACAAAAATATAAAAAATACTACGAATTGATGGTTGCCCAAAATCAAAAAATGTTTGATCAATTTCTTGAAGTTCATAATAATTTTTTAGTTGATGAAAAAAAATATGCTACCCAATTTCATACTCTGGGACGTGATGTCACGGATACTATCCGTTTCTGGGAACGAAAACTCTGTTCTGGTATGGAGCGAGGAAAGAACAGTCAATACTCTAGCAAACTTGCAGAAAAATTTTGGGGGCAAGTGAGAAAGACCTATACTCACATTGACCTAGTTGGAGTTGAAGTAAAAAAGTAACATAGAAACAGACATGGAAGTTTTTGTTGAGCTCAGCTTAATTATCACCATCACCACTTTAGTTTCATTTATCATGAAACAGCTCAAACAACCATTAGTGGTTGGGTATATTTTAAGCGGTATCCTTGTCGGACCGCTCTTTCTCAATTTACTTCACTCCACTGACGTGATTGAGGTCTTCTCAAAGTTAGGCATTTCAATTCTTTTGTTTATCGTTGGACTCCATATGAATCCTAAAATTGTGAAGGAAGTGGGTTCTGTTTCGTTAATCACTGGAGTAGGTCAAGTGCTTTTCACCTCATTCTTTGGTTTTATTCTTGCAGTTCTACTTGGTCTTGATACGGTGGCAGCCATGTACGTTGCAATTGCCCTTACCTTTAGTAGTACTATCATTATTCTTAAACTTCTTTCTGATAAAGGTGACGTGCATAGTCTCTATGGGCGGATATCTGTCGGATTTTTATTAGTGCAGGATATCATTGCAACCTTAATTTTAATTATTGTGTCTTCGGTGGCAGGAGCAGGTGACATGCCGCTTTCATTCACCCTTTTTTCTGTTCTGATGAAAGGCGCTTTTATTTTGATTTCACTCGAATTAATAAAAAAATTAGTGCTTCCAAAGTTGCTCGAAGCAGCTTCGGATAACTCAGAGTTATTATTCATCTTTTCTCTGACTTGGGGACTTGGGTGTGCTGCCCTATTCTACGTCCTTGGACTCTCTGTAGAAATTGGTGCCTTAATTAGCGGAGTGGTGTTATCTTCTTCTATCTATGCTGAAGAAATCGGCTCACGCTTGCGACCGCTCAGAGACTTCTTTATTGTGCTCTTCTTTGTACTCTTAGGGGCTTCAATGACCCTTAATTCTGGATTTACATTAGTGCTACCAGTGCTTGTTTTATCACTGTTTGTCCTAATTGGAAATCCAATTATTGTCGTCATCATCATGAACTTACTTGGATACCATAAAAAGACTGGGTTCCAAGCGGGACTTACCGTTGCCCAAATTAGTGAGTTTAGCCTTATTTTGGCTACATTAGGCTTTAATGTGGGACATATAAATCAGGAGATCTTAACCATGATTACTTTGGTAGGACTAATTACTATTTCTGGTTCAACCTACTTAATTTTGTATTCAGACAAAATCTATACTCTGATTGAAAAATACCTCTCATTTTTAGAGCTGAGAAAAAATAATCAAAGTAGTACCGGTAAATATGCAAAGGTCGATACCTTTATTTTTGGATTTAATCGAGTTGGCACCACATTTTTAGATACCTTTAAAGAACTTGGCTATAACACTGGCATAGTTGATTTTGACCCGAATACTCTCGATAAATTGCCCAAACGAAGTAACTATTACTATGGTGATGTGGCTGATGTAGAATTTTTAAGTGAACTTCCTCTTGGACAAGTAAAGTTTGCTATTTCCTCAATTAAGAACCGTGAAGCAAATCTGACAGTATTAAAACACTTGGCGGAACGACAACCAAAAGCCATTAGTATTATCTTTGCTGAGGATGTTGTAGAAGCTCAAGCACTGTACGAAGCCGGTGCCAATCAAGTCGTCCTGCCTCACTTTGTGGGTGCCGAAGTCACTGCTAAACTCATTAAACGAGTAGGATAC
Organism: uncultured Patescibacteria group bacterium; assembly: GCA_905478415.1. Classification (GTDB taxonomy): domain Bacteria; phylum Patescibacteriota; class Microgenomatia; order UBA1400; family PJMF01; genus CG1-02-43-31. The sequence continues at coordinate 208,475 of CAJQIG010000001.1, forward strand.
TCACCAGCTAGCTTCGACAGAAAAAAACAAGAGCACATCAAGAATTGGAGTTAACTTTACGCATTCATGTGGTAAACTATAATCGATTATTGCCCAATCCCGAATAGTGAAGTGGCATCACAACAGGTTCTGGTCCTGTTATCCTAGGTTCGAATCCTAGTTCGGGATCCTTTTTCTTAAAAAAGTATACTACCTGATAGATTTTATTTTAACTTTCCTTTTGAATACCAAAGCTTTCATCTTTATACTAGGTTCATATGCCAGAGCATCAACGTCCATTCATAGATACTATTGTGAACAAGATACATTCAGCTCCTGATACTGCAGAAAATAACATCCAATTTTTGCTAAGAGTCGAAGCGTATGAGTATGGATCTACGTTACAAACAAAGCATCAAATAGCTGAAGCACTTCAATCAATTGCAATCCCAGAGAGCATGCGCGAAGAAGTGGAATTATATCTTCTCTATTTGAAAAGATACGAGCGCACCACACCAGTCTTCGATGAAACATGTATTACCTATGACAACGGATACTTCATTGGGGGCTTCCCACTTTTTGATGCAACCAAAAACTACATTTTTCAGCCAAACTATACAGGTGTGGTCATTGCTCAATCGGGGGAACAATACCAAGTCACCTGTTATCCAAACTCTGTAGAAATTAAAAACTATGGCAGAGTGGAACAAATGTCAGGAGAACCCGGCTATTTCAAGTTAAAAAAAGAAGAACAATATGCACAAGCTTTTGTTGAAAAGGAGTCTCCAGACAAATCAGAGAGAGATCCCAACATATACTTTGGTCGTTTACTTCAATATTTAACTGATACCTATCCATTTGCAATGGGACCTATTACTCACTTTAGAGCGGATTGGAGAAAAGGAACAAACTATGATGTATATCAGGAATATACTGCACTGTTGCAAAAACAAATAAAACCTTTTGTCAACTCACCTGTGGCAGCACAGCCATTGTATGAGCAATTGGCACCATATATTGTAGACACACCACTTAACGGGGTAGATCTAGCAACCTATCTAGAAAAACTAAAAAAAATAGAGTTAGAAAGACGACAACAAAAAATAGCAATAGGATGGGACTATGCTCTTGATCAACAAGCAATTAATCAAGAAGCTATTTTAGAATTATGTGCTCAAATTGCTGCATGGAAAACAGCCACCGGAACGGCGTTGCACACGAAATTAGGTTTTTCCAGCGTACATACGTTTCCTTTATTGTTATTTTCTAGAGAGATAAAAACTGTTCTAGAGAGAGAAAAAAGAATACAGAGTTTACCGGTTATTTAACAGTTAAAATAACTATGATTATTCAAAATGAAGATATTTGAAGTTCCAACATAATACAACAGTACCCTACTACAATAACTAGCTACCATGTAAAGCATCCCATAGTATTGAGATTATTTAATCTTTATGTTAAAATAGCAGACATATTTTATCAACACATCAGCAATCAACCGGTTGCTTGAACATTAATAATAACAAGGAGGATGAAACTTTGAAAACAGTGACTAGTACTGTTGTTTCAAAATCAAAGTATAAGGGAATGCAACCGATGAATGGAAAAATGATGATGTTTGATTTTCCATTCAAGCGGCCAATCTGCTATCAGCTACATTTAGCAGAGGGATGCACTATTGATGTGAGTAAAACTAAATACTACTCCACAGCAATAGGTGACACCATTACTGCTGAATGTATGGAGTTATCAGATGTCCTGATTATTCTAAGTATTATTGTTGTTCTTATTTGCCTCTTTTTTGCATTATTTGTTCTTATTTAAAAGGTTGATAATTATTAATCCTCTTCGGCATTGCCTGAAGAGGATTTTTTTTATTATTTGATACTTTTTAAATAAATAGAACCTATATTTATTTTTTATGATATAATTTAAAACGATTACCATAGTAATCATCGCAATTTAAAATATCTTTGTTCAGCTTACGCCAAAGGAGGCATTCTACATGGTTTCACTCAATACTTTACAATCTGAACCCTATAAAGGGTATGTGAAAAAACTCTCTATTGAAGCAGGTTGGTCAGTAGAGGTCTATGATGTGCAAGCAGAACAGATTTGCTTGTTAGAAGAGTATGATGGAAAATACTTAGTCAGCGGAAGCAGTTTTCTAATTGCTCTCAACTATTACGGTTGTACACAATTAGAGTGGGAAGCAAAAAATGCACAGGGTGCTTCATGGTATGATGCAAAGCCAATTTCTGGTACTGAATTAACAATCGGATTCTCAAAAATCTGGTTATTTTTTCAAGAGGACGAAGCAGAAGTAACCTTAAAAGTCCGGTTACATGATGCAAGTAGCGAAGATAGTTTAGGAGAAGAACATGTTATTCACTTACAGCTAGTGAAAATATAATATGTATCTTTTCATATGCAATAAAAAGCTGTCATTTTGGCAGCTTTTTTGTTATATAACAAAACGCCTCATTATTGAAAAAAATTATACATCTGAATCTTTTTACCACCTTAACTCAACTGATCCCTTACTCTATTTGCATTGCTTGCTAATCCATCTCTAAACTGAGTAGCAACTTCTTGACCCAAATCCTTGTGCATTAATACAATGGTTGCCACATTTTTATTTGCATCATCTTGTTTTGGTAACGACCTCAGCTGCATGCCCATTATTTCTGCCTCTACTTTGTCATTAAGCTGTATCTTCACTTTAGGCAATCTATCACTTTCTTTCAGTCGATGCATTGCCAATTCTAGTGCCACATGATCTATCTGTTGATGGGAAAAGGAAACAAATAGAGGAAGATAATCTGCGTTTTCTTTAGGAAAGATTCTATCAAGTTGAACCTTTGTTTCTGCTCCAACTTGGTCAATTGTGATAAGGCCACAATCCTTTGATCTCTTTACCACCTGTGTTTCATTGTCATTTTTAGCTTCACTGCCATTCATATTTTTCTTTCATTCTAATGTTAGTGATACTTTTAAGTATACTACAAACATACCATTATATTTACTTTATCCTATAAGTTTGCTATAATGCCGAATCTTTAACATCAGTCACCTTTTCAATGGAGGAAACAATGAGTAAGGTACGTTTGTCTTTAGGACCAAAACTTGAATATCCAAGTGTCCCAGCAGTTTTTATAGAACAAAAAGGAAAGCTTTGGCCACCCTTTTCATATAAGAAAGTTGAGCACGCTACAAAATGTAGTGCAAGTATGCAACCAGTTTTCCTAGTTGAATCAGATTTTGCTCGTCAGTTTGTTGGGTTTATGGAACCTCTTCAAAAACCCAGAAGTTTGTTACTACTCCCCTGTGATCCGAATGAGGAAATAACGCTCAGTGGCCTACACAAAGGCCATATGATCTATGACGTGAAAATCAGGTTTGTCTCATTTTCTACAGTCAAATTAACGAGCTTTTTCCCGTTTCCAGATTCGGGAATTGCTACGTATTCTGTTGATTTTGAAGCACAGTAATAGTGACTTGTTAAATTTTAACCCGGGCAAACACCCGGGTTATTTTTTTATCGATCACAACTCACATTCATTTGCTATACTTCTTTTATGAAGATTCTTTCTTACAACATTATGAGTGGCGGTTTTAATGGCTACGACCATGAAACAAAGCAACCGCAGCGACTAGAGCTGATCAAAAAGAGTGTTAAAGCTATCAATGCGGATGTAATCTCATTAGTTGACACCTTCAGGTGGGATCAATTATATACGAACAAACAACTCTGTGAGATGTTTAAGTATCGATATGCCCACTGCATAAACCTAGGCGACAGCAGACTTAAAAAACTTGGACATAACAATGGCATAACAGTGCTCTCCAATGTTGAAGGAACCACTTTTAAAACTCTGAATCTTGGAACTAGAAATGCCATCCAGACATCAATACCACAAGGTGGTGCCCCAATAGATCTATTTAGCATCTATCTAGATGACCTGAGTGAAGAAGTCCGATTGCAACAAATACATCACCTAGTAAAGAATCTAGAACCTCAAAAAGCATCAATTATTATGGGAGATCTAAATACACTTAGCCCAAAAGACAGTGTCATTACAAAGAGTGTTGTAGATATTCTTTTACAGGAAAATCCAAAATACGAATTTATTAGAAATCAACTATACGACATGATGGAAACCAAAGTTATACAGCAACTCTTTGACCTGGGTTTTAAGGATGCAGCAAACCCTCCAATCAACACAGCGCCCACAAAACTGACACACATCTCAGATAAAGCTTTTTTACGACTGGATCATTGTCTCTATAAGAATGTACCTATTAAAACATTTCAAGTTCTGACTGATACTTTATATGACCAGGTATCTGATCACTACCCCATCGTAGTGGAGTTATAATCCTTTCTCATCCTAAAAAGAACAATCATTTAGTAAACAAGACTTTACTGCTATTATAAGAAAGTGAAAACAATCGCTCAGCTCAACAAACCTGTCATTCTTTTTTTTATTTTATACTTTCTTTTGGGAACACTTATTTTTAAAAATTATGGAATATCTTGGGATGAACCCTATCAGCGACAAATCGGCTACGTCAGCTTAGAATATATTAGAGGAGACACATCTCTACTCAGCTTCACTGACCGCTACTACGGAGTTATCTTTGAACTTCCACTCGTCATAATAGAGAGAGTTGCAAATATTGAAGATACTCGAATAATCTATCTTTTTAGACACTACGCTACTTTTTTGCTTTTTTATGCAGGTGTTATTGTGTTTTACTTACTCAATACAAAGCTCTTTAAATCTTGGAAACTAGGTCTTGTTGCTTGCAGTTTTTTACTTCTCAACCCCCGAATATTTGCTGATAGTTTTTATAACTCAAAAGATATACCCCTTTTGGTTTTCTATATTTTTTCAACCTATACTACCTACCAATTTGTTACAGAAAAAAAGAAGACTAACTTTTTTTTACACAGCCTAGCCTCTGCCCTCGTCATAAATACTCGGGTTGTAGGATTAATTATTCCTGCCGTCACTACCCTATTTCTGCTAGTTTCTGAACCTAAAAAAAACATTAAAAAACTAGTTTACTATCTAACTACTACGTCAATTTTTACTTACCTCTTCTGGCCAGTACTCTGGACAAATCCACTCCGTATTTTCGAAGCCATCGCAACTATGGCTAATTTTTCATATCAAAAGAATCTACCAACTCTCTATCTTGGCGAGTTCGTCTCAACCTTTTCTTTGCCATGGCATTATTTACCCGTTTGGATAGGTAGCACTCTTCCCATCAGTTTTTCAATTCTTTTTCTTTTAGGACTTCTTAAAGCTTTTTTTGAATATAAGCAAGGAACATCAAAAAAGTTGCAAGAGAATTCTCTGCTGTTGGTGCTTATGTGCGTTCCAATTCTCAGTGCCATTTTCTTAGGATCTACTCTCTATGACGGCTGGAGACATTTCTACTTTATCTACCCATTAATGGTCGTTTTTATGATCAAAGGTGTACAGATCTTACCAAAAAAACTACTTTTAATTGTAGGAATTGAACTACTACTGACTATCAGCTTCATGATCAAAAATCACCCTCACCAACAGGTCTACTTTACTAGCATCTTCAGAAATAATTTTGAAACTGCGAAACAACTCTTTGAGTTAGATTACTGGGGATTATCATACCGACAGGCCCTGGAGTATGTGACTACAACGGACCCATCCGATGAAATTAAGATCGTGGTTGCCAATAACCCAGGTAACTCAAATGCTCTGATTCTCCCAAAAGTTGATAGAGACCGTATTCAGTTTTTATCTATTGATGAACTCAATAAAGCTGATTACTTTATAAGCAATTATCGATGGCACCCTAATGATTATAACTATCAATCAGAAGTTTTTTCTGAAGTTGTTTCAGGTGCAAAAATTATTGTCGTCTATAAATTACATTGATCTCTCTAATTATCTCGGGTGTTACTGAATGTACCTTTTAAGGCTATAATACTCAAATGACTACGATTTACTACAAAAACCTCAAACATAAAACAGTTAAACAGCTCAAATCATTTAGAGTTGGTGCTTGGGTTCATATAGATCATGCCACTGCCGAAGATGTCACCGAAATATGTAGCCGTTTTAACCTAGATGAAAATATTGTCATTGATGCCCTCGATGAGTTTGAGGTTCCGCGTATTGAGAAGGATGAAGAAAAGACTTATCTTTTTACCCGTTTTGCTCACGGCGTCGATTCTCAAACAAAAACAGCTCCATTACTCCTAGTTGTAGGATCTGATTTTTTTGTGAGTATTACTCCACAAACGCTGCCTCCACTTGAATCATTCATAAAAACTGGTGATTTCTACACTACCCAAAAGGCAAAGCTACTTATTCAACTCCTCTTAAAACTGGATATCGATATTGAAAAACATATCAAGTCGATTGCAAAAAATATTCACAGAGCTGGAACTCATATCGAAGATATTACCAACAAACAATTAACCCAGTTCGTAAACTACGAAGTCATTTTTAACGAATTTCTTTTTGGCTTAAGACCAGATAACAACTCATTAGAAAAACTACTTACTAGCAAGTATGTTCGACTTTTTGAAGAAGATAAAGAACTAATTGAAGATTTATATCTTACCAACGAACAGCTGATTAAAATGTGCCAAGCAAATATTCGCAACCTAGTTAACATCCGAGATTCCTATTCTACTATTACCACTAATAATCTGAATAAAACAATGAAGTTTTTAACTTCAATTACTTTGATTTTAACTATTCCAACAATGGTATTTAGTTTTTATGGTATGAATGTCCATCTACCTTTAGAATCTCATCCGTTAGCTTTCATCATAATCATCTTGGGAACCATTCTCTTCTCAATTTTCCTTTTGATCTACTTTAATAAAAAAGATCTCCTGTAGTCTTTTGCCTGATACATAAATTTGCTGTATTGACGGATACAATACACTGGTACCATGCTAGAAAACTCTATACTGGTCATTGAGAATGACCCACTGCTCACCAAATCGTTACAAAACCACTGCCGTTATAGCGGCTTGCAGGCAGAGTTCACCTCAAACATTGCAACAGCTCTCGAAAAGCTAGAAACCCATGGCTACTCGCTGGTGGTTGTTGACCGAAAGTTAGACGATGGGGACGGACTCGAAGTAGTTGAATATGTTCATGACACTTGTCCACAAACAAAAGTGATTATTTGCTCACAGCTGGGTTCGGTGAAGGAACGCATTTATGGACTTTCAAGTGGGGCTGATGCCTACTTACCGAAACCATTTTCATTTAAAGAATTTTCTCTGATTCTCAACAAACTATTACATATGCATAAAAAAATCGCTACGCATGTTCTCTCCGCTGGTGATATGCACTTAGATCTTTCAACTGGCTCTGTCCAGATTGCTAGCACTACCTATAAAATCAGAAAGAAAGAAGCTGAACTCCTAGCCTGTTTACTGATTCATAAAGATGCCGTAGTCTCTCGCATGTCATTACTCGAATATGTCTGGGGGATACATACTCAGCTGCCCACCTATAATACTCTGGATGTCTATATTAGAAGAATCAGAATGCAGCTGGGTAAAGAGAACACTCATCGAATTAAAACGGTCAGAGGTTTTGGCTACATGGTCAGCAGTAAGTGATATACTCTCTACTATGGAGACACAACAAGCAAAGAGGCATTTCTGGGCTGACAGCATGCGTATTTTGGCCATTTTCTTGGTTATTACTATTCATGCTAGTGGATATGTACTTATTGCATGGAGCTCCGTCTCACAATTTGCGTGGTTTGTTGCAAACCTAGTAGATTCGTTTGCAAGAATTTCTGTACCTCTTTTCGTGATGCTCAGCGGAGCACTCTTGTTAGATAAGAAGGAGTCTACTCTACAATTTATTAGCAAACGAATTCCTCGTCTCATGTTGCCCTGGTTCTTTTGGGGAACAGTACAACTACTCTATAACGCATCTTTTTCACTCAACTTATTGTTTGCACCTGGAATAAAAAGTAGAGTTATAGACACCTACCTAGGTGGATTTTGGTTTATGCCAATGCTCTTAGGGCTCTATCTAGTCACCCCACTATTAAAACCATTTATTCAAAAAGCAAAAAACATTGATTTCTACTATGTATTTCTTCTTTGGTTTATAGCAGTTCCGTTTGTAACCACACTTACTACTATTTTTGGCTTTTCACTTTCATTACTTATTCCTGTTTGGTTGCAGTACACAGGCTACTTTCTAGCCGGATATTTTCTTGTTCATAAATGCACTTTTACTAAAAAAACGATCAAACAACTAAGGTTCCTCTTTATTGTAAGTACTTGTATCATTATGTTTGGAACATACTTTTTCACAGTACTCGAAGGTACTTTCACTGAACTATTTTACTCATATACAAACATCTTTGTTTTTACGAGTAGTATTTCCGGTTTTATTATTTTCAAGGACTTTTTTGAAACTATCAATTACTCAAAAAAAGCCAAACGATTTTTACTAATCGTTAGCTCTGCAAGTTTGGGAATCTATCTTTCCCACCTCATGATTTTACAACTTTTAGCAACAAAGCTATTTAACAATGTAATCCCTCCATTACTCTCCATGACGCTCACTCTTTTCCTCACCTTTGGCATTTCAGTAACCACTGTTCTTATCTTGAAAAAACATCTTTCTAAGATAGTAAGCTAACTGTAGGAATCATTACTTTCACACAGGTACCCATATATTTCTTGCTAAAAACATGTATCGTTCCTCCAAACTGTTTTTTTATTGCAGAAATACAAAAAGGCAAACCCACACCAGAGCCTTGCTTTTTTAAACTCACACCATCAACTTGAGCAAGTACTAACTCCCAAGTATTCATTCCTTGCCCCATATCACTAATCTTGATCTCGAACACACCAGTCTTTTCTGAAAAGTGCACAACCACATGCGGCTTTTCTTCTGGCAGATATGCTTCTAAAGCATTAGTAACTAAACAAATAACCACTTCCAAAAAGAGTGTTTTTGAACCTTTAATTTCTAGATGAGCAACTCGTTGCTTATTAAGTATTGAAACAGTGTCAGGAAAAAACTGCTGAATCTCACCTATTAATTCTTGCGCTGTAAAGGTACTAGTATTTTTTTCGAGAGTTTCGTTAAAAAGATCTTTTAAACGAGTAGCTGCAAGCTGTAGCCGTGTCACTACTTCATGTGAATGAGTAGGAGAACTTATTAGCAACTCTGTATCAAGTAAAAGTGTTGTCAGAGGAAGCGCACAAGCATGCCGAAATCGATGCAGTGCCCCTAATGGAATATCAACCGCATAAGATACCTGCACCCTTTTAAGCGGAAGTGTGCTTTGAACTAGGGGCAGGCGTAGAAGCCATCCAATAAAGCGACTCATATCTTACTGTGAGTGATCATTATAGAAGTGAAATCTGACAACAACTGTAGGAACATCTAGAGTGCGTCAGTAATATCCCAAACCACTAAACAGGGAGCATCAAATGGACGGCAGTATCTATGAACTTCTGGAAACTGGGTGGTATCAATTGATACTCTATCTTCATTTGCAACATACCAAACTGTCTCAAATTGTTTTGCTCGAGCTACAAACTTTGTTGGAAAAACCTCACTAGGAAAACTAACTCCTTCAATATAGATGTCGTCAACGTTCCTTCTATGTAAGTACAGAAGTATTCCATCTGGCAGCGTCCCAAAAGAACCTTCTGTGGCGACTGCAATCGTACCTTTTTCGGCTGCTTGGTTAATTTCACCTACTAAGGGTAGAATCCCATGTCCAGATGACCAAGCTTCTAAATATTGATATCTGTCAGCTGACACAAAAGGAGTTGTGTCTGCATTTCGCACACTCGAAACAATAAAACCAAAAGAGTAGGTAACTATGTTTGCCATCATAATTGCTGCTAATAAAGTGACTGAGAATCTGGCTAAAAAGCGTAATTTGCTTGATTCTAGATAGTAAAGTAAGCCCTCAAAACCAAAGGCCGCGGATACCGTAAAGAAAAGAACTGCTGGGAAAAAGTACCGTGGGTGCACCACCTTTCCCATAATAAAAATTGGTAGACAAAAAAGCACTCCTGACCAAAAGAAAATATGCACTTGCCGTTGGACTTTTTTAGAAAATAAACCATAGCCAATCAAGGCAAAGACTGGCCAACTCATATAGGTAAGAAAATAATATGCATAACCTGGTATCCTCAGAGCATTGTCAAACCAACGACCAGCTAGGACTTCAGAAACTGGATATAAAAAGTCGCCACCACGATTAAAGAGTTGACTAAAAGCCGGGTGAATCCCTAAAGAAAATAATAAAGCCACTCCACCGGCTATCATAACGGCCATCCCAAGCATCTTTTTCTGCAAGGTACTTTTCTTCTTAGGTATTAGAAATAAAAGTAGAAAAAATGAAGGGATAAAAAGTATGGCCGGAATTTTTGTAAGGAGTGCAGCCCCGAAGCCAAGTGCACCAACAATGATTGCCTGCCATTCTGCCTTAGAAAAGCCCCAGTTTTTCTTTGAGATTGGTGCTCCTTCTAAGAGCACAACTCCGTACACAGCTATGCTTAAAAATAAAACTAATAATCCTTCAGTCAGTGCCATTCGATGATGAAAATACCAAAAAGGAAGTAAAACTACCAAAGAACTTCCAAAAATAACTGTTTCTACTCTCTTTGTCAGCTTTCTGAGAAGTGCGAAAATAACCACGACTTGCGCAGCACCAATTACAACCGACACAAATCTACCAGCATAAAGTTGATCAGAAAAAATAAATTGAAATGGCACCATTAGCCACATAAACAATGGTGTTTTGCCATCATTGAGCGGGAAAAAGAGATACTGTTGCCAGTCATCAATAATCAGCTGAGCCCATCGAATATAAATAGCCTCATCAGCAAAAACTGGGAGTCTTGTCAGACCCCAAAAATGAAGAATAGCGTATAGAAAAAGCAATCCACCGAGAACTAATAGCAGCTGCTTTTTTTTCATGTGTTACTTCCACCATCCAGGTTTTTTATTATATGAAATCGCATAGTACGCCACTACTACCAAAAGAACTGGTAGCCAAGTAATTGCTTTTTGATAGGTCAGAACTCCATCTTCAAAACCACCGGTCCACAGCCATGGAATGTATCTGACCATTGAAGTTACTGAAAAGCTCAGTAACACTATTCTCCAAATTTTATTTTTAACAAATGGCAGCCATACAAAACTCCATAACAAATACCATGGATGAAACTGCTGTGAACGAGCAGTTATCAGCGGTATAAATAGCAAAATTGAAGAAAGAAAAGGAACTAGATAGTACAACTTATCTGTGATCAAATTCATTCCAGCGTTCAGAACGCTTACAGAAAAAGGATATTCAAACTGTGCTGCTAGTTTTCCTAGGGAATAGAGCTTGAGAGCGTGTAAGATAAGTAAAAAGAGCCATGGAATCAACAACAAGATCGTTGCAAACTTGATTGTGATTGAAAAAGCCAACAATGCTGCACTGATAAGCAGCCACCGTTCTGGCACATATTTTTCTCGAACCAGCTGAAATGCTAACCCTAAAGAAACAATAGCGGGCGCTAACATCCAAAGATCGTTATGAACATTTGAGACTACCTCAAGTAAGAAAAGTGGATTACAAAAAACAATAAAAAGTTCAAACAGATTCATATATTTTCTTCTGAGGGCAAGTGAAAAAAATTGTAGTGCTACATATAACGCCAAAATACTTAGAATTGAAAAAACTCTAAAACTCAGCCAAGTAGTGATGAATTTTCCAAATCCAAGAACATACGGTATCACCGAAACTGCTGTCCAACCATAACCATAGGGAGCTGGTGTATGAGTATTGTGCATAAACCTAACCCAGAGATCATTAGAGAAATCCAATGCTGTCTGTTGATGCGGATTAGCTCCATACTTAACAACCATTTTGGCATTGAACATATAGTTAAAGACATCGTGAGAAAGCGCATTATATGAAAAAAGTAACGGCAAAATAATCAGCAAGTACTTTAGAAGCAGTGACCGATATTTAGGTGAGAAGATATCTTCCCAAAAAAGTCTGGTTCTCAGTCGCTCAATAATTTTTTCGAGCAGTGTCGGTGGGTAGGCTTCTCTCAGAGCTTCTGCAGACCAGAGTTTTCTGAGTATAGAAAAATAGATTCCAAAACCAGTCGTTAGTAACAGTACATATATTGTTGTCAAAAGAATAGGGTTAGAGAACACCACTTGCCACATCCAGTTTTGAAACTGCAGATAGGCATCAAACTGCATTAAAACTAAATTTGGATCAGTGAGAGCAAAAGAAAAAATTGCGTAGAGGAAACTCCAGATACTAAATATAACTACCATCAGAGTATATATTTTCCCTGAATTCGAGCTAGTCTAATTCTCAGAATGTCTCTAAACATCCTCAGTGAATCCTTAATTGGACTGACTCGTTCAGTTGTATTGTGATACCAAATAATGGGAACTTCTTGAATTTTAAATCCTAATTTATGAGCTAAGTACAGGAGTTCAACATCAAATGCTCCTGTGTACGCATCCCTCCGTTCTTCCTTAGAACCATAAATATATAATTTGTTAAACAATGTTTCAGTTGCCTCAGCTGAAAACAACTTAAACCCACATTGGGTATCTAAAATACCGGGAACAGCAAAGATTTGCACAACTAAGTTGAATCCACGGCCCATCAAACGACGGTAGAAAGGTTCTTTATCTCTAGTTGCTCCAACCATTTCTCGGGAACCAATAATTACAGAGTAACCTGTTTTTGTATACCGTAGTATCTTTTCAACTTCTGCTAATGGAGTTGATTGATCAAAGTCAGTAAAAAGCCGCCACTCGCCCTTAGCTGCAAGCATACCGGAAGTGACTGTTGGCGCTTTACCTGCATGAACATTTTCTACAACAGTAATTCTCTTGTCTTTTTGAGCAAAAGCATGTAATTGTTTGGTAGTGCCATCAGTTGAACCATCGTCAGTTAAAATAATTTCCCAGGTGTATGATTGCTTTTTTAAGTACTGCAACACATCATCTAAAACACCACGATCTAGATTTTTCATCTCATTATATGAAGGAATAACAACTGAAAGGTAAGGTTTCATATATCTATAGTATCCTTTTTACTCTAGCTTGCGAAGCAGAAATTACTTCTTCTTTTTCCAAATAAACGTTGTATAGGCAAAGAAATTCCAGAAAAGACCAATGAAAATACCGGTGACTGCAAAGAGCAAACCAGTATCAACGGTGATCTTCACAATCGGAAGAGTAAAGATATCATGCAGACCAATCCAGAGCTCACCTAAAGTATTGATAACTAATTGAATCAAGATTGAACCTGCTGAAGCCGCATTAAATGCTAAAAATTTTGCGGGAATTTCTGAAGCTTTAAGTTTTCTATCAGCAAAAGTCCAAAGATTATTTAATACAAAGTTAGAAATAATAGCTGCTTCAATACTCATCAAGGTCGCAACCATAAAGCTGGTCACAATTAAAATCTTGAAGTCAGGAATAACTAGTCTCAACAGTGAAAGTGTCAACAACTGCACTACTGTTCCCAGCCCACCTACAAAAGCAAACTTAAAAATTCTATTTTGCAAAATATCGTTCAAACGAACTTTAAAAATATAGAGAAGGGTATTCTTGATGTACTCAGCTCCAAGTTTTGACTCACCAATAGTTCTGTCAACAAACACAAAAGGAACTTCCGCGACTTTAAATCCTTTTCTGACCGCATTATTTAAAAATCCAATTTGAAAGGTGTAACCCATAAACCGTTCTTCGGTAATTAGAGGATAAACGGCTTCATAGACCTCTTTTGTAATAGCTCGATATCCGCTTGTCCAATCTCTAATACTAAAATTAGTGAGAACTGTAGAAATAACCATGTTTCCAACCACACTAAAAAATTTGCGATGTAATCCCCAATCAGCAGGAATACCACCACCTTTAATGTATCGAGATCCAATCACAAAGTCAGCACCACTCTCAATTTGAGCTAAAAATTCGGGTAGCTTATCTGGGTCATGAGAGAAATCAGCGTCAAATTCAAAAATTAAATCAGCTTGTAGAGGGCCAAATGCTTTTGCCATACCTTTTAGGTAGGCCCCACCAAGTCCTGCTTTTTTCTTATTTTGAAGTAAGTGGACATTTTTTTGTTTTTGAGCAATTTCTGCAACTACTTCATACGTTTTGTCTGGAGAAGTGTCATCAACAACTAAAATGTGTAAGTCCCAATCTTTGATCCCTTTAAAAACTTTCTGGAGCGCTGGAACTATCGTTTGGATATTCTCGCGCTCATTATAGGTGGGTATTATAACAACAGCTTTTTTCATAGTGTGCTCTTGCTCTCTCTTTCTAGTTCTGCTTCAACCATAAGCGTAACCAACTCTTCAAAGTTTATTGATGGTTTCCAACCAAGTTTCCTTTGAGCCTTTGAAGGATCTCCAATCAGGAGGTCTACTTCTGCTGGTCGATCATATTCTGGATTGTGTTTCCAAACTGCCTCCCAATCTTTTATGCCAGCTGCCTTGCAAGATAGTTGTAAAAACTCTTTTACCGAATGAGTTTCACCCGTAGCAATGACATAATCATCTGGAGTGTCTTGCTGAAGCATTAACCACATGGCTACAACATAATCTTTGGCATATCCCCAGTCGCGCTTTGCATCCAAATTCCCAAGTTCAATATGCGGTTGTTTGCCAAGTTTAACTCGAGCAACTCCATTAGCAATTTTTCTGGTAACAAATTCAAGACCCCTACGAGGCGATTCGTGATTAAATAGAATTCCAGACGTTGCAAACATGTCAAAGGATTCACGATAATTAACAGTAATCCAGTGACCGTAGACTTTAGCTACACCGTAGGGTGAACGAGGATAGAACGGTGTATCTTCAGTTTGAGGAACTTGTTGCACTTTTCCGAACATTTCACTTGAACTAGCTTGATAAAATTTTGCATTGGGACACGCCATATGAACTGCCTCAAGCATACGGGTCACTCCAAGTCCAGTAAACTCACCAGTAAGTACTGGTTGATCCCAACTGGCTTTGACAAATGACTGTGCCGCTAAATTATAGACTTCGTCTGGATTAATCTCGTTAAGAGCTTTTGTCAGTGAATGCTGGTCAATGAGATCACCAGAAACTAACTCTAGGTTATCGTTATGAATAATATGTTGAATTCGTTCAAAATTTTGAGTACTGGTTCTACGAGTCAGTCCATACACACGGTAGCCCTTTTCTAATAAGAATTCTGCTAAGTACGATCCATCTTGACCGGTAATACCAGTAATAAAGGCTTTCTTCATATGCTCTTTCTTTGTTTTCTTTGCCAAGTAATTATTCTTTGTAACGTATCTTCAATAGGTATGTGTGGTTGCCATCCCAGTGCTTTAATTTTTTCATTATCCGCAATACTGACTGGAATATCAAGAGGACGGAGTAATGTTTCTGCCGAATGAACTTGTATTGGGACCGCACTCTGTTGCATCAAAAAATCGAGCACTTCCCTCATACTTTTACCTGTACCTGTGCCAATATTATATATTTCTCCAGACTTTCCTTTTTCTAAAAGCACAACATAAGATCTCACTACATCTTTGACATCACTAAAATCACGAATAGCATCTAAGTTACCAACTGAAACTTCGTTTTTTGTTCCTGCTTCGACATCAATAATCTGATTAATAAAAGCTGGAACAGCAAAGCTAACGGTCTGTCTCTCACCAATATGATTAAATGGCCGAGCATACACAATAGCTAGATTGTAAGATCGAGCATAGGATTGAGCTAAAAATTCTTGGGTAAGCTTAGAAACGGCATAGGGATTCACTGGACGAAGTGGGTGTGTTTCTCGTTGAGGTATTTCATCCTCGTTCTCAGAAACTCCATATACAGCTGCCGAACTGATATGTAAAAACTTTGCAGTTGGAGTTACCTGGCGGAAAGCTTCTAAAACAGAAACCATCATGCTAGCATTTGCAGCAATCAATTTTTCTGGCTGTTGAAAACTGTCTCCCACAGAAGCTATCGCAGCCAAATTAATAATGAACTCTGGTTTATATTCTTGAAAACACTGTATGACTCCTTCTTTTTGAGTTAAGTCTACTTCGCACTGCCGTACTGAAGTTAGGTTCTCATCCTTTTTGCGGGTTGTGACTAACACATTGCTAAAACCTTCACTGATGAGAAGCTCAACTAAGTGAGATCCTACAAAACCAGTCCCTCCAGTAATTAAAATCCGGCTGTCTTTTTGCATAATAGATCTGTTTACTCTCTACCGACTCCGAGGTACTCATATCCCCATTTTGTAATGATACTTGGGTTAAACTGGTTGCGTGCATCAATAAAGAATTGCTTTTTATCAAGTTTCGTAGCCCCATAGTCGAAAGCTACAATTTCGTCCCACTCTATAAGAGCAATGATGACATCTGCATCTTTAACTGCCTCTTTGATTGAGGTGACTACTTTAAGTCCGGAATCTGCTACTACTGTTTTAGCAGCATCTCCAGCTTTGGGATCAAATCCAACGATAGTTGCCTTATTCTCAGCTAACCAAGGGATAACCTTTGTGCTTGGAGCTTCTCTCATATCGTCAGTATTTGGTTTAAAAGATAAACCGAGTACAGCCACGTGCTTGCCTTTCCAGCCTCCAATTTTTTCTGCGTAGTTAAGGAGTAGACGGTCAATACGTTCAGAGTTGAGCTCATTGATTTTGTTAAATAAATTATGGCCCTCACCAACTGTCCGAGAGTAGTATGCTAGTTCTTTCACATCCTTTGGAAAGCATGATCCACCGTATCCAAAACCAGGATACCAATAGTGACCTCCAACGCGCTTGTCAGGACCAATAGCAGTAATTACTTCTTGTACATCTGATCCATTATGTTCACATAAGTCAGCAATCTGATTGATGAACGTAATTCGAGTCGCTAAATAAGCATTGGCAGCATACTTGGCCATTTGAGCTGATTCAGGTGAGACTTTAATCACAGTGGTATTGAGTGGACGATGGAGCTCTGAGAGTATCTCAAAAACGTGTTTTTTAGTAGCTCCAATCACAACTCTATCTGGGTTGAGGGTGTCATACACAGCGGTACCTTCTTTGAGAAACTCTGGAACAGATGCTAACTCGTAACCGACAGTAGCTGTTTTAGCCAATATTTCATCGACGCCGCTAAGTGTTCCGGGTGGAACGGTAGATTTAACTACTACAATTGCTCCTTCCTTTAGATACTTAGAAAGTGACTTAGTAGCTGCATATAAATACGAAAGATTTGCTTTACCTTCTGGGGTCGAAGGTGTGCCCACCGCAATGATAACAATGTCAGCATTAGCAACGGCTGTTGCATATGACGTAGTGAATGAAAGATTGCCTGTAGCCTGCTGCTCTAACAGTAATTCTTCCAGTCCTGGCTCATAAAACGGAACCTTCCCCTTGATAAGAGAAGCAACTTTCTTTTCGTCAATATCTAACCCCACTACTGTATGCCCAAAAGAGGCATAGACAGCTGCCGAAACAACTCCTACAAAACCGGTGCCTATAACTGTAATCTTCATTCAATTCCTCCCCCGTACTTCCTAAAGTATATCACTCTTTTTGACACCAAGTCGAAAACACTATTTTGATCATGAGTCTGAGTAAAGCTCCCACTGATACTGCGTATATATCCAGTCGACAATAGCACTTGTATCACTAAAGCGATCTTGGCTCCCCATGAGAACAACCAACACACCACCTTCACCGACTTCATATTGAGTCACTAACACTTGGCCAGCTTTTTCAGTAGTACCTGTTTTTATACCAACCACCTGAGAATTTTCAATAAGCAATTGATTTGTTGTCTCCAATACATGGGTTCTCAATCCAGAAACATCAGTAATACTCAGCTCTTTGGTTTTGACTATATCTCTAATAACTTGTTCTTTCATAGCTTCTCTAGCTAAAATAGCTAGGTCATATGCAGTAGTGTAGTGCATATCTCCATCAAAACCAGCTGGATTCTCAAAATGGGATCCCAACATTCCTAATTCAATAGCGAGTGTATTCATACGTTCTATAAAGGCATCGTACCCAGCTGGGTACGAGTTAGCCAACACATAGGCAGCGTCGTTTCCGGATGGAATTAACATGGCCTTGAGTACATTCAAAACAGTCAGTTCTTCACCGGTATAAAACCCAACCACATTGCCTTCTGTACGTGTTTCTTTGATCGTAACTGTCAAAACATCATCTAGAGCATAGGCTTCTAGAGCTACAAGAGCTGTTAACAACTTAGTTGTAGAAGCTGGTGATCTGAGAGCCCTATCATTCTTTTTATAGAGCACAGAACCAGAATTTAAATCACTAATGTACACAGACTCAGCACTGAGAACTAAGTCGGATGCTTTGGGAATGCCACTCTCTGTGGCACTTTCATCAATCAGAATGGGAACGCTTTCGACTGGCCTAAGAAAGACTGCTGATCGCGGTATTTCTACTGGACCAACAGCAGTCAATTTTTGGTATCCCCATACACTGACTGCCACTGCCAAAAGTATTCCAAAGGTAACTGCGTACTTTTGTATTGTATTCATATGTTTGTAGAAGATCTCAAACTTTCTGAAGCTATTTTTTCTTTTTCTTAACGACTTGAATGTGTAACTCACTCAGCTGTGCTTCTGAAACTTCACTTGGACCATCCATCACGGCTGTTCTGCCTGAAGAAGTCATAGGAAAGGCAATTGCTTCTTTGAGTGACGTTTCGCCAGCTAACAACATGACTAAGCGGTCAATTCCAAGCGCGATACCACCATGTGGAGGCGTCCCAACTTCGAACGCTTCGAGCATGTGACCAACGCCATCTTGAATTTCTTCGTCAGAATAACCCATGATCTTAAAAGTAGATCTGAGTACATCGGCTCGGTGGGCTCTGATGCTTCCGCCACCAGCTTCATGTCCATTACAAACTAAATCGTATTGAGCTGTCTCAATGTTCTCAATATTTTCGCCTTTTAAATGTTGTTCGACATGTGCTTCAATTGGAGTCGAAAATGGATTATGAGTAAACGTCCAACCACTCTTACCATCAGCTACTTCGGCAGCATCAGCCGTGTCGACCTTCTTGAAGAATGGAAAGCTTACAACCCAAGCAAAGGAGAGAACGCCTGCTTTCTTTTCTTCTTCTGTCCGTAAATCAAATTTATCAGCACCGTACTGTTTGATAGCTTCTTCATAGGTAAAGACAGGGAATGTTTCATCTTTGAGTGTACCACCAACTGCCTTGACTGCTTTTTTAGTCATGGCTTCAACGGTGCTCATCACATCTTGTTGGGTCACGAAACTCATTTCAAGATCGAGTTGAGTAAACTCAAAACCGCGGTCAGCACGAAGATCTTCATCTCTAATACATCTGGCAACCTGGAAGTACTTTTCAACTCCAGCTGTCATCAACAACTGTTTATACTGTTGTGGAGACTGGGGGAGAGCATAAAACTTTCCTTCTTGGAATCGCGATGGCACAATAAAGTCACGAGCCCCCTCTTTCGTTGATTTAGTAAGCATTGGTGTCTCTACTTCAACAAAGTCTTGCTCAAAAAGAGAATCACGCAAGGCTCTGATAAACTCTGATCGCATTCTCAGGATCTTGTTCATTCGAGGTCGACGCAAATCGAGGTATCGATATTGGAGACGACTTTCTTCATTAATTTCTCTTCCATCTCCAGCAACTGGAATGGGAAGTTCTTTAGCTTTGTTTAAAACTTCGTACGCTTTGACTTCTATTTCAACTGTGCCTAGCGGTAAATCCGGGTTCACCATTCTCTCTGGCCGTGCTTTTACCAGTCCAGAAATTTCAATGACTGACTCAGTTGTGAGCTCACCCATCATCTGAAACCCAACACATTGGATCGATCCAGAGCGGTCACGCAAATCGATAAAAGTAAGTTTTCCATGGTCGCGCTTAGTGTCTACCCAACCTTGTAAAATTACTTCCTCACCAACCTTTTCTAAAGATTCGAGAATAAGTGTTCTGTCTTTCATACTGTGCATATTAGTTCCTTTCGGCTACTCTTTTTTGACGTATATACCTAAAAGCCCTCGCACACACATAGTTACCTGTGCGTACGAGGGCTCTCATTACAAGTGCGGTGCCACCTCTGTTAGTACTTTATTCCTGCTGTTACGGGCTTACCCGGCAAGTTCTACTATTCTCTTGGTGAGAAGTTCTTCTCGCAGCGTGTACTTTACTTATGTACTTATCTGTTGTCTGCAGACTCAGACGCTTTTAAAATCTAGATGCATTATATACCCTGGAAGGTTCATCAGGCAAACCCGAAAATTGACAGCTAACCTGCTTGAGGTATAATGTCCTTCCTCGATCTTATTTTTCCTCAATGCTTGAATTGTGAAAGTAGTACTTGTCTATGCATACTTTAGAACGCTTACAAACACCACTGAGTATATTTCAGTTTGGAGATGAGAAATCTGGGGAATTTTTAGCATCTCTGGTAGGACCTGAACTTGCGTATCCATTAATCAGCATGGTAGCTCAGACGGGAACCGAACAGCTCGGAGTTGTTGCCGAAGCTTACTATGCTCATCTTCGATCAATCTTTCCTTCACTGCCCCTCAATATGAGTGAGAGCAGACTCCTCTTTCATGAGCATCATGCTAAAGCTAACGAAACAGTAGAGTATATCCGCAAAGTTGGGTTCCCTGAATCACGCAACCAAATGTCCCTTCTCAATTCAGTCAGCTATTCCTCCCTTGACCATCAGGATCGTTTACACCGTCTTTTTGCGGAGGATAGCGATGAGCGATTTCGTTATGAACTCCTCAGACAAGAAATCTTGATGTTAACTTCTCTTGCCTACATTGAAGCTCGACAAAGTGAGAACGTACTTTCTAACCTCCATACACTCAATGAGTGCTTTGAAGAAGACCTTTTTATAGGCAAGTATAGTCAAACTTATCCGTACGAATGCTACTCCATACATGATAGCCAAACAAATGAGACACTGCTTACGAGCTCAGATTTTTCTCAGCTACCTGAAATTAATTACAGCAAACAACATTTTAAACAACACTCATTTCGTGTAAGGCACATTGATTCAATTGGACCCGTGCTAGTTAAGCAACGACATAAACATACCCAGTCAGCTCTCATTAAAGCAATGTATAAAGGCGCTCTGGCTGAAAAGAAAATTATAGATCTCAAAGAGGTAACTGATACCTCTGGCTTTTTGTTTGTGACTGAAGAAGGAAAAGACACACAACTACTTGATCAAGTCTCATGCAGTATCCGCACTTCTTTTCCTGAGGCAAGAATTGTTGAAGATCACACTGTTGATAGCTCTCGAAAACAATCACAAAATGTACACTTCTTAAGAATTCAAGTCTATCTAGAAACTGACTCAGTCTACCCAATAGAGTTTATTTTCTTCAATCAAAAAAACTACTTTAACTACACCTACCACTTAGGATCACTTCCAAGTAACGATATCACTGCCTATCCAGATGCAACGGCCCACAAACTCTATGAACTCAGGAGAACATACACTGCCGCAGATATTCTTTTCCCACAAGAGGTATATGAGTATGATAAACAAGAAGTTTTAGATACTCGGATGCGCCATGAAATAGAAGTTGGCAACCAACTTCTCTCAGAAAATTTAGTCCTTATACCTGTTGCACATCTTTGAGAATAAACTGCAGGTATTCTTTGTCACGCCAAACATTTTTTTCAAAATAACCAGCAATGGTAACTTTCGAACCAACTTCAAACTGGTCTAAGCGTCGAGCTTGTCTCCAACCAATAACTTTAAGTGGATAAGAATCTTCGGCTGTGCTCAACGTCACTACTAAATGTGTTCCATCTTTTCCCATGCTCTTGGCTGATGCAACTTCTAAGTCGTGAAGCGCAAAGACTGGGTATGGATTTGCAGCTCCAAAGGGGGCAAATGCTTCTAATACTTGCAGTAATGCAAGTGAAGCAAGTTCTTTTGATAGCTGACATTCCACTGTTAACATTTGTTCGAGTATGTCTGTAGAAATAGCTTTCCGAGCTTTCTTTTGAATAGCTGCCACCAGTGCCTCGAGCTTAGTATTCTCAACTCCAAAGCCTGCAGCCATAGGATGACCACCAAGAGAGGTCATCTGTTCCTTAAAGTTACGTAAAAAATCAGTGATGTGAATACCAGGAATAGATCTGACCGAAGCTTTCGCCGTCGTTTTAGCCACAGAGAGTACAATCACTGGCTTCCAAAATCTCTCCATGAGTCTGCCTGCTATCAAACCAATAATGCCCTCATGGTAGTTTTCCGAGTAGACAATAATAACGTGTTCTTCGGATTGTTCTTTGGCTTTTTCCAGCGCTTCTTCAAAAAGATCTCTTGTTAGATCTTGTCGCTCTGAATTAGTCTCCGTGAGGAGTGTAGTTAACTTGGCAACTTGGGCTGGGTTTTGACTACACAGTAACCGTAGTGCATCCATACCATGTGCTAATCGTCCCATGGCATTAATGCGTGGAGCTAATAGATATCCAACAGTGGTACTTGTCAGTAATCGCTGATCTGATTTGGCAGTAGCCAGCAACGATCGAATACCTCGACGTTTTGTAGTTCGAAGAGCAGCCACACCGTGATAGGCAAAGGCCCTATTTGAGTCTGTGAGTGGAACTTGATCGGCAATCGTACCAATTCCGGCTAAATCAAGTAAACTTTCTGCATACTCTTTAGATACAAGCTCCCGTATCATCATCCAACCAACCGTAGCTCCGCAGAGTGAAGTGCTATGTACAACGGCTGTGGCTTTGGGGAGTTTTTTTTCTGGTTGATGGTGATCTGAAAGTAGTAGATCGATTCCTTTATCGGCTAAGAAATCGGCAGCTTCATGAGCCACAATACCGTTATCAACAGTAATAACGACACTGGGATTGTGTATTGCTATAACCTCTTCTAAAGCTCCAATAGAAAGTCCATAGCCATGGGTGTCTCGGAGCGGAATAAACGGCTGGGCCGTAATTCCAAATTCCTTCAGAGCTAACCAAACAATGGCGGTAGCGGTAATGCCATCGGCATCGTAATCACCAAAGATAACTACTTTTTCTGCACTGGCTTTAGCTTTTTCAAGTCGCTTGTGAACTTTTTTGATCTGCTTTTCATCTAAGTTACAAGCAGCATAGGTGAGATCGTTAGGGTGAAGGGGACTAAAAAAAGTATCAGTGTCCTCAATGGACCGATTCTTCAATAAAATTTCTTTTACTTCGTCTAACTTAGTTGGAATAACTGCACTGGTATACGCCCATTTCATAGGGTTACTCTACGCTAAAAGCTGGCAAAAAGAAAGTCCACTCCTACTGCCGAGATCTAAATAAGGGTATAATACTTCTATCTAAAAACTATTAGTACCACTATGACTATTACACTCGATACAGAAGCCGTTTACATCCTCTATACCCTTAAAAAAGCTGGGTTTGATGCCTACATTGTCGGTGGAGCTGTTCGAGATCTGCTGCTGAGTAACTCAGATCGTGACATTACTATCACTGATTACGACTTTACCACCAATGCCAAACCCGAAGAAATCTTGAAGTTATTTACTGATTCATTTTACGAAAATTCCTTTGGAACGGTCAGTATTACTCGAGAACACTTGAGGGAACAACTGGATATTAGTACTGAGAAAAAAAATGATGTTGAAGATGCGGGAAATCGAGTAATAGATGTACTCAATGCTTCAAAAGTCCACGAATCACTCAACGACGCCTTCTCTCTTCCTGCTGACACAGGACCTGCCAGTAAAGATGTTTTTGAGATTACTACCTATCGTTCTGACGGAGCTTATACTAACCATCGTCACCCAGAAAGTATCACCTGGGGTAAAACCCTCGATGAAGATCTAGACCGACGTGACTTCACCATCAATGCCCTGGCCTTAACTATCCCGCAGAGTATTCTTACCGATACACTGGGTAAAAAAAACTTACCGGCTCTGACTGCCTACTCGCCCAAAGAATATACGATTGTTGACTCTCATGGAGGGCAAGAAGATTTAAGTGCCGGAATTATCAAGACCGTTGGCAATCCCAATCAACGATTTACAGAAGATGCTCTCCGGATACTTCGGGCCATTCGATTTTCTGTCCAGTTAGACATGCAGATCGAAAATGAAACCTACGAAGCTATTATTACCAATGCCCACCTGCTCAAACACATTAGTGCTGAGCGTCTTCGTGAAGAGTTCTTAAAGATGCTCTCCTCGAACTTTCCGCGTGAAGCGATCGAAATTTTGGATGACAGTAAGTGCCTCAGCGCTTTACTACCAGAACTGTTGGATGCCAAAGGTGTCCAGCAAGGTGGCCACCACACCACTGATGTCTGGGAACACTCGCTCTCTGCTCTCGCCCACTGCCCTTCTGCTGATCCTATCGTCCGGCTTGCTACGTTAATCCATGACATTGGTAAACCAGCTACCTTTAAGCTGATTAACGATGCTCCTACGTTCTATAACCACGAAGTTATTGGTTCGCGAATTGCTAAAACTATATCCCGACGCTTTAAATTGTCCAAACGAGAGAGTGAGCGCTTGTTTATTCTAGTCCGGTACCACATGTTCTACTACCAACCTGAGAACACCGATGCCTCTATCCGTCGCTTTATGCGTAAAGTTGGACTTGATAATATTGATGATATTCTGGACCTTCGCGAAGGAGATCGTTTAGGCAGTGGCGCTAAAAAAACCAGCTGGCGCTTGGAAGAAATGAAACAACGAATGATCTCACAGTTGCATCAGCCGTTTGAGATTAAAGACATGGCCATTGGAGGGCATGAGTTGATGGAGGAGTTGGGACTTGCTCCTGGACCTGAGCTGGGTCGGATTTTGAAAGCGTTGTTTGAGAAGGTTTTGGAAGAGCCGGAGTTGAATACAAAAGAAAAATTATTTCCTCTTGCCAAAGAATTACTCTAACTTGTTCTGACTATTTTTTTCGCCGCTTCTCCACCTCTTCCCAAAGAATCAACAGAGGTGCCGCCAAGAAAGTAGATGAATACGTTCCCACCACCGCCCCAATCAGCAGTGCCACCGAAAACCAAAGAATAGAACTCCCACCCAGCAGCACTAAGGCTGCCAGCATTAAGATAATTGTCACCGAGTTGTTAATCGAACGACTAATGGTTTCGACCACAGCATCATTCACCGTTGTCTCGAAAGCCTGGCTGCGTCGTTTTGCCCGCAGTTCTCTAATCCGGTGAAAGACCACTACAGTGTCATGGATCGAGAATGAGAGGGTGGTCAGCAGGGCAGTTACAAATAAAATATCAACCTGAACTCCAAAGAAATGCCCGAGCAATGCAAAACTTCCAAGCAATATCAGTGAGTCATGTAACATGGCGGTCACTGCACAGACTCCGTAACGGAGCTCTTCGAACTGTTTCCAAACGTAGAGGGTAATCACGCCAGCAACCAATAAAATGGCAATGCCTGTTTTAGAAAGCAACTCTCCACTAATAGTTGGACCCACCACTTCAAACCGCAGTATTGAAGTTACACCGGTCTTTTGTGACAAGGTATCAAGAATAACTGGTTGAGTAGCCACATCAAGCTCAGGACCTTTCATCAGTAACTGATTTTCACCAGAAAATTGAATCGTGGTTGGCTCATACACTTCTGACAGCAATGGATACAGTTCTTCAACCGAGTAATCAGTTTTCTCGACCTGGACTTCAATCAGAGATCCTCCAGTAAAATCAACCGAAGGTAGTAAGCGAAAGATACCTAAAGCTACTAAACTCACCACAACTAGTAAACTAGAAAAAAGAAAATAGATCTTTCGATACTTCATTATGTTCATGATTGGACTTTCTGTTTGGCAGTGCGTTCAGTGATAAACAGACGCATTAAGGTTCTCGTCACCACCACTCCAGTAAAGAGCCCTAGTAAGACTCCGATTAACAAGGTAATTCCAAAACCGCGAACTAAGCCACTAGTATTCAAAAACGAAAACTCCATCGGGTTAATGAGCACCAACGAAGTAAAAATCGTAATAATATTGGCATCTTTAATACTGTCCCAGGCTTTACCAAACCCGAGCTCCATAGCGTGTGCAAATGGTTTACCTTTCCGCAGCTCTTCTTTCATCCGTTCGAAAATCAAAATGTTAGCGTCCACAGCCATACCAATTGAAAGAATCAAACCAGCAATACCTGGCAACGTCAAAGTAATACCAATAATCTTGTAGAGTGCTAAGGTAAAGACTGCATAGATAACTAAAGCTACACTGGCTACAAAACCTTGGGTGCCATAGTACATAATCATAAACAGCATCACCAAGCCGATACCAATCACACCCGCTTGAATACTCTTGGTGACTGATTCTTCTCCAAGAGATGCACCAAGTGTGCGCAGCTCTAAAACTGAAATTGGCACTGGCAGTGCCCCTGCATTGAGCTGCACCGAAAGTTGTTGGGCCTCTTCGATATCAAATCCACCAGTAATAGTCGCTTCTCCTGTGAGGATAGAAGACTGAATCACTGGCGCCATAATTAGCGAACCATCAATAAAAATTCCCATTGGTTGACCAATATTTTCAGTAGTGATTTCTCCAAAGAGTTTTGAGCCTTCTGGGTCAAATTGCAATGCTACTAATGGTTCACCTGTCTGCTGATCAAACTGAACCGTAGATTTTTTTAACATGGTGCCACTCAGGCCAGTAGGAATAATCGTCACTCCTGCCAAGGTAGCTTCAGGATCTTCTGGATCAGGCTGGCTAAACAAACCAAACTCAAGCTGGGCTGTCTGTCCAACTAAAGACAGTGCTTCGCTGGAGTCACTCAGTCCTGGTAGTTCGACGTTAATTCGGTAACTTTCATCAGTCACGGACGTCTGCACCAATGGCTCGGCAATACCATATAAATCGACACGACGTGAAATAATTTCTTTAGCAGAACTCAGTGCATCTTCTCGGTCAGCGGCTTCAATACCAGACATATCAGCACTCAAAACGACCTGCATACCACCTTGAATATCAAGCCCTCGCTTGAACTCAAAGCTCTTCTGCACTCTAGTACCAAAAAAGTTGAAATCAATAACCGGAGATCCAATGGTGTAGGAAAAATCTTTACCAAAAGCTGAAAATGCTATCGGCAGTTGTGGAGGTAGGGCAATACTTGCAGCAATCACAAATGCGACCATTATGCCAAAAAAAATAGACTTCGTTCTCTCCATGTGTTCTTTCTGTGGGCAGTAGTAGCTCTATTTAAAGTCCAGGAATTTTGCGTTCGACAAAGTCGATTTCACTTCCAAGCACCATAACTCGTGTTCCATATAAAACATCCATTAAAAATGGATCTCTTCTTGTTTTTCTAAACTCAAACTCTTCGTCAGAAAAAACTGCATAGTTAATTTCTCGTTCGAGTTTTTTTTCTTCTTTTTTGATAAGATCTTCTAGCTCTGGCAGTACTACGTCACCAACGACCAGTAAATCAACTTCACCTTGACTTGCAGTCATGCCACGGACAAATTTTCCAGAGAACATCACAAAGGTAACTTGACCCAATTTTCTTCTGAGCTTACGAATTCTTGACCCTAAGCCAGAACTTTTAACTACCATCTGCTGAAGCTCTTGGTGATAGAGATAACGAGTGTTTAATTGATAGTACAATCGATTTCCACGTTCTTCACTTCGAAGCATGCCGTTCCCAATCATTCTCTCAAGTTCACGACGAACAGCATTGATCTCCTCTTTGATGGCGCGAGTAATCTCACGTACATAGTACATTTCTTCAGGATTCGAGTAAAAGAGTTCAATCATCTTAACTCTGACTCGTGAAATCATGAAATCTTGTAAGCTACTCATGAGTGGTCTCTCTGCTAATATTCCACATCGGTGGCGGTATCTACTACTGAGATCCAAGTTAAGCCTCGTGCTAACTCCAGATCATTACCTTTATTATCGGTAAACGTGAGCTCATCTTGTCGAGTCTTCTTTGACCATCGAGCACTAATTGCTTCACCATTTTTGAAAACTAAGGCTTTGCCAGTTCCAGTGGTCGTATACAACATGTGCTTGAGCTCATCAATTGGGCCTTTTTCTGCTGTCAAAAGCACAATAACGTTTGCAGCCTTAATTTGTTTTTCCGTATTTAAATCAATATGTTTTTCATTGGCCATCGTGCGCTCATACATTTTAACTTCTGCATTATATTTCCATGAAACTGCATATTGGGAATATCCATCCCAGAATTCGTAACTGATTTGAGTAGTATCGCCATCAGCGGGGACTTCATCCTGAAATATCCAAGGAGTAAAGTCTTCTTTCCAATCTGTTGCTTCGTATGAAAGTCTGCCAATTCTTCTGGCTGGAGCAATATTTGTCCAATCTCTATTTTCAGCTGCAAATGTCCAAAGCTTTTCAGTCGAGCTTTCCATAGTATGTTCAGTCGCTACATCTTTTCCAAGACGATTAGAGTTTCTAACAAATGTTGGGTATCCAATTGAAAACTGGTTCAAATCATTTTCGAGTCCCCATCCATAGTCACCAATTTGCCCAAGTGCATCAGCTGGTCCGGGCAGATTAGCACCACCGACGTGCACATAGAGTGGGAAGTTGAAACCAGACGCCCAATCAACAAAGTATGATCGTGCAGACCTGACTGGAGCCAAGGTAATGTCATATCGCTGCGCATCACAGTAAAAGAGTCCCATAAATCGAGTCACACCACCTTCTGCTAAAGCCTCAAATACAATGTCAGCATCGGATAAGCCAGACTGAGGTCGAGCATCGGGATGATTCTCGATCATGACTGCCAAAGGACGACGAGTTTCCCAAGATTTTTTTTCAGTCATAGTATACAGCTGTCCATTAAGAGGACACACTTGATCTTTTGGCTCTGAAGGATCAATATCGAGAAGTGCCCCAAGAGCTGTCACTTCTTCCTCAGTTTCTGCTGTTTGTTGGTTATTACCAAGTAATGGCACCGTTGAAGCCGGATCTACTAATACTGCGAACGCGCCAAAAGAGACTGCTGCAGACAAAAAGTAGAGTACTAATATTACTATGATTGATTTCTTATTCATGCGTCCCCTTTATTTATCGAATGTAGGCATAGATACCAAATAACACAAAAAATACTATACCCGTCACTATACCAGTTTTGCGAATATCTTGATAGAGAAGTTTGCTCATCTGGGTGTTGAAACTAGATTTTACTCCCTTTTCTAGCTTAGGAGTAGTAGCTTTTTTGACAGTCTTTTTTGCAACCTTCGCAACCACTTCACTAGTGGTTTCACCCTCTTGCACAGATACTCCAGACTCAGTGAAAAGATATTCAGTTTTTCTCTGCTTCTGTACTCGCTGTTTTTGTGCTTTTGTTCTTTTTTTTGCCACAGGTGCCTTTCTCAAACCACTTACAATCCAAAAATTCGACCCACATCTCTAATGGTAACTAAAATAATCAGTCCCATCAAGAGAATATACCCACCATAATTGAGATAGTACTCAGCTTTTTCAGTTTTCTTCTTCCCTAAAAAGTATTCAAACATCAACAGAATTGCCCTACCTCCATCAAGTGGGGGTATTGGTAAAACGTTCATCACCGCTAGGTTAATTGAAAGTAAGGCCGCAAAGGAAATCAGTGAGACAAAACCGCCGGTCAAAATCCCTGAGGATTGAGCTTGATGCACAATGCCCACTGGACCTGCAACTTCGTCAGGTACCGTGTGAGTGACCACTAAGTCAGAAACGAGTCCTCCGAGTGCCGCTACAATCTGCATGCTTAAATCAAATGCTTGTTGAAATCCAAAGTAAATGCTTCTAAATGGCATCTCCCAAGTAGGGTAAAATTGATAGACAACTTGTTCGAAAGCAACTCCAATAGAACCTTCATTTTCTGGTGTTTCTTCGGCAGTACGAATATAGACTTCAAATGCCTGGCTTTGAGACTCACACACAAGCGCTTCACAGGCTCCCGTTGTTGTAAGCACCACCGTTTCACCTTTATGTGCTCCAATCGCCTCAATTGCAGCAGTAACCGTGAGTATTTCTTGAACTTCTTCTCCCACTTGAATCGAAGTAATCGTCACGTCTGCCGGAATACCAGCTTCAGCCGCAGGTGAGTTTGGAGCTATCTCTGCAATTCGAGCTTCGGTGAGAAAGTGGGGAATACCCATACGAGTAAAAACTATCGCAAAAACCAAAACCCCAAAGAAAAAGTTCACTCCAGGTCCAGCTAAGATAATTAGCATTTTCTGCCAAGTCTCTGCAGCGTAAAATTCACCACCAGATTCCTTCTTAGTAGAACTTCCCTCGACTGGTCCTTCTTCACCCTTCATCCGAACAAAACCACCAAAAGGAATCCAGTTGAAAGTAAAGTCAGTCCCCTTCCAAGTAAAAAGTTTAAATGCTTTGGGTGGATAACCAATCCCAAACTCTTCGACAATAACGCCAGAACGTTTCGCAGCGATAAAGTGTCCAAGTTCATGGATAAACACTAAAAAAGATAAAACCAGTATAAAGAGAATAATTGACATAGGCTAGATGGTCATCAATTCTTTTTCTTTGCTTGCGTACACTTCATCAAGCTTTGAGATATATTCTTTAACAATCTTTTCGAGCTCCTGAAGATCTTGTGCAATGTCGTCCTCACTAATATTATCAGTGCCTTCTTGGTTTTCGATATCTTTTTTGCTATCAGTTCTAATACTACGAACCATAACTTTACCATCTTCAATCTTCTTAGCTAAGGATTTAACCATATCTTTGCGTGTTTCCTCAGTCAAAGGTGCAATGGCAATTCTAATAATATCTCCATTCACTACTGGATTGAGGTTAAGTCCTGCCGAAGCAATCGCTTTTTCAATGGCTGCTAGTAAGGATTTGTCCCAAGGAGAAACAACGAGTAACGAAGGATCTGGAGCTTGCACTGAAGCAACTTCCAATATCTTCATCATTGAACCATAGGCGTCAACCACCACAGAGTCAAGCATCTGAGATGTGGCTCGGCCTGTTCTCAAACTGGATATGTCACGACGGACATGGTCTAGAGCTTTCTCAAGTTTTTGAGTTACTGGGGTAAAGGTGTATGACATAATCTACTTTCTTGTATCATCCGTAATTGTATCAAAGTTTGTGATTCTTATACAGGCGCGATATACTTTGATATATGAAACCTTCAATCCCACTCAAACTCTTCACTCTCTCGATCACGTCTATCCGAAACTACTCAAAAATGCTCTTAATAAAGAATAACATTATTAGTATGTATTTCTTTTTTTGGCTTTTTTCCTTTTGTTTCTTACAAGCAATGCACTTTAGTGTTATCAAAGTACCTGAGTATCTTGGATATCTAAACACTGCCGCTACTGAGTTTACTGAGTACTACCCCAAAGAACTGATTATGTCTTGGGATGGCCAAAAGCTTATTTCATCCAGTGAGACAGTTATGCTGCACTACCCTAGCTTCCTTACTGATAAAACCGACTTGTTGCCTGAAACGCTTGGACTATACACTAGTTCCGAAGTGAACCCCCTAGAAGATGCAAGTTTTAATAACACCCTGCTTGTCAGCACTCCCACACGGCTCTTTTTAAAAGATGCCGAAACTAACTGGACAGAGTACCAACTTACCTCTCTTCTGGCACAAGAAGATTCTTTTGTCTTCACCAAAAACTCGGCTGAGTATTTTCTATCTCTCTGGCAAAGTAAGTACTCTGAAACGAGGACATCTGGACAAATAGTAGGTGGTATTGGGTTTTTGGGCTACACGGTCGTAACAACACTGCTTACAGTCCTATTGAGGACCATACTACTAGTACTCATCTTTAAAATTTCAAACTTTCGCAGTCCTTTTAAAGCTGTGCTGAAATTAGCAGCACTCTTCACTGTGCCCGTTTTAGCAGTACAAACAGCCACTGTTTTTATCTATGGAAATGATGCCTATGGCATATCTGGATTGGTATTCTGGATCTTAGTATTTCTCTTCATATCATCCAAGAGAAGGACTACAAAAAAAGCTAGCGTTTAATCTTGTCGAGTGTTAACTCTAGACTAATAGGAGGAAAGACCAATGTTTGTACCGTAGGGTCAGCAGCATCGAGTTCCATCTGAAGGTTTTTAACTCTCACTTGCAAAGGATCATTAGCAGCTAAAATTGGACTTGGAGATGGAGTCAGTTCAACTACTTCTTGAACAACTTCCTTTGGGCGCATCTGCACGAGCACACCAATTAAAATCACGAAAAAGAGCAGTGCGCCTCCAATAATAAAGGGCAGTTTTGACTTTTTTGTGTTTGTCTCTGGAACTGCTTGTAGATGTGGATCAATAGGAACACCTGGGCTTTGAAGAAGTGGCTCTTCTTGTGCAAACTGTGTCTGGTTAGTGCTTATCTCTTCTTGCATGATACTTCTTTTTAGAGTGTTAATAATTCTTGTAAAAATTCGAGTGATTTTTGAGCAGTGATATAAGGATCTGAAAGGTTGTCTGTAATTTGATCAAACTTTGATTGGTCAAATTCTCGTGAACCTTTCTTATATATCGTATCAATCACAGATAAAACTGCTTGCTCGGTAGAAGCAATGTGCTTTGTGGTTTCATCATAAGCCCGTGCTCGCTTCGCCGTTACTAACGAAGTAACTTCGTCTTGGCTTTGCCTGACCTTAATATCATCAAAAAGTGCTTGAGCTTTATCATTGACTGTTTGCACTTTCCCAATTGCAACTAATGATCTAGAACGATAGGCTGCATCCTCTATAAGTTCTCTCTGTTCTCCAAAGACAATAACAACATTCAAAAGTTGATCTCTATCATTAGCCAATAAAACTGCATCTTGATGTTCTTTTAAGAAGAGCAACTGCGTATCAAGTCTCTCGAGTGCATCATCCTTCTCGGTAAGGTTCACACCATGCTGATTAGCAAGCTCATCTCTGAGAAGCTCGAGATACGTAATTAAGACTTTAGAACGAGCCAAGAGAACATTCCTGGTACTAGAGACAGCTTCCTCCAACGAAGCAAGTGTTCCCAACTTCAGATACTGTTCTTTCGAGACATCAAAGGTGCGTTCTGCATTGCGGTAGACATTAATTTCATCGCGATATAATGTCTGTTTTTCAGAAAGCTCATCTACAGCTAGTGTTTTCTCTTCAGCCGAAATAATGGACGAACTGAACGCCACGGTAAGGAGAAGTACAACTAAAATGCCAACAATTTTTTTCATTATCTGTATTATTACATTAATTCACGACTGCGAGCAAACTCAATAGCTGCATTCAGTGACTCAAAGGTGCCGGTATCGAACCATTGTCCTTTTACAAAAGCAACATCTAAGGTTCCTTCTTGAAGATAGAGGTTATTAATATCAGTAATTTCAATTTCTCCTCTTGGAGAAGGAGTGAGACTCTTGGCTTTTTCGATCACCGAGTTATCATAGATATACAATCCAGTGACTGCATAATCCGACTTTGGAACTTCTGGTTTTTCTTCAATTGAAAGAGCTTTTTGATCTGCATCAAACTCGACCACTCCAAATCTATTTGGATCAGAAACTTTTTTGGCAAATACGCGTCCGCCCTTCTGGAAGGATGTGATTTCATCAGCAAATTCTTGTTCGTAGACATTATCTCCCAAAACGAGTGTGACTGAATCCTCACCAATAAAGTTCTCACCAATAATGAAGGCCTGCGCTAAACCCTCTGGTTTATCTTGAATTTCGTAGGTAAATTTACACCCAAATTCCTTGCCACTGCCTAAAAGCTTAAGAAAATCACCTGCATGATCAGGGGCAACAATTATTAAAATATCTGTAATTCCAGCCGTTAACAATGTTTGTAACGGGTAGTAAATCATTGGCTTATTATAAATAGGAAGCAACTGCTTACTGGTGACTCTAGTCAGAGGGTGGAGTCTTGTTCCCGAACCTCCTGCTAAAATAATTCCCTTCATATTCGACTCCTTTACCTTCACTGTTTATTACTGCGTTGTACTACTTTATCGAAACCAGTGTATCATTCACCTCCTAAAAGGTCACCATCAAAAGTAAAAAACTGGCTAGTACCGCTACAGTAAAATACTCAAAAAAGACATGTGACGATAGATGCTTGACCTTCACATGGGTAGTAATTCCCCAAATAAAGTAAAACAATCCCACTCCTATACTCAGTGTCCGTTGTGCCATGTGATCAGGCCAAACGAAGAAAAAAGCGGTCACAAAGATCAACAATCCTAAAATGAGAACAGTGTATGCACCAAAGTGTTGTTTAAGTTCTTGTATCATCAGCTAATAACTCCTGCTTTAAAGAAAATAATCACATAAATCACAACTGAAAAAAGTATGATGTGAGCAAAGTTTTTCCCCACAATGCGAGCTATTCGTTTATTGTACGCAATAATAGCATCGTACAAGAGTGTAAAGATAAAAAGCAAAGCCATAGCAATACCAAATGCCCGCCAAAGATTTGTTGGCGTGATAATCGGACTCCCAAGCAACTCACCAGTTGGAACGGCAATAGTAGAGAGGACCTGGCTTGGAACTCCTTGTTGATCACCTTGAATTGGATTACTGAGCTCAAGGGCAATAGCTTGTTCATTATTAACTGGTAATGGCTGAACTGTTTGGACTTGCAAAGCTACCGTCTCCGGCACAGGAGTTGCTGCCGGCACAATTTGAGCTTCGGTCACAGGAACTGCAATTGGGTTACCAAACATTTGCACAACCAGTGTCGTCTCTGTTCCCAAAAGTGTTCCATTTACAACGGCAATACCAATGTCAGTGTATCGAGCATTCATAATATTAGCTCTATGAGTTGGAGATGCCATCCAGGCCTCAAACATGCTACTAGTATCTAAAAAATCTCTGGCTAAGTTTTCACCAGCTACTCTATACCGATAGTTTGACTCCTGCATAAAGTCCCAGGGTTCTTTTCCTACTGGAGAGGTATGAGCCCAATACTGTTTTGCAAACATGTCTGCAGCCTTTCGACGAGCAGCTTCACTTAAAACTGGGCTATACGTAACTTCCCCAAGCCCCGAACGAGCCCGTTCTTGGTTAGTAGAAGCAATAACTTTGTCGATAGTAATATCGGAAGCATAACCCAAAATATTTCCGAGTGAAGTATCCGATAGAGAAAGTGAGTAAGTACCAGTAAAAAAAACAAAAGCCACTAAAAACAACCCAAAAATATATTTTGGATGCAGTAACTTGGAACGATGGTTGTTGGATCTCCTTGGATGGAACAGATGCGCAACACTCTTCTGCAATGACATTAGTTTCCATTATGAAACTATTTTGCATATCTTTCAATCAGAGGCTGAGATTTGAAGACAAAATTTCGTAACTGCAAAGATGTATTTGAGGTACTAAAACTAACTGACTCGAGGTATCGATCAACAGGATACCAGTCTGACCAACTTCCACTCAGATCTCTGAAAAGTGCCTGAGTGTCTGCAACTATGTATTTTGGCTGAAACCAAGTAGCTGAACTGTCCCCATCAATGAGGGCATGCCAAGTATTTTCCGTGTCAGGATAGAAAGAAACGGGAACAGAAGCCAGCGCGTCTTCAGCAACAACAATGATCTCTTGTTGTTTCACTGTCTTGTTTCCATAAGAGTCTGTGACCACTATTTCCAAAGATACGAGTTCATCTTTGGGTATAGTAGTGTCATCAAGAAAGAAAGTATCCCCCTCTTGGCTGAACATCCCAACATTTGACGTGAGTGATATTTCTGAAGCATCTTGTACCGTAGCTGTAAGTTCATATGCTGCTGTCAAATACACTCTACTCGCACTACTTTTTTCGATGTGCGCTGTGACTCCTTCGGGAAGTAAAGCCTCAAAAAGAACTGTTTCAAGAGAGGTAAATCCTAAGTCTCTGAGTGGGAGTAACACCAAATGAAGATCTGAATCAGTAACCTGATCACAGCTGACTCTAAACACAACGAGGCTAGTAACTTTGGTAACCAAACAAGGTGTACTTTGATAAAAAGGAACTGCCCCCTCAAAAGAAATAAAAAAACTTACATTTTGTATCAACTCTGTAGGTAAATCTGGTGAGTAGGAAGACTGGCCCACTAGTGTTTGGCCACCAACGGTATTTTCATCCAGTATCACCCAAGTTTCTTGTTCAGAGCGCAGTTCTAGTGTTACTTCTGGGGGAATAAAATCGGAGACTGAAAAAGTCCCTATGGCAGTCGTTACTACTTGGGAAAAAAATGAGAGTGACTGGGCAGGGAAAAAGCGGAATACTATGAAACTGAGTATGACACTCCCGGTAAGTAATGCCCCAATATGTTTTTTATTCATAGTATTCCGCATGTCTTTTGGTTTCTAGAAAGCAGGCCAAGGTACTGACGCTTCAATTTCTTTTACTCCAAGTACTGACGACAATGCATACTGCGCAAGCATATACTCAGTGTCAGCAGCTGGATCAAGCTGCACCGTCACCCGTACAATCCAGGTTTCACTTGGTTGTAAGAACCAAAGATTTTGGTCAGTGCTATCAGCACTAAAGTAAACAATGTCAGCTACATCAAACGGTCCTGCCTTGATTTCTTCAAGTCCATTCCCCGAGTCAACTTCGAGAGACAATCCTGTCACCATTGCTGGGTCTAATCCTTGATCAGACCAGGCCGCGTCGAAGTACCCTCGCATAAACACTGGCAGAGTGCCGGTGTTCTGTACAGAGAACTCAAAACTATGTGTTTCTCCTGGAGCCAAGTTGTTACTCTCAGTACTCTGTCCTAGGACTTCTATCTGAGTTGAACCAGTCTCGAACCAACCAAGGGGTGTCGTGGTAGTAAATGAAAAATAGGCAAGTACTGTCCCAACGGAAAGTATTAAAAATGCCAAGGTGCTCAGTAACACCAACGATTTGCGACGCATATACTCTTTCTAACTAAATATGTACTAGCTAGGAGTATAAAACTTGATTCTGACAGGAACTGTAACTGGAAGTTAATTACACAAAGCGTCTACGGAGCCACTGTAAACAAGCGCTTGAGTGCTCAGACCACACATGCGTTTTTGAGCTATTTGCGGTTGTACCAAAGAACTCTGGGCCTCTAAAAAGAAATCCCACAAAGAAGCTTCAACTGGTTGACCCACCACCTCGTAAGACTCAAGTTGAGCGAGCATAGCGACTTGCGTATACATCTGGCTCTTTGAAAGTCGTGCATCAATTAATCCATGCTCTATCGCTTGCCTATCACTATATAACAAGGCACCGAGTTCGTTTTTAATTGTTGCTTCAGATATGTTTCGTTGTAGAGAAACATACGTCACAAACTCATCATATGTGCCATCAACAGCATCTTGAAGAACAGCTCTCTCTTCTTGAGAAAGGGCTCTGTATGGGTTACCAAGGTCTTTGTAGTTTCCGGCAGTAATGTATTCGGTCGAAATGCCATCAGCTGTTTCAACAACCCCTCCAAAGGCCCCAGTTGATTCTGACAGGACCGTGCCATACTGTTTAAATGGCCCCATGATCACACCTATACTCCCCATTGAAGTACCAGCATCTGCAAAGATAGCGTCAGTACTAACTGCACTCCAATAGCCACCCGATGCTGCCATACCACTTACAAAACTGTAGACAGGCTTGCCTGTTGTTTCCCTGTAGGTTGCTACTCCATCCGCAATCGCTTTTGAGCCGAAAATAGTGCCTCCTGGCGAGTTTATATCGAGTACAACTGCTTGAATTGAAGGATCTTGGGCAATTTCTTCTAAAGTTTCTTGTACTTCGTACCCATAGGTCACTCCAATGTCAGAAAAAACTTCTAGAAATTTTGTCTCTTCAGTCTTCTCACCTAAAATTAAACCGTGTACTTTGAGTACCATTATTTTTGCTTCTGCAGTTTCATCTCCGGCAAGGTGCTCAAAGGCTCCAGCAGATGACAAAGAATCAGATCCAGAACTAGCACTGAGCACTAAAAGCACTATCAAAGCTACAAATAAGCCAAAAAGTCCTCCCATAACTGCAATGTTTCCTAAAATAAATGTTTTAAAGGCAAGTTTTAAAAATGTGAGAACTTTTTTCATAGGGTTAGTATAGCAGAATGGCGCCCGCAAAGCGGGCGCCATCTCAGATAATTCAATTAAAATATTTGAGCTTATGCTTCCTCAATAAAACCATATGCAATCAGTTTGGTGACTACACTCAGTAGAGCGGAAAGCCCAATAAACCATTTGCTGATAACCGCTAACCATGAGCCATCAACGTAACAACTTACATCTTTAAAGATGTAGAAGAGTCCAACAACGACAATGGTAATTCCAGCCACAACAATCAGTTTCAGTATGCCAGGTTCTCGGCGTAGTAGTTCAAAACCAACAATACTGAGTAGTTGTAAGACAAGTAAAATCAGAGGTAAGTAGTAAGCCCAAGTGCTACATGTCGAAGCACCAAGGACTTCACCGTCTTCATCTTGAGGTTGCCCAGACTCTTCCGGTGATTGCTCGTCAGTAGTTTCATCAGTGGCATCAAGAGCGACTGTTCGTGCTCCGAGGACTCCACCCGTACCAAGGCCACCAGCTAGGTCTTCTGTGGCAGTGCCCAGGACCGCTCCATCATCTGGGGCTGGTCCGACTCTGAAGTCGACACTTGTTTGCGTGTAGTTACCAGCTGCATCAACTGCCTGGACCTTAAATGTCCAAAGACCGTCTTTCAGCTGATCAAGCTTCTGCTCAAAGGTATCTCGACTGACTGTGGTGCCATGCTCGGTACCATCTTCGTGTTTCCATGAAAGTCGGTAGTATGAGACGTCACCATCATCAGTTGGAGCTTCCCAGAGTCCATCAGCTTCTGTTGAAGTAATATTTTCAACTCTGACACTGAGTGGGTTGCCTTCTGGTTTGTCTGGATCATACTTAACTTCTTTGACTCCAACGTCTGAGACATTCCCAACAGTGTCGATTGAACGATAGTAAAGAATGTTTTGACCTTGAGATGGAGCAGTGAGCGCAGTTGAGTATGTTACCCAAGTGCCAGTAGTGCTATTCCATTGGTACTCAATGTGGTCAAGGCTGTAGTTATCACTCGCAGTGAGAGTCACCTTTGGTTCCACTGCTCGATACCAACCATTGTCACCATCAGCGACGGCTGGATCAATTGTTAAGACTACTTGTGGAATCGTTTTGTCATATACAATTTTAATAGTGTAGGTACTTTCCACGTTTCCAGATTTATCGACAGCATGAGAAGTTACGTTATAGATACCTTCTGGAACATCAGTCAGCTGATAGCTCCATGTGTCTGTACCAGTAGCTCTAAACGTAGATTCTGTAGCCACCCAAGCTGATGCCGTTGCATCCCAGTACTCGGTATCAACTTCATCGGCTCCGAAAGCTAGATGAGAGATCGAAAGGAGAACGTGATCAACTCCAGAGTTGTCATCTGTGGCTGTGCCTTCGATCAAACCACTAAAGGAAGCAGTTTCTACTTCACCACCATCGGCAAGATCATAGGTGGTGATAATGCTTTCTGGTTTGACGTTATCAACAGAAACGGTCAGCTCACTCTGAGCATAGTTTCCAGCTGCATCTTTACAAGCAGCTCTTAGCTTCCATTCTCCCGTCCAGTCGTATGCAGACTGAATACTATCTTCGTTAGCAGTATCGAGATCCCAACTAAAGGTATTTCCTATTACGGTACCTCCATTGAGACTTGTTCTAGCAACTCGGTTGTACTGTTTTGGAGCACCATCTCGAGCATCGATAATTGTTTGACCTTCAGAAGCTTTCCACCACCAGAAGTTAACATAGGTAGACTCAGTGGTTCCGCCGTCACAGATTGCGGTCAGCGGCACAACCCCTTCTACTAAATCAGTATCCGCTGGGTTATCCCAAGTCACTACAGGAGCAGTAGTATCAAACACAACTGCATAGACGTAGGCACTATTTTCAACATTTCCTGCCACATCGGTACCAGCTGCCTTAATGTCATAGGTGCCCTCTGCACTTGGTGTCCAATGATAACTAAAGGTATATGGTTCATCTCCAGCTGTATTAGTCAGAGTAGTAATTAATTGCCAGTTATCTGCTCCGGCAACACTGTAGTAAAGATTAACCTCAGCTACTTTGCTGTCATCGCTGGAAGAACCTTCAATTAAGATCTCAGAATTTGTTTGAGTATTATCTGTTGGAGATGTTAAGTTTGTCACCGGTACTGTCTTGTCATAGGTAACTTCACAGAAGTTACTCCAATCAGAAAGAGGCTCACCTGTATCATACTTATTATTACTGTTTAGATCTGAGTAAGCTCTCACTCTTGTTTTATAAAGACCTTCGTTTCCACCAAATGTTCCCCATCCAGAGTAGAAATTATCATAATCATCTGAAAGTGTTGCTAATATTGACTCATTATTGGCATCACCGGAACTTGCTAATGTTACTCTACTAGATTGACCAAGTAAAATATCATTAAGTCCACCAGGGCGTTGGTTATGTCGAATGTATTTAACATTCTCTGCAGATCCTGATACGTCAGTCCAAATTCCCGAGCTTTTCTTCGAACCATTAACGGCTACACCACAAGATAAGTATGGGGGTACTTCTGTGAGGGAACTAGTCCCCTGCTGATTAAATCCCAAGTATTCAGGTGTACTTGGATTTGCATGAGTGAACCCAACTCCCAAATATGCTCCAGTATCATCATTTAATGTTGTTTCCCAACATGCTGAGAACTCATCTGTTGCAGATGAGGCATTGGTAACAATAACTGCATCTGAGTACTGTGAAGGAATAGCACCTCCATTAGTTTTAACTGGATGTTGTCCTAAAGCTGGCAGTGATTCAACATAACCAGTTCTCTGTACACCGCATACTCTGTAGGTGTTACCTTCATCGAGCAAGCCACTAAAGTAGTATTGACCAACTTTTGAAGTTGTTCGAGTTGTCTGTTCATCGAGGACATTCCAGCTAGAGTCATAGAGACGAACAGTAAAGTCATCTTCCATACCATCTGGATAATCTCCATCAGCGGTGAGCAACAAACCATTATTTGCTTTATCAATAAAGGTTCTACCTTGAATATATCCTAGGCAATCTCCTCCATAGGTTGGATTGTTAAGATCGCTGGTGGTTAGCCAAGGGCAGAATGCTGCATTTCCAGAAACTGTTTGTCCTGATCCTGGTCCATCTCCTGATGGGCCAGAAACATCTCCCCACCAATTTCGAACTGCTGTGACTTCTTCCGTGACTGCTGAACCAACCCAAAGCCCATCTCCTCCAGCTAACTCAATACTGTTGCCAGAAACTGTTACACTTCTCGGTGGAGTACTTTCTGCACCAGAATATGTGTATACATCGACAGCATCACCTTCTATATTTGAAAATGAGTTACCCATGACATCAATACCAGTGGCTTCATTCGCAATTGCAAGCCCCCAGCTGTTGTTGTTCACAGTGTTATCTAAAATGGAAATATATGAAACAACACCGCTCCAAGCAGGTCCATAGATTGCTTCAGGAAAATCAACTACGCCAATGGCTTGTTCATTTTCTTGAACCGTGTTGCCCCTTACTTCAACAGAACTTGTATCCACAATCAGGATTCCTGTTCCAGACCATGCTGATCCAGGCCAACCATTTCCAGTAACCGTGTTACCTTCGACAATTCCAGTTGCACCATATCCAACTTGGATACCATTTGGAGCCCAAATAACTGAATGATCATTGGCTGGTCCAAAAACATTATTATTTCGAACTGATGCTGTTGGATCTGGAGCAGCTCCATTATCACCACTGATCGCGATACCACCGCGAGCATATTCAGTGACTGAGTTATCAGTAATCTGTAAATCAGAAGCGCCGTATACCAGTATTCCGAATGTTTCATTTGAACCAACATGCATATTGTGAATGGTGTTTCCTGAGAGAGTACCCAAAGTATTGCGGGCTAAAACTGCAGTGGGTCGAACTCCACTTGCAGTTGATCTATCGTTTCCATCAACATCAAATCCATCAAAAGTTACCGAAATCTGATCCCCTCCAGTGACGGTGTCTCCACCCAATGTACCTCCATACATAAATACAATTGGCTCAAATGTCTTTGAAGATTCCGCAACTTTGTATCCCCTTGGAGAATCAACACTCAAAATTTTTGGAGTTCCTGTTCCCAATAGTTCAAGGTTCTTTGCAATTACAACTTGTTCTTGATACGTACCAGCGTCAACATCAACGATACCATCAGCACTGACTCCGTCGACAGCTCTCTGGATTTCCATCGTATCATAGACGTAGAAGTGATCACCTGCGATTGTTTCGATCGTAGAAGAAGTGTTTGGAATCCCAGCTGTTTGCAATGAAAGCGCAAAGGTCTTAGCTTCTGGCAATGTTTTTTGATAAAACACAAATTCGTCTCCACCCGGACGATGATCTGGATTTCGAACGATGTAATCAAATGCTTGAGCATCAATTCCAGTAATAGTCATTGCAAACTCATTTTGAGCATACAGAGGATTAGCTTCATTTTGAGTGAATGTAGCTCCAAGTAAAGTAATATCACTAGTTGGTCTGTTTGGTGAAGTATATTTGGAGTTATACAGAGCAATTCCACCCCAAGCATTATTTTGAGTTGTAATACCTTCAACAGTTAAATTTGATGAACCAGTGAGACTCATACCATTTCCTGAAGTTGTATTTGTCGCAGTTAAGTTTGTGAGAGTACCACCATCAACTCCGTGAATATCAAATGGTGTTTTCTTGGCAGCATCAATTGTAATGTTTTCTAATGCTAAGTTTAAAACTAAACCTGGTGTACTGGAAACATGAATAGGATATGCATTGCTAGGAGGTAATAATGTAAAGTTTTTCAAAGTTACATTATCAGCAGATGGGTGAATTCCATAAGAAGTTGTAAATGCTGATGCGTTTAAAACAACACCTGCTTCAGACTCACCATTTATTGTCACTGCTTTATTCACATTCAGTGTTGAAGGCAACACATACGTGCCATTCTTAACATCTACCATACCAGTTGCAGCAACTGCAGCGAGTCCTGCTTCGACCGTTGCAAACGCATCATATCCCCAAACATGCCCATCATTAGGACCATTGAGAACATAGTCATCGTCAACCCAAACGTGGGTTGGAGCCGATGCCATATTAGTGAGCATAATTTCGTCAGCAATCACGTAGTCAGTGCCAGAAGTATTATCAACACCAGTCAGGACCATATTTGAAGAACCATCAATACTGTACTCACCATAGTAGTACCAGTTTGACCATTGAGCTGAAGCTCCAGTGGTGGCTTGATCAGCAAGTTGTTCTTGGTTAATCACTCTAGCTTCAGTACTACTAGCGTGTGTTAAAACATACGGAGCTGCTGTAGTTCTATTTGAATGAGTAGACCAACTTATAAAAACTTTGTAGGTTCCTGGGGTAACGGTTGTAAAATCCCAAGTAGCAGTCTCACCAGCCACAACATTAGTTGGATAGTGAACACCGGTGTTTAAGTAACCTTGAGTTGCATAGTCGATCCAAGGTGCAGAGTAAACTGCATCATCATCGGTAATAATAAAGAAAGTGAAGTGATTCAAATTTTCAGCAGTAGCTTTGCCGTCAGTTATAGATGAAGCTACTTCTCTGCCTTGTTCTAGACTTTCGATATCTTCAGCAAACACAACTTTAGCTTGTTTGTCTGTATCAGGTACCGGCAACGTCAAATCATACTCAAAACTACCATTCTCCATAGAAGACGTAATATCATACGCAACATTGCTTAAGGCTCCAAGTGCTTCGACTTGCTCATCAGAAAGAATCACTTCTTGGATACTCAAAGTTCCAGGGTTTTCTGGAAGTGAGGTGAAGGTAACGGTAACTTGATCATTTTGTGGGGCCGTGTAGGTTACGTCTTCTGTGACAGAAGCCACCGTGAAGACACCGTTATGGTTTAGCCAGAGAGTTCCATTGGTAACGGCAAACTCAGCTGAGTAATCTGTCTGGGTAAATGTCAGAGTTCCGCGAGATACTTCATCGGGAACACATTCTTCTTTTGAACAAGTGCCAGCGTAGATGAGCTCTTCGAACTCACCGGTTGCGGTAGAACCAACCACAGCCTTTTCGACTGCATCATCATCAGAACCTTGGTACGTTAGGGTATAGTCAGCATCGTAGTTAGTCTGACCAGTCAGAGTAAATTCATGAGCATCTGCATCAAAGCCGAGAGCGATGTCAGAAACAATAACTTCATGAGCGTCGGTAGCAGCGAACGCAGGGGTAGCAAAGAGAAAGGCGGGGGCGATGTTTTGAAACAGTACTAAGAGTATTGTCAAGATCGAGTGAATTTTTCTCGATTTTTTTCTGAGCATTCTGAACATGCTGTCATTTCTAAGAACTCCTGCTACGGGTTCGTGTAATATGTTTAAAAAGTACGATAAGGCACAGTTTT
Organism: uncultured Patescibacteria group bacterium; assembly: GCA_905478415.1. Classification (GTDB taxonomy): domain Bacteria; phylum Patescibacteriota; class Microgenomatia; order UBA1400; family PJMF01; genus CG1-02-43-31. The sequence goes on from CAJQIG010000001.1 coordinate 252,797, forward strand.
CTCTGCCTTTGTTTTTGATCTTACTATATCGGAATAGTACGCGCAAGCTGCAAACACCTCGAGAATATGTATTAAATGTGTAAAAGGATATCTAAAGCCATCAAAACTAGAAAAAACGCGCCTTCACTTTCTGCCAAACAGAGTCAGCTGGCAAATATCGCTGTACGATAACGTAGGCAATAAGAATGATTAAAGCACTAGAGATATATGGAGCATCCTTAGAAATAAGCGTAAATAACTCTCCTCCTAAAACTGGACCCAGGATTCTTCCAAGACTTGCTGATGACTGTAAAAAACCGAGGGTGCCACCATACTCAGCTTTATCAACATTTTCTGAAGCAATTGATTGAATCGTAGGGTTAGCTAAACTATTTCCCAATACCAAGAATCCAGTGGCAATCAGTAACAACCCCACATGAGTAGAAAGTGGGATTCCCAACAAACCAATAGCTAACAGGGGTAAACTCATCTTGAAAACCGCCTTTTCACCAAATGCTTTGACTACTCTAGGCAAAACCTGCAGTTGAATAACCACTGACATGATACCAATGTAGGCAAATTGATAGCCTGTCTCAGTTGGTCCCCAACCAAACGTAGCTTGTGTCCAAAGCGCAAAAGTGCCCTGCATAGCCGAGAAAGCTAAATTGATAAGGAAAAAGACACCAATTAAAAGCCCAAGCACTGGAGTTCCCAGCGCTTCTTTGAGTTTATCTAAAGAGAAACTGGTTTGCTTTTTAGTGGCTGCTTTTTTAGTATCCACGGTCTCTTTTAAGAATAACCAAGTCGAGACTGCAGCTAGACTAGCAACAGCTGCTGCAAAGTAGGCTGGAACTGCAAACCCCCACTGTGACAAAAATCCACCAATAGCTGGACCAAAAATAAAACCAAGACCAAAGGCAGCTCCTAACATCCCCATACCCTTGGCGCGATCTTTCGGTTTCGTAACATCGGCAATATAAGCTTGAGCAATAGAAATATTTCCCCCAGTGATTCCATCAATTATTCGAGAAAGAAAGAGCAGTGGCAAAGTATTGGCTACACCGAGTAAGAGAAAACCAGCAACAGTACCCAACTGTGAGATAAACAGTAGCTTCTTGCGACCAAATCTATCAGATAACCTACCCATAATTGGTGCGGAAATAAATTGAAAGAATGAGTATGCAGAAGCCAACATTCCAATTTGCAATGGCGTGGCACTAAATCGTTCTGCAATGTACGGGAGCAACGGTAAAATTAATCCAAACCCAAGGAGGTCGATGAAGACTATTAGAAAGATCGTGAGTAAGCCTTTATTTTTCATAAGAAGTTGTCAGTATACTCTCCGATTCTTTATTTTTCTAGCGTTTAAATATTCTCTCGTTGCTATCTCTGTTGATTACGGTACTATGTAAATCACACCTATACACAGGAATTTTTTAATGCATTACAATTCACTAACTCCAGAAGAAAAACAGGTCATTGTTGCTGCTGAAACCGAGTATCCCTACTCTGGCGAGTACGAAGATTTTTTTGAAGCTGGTACCTTTATCTGTAAACGCTGTAATAATCCATTGTACTCTTCCCAAGCAAAGTTCAATGCACATTGTGGCTGGCCATCTTTTGAGAGTTGTTTTCCCGATGCCATTCTTGAAGAGCTCTCTGACGATGGCCGAACGGAGATAACCTGCGCCAACTGTACTGCCCACTTGGGTCATATCTTTAGAGATGAAGGCTTCACCAAGGCTAACGTCCGCCACTGCACGAACTCTCTTTCCATTCGTTTTATTCCAACAGGTGAAGACCTCCCACCAACTATTAATGAGAACCAGTAAACAATCCCGAAGGCACCCCCAACAACCCATTGTGACTCAATTCGACAACCTCTCCCTTTTTGCTTTATCATGGAAATATGTCCAAAAACATCCTGTTTAATACATACTTTCTTGTTACTGTACTATTTATAGTACTTTTGATGAGTTTTTTTACTTACAGATCAGCTACAACTAATCTAACTGACACAGTACCGACTAAAACTAATGATCTCTTAAAATCAAAACTCACCAAAATGCAGTACTACGTCACCCAAGAAAATGGGACTGAACCCGCTTTTCAAAATAAGTACTTTGACAGTAAAAAACCAGGTATTTATGTTGATGTTGTTTCTGGCCAGCCACTCTTTTCTTCCACAGATAAATATGACTCAAGTACCGGCTGGCCGAGCTTTACCAAACCAATTGATCAAAGTGCGGTGACCCAACACAAAGATACTCTACTGGGTGTTGAACGAATTGAGATTAGATCGACGAAGGCTGACTCACACCTTGGTCACCTCTTTGACGATGGGCCCGCCCCCAGCAATAACAGGTACTGCATTAACTCAGCGGCACTGCGCTTCGTTCCTAAAAATGAATTAGAGGCTGAAGGCTATAGTGAGTACCTCCAGCTCTTTGTAAACTCCTAGCTGTTAACTACAAAAAACTGTACTCGAAACAACTTACTAATTTCCTGCTGATAAAATAATAACCACTTGGTATAATGTGTCTTCTCGCAAACTCTTAACAGCGAGTACTTGGCCCCATCGTCTAGTGGTTAGGACATCAGGTTCTCATCCTGGTAACCGCAGTTCGATTCTGCGTGGGGTCACCTAAAGCGACACCCTGTGTATTAAAGTTGAATATTGACTTATACATAGGGTTTATTTCAGGGTTCAATGTACCGTTAAAGTCATACGTGATTCCATTTGGGAAGATTGAACCAATTAGGGCCTTTATCTGAGGCACTGTAGATCTTTTATAGGTAGCTCCTAAATCACCCAATGTCTCTTTTATAAAATCTGAGAGCTTGTGAATGTCATATTTTTCAAGTGTTGAGTTTGATTTAGCAACGTGTGCCTTTTGAAGGTTCTTTTCAATCAAGGCGTTTTGCTCCATAAATATTTCATCCGTATAAACTCCCATCATATTTTTTTGTACGAGAACTTTTCTCATATCCTTAAGCCTTTCTATTTCACTATCTGCTACATTTTTAGCCTTCTTAAAATTTTTTAGTCGTTTCTCATATTCTTCAACTACATATTGTGAAAACAACTCTATACATTCTTTACTTGGAGATATTGTTTGTAATAATCTAACTACTTCTTCATCGAGTTTTTCTGCTCTAATTGATGCTGTATGGCACTTAGAGGAACATCGGTAGTATGGATAATCCTTACTTCTACCTTTACTCCAACCAGCAGTTATTCCTTTTCCACATTCTGCACATTTAATAATTCTCCTTAAAGGAAAAACTTTATTATTTCGAACTCTTTTAATATTAACTACAGGTTTGTTTACACATCTACCATCTAAAGCGTTCTGAACTTTGTAAAACTGCTCTAATGAAATCATTGGTCTGTGTTGCCCTTGAACTTCTTCTTTGTAAGTAGCTGAAGTTAAAACCCCTGCATAAAATTTATTTCTAAGCATTCTCTGAACTGTTGGAACTTTTAACTTTATTTCCTTGCCTTTATATATTGTATGTAAACCCATCTCATTCATTATTTTTGTAATTTCAATAAGACTTGTATTTCCAATTGCCATCAAGTCCCACGCATGAATCATCTTGTCCCAACTTTCAGGATCTTCTATAGGAAATTTATTAGCATCCATTTTGTAACCAAGTGGAGGCTTTCTTGTAATTAAGCCTGATTTAAACCGAGCATACATACCATTTCTAGTTCTCTCACTACGTACGTCATTATCATGCTGGGCAAAACTTGCCATGATAGTTTCAAGCAAAGTATCAGTGGGAGACGTTCCAGTAGGCTCTGAGGCTGAAAGAAGCTTAATATCATAACTAATTAGGCTCTTACGTATTGATAGATAATCAGAAGTTTGGCGAGATAATCGATCAAGCCGATAAATGATTACTGACCCGAGTGTCCTTTTGTTTTTTTTACAATATTGAAGTAATTCAACTAAGACAGGTCTACCTGTAATTGTTTTAGCTGATTTACCTTCTTCTCTAAAGACTTTTACAACACGATAGCCTTTTCTTATTGCCTCTTTTCGACATAAGTCTTCTTGAGTATCAAGTGAAAAATTATCTACCTGTTCTTCAGTGGAAACACGAAGATAAATAATTGCATCTGTTTTAGTATTGTTGTCTTGATTTTTTCTAGTCATAACTGCGTTGATTCAATAATTCATCAATCGTCTTACCTTCAAACATTTCTTTTTCAAAATCATCTAACCAGCTAGTTGCCAAAAACTTAATTTCAACAACAACATCTTGTAATACTTCTTGAGTAATTGGTGATTTATCACCTATCTGAGTATGGGAGTTTTTCTGTAATTCTTCTCTATAATCTTGCATTTTCAACCTTATTTCAACTATCCATATACGGTTAGTATATATACTAATACGGATAGTTGTCAAGGGTAATTTATTGCTAAATACCAGAGGTTAGGGTATACTCCAACTCAATTAGTCTGCCCAAAGAAAAAAGGGTATGTCTATTGATTTAACCTCAATACAATTAAAACTTCCTACCAAATACATTCCATCAGTTAATTGGTCTCTCATCTTATCGTTTTTAGTTCCCACCTTTTTAATATTATTTTTTATAGTAATTATTTTCCTTTCTATCAGGTCATACTTAATCTACCAAGTAATAAAATCTCCTCACACACTCCTAGAAATAAAACCTCCTAAAGAAACAGAGCAAAGTCCATACTCAACTCAACAACTTTTTAATTTATTCCATAGCATTGCTAATCAAAAATCTTTTATTGAGAGGTTATTTAAAATTAAACAGCCACTCTCATTTGAAATAGTATCTACAAAAGAAGATGGAATTCGTTATGTAATCCGAGTCAAAAGTGATCTGGCTAGTTTAGTTAAAAACAGCTTAATATCTTATCTCTCAGGAATTGAAGTTAAAACTACCAGTGAGTATCTTGAATCAGATAATCTCAAGACAACCATTAGTGAACTAAGACTTTCAAATAATTTTGTTCTACCACTCAAAACTCATGAAACATTAGAAAAGAATGATCCTATTGCTTACCTCACTGGAAACATGACTAAATTAAAACCTAGTGATTTAATGGTTTATCAAGTTATAGTAGCTCCCGTTAGTAAAAAATCTATTCCAGAGGTTTCTAGAATTTCCAAACTTATTGCTTCTAAAAAAGATTTGAAATCAAACATAAATAAGCAATTTTCACTCTTTGGTTACCTACATATTTTTATTGGTTTAGTTTTACAAATAGTACTTCTACCAATTGGCATACTAGTTTTTATTGCCACTGATGGCAAAGAAGGACCACTACTTTCATTGCCACTAATAACTGAAAAAATAGGAAACTCTAATCCATATCAAAGTGAAATGGAAAGTCTAATAAAACAAAAACTAGATCAACAATTATTCTCAGTTTCAATCAGAGTGTTAACTCACTCTAAATCAAAGAAACGACATAAGGGTTTTCTTTCTTCACTAACTTCAATGACAAATACTCAGTATCAATCACTAAAGCTAATATTCAAGCCAAACATAAAAATAATCAAACAACTTAAGTTCTACTTATTCAGAAATAGATTTATACTCCCACTAAACAAAACCATTCTTTCCTCCTCAGAGCTTGGAGATCTATATCATTTTCCATTTACCAGAACTACCAAAACAGAAGACATGCAGAAACAATTTAGTAAAGAGCTTCCTGCACCTCTATCACTAAAGAAAGCTCATAAGTTAGATATTACTTTTGCTAAAAACACTTACGGAGGTGCTATTACAGCAATAGGACTAACTGAAGATGAACGAAGACGGCACATGTACATCTTGGGAGCCACAGGAACAGGTAAATCTACCATGCTTCTATCTATGATTAACTCTGACCTTAAAAATAATAAAGGCTTAGCAGTACTTGATCCTCATGGAGATTTAATTGAAGAAATTTTAAATATTATTCCAGAAAATAGAATCAAAGATGTTGTTTATTTTAACCCCGATGATATTGCTTATCCTATTGGAATCAACTTACTGGAATTATCTAAAGGCTTAAGTGATGATGAGGCTCTAAGAGAAAAAGAATTTGTAACTGAAAGTATTATTTCTCTATTTCATAAAGTATATGGTGAAAAATATTCTGGACCAAGATTAGAGTATATTTTAAGAAATGCTATTCATACAGCTTTTACAGTACCAGGTGCTACCTTATTTACTGTTAACAAACTTCTTATAAATACCAAGTTTAGAAAGTCAGTTGTTAAAAACTTAGATGATGAAAACTTAAAAGAATTCTGGAAACAAGAGTTTGCAAAAGCAGGTGACTATCAAAAAGTTAAAATGATTCTGCCTATCACTAACAAAATTGGTAGGTTCTTATTTTCTCCAACTGCTAAAAGAATTTTAGAACAAGAAAAATCTACTATCGACTTTGATGAAATAATGAACGAGGGTAAGATCTTACTTTGCAATTTATCTAAAGGAAAGATTGGAGAAGATAATTCTAAAGTACTTGGTATTGTTATTATGGCAAAACTACAGTTAGCTTCTTTAAAACGAGCTAGAATACCTGCAGATAAAAGAAAAGATTTTTATCTCTATGTTGATGAATTTCAAAACTTTGCTACAGAATCATTTGCTCAAATACTCTCAGAAGCTAGAAAGTATAAGCTTGGTGCTATTCTGGCTCATCAAACAACTTCACAACTAGAAGATAAATCATTAGTTAATGTGACATTGGCAAATACTGGTACAGTAATTTGTTTTAGAACTGCTAACCCTGAAGATGAAAAATTAATACTGCCCCAGTTTAGACCATATGTAGAACAAGGAGAGATTGCTAGTTTACCTTCGTACAGGTTCTACATGAGACTAGGTGCTCTTAATCCTGAAGCTCCTTTCTCTGGGATTACTATGCCTGTGGAAATTAAACAAAATAAAGAACTTGTTCAAAAGGTTGTTGAGTCTTCTAGAAAGAAATATGCTATTAAGTATGTTGAGCCAACTAAAAATCAAAAGAGTTATAGATATACACCAAATATTAAAAAAAATACTAAACTAAAAGAAAATACTGGATATTCTATATTACCCTAAAAAATGTTTAGCTCTTAGTCATCACTCAAAGGATTTTTATATTCAATTCTCAACGTTAACTCATTCATAGCGTAGTGAACAAATTGTTGACCCAATCCAGTGAGTTCATACTGATCTTCATTATCAAATGCTGATTTCATTGGTTTTGGTCCAGATCCTCTTGGTCTTCTAGCTGCCTTAGGTTTTGATACAAAATTCCCATAATAATCTGTTTCTCTGTGTTGTCTTACAATGCCGCCAGTACTTAAATCTCTAAATAACAATTTATACAAATCAGCATCTGCAGAATCTTCCCTTACCTCACCTTTTCCAATTTTTTCCCATATTTGACCTCTGGTAATTCCATTTGTGTTATAAATAGCACCAATTACCTTAAAATGTAACTCTGAGTAGTCATTGATCCAATCAATAAATAATCTAATAACATCATCACTACTTAAATCAGTAGCTACAGCATTTGTTAAAATATTTCTTATTAATTTCCTTTTTTCTTCACTTTCAGCTCCAGACCATTCTCTGAATGTTTTTTTTACTAGAGATTGATATTCTTTACTCTTAACTCTTTCACTGATTTTTTCGTCTTGCAAATTAAGACGTGCCAATATTTCAATCATCGTTGCTTCTTTTTCCCTAATCTCATCTCGAAGCATTTTTATCCAATACTCAAAAAACCTATTGGCTTCATCTTGCTCTTTATCTGACCAAGCACTAGCCATTGCTGAAAATATTCCCCCAACGACAGGAACAGCTCCTCCTGTAATTTCTAAAGCTCCACGCGCTACTTTGCCCACCTTATCATTTTTAGGAAGTTCTGTTATTACTTGTTTGTCTGACATATTTTGTAATTATACAATAGTTTTTTGCCCCAACCAGCTAGGACAATCTAAACTCTAAAAACACCCATACACCAATAAACACAAAAATATTCTTTACCTCTATTCCCTTATATAATAAGGGGAGGGAATGATACAATAACCTCACAAAAGAAAAACAACCTGCCCATAGACTAATAACTATGGATACTACAATCACTCCAAAACAACTTGAAATCCTCATACTCATATATCGTTTCCGTTTCCTAAACAGAACTCAAGTACAAACACTCCTTAATCATAAAGACCCCAAACGAATAAATACCTGGCTCAAAGATCTAACTGATAAAAATATCCTCGGTAGAATCTATTCAACAAAGATAAAAGAAAACACCAAGCCAGCGATATATTACCTTGCTACTAAATCTAGAAAAATATTACTAGAACAACCAAATACTCACGAAAAGACTTTAAACAGAGCCTACAGAGATAAAAATGCCTCTCAGAAACTAATAGAGCACTCTGTTTTTACAGCTTCAATCTATTTACTACTTAAACAACAAGCCAAAGAAACAGAAACTAAGCTTAACTTTTTTACAAAGACTGATCTAAAAACTCACTACTATCTGCCATACAAAAGACCTGATGCTTATATTGCCCTTGAAAAAGATAATCAAATAAAAAGATATTTTCTTGAAATTATTGATGAGGGTACTCCTCGGTTTATGATTAGGAAAAAAATATCACAGTATATTGAGTACTTTGATGAAGAAATATGGACAAACAGAACTTTACACGATAACCCTTCCTTACTATTCATTTGCCCAAACCATAACACTAAAGTCTTTCTCTATAAACACATTGCACAAGTCTTGGAGGAAGAGACTTCAGATTTACAATTTTTTTTAAGTCTAAAGTCAGACATTCAAGCCGAGGGTATTACTGCTAATACTTGGAAACTTGTTATGGAATAACATCTCTTTACCAAAATTTCCCTAAAACTCTTTGATAAACTCTGTATGGTTTTGGACCTACTAAAGCTTTACCATTGATAAAGATTGTAGGTGTACCGTAGATTTCTGTAGCACGCACTTGTTCAAATTGGTCATCAACTATTTTTTGAGTTTCTTCACTAGCTACACATACTTGTAGTTTGTCAATATCAAGTCCCACTTCTACTGCAACTTTATCTACATATTCATTGTTAGCAACATCCTCCTTACTTGAAACAAACAATTTGTCGTTGAACAGCCAAAGTTTTTCTGGATCCTGCAGGTTGGCGCAGTAAACGTAGTTGGATATATATGAGGTTTCCTCTTTAACAGGGAAATGAATAAAAGTATAGTTAAATTCGTAGTTATCTTGCAATTTTTGTATCAACGGGTAGGCTTTGCGAGTATAGTCACAGTTATAACAACCAATAAATATTAAGCTATCTTCTGAGTTGACATCCTTGGTGGGGTATTCACTCAAGCTGAGAGCTGTTAAATCTAAGTTACTTTCTGAGGGAGGATTTAAACTACAACTATCATCAACTTGAGAAATCTTGTTGTTTTCTCCACTAGGATCAAAGGCGCAAAAACCAGATTCATTCAATCCATTGCAACTGCCATACATATAAAAATTATATCCTCCCCTTAACACCCAAAGGCTGCTACTCAAGAGTAGTATAAAGAAAACCCACGATACTATTTCAAAGTGTTTGTTGAGTAGCTTTGCCACAAACTCAGATCTATTTAATAGTTTGCCAATGATCTTTCCCTTTATCTTTGTATCAAAGCCTGTGTTACAAGGACGCAGTGTCACCCTTCTAAAAACACAGTCAAAAGCCTCTTTGGCCAGCTGTCTGTGACTAGCACTAAAGATGCCTAAAATAGAAAATACGATTAAAGCAAGTAGACAAAACATAATTGATTCAAGTTAAAAGCTTAACAGTCCTTTGTAAATTAGTAATAAACATTTCTACTTCCTCAAGAGTATTATAAAAATAAAATGATACTCTAGCTGAAGCTTGGATGTTGTGAGCATGAAACCAGGAATGAACACAGTGTTGACCAGAACGGATCATAATATTGGACGACTCATCTAAGATGAGAGCGATTTGGTGTGGGTCCACACCTTTAACATAAAAAGACACTATCCCACCTCGTAAAGCAGGATCGCTGGGACCAATAATTGTGGTATTAGGCAGTTTTTCAATTTCCTTGGTGACAAACCTATTTAGTTTTTTCTCTTGCTTGGCTATATTCTCCAACCCGATTTTATCTAAATATTTAACGGCCGCTCCTAATCCAATAATCCCAGCGTAATTTTGTAGCCCCGCCTCAAACTTTTCTGGCAAAGGTAAAAATTTATGATCTTTGTAAGTGGAGTATTCCACTGTATCGCCACCTACCATAAATGGTTCCAACTCTTCTAAAAGTTTATATTTGCCATAAAGCACACCCGTACCTGATGGACCCAACATTTTGTGTCCAGAAAAAGCTAAAAAGTCTACATCTAGCTTTCTGACATTTATTTGTTGATGAGGTATTGCTTGAGCAGCATCTAACAAAACTTTACCACCATGTCTATGGGTAATCTTGATGATCTCTAAAGCGGGAATGGTTACTCCGTCTAAGTTTGAAGTCAAGACCATGGAAACGAGCTTTACTTTCTCATCTACCATCTCTGTAAAAGCCTCTAAGTCAAAGGTATTATCTTTTTTTGAAGGAACGATCTTGTGGATAATACCAATTTTTTGAGCTAGTCTCTGCCAAGGAACTAGGTTAGAGTTATGTTCTTTGTCGGTGGTAATAACTACATCGCCTGCTTTTAACCCCAAAGAGTGAGCAACTAAATTTATCCCCTCGGTGGTGTTTCTGGTAAAGATAATCTCCTCCCTCCTTTTAGCGCCAATAAAATCAGCAACTAGTTTTCTGGCTTCATCACATTTTTTAGTCACCAGCTCTCCCAGTTTATGCACACTCCGTCCAGCACAGGCCGGATACTCCCGGTAATACTGATTGACAGCCTCAATGACCGATAAAGGTCGTAGTGTCTGGCAGGCATTGTCAAAATAGACGACAGGCTTACCTTTTATGCCCTTTTGTAATAAAGGAAAATCTTGTTTAAATTTTTGAATATCCATAATATTTTATCCTTTTTCAAAGTGAAACAGCCTTAAGCTATTCAAAACAACTAAAATAGCCACTCCTGAATCAGCGCCAATAGCATACTCTAGATGAGTAAAGCCAAAAATAGCTAAAAGCAGAAAAACCGCCTTTACTCCCAAAGCGGCGGTGATATTTTGCTTAATGGTGGCCATAGTTTTTTTACCCAAATTCAAGCTGTAGGGGATATTAAGAAGGTTGTTATTCATAAGGGCAATGTCGGCCGTTTCAATGGCTACATCAGCTCCATCAACACCAATAGCAATACCAACAGTCGCTGTTGCCAGTGAAGGAGCGTCGTTGACACCATCACCGACCATAGCCACACTGCCAAACTCTTGTTTCATCTCTTCTATTTTGGTTAGTTTTTCGTCAGGTAAAAGCGAGGCATAAACCTTGTTTAGTCTTAGAGTTTTGGCAACGAAATCAGCTGCATATTGATTGTCTCCGGTCAGCATGACTGAGCGAATGCCCAATCTCTTTAATTTTTTAATAGTTTGACTTGCCTGTGGGCGGATCTTATCCGAAATAGCCAAAGCTCCCATGACTTGTTTACCTTCACTAATCAACACCACTGTTTTACCTTCCTTCTCCAGACTTTCTGTTTTTTGTAGAATTTCCTTGGTAGAAACACCGTGATCTTCAATAAGTTTTAGATTACCAACACAATGTTCAATATCACTACAGACTAAGCAAGTGGCCTTACCGCCTTTGCCGGCTACGTTTTGAAAATTATCCATTGCATGTGGAGTGATTCCTTTTTCTTGGACAAAGTCTAAAATAGCTTTTGCCAAAGGGTGTGAAGAAAACTTTTCAATACCAGCAGCATCAGCTAAAACTTCCTCTTCAGAATAACCATTGAAAGTAACTACATCGGAGACATAAGGCTCTCCTAGTGTCAGGGTTCTGGTTTTGTCAAAAGCCACTGCTTTGATTTTACTCAAGGCCTCCAAGAAGCGCCCACCTTTAATCAGGACTCCTTTTTTGGACGCGCCACCAATGGCAGAGGCGATAGAAACAGGTGTGGAAATAACTAAAGCGCAAGGACAAGCAATCACTAACAACACCAAGGCTCGATATAACCAATCGTTAAAATCAGCACCAAAAAATAAAGGAGGGATTATGGTGATCATAATAGCTACCACCACTACAGTAGGAGTATAGTATTTGGCAAAACGGTCAATAAATTCCTGCGCTGGAGCACGAGAAGCTTGGGCTTGCTCAACTAATTTGACGATTTTAGCAAAAGTGGAATCGCGGCTAACTTTAGTAACTTTGATTTCCAAATAACCATTCTGATTGAGAGTACTGGCAAAAACTATGTCCCCCTTAAGTTTGTCTTTAGGTACAGATTCACCAGTAATCGTCGCTTCATCAACAGCTGAAGAACCTTTAATCACCACTCCATCAAGAGGGACTAAGTCACCTGGGCGAACAATCACCACATCATTAACTTTCACTTTTCCAACTGATACTTTATTACCATTTTTCAAAATAGCAATTTGAGGAGATTTTTTGACCAAGGCTTCAAGAGCACGCCTGGAGCGTTCAATGCCAAAGTCCTCAAACATCTCAGCCAAAGAAAAGAAAAACACAACCGCCGCCGCCTCAGCTAACTGATTGATATAAATAGCACCAAAAGCAGCAACAGTGACTAAAAAATTGATATTTAAAAACTTTTGACTAAAAAGCCCCTTAAGTGCATCTTTTAGAACAAAGTAGCCACCAGTGACAATAGAAAGATAGTAAAACCAAGTAGCAATATCTTTTTGCCCAAAAACCCAAACTAAAATCAAACCAATTAAAAAGCTAACTCCAGATGCTGTAGTCAAAACACGCTTATTACCACCAAATAAAGAAAATATCTCTTGGGATCGAGAAACTTGAGATTGTTTCTTATTCAAATCATCACAGTGATTACAGTTAGTTTTATGTTTTTGTTTTGCCATGTTTTAAGTGTTCTAAGGTTACATTAAAAAGAGTTTCTGTGTGCTGGTCGCTAAGGGAATATAAAATAGTTTTCCCAACTCTTTTGTATTTCACTAAATTCATATCTCTAAGAAGCCTCAGTTGATGAGAAGTGGCTGATTGACTCAGGCTAATTACTTCGGCTAGATCACACACACAAAGTTCCCCATTCAAAAGTGTACTAAAAATTTTAACTCTGGTGGGATCAGAAAGAGCTTTAAACACTCCCGCCAAGTCGCTTGCTACTTTTTGATCTACCAATTTACTTTTGGCTTGCTTTACTTTTTTCTTATCAACTACTGTGATTTCACAAATATCTTTATTCATAAGAGACAAATAACTAATACATATGAGCAACTACTCATATGTATTTATGTTACTACAGCGTAGGGGAAGTGTCAAACTAATATCGGGAGAGATAAGAAGTAGCCTTATTTCACACAAGTAATTATTGGCTTAAAGCTCCCTCAACAAGCCTTTTTAGTTCTTCATAATCCCTTGGGTTTTGTAACTTTTTACCGTTTAAGAAAAGAGTAGGAGTAGAATTGACTCCAGCCTTTATGCCACTACTATAATCATTTCTAACTTTATTCTTTACTTCCTTTGATCTCACATCTGTTTTAAACTTTTCCATATCCAGATTGAGAGACTGGGCGTATTCGGCAAAAATATCTTTAGCATTTCTTTTCTCCGACCAATCTGCCTGTCCCTCAAAAATTAGGTCGTGCATTTCCCAAAATTTTCCCTGCATGCCAGCGGCTTCTGCCGCAAAAGCTGCAGGTTCAGCATTACGATGCGTCTGTTTTAAAGGAAAGTGTCGATATACAAACTGAACTCTATCACCAAATTCTTGATTTAATTGCTTAAGAAGTGGGTAATAACGACCACATGCCGAACACTGAAAGTCACCATATTCTACTACTAATATTTTTGATTCACCGTTGCCTTTAGTTTGGTCAGAAACAGCAACAGCATCAACTGCCAAAACAGGTTGATTTGGAGTTGAACTGTTACTTAGCCTGAAGGCAAAAATAACTGCAACAACTCCCAAGAGAATGGCCGACCAAAGACCAATTTTTTTAATTTGTTTTTGGCTCTCTCGTTTTTCGCGCGCCTCTTGTTTGAGTTGCTTTTTTAGCTCTCTACGCTCTCTTTTAGTAAGTTGTTGTGGTTGATTTAGTTCTTCCATAATTATCCTCTCTTATTTGTGTATGCTATTAAATGTAAAACAAAATAAAATCCCAGCAATAGCCATCCTATGGCAACAGGAACAAACACATTTCCAACAATATAGTGCTGTAGAACTATCACAAATCCTCCTCCTCCTGCAGCGTGTGCTAAATTGGCTAAAATGATATGTTTTGACCAAAACGAAATTGCTTGTTTAATCATGGTTATCACCACCTTTCCTTATACTACCTGATACTCTCAAACCATTTCCTATTGCAAGTAGTTCTCCTACCTCGTGAACAGTAACTGCAATAGCAATTGTCATAGCCCCAATGAGTGCTGACGGAATGAGTACTACTAAAAGTAAAAGCGAGAATATGATATTTTGTCTGCTGATATTTCTTGCTTTTTTACCCAACTCAATTGCGTATGCAACTTTGCTTATATCATCACCCATTAGGGCAACGTCAGCGGCTTCAATAGCTGCGTCGGTTCCTGCAGTGCCCATTGCTATACCAACTGTTGCGGTAGCCAATGCAGGGGCATCATTAATGCCGTCTCCAACCATCACCACATCTTGATGTGTTTTTTTCAACTCATTGATGACCGCTATTTTATCTTCTGGTTTAAGATTTGCTTTGATAGTATCAATACCTAACTCTTTGCCAATTGCTTTAGCTGTTACCTGATTGTCACCAGTAAGCATGGCTATCTTTATTCCCATTTTATGAAGTTTTTCTATGACTTGTTTTGCTTGAGGACGAATTTCATCTCTGACAGCAATAGCTCCTAGCAATGTATTCTTAGTTCCAACATAAATGACGGTTTTCCCATCCTGACGTAACTTTTCAACTTTACTGACAAATACTTGATCTACTTCTGTAAATAATTCTTGCTTACCCACTTGAATAACCTGTTTTTCAATAGTTGCTACGGCACCTGCTCCAGTTAAAGCTTTGAATTCTACAGCTTTTTTTATGATAACATTCATTTCTTTGGCTTTTGAAATAACTGCCTTGGCTAATGGATGTTCTGAATACTGTTCAACACTTGCTGCTAACTGAATTATTTCTACTTTTTTTCCTTTGACTGCTTCTATGTCTGTCACCACAGGTTTGCCAAGCGTTAATGTTCCTGTCTTATCAAAGGCTACTGCCCGAGTTTTTCCCAAGTTTTCTAAATGCATGCCGCCTTTAACCAGTACGCCATTTTTTCCAGCTGTTCCAATACCTGTAGCCACAGCAACAGGCGTGGACATTACAAGCGCACAAGGTGCAGCTGCAACCAGAAATACAATTGCTCTTACTGCCCATATAGAAAATGAAGCTCCAAAAAGTGAAGGAATAACTAGAAGGAGTAATCCAACTAAAAGCACAATCGGAGAATATTTTTTTCCAAATTTTTCTATAAATACCTGTGCTTTACCTTTTTTATCCTGAGCTTTTTCAACCATGTGAACCATTTTTGAGAGAGTATTGTTTGCAAAAATTGCAGTTACTTTGATTTCCAAAACACCTTCTTGGTTAATCGTGGCCGAAAAAACTTTCATACCCGGATTCTTCTCAACAGGTATTGATTCTCCGGTAACAGGTGCTTCGTTAATACTGGAAGATCCTTTGACAATTACCCCATCGGTTGGTAATGATTCTCCTGGGCGTACAATGAATATATCGCCAATCTTTAGCTCTTGTGCTGAAACAGTAATTTCTTTTCCGCTTTTAAGTAACCGTGCCTCTTTAGGTGCAAGATCTAAAAGTTTTCGAATTGAAGAACGGGTTTTGGCGAAAGTATATCCTTCTAGGCCTTCTGCCGCACCGTAGATAAACACGAGAAGTGCCGCTTCTTCCCATAAACCTAAAACTCCTGCTCCAACTGCTGCGACCAACATCAAAAGCTCTATACCAATTTCTTTTTCTTGGATAAGCTCTTCGAGTCCCTCTCTGGCCCAAAAGAAACCACCTATTATGCCTGCTGTAATATAGAGAAGAGTTGTAAAGTATTCTGGGATAATACTAAAACGAGACAAAAGAAGCGAAGTGCCAATAATCGATCCTGCAACTAAGGCGTTGCGCATCTGCGGATAGGTGTACCATTTATACTCAGTAGTTATTTGTTTTTCGTCTTTTCCCATAATTTAATACCTGGTACATTCAAACAGTTCTTTTGAATGTTGACTAATAATTTTTCTCGCTACTTCAATTACTTCCCCTACTTCCTCGCCCGAAAGTTGGTAAAAAATGTTTCGCCCATCTTTACGCTTTTTAACAAGTCCACAACCAAAAAGACATGATAAATGCATAGAAACGTTTGGTTGGGAAAATTCTGTTTCCTGAACAATTTCGGACACAGTCTTTTCTTTCTCAGAAAGTAATTCTAAAATTGCCAGTCGTGAAGAATCACCAAAACTTTTGAAGAGCTTAGCTTCTAAATTTAATTGAGTAAAATCTAATGACATCATATCAATATATCATTACTTACTGATATGATAAAGACTCAATAATTAGGTATATATATCTAAACCTAATAGATTCCAATAAACTTATTGACCTAATTAAAGTTCATTAAGATAATTGCTACTCTTTTTGTTTGGGCGGACACTTACTATCTGCATACGAACAAAATACACAACAATCTCCTTGTTTTGGCTTGAGTATCTCCCCACAATGGATACATTTATAAAAATGTTGACAAGCATCAGTGGGCATACTAACTTCTTGAGATTTATTACAAAAAGGGCACTTCAGATTGGTTTTTATTTTTGTGTTTCTTCTAAGCATTATTCCTCCTTATAGTTGTTACTTTTCTACTATAACAACCGTTAACATACCTGCTTCAGCATGCTCTAAAATATGACAGTGACTAACCCAAGTCCCTTCATCCAAGGGGACTACTCCTATATCAATAACCTCCTTCGATTTAATCAAAACAGTATCCCTCAAATATGGTTCATCTACTGGTTGACCATTTCTTGCAAGAACTTTAAAGAATTGTCCATGTAAATGCATAGGATGCAGCCTTGAAGAAACATTTGTAAAACGTATCACATTAAATTTACCTTTTTTAAGGGTAATTGGGTCGTAATCTGGATATGCCTTACCATTTATTGTCCATTCAATACCATATTTTCCACCTCTTCTAGCATCTAAAACATACTCGTGATCAATTTTTAGTGCATTAGTAGTACTACTCCAATCTGGGAACATAGCAGCTACAGGAATATTAAAGGACTTTACTTCATTACTAACAGCTCCATCTACTAAAATATTAACTAGGTTATTAGTTTCTCTAGTAAAGGTATCACGAATACGATAGGTTTTTTTTTGAGATACTTGAGGAATTCTAATATCAACATCAACTCTGTTTCCAGGGGCAATTTCAAATCCTTGTACTGCAAACGGTTCTTTTGCAAGCATACCGTCTACTGCAAAGCCTTTTATATCTAAAGCACCAAAATCAAGTTTGTAAATTCGTGCATTTGAAGTATTAACAAATCTCAACCTCAATCTTTCACCTGCTTTAGCATCAATAGTGTAATTCGGCATACCATTAACTGTAATAATATTACCCCAACGGCCATCATGCATTAAATCTCCACCAGTATTAAAACGTGGATCAATTTGTCCACTCTGGTCGATTCTCCAATCATCCAACACTATAATTTTATCTTGGTCATATTTAGGCTCAGTAGGGTCTTCTACAACAATAGTTCCATACAAGCCTCTTTCTACCTGCTCACTCCCTCTAACATGAGGATGGTACCAAAAAGTACCAGCATCTTTAGGAGCAAACTCATAGACAAAACTTTCGCCTGGCTTAATAGGCTCTTGAGTTACACCGGGTACTCCATCCATTGCATTAGGAACCCTTATTCCGTGAAAATGTATTGTCGTCTCTTGTGGCAGATTATTTGTGAAGTTAATTTTAAGAGTATCTCCTTTTTCAACACGAAGTTCAGGTCCAGGCACTTGCCCATTATAAGTCCACACATCAAGATCATCACCTTCAAAAAAGTTTAATTTTCCTATCTCGGCAGATAAAGTAAACTCTTTAACTACCCCTGTAGTTTCAATATCTTCTGGGTATGCTGCCCCAAAGTTTGGCAAATATCCTCCATTTATATTCTGATTAATGACTTTTATTACAGTAAAAGATAGTAAAAATAAAGCAATTATCAAAAAACTGTATTTGAAAAATACTTTTATTGAATGTTTTTGACTGCTACCTATCATTAATTTTTACCCATCTTATTTTTCAAGTTCCTCTTTTAATAATTTCAGTTCTTTAGTGGTATTATTCAATGCTCTTAATAGTTTACTTTCAACTTCTATGGCAATTTTGGAAATTTCTAAATTGCTTGAAAGAGTTAAAGCAGCAGTCGGCTTCATCATACTAATAAAAGTGCTTCCATTTTCTTCGTACAAAATTACATTACACGGAAGTAGTAACCCTATCTCTTTTTCAGCTTGTAGTGCTTTATAAGCATTTGGAGGATTACATGCTCCTAGTATCATATACTTAGAATAATCAATATTTAGCTTTCTTTTCAGTGTTTCTTGAACATCAATTTGAGTAAGAATCCCAAAACCTTCTTGATTTAATGAATCAACTATTGATGCCAAAGCGCTAGAAAAATCACCTTGGTATTTTTTTGTTATGTAATATGTTGCTTTTTTCATATTTTTATTATCCTTTATATTTTATATTTTTCTGAGTCATCTTCAAAATGAATTCTACAATTATCTGAATAGAAATAGTATTTTTTGACTCAAGTGTTGAAATACCTCTCTGGCTGTACAGCTTTTTTGTTGCCAAACATAACTCACTACCCCTTGTTCAAGAGGTCTCAAAGAAATTTTTTTCATACCTACGAGTGTAGGATGTACACTCTCAAAAAACAAGAGTTGTATTTTCTCTCTTGCCTAGATCCAGAGTACTGATATAATCTGATACAATTTACTACCATAAGTAAATGTTATAACAAAGGCTGCCCACTTTAAGAGGTAGCTTTTTTTGTAACAACTGATATGCCTGCCAGCAATAAGATTAACATCGTTGAAAGGGTTGTATATGAAAAAATTAGTATTCCTCCAAAGTCTAGTACTCACTTCGTTAGTAATGGCTTCACCAGTCTTTGCTCAATCTGCAGAAGTTGGTCAAATTCAATCCTTTATCCAAGAAGTTATTCAAATTATGGTTACTCTCTCGGGATTCATTGCAGCTGGTTTTATTGTTTGGGGTGGAGTTGGATACATAACTAGTTCTGGAAATCCAGAAAGCTTAGAAAAATCTAAAAAAACAATTCTCTATTCAGCCATTGGTCTTACTTTAGTCTTGAGTGCTTTTGTGATTTCAAACATGGTTAGCCAAGTTGCAACAACAGCTTTTGGTTCAGGGATGTAATTTAGATAAATAAGGGATAACAATATTGATGAGCAAAGTACTTACAGGTATATGGACAGCTACACTTACATTCTTTCTATTTAGTTCTCCTGTTTTTGCTCAAAGTACCAACCCTGACATTATTCAATACACTACAGATACATTACAAATAATAACTTTAATCGCGACCGCATCAGCGGTCTTTTTTTTAGTTAAAGCAGGCTATGTCTACATGACTTCTGCTGGAAAACCAGAAGCTTTAGAGTCAGCCAAAAAGACCATTAAAAACGCAGTTGTTGGACTCACTATCGTCTTAGCTGCTAATGTTGTTACCTCAGTATTCCAACACGCTTTTGACTCACAAAATAGTCTTGGTAGTGGCACACCTGTTGATCTGGTCACTATCCAAACTGTTGAGCCAAGTGAGGGTTTAACTCAGGTCTTGATTGACGCAGTAGCTGGATTTATCCAAAACATTGTTGAAAGCTCTACTGAACCAGTTGTAAATGGAGTATTTGGTTATCTAACAACCACACCAACTCTGCTTGATAACGAAGTAGTGCGTAATTTTTGGTTTATTACTGTTGGGATAGTGGATGCTTTATTTATCTTAGTTGTGGCTCTAATGGGACTACAAGTTATGAGTGCTAGTACTTTTGGCTTTGAAGAAGTTGAAATTAAACAACTCCTGCCAAAACTAGGTATAACTTTTCTTGGTGCGAATATTTCTTTATTCCTGGCTGACTACGCCATCATTACCTGTAACACCTTAGTGAAAGTAATTCTTGATTCCACAGGCGGACTCAATCACGCATGGATAGAAAGTGCTTTTAATCCTACTGCTGTCATTACTGGAACCACACCACTAATTATTTTAATCTTCATGGTTTTGTTTTTAATTGTCTCGATTGTATTACTCCTGATGTACATTAGTCGCCTTATTTTTATTTCCCTTGGTGCAGTTTTATCTCCATTTATCTTTTTACTCTCTGCTTTGCCTAAATTTTCAGACTTTGCATTTATTGCAGTAAAGACATACCTTGTGAGTGTTTTTATAGTGTTTGTTCATGTGGTTATTATTCAATTGGCTAGCTCGTTTTTAACTCTTCCAGATCATAGCGAGAACTCGCTTATTTCTATTGCAGTGGGAATTGGATTGTTTATTACTTTACTCAAAACCCCAAACCTGATGATGCAAATGGTTATGTATACCTCAAATTCTGGAGCGATGAAAAAACTAGGAAACCAGATTATTAATGTTATGACTACAGACAATGCATCTGTTGCTAGCAGAGCCCAGGCTCAAGGCACAGCCTCCAAATTAACAAGAAAGGCAATAAAACTATGAGAAGCCAAGTAATACCTGCTCAAATAACCACAGTGGAAGATAAGATTGCGGGTAATTTTAGTTTAACTCAAATAATGTTACTACTCTTACCAGTTTTAATTGCCTCGTTTATCTATGCTTTCCTACCTCCAAGTATGAACTTTGTAATCTACAAGCTTGTTTTAGCAGGAATCTTTGCTGTTTTGAGTATTACTTTAGCCATTCGAATCAAAGGCAGAATTATTGCCAGCTGGCTAGTAGTTTTATTTCGATATAACCTGCGACCAAAGTACTATGTTTACAGCAAAAATTCAGTAACTCAAAGAAAAATCATCAAACCTAAACTAGAAAAAGTTGTAGAAGAGAAAGATTTTGATGTTATTGAAACTAACAAGACAAAAACTCTAACTCCAAGTCTTAAAGATCTTCTTCAAATCAACCATATTCTCAACACCACAGACTTTAATTTAATCTACCGAACTGGAAAGAAAGGAGGACTTAATGTGGCTTTTGAAAAAATCTCTAAATAAAATTAGCTCTCGGAACCAAATTGCTATCAAAGAGGTACGTGATGGAATTTTAGTTTTACCTAACAACAAGCATCGTTTAATTATTGAAACCTCATCGGTAAACTTTGAGCTCAAAAGTGAGGTTGAACAAGATGTGCTGATTGATAGCTTTCAGACCTTTCTAAACTCATTGCCTAGCCAACTTCAAATCTTGATTCGTATTCGTGAAGTTGATATTGATCAGTATGTTGACTCTATCGAAATACTAAAACAAACAGAAAACAATCCCAAATATTTGGAACAAATTGATGACTACACCCAGTTTATTAGGCAACTTGTATCTGGAAATAAAATATTATCTCGAAAATTCTATATTGTGCTCCCATATAAACCAAATAATAACAAAAACGCCTTTGATCTTGCCAAAACACAACTAACTTTGACACAAGATATGGTGATAAAAGCTTTAGAAAAACTAGGCATGAAAGCTAGAACTCTAAGTAGTCTAGAAGTACTCAACCTCTTCTATAGTTTTTATAACAAAGACCAAATCAAAACTCAGGAACTTAATCAAACAATTATGAAATCACTTTTACAACATAACTATGTTTAACACTATTCAAATAAACTACCAAAACTTACAAAAATGGAAATCTAAACGCCTGCGAAAATATCGTGCAAAACAAGAAAAAAAACGTAGAGAAAAACTTTCTCTACAATTTAGTTTTGGCGAACAAGACCAAGTGGATATGATTTCGTACTCAGGACTTATGGAAGAGTCTACCTATGTACAAATTGGCGATACCTTTGTAAGAACTCTATTTATTTCAGGCTATCCTTATGTAGCTAATGTTGGTTGGCTGAATATGTTGATCAACTTTAATCATGACCTTGATATTTCATACCATATTGAACATGTTGATCCCTTAATGGCTCTGCCTAAACTAAATCGCAAAATCACAGAACTTGAATCCACTAAAAGAACCATGCTTAAGGCAGGAAAAGTAATTGGTTCTGAGATCACAGACCCACTTGAGTCTGCCATGGAGCTAAAAGATAAAATCCAACGAGGCCAGGAGAAACTCTTTCAAATTTCCATCTACATGACTCTGAGTGCCACAAGTTTTGAAGAACTGAACAAGACTACTCAAGTTTTGGAAACAATCATGGCTTCTAGAATGTTTTATATCAAGTCTGCCACCTTTCAACAGCTTGAAGGTCTGCAATCTATTCTGCCACGAGGAGAAAATTTACTTAATCAAAAAAGAAATCTAGATAGTTCAAGCGCTGCTTTAACTTTCCCATTTGTTTCATCAGAACTAGTCCAAGAATCTGGTATTTTGTATGGCATTAACAAATCAAATAACTCGTTGGTTATTGTTGACAGATTTTCTCTCAATAATGCTAACTCAATTATCTTTGCTCAATCAGGGAGTGGTAAAAGCTACATTGCTAAAGTTGAGATTTTAAGACAACTCATGCAACAAACCAAAGTCATAGTGATTGACCCAGAGCGAGAATACAAACAGCTAGCAAAATCTATTGGTGGTACTTATATACGAATGTCAGCAACTTCAAAAGAAAAAATTAACCCTTTTGATTTTTCACTCAAGACTGTAACAGGACAAAATGGTCTTGCCGAACACATCCAAGATCTAACCGAGATTATTTCCCTGATGGCAGGCTCACTATCTGATGAAGAGCGAGCTGTGGTAGATAAAGCCTTGATAAAAACATACAAACAGTTTGGCATCACCATGCGTAAACAAAAATATGAGGGGAAAATAAAATTTCCACTGTTAAAAGACTTTTATAAAACGCTTAAAGCCATGAAACAAAAAGATCTATGCCACAGACTAGATAAGTTTGTGACTGGTTCACTATCTAGTGTATTTACCTCCCAAACCAACGTAGACCTCTCAAACCGACTTGTTGTCTTTGATATCAAAGATCTAGATGAATCCTTGAGACAAATCATGATTTTAGCCACTGCTAACTTTGTACACTCAGAGGTTAAATCAAATCCTCAAAAACGAATCCTCGTGATCGATGAAGCTTGGTTGCTATTGCAACACGAAGAAAGTGCTCGGTTTTTAGCAGGCTTAGTAAGACGTGCTCGTAAACATTACTTAGGTGTCACTCTAATTTCCCAGCAAGCAAACGACTTTTTAAATCAAGAATATGGTAGAGCCATTGCCTCACAATCATCACTAAGAATATTGATGAAACAGGACACTACTTCTATCAAGAAAGTTGTCCAAGAGTTCAACTTAAGTGAATATGAACAGCAATTTTTACTAACCTGTGATCGAGGTGAGGCTCTAATTATTGCAGACCAAAATCATGTGGCGGTAAAAATTATAGCTTCTAAAAAAGAACACCCAATGCTTACCACTGATCCGAAAGACTTATACTTATAAATGCATGCCATATTTACTGCACACACCATCTGGTCATTTAGAAAAGAACTTCAGTTTGTAGCTTTTGCCTTTTTAGTTTTAATTTCATTACCAATTATTGCTGTAATTATTTTGACTCACACTGGAGTAAATATTGTTTCGGATGCTTTGATCGATGTTAATCCAGAATCTCAAACTATCCAAATTAAAAATCCAGCAGATGGAACAGTTGTAAAAGAAGTATCAAAGGAAGTGGCATGGCCAGTACAAGGTGTCACAACACTTGAGTTCGCCAAATCAAGTGGTTACCAAAAATTCCATGCGGGAATAGATATTGCAAATTCACAAGGAAAAGTTGGTGATAAAATCACCCCATTTATGGAGGGAACTGTTATTTACGAAGGTGAAATATTTTGGGGTTATGGAAAACATGTGATTATTGATCATGGTGATAACATCACTTCTCTCTATGCTCATCTTAATAGAATTCAGGTTTTTAAAGGACAAAAAGTAAATGTGGGTGATACTATCGGAAATATGGGTAGCACTGGTTGGTCTACGGGGCCTCACTTGCATTTTGAGGTGAGGGTTTATGGGGTGCCGGTGAATCCGAAGGCGATATTACAAGATACAAACTAGCACTATATTGATAGAATGAACTTATGGATTTAAAAAAAATTGATTTTAAACATTTAGCTCCAAAGACTGGGGATCAACGTACTTCTTTTGAAGAATTATGTTGTCAGATTGCTTTGTATTCAGATAATGTACCCAAAGACAGTAAACCACATCGCCTAAGGGGTGATGGTGGTGATGGTGGTGTTGAATTTTACTGGGAGCTTCCGAATGGTGAAGAGTGGGGATGGCAAGCAAAATATGTGTTTGATTTAGGTAAGGTTAAAACTCAAGCTAAAAAATCGTTTGAGACTGCGATGGTAGTTCATCCAAGATTAACACGTTATTTTATTTGTATACCTTTTGATTTAACTGGAAATACAAAAAGGGGGAAAGGTGAAACGGAAAAGTGGGAGGAATTTAAAAAGGAATTAGAGCAACTAGCAAAAAATGAGAAACGAAAAATAGAGGTAGTGCTAGAACAACGTTTTGAGCTCCTTGATAAGTTGCTCCAAATGGATCCTTCTTTGGGAAGAATTAGATTCTGGTTCGAAAAAGATTTATTTAGTGAAAAGTGGTTTGGAGAGCATGTAGCAACCACAGTGAATAATATTCCTAGATACACTCCCAAACTTAAGGTTGATACGGATTTATTTAGAAAGCTAATGGCATTCACTCAGACTGGTGGTTGGGCGGATGGTTTAAAAAAGATTTATGAGGAATTTAAAGATAAAGCATATTATTGGTCTTCCACTGTGGAAACAAAAGATGACAAAGGTTGGGGTGCAAAATTTCCCGAAGAGTTGGTTGAGCGGGGAAAGGTTAGTGTTGATAAGGTCAATGTTGTTAAAAAGGTCATTGAGGACCTCTTGGTACAAGAGATAGTCCCCAGTGATGTCACTGCGTTGTTAAATCAAATTGACGACGCAACCACATATTTAAGGGAGCTTTCTAGAGATATTCGGGCTCAACTCGTGGAACAGCACGGTGAGGCTGCAGTTGAATCAGCTAATTTTAGACAATGGAATGCTGAATGGATGGTGAGCTTTCCGATGGCTAATTTAGACTCAAGTAAAGATTTAATAAATCTACTAGAACAAGTAAGACTCTGGGTTAAAGAAAACTATATCGATTTATATAACTCAAAACTTCTTTTGCTAACTGGAGGATGGGGTGTGGGCAAAACTTTTGCTATTTGTGACTTGGCTGAACTGAGAAGAGTAAACAAGCAGCTAACTGTTTTGTTGTTTGGAGATGGCTTTATCGGTGGTACTGAGCCATGGGTCAAGATTCAAGAGCAGCTAGGGATTAATTTTGACTCCAAAGAAGCACTATTTGAGGCACTAGAGACAAGTGCAGAAACCTCAGGTTTTCCCTTATTGTTGTGCATTGACGCAATAAACGAAACAGAACCTAAAAGCTACTGGCAGAAAAAGTTGAGATTATTGGCAGCAGAGATAGAAAAGTATCCAAACTTAAATCTTTGTGTATCCTGTAGAACATCATATAAGGATTATTTAGTTAGGGATGAGGTTGGTTTCATTGAAGCGAAGCATCCGGGATTCAAGGGAATTGAAAATGAAGCAGTCAATGCTTTTTTTAATCATTTTGGCATCAAACCTCCATCGACGCCAATTATTCATCCTGAGTTTTCTAACCCATTGTTTCTAAAACTTGTCTGTCAAACTTTGCAGGCAAAAGGGCTGAAACAAATGCCAAAAGGCTGGCAGGGAATTAACACGGTAATACAGGCGTTTTTAGATAATAAAAATAGAGAATACGGTGAACAAAATGGGATAGATAAACGGCATAAAATACCAGAGAAGGCACTCCAGTCTTTCGTTGGTGAGGCAAAGAGATTGCAAAAATCACTTCTTACTTGGGATGAAGCAAATACTGCAGTAGGTGCTGTATTGAAAGAGTCGGGAGTTGAAAATAGCACAAAAACCCCCTTGCTGGATTGGCTTATTGATGAGCATCTTTTGTTTGTTGATGCGGCACCTGCTGGTAGCAATAAGGAGAGAGAGCA
The DNA here is from genome assembly GCA_905478415.1 of uncultured Patescibacteria group bacterium. Taxonomy (GTDB): domain Bacteria; phylum Patescibacteriota; class Microgenomatia; order UBA1400; family PJMF01; genus CG1-02-43-31. Next base: position 279,217 of record CAJQIG010000001.1, read on the forward strand.
TGTCAGGATATCATTTGAAAGGTTGGGAGATCATCTGCTTGCATCCAGCTTTATTGAAGGCAAGGATGAATCAAATTTAAAGAAGGATTTTTTGAGTGAAGGTGATTTAAATTTCCTTGTGGCTGATGCCAGCAGCATAGAGTCGAATCGGGGGCTATTAGAAGCTCTTTCGATTCAAATACCAGAAAGATTTAATTTGGAACTGAGCGATATTGTAGAAAATGATATTTTGGTTCAAATATCTGATCTGGTTATAGAACAACTTCACTGGCGAGACCCTTCATATTTTGGCTCAAAAACTAAAATTCTAATTAATCGTGCTTTAAGAAATCAGAAGTCTTATCTAGCATTTGATGCACTTTTACTCAGTTCCTTTACTCCTTCTGACATAGATGCTTATTTCTTAGATGATTTGTTAAGAGCTAAGACAATGATTCAAAGGGACCCTTATTGGTGTGGTTATTTGTATTCGAGATATGGTGACAATGAAGAGGGTAAAGATCTAGTCAAGAGAATACTTAACAACTCATTAAATCAAGAAATTCAGAATATACCTGAAGATCGTTTGGAAAGATGGTGTATCACTTTAGGTTGGTTTTGTGCTGCAGCTGATAGAAGAATCAGAGATGGGGCAACCAAGGCATTAATCAATATAACTCAGACTAATCCAGCGATATGGGAAAAACTACTGAAACATTTTGGATCACTTGATGACGACTATATTATTGAAAGAACGTTAGCTGCAGCTTATGGCGTGTTACTTCTAACTAGACATAAACCCACAGAAAAGAAACTAGCGAAAGTGGTAGACAATGTAATTTTTTCAAAAGTTGAAGTAATACACAACGCCGTTATAAGAGACTATGCTCGTTGTATCATCGAATTGGCTATTTTGGATAAGGCAATGGCAAAAAAAGATGTCAAAAATGCCTTCTTAACTCCATATGCAAGTGATCCAAAACTGTTAAGAATCCCGAGTGATAAGGAAATTGAGGATGCTGAGCCGTTAGTGGAAAAGACAAAGCTGAAACTAAGTTGCTTTAGTGATGATTTTTTTAATTACACACTCGGATCGTTACGCCAATATGATCATTTTATGAATAAGAAAAATATGGCTAAGTGGGTTTTTATTCACATAGTGAACTTGGGTTATAGTAGGGCTAATTTTGAAAACTATGAAGGTTACATGATGTTCACTCATGGTGGAGGGAGAGGTAAGCCAATTTGGGCTGAGAGAATAGGTAAGAAATACCAATGGATGGCTTTATTTAGATTGGCAGGCTTATTATCTGACAATGTAGAAATTAAGGCTGATAGTTGGGAACCGGAGCCATTGGTAACTCCACTTTCATTTGAGCGTGGTAGGCAGATTGACCCATCAATACTAGTTAAAGAGCCTCAAACCCAAGCCTTTTACGATGACGACTTGTTTTGCAGATATAATTTTGATTTAAAAGAAAAATTATCTGATGAGGAATGGATTAAGTTTAAAGATGATCTGCCAACATTTGGCGATATTCAGAAAGATCACGGGGGAAAAGACCATATTCTGCTTAATGGACATATGGATCAGTCTAATAAAGGTGAGTTTGATAAATCAAACAGCAAACATCGAAGGTTTTGGATGTTAATTGATAGCTACCTCGTGAATCAGGATGATATAGAAAAAGCATGGAATTGGTTGTCTAAAAAGAACTTTATGGGAAGATGGATGCCAGATGGTGCAGAACATCATGATGGTTTCATAGGAGAATATCCATGGGGTACTCCCTTCAATATCTACAAAGACTCCTATCTTAGCTATGGTCGGGACCCAGATAATGAAAAGTTTCCTTGTACTTTTTTTCCTACTGACGCAACTTTGCACTCGAGCGAAGAATATGATTCCTCAGGGCATAGCAATTTTGTTATAAAGGTTCCATCAAAGATTTTTTTTGAGAAAAGTAAACTTGAATGGAACAATGTTGACGGGTATAAGTCTGGCAACAAACTTGTTTTTTTAGATCCTTCAATTTGCTCAAAAAGGAAAGGTGCACTTTTGGTGGAAAAAAAGTACTTAAGGAATTTTCTAGATAAAAATGGTTACGTTTTGATTTGGACTGTATTGGCTGAAAAATTAATAATGGGGATTGATAACAGCTTCATCCGACAAACATTTAACCAAATTCATTTGTTAAATAACAAAGGAGAATTTGAATCTTCAGTACCCAATATACTAGTAAAGTAATATAATATTCTTATGGCATCACAACAAAAATTCGGACAAAACTTAAGAGTAGCTAGAAAAAAAGCTAACCTTACCCAACAGCAAATAGCTGACAAAGCTAAAATGCATGTTAATTATTATGCTCGTATTGAGCGTGGTGGGGAAAATCCTTCTTATGAAGCTCTAGAAAAGATAATTAAGGCCTTAGGCATAAAATCTTCAGAAGTCTTACCATTCTAACTATCTCTAGTAACTTCACCATCATCAGATACTTTTAATTTTCCTGACTTAAGGTCTTCATCTACTTTATCTACTAAAACACCAGCCAACTGCATTAAACCTTTGACTGTTTTGATAGCATTTTCACGAGTAGCTTTTTTTGGATCTTTTTCCTCAAGCATTTTTAATGCCTTTTGAATTTCTTCTTCTGTTGGTTTTCTCATTTTTTCTTTCTAAATGTGTTGATAGTCTATCATGAAATTAAATAAATCTCTCGAGTTTTAGAAAATTAAACATCTTCTTAGCATGACCATCACCAATTATTCTACGCATAACTTCTTTACTATTATTCTGTGAGAGTATATTTAAACTACCTTCCCACAAAACTTCTCTATCTATAATAGCTAACTTACGGTGATGATTATTTGTAGTTACAAAAACCTGCACACCAATTCTTTCAAAATATTCAATTACTTCTTCAGCTTGATACCTCATGTCTTTTAAATGTTTCTTTGGATCTCTGGTAATCACATATACCTTTACACCTTTAGAAATCAGTTTTTCAAAAACAGAACAAAGCTTGAGGGTTCTACCATTTGTAATAAATGGACTTTCAATCACGACTTCACGTTCTGCGTGAAGTAAATCTCTCTCAAACTGTTTATAAAAAGTTGTCTCGTCAAAAAGTGAAGTTTTAAACATTTTGTTTCTCCTCATCTATCTTATCATTATATATAAGACGCAGCCTCTCGAGGTTTTCAAGAAATGGTTCAAACTGAGTTACCTTAGGGTCACCAAAGGAGACCGTTCCAAAACTCAACAAATTAGATAAACGAGCAACTCTTTACTCAAAATGCTTTGTATAAAATTCAACTGTTCTCTGCATTGCTAAAGAAAAGCTAGGATCTTCTATATTGTGCCCACCATTTGGATATTCCCATAGTTCTATTTTAAGATTAGATTCTTTAGTTTTTTCTACTAAGTTTCTACTATATTCAATACTTACTACAGAGTCATTTACAGCATGATGAATCTGAATTGCGGAGTTGGAGTCTTTGAGGTATTCAATTGGCGACACTTCATTCCAGAATAAACTATCTGAAGAGAATGTTCCATGAATATCAAAAAGCCTTTCCCTTTCTTCTTTTTTATTATAGTTAATATCTTGTTTAATATATGAACTATCATTGATAGCATAGTCTTTCATGTCTTGATATGTATACACTGCTCCAGCCCAAATAACACCAGTGGTAATTTCTGGTCTAGCTGCCATAGTTCTTGATACAATATTTCCGGCCATACTATGTCCCCACAAGCCAATTTTAGATGGATTTACAAAATCAGTTTGCTGTAAAGCAGTCTGAGCATTCATAACATCTCTAATATAGTCACTAGAATAATATGCTCCATGTGCGTCACCTTCAGATTCTCCATGACCACGCAAATCAATTTTAAAAACTACAAAACCACTTCGTGCTAAATAATCAACGTACTCAACATATTTACTTAAAGTCTTATATTGATCTGGAGGAATGTATCCATGAATAAAAATTATTGCAGGCCAACCATCACTGGGCTGTTCACCATCAGGAATCGTAAGCAATCCATCAATTTTAAAATCATCTGAAACATAGTTCGTTAAGTAACTAGTATACTTAGAATTTTGTGATATTTGGTCTAACTCTCCTAACTGACTCTCATAGTAGTACTTCCTCAGATAAGGAATCGTTAACTCCTCAAATGGAACAGTATCTTGTACTAAATTTTGATTCGTAGTAAACTCAGTTTCACTTGATTTACTAGATATTTTAGAATTACTTTGATCAGTTCTTATAACAATCAAAAGAATTATTGTAAAAATAAATAGAATAAAAATGAACATCAATACATATTTTTGTCTCATAATACATATTCTATAGTAATAGCATGAGAAATTACTGAGAACATCATTGCTCTAGATACTATTTACAAACCTTTTCTATCATTAAAAAAACTTAACAATTAATAATTACTTGGAAAATAAAAATTTATTTGAATTTTTTTCACAATATCTAAGACGTAGCTCCTCGAGTTTTTCTAAAAATGGTTCAAGCTGAGTTGCTTTAGGGTCACACAATAAAAATACACGCTACATGCGTGTTTTTTTATTGTTTGTTCTTGCAGTGGAAATTAATCACTGAACGTAGTGAAGTAGTTCTGCCACATGGTGAGTGACACCTGTCACGAACCAGGTTAATGCATGTGAGCGTCATCAAGTAGATATAGATTGCAAATCGTAGATTCTGCGTGGAGTCACATAAATCCCCTAACTTAATATTATTGTTTAATTGAATTTAGGAAGTCGCGAATTTCAGAAGGAAGAGTTTCAATAAGCTGCAGGTTTTCCTAATCATTTAAAATGTAATGAGTTTACTTATCGGAAGACTTTGAGAGTAATTGTAAAATTTTCATTTTAATGATTACGTATTAATATACACATAAATGTTATTAAGTATATTATACTCTCAATAGAGTAAGACAAATTTCATGGAGAGCTATAATACTGAATATGGAAGAAAAGTTTAAAAAACAATTATGTTTAATGCCTGAGACACACAATCGCCTAAACCAAGCTTTTGTACTTTTTCAAGGTATTAAAGATAACTATCACGATGAACTATTATTTACATCCAATTTAAATAATATAATCCAAGCACTGAGAAATGTTACTTTTGTAATGCAAAAAGAGCTTGCGCATACAGAGGGATTTGAAAACTGGTACAAAAAGAAACAAGATGAAATGCGAGAAGACAAATATCTTAGATGGTCTGTTAAAGCAAGAAACCATGTCGTAAAAGAAGGAGACTTAAAAAAATTTAGCTACACAAAAGTCAGATTGAAAAACCATTTTGACACAGAACTTTTTGGGGATAGATTAGATCATAAAATATCATTAGGGCATATAGCTGATTGGTTTAGACAAAAAGTAAAAATTCCCAAAGAAATTAAGGACTACGCAATAATTGAGGCCGAGCGTATATGGATAATTGAAGACTTTCCTGAATCAGAAGTTATTGACATAATCATTTACTGCTTTGGATTACTTACTAACCTGGTTTACTTAGCCCATGAAGAGGTACTAGGTATTAATTCACTAGCATGTGAGAAGAATACCTATGTTTCTGCTGACGAGGATTATATGGTGAAACTACACAACACCATTGCTGAAGGAAGAATCAATCAAATCTCATATAGTTCTGGTGCAATAATGACTAGATCAAGCTTACGAATCACCCTCGCTGAAGATTCATTTAATGAGGTATATAAGAGGTATTCAAAACTTGAAGCAATATTAGAACTAAGTAAAGTAGAAGCTGGAGACTTACCATTCAACAAAATTCCATACCATATTGAGACCGCAAAACACTTCCTAGAAGTGGATGGTAGTATAATGCCCACTGTTTTTCTTTACTTCACAGATAAGCCACCCATAATTCAGGCTTTAGGTTTTAGTCGGCCTACCGACAGGTATTTAATTGCTGAAGATATAGCAAAAAAGATTACGGAGACACAATGTGCCGCTGTTGTGTTGGTCACTGAGACTTGGCATGGCAAAATGCCAAAAAATGGAGAAAAATATATTCCTGCATCAGTACAGAAAGCAGGCGAAAGTATTAGTGTATTCGCTTCATCACCAAAAAGATTAGACAGGTACTCGGTCGAAATCTTACGTGATAAAAATAATAAATCTATAATTGGCGAAGAGAACCACAGTAAAAATATGAATCCTGACAACGTACCCTTTTTTAATCGTATCTATGATGTTTGGGCAGATGTAGAGTGGGCAAAATAAGTTAATTATTTTATGGTAAGGGTGCATTCTTACGTTGAGTGAAAACTAGACATTTTATATAAAATTTGTTCTCATCACATTAGCCTTATACTCAGTATTTACTTGTTCAAATCCCTAAACAGAGTCGTTAAACCCGAGTTACTTGATATCTATTATAAAAGTATCGAACAGATCAACTAAATTAGAAATAACAGAGTTCGGATTCGTGAAGGTTAGGCTCACCTTGAGGTAATTTTCTCACCTTTTATTTTTTATCCGAATTAACTTTGTTTAACTCCATAAGATAAGTGTCTTCTGTATCACCATCCAGCCTTACCGTCTTAATATACTTAAATCCGACCTTTTCATAAACATGAATAGCTCTTGTATTGCTTGGTTCAGGACCAATCACACACAATTTAATTTTTGGATCAACAAAAACAACCTGATTCAAAAATTCTGAAAGCATCAAAGATCCAAAACCTTTACCTATATAGCTTTTATCACCTAAAAATAAATCTATGCTTTCAACACTATCATCGTAATCTAATATGTTAGACCAATCCTCCCAATCTTTTATAAAGTACTTTTGTATATAACCAACTGGTTTGTTATCATACAAAACATAAAAACAATCAGTTGGTTTCTCACCTTTAATCTTAGGTAAATATCTTCTTGAAACATTATCTAAAGTAATTTCTTTATCTTTATCATAGAACTCATGAACATGAGAGCTGCGAAGCCATTTGAAAAGAAGCTTGAGATCTCCAGCAACTAAAGGTCTAAATGTAATTTTTTGTTTATCAAAATGATTGTTCATATATATTGATCTTATCACTATAATATGTAAAAGGTTTATTGTTCAATTACTGGTAGGAATGTATGTAGTTGGCAGGATACTACAGGTTATTCACATCTGGAGCAAAGATTGTTAAGTACTCAACCAGATCAGCTATTACTCTGTTCGGATTCTGGATCTCTAGGGTCTCAAAGCAATTAAGTATTAAGAATATTATATTTTTTATGTATTCTGTTACTTCTGGCGACATTATATACAATTTTTTGTTAAATTTATAAGAAATTAGTGCGATAATGTATTTGAGCTCCATATTTCATATCTTTTTGCTAAAATGTACCTAAATGCTTACAAACATCTCACACACTGCTTTTTTATCAGCTCCACTTATTTCTCTCTTAGATGACAATCTAAAGGCAAAAAAGAAAGAACATCAAGATCATCACCAATTCTATGCTCGAATTGTTCAGATAGCAGCGCAACACCAAGTCTCTGTCTATGAACCTTCAAAGTATATGGATCCAGACCTGCATGATTATATTCGTCCAGAACAAATCTATCAAAAAAATAGGGATATCATCCGTACTAGTGATCTACTTATTGCTTATGTGGGAAAAGTATCTGCAGGAGTTGGAATGGAAATTGAAATTGCAAATTCTTTTCGTATACCTGTTATTTTGCTCTATGAAAATGATTCATATAATAAAGTAAGCAGAATGGTATTAGGTTGTAGAATGGCAAAACATCAAATTTCAGCTAATTCACTTTTAGAACTAAGTACTTCATTTGAAAATAAATTCCCTTCAATACTTTCTGAGATTGAAGAAGAGAGAATGTATGTACTTACTCCTAAAAAAACAAATCTAATCAAACAACTAGTTGCTATTCATAACGCTTCATCCCTCAGCATTGGACAAGTAGCAATAAGAGCAAGCATAGACAAAAGTTATATTTCTCGTTTACTCAACGAAAAAATCAGTAATCCTGGTAGGGATCAAATAATTAGACTTTGTGCCTGGGGTTGGAAAATTGACTTTGCTCGCACCAATGAATTACTACACGATGCAGGGTATGAACAACTCTGGTAAGGTTGTTTTTTATTGTTCATGCAACGGTCTTCAACAGATTTTCTAGAATCATGCTGTTATTATTCTTTCAACGCTAAAGTTTGGAGAAAAATATGTGCTTAGAAAACAAATCACAATGCCCACACATGAATGCTGTACAAGAAAAACTTACACAACATACAGAGTACGATACTGTCCATACTAACGCAGACTTAAATGAGGATGATAAAACTATATCAATACAAAACCTTTGGCATAAAAAAGGGTATAACGGCTGTATCTTTTCACAAGTTATTGCGCAGTCTCCCTCAGAATATGAATGGCAGGCTTCTGTGGTTCATAACTTAGATAGTACTAGTGGTCAAGAAATAGATAGCTTAATTAACCAAGCAATTGAAAACCCCGCAGTGCGATTATTAAGTATCATTTTTCCTACAGTTCAAACACAAGAAGATCTTACTAGATTAGTCGAAATTTTATGCTATGAAACAGCCAGTATGCACCTTCTTAATGACGAATCATTAAATAGCTTTGTTGCATTATCTTTCAGAGTAGCATTAGAAAATGATGAGGTATTAGCATGGGTCATGGGATTTGGCCCACACGAATCTTTTGCTAAAACTAGACAATCACCATATACTGAAATTGTAATTCCAGTTAAACCAAAACCTGATGATACGTATCATAGGCACAATAATGATAAAAGCTCTGCTCATGTTGCAGATCAACATATTGATCTTGATGAGAAAGTAATGGATCGACTTTGGGATAATACTTACAAAAAAACTAGAAAAGTATTAGGTCACGAACCAGATCTTTTTTCCGGAGCAAGAACTACATTTACTATACCTGAAAATGATTGGGTAAAAATTAAACGCTAAAGGAAAATATGTCAGTAGAAAGAAACTTTAAATTATCAGAGTATGATCTCAAAACCTACACTCTCATTTATCTAATAAGTCAGGGCATGATCTTACTCTTGCAAAGAGATGATGGCAAATCAGATATGGCTGGAAAAATCACAGGCCTTGGTGGAAAAATTGAGCAAGGTGAATCACTACTAGACTCTGCAAAAAGAGAATTTTATGAAGAAAGTGGTTTACACATTCACGACCCAGAGTTAAAAGGCACCTTTCAATGGTTAGATGAATCTAAAAAGATATGCATGACACACATCATATTTGCACGCCAATATTCTGGAGAATTACTAGAAGAAAATCGAGAGGGAATCTTAGCTTGGTATCTTATAGCAAAACTACAAGAAATTGAAACATTGGCACAATACCAAATGATGTTTTTACCTTATCTTCTGGAAGATAGTAACCATTTTTACTCTGGCATAGGGGAATTTAGAAATGAAGAATTGATAGATTATATTGATTCAAAAGGAGGAAAGAATGTCTGAGAAAATTACTATTTGTGGTTCGATGCAATTTGCGAAAGAAATGATTCATCTTAAACATCAACTGGAAGATTTAGGCTGGATTGTCCTTACACCAGATTTTTCAGAAAAATCATCTACATATGAAAGTCTTCCATCCGACGAAAAAATAGAAGTAAAAAAGGAAATGATTAGTAACCACTTTAGTCGTATCAAACAATCAACAGCAATTCTTGTAGCAAATTATGATAAAAAAGGAATTAAGGGATATACTGGCTCAAATACACTTATGGAAATTGCGGTAGCCCATGTTCTACAGATAGAAATTTATGTTCTCAACACACTTGGTGAACAAGTATGTCAAGAAGAAGTAACTGCTCTTACAACTAGATTTCTCGATGGTAACTTAAAAAATATCTAAACATCTTACAATGAAAACTCCTGAAATCTACAATCAGTCTTCAGTATCACATAATGAGCAGGGAAAACCTTACATTAGAGTGAATTTAGCCGGTCAAGAAGTTGATCTACCTATGCAGACCGTTATCACTAACTCGTCCGAGTTACTACTTGCATGGGTTGATGCAAAACGAGAAGAAATAACAACCTATGGAGCTTTAGCACTATCTAAGTTGCTTGATGAAGTTAATCCAAGCATTGTCATATCACCATTTTCATCAAAATCTATCCCAATGGCGGTTCAAGCAGTGAATGATTGGAATAAAAGACAGAATAATGATGTGCCTCTACTTATACTCAGTGGCGGAAAAGATGAAAAATTAGTAAAATCTCAGACTGGTAGTGATGGTTTTTCCATGAACTATAATCCCGTCACCTCAACCCAGCAAGCAAAATATATTGGCTTATCTCAGCAGCATGCACAATTAATTCAAAATGTAATTTCAGCTGGAAATAAAGTTGCAATAATTGATGATGTATATGGAACTGGGGCAACTGTAAATGCCGTAAGAAAAATTATTGAAGTAGCAACACAACGTAAAATTGAAGATTCTCAACTCCCTATAATAGTCGTAGCGCGTGAGGTAGAAGGTAAGTATGAAGAACAACTTATTCATTCTGTCTTAGCCTCAATAATAATTCCAATTATTAGAGTTATTTCTGAATAAGTTAGGTATTAAAAATAAAGTAATCGTACAAGAACATCGCCAACCAAATAAAGAAAATCGAGGTAATAGTATACGCAAGTTTTCTATTCCATCCCCACCTTAACTGCACCAAAGAACCAACTAAAAAAATAAATTCAAAAGGATACGTAATTATGTCACAGTAGCTACTGCACCAATTTTTTTCCATGGTTACAACTTCTGTTGCAAAACTAGTAAATCCTAAAGTTTGCTGCAGATCTCGGACAATATGAAAGAGTGAAAAAAACACTAGAAAACTAAAAAAGTATTTATATGAATTCTTTTTCATATTATCTATAGTATAACTTCTACAGGATTTCCTTCTATCTCAATTGTACTAACACTACCAAATGAAAACACAAGGCCCATCTCTAAGAACAGTGCATTTGTATTTTGATCTCAATAACTCAGATATAACATCCGTAATAAATATGCATAGTCTCTAACATTGGGTGTTCCTACTTCTAGTTTTTCAAATAAAGCATCTCGTTTAGTGGAAACGTACCAACTTTTCAACTCATCCATGTCCTTAATAAAAAGGAAAGGATCTAGATACTCAGAATCAACTTGTCTATATGTGGGATCAGTGCTTACCTTATCATTAGTGGGAGGTACCCCCAGCTGTCTAAACTAACACTGTTTCCTTCTTGTACTTAGAGTCAATCTCTTTAGTTAGCAACAACAACTCAACTATCCTCTAAGTGTCTAAAAAATGGGCTATGACGTGTGAAGGGATTGATTGAATATTCGGTAGAGTGGAATTTTCCCAGCGGGGCATGAGCCGGAAACCTTGTGGGATCAATCGTCACAACTGGCAAAGTAAAACTTCGATACGTATCAAGGTTATTCCAAAAATCTAAAATTGTAAATATTTTTCCAAGTCTCTCACCCAATAATGAGTCTTCTTTGGGATGAACAACATCACCTCTCAGCGGCTCGTCTCTCACTTTCCCGCCACGGCTAAATCCAATCATTTTTACCCCTACCCCTCGCTGTCGGTATTCCCACATATTTTTCTGAAACCTGTCAAAAACTACTTCGTCAGGTAACCTATTAATTTGATTTGGTTCATCAAGAAAAAGAAATAGCTCATTAAAATCTTTGTACCACTGTGCGCTTATTTGTTCTAGTAATTCGTATACACCCAAATACAATGGGTAATCACCAACCGGAATGCCCCCTACATACGTACACATGTTATTTTCTTCAGCTGCTTTTTTTTGTGCTGCAATGAATTGAATATTTTTTGAAAAGCTGACAATATATGCAGGATTGATATACTCGATTAATTTTTTTTGTAGTTCAACACCCCTCCCCTTACCAGCATGCTTTGGGTCAATATATAAGGTGTTAATATATAAAACACTCGTCCCCACACACATTTTATGGTGTCGTTTATTCCATTTTTCTTTTAAAACATTCTCTTCAAAATCATCTAAGATAGCACCTTTTGGCCTGATTCCCACCATTCTCTGTGTGTACTCAGCTGCGCCAATAACTTCACCGTTACTCTCAAGAGTCATTATATGTGTGTTTCCAGCTAGCCACTTTCTATAATCTTCTTCTTTATTTGGTGGTCTCCCAAATGCGTTGGCATTTACCAACCAAACTTTTTCTAGTAAAGAGCTTTTCCTAACGTTGGTTAACAACTCTTCAACTTCATGAATTGAGATGCGAGGAATCTTAAGGTATTCGTATTGCTCTGGTTTCATATCCCATATTATATCAGAACCTTATCTTAATTAGGAAATTTACTATTCAACCTTAATAACTGTCAACATACCTGCTTCAGCATGCTCTAAGACATGACAATGACTGACCCACGTGCCCTCATCGAGCGGAATCACTCCAATATCAATAACTTCTTTTGATTTTACTAAAACAGTGTCACGAAGATATGGTTCATCTACTGGTTCTCCATTTCTTGATAAAACTTTAAAAAATTGTCCATGTAAATGCATTGGGTGTAATCTAGATGAGGCATTTGTGAAACGTATCACAGTAAACTCACCTTTTTTTAATATAATTGGGTCGTAATCTGGGTACGCTTTGCCATTAATTGTCCATTCAATGCCATATTGACCACCTCTTCTAGCATCAAGCACATACTCTTGGTTAATTTGCAAAGTATTTGTAGCATTCCAATCAGGAAATATTTGGGCTGTTGGAGTGGTAAACTCTTGAGCTTCAATAACTGTTCCATCAATTAAGATGCGAACCAAGCTATTTGTCTCTCGCGTAAAGATATCCCTGATAGAATACTGTTTTCTCTGAGATTCTAAAGGAATAGTGATATCAACATCTATTCTATTTCCGGGTGATAACTCAAATCCACTTGCAGAAAACGGTTCTTTTGAGAGCATGCCATCAACAGCAAAGCCTTTTACATCTAAACCACCAAAATCAAGTTGATACACTCTAGCATTCGATGTATTTACAAATCGCAGTCTTACTCGCTCTCCCGCCTTAGCATTCAGCGTATAGTCTGACAAACCATTAACGGTAACAATGTTCCCCCAGCGACCATCATGCATTAAGTCATGTCCAGTATTAAAGCGTGAATCAATTTGGCCAGTTTGATCAATTCTCCAATCGTCAAGGATGACAACTTTGTCTTGATCATAGGTTGGTTCCTCAGGATCTTCTACAACAATGGTTCCATATAACCCTCGTTCCACTTGTTCGCTTCCTCTAACATGTGGGTGGTACCAAAAAGTACCAGCATCTTTAGGAACAAATTCATAAATAAATTTTTCACCTGGCTTTATCGGCTCTTGAGTTACTCCAGGAACACCATCCATAGCATTAGGGACTCTGATACCATGAAAATGAATTGTTGTTTCTTGAGGAAGGTTATTTTCAAAGTTAATTTTAAGCGTATCACCTTTTGAAACTCTGATTTCGGGACCTGGAACTTGTCCATTGTATGTCCAGACATCAATTGGGTTGCTCGCAAATAAATCTAGCGTTGCTTTTTTAGCAACCAAAGTAAATTCTTTGGTCACTCCGTTAGGTTCAATATCTTCTAGGTATGCGTTTTCATATATAGAAGAAGAGTTGGTCTGCAGATTTTTTTTCAGATATTTGGTTATAAAAAAAGACAGGAGCAATAAAAAAAAGAGTAAAAATACAAATTTTAATTGGGTACTTTTCGAATATATTGGGTTATTCTTATCTATCATTACTATCTAGATTTGCTATTTTTCAAGTTGTTCTTTAAAAAACTTTAGTTCTTTATAGGTGTGGTTATATACAGCTTTTTCACCTTTAAATACACTCACAAAAAACCAGTGGATCACCTTACCAAAAACTGAGTCTGGAAAATCCATAAAAACATTATGATTTAAGTGTGTGCCATCTTCTTTTTCTTCGAGTGTGAGCAAACCACCTTCTGGAATTCTTATCTTAAAAAATAAAATTGGATATACAGCAACACCTGTCCATACCAATACTTTAGGACGATCTGCATACATTATTTGACCCTTTAAATCTGCATAAAAATTTGCGACTGTCTCTTTCTGATGAAACGTCACTTCGGTGTGCGGTCTATTGTCTCTACTATTAAAAACCAAGCCCAAGTGCTCCTCTGGATTTGAAGCAGTCCAGTTCACAGGATCATGTGCATAATCCCAAATTTTTTCTGGTGAATTTTTAATGGTTATGTTGGTATTTTGTTTTAATAACATAGTAATTTAGAGTTTTAGCTCAACCTTTCTAAGTGTCATTGCATTAATAACTACTACCACGCTTGAGAGACTCATAAGCAACGCTCCCACAGCAGGACTGAGGCGAAACCCAAAAGGAATAAATAGTCCTGCAGCCGCGGGAATAGCAACTAGATTATATCCAAGAGCCCACCAAAGATTTTGCAACATCTTTGAGTATACTTTTCTTGATAAGAGTATGAGTCTCACAAGGTGTTGTGGATTACTTTGAGTAAGAATAATATCTCCGGCTTCAACCGCTACATCCGTACCTGCTCCAATAGCAACTCCCACGTCTGCCTGTGTTAAAGCTGGGGCATCATTGACACCATCTCCAGCCATAATGACCACATTGCCTTGCTCCTGAAGTTGCTTAATATGCTTATATTTGTCTTCTGGCAGTACTTCTGCAAATACTAGATCTATTTCCAGTTCTTTTGCAACTGGCTGGGCAGCTGACTTAATATCACCTGTTAACATTGCAACTTTCACTCCAAGTTTATGTAGTTCTTGCACTGCTTGTTTTGATTCTTCTTTGATTTCATCACTGAGTGCAATTACTCCCAATATTTCAGAATCACTAGAAATGAAAACAGGAGTTTTACCTTTACTCGCCAATTGATCTAGAGCTTCTTGAGATGTTTTAGTCCAAACTTTTCTTTCTTCCATTAATCGCTGGTTTCCTAAAAAGTATTCTTTCTTTTCAAAATATCCTTGCATACCTCTGCCTGCTAGATTTTTAACCTTAGTTGCTTCACTGAAAGTAATCTTTTTCTCTTGTAAGTAATCAAGAATAGACAAACCAATGACATGAGAAGAGTGTGATTCTATAGCTCCAGCAACTTTGAGTAGTTGGTCTTCTTCTCCAGAAATCACTACCACGTCAGTTACGCCGAACTCTCCTTTTGTCAACGTTCCCGTTTTATCAAAAACTACGTAATCAGTGCTTTTTACAATCTCAATTTTTCCCATATCTTTAATAAATACTCCATTTTTGACAGCTAGCCTGGTTGCAATAGTTGAAACAGTCGGTATAGCCAAACCCAAAGCATGAGGACAAGCAATCACTAATACGGTAATTGCTAGTGTTGCAGAAAAAACTAAGGGTTGTCCAATTACTACTGACCAAATAAATAACGATGAAAACGATACAGCTATAGCAAAAAATGTAAGCCATTTCGAGGCCTTATCAGCTAATTTTTGAGCAGAAGGTTTTGTCTGCTTAGCTTGAGAAATAAGGCTTTGAATTTGACCGATGGTAGATGAATCTCCAACACGTAATAATTTAATTTCAACAGAACCATCAATACTAATTGCCCCAGCTACAACTTCTGAGCCCACATCTTTCTTAACTGGCTTTGACTCTCCTGTAATATGTGATTCATTAAAACTTCCACTACCTTTAATAATTTCTCCATCAGCTGGAGCTTTTTCCCCTGGTTTAACAATAACAATGTCGCCTTCTTTCAGTCTTGAAATCTCAACCTCTGTTACACCTGACTCCGTTTTAAGATGTGCTTCCTTTGGAAGTAATTTTGCTACTTCTTGCAGTGCATCTCCAGCTGCTGTAGATGATTTTGCTTCTAAAAAATGTCCAAAAAGCAGCACCCAAATAAGAGTAGCTATTTCTAAATAAAATTCAACTTGAAGAGCCGGTATAAAGGTGGATAGTGCTGAAAATATGTATCCAGAACCAACTCCAAGCGAAACCAGCGTCATCATGCCATATTGTCTTGCCATAATTTCATGGCGTGCATGGTCAAAAAAAACCAAGCCAAAATAAAAGATTATAGAAGCAATGCCAAACTCAAGTAATGACCTCAAAGCAAAGTCTGGGACACCTAAAAATTTTACAGCTGGCTCAGAAAAGATAGCTAGAGGAACCAGGAGAACGGTAACAATATAAAATCTTCTTAAAAATTCATGAGCTGCTTCTGGAGTTGCCATCATGCTAGCGTGATCATGTTTGTCATGTCCACCACCCATCTCACTTTTTTTAACTAATTCCATACCACACTTGGAACATTCCCCAGGATGGTCCTGGTGTATTTCTGGGTGCATGGGACAGGTATAATAATCAGCTTGGTGGTTATGTGCTACATGTTGCATATTTTTCTTACTGTGATGTGAGTGTTTCATACCTTCATTATGACGATACTACTGATTGCTGTCATCACCAATGTTTTGTTATTTATTGCTTGCTTTTTTTATAAAAAAATATATTCCTGATAATAAAAATGAAATAAATGCAAACCAGGTTAATCCTGATTGAATTCCAAACAAATTACCACCCCAACCCATCATTGACATGTCCCTTGGGTAAAAATTATTTGATTCATTATCTCTGAGTCCCATCATGGAGCCCCCCGTCATCATTCCTTGTGAATAACTGGTTCCACAACCCAAGTACCTACTTCCCATACGTATATGTACTTGTCTTAATGATTCTGACCCTTCGCCACCCATCATTCGATCCATAACTTCATGAGCCTCTCCAGGGTGCTGTTGTTCCATCACCGCATCTCCAAGTTGCTCTAGGTCATCTTCACTTATTTCGTCACAACTTACCTCTTGAATAGTAGTACTACCTTGCTTCTCGAGTATTGCTTGTAAGACAGTTTCAATGGACTCTCCATGTTGAGTTGTTTCTGTATCACTGCTTTCAACTTCATTTAAACCCATCATTCCCCCTTGAGCTTGAGCTATTTTAGTATGAAAAAACAACAGATTCAAAAAAAGAAAAAAAACTACAAATAGAAAACGTTTCATATCAACCCTCCTGTTACTTTGTAGCAGTATTCAAGGCACTTATCAGTTTACTCTCCACATCTTCAGCAATCACAGCAACATCCGGATTACTTGATAATGTCAGAGCAACAGAAGGCTTCATTACACTTATAAAAACACGAGTATCTTCTTCATAGACAATTACATTACAAGGAAGAAGAAGCCCTATCTCTCTTTCAGCTTGCAATGCCTTATATGCATTTGGTGGGTTACATGCACCAAGTATCATGTATTTTGAATAATGAGTATTTAATTTTCTTTTAAGTGTTTCTTGAACATCAATCTGAGTCAAAATCCCAAAACCTTCTCTATTCAAAGAATCAATTATATCTAACACAGCATCTGAGAACTTTCCTTCATACTGTTTTGTGACTGCATATTTTACTGTATTCATACGTTACCCTCCAATATATTTCTCTGGATCATCTCTAAAATGAGTTTTGCAGTGATCAGAACAAAAAAAATATGTCGTATCTTTGTATTGCAGACTATATCTGGATTTTTGAGATACATCCATCCCACATACTAAGTCAATGTCACCAACACTGGGCTCAATATGCATTCCCAGTTTAGACAATTCTTTATCAGTTACTGTTACCATAAGAACTTCCTTAAAATACTTTTTATTGACTTGCTTCTTACATACTAACAAAGAGCAGATGAAGCGAAGATGAAATCTTGCTCTTTATCTTGCGATCTGTTCTGGTGAATTATTTTTATTTGTATTAATGTACTTCTGAATCAAAACCTCATCCACACTTTCCAACTCCATCATTTTTCCCCATGAAGCAACTACTACATTTGAATCATTTTTTGACCGAGGGGACACTATGACACTTTGTGGATTGTCTTTACCAATATTCCTCAACTTTTCTATTGATTCATCATCAATATTTTTGTATGAAATCCAAATTCCTCCATGTTCTAAACCATGCACAGCTGCTTTATCTTCAATTTCTTCTTTATATACCCCCCAGTTTTCTGCCAAAGATAGGTGATCGCCTGAAGTTGGAGGATTTGTTTGGTACTCTACAACTGCTTGAGAGGAAATATGCTCTCTTCCTTCAATCTCAAACTCAGTCACCTTGCCATCCAACGAAACTTCTTTAACCTCTTCTTCAAACTCAATCTGTTTTGGTGTCTTTTTTGTAATCTGTTTGTAACTAACAACTACTACTAGTAAAACTAGTAGTGTAAGAAAGGTCTTTTTCGTCTTTTGAAATACAGCCGTGCTCTTTTTTTGATTTCTCTTTAATTCCTTGATTTTTCTTCTTCGCTCATGTTTAGGCAACTGATTCCATTCTTCTGGATATTGCATAACTGTCCCCTCATTACATTATTTTATACTGCCAACGTATTCAAATTAAAAAACTGAAGTAATTTTATAGAAACTAACTCAACTCTTCCGAGTATTAGTAGTACCCCCATCAAAAGTATCACTAAAGCAGCGAGTATATTTAGATATTTCCCCACTTTTTTTGTTACTGAAAGTTTCGTAGCTATTTGTTCAAAGAATAGTGCCACTACTAGAAATGGCAGACCTAAACCAACTCCATATGCTAGTAAAAGACTAACCCCCTTGAATAAACTTTCAGCCTGAGCTGACCAAAAAAGAATGACTGCTAACACAGGCCCTATACATGGTGTCCATGCAAAACCAAAAGTTAAGCCTACTAGAAACGAGTTCAGTTTTCGAAATCGAGTAGGTGAGAGGGGTAACGAAATTTTTCTTTCACGATATAGAAAAGTTGGTTTAAGTACTTTTAACATAAATAAACCCATGAGAATAAACAGAGCCCCACCAGCTTTCTGAATAAATGGTTTATAGACACCCAACATTCTTCCCAAGGTATTGGTTGTAGCTCCCAATAAGACAAAAACAAATATAAAACCAAGAGTAAAGATAAGTCCATTTAAGAAGATATCTCGTTTGTAGATTACTTTACCCAGGTCGTTCTCTGTTCTAGAAACGGTGAGCCCTGAAAGGTAGGCAATATATGTTGGAACTAGTGGGAGCAAACAAGAGGCGAAAAAAGTTATAATCCCACCTATAAAAGCAATTAAGAGGTTTACTTGTGATCCATCAAACATATACTTTTTTTCTAATCAAACTTATAAAAAAGCAGGCAATCTTATAATTGATTGCCTGCTCACACCTCTTATAAATATTTTTCGATCGCTTGCTTCACCTGTTCATAAGGTAAGGCTCCTGGAATTAGCTCTTGAACTCCATCATCTGTGACGATAAATGTCCCCGGAGTTCCTGTGACTCCTGCTGCGCTGCCAGTTGTAAACTGATCTTGGACTCTTTGTGCCATTTCATCACTATCTAAACAGTTCTGAACTGCGGCTTGATCTGCACCAGCTTCAGCTCCCAGTGCTGCTAAGTCTGATAATGGAAATCCTGTTCCATTTGAACTTGTCCTTTCAAAGTAAAGATCTCCGAACTTCCAAAAGGCATCATTACCGGCCAAACTTCCAACACACTCAGCTGCCTCAGCTGCCTTTTGGGCGTTAGCATGAAAATTCAACGGATAATGCCTATAAACCCATGCTATCTCATCTCCATATTCCTCCAGGATTTGTTGCATTGTTGGGTGAAAACGCTGACAAAATGGACACTCAAAATCTGAGTACTCTACAAGAGTAATCTTTGGATTCTTTGCCCCTCTTTTATACTCATTAGCCTCAACAGGTGGTAAATCCCCCAGTTGAGCATCTGTTGGCCCAGAAGGGGCATTAGGCACAGTTGGAGGTTGTGCAACACCCACTGGACCAGTATTACTGGCACCCTTATTTGACCCATTGGCTAACATTTGATTTTCGGTCCACAATGAACCAATAAAAAAACCACCAATAGAAAATAAACCAATAATAATGAATAAAACAAAATTACTGTTTATAAAACCCAAAAATGATTGTAAAGAATACGACTGCGATCCTTGCATATGTAACTTCCTATACTGAATATAACTAATACCTCCTACAACTGTAGGAGGTATTGACAATAATGTCAATTGCAATTGTTATTCTCGAGGAGAAAAAAGTATGGCAGGAGAAAAATTAATCTTATCTGATTCATAATGGCTCACACAGTCATTTGTCTGACATTCCCTACTATCACTACAAACTAAGTCGCGAAGATCTGCATTTATTCTTGAAGGATTAAAAACAAACAATAGAAACATACTAGTAACCGTCACTACACTTACTGTCATTTTCTTCAAATCAATTTTATTTGAGTCAATGCTCCCAGAAACTAAGTATTCTATCCTTTGAGTAATTGGTGGTGTAGCAAACTGAAGAGCAACCCCATCTTCAAACGTAAGGCTTAATGCTAAAGATGAGCATAGATGGCTCTTAGTTCTTTGAGTTTCTATTACAAAAGCATCAGCGGCCAACTCAAATTCCAGTATTAGTTTTTGAACTAATACTTCTATTACTGGAACAAAAAAAAGGAGTGAACTAATTAACTTTGAGAATAACAATAACCACATGTGGAAATGTCTAACATGATAGGACTCATGGAGTACAACCGCCTCAAGTTGCTTAAAAGAAAATGTATCTATCATACGGTTAGATACAATAATTTTTGGCTTAAAAAAACCAATGGTATATGCTGTTGAATCAACTGAATCAATAATTGAAAAAGAAATATACTCCAAATCATGCTTTCTAATAATTGAGTTTAATTTTTGAGAAATTGATTTTGATTTCAAGTGAGATCCAAGCTTTCTGTAAGAGAACAGAAAGACTACTAAACGCCTCAGCATTAAAAGTAAACCCAAAATACCAGTTGCTAAAACAAGCAATGATAAAAGAGTGTAAAAATTAAAATGAACATGTTCCTGAAGATCACTCAAAACATTAGTACACACTGTGATTAGAGAGTTCGCTATAAATTGGATGTTAATTTCTAATAAAGTAAATCCTAAAACAAGTATGCTCGCTGATATAAAAAATATGCTCAGTGGGGTTACTACTCTAAAATTCATTTTTTTTGAAGTGTGTCTATCATCTTTTTTCTCGTTTCTTCAGATAATTCATCGATACCATTAACAAATGCTAGTAAAGCCTCATCTCCAAACTGACGGACAAAATTGTCCATGCTCTGACTCACAATTTTTTGAATAACATTCTTTTTCTTATCTTTTGATGTATACACATGTGTTTTACCTTCTAACATTCTTTCAAGCACTCCTTTATCAACAAGTCTAGTCATTACTGTTTGAACGGTATTATAGGCAATTCGTTTATTTTTACTTAAATCTTGAAAAATATCTCTAGCTGTTGAACTTTTTTTCTTCCATATAGAGTTCATTATTTCCTGTTCAAGGGGTCCAAAAGAAACTTTTTTCATACCTACGAGTGTAGGACATCAAACTTAAAAAAACAAGCATAGTATCTTAGTGATTTTCACAACAACTCTTAGAATTCGATGTGTTTTCTTTATCAGTACTTTCACTTTTAACTTGTTTATATATATAAACAACAAATAGTAGTACAAATACAACAAATAACACATTAACAAATGGAACCTGAGCAGTTACATTTGTAACATTCATGGCAACTTGGTTAATTGATTTTGTAATTGATTCATCTCCTGAAGACATAGAGACCTTACCCGTAAGTGTAATTACTATCATTAGAATACCTGATAAAAAAAACACAACTGATCCAGCCAAAGTAGAGACAGTAACGTTTCTTTGTTTGTCTAAAAATGTAAATTGGGCTAAAGATTTTCTAAATACTGGATTACTCAAGATATTTCTTTTATTTATGAATAAAGATGCTAAATAGAGAGGAAATACCATTCCGAGCACATAACTAAAGCCTATTAATAATGAGAATAGTATTGAAGGACTAAACGAGCTGAGGGTAATTACCCCAATTAAGACTGGGGCACAACAAGATGATGTAACCCCAGAAACAACTCCTAACATAAAGGTAGATGCTATATCTGAGCCATTTTTTCCACCGCTATTCTTTTTAGAGTTTCCAATTTTCAAATTAATCATTGAAAATTTAAAACCAATGAGGGTTAAAAATGAAGCAATAATCATAATAAAACCACCAATGAGGTATGTTTTATCATGAAAGTCCATGAAGAACTCAGTTAAAATCTTTGCACCTAACACAATTGGCATCATCACCACAAAAATACCTAGAGAATAAATAAAAGTCATAAACAAGACTTTTTCTTTCTCTTTGAAAATATTTCCTATATATGCAGGAAATAGATAAGAAATACAACATGGAGCAAATAATGCCACCATACCTGCAACAAAGGCAGCTATTAAAGATATTTGAATCATGTAAGCAAGTTTACATGAATGAAGATGAACAGAAGATGAAAATTGTTATCTATTACTTTTGAGTAATCATAGTATAAACAGTAGCAAAAGAATAAACTAAAAGAAAGCTTATCACTCCTGCTTCAATCATTCCACTCACTAATCCAATTACTGTTAAGTTAAAAAACATGTGCCATTTTGACATCTGTTCCGCAGCAGAAACATAGAGCCCCATATTGGCTAATAACCAAATAACCAGCATTAACAGTGCTGACCAAACTGCAGCTGCTAAAGCAATTGAGCTGGTGTTAAGTTTGTTTTTTTTGTTCATCATACATATATCCTTTTATTAACTTATAGTTTCCAATTAAAAGAACCTGATTGATTATCAATTCCTTCTATCTCAATAGTAACTGAAGTTACAGTATCTTTCAATTCTGCAAAGACAACCTGACCTGATAAGTGATGGCCACCAGCTTCACCTGTCCATTCTTTGACTAAGTACTCATCTCGATTTTGATCATACATTTTAATAATCTTTGTATAATCGTAATCTAGTTCAACCGAGTGTGTATTCAATTCTAAGTTAAATAGGACCTCTTTATTCGTCTCTAGCTGCACTGGAGTTAACTCTAATGTAACTGCTCCCATTTCCTTTAATTGGGATTGTAAACCGGAGTTCTCAGCAACCTTACTGACTACTTCTTGCTCCTTAGCTTTACCCAATACTTTCTTTTCTGTCTTTCCTCCAAATGATTGTATTACTATAAAACTTAAAACTAATACCGAAAAAATAAACACTAACTTTCTTTTCATACGACCTTTCTCACATGTACTTTAAAATACTTTTTTATATCTCTTATTTTTGGTTTTTCAAAAATAAACCATAACATCATAAACATGCCAATAAAATTAGCAATAACTCCTAAGATAAGTAACTCTTCTTGATACTCTGTTAGAAATACTGCAGCAGCAGAAAGCCCAAGTATAGGTAAAACATCAACAACATGATGTGCGCAGCAAGCAACCATGGCCATTCCAGATACTGCAGTACCAGTCCCAACTGCTAAGTTAGCATCACTTTTATCTCTCAAACTAAAAAAAACACCATTTTTCATCAGCCAATACAAACCCATTTGTATGGAAAAACCTAATAGCAACAGACCCATCCATGGCTGAGAAAGCACAAACTGTTGAAATGGATGAGATACGTCTTTAGTAACTAGAAACAATAATAGATAATAGAAACTACTCAGTGAAACAAGGCCAATAAAGAATCCTTTAAAAAAAATAGTTATATTTTTGTCTCTAAGTAAACTTTTTTTAAACATAGAACCCATTTAACAACAGCCCTTGGGAGCTTGTTCGCTCTTCTTTGCTTTCTCATTTTCTGCTTTACCAATTTTCCAAAACAATCTTTTAATAAAATTCTTTGGTTGAGTACTCTCATTTTCTTCACTGGTAGTTTCTAAAACGTTCATCTTTGGCTTACCACAACAATCACTCATAAAGCCTCCTTACTCTTTTATTACATTTGCAGTAATGACTGCTTCTAATTCTTTATAGTCATCTCTATCTGTTTCAATATAAATGGTTCTAGAGAGCTCACCTAAGTCAGTATCGTCTTTATGTACCGCCGGATCAAAACTCACGCTTACTGTAGTACTTTCATAAGGGCCAAGCTCTTCATTTTCAACAGTTGCCTTAGTACAGCCACATGAAGTTGATACTCTGGTTATTTTTATAGGTAATGGCATATAATTAGTAAACGTAAACTCTGTAGTTGCTACATCACCATAAACAACTGTCCCCAATGCTCTTTTTTCAGGTAATAGACTCACTGAAACTTGTTGTTCTTTATATGCATTCGTTCCACCATCCAAATCGTAAACGCTTTCATATCCTAGTTCGCTCAACTCTTTTGAAGCTCTTGCACTCATACTGCCAGACCTACAATAGACTGCAATAGGTGTAGACTTATCCTCAGGCAATTGCTCTAAATACTGAGGAATTTGATCAAACGGAATCAAAGCATCTGTTCCAGGAATATGAGTCTGCTCGGGTGTGTGAACGTCTACAACAAAGACAGTATCATCTGCAATTAGTTGATTAAATTCTTCTGAGTTAACCAATATAACACCACTTTCATTTTCTACTATCTCTTGTGAAGAAATAAACGATGTTACATATGACTGCAATTGATTTCTAAATGTAAACCAAACGGTCACAATCAATAATAAAAAAAGACCAATTAACAAACTTTTAACATTAATAGTATTATTTTTCATAGCTACTTCCTTACTTCACCAAACATTTTGAATGATAATTTTGGATTTGATGCATCATTTGTATCAACAGTTATCTCTCTGTTAATTGAACCAACTCCACTTGGACCATGAAATAATGGGTCAAAAACAGCCTTAATAATAACAGACTCACCTGGTTGTACTTCATAAACGTACTTTGATTTAGAATGCATACCGAATTCCGGTGATTCTTTTTCTCCAGAAACAAATCTGGCATTCGTACAACTACATGAAGTTATTAAATTATAAAACTGTAATACATCAGAACCCTCATTAATAACCTCATACTCTGCAGTTATTTTTCCATCATTAATTCCAACTTCACCAAAATCATGAAGTGCATTCTGGACAGATGCTTTTGCATTTGAAGTTGCAACTACCTGCACTTGAGAATCATCAGATAGCGCAAATACAGCTCCCCCAAAAAGTATTACCGTAATAGCAATAATAGAAATTACCACAATATTATTTTTCATACACTTCCTTTATTACTCATCTTTATATGTTGATTATATTCAATTTTTCGAATATATTACACTTAACTTACAATCATAATAACCTAAGTTACATGAAAAGAAGATGAAAATACTATTAGTAGAAGATGACAAGACTCTTTCAAGTACAATTAAAGAAACTTTAGAAAGTCAAACATTTGCTGTTGATTTGGTTTCAACAATAGATGCTGCACAATTTCAAATAGAAGAGTTCACCAAAGAGTATGATTGTATCGTTCTAGATATCAATCTCCCTGATGGTAATGGCTTTGACCTATGTAAAGACATTCGTAATAAAAAAATCACGACACCTATCATCATGATGACAGCCAGGGATACTCTTGAAGAAAAAATTAAAGGACTCAACATCGGAGCTGATGATTACATCACTAAACCATTCTCAATTCAGGAATTAATTGCCAGAATAAAATCAATTATAAGAAGAAGTAGTAAAGAACCTTTGCCAATAATTACAGTCGGAAGACTAGAGGTTAATCCACAGACGATGAGAGTCTTAAATAATAAAAAACCAATCAATTTATCCTCTAGAGAATTTTCAGTTTTAGAAATCTTAGCAAGACATAGTGATGAAGTTGTTACCAGAAGTATGTTAATGGAACATGTCTGGGGAAGTGACTTTGAATCATTCTCAAACGTAATAGATGTCTATATAAAAAACCTAAGAAAAAAAATCGATGCTGGTCAACAAAATAAGTTACTACACACAATCAGAGGTAGCGGATATAGCTTATCTAATAAAAGATGATATTTTTTAAAACACTCCGCGGGAAACTAACCATTATATTTTTTGTTTCAACAGTTACTATTACTATTCTAACTTTTTTTCTATTAATCTTTACTACTCAAAAACTAATTTTTGATCAAGTAAATCATCATCTACATATTGTCATAAACGAAGCTAAGAAAATTGTTGAAGAAAATCATGAAGTTGATAATATCGAACCACTAAAAAACTTGGTAAGTGCTCAAGGCATGACTGTTATTTTATTATCAAGTGATGGATCTCCAATCCTACAAACAAATAGTTTTGATGTGGCAGACGTAACAGAACATCAAATGCAACAAATTGTATTCTCAAGTACCAATAAAGAAGAACCACAACACTTTAGTGTTAATCAAATGCAGTTTGCTACTGTTCCCGTAAGTATATACGGTTATCAAGATGGAATATTAGCAGTTGGATTCTCTACAAAGATTATTAACAACACAATAAAAGAAATAACTACTATTATTATTTTTGTACTTCTACTAAGTATTACTGTCGTCAGTATAGTATGGCAAACAATCATTAAACATTATCTTTTACCTTTAGAAAAGATTTCTCAGTCTGCTTTACAAATTAAAAAATCATCTGACCTAAATAAAAAAGTTAAAACAAATACCACTACAATTGAACTCAAAAACATCACAGCATCTTTTAATAATTTACTAGAGAAATTAAAACAAGTTTTTGAAGAGGAACATCTATTTTTTTCTGATACTGCGCATAGCTTAAAAACACCTCTAGCCGTTATTAGATCATACATTGAAACACTACCCAGACAACAAAACAAAAAGAAAAATGAAATTCTAAATTATATAGATTCCTTAAATGAAACAATTCAAGACTTATTAATTATTTCTAAAATTAACACTAGTTATCCGAAAAACAGTAAGCAAATTAATTTTTCAGAAATAGTTAGTACGATTGCTGAACTAACTCAGACAATAGGGTTAGAAAAAAATATTACGGTTAATCAAGTTATTGAAAAAAATATTTTTATTAATGCAGATGAACAGCTGTTAACCAAAGCTATATTAAATGTAATAAAAAATGCTGTTGATCATGAAAGTCAGAATGGCACAATTACAATCAGTTTGAATAAAAAAAATAATATTTCGGAGCTTTTAATTAAAGACACTGGTGTAGGGATTAGTAGCAAAGATCTCAAAAGTATCTTTAATAGATTTTACCAAAGTAAAAATTCTCAATCAAAAAAGGGTAATGGACTTGGCCTCTCTATATCCAAAGCTATTATTGAAAGATTTGAAGGAAAAATAACTATTTCATCTAAAATTAAAAAGGGGACTTCAGTTTTCATCTTCTTTTCATAATAGCCTAAGTATACTCACGGCTATATGCAAGATATTTTAAAAAAACACAAGTTCTCAATTATAGCAATTTTTCTAACTTTTTCTGTCCTGGTGATGATATTTGCATTCCTTAAAAATAATTTTGGAATTAGAGCTAATGGAAGCTTAAGTGATAATCAAACATTACAGGATTTGGGAGAAATTCCCATGTCTGAGGGAATTAAAAAAGTTACCTATTCTTACACAAATTATTCTGAAGAAACCTTTCAATTAAATAACTTGTACACAACTTGTATGTGTACAAAAGCTAAAATTTCAATTAACGGTACTCAATCTTCTTTTGCAGGTATGAAGGGTCATAGCGCTGGACTGAAACCAATTAACCCAAATATGACTCTTAAACCTGGGGAAACTGTCACTGTCTTTGCAGAGTTCGATCCAAATGCACATGGACCAGAAGCAACTGGACCAATTACAAGATCAATACTTCTAGATACCAATAGTAATGAATTACCACAAATTGAATTTAAATTTTCAGGAGTAGTTACAAAGTAATAAAAGTAATAAAGGGAAAAATGGTAAGTGATAAAAAACTTTCAAAAATAATCATAGGTTCAGCTTTAATAGTTGTAGCTATTATTGCAATCAACCAAATAGTATTAGTTGATCTGAATATAGAACCAAGATATAAATTTTACAAGAAAGGTGAAGCGATATCTGTTGTCGAGTCCGGAAGTGAAAAAGTAAATATTGATGCACTTCACGCACAAGTTGTACCAGCACAAGGAGTAACTCTTCCAATTGAATGGGGTGATTTGGGCAAAAAAATGGTAGATGACGGGGTAATTGATGAAACTAAATTTAGACAATTATTTCAAAATGGTTTAAGTAATCAAGAAGAAGAAATACTATCAGGCTGGTGGACAGAACCAATTGTTTTAGACCAAGAAAATAGTAGGTTTTTACTTGATGTCCTCTGGGCATTTGGACTAGCAAATAAAAATGAGATTTTAACGAATGGTGAAATGACTGATCCTCAGTATGGAGGCGAAGCAGGTAATTTTGCGGCTACTGGTGGTTGGAGCCTATCAACTGGAAAGCCAATGGATCACTACAGTATGCATTCATATGTAACTTTAAATAAAGAACAACAAGATCGTGTTGATTCAGTATCTAGAGGAATCTACAGACCATGTTGCGGAAATTCAACACATTTTCCAGACTGTAACCATGGAATGGCAATGCTAGGATTGTTACAATTAATGGCAGCAAACAACGCTACAGAAAAAGAAATGTATGAAGTTGCTCTCAGAGTAAACTCGTACTGGTTCCCACAAACATATGTTGACCTTGCAACATACTTTAAAGAACAAGGAACTGAGTGGAAGGATGTGGATCCGCAACTAGTTCTAGGTAAAGAATATTCAAGTTCAGCAGGATATGCTCAAACTAGATCTCAAATTAAATCTATTCCACAAGAAGTAAATGGAGGTGGTGGCTGTGGAGCATAAATAGGTTAAAAATCGCTGAGCGTAATAGTAAAAAAACCCCTTGTTTCTAAATAAGGGGTTTTTTATTTTGCAAAACTTTATACAACAATAATCCCGTCACTGTTCCTGTGATTGTATAGAGACCGGCCAACAGTCTAAACCTTTTTTTTGCATCCACTTGGGTCTGATCGTCTAAGTGATGTGTGCCTTCATCACTGTGCTGTGCTTGTCTAATAGTTTTCAGTCGACCAAGTGTGGTTTTTGTTGTCGCAGCTGCACTGACTCCATCAATAACCGCTTGACCACTTACCCCTCGAACTTTCGGAGCAGGTAGAAATCGCGTAATTGAAGTCGCAAAACGTCCGCCGCGAGTTCCTAAAAACTCAAATGCATTCGTACCACTTTCTGGAACAACTACTCCTTGGGACTCTGCCCAAGCTCTCACCAAACTACTCAGTGGATTCGTTAAAGCGGTAAGCGTGGCAGTTAATAACCACAACTTATCTCCTTGTTCAGCTGCCCGATACATAGCTAACCAAGCTAAAAAAGCTTCTTGTACCCTGTCAGAAAGCGAATCCACCCACTGTCCAACTCTTGAATCATGAGAAGTATCTCCGTTTTCCCTTTGATATCGAGCTAAAGCCCCATCCAAAGCATCAGTACCCGAGAGTGCAAAAAATGCTCCAACCAGTGAAAGTGCTGACTTAAAGTCGATGGCACCATCTTTTTCTTGTTGAGATGTATACAGTACTAATGCTCCCACACCAGCTGTTCCTAAGAAAGTAATCTCATTCGGTGTAAGCCAAGGAAATGCTTTTGAGAGTAACTCAACGATTTTTGTCGTTGGCTTTGCTATCATTTCTCTAACCGCTGAGTTTCGTGGAGTTTGGATTTCAGTTTCTGGTTTCGCCATAAGAGGACTGATTATACCAAGATGCCGTTAAAAAGAAACACTACTGAAATTTCACTACATGCCAAATGATACCAATAAAAAAAGATCGATGCATACCCATTAATCCTATAATATTTACAAAAGGCCTTACATAAGCTATAATGAAGGGTGGCTATGTATATACCTGGGTACGCACTACCCTCTGTATAAAGATAGTACTTCTTTAATAACGTTTTTTCTCACCTACTATCCCACTGGAGGATCCCTTGAGAACTTTTATTCTTAGTGTTATATTATTTGGAACATTCTTGGGTCTGGTAGGTTGTACTCCTCCCCAAGAGCCAGAAGAGCAAGTGCAGGAAGCCCAGGTGGCAGAAATACAAGAAGTCACCTATACCCTAAACATGCTCCTCTCATATCATAAGAGGACCTACTACCTACAGCCTGACGACACGCTTTTGACTGTTGCCAATATGATTGCAGAGCATACGAGATATGATGAATCAGTAGCTGCTGAAGCTCTGATTCAGTTGAACCCGGGAAACATTGCTTATAATAGCAATGGGTTGGCAAATTTTGCCAACAACACTGTTCTTGACCCTATCTGGATTCCGGAAGCTCCCGGGATCCCTAGCAATAGAGAGCTGGGGATTCAAAATCCCCAAGAAATCCCCATGTTTCATAAAGTTCAGAGTGGTGACACTCTGTATGCTTTGGCTCAACAGTATGGTTTCATTACATACCAAGAGTTTGCAGCAAAAACTGGTATCACTAACCCTGATACATTTATCTTGCAACCTGACCAGGTCCTGCATTGGACCATTCAGGAACCAGCAAAGCTCATTGAGTCATCAACAAATTGAAAAATTGTAGAGAAAAAAATCGTTTGAAAAAAGACCGTCAGCAATGATGGTCTTTTTCTATAGGTAAACTATTTAAAATAAAATAACCCCACATCATTAAAACTAATGTGTACAACAAAAGGCTACTGAGCAACAAATCGCCCATTATAGACCGCAGTACCTTCGCATCGCTGAAAAATAATTTGACACAAACGTTCATTTGCATGAAGTACCAACGGATGAGGGCTCAGGTTCGTAATCTCGAGTACTTGCCGATTACTGACCCCAGGCTGAATAAACCCAGCTGAAATATGAATTAATAATCCCAAGCGTGCAAACCGACTTCTTCCTTCTAACCAACCACAAATATTGCTCGGTAAGGTTATCTTTTCTTTAGTGATTCCCAAAACTGTCTCATGTGGTTGCACCGTCAGTTTCTCTGTAATAATACTTTCAGTTATATCCATGTAGTCTGTAGCTTCTTGAAGATCGACTGCAGTAGTTTTCTCTGTACTAAAAACTCGAAACTCATTTGCCAAATGCAGATCGACTGAAGCCACACTAATTTGATCTTCAGATACAGGAGGATCCATTACAATAGTGCCCTGTTTCAACTCCTTTTGAATCTCGTCATGCGTGAGTACTGCCATGTTGCCTTTCTCTCTATTTGTTTGGTAAGTATAATCTGGCTATGATATAAAGAAAAGATACATACACGAAAAATCTTACTCATGAAAAAAAGCCCCTTCCTCCAAACTGGCCTGAAAGCCGTCAAAGTAGCTGAAAAAATAATCACTGAATACTTCAACACCTCTCTAGTAATCGACAGTAAACATGATGGTTCTCCCGTCACCATTGCTGATAAGGAAGCTGAAGCTATAATTCGACAAATTATTACCAATGCCTTTCCCACCCATGGATTTATTGGCGAAGAGTATGGCAGTTCTAACAGAACACACGAATATACCTGGGTTATAGATCCTATTGATGGCACAAAAAATTACTCTCGAGGTATCCCGCTCTTTGCAACAGAACTGGCTCTCTTTAAGAGAGATGAACTTATACTTGGAATTTCAAACGCTCCCATGCAAAAAAAACTCCTGCATGCAGAAAAAGGAACAGGAGCGTATCTAAACGAAACTACAAAACTTTCTGTCAGCACAATCTCTAAAGTCAGTGATGCCTATATCAGTGTGGGCAGTGTTAAGTACTTTAGCAAAACAGAAAAATACAATAAACTGGCTGAAATAAATGAGGCTTGCTCTGCTATGAAAGGTTTTGGTGACACGTGGAGTTATCATTTTATAGCTGAAGGCAAACTTGATGCTATTCTCGAAGCAAAAACTAACATCTGGGATGTGGCTGCCATGGCGGTTATTATTGAGGAGGCAGGGGGGACCGTCACTGATCTTGAGGGAAATCCGCTGAGTACCACTTCGGCATCTGCCCTTGCTACAAATGGATTACTTCACTCCCAACTATTAACTCTTTTACAGTAAGCACGTTTTGCAATTTCTTATCCTATAATATTGACACATGTTTCTTTTTTTGATATAATATATAGTATAGCGTATTGCTCACTGCGAGCATTTTGCTTTTTAAAACCTTATATAATAACAATATTTTTAAAGTTTCATAACTTTAAAGGAGCTAGAACATGAGTGTGTTAGCCTTTTCTTTTGGTGGAAATGAGTGGACAGTGCCATATGAAGAACTCATTGAAAAAATGAGGATCTTGTTACCAACAACTCCTCCCACTTTACTGGCTGTAGCCAGAAGGGCAGGAACCTATTCTTTTGAGAATATGAATATTTCTGGTCTTGCTGCATTAGATGTTGAGATGCTTATAAAATTGACACAGTCAATAGTGGCAACACCAAAACACCCCTTTATTGGAGAAGATGCCTTCTGCCCCTGTTGCGGACAGAAGTTGGACAATCTGACAACAGGCATCTATGTAATAGAAAAGCATCGAAACCAGAAGTCAGTCTGCAACCTCTGCCTTCCTTTTATGGAAAAAAAAGGTTGGCGATTTGGCATGCAAGCCAAAAGTGTTTTATAAGGATTATCTAGTAAAGCCTCGAATTATTTCGGGGCTTTTTTTGTAGTAAAAATAAAATATCTATTTTTTCAACACTGCAATCTTCAAATCTGGAGTTAGCTCCAAAACACCTTCCCCAAAAAGTCGCCAAAGAATATCTTTACTTTCTGGATCACCATCGTTGACCCCCATATGTAAAAAAAGCTCGTGAATATTCCATTTTCTATCTGGTTGACTCTGGGTAACTGCTCTCATAGCAGCCTCTTTTTCTTCGGAACTTTCTGGCCTTACTAAAGGCTCTCCACTTAACAGAGAAAGAAATGTAAATGGATCTAAAATGGCAGTAGGATTTTCTTGCATTAGAGTTACTAGCACCTCCTGCAACTCAACCGGATCTCTTTTTTTCAGTGATTCAACTTGTTCAAGTAACATACTTTTCCTCCTTCATCACTATTTATAGTACATAGAGTATACATTATTCAGTTACTTGCCATCTCACCAGCTACTTCCTTCAATAACCCTAGTGCCTGCTCTTTTGCGCTTGCTTTTACTTCTTCGGAATACTCAGGGTCAACAGTAATAAGTGCTAAAGAAGCAAGAATAGTTGAAAAACGAACATGCATCAGTTTTATCTTTGCTTTATGCAAGAACTGAGCTTCAACTTGAGTGTTTATTGCTTCGATAGATAACTCAGGAGAAGCCTCACGTGCAGCAGCTACAGCTGCACGCACATGCTGCCATTCATGACGTTCTCGTATCGTGAGGCGTTTCGCCCCTCCTGGAGAAGAATCAAGCGCAACACCTCGAGAAGCTTGTGGTGAACATCCCGTAAAAAAACTAAGACCAATATGATCTTTAAAAATGGTATCAAAATGCCCAATGCTCGAAATTTGGTCTGTCCCCCCCTCTAAAACAGTAGCAACTTGTGAATAAAAAGTACGTAGTGAAGCAACAATTTCAGGAGCATTTAAACTATCAAGAACTTGTAGTAATCCTGCTGACTGCTGACACATTTTGGTGTCATCGTCAGAAAATGAGTATAGCGCTTGTAATTTTTTAAATATTTTATTTTGCTCCCCTACAACTGGACCTGATAGCAAGTCCTGAGTCTGAATATTAAGTACCTTCTGAATTACTTTTTTTAACCTTTCAACTCTCGTGAGAGCGAGTGGTTTTTTTTCTAAGAGTACATTGAGAAATTCGTCTAGGTTGGCACTGCTGGTCTTATCTGGAAGAGACATATTTGTAATAAAGTTTCGAATCAGCTTTCCTAAGTCTGTCCCTGTCGGGAACAATGAAATAGTTAAGTCGCCCACTTTGGGATCAACACAGTTAAACACAGTGGTTTCATTCAAACCCGCAATTGCAGTAGCAATTAAAGCTGACTGTGAGGGACTCAACGTTCCCTTCCTACCAACTTTAAACAGCTGTGCTAAGTCAGTAGAAAAAGCAACTCCAGTGGTACTCATCATTTGTGCTAAGTAACCTTCATCGTCATGTGCACGATATATTGTTTTGGGTTGTTCCGGAGTAATCTCAGAAGCAACAAGGTCAATGCCAAGAGGGGCAAGTTGTTTGTGTAGTTTATACAAAATATACTGGCCTTGTTTCTCTGAGCAGTGAAAATGGTTGAAAACAACTTTTACTTGTTGTAGTTTTTTTTCTTCGTTTTCGATTAAAATGAGCTTGCAAATAGCTCCTTTAGCACTAAACTCTTCGAGCTCGAGTTGTTCGGCACTATCTTGATTTGTGGTAACTTTAATCTCAAAGATCGGTTGTCGAGAATATTGATCTTCTCCGTCACGATTCCGAATTGCGTTTTCAATCGATCTATTCAGTCTATCTCGCAATTGATTTCTTGCAATTTCTGAAGTGCTGTCAGCATTGAGTTCTGCTAATAACTCAACAACTGGAACAGAAACGGGAGCCTTTCCCAGAAGCCTGGCTGGAGTTGCATCATCAGAGTACCCAAAGGCCATCCTGTCACCATCTCTGCGTGCACTAATTTTCGGTGATTGAGAAGTTACTAATGCTCGAAATGCGCGAACTGGACCCCAGTCTTTTTGGCCAATTCTTGATGAATTAACTTCGTATACTGATTGTGAATTTAAAATTTCTATAAACTGAGCTAACGTACCCGAGCGTACAGATTCGTCTGAGTATAGTTGCTCATAGGTGAAATCCTGCTGAATCCCTAATAAATCTCTCATCTCAGGAGTATCTCTGAGTTTATAAAACATCACCTGTGCAGCAACTTCCATATCAAAATATGCTTCGTACAATCCTTCTGTAACAGTACCTAGTAAATCTCTTGGATTCCCAGAAAATGCTTTTTCAGATTCTTCTGGATTTATTTTGACATCTGACTCATAAAACCAGCTACCACTTACTCCGACCATTGTCTTATCTCTGTCAAGATTGAACTCTAACTTTGCTTGTTTTTTTTCTTCATCAGTCGTAGCTTTAACAAGCTTTCTTTTATACTCCTGAATAGCCTCTTCTAAACCAAACCGCATGTAGTTTGAGAAAAATGCGCCAGAAAAGCGTCTTCGAATCCGAGTGGCTATCTGCTCATCCCCTGGAGTATTTTCAGTTCTTGAAAAAATGTGCTTAACCGAATCAGTAGCCGTGGCAAAAAAATCTTTGGAGGTAATAAGCAACCTTGATAAAGCTGGACCCGAACTGACAATTTTTGATAACCCAATCCTTTTCTGCCAAGCAACATCATCAAGCTTAACAGCAGCTGCAGCAACTTCCCCAACAGTAAGCGATGACGTTACTAACTCGGCTGTGCCCTCAATATCTGGAAGTTGGTCCGGCTGTGGAGCATACAAAAAAATGGTCTCATGATCTTTTAATCTAGAAGATCTCAAAGCAAATACTTGGGTAGTGTCGTGTTCGGGCATCTCTCTAGTAATACTATCAAAATATAAAAGTAAAAAACACTACTACGTACAAAAAAAATTAGGCTTTATTCTGAAAGGTCTCTACCTCACTCGTCTAAAGCTTTCTCATCAAAAACATCCCCTAAAGCAACTTTGATCATGTATACTACTAAGCATTCATGAAAAAGATTCACCTTATCCTCAACTACATACTTACCCCTCTTGTTCTAGCAGCAATTTTCTTTGTCAGCTACGTTGCCTTGTTTTCTAACGATTCAATCCAAAATGTTGCCCAAGTGCAACAACTCTATGGCCAAAATGGTATCTGGCTTCTAGACGCGCTCCTATTGATCTTAGTTGTGCCAGTCGCACTCAGACTCATGGAGATTATTACTGGTGAAGTTGGTCTCGAACGTTTTAAACGAATTGCTGCCATTAGTATCGGCATGACTACACTTAGTTTCGCAGCTCTTCAATTTATTGGGGCAATTGCTACCTCTTCTGCAGAAGGAGCAACTGTTGTTGTAGAAATCATTCAGCAAATGGCTCACTTCGCTCAACACGGGCAGCTCGAGCAGTATGGTCTTGTGGGTATGTTAACTTCCGATGCCTCCGGTCCTTGGAACTCGAGCATCTTTCCACTGATTATTCTTATTGTTTGGTTTATCCGCCGAAAACATGTTGGTATAGAAACTAAGCAACTTCATATACCTATGACTGTCCAGTGGATTTTATACGGTCAGCAATTTCTCTTTGGACTCGACCTGCAGTACACACTTCTAGAAATTATTTTGATGGGAATCACTGGCTCAATTTTTGTATGGGGCATGGTTAGCTTTATGGTTTCTATGTTCAAAGAAGCAGAAAAGGCTGAAGAACAAGCTGCTCAATCAGTCACTGCAATCGATACAAATAAGAAATCAAATAGCTATTCAAAAGCTATCACTGGCATTGCCCAAAAAGCATTTACTATTTTAACATTCAACCCACTCAACAAAAAAGTTGATTCAGCTGACTATAAAATTAAACAAAAAATGGGTGGCTTTGGAAATATTGGGAAAAGTTATGTACTTATGAATGCGCTCCAACTCACCATAGCTATGACTGTGGCTATGTTCGCATTGGTTACTGCTATCCAATTCATTGCTGTTCAATTAAAGATGAGTGATGCTGAGGCTGCGCTTTTTGGAACTGCAGGACTCACCAGTGCCCCTGAAGCATTTGTGGCTCTAGCAGTTGGCCCTTATATAAATGCCCTCTTACTTGTAGGAAGTAACATCATTGACGGCTGGATGTCTGCTATCGGTCAGATAGTACTCCTCAGCTATGCTGAAATTGTCAGTGCTGGAGCCATCTCTTCGATTCCACTCCATCCTGCTATCCGCTTCTTAACGTTCCTCTCATGGACTCAGGGGATGATTGTTTGGGCCGGACTCGGATTGTATGCTCACCGCATTAATAAGAGTCAACACAAACGACTGATCACACTTACTACTATCGGCTTCCTCATCCTCTCTATTGTCTATTACTTTGGCGGAGCTTGGTACAGTGCTCAGGCCTTAGGTTATGGGGCCGATTATGCCAAAGAAAGCCTTGTTTTTAGAACTCTCAGTAGTATTGTCAACTTCTTTGCTGATAGCCCTGCACAACAAGTTGCCCTGACTGCAAATATTGTCGGCCTTGGAGCTCTTGTCTTTTGGTGGTCAGGCATCTCTAAAAAACTGGGTGCAATTATGCAACCAAGCGAAGATCGAGAAATTGATAGTAGCGTTATTGAACTCAAAACTAAGATTAACTCCCGCCTCAAACGAGAAGACCAACAAGTCATTATTGTTCTTGATACTAGTTTGGACATGGACACAGCTGGATCTTTCTTTAAAAATAAGTGGATTGACCTCGTGTTCAGACAAGCTGCAGCACTGGGATTTGTACTGGATGACGACGGACATATTCCTGTTTTCATAACTCACGATGGGACAGTTGAAAAAAGCACTCACTTATTAACTCAAAAAAACGCGGATAATTTTATCAAAAAATATGTTGGTCGAAAAACACAAGGCACTGTCCAATATACGCCAGTGCTCAAAAAAATATATGCAGATTATCAAAATACCTTAACCAAAGATCATGATCCTGTACTAGTGCTCTTTATAACCGCTGGTGGCGGGACAGATAAACAAACCACCATGGAACTCTTTATTCAGATGGAGGAGCGCCCTCTTTTCGTTCAATTTTTAGAAATTTATGGAAATACTCCTCACAAAAACACAAGTATTCTTAAAGAAATTGCAGAGCACCCAGGTAAAAGCATTGATAACTCTGGACTCTCTTCTCTACCACTATTCCGTTTAACTGATGCAAACCAAATTGTCGAAGAAGTACTTAATGAGTACCCTGAATACTTACAAAAAGCTGTAAAACTAAATATACTTAAAAAAGCTGCCTAAGATTAGTCCCTTTTTTCAAGTGAACGTACCTTGTAATCTAATCCTCATATCAGTTAGAATAGTATTGTGGACTTTTTTTTAACACTTTCCCCTATTACGCAAGCCTTTTTAGCAACACTCTTCACCTGGGGTGTCACCGCACTTGGAGCAGCTGGAGTGTTCTTATTCAAAACAATTAACCCTAAAATTCTTAATGCCATGTTAGGCTTTGCGGCAGGAGTCATGATAGCAGCCAGCTTCTGGTCCCTCTTGGCTCCCTCAATTACTCTGAGTGAAGAACTCGGACAAACTCCTTGGGTTCCTCCGGCCGTGGGATTCTTGCTTGGTGGTATATTTCTATGGACGATGGATAAGCTCATCCCTCATCTCCACATTGGACTCCCTATTAAACAAGCAGAGGGAGTCAAAACAAACTGGCGAAAAACCTTTCTGCTGTTCCTCGCAATTACCCTCCACAACATTCCTGAGGGACTCGCTATTGGAGTCGCCTTTGGCGCAGTTGCACATGGTATTCCCGGAGCCACTCTTGCTGGAGCTATGGCTCTAGCTTTTGGTATTGGAATTCAGAACTTCCCCGAAGGTTTTGCCGTTTCAATTCCCTTTAGACGCGAGGGTATGAGTAAATTTAAAAGTTTTATGTACGGACAATCGTCTGCAATTGTAGAGCCAATCGCAGCTGTTTTAGGGGCATTAGCTGTGATGACACTACGCCCCTTACTTCCCTATGCTCTTGCCTTCGCAGCTGGTGCTATGATCTACGTTACTATCGAAGAAATTATTCCAGAAGCCCAAAACCATGGACATGCAGACATTGCAACCACTGGGGCTATGATTGGGTTTACTATCATGATGATCCTAGATGTAGCACTTGGATAAAGTATCGCTACCTACACATCGGTGAAACCTTGAAAAAAATCACTGTTTCACTGACAATACAGCCCTATGCACTTTGAAGCTATCACTCCCACCGAACCATCTCAGTCCTTCCTTAAGTTTAGGTTTCTACTTGCTCAAGTAACCTGGTTTATTACCGAGAAGGCTACTAGGCTAGAATCACTCTCAAAAGAGAGCTTGGCTAACCTAGAGCAGGCAAACCAACTCTTAGAAACTCACTCGGGAGTCGTTTATCTCAATCACAGAGAAAAAAAAGATGCGGCACTCGCAATTGGGCTAGTTCTTAAATACCTCCCCAATGCTCATACCATGTTAGGACCTGCTGGACTGAAACACTTTGATAAAGACCGTGATCGCAGTAGTGCCATGTTATACAAATTGATTCGATACTTACATGTCTATGCACTACCAGTCTTTCAACATAATGACAAAATGCAAGATCGCTACTCTCCCGAAGAAATTGCCTTTATGAGCACCCAACTCAGAGAACTTTCGAGTCTACTTATGGGAAATGCCCACACTATCTATGGTATTACACCAGAAGGTACTAGAAACGAAGATGGAATCTTAACCAAAGCTCGAACTGGACTAGGAAGACTTGAACAATACCACACCCCATCCGAAACATTTTACCTCCCCGTAGGACTTATCTACCCACCACATGCAGAAAAAAACACTATCGAAGTTGGAAAACCCATTCTACTTCCAGATAGTATTGATTTTTCGACTCTGCCGCTACCAAACTCTACAGAAGATGCCCGACATCGAGCTGAGATGATCACGGATGAATTGATGCGTTACCTAGCCCAACTACTACCTGAAGAAAGTAGAGGCTACTACGGGACCTAGGAATTTATTTCTTTTTCTTGTCAATTTTATCGAGACCAAGACCTTTGACTCCATAATACACTACTAAAGCAATTACCAAAAAATCAATCAAAACTCCAATAAAACTTCCGAGCATAATGTCTACTGATCCAAGTGAAATAACCGCGGTACTCAGCCCACCGGTGGCACCCAAGATGACACCAAGAATTGGATTAATAATGTCAGTCACAAGCGAGGTTACAACCTTAGAAACAGCGCCACCTAAAATAAAACCAGTTGCCAAACCCACGACACCTTGTTCTCTAATAAAATCCATAAAACCCTTCATAAAGGCCTTTCTCTCTAAGATACACTATCTATAATTGTAGCATGCGCAAGTTATCAGTCGACCCGCTGGCGCACTGTTTCAAGTATCGTATTCCTCGTCACCAGAGACCATCCATGAGACTCAGCCAGCTTTTTTAACTCATCTTGAGCTGGCTCATACAAAAAACCATGTGTGACTGCATCGAGCAAAGCTTCATCTCCAGAAGAATCGCCGAACCCGAATGACACACTGTTTTGCTGTCTCTTGAGTAGATGAGCTATCTCTTTTGACTTTGCCGCCTCGTCAAGAATTTTTGTCACTCTCTGAGTATAAACACCATTCTTTATTTCTATTGTTGAAGCAAAGCTCTTTACACCTAAATACTTAGCAATATGAGTCACAATTGGTTCAATCGAAGCCGAGACAATATAAACCTCAAACCCGCTCTTTTTAAGAAAAGAAAAAAGCTCAGAAACATAGGAAAATAGTTTCTGAGTTTGAAAAAATTCCTCTTGCCATTGCTTCACCTCAAGAACAGTGTGTCCGGCAACAACTTTTCCACTCAGTCGTACTGCTTCTGCAGTAGCTTGACCATAAGTAATCAGTCCTTGGCTATAATCAGCAAGGAGCGCCTCAGCCATAGCCTTATCTTCTTTTTGAATCAGCCCCCTTGGAATAGCGTATCCAAATAAGAAATCGACCATTGAGTAGCCATCATATAAAGTTTTATCTAAATCAAAAAAAGCAAGTGTGTTCATATGCGGAATTTTAGCATAGATAGTAATATGCCACCGTGAGACTTTTTGGTATACTGCAACCATTACCGAAAGGAGACCCTATGCAATTTTCGACTAAAGCCACACTTTTGACACTCACCACAAGTACACTCTTACTTGCAGCCTGTATCAAAAAACCAGCCGACAACACTGTAAAAAACGTGGCTGAATCACAGGAAATGGCCATGGCCATTCAAAATGATACTCCTCTGAAGTGTATGATTACTGACTCATCTGGCACCACCATTGAGTATGCTGTTAAAGGCCAAAAAATGCGCATGACCATTCCTCAAGAAGATAGCCTCAGTTACATGATTAATGATGGTGAATATGTATATATGTGGGAAGAGGGTGCAACTGAAGGTATTAAAAACCGAATTCTTTCCGAAGATGAGCTCACAGAAACTGCTGAACAAATGGAAGACTACACCACCGACCTGCCAGACTTTTATAATGAAGAAGCTATCTCAGAGTATGAAGATACTGGCCACACGGTCGATTGCCAAAAAGACTCTTTCGGTGATGAACTCTTTATGACCCCTCAAGGAGTAACCTTTGTCAGTCTCGAAGAAAAAATGCAAGAGGCTTTTGATGGAATGCAAAAAAGTGTAGAAGGTGTACCAAACATAGAGCTTCCAACTGAAGCTAATGGGATGATGCCTCCTCGCTAAAAATTAACGAGTGACAGAAAGCTCACTTTTTTCTGCTTTGCAAGCTGCAACGATTATCTCTCCTTTTTCCGATATAGTCACACTATATCCAGATGTGCTGGCCGTTTTCTCAAAACTTGGGTCTCGCGGCAAAACAGCAAGGTACGAAGCCAACTCACTTGCAAGGTCAATACAGACATCCTGTGCTTTAGGACAAGCACTCATTCCACTATCAAAACACGTACCGAGTTGCTTCTCTTGCATACCGAGAGTTAAACCTGCTGGCAAGCTATTTCCCGTGTCAACAGTGCGTTGATGAATAGCAGTAATTATTGTAGTGATATCTTCAGTACGCTGAGCATCACGAACATCAGCTAGAGGATCATAGGGACTAAAAACAATAAGTGAAATAAAAGCTGTCGTTGCTAACACAAAAATAATCAAAAAAAGCTCTAGTAAAGTAAGCGATTTTTTGCGGTCAACTGACAATTCAACCATGGACAGATTTCTAAGCGTTGTGCTGTATACAGTAAACCATATTTACAGACGCTGGTAAATCACTTAGTTACACCAGAACCAGATGCCATATGCTAAGATAGCAGCTATCATGATCACTGCCGAATCCTATCACTCCACCGTTAAACATATTCTCGATATACTCACCCAACACTCGTGTTGGTTTGAAACTTTCGAACACGAGGCAGTTCGAACAAGTGAAGAAGCAGCCAAAATAAGAACTGGTTATTCACTTTCCCAAGGAGCAAAAGCCCTTATCATTCAAGCTAAAAGAAGCAGTACAGATCGATTTTTTGCGATGATCGTCATCCCTGGCAACAGGACTTTCGACTCTAAACTAGTTAAAAAAATCCTAGGAGTCAAATCGATTCGATTTGCAACTCCAGAAGAAGTAACTGAGGTAACCAATGGTATTCAAGTGGGTGGTGTCCCCCCCTGGGGAAGTTTATTCAAACTGGAAACGTATGTAGATGCCACGCTCCTAAAACATGAAGCCATCATTTTTAATGCTGGGGATCGTAGGTTTTCTATTGCAATGAAAACTGCAGACTATATAAAACTCAATGCATCTAAAAAAGTGAACGTTACTTCTGTCAATTAACGATGTGATGAGCCAATCAAAGCCAGCTGTGTTTGGCTCCAAGGGTACTGCTTCACAAGCAGCACAAGTTCAGACTGGGTATCTGAATAAAGCTCAGCCTCTTGCCCAATTTCGATGCTGCGTATTTGCGTAACTGTGTACGTATAGCGACCATTATTGCTACCTGTTACAACCAAACTGTCTCCAATTTTTAATCCCTTACCCGATAAAAACATGTTTCTATCTTGAGCTTCTAAAACTACCGAGTTAGTCGTTCCTAACCCCTGAGAACTCACTTCTCTAACTACTGTAGTTTTTGTTTTTGACACTAAGTACTCTTTTCCAAGTGTGGGTATAGCAATACTTTCAGTTGAAACAACATGTTCTCTGATCAAAAAATCTGGCACTGCCTGAACTTGTATCGAAGGTTGTAATACAGCTACCGAAACACCCAAACCCAGTCCCAATCCCATACTCGCTACTAAAAAAAGTCTGTTCTTCATATATATGTTTATAGTATATCAAAATTGGACGTAATAGACCAGAAACTTAAAAAAAGGTATACTCTGACCATGGTAAAAAATAGCTTCATTACTTTCTTTCTGATCCTCCTCGCTTTTGTTGGCGGTCTTGCTGCCTCAAAAGTCCCAGACTACTTTTTTGAAGAAAATGGGGAGCTCTTAATCCCAACCATCATTAACCCCATGGCGCAAAAGAAAGAACCTCCTCTACAAAGGTATGCTATTCCCAGACTCAAAGAGCTACCTATTTCGACTGAGAAACTACTGGCCTACGAAGAACTAGATAAAACAAGTAGCTACACCAGTTATCTTTTCACCTGGGAAACACTGGGTAAAGTTATGACTGGCCAAGTCAATATTCCAACTAAAATCGAAAAAGAAAATCCTAAAACCATAGTGCTACTCAGGGGCTATGTGCCAGAAGAGATCTATGAAACTGGAGTAGGTACTGCAAATGCTGCAGCAGTGTTCGCAAAAAATGGCTACGTCACCGTCGCCCCCGACTTCTTTGGATACGGTGGCAGTGATCCAGAGCCCATCGACACTTGGCAAGCTCGCTTCGAAAAACCACAAATTGTCATGGAGTTACTGCAATCGATTGCTCAGGCTGGTATTCAGGTTGGCGAAACGCAACTTATTTCTTCAATAAATGTAGGAATCTGGGCCCATAGTAACGGAGGTCAAATTGCACTCTCCACCCTAGAATCTTACGAGCTCCAAACACCAACGACTCTTTGGGCTCCTGTCTCAGCCCCCTTTCCTTACGCTATCCAGTTTTTTTCTGATGAACTTGCAGACGAAGGAAAAACACAACGCAAATGGATTTCAATCTTCGAAGACACCTATGATACCTTTGATTTTTCGGTCACTCAGCATATCACCCAACTCAAAGCCCCACTACAGTTTCACCATGGAGAACTTGATGATGCCGCTCCTATTGCATGGAGTAACGAATTTGTAGAAAAAATTGAAACTCAAAACGAAGACCTACCACTCACCTACTACACATACAAAAATACTGATCATAATATGCAGCCATCCTGGAATACAGCTATCTCTCGAGATTTGAGCTTCTTTAAAGAGTATCTGGAACAGTGACATTTCTAAAAGACGGGTACTTAAAACCTGTGTTAGAATAATTTTAGAACTAAATTTGAAGGACCAATATGCAAAATAGTGAAACCAAAGTCAGACCAGACACCCCAGAAATGATACGGGTAAAAACACTGGAAAGTGAAATTCTCTCACTGGCAGCTGTGAATGGTCAAGTGGATTCTGAGCAATATACTGAAGTACGAGAAAAAGTACGCGTATTTGCTCAAGAAGCAGCAATAAGTGGCAACGAAGATACACTTGGTTTAGCTAGACATTTAGTAGGTATGCTTCAAACTCAAGAAGAAAATATTCGTTTCGATCTATTACGACATGAACTTACTACTTTAGAAGAACAAGTTGTTACAACCGATAACGATAACATTAGTGAATTATCAATGTTAAGTAGTAAAATATACGAACTCATTCAGAAAATGGAGCGGATGTCAGCAGAACGAAATATGACGGCCGTACTTGAAACCGCAAGAAATCTCAGAGCAGGTGTTGAAGAAAGACTGCAACAAAGCCTTTTTTCTCCAAGTTCTTAAACTCAATTAAGAACTTCAGCTTCTGCCTCGACAACCGTGTCTAATAATCCTCCAGATGAATGTGCTCGCACCTTTTCAACCCGCTTCTGCATCTGGCGAACACGCGTCCCCGAAAGTTCTTCATAACTTGTCTGCAACGTTTTGATAGCTCGACCATACTTATCCAAAGATGCCACAAACTTTTCCCACTCCATTGAAAATTGATCTACATGTTTGATAACTTCTTTGAGCTGATCACCAATCATAAAGTTGCGATAACTTTCCATGACAGTCCGGGCC
Source organism: uncultured Patescibacteria group bacterium (assembly GCA_905478415.1). Classification (GTDB taxonomy): domain Bacteria; phylum Patescibacteriota; class Microgenomatia; order UBA1400; family PJMF01; genus CG1-02-43-31. The sequence goes on from CAJQIG010000001.1 coordinate 324,109, forward strand.
ACAATCAGGAACGTAAAGGGTGACACCAAAAGCACTCGTTGTTGCAAAGCTCTATCAACTAAATGTGGTAACTTTTGGTTAATAAACGAAAATACCATCTCATTTGGCACAAACATAATAGCGTAATCGAGCGTGTTAAATTCTGGCACAATGTACTCGGCCACCTTATCAATTTTTTTCTTGAGATCAATCTCGAACTGCTTTAAGTGTGCTGTCCGAGCAACCTTTGTTTGAGCTTCAGCCAATTTCTGCATCTCGCTATACGGAAACTTCACATCAACCGCGACTAAACGATCATTTGGAAGCAAGAGGGTGATATCGGGAATTAATTTTGATGTCCCTAGTTTTGCTTGTCGTTTATAGTGCAAACCTTCTTGCATGCCATGAGACGTCAATAAGTCTTCAATAATTCGTTCTCCCCAAGCTCCTCTAGACTGGTTATTTGAGAGCACTTTCGAAAGCTGTTCTGTCGAAATTTTAAGATCATTCGTAATTTCGCGCTGCGTTTCGAGAGCAGAGACAATCTCAGTAAACTTCTCAACCCGGTCATTCTCAATTTTTCTAATTTCTGTTTGGCGAGTATCCATGTCTTTTTGTAACTGTTTGACTAAGCGCTCCATCATCAGGTGCTTATTTTCTAAATCCACCTTAATGGCTTCTTTTTCTCCAGCTAATATGTGTCGACTTTGTTCGGCAATTTTTTGAGCAGACATGCCGAATACTCTGTCGACAGTTTTTTCAATATCAGATTCCCGCTTGGTATCAAACAATTTTTTCTGAAAGAAAAGAATGGCTGCAAAACCAGTAATAAGTAGTAATGAAATAACAATCAGTTCAAATGACATATACAATCCCTTGGTTAGTCTAGCTTTCAAAAATGAAAGTAAGTACAGTATACTAAAGTTAGTACAAAATACTAATCTGATCGCGCACCTCCAAGTATGGATACACACCACCACACTACTTCACCAGATCGAGCCCGATCACGTTTGAAAAAAACTAGTCCTGTTAAGAATCGTTCACGAACATCTTCTGTTCCTTCTCCACTCTTACAAAAATATCTACGATTCAGTCCTTTGCTTCTCATTGCAGCTGTAAATGGCATAGTCATTTGGAATGTCATAACTCGTGTTGACCCTCAAAAGCTACAGCATATGATTATTCCTAATAGCTATGCACCGATGTTGCTGTTGCTCATGAGCCTAAGTTTCTTTTTAGGAAGTTACTTATTTTTAAATACTGGTCGAGGAGCACGAATTGCTCTCATAACCGGTCTCTACTTTTTTCTTAAATTTCAACATGTATTTTTTTCATTGTCAGTGTATCTTTTCTTACTCGTGCTCTTCTTTGGACTCGAAAGTAGTAGTTTTATAAAAAAGTGGAAGTTCGGGTCGAAAAATCGCCCTAAATAGATTACAATACCAGAGGAAATAAAAATACGAGCCCATGAAAAAAAACTACTATATTACTACCACCCTCCCCTATGTTAACGCCGAACCACATATTGGTTTTGCACAAGAAATAATTGCTGCCGATGTCCTGGCCCGTTTTCACAAAGAACTGTTGAGAGAAACCATTATCTTCAACACTGGTACGGACGAACATGGTCAAAAAATTCATCAAAAGGCACTTGAAGCAGGTGTTCCTACACAAGCATATGTAGATACCTATGCCGCCAAATTTTCTGAACTCAAAGAACTCTTAGCCATTGAATATACTCATTTTATCCGAACAACAGATCCGGCACATAAAAAGGCAGCACAAGAATTTTGGCGTCGCTGCGAAACAAATGGAGATATCTATAAGAAAGAGTACACACTTTCGTACTGTGTTGGCTGTGAGCTTGAGAAACAGAGCTCTGATCTTGTTGATGGACGATGTCCCCTACATCCCAATAAGGAAATTGAAATTAGAGAAGAAGAAAATTACTTTTTCAAGTTCTCCCGTTATCAAGATGCCCTCCTCAAACTTTACTCTGATCATCCAACTTTTGTGGAACCAGATAGTAAGATGAAAGAAATAACTGCCTTTGTCAAAGGTGGGCTCAAGGACTTTAGTATCTCCCGACTCAAAGAAAAAATGCCCTGGGGTGTACCAGTGCCAGGTGATGAAGATCACGTCATGTATGTGTGGTTCGACGCCCTCGTCAACTATGTTTCCACACTTGGGTGGCCAGAAGAATCATCTGAATTTCAAGCATTTTGGCCAGGAACCCAAGTTGCTGGTAAAGATAATCTTCGTCAGCAATCAGCTATGTGGCAAGCCATGTTAGCCTCAGCTGGACTCCCTTTTAGCAAACAAATTTTCATCAATGGTTTTATTAGTGTTGATGGACAAAAAATGAGTAAATCTTTAGGAAATGTCATTGCTCCCACTGAGATGGTGGCTCGGTATGGAACCGAAGCTACTCGTTTCTTGTTAATGGAACTCGGTCCATTCGGTACCGATATGGATGTTACCTGGGAAAAACTTGATACCACATTTACAGCACATCTTTCTAATGGGTTAGGTAACCTCTGTTCTCGGGTGGCTAAAATGTGTGAAAAAAATGGCAGTGACTTTAGTAAAGATGAACAAGCTCCGGTAACATCTGAAGAATATACTTCAGACTTACATGCTGGGAGAGTTAAAGAAGCACTTGAGTTAACCTTTAATCTTATTTCCACTGGTGATCAATTTCTCAGTGAAATGAAACCATGGAAAGAAGAAGGCGACACACAAACGAAAATCCTCCAAACAGCTGTTTCCAACATCTTACAGATAGCAACTCAGCTCACCCCATTCATGCCAGAGACTGCTGCAACTATTGCTACACATTTTTCTCAAACACACATCCTTGCTTTGAGTCCACTCTTTCCACGACTGGAGAAGTAACATTCACCGAAATTCCAATTATGCATATTTTCGATACTCACTGCCATTACAACCTCGACCCTCTTGCCACTAATTGGGAAGCACACTGGAGTAAAGCACAAACTGCAGGGGTTACACACTCCATAATTGTGGGAACTGATATAGAGTCAAGCCAAATGGCACTCACTCAAGCCAAAAGTCAAAAACAACTCTTTGCAAGTGTTGGGATACATCCTGGTTCACTCGAAGATATATTTCACCCAGAAATGAAACCACGAGATATTGAAGTGATACTTGAAAAATTGACTCTAAAATTGACTACCCTCTTACAATCTAATCCTGTTGCACTTGGAGAAGTCGGACTTGACTACTATCGTCTCCGTTCAAAAGGACTTAAACGCGAATTTCTAGAAAACATTCAAAAAACTATGCTTATTATCCAACTCAACCTTGCTAAAACATATAACCTACCAGTCATTGCTCACGTTCGGGATCAGATAGACCGCACCGAAGAAAATGCCTACTTTGATTTCCTCAAGATCATTGAAAAATACCCTCCCACCAAATTTGTGCTGCACTGTGCATCCGGACCTCTCGCATATATTGAGAAAGCAATCGAAATGGGAGCCTCTATTGGTGTTGATGGCAATGTAACCTACGACTCTGCCGAACACATCCGAAAAATTGTTGCACTCACGCCATCTGAGAAACTACTACTCGAGACAGATGCTCCGTATCTTGCCCCTAATCAACACAAAGGAGAAATCTGTGAGCCCTGGATGATCAGTGAGACAGCTCAGTATCTAGAATCAGAACTCACTCAAAATCTCGAACAAATCTATCAAAATAGCTTTTCCTTTTTTGATCTGGAGAGAAATCAAGTACAATAGAGACTGTTTATGGGAAACTTTTTACGTCGTTATATTAACCGCCATCCAATCCGATCACAACGATTTTTGGAAATTTTACCAGGATTCGTCTCGTGGTCATTGATTTTGTTTCCATTCTGGGGTTCATTGATTGTTCCTGAGTTTGTAGCTTATTTTGTGATTGTCTTTGCAGTTTACTGGCTCTATCGATCTATCTCAATGTCAATTCTGGCAGTCATGGGACACTTCAGAATTAAAGCTGCAACTTCATTTAACTGGATTGAGGACCTTAAAAGAACATTCCCAAAAAAATGGAATAGTATTCATCATGTGATTATTATTCCCACTTATAAAGAGCCACTTGAAACGCTTGAAAGAACTCTCGATGGACTTTCAAAACAATCATACTTGCTCTCCAACATTCATATTATGCTTTCATTTGAAGAGCGTGAAGGTACGGAAGCTGATCAAAAAGCTACTGTGCTCTTAAAAAAATATGGAAAAACCTTTGGACATCTTTGGACTACTAAACACCCAGATATCAAAGGTGAAGTTAAGGGTAAATCGTCTAACACAGCTTGGGGAGGCCAAATCGCCAAGAAAAAATTGGTTGATGAACTCAAATTTGATCTTGATACTATTACCATTAGTAGTGAAGACGCCGATGCACTCTTTCATAAAGACTACTTTAGCAATATCACCTTCGAATTTTTAAGTACTGACTCTCCTTATAACAAAATCTGGCAAGGCGCAGTTGTTTTTTACAATAATATCTGGAAAGTACCACCACCCATTAGAGTTCTCGCCTCGATGTTTTCGGTTATTCAGATTCATATTTTGATGCGCAGTGATCGCCTGATTAACTTCTCAACCTATACCACCTCACTTAAACACATAGTTGAAATTGGTTTTTGGGATACAGATGTAATTCCCGAAGATTATCGACTCTTTTTTAAATCCTATTTTGCAAAAAAAGGAAATTTTGAAGTCAAGCCAATATTTCTTCCCATTTATTCTGACGCCGCCGAGTCAAACACTTGGTGGTCAACCTTTGCTAACCAGTACGAACAGCTGAAACGCTGGGCTTGGGGAGTCAGTGATGATGCCTACATCATCAAACAATACATTTTAGCAACCGAAATTCCCTTTTGGGAGAAGACCGTACGTGTTTCAAAAACCATTGAAGACCACTTCTTGTGGCCAGTTAACTGGTTTATTGTGACTATCGCTGCCTTTCTCCCACCACTCTTAAATCCAGCCTTTAATAGAACCACAATTGGTAAGACACTGCCTCAGGTGACTTCTTCACTCTTAACTCTTTCTCTCGTTTCTATGGTTATTATCTTTATCATTGATGCTATCAACCGTCCTCCCCGCCCAAACAAGCGAAATCCTTTTTCATATATTTTCCAACCTCTCGAGTTCTTGATGCTACCAATCATTGGCTTCTTTTTCTCAGCTCTACCGGGGATTGATGCTCATACCCGCCTAATGCTGGGCAAATACATTGAGTACAAAGTCACCGAAAAAATCTAATTCTCTCTAGCGAAGAAGTAGCTCATTGCTGTATAGTGAAGAGTACTAGTAGTACAGAACACCTGCCGTGAAACACTCACTTCTCTCAAAGATCATCAAAGTTGATAAACTCCTTGATCAGCAATTCCCACTTTTTATTGCTTTAGTGTTACTCATGCTGTTACGTGTCCCTAATTTCGTTGAACCTTATTGGTACGGAGATGAAGCCATCTATCTGACCATCGGCCAATCAATGAATAAAGGTGCCATTCTCTATAAAGAAATTATTGATCATAAAACTCCACTTATCTACTTTTTAGCCCAGACGCATACACAAGAAAACTTTAGAGTGCTCCTTTGGGGTTGGATGTTAGTAACAACTATTGCTTTCTACTACTTTGCCCAAACACTCTTTTCGAATAAGAAATGGCCAACGTTTATTGCAACCATCCTATTTGTACTGGCAACCTCGCTACCAACTTTCGAAGGCAATATTCCCAATGGCGAACTCTTTGTGATGGGCTTTGTTTTGGTTGGAATGCTTGTTTTATCCCAAACTTCATATGCAACCTCATTTCTTCATCCAAAAGCAAAAAAGGTAAAAGACTCTCCTGCCTGGATGTATATTATTTCTGGCTCCTTCCTTTCCCTTGGGGTCCTCACAAAAGTACCCGCTATTTTTGACGTAGCCGCTGCAGCGGGGTTTGGATTTTTTGAAAGTACTAATGCTCTTCTAGCTGCACAAAAAAATCGTCTACTTATTCTTAAAAAGAAGTTCGTCAAAATTGTACCGATATGGTTTTTCTTGGGTGTGGGAATTGTACTGCCAATACTTCTCTCGATCGCTTACTTTGTTAAACTTGACGCTGGTTCAGAGTATCTTCAGTTCGGCCTCATGTATAACTTTAGATATGCTGGCAGTTGGGGACTACCATTCGACAATCCTATCTTAGTATTCTTTTTCTCACTACCAGGTAAACTGGTAGCCATGTCTTTCCTAACAATGCTACTAGTAGTAACTAAAAAATACATTTCACCCGCATTTCAATTTATTCTTTTTTGGTTTGGTCTTTCACTGTTTGCAAGTCTGCTCTCAAACCGCCCCTATCCTCACTACTACCTCCAGATTGCACCAGCACTCTCACTGCTTGTAGCAGGAACGGTGTATGAAGGCATCAAGATGCTCTTTAAACGCACAGCTCTTCAGAATAAGAATATTTTGGGCCCATTCCTTGCAACGGTGATTTTCACTGGCTTCGTTGCTATCTTATTTCTACTCAAAGTTCAAAAGTATCCAACAGTTGCCTACTATACATCTTTTATTCAATTGGCTAAAAGAGAAATTTCTGTTGCAGACTACAACCAACGATTTGACTCACTTATGAGTGATAACTACCGGGTAGTAGAAACAATGAAAGCTTGCCCTGATGACCATCTCTTTATTTGGGGAACAAATCCAACGCTCTATGCTCTGGCTGATAAAATGCCAACTGGGAGATTTACTGTTTCGTTCCACATAAAAGACTTTAATGCTTATGATGAGACGTTTAACGACTTCGTTGAAGATAACCCAAACTATGTAGTAGTTATGAATAAAGAAGATGGGGCCTTTCCACAATTCTATCAATATCTCAGAAAAAACTATCGACCGAGTCAGACTCAATTTGACAATTTTGCTCTCTGGCATAGAATAGAGTGCACAGTCACTAAGTAATGAGTGAGAGGTTCTACGTTTGATGTCTAAATCTACTACAAAAGCGCGAATCCAACTCACGTTACCAACAGAAACAAAAAGACCTACGGCTCTTTCAACTGGACTTATTTTGATCAATATCGCCGCAGCACTGCTTGGTTACTTCACTACCCAACCTGATATCCCATTATTTTATTCATTGGCACAAAATAATCAGCAACTTGTTGGTAAAGAATATATCTTTATCTTGCCGATCTTAGCAATTGTTTTTGGTATTATGAATATGCTGATTATTACCATACTCAAAAAGTACGATAAATTACTGCTGACTCTTTTTTCTTGGGTAACAACAATCTTTCAAGCCTTACTCACCTTTGCGCTTTTAAGAATACTTTTTATAGTTTCATAACTATGTGGGCATTTTTCCTCTCTTTCATCATTGCATCAAGTACTGCTCCTCTAGTAATTTGGTTGTATAAAAAAAACAACTGGCTTGATAATCCTGAGACAGACACCCACATTAAAAAAACCCACACGAAACCAGTGCCAAGAGGAGGTGGGCTGGTTATCTTTTCTGCATTTCTCATAAGCTCACTACTTTTACTCCAGATTGATAAACACTTACTTGCTATTATCATCGCAGCTGCTCTACTAACAATTGTTGGTTTTCTCGATGACATTTGGGATATCAGCCCCAAAATTAGACTGGTAACTGGACTGCTCGCAGCTGGCATTGTGGTAGCCTCAGGGATTGGTATTGCCTACATAACAAACCCCTTTGGACCAGGAGTAATTCACCTCAACCAACCACAACTTGCGTTTGAACTCTTAGGAAAAGTCAGAACTATTTGGATAGTAGCAGACATTTTCGCTCTCTTTTTCATTCTCTGGAATATGAATAGTGTTAACTGGTCAAAAGGAGTCGATGGCCAACTACCTAGTTTTGTAACGGTAGGCATGATTGTCATTGGTATTTTTTCCAGCAGGTTTGTCGATGACCCAACTCTTTTCCATACCACTACTTTTTCATTTATCGTCGCTGGAGCCTTTGCAGGCTTGCTCCTTTGGAATTGGTATCCTCAAAAAATGATGCCAGGCTATGGAGCAGGTTCACTAGCTGGCTTCTTTTTAGGTGTCACGGCTATTATAAGTGGCGCTAAGGTAGCTACTATTGTGTTAGTGCTTGGAATTCCGACCGCTGACGCCCTTTTTACAATCCTGAGAAGATTGGCTGAGAGAAAATCACCACTTTGGGGAGATAGGGGTCATCTCCATCACATTTTACTGGATAACTACAACTTTACACAAAGACATATTTCCCTTTTCTACCTTACCAGTAGTCTTGTCTTGGGGGGAGTTGCTCTGTATTTGAATACTACCCAAAAATTGATTACAATGGCAGTAATCTTCGTGTTTGTATTCGGGCTTCATAGTATTACTCGTGTACGCAAACAGAAAAAAAGGTAGACGATATGTCACTACTACTTGGAATCATTAAAACCGCCCGCCCACAACAATGGATTAAAAACCTTGCCCTGTATGCAGCCCTTATTTTTTCTGGTTTCTTCTTCTATGTACCAGTCGATGCGCCTGCCTATTTTTGGACTGTTTCATATGCCTTCGTGACCTTTTGTGTGCTCACTTCAAGCATCTACTTCATCAATGACCTCTTTGATTATGAAGCTGATAAAAAGCATCCCTTTAAGAAAAAACGACCAATCCCTTCAGGGGTTGTCTCAAAAAAACTAGCCATGTTGATAGCCGCTACAGGGCTAGTGATTACCTTTCTACTTTCACTTAAATTGACTCTCTTCTTTCAACTATTAGTCTTAGGATATGCGGTACTCCAATTCTGGTACTCAAAACAACTCAAGCACATTCCCATCCTTGATATCAGTACCATTGCTACCGGCTTCTTGATTAGAATTTACGCTGGATCAGTTGTGGTTAATCTCCATATGAGTGTCTGGTTTCTGCTCACTGTTATCTCAGCTTCACTCTTTTTAGCAGTTGGAAAACGTCAGAGCGAGCGCACACTGCTCCAAGCAAATGGGGGCAGTTCAGTTGGTGAAACTCGAAAAATTCTTACTCGATACTCACAGCGGTTACTTGACCAATACACAGCAATGTTTGCAATGGCAACCTGGCTTACCTATGCCCTTTTTGCCTTTCAAAACGAAATTAGCACACCAGAGTCATTTTTTGCTGATGTATACACGCTCTTACCAAAAGCGTTACATTCTCAAAAACTCCTGATGCTTTCGGTCCCTTTCGTTATTTTTGGAGTCATGAGATATCTACAACTCATTTATGAGAGCAATAAGGGTGAATCTCCAGAAAAAGTACTCCTACAAGATAAACCACTTAAAATTACAGTGCTTCTCTTCGGGGTTCTAGTAATGATCATTATTTACCTTCTCACCTAGATAACTCACTATGACAACAGATTCTTGGATTAAAAAGTACTATGGCTCTCTCTTGCTTGGTATTCTTTTTTTCTCATTTGTAACTCGAATATATAACCTTCACATTCCAGAACGATATATCTTTGACGAAGTGTATCATGCAGTAACTGCCAAACTTATTGCTCAAAATGACCCTAGAGCGTTTGAATGGTGGAACCCACCTCCAGAAAAAGATACAGCTGTCGACTGGCTGCACCCCCCACTTGCAAAATATACTCAAGCGCTAGCGATGAATTTTTTTGGAGAAAATTCGTTTGGCTGGAGAATAAGTTCCGCTTTTTTTGGTGTACTAGTTATTTTTCTGATTGCAAAACTCTCCTTATCCCTTACCAAGGATTACACCATTAGTATTTTAGCCACACTCTTTGCCGCACTTGAAGGGTTGCTTCTTGTCATGTCCCGGATCGCCATGAATGATATCCATGTTACCTTTGCCATCTTACTGACTCTGCTCCTGTACCTTAAAACAAAGCCGTTCAGTGTTAAAAAAGATCTGAGTCACCCTATTGGGTGGTATGTGCTCACTGGACTGAGTGCTGGTGTAGCAATTGCTTCAAAATGGTCAGGTATCTTTGTACTCGGCATCATCTTCTTCTACGAATTACTTCAAATTGCTGAACAACTCTACCATACAATTGAAACAAAAAAGAGAAAAATACAAAAAAAATATTTCGTTGAAGCTCTAGCTCAACTCGGACTTGTTATGGTCGCACTCATCGTTGTGCCCAGCATAGTATATATTGCCAGCTATACCCAAATGTTTTTACAAGGTAAGGATTTTACTCACTTTATCGAACTTCATAAACAAATCTGGTGGTATCAAAGCGGGTTGACCGCTACCCACACCTACCAATCAACACCACTCGAATGGGTTATCAATAAACGGCCTGTTTGGATGCACGTTACCTATACCGAAACTGGTGAACGAGGAGACATCTATGCGCACGGAAACTCAATAGTTTTACTTGCTGGTTTACTCGCAGTACTTTTTTATAGTTTTTCACTTCTCAAAAAACTTTTAAATAGCCCTGATTCAAAACAACCATTTGCCGCTGTTCTCGCCACATTCAGAACTCCCATTGCGTTCACAGTACTCAGTTACTTTACTATGTGGATTATCTGGATCAGATCACCCCGGATTATGTTCTTCTACCATTACACACCAGCCATTCCATTTCTGGTTATTATTTTAAGCATTTTTCTGAAAAAGGTGTTTGATTTGCCCGAAAAATACCAGCCACTAGCTCAAGCAACAGTGATAACAACCATCATTCTATCGCTTATCTACTTTATCGTTTTCTTGCCACACTGGCTGGGAATTCCGCTTCCCATCAAGTTTGTAGATAGTGTCTTCTTCTTTTTTGAGAGCTGGAAATAATAGAGCTTTTAGTCTTGTGTGAGGTATAGGGAAGTACTGACTAGCTAGCTACTCAATCATCTGAGGAATAAACAAGAGCATCAAGGAAGCTCAAGCTTTTAATCTCACGCATGACTTCAATAATCAGTTTTTTGAGTTCAGCAACTTCTTCTCTTGAAATAGTAAAGCTACGAGAAACTATTTTGCCTGTTTTTGTTGGCTCAACAAATTCAAATACTGTTTCAGCCACAGAGTACGGAAAACTGGAGTCAAGTTCGGCGAGCAATACATAAAAAACGAGCTGACGTTTATAGGCACCTCGAATTGATTCAGGCAATCCCTGCTCTCGTTCTGAGAGAAAACTCAAGCTTGTCTGAGTAGTAGCTTCAATCACATTTGCACTTTTAGCTGTGCCTGTTTTGTAATCAATCAAACGGACCTTTTTGGTGACTGGGTCTATCAAGTCAATGCGATCTAATCGTCCACTTAAAGGAATTTGGTGTTCTCCATCAAATAAAAGAGTTTTGCTAAAGGTGCCACCAAAAAATCGTTCTGTAAACAATGGCTTTTTAATTGAAGGGGCATATGTTTCATAATACACAGCTAAAGCCTCTGTGCCTTTTTTAGACCAATCTGCATAGTCCTTTTCCAAAAGTACTTCTTTTGCTAAAGCTGTAGTGAAACTAGTTTGCAGGGCACTGAGTGACATCCCTCCATCTGCAGCACTGCTATAAAAATCTTCGAGGGCCTTATGCATCGCCGTTCCAAAACTTAAGTGAGCTAGCTTGGCTCTGGGAATTTTAAGTAGCGAGTTATAGATAAACTCTTTGGGATCTTTTAGGTAGGTGTTTAAAGCAGTTACTGATAAAGTAAAGTCTTCAACCAACGAAGCAAAGAACTCTTTCTCTTGAGCAGTCACATCAACGTTTGCTGTACTCGGAACTGAGGTGAGAAGGCGAGTTTCAACTGTTTGAGCTAACAACTGGAGTGTTGACTCACTCTCAGTTAGTAAGCTATCACCAATTTCTTCCAGGAACATACTTCCTACAAAATTTCTAACTACTTTTCCTTCAACCAAAGACTTTGGATAGCTGAGTAAAGTTCCCTTTTTTGCTCGAGTAATGGCTACATAAAACAAGCGACGATCTTCTTCATTTTTTTCCAATTTTGAAACATCAACATGAGAAAGAATACCATTAGGAAGTGCTAGTAACTCACGGGAGACAGTATTGCCCCACTTTTTATCGACTAATCGCATCACAAATACATACTCCCACTCACGCCCTTTGGCTTTGTGAATACTTGAAAGAGTCACCTTGTTTTGAGTCGTCGCCGGCTGTTGCGTTTTGAAAACCAGCCCATGTTCGGTCATTGTTTGTAAAGCTAACAAAAAATCTGAAAGTCCAAATTGTTTTGAAACTTGCAACCATTTTTTTATTTCGTTAAAAAGAGTTTGCACGGCTAACAGATGTTCTTTGGCACCTGCTTTTTCAACCAACCAAGAAAATAGTCCCAAACCATTTTCATCGGCAATAAGTGTCTCAAACCAAGTAGTAAATAAGACGTTTTTTTCTAGAGCAGCTAATGACTCAAGCTTTATTTTAAAAGACTGTAACTGTGTAAAGCCATCAACATCAAGTGAAAAATCAGGCGTCAAAGTATCGACATCTCTCTCAAGAACCGTTGCGAAAGTAACTCGTAGTTTACTTGCAATTCGAGCCGTTTGAAACACAGCCAACCGTGGCAACTTCAGCCAATCCAGTAAAAAGACTTCAAACAGCAAACCGCTCTCTTCTGTCTCTCCCAGATTCTTAATCACCTGCATAACCTGTAGTAACTGTTGAATATAGACGTCATCCAAAACATTATTAGAATTATCTGTCTCAAAAGGAATAGCTGCTTCTAAAAGTAGGTCTTGTAGCTCGTAGGCGTCAGCATGGTTTTTATAGAGCACTGCAATTTCCTGTGGCTCAACCCCACTATCTAGTAAGCGTGAAATCTCTGTAGCTATGTAGTTATTTTCCAGTACCACTGTAGCTGCTGGCACCAACTTAAGCTGATCTTGCTGCTTTGATTTTTGCGTTTGGGCTGACTGTAAGCACGTTGTCAGGGCAGTCCTCAGCACCTCGTCATGTTCTGGCAAAAATGAGCCTGCTGACGTTTGCAAAGATACGGTATTTTTAACAATGGTCTGGTGAGCAGCGTCATAGAGTTTTTGTGGACACCTATAGCCTGTTTTGAGTGTGATTACCGTGGCTGTTGGGTATCTTTCAAGAAACCCAAGCATGTTTTCGACAGAAGCTCCTTGAAACCGAAAAATTGACTGATGTGGGTCACCAACTACAAACAGATTTGCTTGTTCTCCCCACCAACTAGCCAAGTGATCAACAATGGTATTTTGAGCGGTATTGGTATCTTGATACTCATCGACCAAAATATATTGAAGTTTTTCTTGATACTCTAATAATAACTCCTCGTGTTCCGAAAAAGCAGTGGTCACAAACGTAATCATGTCGTCAAAGTCATATCGGTTACGCTGTTGCAGCTGAGCCTGATACTTTACATATAACGTTAACAACTCTTTCTGCTTAGCAAGATTTTTTTCTCGTTTTGTCAGCTGTGTTTTTTTGAGGTCATTCCGTTCTTGCTCTAAAACTTCCGACTCTACTCTAAGAATTTCCTCAAACTCAGTAGGAGAAACACCCTCACGCTTAAGGTTTGATATTTGAGACTGCACTGTTCGCAAGTAGTACAACGGTCTACTTAATGGCTTGAGCACCGTAAGGTTTGAAGAACTCAGTAGCTCTTCAAACAACTCGTATTTTTCTAAATCTGAAAGTGGTTGACTAGTGATATCGAGATCAAAGTATTCTGGATGCTCAGTAATAACTTCACTACAAAATGAGTGAAAGGTAGTAATGGCCACATGGTAGCCAGCTGTACCCATCATCTGTACCAATCGCTCACGCATATTTTTAGCAGCAGCATCAGTAAAGGTCAGTGCCAAAATATTTGAAGGCTCTATGTCCTGTTGCTCTAAGATGTGCGCAATGCGGCAAGCTAGTACATGCGTCTTGCCAGTACCAGGACCTGCAATCACCATGACAGGACCTTCGGTGGTAGTCACCGCTCGTCTCTGCTCTGGATTGAGCATCTGGAACGTCTCTTTAAAAGAGAGTTTGGGCTTCATCTTTTGGTGTTTCTAAAGAAGCGGTTTCTTCTTCATTTAGTTTGGATTCGGGTAATTCTAAATGCTGGATTGTAGGGAGTGCACCACCAATAATACCTTGCAAATCTCCGTACAGTGCTGAGGTGCTCATAACCACTGTTTCAAGTTCTTTTTCGCGCTTATTCCAAATACGTTGGAATGAACGCTTCTCTGTTTCTAAGTCTTGCTTCATATTCATGAACGCCATAACAATGTTTTCAATTCTATTTTTGAACTGCGAACCACTCAAGTAACCAAACAGAACTTCCATTTTTTCATCTCGACCAACGAGTGACTGTTTGACTTTTGAAAGCTCAATAATATGCATTCTTAGTGCCGAAGCTAGTGGCACCACATGAGTATGACCAACAACCCACACACCATTTTTAAGACCAAAACCTTTGATATCATCAGGAAGTGCTTGTGAAACTAAAATGGCTACATCAGCTTTGACAATACCTTGATCCCCCTTCAGTTTAGAAATCCATTTTTCGCTAAAGGCTTTGGTGTTTTTTGATTCCCACAATATTGTTCCTGCTTTGGCACCAATTTGAGCATTAACGTTTTGAATGAGATCTGCTCCTTTCACGCCTTGAGGAACATCAGTAACCTCATCTTTCATAAAAGTAGATGAAAGTAGTTCTTTGAGCTGATCTTCCTGGACTTCACCTTGAATCTGCATGGAACCCTGTTCTGCTTTTCGCTTCAGATCATCAATTTGCTTACGCATAATTTCAAGTTGTTTATCTTTTTCTTGAAGTTTGAGTCCCTGCTGTTCTGCTTCTGATTTTTTTGTTTGTTCGATAATTTTGGCGCGCTCTTCGTCGATTTTGCGAGTCATCTCTAACTCAATCTTTTTTTCTCTCTCTTCAAGATCTCTGGATTTTTTTCTTAACTCCAACTCTATTTTTTCTGATTCTTCAAGCTTTTTTGAATTTTCTTTAAGTTGTTCTTGTAGATCTTTTAGCTCTTTGTGTTGTTTTTCAGCAGCCTTCTCTTGGGCAACTTGCCAAAGGCGTTTCTTTTCTTTGACTGCCTTTTCTTCAAGTTCCGCGCGGAGTTTTTCTTCAAATATAATCTTTTGTTTTTCCAATTGGTGTTTGAGTTTGTGTCCTACTTGCTCTGAAAGTGCTTTCGTTAACGGAATTTGTGCTCCACAATCGGGGCAAGTAATAGTTTGATCTTCTGGCATTTGGTCGGACTTTCTTATGAATGTTCTTCTGTATCGCGTGTTTGGAGTCGAGAAATACTGCGATCAACTTGAGCTCTCTTTATACCAACCATATCCTTGACAGTACCTTCAGAAGCAAACTCCGCTCTGACAAGTTTTTTTCGCTCTGTCTGAGCTTTCTGCAACCGGGAATTCATCTCTTCCGCTCGTCGCTGTCCAAATGACGAGGGAGCAGCACTTCGCTCAGCAGAAGAATCAGATTTTTTAACGGGGGTTGGACGTAAAAATTTCATCGTGCACTTAGTATAGCAAAGAAGGTGAAATTTTGGCGGCGCGACTTGCGCGCCGCCATTCTTATAATAATCTCAAAACGTTACTGAGAGCGCATCTGCTGAACCCGGGCATTCGGGTCAGATGCACTTCCGGTTGGCTCCAAAGGAAACCCTTCTGACCAACCAAAACGAAAATTCACAACAGCCATGGGCAAAGAAACTACGTTTCTTATCAGTCTCCAGGCCCAAAAACCAGTTTTAACTTCTCTTGCTTCCCACCGTCGTATCACCGTTGGGTTTTTTGTAACCATTTAGTAAGATCCTCCTAGTTGATGAGATTTTTAAAGAAGTCGTTATTATACCCAATCAGTTTAAATAGATACAGCAGGAAAAAAACAGCCAATGTGATATAGTATGTCATACTATGAAAGAAAAACACCGCTCCTCTCCAGAAATTAGAATTCTTCTCGCCGAAGATAATCATAATTGGCAACAGTTAGTTGATAGAATTGTCACTGAACTGGGAGGAACCCTGGTCCTTACCGTTGATACACTAGAAGAAGCCTTAGCAGCAATAGTTCTCATGGAAAAACTCCAAATTGACCTAGCCATCTTGGGTGGAAACCTTGGAGCCTTCGAGGAAGGTAACCCAGATGCAGTTGCTATGCTTGAAGCTATGGCCGTTCATGCTCCAACTGTTAAAACCGTTGGCCTTTCTGGAGACACTATTCCAGGTGCTGATGTTGATCTTGGTAAACAGAATGTTGATCAGTTAGAGACAACAATTTTTGAACTGTTTACTGAGCCTGAAACTACCCAAGAATAGTTACTACCAAAAAATATAAAAAGAAACTAAATGCTGACAACATTGTCAACTTTCTTACTATGCCTGGATGGTACCGCTTTGGAAGCTCTCTTCTATTCAAAAAGTACACAAACCCAAAGGACATCATCATGGCCGCAGCATTAAGAATAGCTGAAAAAGTAATTAAAACTCTTGGTTCAGTGATACCCCACATATAAATACCGATACCAAGTAAAATCTGCAACCACAACACAATATAAAACCCTTTTGAAACATTTACTTTTTGTCCTTTTTTATACGTAAGCAACAACACATTTTCAGAAATAATTCGGGCAGAAGATTCTAATACTCCTAACTGGGTTGAAAAAAGCATCAAAGCAGCGAGTAATAAGAAGAATATCTTTACCGTTGTCCCCAATGCATCACCAATAACGTTTGCTTCCATATACAAAAAACTGAGCCCTGACTCTACCACCCGACCATACACTGTGGCTCTGGCTAGAGCTGAAAGCACAATAATACTCAAAAGTCCCAAGGTCCAAAAAACCATGAAGTGTTCAAGTGTTACCATCTTCCACCAAGCTTTCCATCGTTTTCTATTGGTGGGTGTATCAGAAAACAGATGCCCTTCAATTGAAATCGGCTGAGCATCCTTTGAAAAAAGTGAGCTAATTTTGGCTGCATACTTGCCCATTCCAAAACCCTTTTCCTTGACGTAATACGACTGAGCTAAATTTAAATTTCCCCCAGCACCTGCATAAGCAAACGCACCCAGAAAACTTGCTATCGAAACACCAGACGGGAAAAACCACCAATTTTCACCTCGCCCCATAAGTCCAAGGGCTACTTCTTGCCAATCCGTGCCCTTGGTTAACAGTAGGGCAACTATAAATAAAAATGGTAATCCTAATAGGATAACCGTTTTTTGAAATCGTTCCATGGTCGCATAAATTGACTTTCCTGCTGTCAAGATGAGTCCTGTGATCAAAAGCAAACCAATAGCCACCATCTTTTCTGGCATCCAAGGAATAAATGAACTTAAAATCTCAGAGGCTGCAGATGAAAATCCCGGAATTGACCAGGGAATAAAGGTAGAAATGATATACCACAGTGTCACAAGAACACCCATGCGCCGAAATCCCAGAAATACACTCTCACCCCGAGCCAAACTGTATCGCATCACCTCGGTATTGAGAACGTATTGAAATGAGATACCAACTAATGCTCCCCACAATAATCCCAAACCATAGTTCGCGGCTAAGTAGGGCCACAAGATAAGTTCACCACTGCCTAGTGCTAATCCTAGTAGAATAAATGAAGGGCCAAGTGTCTTGGAAAGAGAAGGTGGAGTACCTAAAGTAAATTTTTTGGGCATGGCTGGATAAGATCCTGTATCTTATTCTAGATGAATTTTGAATAGCAGACAAGTGGAGTGAAAAAAATGCCGCCCAAATACTTTGAACGGCATACAATCTTAGGTTAGGACAAATAGTAACAGAAGTCCCCAACCAAAACCAATAATGAGCGCAGTAAAACCTGACCCATAGAGCATTAATATGGCGGCATACTTGCGCTTTGTTGGATCCTTTAGATACCAGTCATTTTGAAAAAGCAAACTGGCAAGAATCAACAACAGAATTCCAATGACTAAAAAAACAATTGGACCTGTGATACCCACAAAAATTCCTCCTTTTTGTGTGAATTACCCAAATTATAACATATAATATAAGCTCTTGTGGAGATGAGAACCCTACTCGTTCCCAATGGTATACTAACCTTATGTCTTCTCTAGTATCTTTCAAAACATATGGTTCAGGTCAAACCACCCTAGTCTGCTTTCCTGGTTGGCTCCATCCACTCGAAAAAGAACCACTCTTTTTAAAACTTTTGAGCAAAGAATTCACTGTTATCTCGGTACTCTTACCTGGATACATGGGTACTGCCGATGCAGATTCCCTCTCTGACTTTCCTGCTTTAGCACAAGATATTCATTCGTTTCTAAAAAAAATTCACAGTAAAAAAATTGTTTTAGTGGGGTTTTCTTTAGGCTGCCGACTGATAATGGAACTAGAAAAACAGTTCCCCAGTGCTCACCCAAAAATCTTTGTTGGTTGCCCTATTGGTAGCTACCAGATTCCCTTTTGGGCAAAGCCTTTACTTTCGAAATCAAAGATTGTAAATGTATTGAGAAAAAGCAGTGTAATCAAGAAAAAAATTGTTACAATGGCACTGAGAAAACTCAGCACAAGGAAAGCGATTTTTAGAGATACATCTGTTTCTCTTACTGGCGCCTTTGACTCTTTAGT
The DNA here is from genome assembly GCA_905478415.1 of uncultured Patescibacteria group bacterium. Classification (GTDB taxonomy): domain Bacteria; phylum Patescibacteriota; class Microgenomatia; order UBA1400; family PJMF01; genus CG1-02-43-31. The sequence goes on from CAJQIG010000001.1 coordinate 342,623, forward strand.
TGCCTTACTACTCAGCAAGACTGATGATTCCTTGTTTACTCAGAATGCTCTCTTTATTTATGGGGAAAATGATGCTTACACTCAGCTTGCAAAAGTGCTTTCGCCAAAAAATATCATCTTTATTAAAAATGCAGAACACAACTGCGTTAGATCTAATGAAAAAAGAGTTATAAAACACATGAGAGAATTTATTTAGTAAAAAAGTTAGGAGTTACAAATGATACAACAAGAACAAAAAAGAAGAATGCCAACACAAGCTGAAGCAAATCAGCGTCACGGGCATGTCTACATTACTCGTTTGATGAACACAGAGGACTTACAAACAATAGAAGCAGACTTTGGCCAAATTGCATTAGCTTTCAGAAGAATTAAAGCTGAAGAAATTGGTTCAAGCTTTCATCCAGGATTAATTGAAACGAGGTACTTAGCTTTGGCTGGCAGTTTTGTTCCTAAGTATCTTGATAAACTGGTACAAGGAAATGCAACCGGTGACGATGCCACATCAATTAGATCAGCAATTGAATCTGTCGAACTTGGAGAAGTTGAGTATCCAGTTACGGTTACAACTTTGAAAAAGTTGTTCGTTGGTTTGTAAAGAAATACTGTAAAATTGAATGTGCTTGGAACTTATTTTGTATAGTATTCTCTATTTCTCTTAGCCTCATTAGTACTCCAAGCCATGGCTTTCTGTGCATCATCTTGACTTTGCAATGGAATACTTTCCACCCATTTTAAATCTTCTGGCAATAAATGATCAAAATCTTTACCTGGCAAAATGGTATAAAAATCTCCTGGTATTTCTTCTGGGGGAAAACCCGTATTAATTAAAATCTTTAACCCAGCAGCAGAATCAGTGACGCTCGTCATTGAAATATTAGTTATCGAAACTGCACTATGACCAGTAATTTGCACTAGCCTTATCTGGTATTTAGAAAGATCAACTTTTTCAATAAGCATTTTTGCTATTTTAACTGCTTTTCTATGGCAAATATCATTATGTAAATTTTCATTTCCCAGTGCTTCTAGAATTACTGCTTTCAACTCTGTTTCTAGTTGCACTAATTCCTGCTTTGAAAAAGGGGTTTTGTCAAAACCTGATATTTCTGTCATAAAACAAATTCTACTATTTTTATAAAAAAATATCGAACACAGATGTACAGTATCGAGAATTTAGGGTGTTATTGGAACTACTCTAAACTGATAATGACGATTTAGTGGTATGTTTATTCCTTCTAAATCCGGTTTCTTGATCTATAATTACTGATTCTCCGTCAAGATGAATAAGTTCTATTTTATTTTTTTTAGTTGTAAGGAAATGTAAAAAATAGTGATTCGACATTTCAATAAATAATTCTAAAGAATCTTTAAATAGTTTGGTCGACTCAACACTCATTCCAATTAACTGGTTAAAAAACAAGATAATATCTTCTGAATCATAACTGTCATCAATTTTAGTTCTTCCCGAATCTAGAACTTCCCAATTCTTACCAATATATAAAATAAGATTACCAGTTTTTTGATTCTGTTTTGAACCAAAATAAAGTGCTAACTCATTGAAAAAGACCTCAACATGTAATAGTTCTAAATTCTCTAAATTATAAAATTCTTCTTCGATATCTAAAAATGATTCTTGTGTCATGTTATTCAACTATACATTAAAAAATAGATACTCATAAATACTTTATTCAAGATTTTTTTCATATTAATTACTCTAAAAAGTATTTTCGTACCACTTAAGTGCTCTAATGAGACCTTGATTACAATATTCCTGTCTGACAACCTCTTCGACATCTTTTTCAGATTTCATCCACCCTTTTAGGGGATCTATCATAGATTTTAAAATATCTTTAGCTTCCTCAATAGAAAATTTATTTTTTTCACACTCATTTTTAGAAAGACTTATCAGTTCTTCTAGCGGAACTGTCTCAAGTCTAATTCTGTCTGTAGAAGATCTTCTTATACCCCAAGGAGAAAAGAGTAAAATGCTTTTATTCGATAGTTCGGTACTCAGCACCTCATATAAAACTTTTGCCTGAATAAACGATACAGGACTTTTTCTTTCCCTCGCTTGTTTTATGGCATGAGTTGTAAAATTTCTGTGCTCTGTACGAAAGTAATCAAGGTCAAAGATCGCAACTTTATAAGGACCATGTTCTTCACCGTTAGTAATCTCTTCTAACCAAGAAGTGCCCTTTGTTACCAAATTATAGTTTTGATATGTTTTATTTTCATCTAAAATAAGTTGATAAAAAAACGTGTCTTCAGAAGTCAGATCTTCTTGTGCTTCTAAAATTGAACCATCATCAAAATATATTTTTAGTACTTTTGATTCTTCACTTACTTCTAAGTTCTTGATTATAAGGGTAGTATCTACCAATGTTACTAGTTCATCAGCTACCGCAAGCATATGATACTGTTCATCAATAAACTCATTCTTGAAAACGGAAATTTCTCTACCTTTAGCGTTTTTCCAACTCCATGTATCTGTTCCAATTGATAAGTGATAGTTAGCTTCATGTTTTTTTGAATATATTGAGATAAATAGTTGCTTTGTGTCTGAAGAACTATTTTGAATAGTTACTATTCTCAAGCCACTCAAATGATTATTTAACCTGGTTTGTGCCTCTTTGTAAGACAGTTTGTTTGTTTGGTAAAAATTACTCATGTATTTATTATACAGTAAGTGTGTGAGGAAGAAGATTTGCAGATTTTCTGTCTTACTCACATAGAATTAAATTTTGTTTAACTTTTTGTAAGAAGCAGACTTAGGATCGAAAGTGGCCTTGACCACGATAGATCTCAATATCTACTCGTACATATCCCAGATTTGTTGCAAATTCCTTACGATAAAATGCTCGGTTCTGCCCGGCACTTGCGCCACCTACAGCCCCATCAATGGCTCGTTTTGCGGCATCGATTGCATTACGAAAATCTTGACGATTTCGCAATGAACTATAATAACGGCACGATTCCTCGTAAACCTCTTCCAACAATTGCTTGCCTTCTGAGCGTGAACAAGAACCACCGTTATAACTTCGGCTGGCAATATTCTCGCTGCGTACTTGAACTTGGAATGCTACACTCATGATTTTTACCCCTTGTTTTGAGTGAGGGACAAAATCAACTGCAAATCTTCTTCACTTAAAGAACAGCTATTATCGAGAACTTCATACGCAGATGAAGTCCACTAAAAATAACTACGAGGATTATAACATGATTAATATATAACTTAGTATCAAAAGATATCAAAAACTATTGTTTAAAAAACCTCGATGTCGGGGGTTTAGAACGATGTTGGAACTACTCTAAGTAAAAAGCGGGGTTAACACATCTGACGCTTGAAAAAACGGTTGACTCTACTACTCCATCAGAAGTTCCTATTAAATTTGTGCCAACAGTACCAGTACGATTAGAGAATACTCGAACATTATCTGGCAATGATGTAACCATCTCATCAAATTTAGACTTCGGAATCTCACTCAATATCCTGATTCCTATTTTGTCTGGCTTGTCAATTCTCTCATAAAGGTAATTCCCAAAAGGAGAAGCATCTATAATTACTTTTAACTCATGATATCGAGCTTCTGTTTCATGCAAGTCTATCTCTTCCATACTGCCTTTCAATTCTAAAAAGTTATTAATCTTTGAGACAACTCAAATATAACATATCAGCATAAAAAAATATCGCCATTTTTTTCTATGCGTCGGGTGTTTGGGACGATGTTGGAACTTTAGTTAAAGAAACTATTCAGTAATAACAGGTGGCCTCGATACATAGTTTGTATGCCTCCACCAATCAGGAATAAACTTTAAAAAGAGTGTTTTGTCACTTTCATATGATTTAGATTGGGGAAACTTCTTGTAGTGTATTGCCGTAATCTTTTCAATCTCTGAGCTGGTTTCAACTAGATAGATTGTTCCACTCAACTGCAGTGTCTGCTTGAGTTCTTCAGTTGTTCCAATAACGAGCGAAGCATGACACTGTTTAGCATCTGTAAGTTTTTCAACTTTTTTTGTACTACTTTCTGTAAAGAAATATATTTCAAGTGGATCTGGATTACAAGAATACAACATGGCAGCTGCATGAACCTTTTCCAAAGGTAATGATGTTGCCAAAACGCTTACGCGTTGTCGTAACAAAAAACTTAATACTTCTTTCGGCAGTGTTTTCATATCTCAAATCACTTTCACAGCTTTTGCATTACGCATCTTTGCATCTGCATACTCAAAAAGCACACCCTGTTTTGACGTAGAATTATTTCTAACAGCATGTGAGAGGTTTGGTGGAATTTCAAAAAGTAGAACGGTATCCCCTGACTGCATAGTAACTTCATGTGTAACATCCTCTGCATCTACCCAAAATAAAGATAAATCATCCATTGTCACAAACCACTCAGTCCGAGGGTGCGTATGATTACCTCCATAACTGCCAGGAGCTAAAAGAATAATCTGCTGATCTTTAATAAGGTTTTTCTCAATTGGAAGATCATCTGTGTTTAATACCCAGACCTTTGGATCTTGTTTTTGGTATGAATAATTAAGTTTGGTTATCTTGGGTTCTAACATAGAGCTATCATAGCAGATCACAGGTATTTGCAGAGAATAAAATCGAGGTGTCGGGTTGACTGGACTCGAACCAGCGACCTCACGCACCCCATGCGCGCACTCTAGCCATCTGAGCTACAACCCGGCTTGTATTCTGATATTCTTCCTACTGAAGATGTCAGAATACACTCGTATTATACATATAGTTTTTAATCCAATACTACGTAAATTCTCTATAGCAAAAGCATGTAAAGTATGCTTTAGTAGTAATATAAAAGAATAAAAAACCCAAAACAGTAAGGAGTTTCTATGGCTAGAACAAAGAAGACTGACACACCAACAAAAGATGGTAAATCAGTTGAACAAAACGCTAAATTACAAGCCGTTAACATTGCAATGCAACAAATTGAAAAAGAGTTTGGCAAAGGCTCAGTCATGAAAATGGGTGACTCACTCAAAAACATGACCATCATCCCAGCCGTCTCAACTGGCTCCCTCTCGCTCAATCTGGCGTTAGGTGTTGGTGGCTTTCCAAAAGGAAGAATCGTTGAAATTTACGGACCAGAGGCATCAGGTAAAACCACTATTTGTCTGCACGCTATCGCTGCAACTCAAAAACAAGGTGGAGTAGCTGCCTTTATTGACGTTGAACATGCTCTTGATCCAACCAGAGCTGAAAAAATCGGTGTTAACCTCGATGATATGATCATTTCTCAACCAGATTACGGTGAACAGGCCCTCGAAATTGCCGAAACGCTTATCCGATCGGGTGGTGTGGACATTGTAGTTATCGATTCAGTTGCAGCCTTAGTCCCTAAGTCAGAAATTGAAGGCGAGATGGGCGATCACCAAATGGGTACTCAAGCACGACTCATGTCTCAAGCAATGAGAAAACTGACTGCAGCTATCAGTAAAACAAAAACCCTGGTTATCTTCACCAACCAGATTCGACACAAAATTGGAGTCATGTTTGGAAGTCCAGAAACAACTACTGGTGGTAATGCCCTCAAGTTTTATGCTTCGCAAAGACTCGATATTAGAAAAATTGGCAACATCCAAGAAGGTGATCAGATTGTTGGTAGCAGACACAGAGTCAAAGTTAAGAAAAATAAATTAGCTCCACCATTTAGAGTAGCTGAGTTTGATATGGACGAGAATGGTGTTTCTATGACTGGAGACGTGGTCGACATTGGAGTCAGTGAAGGTGTCATAGAAAAGGCAGGTAGTTTCTATAAATACGATGGTAATGTGCTGGCACAAGGACGAGAGGCCACTAAGAAACATTTTGATGCAAATCCTGATTTCATGAAGAAAATTCAAAAGGAAATCTGGGCTAAAATCAAAGAAAAGAACCAAATTTCAGATTAAGAAATCATTTTGTCAAAAACCCAGGTACGTTGCTAAAAAATTGCAACGTACGTCTGGTGAAAATAGATTTTAAAATGAGTTTATCATTGACTCTACACTGCTCGTAGAGTACAATGAGGGCATCATATAGTGAGAAACACTAAAAACTTAAATAGTTAAAGAAAATTGAATACCAGAGTAACCAAATAAACTATGAACATACTACGACTGACACATCCTACTTTTAAAGAGTAGTTAGCTACCTCAGCACTGTCTTTGTCGTACCCACATATTTTTTCTCTTCAAATTTTCTCAAGTTTTTATCTTTCTCAAAAATGCAATCAAATAGCTATTGTGATTGTGGGTACAAAACAGTACTTACAAACACAAAGGAGAACTTATGTCATTATTTAGTAATCTATCAACGCTCTTCAATGCGGAAGTAGATAAAAAGAAACCACAAAAACCAAACGCGTCGTCAAAAAAACGTCGACCTCGAAGAAAACCAAAAAGACGGCCACAAAAGAAACAAGCTGTCGCACTTTCTCAGCACGAACTCGTTCGAGAAGCCACAGCCAAAGCCCGAGAAATTATTGTCGAAGCAAAAGCTGAAGCACTCTCAATTCGTAGCAAATCTGAGCGTGAAGCAAGTGAGGAATTCAGAAAAATTGAAGGCCAACAACAAAGCTTAGACTCAAAATTAAGCCGAGTAGAAGACAAACTTTCAACACTCGAGCAAAAAGAATCAAACCTTTCAAAAGAAAAACAAAAACTGGTACAAAAACAAGCAGAAATCGAGAAAGAACGAGGAAAGATCATTACTGAACTCGAAGAAGTCTCTGGTTTAACCACCGAAGAAGGTAAACAAATTCTCTTCTCTCGATTAGAAGAAAAACTAAACCGTCAGCTAGCAGCCTTCGTCCGCGAAAAAGAAGAGCAAGCCCAAGCAGAAGCCAACGAAAAAGTTCAGGAAATCTTAGTTGATGCCATGAAACACGGAGCAACTGATGACGTCCCTGAATACACTGTCTCTGTGGTTCAACTTCCAAATGAAGAAACTAAGGGAAAAATTATTGGTAAGGCTGGACGCAACATTAATGCGTTTGAACATCGTACTGGAGTTGATCTTGATTTAGATATGTCTCCAACCGAAGTTCGTCTTTCATGTTTTGACCCAGTTCGCCGCCAAGTTGCTCGAATTGCCTTGGAAAGACTTATTAAAGATGGTCGTATCCAACCAACCAGAATTGAAGAAGTTGTTGCCAAAGTTGAGAAAGAACTTGCCAAGGTTATGCTCGAAGCAGGTAAAAAGCTTTGTCATGATGTCGGCGTCTACAACCTCCCAATTGAGTTAATGAGAATGCTCGGAAAGTTTAAGTACCGTTTCTCATATGGACAGAATCTTATTGCTCACACTTTAGAAGAAACAAAAATTGGTATCAAAATTGCTCATGAACTTAAAGTTGATGTCAACATTGTTAAAATGGGGTGTTTGCTGCACGACATTGGAAAAGTTTCAGAAGAAGTTGAAGGTAGTCATGTAGAGCTGGGAGTTAAAATCGCAAAACGATTTAATTTACCACAGCCAGTTATTGACTGTATTGCTCAGCATCACGAAGATGAACCATTCAGTGGACCTGAACAGATGGTCGTCTATATTGCCGATGCAATTTCTGGAGCCAGACCTGGTGCTCGATATGAAAACTATGAAGAATATGTCAAACGCTTGACTCAGCTAGAAGAAATTGCCATGCAGTATGACATGGTTAAACAAGCCTATGCTATTCAAGCAGGACGTGAAGTCAGAGTGCTCTTGGAGCCAGAAAAAAGCCATGATGATGATGTAACTATCCTCAGTACCAAAATTCGAGATGAGATCAAAGAAAAAATGACCTACCCTGGAACGGTAACCGTAACTGTTATTAGAGAACTTCGCGGCCAACAAGTCGCAAAGTAGTGCTAAAATAAGGAAACTATGCAGACTGCATTACTCATCTTACAAATTGTCTTTTCAATTGGCATCATCATTGCTGTTCTTCTTCAGCCAGAAGGGACCGGACTCGGATCAACCTGGGGCGGTGGAGGTGGAACCTATCACACCAAACGTGGTGTTGAGAAAGTTCTCTTCTATGGAACAATTGTTATCATCGTGCTTTTTACCATTAATAGCTTAGTGCTACTTATTATTTAAAGTTCGTAAAAAGTCTCTGTTATGAGAAAACTCTATTGGTATCTAACGGCGTACATTAAGAAACATGGGCTCGTTGTCATCGGTTCTGTGTTGTTAGCAATGCTGGTTTTCTCTTTTACCATTCCTACTTTAGTGACACGACTTGAAAAAAGGTCCCAACAACACATTGGTATTGTGGGCGAATACACGCTCACAAACTTACCTCCGTTAATCTCATCACAACTGAGTGCTGGTTTAACAAAAATCACCGAGAACGGGACAACAGAACCAGCATTAGCCGAAAGATGGACTATTGAAAACGAGGGTACAACCTATAGATTCGTCATTAAAGACAATATTTTTTGGCAAGATGGAAAAAAACTCACTCCGGATGATGTCAGCTACTCTCTGAGAGATGTAGAAACTATTGTCACCCCAAATGATATTGTTTTTAAATTACCAGGTCCGTTTTCGCCTTTTCCTACTGTCGTCACTGCCCCAATTTTTCGCTACAAAGAATCAAAACACAAACTCTTCTTAACTCGCCCAATGTTGATTGGCATAGGAAAGTACAAAGTTGTTGACTACACACTTGGGTCTTCAGATTTTCTTACCCAACTAGTTATAGATGGCTCTAACGAACGATTTATCTATCGTTTCTATCCAACTGAGACAGCTGCTGTGACTGCATTTAAGCATGGCAAAATTGATGCTATCGATAACCTCAACACTACGTATGATATCTTTGATTGGAATACAGTATCTGTTTCCAAATCACTAAACGAAGATCACTATTTAGCCATATTTTTTAATATCCGTGAACCAATTTTTGATAAAAATGTTCGTCAGGCTCTCTCCTATGCACTTGAAAAGCCAGATACATCAATCCGTGCCACAGGACCAATTAGTCCTAAATCGTGGGCATATTTTTCTGGTGGAAAAGACTATGAGAAAAATACAGACCGAGCAGTTGAGCGTTTACTCGATGCAATTCCTCCCTTTCCATTAGAGCTAAACTTAACTACGACAGCACTCTACCAGGAAACTGCAGAAAGAGTAAAAGATGAATGGGAAGCATTTGGTGCTACCGCCTATGACGCCTGCCGAAGTTCTGATAAAGTTGAAGACAAAGCAGAGTGTGAAAAAGTAAAAATTACCGTTACTATCAACATTACTAACTTCCCCGATCTTTCTAACTTTCAACTCCTCTTAATTGGACAAGCAGTCCCAACAGATCCTGACCAATACCCCTTATGGCACTCAACAGAAGCTACAAACTTCACTGGGTATACCAACACTCGTATCGATAGTTTACTTGAGAAAGGACGCCAAACATTTGATATCAAGGAAAGAACAGAAATTTATCAGGAGTTTCAACAATTTTTTCTCGAAGATGCCCCTGCAATATTTTTACGGTATCTTGATAACTACTCGGTTCAAAGAAACTAAGATTACAAACGGCGAAGTTTTCTTCGCATATATTCAAACAGATACACTACCCAATACTGCCTCTTGAGTGGAATATCTTGAGCCTCCAGGTACGGCACTTCAAATCCACCAAATCCACGTTTAAAAAGAGAAACCCCTGCAAACCGATGTTCATGCTCTTCTTTTGGAGCAATTCCCCAAAAGTTATATCGAGTGCAACCTCTAGTTTTAGCTTCTGCAATCGCGCGCCACTGGCAAGCATAGCTTCCTGGAAGTCGATGATTTAATTCAGTAGAAATACCATAATGGTACACAGCCTCTCCATTATAAAAGAGTACAAAAGCAGAAGCTAACAATTCCCTCTCTTGCGTATAGGCATGTACCAAAGCTACTTGATTATCTTGTAAAAAAACTTCAAACTGTCGCTGTAAAAATTCGTATGAAAAAGGAATAAAACCTTGGCGCTCAGCCACAGCTTTTTGCTCCTCAAAAAACTGTTGTATTTGATTGATATCCTGAGTTACCTCTGTAGTGATACCTTCGCGCTCAGCTTTACGAATGGCAGATCGAGTATTTTTCCTCATATCTTTGAGGAGTTCATCATCACTCTTGTGGAGATCTAGTTGTAATGTCAGATCGGCCGTTACATGCATCGGAGCAATAACCGTCTTGATTGTAGTAAGTAGATCACCATTGATGTTACTTTCGATTTCTTGTGGACGGAAACGAATAAAGATACAGTCATGACTATGAGCAATTTCTTTGAGCTGATCTATAACAGCTCGTACTACGGCTGTGTCACTCCAGTCAAGCAGAGGTCCTCCGGCGAGCGCTACATACCGACCACGTTTTGCATCTTCGATCACACAACTAGCTAAAGCGATCACTCTATCTTTACGAGTAGCCATCAGTCTCACGACCCTCTTGCCCAATGACTCTTGAAAGAGTCCCCAATTATATGACTGCAAAAAATTTGCCTCTGGAAATGCAGACATAGCTGATTCCCAAGTCTCTTTTTCGATATCGGTTGAGAAAGTGATATTCATGACTGAGCTGTTTCTATTAGTTCAATAATTCTATAAGCATCTTGCTGCGAAATAGTTCGATGAGTCGGCAAAGTAAGCACATGCTCAGCAACGTGTTCTGCCTGAGGAGCAGTGGTTAATCGGTAAAGACTTTTACAGCCCAAAGTTCCACAATCAACGGCTTCTCTGTACCATCTATCCGTGAGGTAAACTTCATCATTTTGAAGCCTTTTTGCAACCTGACTCGGATTCTTGACTAATACTGGATATCGAAGGCCTGAACCTTGATCCAAGGTACTGGAACTAAACGTGGCTGCTGTAGTACCAAATCGCTCCTGATAGACAGAAACAATGGCTTTTCTATGTTGTAGTTCTGATTCAACAGAAGAATATTGAGTTCTCAACAGCGGCACATAACTCAAAGGTAATGGCACTGCTTTCTGAGTTGTAACCAGTAGCGGAGACTGTAAAAAGTGAGTCTTTTTTCCCAAAAAAAGTAGCACTTTTCCCACCGTGATCGGCCCAACTCCCCAATTCCAGGTCTTCCTCATGATAAGCGTATACAATGGATAAACTAACTCTCGAATCTGAACTTTCATAGGAACTGCCTCAGAAAGACTATCCATCCAAGCTCCCAGTCGTGACCGCTGTGTTTTTGTGAGCTTTCGAAAACAACAAGCCCCACCACTAACTGCATCAATAATCTTATCTCTACCAAATGAAAAAATAACAGCATCTCCGTACTGGCCAACTGGTGCGCCAGATTCTGTTTGGCCTCCAAAGCCTTGGGCTAAATCTTCAATTAATAGTAATGAATGTGCATCACAAAAAGCACGAATTTTTTCGATCTCAGCCATTGTTCCCAATGAGTACTGCACAATAACTGCTTTTGGGTTTTGATTTGAATGATCCTGAAAACTTTTTTGTAGTGTTTGAGCCGTCAGGTTTACTCCATCTGAGCCGATATCTACATAAAGCGGCTGTGCCCCAGTCCTAAGAATTGCTTCTTCTAAGGCGTAACAAGTAAAAGCTTGGGTTAGTACAACATCTCCACTGCCAATTCCATACGCTCTGAGTGTTGCTTCAATAGCATCTCGACCTTTGTAAAAAAAGAATGTTTCACCAGAAAATCTTTTGTCAAAATCCTGTTTCAAATCCTGTAACTGGGCTGCAAGAATCTGAGGAAAAAGAAATGATCCAACAAGCCCATGAATAGCCTGAACAGAATCAACAAGTGAGTAGTTTGAACCGAGGCTGCTAAAAAGAGGTTTCATTCTAAATCCCATACGAATACTTCAATCCTACTATATACCAAGTACTTCAAGAACCCAACCTGGCATCTTACCTTCAAGGAGGACGACTTCATCTTTAGTCAGGCCTGAGAGCACAGCTCTTGCTTCATCCATCGTAAAAATACCATCAGAACCCAACACTTCTTTGGCAATGACCAAGCTACTATCACCAACATACACAACACTATCAGCAGCGACCTTTGCTTTTTCTAGTAATCTGGCATGAATAGCATCAGATTGCTCACCCAAGTCTACAATTCCAGGGGTCACCAGTACTTTTCTTTTTCCGGGGATAGCGGTGAGAAGAGTCAAAGCTTGCTCAAAACCGGCTGGATTACTACTGCCCCCATCATCTATGACTAACGCTCCAGAATGTGTTCTTTTTTTTGTAATAAACTGCTCTGTTGGCACAAAGGATTCTAATCCCGCCTGTATTTCGGCGTCAGATAAAAATTCTTGAGCTACTTGCCACACCAAGACACAATTTTCAACATAATGTCCACCAATAAGCTGGGAATGAATAGTTCTTCCCTGATACGTAAACGAAACGGTTCCTTGATTTGAAACCGTACTTTTTTGACTAAGTGTACGCCATTGACTACACACCGGCACTGCCTTACTCTTTCGAACACCTCTGGAAACAATCTCAGCAACTTCGTGGTATGAGTCTGTATAATACACAGGATCACCTTCGGCTAATGCCGCTACTAATTCAGATTTCGCCTCGATAATACGATCTGCCGATCCAAATAATCCCAGATGCTGCGGTGTAAAACCTGTGACCACTGCGCGACTTGGTTTGAAGTAACTTGCTAACTTCTCAATCTCTTTGGGACCATAGGCGGCATATTCTAAAATAGCAATCTTTTGTTTTGAAAAACCTTTTAAAATACTTCGTGCTACAGACAAGAGCGTATTATAAGACTTCGGAGTAAAGAACACCTCATACTTCTGAGAAAGCACGTGTGCCAATATCAGTTTGGTGCTCGACTTGCCAAAACTACCAGTAATACCAATCACCAGTGGTTTTTGTTGTCTAAAGAGAGCTTGTGCTCTTCGAGCTGTCCAACGTGTTATAAAAAGATGTACTGCAGCCGTAGGAGTAACCGCTACCAGAATGAAAAGTGGCGCAAAAACAATCAATATTAAGACTAAAAAGATAATCATCAAGCTTTTAACCATGATTGAAAGTGGACTAAGTGACAAAAGAGTTCCTGTCACAAGAGCCGTAACTAACAGGCCTGTGAGAACCATAACGAAAAGCATTCGAATAGTTACTGCCGGTCGCTTACAACCAAGGCGAGTAAAGTCTGACTTACGGGGAATGATACGAATAAGTTCTTTCCGCCCTGCTTCCGAACGAATAAACAGCCATAATCTATCGGGACGATATTCTTTCTGTTGCGTGTAGGCAAACCAACGTAGATATCTAATTCCCATACTAGAAAAAACCGTGAATAAAAAAAGAAGTGTCTTCATGATAAAAATTGAGTAATACACTCAGCTACTTCAGATGGATGAGTAAATTGAGGTGAATGACGAGCATGTTTGACCGTACAGAGTCGAGCATTAGGGATAGTATTCAAGAAAAACTGCGCGTTACGATAGGGTGCACTTGTGTCACCATCTCCCCAAACTAGCTGAACTGGACAAGCTAACTTTGGTAAATCAGTCTTAATTTCATCAGCTAAAATAGTGCTCATAGTTTTTTTCATGACTGGTGGAGCCACTTCGTAATCATGTTCTCCCACCAGTTTATAAAAAAATGATTTCACTTGAGGATGAGAAAAAAATATTTTACCAACTTTTGCAATATAAAAGAAGACAAAGCGTTTGCAACGAGCTCGCAGACTCATATCTCTGACACCAGCACTTGCAACCAAAATAAGTTTTTTAATTTGTTCAGGATGTGTGGCAGCATAGCGCACTGCTAACTGGCCCCCAAAAGAGTGTCCTAACAGAAGAATATTTTTTTGAGATCCTAGCTCTTCTTCTAACCAGGTTACATAGTCACCCAGTGACCAAGGTTTTTCGAGTGGAGACGAAAGTCCTGGTAGTTTGAGGAATGTTGAAGCTATTCCGTTTTCAGAAAGTGCTTTCCTAAAATGAGCCCACTTGACTTCATTCTGAGCGCTAATTGCCCAGCCATGGAGAATAATTACGTGTGTATTTTTCATAATTTATTGAGTATTTATTTATTGTAGCACGGAGAGCCTTGTAGCATTAGAAAAGAATTTGAGATTGCCAATTAAGATGAAATCCTTATACTATGGAGTAGTGTGACCTAACGGCCCCATGGAAAATATACAGCATTTATAGAACAAAGGCTCACCATGAAATTCTTCAATAGTATCCTAGCAATTACTTTGAGTGGAGTCATACTGGCTGCTTGCACTGGTCCACAACCAAAAGAAAAGCAAATGCTGCAGTTAGATTCAGACACATCAGCAGCTGGTGACACAGCTTTGCTCTCAGATATTGAAGTCAGCCTTACTGATACAACAACAGGAGAAGAAAGTACTGTACAAAATACAACAGGAGAAACAACTATGAACACAGATGGTGCCGAAAAAACACTTGCCGATTTTGAAACAATCAATGCTTCGGAAGTTACCTTAACAACAACAAAGGGTGCTATCACCTTTGAGATCTACACTGATAAAGTCCCCCTTACTGCTCAAAACTTTTTAAACTTGGCTCAGAGTGGTTTCTATGATGGTATTGTCTTCCATCGAGTTATTGCTGACTTCATGGCTCAGGCAGGAGATCCTCTAAGTAAAGATCCAAGCAAACAAGCTATGTGGGGAACTGGCGGACCTGGATATGTAATCGCAGATGAGTTTAGCACTGATCTAACTCATGCAACAGCTGGAACCGTTTCAATGGCCAATAAAGGGACACCTACTACCGGCGGAAGTCAGTTTTTCATTACCTTTGCTCCAACTCAGTGGCTCGATGGCAAACACACCGTCTTTGGAAAAGTTACTGAGGGTCTAGATGTCCTTATGACTATCGAGCAAGGTGACGTTATTAACTCAGTTACGTTCAAATAAAATCAAGTCTACCTTGTACGAATAAGAGAGTGAATGTAATGAAAACGAAAGTATTCGTACTGCGAAGTCTTTTTATAGGAATTGGAATCTTTTGTTTTTTGGGTCTCTTTGTTTTAATTTCGAGTATCGGACTTCTTAATGGAATCAAATCGAGAAAGGTGGCGGCTGTGGCGCGCCACAGCCGCCACCTCCACCTACTCTCTCAGCCACTCTCCGTCCTAACTTTAAAAAGTAATGCTACGATCGAAACAGTTACTGCCAGCCTTGGGATACTCTCTCAAAGTGAGGCTGCCCAACAGGCAGTAACAGAAATCGTTCAAGCTACTGCAACCCAGGATATCGAATTACAACCACTCCTTCAGTTGGTAATCGACATACAACCAGAGCTCGAAACATTGCAAAAAAACCTACCCAACTGCCACCTGTGTACTTCAAACATTCCGAGTGAGTACCAAACTTCTTTGTCTCAGGTACTTGCTACTGCACTAGATATAAGTGCTGCCAGCGAAACTCTCATTGAGGGTGAGCACTCTTACCTAGTCCTCTTCCAAAATTCAGATGAACTCAGAGCAACGGGAGGCTTTATTGGCTCGTATGCACGCATTACCATTATTGACGGTCATGTACTACCCATAACTGTCGAAGACATTTATGCTGCAGACGGACAGTTCACTGGCTCTATTCCCGCTCCTCCAGGAGTCAAAGAGTATCTCAGCTCAGATAGAGGTCTTAGACTTCCAGACTCCAATTGGGAAGCCCACTTCCCGACGAGTGCTAAACAGGTCCTTCAATTTTTTGCACTCGGAAATTCATCAAACTATGAAGGTGTCATTGTTATCACCGATAGCTACTTCCAATCACTGCTCGAGCTTACTGGCCCTATCTGGCTTCCTGATTATCAGCTCTCAGTCACTTCAGAAAACTTAGGTGAAGTACTCAGAACCGATCGAGATCAATTCTTTGCAGGCAGCATTCAAAAACAACACCTCCTTGAGCAGTTCAAAAACCAACTCTTAATCAAACTGACAGCAGATGAGTTCGACTTTACTCAGTTGCTTGGAATCACTCTGCAACACGCCACTCAAAAAAATATTTTATGGTATTTTACCGATGAAAATCTACAGAACATTGCTCACCGCTTCGCTCTTGATGGAGCACTTTTGGGGAGCGACTCCCCAAATTTCTTAGGATTCATCGAGTCAAATGTAGGCATCAATAAAGCTAATAAAGGCATCTCGCGCGCACTCTCACTCTCAAAAAAAGGAACGACTATGACCGCTTACTACTATCTTGAAAATACTAATTCTCCACCACAAAGAACTGAACTACAAGCACTCGTTACAGACCCTGATATAAAAAAGACTGCCACCGCTGCAGCTACGCACCTAGGTTACATTAACTACCAACGTGTTGTGTACCCTTCAGGCTGGCAACTGACAAAAATTGCGCTGCCTGACCAAACACAGCCTCAAATTACTACCAGAAACTTCTCGCTTTCAACTGGACAAAGCATCCAAGAAAGTGGTTTTCTCGTCACCGTTCCCGAACAATCAGCAACGCTTTTAGAACTCACCTTTACTCTACCTTCAGACACTAGTAGCAACTCACTCGAACTCTATAAACAACCAGGCACCTCCCCCGTGCCCATCTGGTTATTATCAACTGATGACCAGCCATTTGAAGGTGAACCAGATCTGATACTCGAGAAAAATCGTGTTACAATGCTGTAATGAAACAAGACGTTCGAGATCGTATTACCGACTTACTTTCAAAATGGCAGACGCTGAAAGATGATATTGATTTGCCCACGCTTCAAGAAAACTACTCTCAGCTTGAAGCCACCACCTATGCCACTGATTTTTGGTCACAACCAACAGCTCAAAAAACAATGCGAGATCTATCCCTCCTCAAAGAGCGAATTACAACTATCGAACACCTTCACACTATAGCTGCAGATATCCAGACTTACCAAGCTCTTTCTCTCGAAGACCCAGAATCATACGACTCATTTGCCACGGAACTTGCGAACCTACTTACAACTTTTAAAAAAGATATTAAAACCTTCGAACTTTCAAAATACCTTCAAGGAAAATATGACCCTTCCGGGGCGCTTGTCTCGATTCACTCAGGACAGGGTGGGACCGAAGCTATGGACTGGGCAGACATGCTCAAACGCATGTACCAACGCTACTTCGAAAAAAAAGGCTGGAAAGCTACACTCATTTCTGAATCTCGTGGAGAAGAAGCGGGCATTAAATCTGCCGAGTTCGAAGTCACTGCCAACTATGCCTATGGCTATCTTAAAAATGAACGAGGAGCCCACAGACTTGTTCGCCAGAGCCCCTTTAATGCGGATAATTTGCGCCAAACATCCTTTGCCCTTGTCGAAGTGCTTCCTATTGTTGACGAAGCTGACCTAGATTTAAAAATTCCTGAAAGCGAACTCGAATGGAACTTTACCCGAGCGGGCGGAGCTGGTGGACAAAATGTTAATAAAGTAAACACCGCTGTCGAACTAACCCACACGCCAACAGGCATAGTCGTAAAATGCCGAGAAGAACGCAGTCAAATTCAAAATAAAGAACGAGCCCTCCAAAAACTCAGATCAAAATTAGCTCAGATCGAAGAGGAGAAGCGTCTGGAAGCCCTTTCGAAAGAAAAAGGAGTGCACCAAAATGCTAGCTGGGGCAACCAAATTCGCAACTACGTCCTCCACCCCTACCATTTAGTCAAGGATACCCGTACTAAAATAGAAACCAGTGATACCACGGCTGTACTTGATGGCGAACTTGACGAGTTTATTCAAGCTGAAATTCAGTTGTAAAAAGCTACTGATTCTTTTTTCCTAATACATTCTTTAGCTCTTCTACGTACCCTAAAACTGCTCCTTCAAGTTTCTCTGCGGCGTGTTTCTTTTCATCTCTATCAGCCGCTGCTTTAACTTCTCTAGATAACAGTTCTATCTGCTTTTGTTTTTGCTTCAACTCTGTAACATCACGCTCCAAATCAGATCCAAGCGCATTTGTAAACTGACCTGTGTAACTAACAATACTAGCTAACAAGTTATTTTTTACTCGATTTCTCTCGAAGAAGGCAGAAAACGGCCCTCTGTATTTGCCATCAACTAACACATCAAAAACATTGCTCATACTACTTCTCCACTCTCGTCGAACGGTATGATCATCTTGATGATCAATAATGATGGGTGAATCTAACCAATACCTAATTGACTCTACTGTCTCATCAAAAAATTCAAGTAAGTCTTCTCTATCCAGATCATCAAGATCTGAATCTTGAGTACTCTCCTGGAGTAACCGTCTACTTTCAGTAACCGAATTATCACTCAGCGTTACTCCCCAATTTATATCTGACCGAGCCTTTCCCTGAACCAAATCTCTAAAAATTACTTGACTCAACTGAGTAAAACTCGTCATTTTTTCAAGTTTAGCTCGAGTCATTGGGCTTATTTTTTCGAAAAGATCTGGATCCGAATCAATACACGTCACTATTCGATCTGGAGAAAAAAGAAATTCTTGCTCTGGATGCTTGCTGACATAGCTAGCAACTGATCTATCCAGTGCCTCCATAGCTGGTACTACCTGGTAACCCTCTTGAGATTCTAATGTCATAGTAAGAGTATCTTACACGATTTACATCACTTGTAAAACTTATTAATGCTGTACGCTCCATCTTAAAATGAACAGCTGATCTAGTAAAAACAGACAAAACAGCCTGTACACAAGTTGTGTTCTATTCTGCTATACTGGACGCATGCAAAAACTAAATCTCTCTAAACCCACGCAGAGTGAAGACGAAATATCGGTTGACTCAGGTGTGCTTGTGGCAGATAATGTGGACTCTGAAGGCGATGACAGTGAGTACGCAGTAGAAATTCCCACGCTTTCAGTACAAGAACCCATGAAAAAATCTCAAAAAACTTTTTTCGTATTTGCCTTTGTAGCCGTCTTTTTAGGCGTCGTGACTGGATTTAGTGGCTATAAGCTGTATGCCAGCTCAAACACAACTGGCAAGCAAACAAGTGAGGATGTCCCAACCGTGGTCGAAGGAAAAATCAAAAAAGGCGATGTCTTTGGCAGTAATAGCGAAACCTTCAAAGATACTGCAAAAGGTTACCTCGAAGGTGGCGGCTTTGATGCCGAAGGCTCACACAAACTTCTTCGTCCAGGTGGTGAAACACAAACGGTCTACTTAACCTCTTCAGTCACTGACCTCAGTGAGTTCGAGGGCATGGAAATTGAAATTTGGGGAGAAACCTTCCAAGGACAGAATGTTGGCTGGCTGATGGATGTTGGTCGAGTTAAAGTCCTCGAGACTGAGGCTGAAGCTCCATCAGAAAACTAGTTTTCACTCACTATTCGTTTTTTATCTACCTTTTCTGTGTTATCTAACACTACATGTTGTGGTTTGCTACCTCAAGAAACCAGAGTATTTTCCCATTGCCTTTGAATCTGGAAGAAGTTATAGTGAGAGTGTTATATGATAGTCTTCAAGTCCGTTTACAAGACTTTTGACCCAGATGAGTCAGGAGTTAAAGATATTTCTTTCCATGTTAAACCTGGAGAGCTGGTTATGGTGACCGGACATTCTGGTAGTGGAAAAACTACGCTGATGCGCCTGCTCACCAAAGAATATACTCCTAATAAAGGTGATATTGAGTTTGATGGTGAAAATCTCAGCAAAATCAAGCGAAGCCGGCTGCATGAGCATCGTCGCAAGATTGGAGTCGTATTTCAAGATTATCGTCTCGTTCCCGAAATGAATGTCTGGGAAAACATAGCCCTACCACTTTCAATTTTAGGTAAAACTCAAGATGAAATTGAAGAACGTGTCACTGATCTCCTCAACTTGGTCCAACTGACTCAAAAAGCCCACCTCTTCCCTAGTCAATTATCTGGAGGTGAAGCACAACGAATCAGTATCGCCCGTGCGCTTGCCATTGCCCCCAGCGTTATTTTTGCTGACGAACCAACAGGCAATCTTGACCAAGACACGTCACTTTCCATTGCCCAACTCCTCAAACAAATTAATGAACTTGGCACCACACTTATTTTTGCTACTCACGATCCTAAAGTACTCTCGGTCTTCGCCGACAAACGTCATCTCCACTTGAAAGAAGGTGCATTAGCATTTGATACTGCCGAGAAAGCATCAGAAAAATCCAAAAAGAAAGCTTCAAAAGAAGATACAGAAGAAAAAACTGATACCTCAGCTGAAGAGCTTGATGAGAAAGTAGAAACTAAAAAGCCAGATTCCTCTCAAGAAGATACAGACAAGGAATCAGAACGTGACGAAGAATCAGTTGAAGCAGATTCAAAAGATCTTGAAGAAAAACAGAAAAAGACCCGTGCCACTGGTTTTTGGAGTCGTTTCTTCAAACCAAAGGAAGCTACAAAGTCCATTGAAACAACACCTGAAAACGACGAAATGGATGAAGATACTGAAAAAGAGGGTGACACTGCCAGCGAAGAAGATTCCAAAGAAACCGCAGATTCTTCTCAAGAAGAAACAAATTCCGAAGATACTAAAGAACCCAAAGAAGCTAAAAAAACTAAGAAAACCAGAAAGAAAAAAGTACCTAAAAAGAAAAAGGCATAGAAACGATCTCTCATGAATGCTCTCACCTCTGCCCTCACCACCATCCGTCGCTCTCCCTACCAGGCTCTCGTCTCAATTCTGATGGTCTCGGTTACCTTTTTTGTTGTCTACATGTTCAGTTTTTTTGTGGCTGGAACGCAAAAAGTCCTCACCTACTTCGAAACACAGCCACAAGTTATTGCTTTTTTTGAACTGGAAACCCCAGAAACTAGCATCACCGCACTTGAGAAAAAAATGACTGAGCAGTGGTATGTTGACTCAGTCAAAGTTGTTACTCAAGATGAAGCCCTTAAAATCTATCAAGAAGATAATAAAAATGATCCTCTTCTCCTTGAGTTAGTCACGGCAGATATTCTCCCAGCCAGCATCGAAGTAGCTGCTAAGGATCTTGATTCTCTCGTCCTGGTCAAAGAAGAACTTGAAAAAGCTTCTGATGTCGAAGACGTCGAGTACCAAGAAGGCATTGTTGAAACGCTCTCATCTTGGACTGCATCAGTTCGCACTATTGGCATCGTTGCAATCTTTACCCTTTCGACTATTTCGTTCTTAATTATCATGGTCATCATCGCCATCAAAGCCACACATAAACGCAATACCATTAAGATTATGCGCTTTATTGGAGCCACTTCTTGGTACATTAAAGCTCCGTTTGTGGTCGAAGGCATGCTGTATGGCATCATGGGCTCAGTACTTGGTTTTGGAGCAACTGTAGCCACCCTCATGTATAGTTCTCCCTGGATTTCAGAGTTTCTCGGCGATATTCAGATTTTTCCAATCCCAACAGAACTTTTTGCTATCCAAGTAGGTGTTGGAACTCTAGGAGGCATAGTTCTCGGTGGCTTTGCCGGACTGTTAGCAGTCCAACGACTCATTAAACAATAATTCTTATGAAGAAACTCCACACTTCCACCCTCATCACTTTGAGTACTGTGGCTGACCAAGTTTGGCGCGGAATGTTGTTAGTGATGTTGCTTCTCTTCTTTGGCTTTTCTCTTTCTGTTAGCGCTCAGCCAGTAACTGCGGCGGCTTGTGACGAATACAGCTGTAATAAGGACGATGAGACTGATGTTTACTTAAAGTGTATTTCTGAAAAAAAGTCCTGTGTAGAGGACCAACTCGATGTCATTTCGGAAGAAAAGAACACCCTCACCAGCACCATCAGCCTTCTCAATGGACGAGTTCGCGTTCAAGAACTCCAGATCTACCAAACGGTAGCTGAAATCGATGCACTCGAAAAACAAATCACTGAACTCGAGGAGCGAATCGGCGGCCTCAATATTTCGCTCGATCGATTAACTACTCTACTTGTCAACAGAATTCGCACCCAGTACAAGCGTAACCGCATTTCTCCGATCGCCCTCTTCACCTCCGCTCAGGGCTTCAATCAGGTCTTAACGCAGTATAAATACATCGGCCAAGCAGGAGAGCAAACGGCTAAAGCCATGAGCTTAGCCGAGTCGCAACGTATTCTCTACGACGATCAAAAAGCTCTCAAAGAAGAAAAACAGTATGAGTTCCAGAGCAAAACTACGCAGCTTAAAAACGAAAAAGCAGAACTCGATCGTCAAAAATCCGAACAACAAACCCTCTTAGCCAGTACCGAAAATAATGAAAGTAAATACCAACAACTCCTAGCCGAAGCTCAAAAAGAGCTCCAACAAATTGCCAATGCTGCAAATATTGTTATCCGAGACGGCAACGGTGTACCAGTTAAAAAAGGTGAAACTATTGGTACCATGGGAAACTCTGGCTTCTCTACTGGAGCACATCTTCACTTTGGCGTCTATAAATACAGTGCCGAAGAATTCCAAGATACCTCCGAGTGGAGTTGGTACTACAGCAACTACATTAACCCTGTTGATAAACTCGAGTCTACCTCTGTAACCTGGGATACTAGCTGTAGCTATAACCCAAGTGGCACCCAAAATTCTGGTGGAGGTAGCTGGCGCTGGCCAATGAACGATGTCCGCATTACCCAAGGCTATGGATCTAACACCTGCTACAACTGGATGTACGGCAACAAGCCACATCCTGCTATCGATATTGTTGGCATGGGCTCAAAGTCTGTGATGTCTGTTGCAGACGGCGAAGCCTACTTCTGCCGTAACTGTCTTGGCGATGGTGGAAACGGTGTCTTTGTCTTCCATGATGATAACTACATGACGTTGTACTGGCACTTAAAGTAGCTATCTCAAGCCAGTTTTTCCTTCATTTTGAATAA
Source organism: uncultured Patescibacteria group bacterium (assembly GCA_905478415.1). GTDB lineage: Bacteria > Patescibacteriota > Microgenomatia > UBA1400 > PJMF01 > CG1-02-43-31. The sequence continues at coordinate 365,320 of CAJQIG010000001.1, forward strand.
ATCCTATAACTATTGACAACGTGATGTACTGGTGATATACTTTGTATCAGTAATAACAGCAGATCCTTTGTTGGCCTTACAACCAACCGACTTCGCGATTCTGCATAAAGGAGTAACACATGAAAGCATTAAAAATCACCTTAGCAGGTGTGCTTGCTACAGCAGTTATGCTGAGCTTCTCAAGTGCTGTTTCTGCAGACACCGCTGAGCAATCTCAATCTGCTGATCAAACAGTTACAGTCAAATGTACTACTGGTTCTTATGGACAAGATTCAACTTGTGAAGCATCCGGTGAACAGTCTCTTGAACAAAATCAAAAGATTGAGTACACAACTGTACTTGGCAAAACCCATGTTCCTGCTGACACCGCTCTCGATTTTGGTACTGCATCTGCAGCTGCCATGAGCATGATCACAGGCGCTGGCGCCTTTCTTCTTAAGAAGAAAATTGCCTAATTTATTTTAACTAATAACTCAAAAAAGCCTCCTACTTGGAGGCTTTTTTAGTGGTCCTCTTGATTGACAACTCTCTCATAATATCCTATAATTAATATATGTGACATAGCTTATGATGTATATCAAAAAGACGTGTCACTATTGCTATTTAACTTAATTGATTTTTTTGCCCTTTAGGAGGCTATCTTGACTAAAAAAAATGTCCACAAAACAAAAAGCCAAGGATGGATTAAACGATTCATGGCTTTTTCGGACAAACCAGCAATCCAAGTGATTGCTCCATTTTTATTCGTCTGGATGTTTACCCTCTCGTTTGGGCAACTCCAGTTTGGCATCGCCATGACCTTGAGCATGGTTCTCCATGAGCTTGGCCATGCCTATGTCTTGAAAGAGAATGGAATCCTCTGGAAAATTCTGTGGCTGTTCCCCCTCGGGGCAGTAGCCGCACCGCTGAATGAGGCGGAAAACAAAAGATCAGACTTGCTTGCCTGGTGGAAATTAACCTGGTTAATGCTGGCTGGACCAGCTGTAAATGTTGGTTTGATGTTTGTGGGTGTGCTTCTAACTAGTATTAATCCTGTCTGGAGCGCAGCCTTGATCACAACTAATGGATATCTGTTAGTGATTAACTTGATTCCAGTTGGGTCTTTAGACGCAGGTCAACATTTCAAACTCATCTTTACGTCTCTCAATGAGCGTGAAGAGAAAGTGCTGTTGACTTTCTTCGCCGCTATTATGGTTGTGTTTTTCGGCCTTTTGTCCTGGAGTGGGTATGGATCTATCCTTTTGACTCTGGTCATGAACATTGGCTGGGTGGCACTAATCCCCATCATTGTGATTGCCGTTTTTTCGGCCTCAATGAAAGATGATGAGACTTTGTCTGAATCCCCTTTAGCCATGACCAACACTCAAGCCGCCATTGCGACTTTGTCGTATATGGGCTTAGTTCTAGCCATGTTGGTCATGTGGGTTGGACCGCTGGTGCTCTAACAAAATCAAATAAGTTAGAAAGACCCTTCAAATTGAAGGGTCTTTTTGCTTTTAAGTCCTATAGTATTGACAATTCGCAATGATGGTGTTATAATGTACGTATTAGTGATATACAACTATTACTAAGATACAACCAACCTTACATACTTTTTTTCCTAAATGTTGGTTGCAAACCGAACTTTGATTATTGTTGATAGATGCTTGGCATTCACGAATGCTCTTCACCTGTCAACATACCGCCCGAAGGCATTGCTGCTTTCACTGGTGGGTGCGACAGAAGACGTTTCTAAGTTTACTTAGAAACTGAACCTTAACAGGTATACAGAAATATAAAAATTGAATGAACACTATACGTGTATCGTTTCTTTTTCTCCGTGGTTTTATTTTTAACTCTCTCTTTTGTTGGTTTCCGTGTGGCCCACAGTGGGCGCGTACTGGTTGTAACGTGCTCGCTGTGGGCTGCAGGGCCCTTCAGAAATTTTTAGAACGGAAGGTCATCCGTCAAATGACCCTTGGCTTTCCGCCAAGTTCTTATTTTTCATCTGGCTCTGCAGCCCGCAGGACCAGGACTTATTGAAAATGTTGAAAAAATGCCCCATCCTTGGGCAATAATTTCCATTGGAGGAAATAAAAAAATGAAGCGTACTAGCATTTTGTTCCTATTTTTAATCTTATCAACTATCGCGTTAACAGCATGTGACTGGCGTTTACGGTCACCAATCGTCAAGGAAACGCCGGCCCCCTATGTTGTAACTCCCGAACCCACCCCAGTGGTGGTGAAAGAATACTGGAGTCCTACTGAAGGGGCCACGTGGAACCATTTAACTGAAGACGCAGATTACCAAGAATATGAAAATTTGGTAATTCCTGTCTGTGGCCCAGTCGGATACCCAGATGAAGCAGAAGTTAAAGTTATCCGTGGTGGTCAAGATGGTAAGGATGTAAGCGTGTTTTTCAACTGTAATCTGTTCCGCACACACGTGCTGGGACTGCCTACATTGGCTGAAATTTACGAAAGCACTCCTGAACCAATTGACAACAGCATCGAAGCTGAAGCCAACTCCTGCCCCGAAGACGCCGATATGATCGAAACCGCACTGGCCGATGGCTATGTGCACTTCGTGTTTGATGGCGAATCTGTTTCGTGGGACCCCTGCAAGTGGCACGGGTACACGGAAGACGGGTTGACGCTGGAAAATGCTGATTGGCAAGCAACCGTTGTGTTGCATGATGGCGACGAGCAATCTGACCCCATCGTGTGGCGCGGCCCAGCTGAAATTGACGGCAACGTCAGCTTCACCCTCCGCTATATCGGCGAGGGCAGCGGCTATGCTGCTGACCACTGGGTCAACAATGACTGCCAGCTCCTGATTCAAGAATACGCATTCGGATTGCGCCGAGAGAACTGGGATTATCCCACTTTCGAAGGCAACGTTACCTGTGATGCTCTTGATGACCTTTTGGCCAACGAAGTTGACGTCAACGACCTCCCCAACGCCTACACAATCGCAGCCGTTTTCGGTGGCGAGTCCCCCATGTGGACAGTGAAAGATTGGGAAGGCGGCGCGCATTTGTTTGCCGCCGGCGAACATGCTGATGGCAGCATGAACTTCATCAAGCTTGAGGTCCCCAGCTGGGCCGACAGCTGTGAGATTGATTATTGGAATGGCGAGACAGGCGCTGCTGACAAGCTGATGCCCGGCGACCCCGGCATCTCCTTGAACGAAGCGTCCCTGCACTGTCACGCGGACCAATAAATAATTTTTTCTGTATAACCTGTTGCCCCGACGCTTTTAAAGTGTCGGGGCAATACCAGAGTTCATAATTACTTTGTAATTGTGGCCTGTGGTATGCCAAAAAACATAAAAAACATACTGGCAAAATATGACACTACGGAAACGTTGTTAATCATATCTTTATATCCCCACAAGGGTGAGACCTACTCATCTGGGACCACTGGGGTGGCTTCTTATACCAAGAATGTAGTTAAAAATATGAACCGCAACACGGTTGTTATTGCTGACTACAAAAAACAAAGCAGTCACTATGTCGAAAAAGACACATTAGTACTCAGACACTTCAAACATGGCAAAATGTCTATGTGGACTGAGTTACTCCAAAGTGTAACTCAATTTAAGAATGCAAAAAATGTACTTATTCAGTTTGATTTCTCTATGTATGGAAGTATGCTGGTATCAGCAACACTACTTCCATTCTTAGCTGTTCTTAAGTCACTAGGATATAAGACTCACGTTGTTTCTCATCATGTAGTCATGGATGTTGGAAAACTTTCTGGACACATGGGACTGACGAACTCATTCCGCGACTCAATCAAGACTCGTGCATTTAACGTAGCCTTTCACTCGTTCTATAGAGCGCTTGGCTTAGTTAGTAACTCTGTTATTGTTCTTGAAGATATCCTCAAAGAGAGACTGTCTAAATATATTCCTGCTAAAAAAATAATTGCTATTCCTCATGCTGTCGACACTAATTTAGAAAAAATTTCTAAAGCAGAGGCGCGTAAAAAACTTGGAATTGCTGCTTCTGAAAAAGTGGTGCTCTTCTTCGGTTTTGTAAACTGGTTTAAAGGTGCAGATATCTTTGCAAAAAACTTTGCAAAGACTCAGAAGCTTCTTGGAAAAAAAGCTCGCTTTATTATTGCTGGAGGTGAAAGTATTACCTTATCTTCAAAAGAATACTATAAAGAATTTTATAATGGCGTTGTAAATACAACCCAAAATTCTTCTTCTGTAGATATCACTGGATATGTTCCTCAAGAAAAAATTGTTGAATACTTCTCTGCTGCGGATTTAATTGTCTTTCCGTACAGAGAGTTTATGTGTGCTTCTGGAGTACTATCATTAGCTTTCTCATATAAAAAACCATTTATTGTTTCTGACAAATTAGAACCAATGTTAACTGCACCTGATTTCTCAGAAGCTATGAAAGACTTTGGCCTAACTACTAGCGATTTATCGTTCGAACTTTCAAAAGAATCAATGCTTAAACAAACAACAAAAGTCTTAAGAAATGGTCTAAAACGTAAAATGTCACTCATGGGAGCTCAAATTAGAAAACAACGTAGTTTTCAAAATACGGCTAAGACCTATGAACGAGCTATATTTGCACCAAGTTCAAAGCTTCATAAATCGCCTAGAGTCAGGTATGCTTATGGTGCATGAAAAAAATAGCACCCTGGTTACTTTTAGCTGCTCTTAGCATCTTTCTTTGTTACTATTTTTTATTTAGAGCTCAAGTACAGCTTGGAGGTGATATCGTAGAGTATTACGGTATTACTGAATCAGTAAAAAATCACTTTAGTTTTGAACTTACAGTAGAAGATAGAACTAATCTGGAACAAGTACTGCATAAAGCTTACTTTGAAGATCCTGGCTATTACATATCAGGCACTGATCAAAAACGCTATCCTGTTCACTTTATCTTTTACTCACTGCTTGCACTACCATTCCGGCTACTTCTTGAGGCACTTAATCTCAATCCACTCCGATCACTTTGGTTACTAAATATTTTTTCATACCTTACTATGATTGGGATTATCTGGGCTAAATATATTCATAAGAGTGGCCATCGTATCGCCTTTTTACTTCTTACATTTATATCTCCGCTTATGTCCTTTTTTATATGGCCTGGACCAGATCTCTTTGTCATTACGTTACTCACTGTCTCCTTGTTTGCCTTTGCTAAAAAAGAATATCTTTTTGCAATACTTTTGAGCACAGTTGCCTCATGGCACAGTCAACCAGTACTGATTGTGACATTCTTCTTTCTCCTCTCCTATGTTGTCATTGGCCATACTCAACAAAAAAAGTTTGCAATTACTACTAAGATCTTAGCTACTGCTTTTGGTGTTGGCTTACTATCACTAATTCCCTACCTTTATAACTACCTTGCATTTGGTGTTTTAACACCGTGGACACTTCTTCAAGATGGATGGACTACAGTACGTGGTTTCGGATTACACAACGCTTCGGTACAAAAATTTTACGAACAATTTTTTGACCTTAATATTGGTATTTTTTGGTATTCTCCAATACTTTTTATAGCTTCACTGTTTTATTTTATGAGGAATCATACAAAAAACACACTGCTCAATTACTTTTATCTAGCTATTTTTTGTCTCACACTACTCTTTTATCAAACAAATCCTGGCTGGCATTATGGAACATCTGGTTTCGGTCCTGGTCGGCATTCAATTATTGTTTTAGCGTTACTTTTTTTCATTACCACTCAACTTATAGCTTCACAAACTAAAAAATTTACGATTGGATTTATTGCGTTTCTGCTAGTGATTCAAGGAAGTATTTTGTCTAAAAATAATTTTCTCGAGCCAAAACTAGAGAATACTCTCCATAATAGTTTTTTTGCTTCTTTCATTCTCGATTCTCTGCCAGAACTCTATAACCCTACCCCTGAGATTTTTGTTGATAGAACAAACCATACAGATAATACTCAACTAGAGTCAGCCTATTATATGAAAGATGGAATCTGCAAAAAAGCCTTTGTACTGTACTCAGACCTCCCCTTCTTAAAAGAACACTGTCCTAATAATGCAAAACTCTCTGCCACACTCATGTTCGAAGACCCATTTAAAAGAAGCGCTAGCTATCCAAGAACTATCATTTTAGACGAAGCCACTTTCTGGCCTGAACCAAGAGCTTGTGACAATAACTTTAAGCATCAATATTTTGTTTGTCCAAAAACAACAGATGATTTTATGTCCGAGACGGGAATATCAGACGAACTTAGAATCACCACACTTGCTGAGTTTCCATCTCCTGGCATATGGAAACTCAGCAAAGGAGCCCCAATTAAAGTTACTGTTCCTCCCGGATACATTTTAGACTACACTGCAACAGATGGTATCTATGTCAACTTTTAAAAAAATTGTTACCCATATTCACTTCGCTCCAGTCTCATTACTTGTCAGTATTTTAGTAATTTTCATTATTTCTCAATTTCCAAGTACTACAAACTTGATTGGATGGGATGCAGTAAGTCCAGAACTCAACTACTCTGCAAACTTTAGTCGGGCGCTTAATTCTAGCTGGCAAGAAAACTATGGATTAGGAGCTTTAATAGGGCACGGGGTAGGAACAACCTTTATACATACTGGGGTAGTATACCTAATTGACCTGTTTGCACCTAGCCATGCAGTAAGAGCAATTTTTCATTTTTTATCTTTCAGTGTTGGAGCAGTAGGAATGTATTTTCTTTCCTACCACATTCTTTCTTCTTTAAAAAATGATGTATCTAAACAACTACTTACATTTATTTCATTACTAGCAGCACTCTTTTATACATTCAACTTAGGAACAACACAGCTTTTTTATCTACCATTAGAAGCGTTTAGTGTCCATTTTGCTGGACTTCCATGGGCACTTTTATTATTACTGAGATACATACATAGTCCAAGTAAAAAGAACTTATTCATACTATTTATTGTAAATATTTTCTTTTCGATGCAAGGCTTCATCCCATCACTTTTTGTCGCATATCTCTTTTCAATTGGAGTGTATACCACAACTTTTTTTCTGCTCAATAAAAACAAAAAAAAGAATGGCACACATATCTTATTTGCTTTATTTATCATCTTATTAGCGAATAGCTATTGGCTAACATCATTCACTTTTTATACTTTGTTTAGAAACCAAAATTTTCTCGAAGCATATAATAACTTGAGTTCAACTGAACAATTTATACAGCAAAGCATGAAGTATGGTGATGTACTAAACGTTGGATTGTTAAAAAGTTTTTATCTTGATACTTCAGTAGCTGACACTCAAGTTTTTCAAAGCTGGAACCAATTCTTTCAAAATTCTGCTATTCTCTTTTTTTACTTCCTTTTTTTCTTAGTTAGTGTATTAGGACTCATTGTTTCTACTTTTAAACGGTATAGAAAAATAATGCTTCCACTTTCAAGTGTCTATCTTTTTTTCTTTTTAGGACTGACTACAGCAACCCCCCCTTTTTCTTTTGCTTCTAAACTTTTACAACTACTCCCCCTCTATAAACAAGCTTTTAGAACTACATTCACTAAGCTTGGTACTGGTATGGCCCTTAGTTACAGCATATTTTTAGGTCTTGGCTTACTGTTTCTTTTTTCTAAAAAGAGCAAATTCTCTCATGCCTTTTTATGGTTTCTTTTAGCTATAAGTACCACAGTACTCGTTCTTCCTCATTTTATTTTTCCTGCCTTCTACGAGAATGAATCAATACGTATTCCACAGGCATACAGAGATGTCACTAACGAATTTAATCAAAAGGGATATGCTCACATCGCGATGCTCCCCGCAGATTGTTCAGAAGGTTGGTATAACTACAACTGGAACTATGTTGGTTCTGGATTTCTTTGGTATGGTGTTAAACAACCAATTATTGAACGTTTTTCTGATGTGTGGAGTGCTAACAATGAACAATACTTTTGGGAACTCTCGTCTGCACTACACGCAAATAACACAGAGCAACTTTCAAATATTTTTATGAAGTATGACATAAAATGGTTACTCATTGATGAAAACCTTGAACACTGCAGTAATTTTAATGGTTTTTCTCAACAAAAGCTTCTCATAGATCGCTTAACAAGCTCAAATCAATTCCAACTTATTTTTGAAACAGATAAAGGAGTAGAAAAACCGATAAGAATCCTTGAAAATACTCAGCATAGTAATTATAATTTTATTTCAAGTTCATCTGTTACAAAAGTTTCTACTACTCGCACCTGGATGTTAGAGGATACTCTCTTTGCATCAAAAAAATCTTATGTTTCTAACCCAACAGAAATACTTAGCGATGAATATTTTGTCTTCCCAAGTATTTTTTCTCAAAGAGGAAATGCAGTATCTTCTTCCCAAATAGAAAATACTAACGCTACTCTCACTTTTATTTCTCCAGAAAAAACAAATACAGATAGACAAATTAACTTAGTGGTTTCATATGCTGAGGACCCTATTCCATTCTCAACTACTATTGAACAGTTGAATGATCTTTATTCATTACAAATGAATCTCGACTTTCCGCTAGTTGTTATTGGAAGTCAAGAATTTGACGTCGATACAACAATTAATCTGGGGGAACTTTCCATTGATGAAACAACAGATATTGCACTATTTTTAAATGGTCATGCATTACAAAATAATTTTGGAAGTATTGATCCTCGGATCAATTCCACCTTGGAGATTAAAAACAGAGAAGGAAAACTATTATTCTCATGGGAGAGTCAAAAGAGCAAACAATTTACTGAAACTATTCCAAATCAAAAAAAGTATCTTATTTCAGAGAATAATGTACCCATTAGTATTCAAGTTACAAAAAATGATAGAAATCATAAGGCAAGCGCCGTTGAGGGTCTAGCTCAAAAAATACCTTTCATTTGCAATTCAGAAAATAATTCCCAAGAAATCCCCACCTATCAAGTAGCAAAAGATCCTCAATATCTTAGATTAATTTCAGATGCTACAAAAACTTGTATTAATGGACAACTTTCATTCCTCTCCTCAAACTCAGGGTACATCATCGAAATTGGCTCAAGAAATGCTGGTGGATCTCAACCCAAATTTAATCTTACTAATCCTGACGGCTTGCAGCTACTCAATATTGAGATAGCTAATTCTGATACATTTGATACTAACTATTATTTTTTAAATGATACTTCTGAGCTAACTGCACCCTACTCATATACAATTGAAAACCCTTCAATCCTTTCAGAGACAACTAATGACTTTTCCAGCCTCAATTTTTGGCAAGTTCCAATCAACATGCTTGCATCAATGCATCTCAAAGGAAATGAAGAAAGCATTGATAATTCAGTAACAATTATATCAAACAAACGTATTTCAGAAACTCTCTATCAGCTAGAATACATCTCAGAAGAACCTGGTTATCTGCACTTCTATCAAGCTTTTGATCCTGCCTGGATTGCAATCTCGGTAAAAACTTTTAAAAGAATTCCTGAACACTATCAACTCAATGGCTGGGCAAATACATGGAAAGTGACTGAAAAAAAAGATACCGTCCTACTTTTCTACTGGCCACAATTATTAGTTTTAGCAGGCTACCTATTGTTTAGTTCAACCTTAATTGCTTTTGCCATTTATTTGAAAAAAGAAAAACATGAATTAAAATATAGAAAAAAGCAAGCAAAAAAGATCCACCGCACCCCCAAGCGCGTCCTCGCAGGCCGCCACAAGCGCCGCACAAAATAACAGGCACCCACCCGCTTCTACACTTCCTGTCAGCTTCACTCTCTATACTTTGACCATGTTCACACTGCTTAGGGAATCCTTGGCACGAGTACTAGCAACAGCTGGGAAAGGTTTGGCAATCTCGCTTGTTATTTTTGTCAGCTCTCCAGCTTGGCTAGAGTCAACAGCCCGGGCAGCAGTGATCATCTCGGAGGTTATGGCCAACCCCGAAACCGGCTCAGAATGGATTGAGCTCGCCAATGTGGGGGAAGAAGCACAAGATATTTATAACTACTCGCTGTACGACACCGTTTCTTCCCCCACACTCCTCCACACTTTTGCTGAAGAGATGGTTGTCGGCCCCCAAGAGACACTCGTCATTGGACTGGATGGGTCTAAACTCAATAACACCGGTGACACCGTCAATTTGTATGATCACAATGGTGCAATTATCTCATCAGTTACCTATGGTGATACCACCAAGGGCCTGAGTTGGAACTATGATCAAACAACCCAGAACTACCTAGAGCACACTCCCACACCAGACACTATCCTTGTAACCACCATTCAAACACCTTCTCCCAGTCCAACTCCATCTCCGCAAGCAGCTCCGTCTCCCGCACCGACACCTACTCCCATACCAGAACCATCTCCCAACCTCCCCGCACCACTCCAAACTCCAAAAGAAAACACATCTCAGATAAAAAAAGAGGAGTTGTTTGCACAACTTGCTATCCTGCTACCCCAATACCAAGCCTCTTTTCAACTCACCTCAGAACCACTCACAACGGCAACTACTTCAGCGACTGTAACAGATCAAGTGACCACAGAATCTCAAAATTTCATCCCTATTTCGCCCCTACCACCAAAATCTGGGATTATCTCACTGATTGTAGGTGGTATACTTATTGCTACTGCTGGTTACAGTACACTCTATGTTTTGGAACAGAAAAAACTCACTACTAGATAAAAAAATTGCAGGTAGACGACTGTCTCTCTGGCTGAGTGCAATTATCCCGCCGATTGCCTGGGCGCTACTCATCTTTACTTTTTCTGCAGAGAGTGCGCTCCCCTCAGCGAGCTACTCTGCCCTTGATTTTATTTTCAAAAAAACTGCTCACATGACAGTGTTTGCTGTTTTATTTTGGCTCACCAATCGCGGGTTCTCACTTCTTAATAACAGCTACTCACTTAAAAAACACTGGTACTTACCCGTCTTCATTTGTCTCATCTATGCCATGAGTGACGAACTCCATCAGCACTTTGTCCCCGATCGTCATGCCACCTTTCGAGATGTGGGGTACGACATGCTTGGCGTGTTTACTGTATACCTCTATAAAACTGGTCGTCTGTAATCTGGAGTTACTCAATCGGCTACACAAAATACCTCAAGGTAACATAACAAAAACTATATTGCTATTTTTACCCCATAAGTCCAGATAAATGCTGATACTAACTCTTGACATCCCCCGCCAGTCCATTACACTACAGTCTCTAACATACATATAGTTTTCTAAAAATAAGCTTCTTATCCCCCATTTTTTGGAACATCGGAAAAGAAGCAGTACAAAAAAATAGAACAGAAAGGTCTTCATGACTAAATCACAGCTTACTGACATTGTTGCCAAAAAAGCTCACCTTACAAAGAAAGCAGCTGCCGAAGCAATCGAGGCTCTCTTTGATGAGATGAATCGATCACTTGCAAAAGGAGATAAAGTAGTTATTTCCGGATTTGGCACTTTCTATGTCAGTCAAGTCAAGGACAAGCAAGTAGTTCCTTTTGGTGATGAAGCCAAACGACAAACCATTCGAGGACATAAGGTCATTAACTTCCGTGTTGGTAAACCTCTTAAGAAAGCTGTTTGGTAGACACGACTCATTTTAAACACATCAGCCCTCTGCCGAGCAGGGGGCTTTTTGGTGGTACACTATACACTGTACGCTATGTTTAAAAAATACAGTGCCATCTACCGTTATATGCTCATTCGCTCGTTACAATTTCGAACCGAGCTGGTCATCTATACCTTTTTGGATATCCTGCCATTCTTTGTCTTGGTTTTTGCTTGGCAAGCTGTGTTTCAGGGCCAAGAGACTATTAAATCCTTCACCTTGCCAGAAATCACCCAATACTACCTATTGGTCATGTTGGTCGAACGCATGACGTCCACTTACTTTGAAAGCTGGAGAGCCCGAGAAATTAGAGAAGGAAAAATTGATTACTTCCTGACTCGCCCATTCTCATACATCAACGAAGTCTTCTCAAAAGATGTGGGTGGAAAACTGGTCAGTATAACTATTACCGTTCCTTTTTTGATCTTATTTGCTTTGGTAATTAACTCATTTATTCCCGTTTCTACGCTCAGTCTCACTCCTGAAAAAGTGATTATCTTTCTACTCTTCATGGTAGTCGCCTACGTAATGCAATTTTTTATCGCATTCTGGATTGTCTTGTTAACCTTTTGGTTTGAAGGCTCTTCCGGGATCGAACATTTTAAGTGGATCACGGTGAGTCTTTTTAGCGGCTCAATGCTACCGGTCGAGTTTATGCCCTCGTGGCTGCAAACTTTCTACCAGGTTCTCCCTCTCAAATTTATGTATGCCGTTCCTATTCGCTACCTCCAAGGTTCCCTGGAACTGACTGGCTCAATGCTGTTCCAAGTGGCTTTGACACTGACAGTCATGTTCCTCCTTACAAAACTATTCTGGAAGAAAGCTACCTACCTCTACAGCTCGGCTGGAGGATAAAAGTATGAAAAAATATTGGGATCTATTCTGGCATTTTAGAAGAATCCAACTCATGAAAATGATGGAGTATCGGTCTGACTTTTTATTTTGGTTAGTTGTTTCTCTTATGTGGACAGCTTTCAATTACTTTTTTTTCTACCTGATTTTTGGAAATGTCGAAACAGTAGCCGGATGGACGCAAGATGAGTTGATGATCGTCCTTTCCTTCTTCACTATGATCGATGCACTCACCTGGTCAATATTCTGGCCCAACATGTCCAACTACACTGAATCTGTCTTTTCTGGAGGCCTGAGTAAGTATCTGCTCCAACCAGTCAACAGTATCTTTTTACTGACCACCGAACATATCACCTACCATAACGTCCCACGCTTCTTCATCGGCCTGGCTGTATTGATCGCTACGGCTGTAAAGATGGATATTTCCGTCTCTTTCTTACAAATAGTACTCGTTATAACTCTCTTCTTGATCAGCTTTGTTTTTCTCTATTCTGGATGGTTCCTACTGGCCACCATCTCACTCTGGGTAGAAAAACTGCAAAATATCAACGATATCATGCCCGGCTTTAGAAGAATCTATCAAATCCCGCGCCAAGTCTACACCGGCATTACCTCACTAACAGTAAGCTTCATCTTCCCTGTAGCTTTGGTTAC
>CAJQIG010000002.1 GCA_905478415.1 uncultured Patescibacteria group bacterium
ACTGCCATAATATTGTCATTAAGATTAACCACTGTAAAGTTTTTTCTCATGACTGTCTTGACAGAATTGTGCATAATATCAGCACAGTTTTCACTAAAAAAACCGGGACGATACATAGCTGCTGCCATCTGCACGTTCTGACGAAACTGCCGTGGAATTGTCGCTGCGGCAATATCTTGCAGAGCTAAGACCCCGACCACCATATCTTTTTCATTAACTACCACTAAACCGTTGACTTTTTTCTTCAAAAAGACTTCAAGCGCTTCGACTACAGTGGCGTCTTCTGCGACCGTAATAGCATGGGGATGGTACAACTCAGAAATTAACATATATCTATAGTAACAATCTTAAGACTAACTTGTCTATATAGATAAAAGAACATCTGCTATAATTCAGCCGATGTCTCAAACATATCAAACACTATCAAAAGAGGGTGGGCAAACAAAACTAGAACAACTCCTCTTAGCCAACCAGGCAATGCAATTCCTGATGGCAACCTCAGCTCAAGAACTCAGGGAACTCTCTGGAGAACTTTCTGCTCCTGTCTTAGAACTAGCTACCTTCCAGTATATTCTTCAAATACTTAAAAGTATCAGAACTACCCAGGTGAACACAAAACTCACCACAGTTTTTACGGCTAGTTAGTGTATAAATAACTCTGTTTTGTGAGCCACAGAACTGATTCGAGTGTACAATTCTTTAATTAGTGGGTGATCTTCAACATCCCGCTTATCCATAATAAAGAGCGTTTCATCTGCAAATTGCTGTAAGTCATTGTGGTCACCACCAATAATATTGCGAGCAATCTGAACATTCCACTTAACTAAAGCATCTAACAAGCTACCAATTTTTTCTGCAGAAAGATCTTCTTTCTCAATATGCTCAGTCAATAATTCTACAGGTAGTGAAACTTGAAATGCTAGTGCTTGAGCATCCCGTAGTTGAGCACGCTTGTTTTCATCTACTACCGCTTCATCACCATGAAAATCAATAAAGACGGAAAGTGAAACGTGGTTAGGCATAGAATCATAAATTTTTTGCTTACCAACAACTGTCTCACCAAGTTCTGCAAGTAAAATGTCTTCCACATAAACCCCAGATCTTAGCTTGGCTTCAATAGCACCATGGGTAGCTGCACAAGCACCACAGTGCTCATGAACTTGGCTTTCTGATGAGAGGAGATCATCAGTTAATCGCTCATCAATACAATGTAATGCATTGCCCTGCTTTTTTATAAATCGATAAAAATCACCCATAAGAGAGAGTTCTTTGAGTGTGAAAAAAATGCCAGCAATCTCGATCGTGTCTTGTTTTTCAGCAGCTGCAGCCTTAATAGCCTCCCAAATTTCCGAGGGCTCAACCTCCTCCGAGAGAGAATCACCAAAAACTAGGGGAAGTCCTCCTCCTGCTACATATGCAAGTTCACCTTGCATATCTTGTAACCATTCATCTGGATTTTGAGCAATCTGTTCCCAAAGAGAATATATTTGAGTTACTTCTTCTTTTACCGGTGACATCACTTCTCCTTTTTTATTAAGTTGTTCTTTAGTAGTTGGCATATGAAGTAGTCCCTTACGACGATACTATAAATGTAAATAAAAATAGAATGCCTCACAATAGCTGAGGCACGTACCTGTATTTTAATCAAAAGAGGTCTTTTTTCAACTAGAAAAAAGACCTCTCCCTATTATTCTGTATCTAAAATCCAAAAATACTACTTTTTCTTCGTTTCAGTAATTCCAATGCTCTCGAGCATTTTTTCATTGGCTGCCACAATTTCTTCGCTGAGTTCACCTTCTCTTTCGAAAACGAACTGCAAATCCTCCATGCCTCCAATTTTACGATAGTGCGCAATTTGTACATCCATCATCTCTTTGACAAGTTTTTTTGGAGCTGCCGCAACCCATTCTGCACTAATTAAGAAACAACCAAGGTTATATGTTTGTTCTCCACCAGCGAGGGTAAACGCAATTTTATTAGCAATGTGAATCTTTTTTGGACGAACCATGTGCCCCTTAATACCATGTTTGAGCTCTCTTGGATCACTAAAAGGCAAAATACCAGAGTATAAGAGACCTTCTGTATCAGCAAGTGCTTCAATGTACTGCTGTGAACTTGCTTCGACTTGCTCCCAGTTTGAGAGATCGAGCTGATCCTTGATCCAATCACACTCTGAGTGAGTAGCAATGCGAATTTGTTCTTCTCCTAAGAGCTTTTTCAAAATGGTGACTGCAGCAGAAAATCCGGCAAGTTTATATCCAGAACCAGCAAAACCAAGCCGAGTTCCTTCATTCACTTGAACACCTTCATCTCCACAGGTAATTACGTAGGCCATACGGGTTCCTCATATTCTTTCTTGTAAGATCAACACCACAATGCGGCACTGATGCTACTATTTGGGCAGATTAATTTTTCAAACTTATAGTCTGTAGTATACCATAAAAGTACAAAAAAATCCCGTAGAGATCACTCTTTTTATGGCTTTATAACAACTTATTTTGTTAATTTATTGAAGGGTAAAAAAAAGAATTAGTCCTCGTCTTCATCATCTGCATCGTCATCATCGGTGACCATGTTTTGAATTGACTGAAGATAATTTTGCATTTCTTCTTCGACTTGCTCCCAATCACCATCAGCCTCACGAATCGCATTAAAAAGCAGATCCATATCGATCAGTAGCTGGTCATCAGTGACAATCATTCTTTGTTTTGGCATACGTTCTTTCTTCTCTTTATTTTTTCTCTATCTAGCGTGTTTGTTTTGGACGCAAACACAGAGTAGCGTGTTGCTCATATTCTAAAGCAAACCAGGTTATTTGCAAATGCAGCTTACCGCGAACCAAACAAAAAGTAGTGATTTAAACTCCAGTTCTTCAACTCACTACTTAGTTTGAAACTCTGGCCTCACTTCCAAAGACTGCAGATATTGCAAGGACTCTAGATCTTTTTTCAAAAAAGCGATAACTCCCTTATTACCACTATCATACTGAGTCTTATATCGGGCAAAGTTGGTTGAAAAATCTGTTTCGTACATCATCAATGCAGCAGCCGCACCCAAATTCTTATTTGGATCATTCGGAATAAACTGACCGTTACTATTCACTACTCCAGAACCACCAAATGCAAAAATTGCACTCCTCAAACTCTTTGCTCGTGGTTTCATCTGCCGAAAATAACCTGTGTCAATTATTCTTTGTGTCAAATCAAAAAGTTGCCTATCATTTAAAGTTGCTCTATCGTCCAACTCACGTATGATATCTGATGGAAGTTTTGGAATAGTTGTAATGTCACCAAGCTCTTCTCTCATACCGGGAATAGCAAGCGCATAGGTCCGTCGATCTTTTTGAGGTCCTAATAATTCACTATCCTTTAAATTAGTATCAAACTTCTGACTTCGAAGTGTGTCAGCCCAGGCAACAATAACTTGATGTAAAAGCTGCGTATACTCGCCAGGGTTCTCTTTCTGTAACTCCAAAAATTGTTTTCTTGACTCTGGTGTACCAATACTACCGAGTGCCTGATTAAATCTACCTTTAAGCGAACCCTGTTTTTCTGGAGAAGCCTTTGGTGCTGATTGCTCTCCCGAAGCTGTCTGCCCTTGCTGTTTTAAGGTTTTAATTGCGGCGTTTAACTCCACCATTTTGGCGTCTGCAGCTTCTTGAGTAATAGAACCAAACGTTACTTCCCGATCTTTCGCTCTTCCTATTTCAAATCTCAGTCGCTGCTTATCAGCTTCAGCCAATATATTTGCCGCTTCAAGCACTGTCTGAGCAGCATTTTCAACACTCACACTACCAGATAAAAAACGAGGCATCATCATCTTAACTTTAAGAAGCAAACGAGCTTCAATAATTTCTTTTGATTCTCCAGTAGTTGCAGCATCATGACTCATATACCTATAGTATGCTATAAAAAAATATTTAACAATTAGTATAGAGCTACAAAAACAGCGCAAGCTTTCTACTGCTTACGCTGCCCTTTTGTTTTATATTTAAACTGTTATCTGTACTCAACAGGAACTTCAGTCAAAACAAGACTGAGACTCATACGTCGTTGTGCAGAATCAACAGATTCAACGTTTACAGTGATTTTGTCACCACGGTTTAAGCCATGATTTGGTTCGAGTTTGCTCGAATGAATTAGGCCATCAATGCCAGCTTCAACGTTTACAAACACACCAAACTGTTCGACTCGGGAAACGGTACCGGTAACGGTAGTTCCAACTTGGTATCGATCTTCGACACCGGTCCATGGATCGTCACCGAGCTGCTTGATAGAAAGATTAAGCTTACCTGTTTTCTCATCGATACCAAGAACTCTGACATCAACTCTATCACCAACTTTTTGGTACTCTTTTGGATGCGTGACTTTTTCCCAAGAAATCTCAGAAATATGCACAAGTCCTTCGACGTGACCAAATGAGTCACTGCCTTCGATAGGAATTTCGACAGTGATAAAGAGTCCAAAGTGCATAACACCTGAAACAACACCACTGTAGTTTTTACCAATCTCAACTTGATCAAGAGCTTCTGCTTTTTGAGCAATTTCTTGAGCTTCCGAAACATGTCTTTCAGAGAAAATTAATCGGTTCTTTTCACGATCAACTTCGATAGCCTTAACCATCAGCTTCTTACCTTTTAAGGTTTGAAAGCTGCCAACAAGTTCTTTACTGAATTGGCTTGATGGTACAAAACCACGAGTGCCATTGACAACAACGATGAGTCCACCTTTGTTAACATCAACACCTTTTGCCTCAAGAACTTCGTTCTTTTCATAGGCTTTAGTGAAGTAAGTCCATCGAGAGTCAGATGCGGCTTTTTTAAGTGAGAGCAATACTTGTCCTTGGCTGTTTTCAGCTGAGGCAACCATAGCTTCAATTTCTTCACCAACACTGAGTTCTTCAATGTACTCTGCAGCGGCTTCAAATTCTTTATCGGCAACGATACCTTCAGTTTTGGCACCAATGTCTACTAATAAGGCTTTTTTCTGTTTGTCAGTAATCACACCAGTAACGGTTGCACCTTTTTGAGGTACGACGAACGTATAGTTAGTGCTTGCTAAGAGCTCCTCCATAGTTTTTGGAGCTGTCCCTTTCTTTTGAGATTTGGTTTCGGTTATTTTTTCCTCCGTTGAAACCACCGGAGTAGCTGATGTTTGTTCAGCGACGTCATTTTTTGCTGTAGGCATATACAAAAAAATCCCCTTTCATTAAGATGGACTGGAGTATACCATAGAGATAGCTATTTTTCTCTAGTAGTTAGCGGAGAGTCAATCTCTTATTATTTTGACATACTATATACAAGTCACCTATGAAACTGAGAACCCTTACTTCCCAAGCTATTAAAAACAAAACCGTAATTATGCGTGTGGACTACAACGTTCCACTCAAGAATGCAATCCGAGGAGTACAAGTTGCTGATGACAACCGCATCAACATCTCGATTCCAACCCTTAAATTTTTACAAGAACACGGAGCGAAAACTATCCTCATTTCTCACCTTGGACGTCCCAAAGGTAGTAACCCCCAACTGAGTCTCGAACCAATCGCTCGATACCTTCAAAAACACCATCGGTTTGACCTTACATTTGTACCGGCAATCACTGGTCCCGAAGTTGAAAAAGCTGTGGAGGCTCTAGTTCCTGGCCAATTTCTTTTACTAGAAAACCTGCGATTTGATCCCAGCGAAAAGAAAAACCTGGCTCCGTTTGCAAAATCACTCGCACAACTCGCTGATGTCTATATTAATGATGCCTTTTCAACTGCCCACAGGTCTCACGCTTCAACGACTGGAATTACCGAATATATACCTGCCTATGCCGGATTAGCTCTCCAAAAAGAAGTTGAAACCCTTTCTGAACTGACCGAAAACCCTCAAAAACCCCTAGTTGTGGTACTTGGTGGTGCGAAAATTTCTGATAAAGTTGCAGCCGCAGAGAAACTGCTCACTATTGCTGATATTGTGCTTGTTGGAGGTGCAGTAGCAAACAGTTTCCTCAAGGCAGAAGGACTTGAAATTCATAAATCTTTTATTGAAGATGCTTCAGCTGACCTCAAAAAACAAAATATTAACTACACTACAGTAGCTCGAGACCTGATGGAAGCCCACCGAACAGAAAAAATGCTTCTTAAAGGCTATATCCCGCTTCCAAAAATAATTTATCCTGTTGATGTTATCGCTGCGCCGTCACTCGATACCCACAAAAAAACCGATGTACAAATACTCGACCTCACTAAAGATATGGCAGATACTCCGAACGATAAAGATCTTTTATACCTAGATATCGGTCCAAAAACCATGCATTTATATGCTGAAATTCTAAAACAAGCTCAAACAGTTTTCTGGAATGGCCCCATGGGGGTCTGGGAAAACCCACTCTTCGCTGCTGGTTCTACCCTCATTGGCAAAGCAATTGGGAAAGTACCTCACTCAATTATTGGTGGAGGCGATACTATTTCATGTGTACGCCATTTCAAACTCGAGAAAACATACACCTATGTATCTGCAGCGGGCGGAGCTGCTCTCGCTTTTTTAGGTGGAGAACAGCTGCCAGGCTTACTACCACTCACTAAAAAGTAGCTCTCTTCAAGATTGCTCATTGACGACAGTACCAAAAACTATGTATTCTGATGTATAAGCTGTTTTTTGTGCCTTCTTTGGCACTCAGAAAGCCAACACACATGATTAGCGCATCAACAGACACACCAGCCACACCAACAGAAAACCAACCAGTTATGGCAACTACGCCTGTTAATAACGCTCCAACCCCTCCTAGAGCACCTCAAAAGACTAGTAGTCTTCCTTTGAAAATGATTCTGGGAATTGCATTGTTACTTCTACTTGTTTTAGGAAGTGGCGTTGGACTCTATCTTTCACAACAAAGTCAAAATATTCGTCCTCAAGCAGCAATAGCCTGTGGAAACATTACTTGTAAAGATGGCAGAACAGCAGGCTCTGACTGTAGTGCTCCTCAATCTAGCTGTGAAAAACGCGCTGAAGAATTCTGTGGAGTTGGAAATGTTCAAAGTACTAGCTCTAACCCTTCTTCGTGTGATGGAGGTAGTTCTTCAAGCTGTGCATATCCATACTGCGATGCTACTTGCGGTGATACAAGTTGTTCAGTTTCTTGTCAATCAGGAACAAGCTGTACAACTGGTAAAAATACATTCGTTTGTAGCGGAAAAAGTGGTTCTGGTTGTAATGAAGCAATGGGCAGTTATCTTCCAGCTCTTTCAAATAACTCTGGTAGTGTTGGTACTATTACTGAAGAAAAATGGTGTACGACTATTCAACTTGACGCTTGGGCTAAAAATTCAGGCGGCAGTGCACAAGAAACCGCTGCTCGAGTCGTCTATATTGGTGATAATGGAGCTGTTTGTGTTGAAGGCACTGGCTGTAACCCTGACGACTTAGACTGGGACTGTTCAAAAACTCCTCCTGCTGGAACCTACACTTCTGCTTGTTCCCCTGCTACTCAAACAGTTGGTAACTTAAGCTATCAGCTTAAAATCACCGGTACGCAACCTAAAGATGTAGGAGAAGTTGTCTTTTTCCTTGGATTTTATGGTAAATACTATAACAAAGAGCTTACAGATGGTTTCTTAGGCAAACCAACTTGGTCAGTGACTTCTTGTCAGGCAAGTGTTGAAGGACCTGATAAATGGTGTGGATACTGGTTGAAACAAGTAAGTGACCCAAATCGTACTGCTGGTGGAGACACTATTACTTGGACCTGGGATGGATCTTTCAAACAACCAGCTCTTGATAACAAAACTATTAATGAAATTGCCACAAAAATTGCAGCCATGAAAGCTGCAGGCACATTAGCCGCAGACTATAAAGTCCCTGTTCACGTCGAGTACCGACTACCCGATGGATCTAGATATTCAGAAATGGGCACCCAATTCTTAGATATTTCTCCATACGCTTGTGCTCCTAAACCAAGCCCAACGCCGACACCTACTCCTACGCCAACCCCGACCCCTACTCCGACGCCTACCCCTACCCCAACGCCTACACCTACTCCAACCCCAGGAGTGACTCCAACGCCGACGCCGACACCTACCCCGACACCGACACCAACGCCAACGCCGACACCTACCCCAATTGGCCCAATGTGTATGTCTATCACAATGCAAACACCTGCTGGCCAGCCAGTCAGAACCCCTAATGTCGGAAATACGGTACAGTTTACATGTGGACAAGTTGCTGGTGTAACTGATTACCAATTCAGAGTCATCACTCCAAGCCTAGCAGCAGTCACTGTCGAATCATCTGGAAACATCTCTGTCCCTTATACAATAGAGGAGTTTGGAAGATACTATGCTCAGTGCAGAATCTGTCCAACAACTGGAGATGGAGTCCTCTGCCAAGATTGGGAACCAGTTCCGGTAGTGTTCGAAGACACAGTTCAACAGTTGGGTGCTCCTCCAAGATCAGAAGTTATGAGTCGCGAATCAGAAACAATTCAACCGGTCATTGATGAAATACCAGAGAGAACTCAGTCAGATCGCTCACTAGATGTAATGACAAGATAGAAACTAACAACATAGTACAAAAATGGAAACACAAAACAACCAAACACCAGCATTCTATACAAAAACTCCAAATGAGAATTCTGGAGCAATGAATACTGGTACACCAAACCAGCCTCCTTCAAGAAAACCTATTACTAGGTCCAAATCGAAGTATGTCATGGCGATACTAGCTGTCTTCCTTTTTGTCATCGTTGGTGCTGCAGGAATTTTAATTTCCCAGCGACAGCGACAAGTTGCTGGCCCGGTAGCTCCAACAGCTCCAGAGTCAAAACCAAAAGCAGCTCGAGAAATCGAAGAAAGCTGTACGCTTGTCTTTGATGTTCCCGAACCAACTCCAACACCAAGCCCAACCCCTACTCCAGTTCCTAGTGATAAAGCTAAATGTATTAGTAAAGAAACATACTACGCTGCTGAAGCTACTTCATCAGCAAGAGTAGTTGCTGATGCAGCTATGGTCGATCCAAAAGCCCCTCTTCCAGTGGGCACGGTACTTGAATACAGAATTACCGTTCGATCCCAAGGTACTACCACTGGTGAAGTCAATGTTATTGATACTTTGCCCGATGCAGTTGCATTTATCCCAGATGCAGATGCAAATACTCCAGATTGGATTGTTGATGACGAAGGTCGATTAACAACAAACCTTGGAGTTCTAGAAGCAGGCGAACAGGTACTAAAAATAGTTGTCAGAGTAATTAAAGAATCTGCCGGCTTAAGTGGAACAGGTCTCACTTTCAAAAATCAGGTAGCTGTCACTACAGAACCAAGTACTACAACTGGCCGCGTTCACATGAGTGAGTGTGAAGTCACTAATGTTCTTCCAGAACCAACTCCTAGCCCAACGCCGACCCCTACTCCAACCCCCACACCGACGCCAACACCAACACCTACCCCTACGCCTGATGTAACTCCTACACCAACGCCAACCCCAACACCAGGAGTAACACCAACGCCTACGCCAGTCGTGTACTCATGTGGTAGCGTCTGTGAAACTGATGATCAGTGCCAGACTGGTAACGCAAGTCACTTCTGTAGTAATGAGTTCGGCAACACTTGCAGACTCTACAGCAATCCATCAGATGCCAATTGTGAACCTGTGGTTGAAACCTATGCTTGTAACAGTACTTGCTCAACTGATGAACAATGCTACACAGCCAATCCAAACTATGTCTGTAATGAAGGAGCCTGTCGCTTAGCTGAAAATACAGCTGCCACAAACTGTCTCCCCGTAGCCTATGTTCCACCAGCTCCAGCTGTTGGCTGCAATGAAGTTTGTGAAACCAACGCTGACTGTAGCCAGGTTGACCATATCTGCTACACCACGGCTGACGGCACAAACCGCTGTAGAACTGAAGAATACGTAAACAGCTCAACCTGTTCTGCTCCTCCTGCAACACAAACTGTCTATACAACTGTTGCTCAAGTACAGCCAGAATTACCAGCTGAACTACCAAAGACAGGTGCATTCGACCTAGCTAACTGGCTCAAAGCAGGACTGGTCACACTTGGACTTGGAGCTGCACTCTTACTCTTGTTATAAAAATAGTACTTTAGAGAAGTAGAACTATGATCAACGCATCAGGCATCGGAACGAACACGACACCAACTCCTCAGGGAATTCCTCCAATGCCAGGTGTTAATGGTCCTACACCCCCCTCCTTCAATCTCAACCAAGCTAACATCCCCAAAGAAAAGGCTAAAGCTGAAATAGCCAAGCCCGTTTCACCAGTAGCAGGTCAGCCGGCAGGTGCTCCAGTAACTGGACCCAAATTTCCAGATGCTGCAAAAGCTCCTATAACCACTTCTAATAATGGTGGTAACTCGCACCGTAAGAGAAAAGGCTCATTGAAAATTATCATTGGGGCTATTCTTTTATTCATTCTCGTATTAGGTAGTGGCGTCGGGTTATATCTTTCACAACAGAGTCAAGATATCGCTCCTCAGGCTGCTATTGTTTGTGGAAGTATTACCTGTACTGATGGCCGTAGTGCTGGCTCGGACTGCAGTGCTCCTCAGGCTGACTGTCAGCAACGTGCTAGAGAATTTTGTGGCAGCGATGAACAAGTCGCAAGTAAAGGTACAAAACCAGAATGGTGTGGCGGTGGTGGTGATACTTGCGCAACTTCAGACTGTCGTGGAACCTGTAATAACAACCCTTCTTGTAGTTTAACTGGTAACTGCAGTAAATGCAGTGGAACTGAAAAAGGAACTAAAACCTTCTACTGTGAAGGTAAAAGTGGCTCTGGTTGTAACGATGCTATGGGTAGCTATATGCCAGAATTTTCAAATCAATCTGGAAGTCTTGGTACTATTACTAAGGAAAAATGGTGCACTACTGTTCAGCTAGACGCTTTTGGCCCCGCTGGAAGTGATGCTCGAGTCGTCTACATCGGTAATAATGGACAAGTCTGTGTCGAAGGTAAATGTGATGACTACAAGAATGCTGAATTTTGGAACTGTGATCCACCAGCTTCTCCAACTCCTCCAGCTGGAACCTACACTTCTGCTTGTGCTCCTGCTACTCAGACTGTTGGTAACTTAAGTTACAACCTTAAGATTACCGGAACTCAACCAGCAGATCTTGGACCTGTAGTTTTCTTCCTCGGATTTTACGGTAAATACTATAATAAAGAATTAACTGATGGTTTTCTAGGTAAACCAACCTGGTCTGATACCTGCCAAGCAGGTATTGAAGGCGAAAGTAAATGGTGTGGATATTGGCTAAAACAAGTCAGTGATCCAAACCCTGCTGCTGGTGGTGACACTATCTCCTGGACATGGGATGGCACCCATAAACAACCAGCCATTGACAACAAAACCATCAACGAAATTGCCACAAAAATTGCAGCTATGAAAGCTGCAGGCACATTAGCCGCAGACTATAAAGTCCCTGTTCATGTCGAGTACCGACTACCTGATGGAACAAAATACAAAGGCATGGGTACCCAATTCTTAGATATCACTCCTAGTGCTTGTGCTCCCGAGCCAAGCCCAACACCTAAGGCTGACCCCAGTCCTACGCCACTGGTCACACCAACACCTACTCCGACACCAAGTCCAACGCCAACCCCTACCCCAGAGCCTGGTACCGCAGCTTGTGTGTGGAAACGTGCCTACACCAGTTACCGTGGTGACACTGATGCGGCCCGATTGACTGTGGCTGACACCATTAATCCCGGAGATGAGTTTTTCTATCGAACTCGAATCACAGCTAGTACAACAGGTGTCATTGGTGCTGTTTCTCTCTTAGATGTACTACCAACTGGTATCACCTATGTGCCTGACGCACATAACACAACTGGAATTGAGTATAATGAGGCCGACAACTCTATTTCAATGAGTTATGACACTCTTACTGACTACAAAGTCGTCAATTTCAAAGTTATGGTTAACGAGGATGTCGCAGATCAGACTACTATTGCTAACACAGCAATAATCACCAATAGTAATAAAGCTTTGGAAGTCAGTGAATGTTCGACCGACATACTTATCTCAGATATTCCTCCAGAACCAACATACGAATGTAACTCACCATGTAGTGATGACTCCCAATGTCAGACAGCAAACGCCGAATACACTTGTAGTGTTGAAGATGGCAATGTCTGCCGACTCGACAGCAATAGAGCAGATGATATGTGTCAACCAAAGCCACTCACCTATTCTTGTAACTCTAGTTGTGAAACTGACACCGAATGTCAGACAGCGAATGAGAACTACATTTGTCAACCAGACGAGAAACTCTGTCGCTTAGTTAGTAATCCGGACGAATCTAACTGTACAAATCCAGTAGCACCTTCCCCATCTCCAGCAATTGGCTGTAATGAAGAATGTTCTACAAACGCTGACTGTTCAAACAGTAACCACATCTGCTACACGACACCTGAAGGAACTAACCTCTGCAGATTAGAGAGCTACCTCAACAGCTCAAGTTGTACTGAACCAGTCGTACAAACAATCGTTGTGCAACCAGAGCTTCCACCGGAGCTACCTCAAACTGGCCCAACTAACTGGCTCAACTGGATCAAGACTGGATTCGTAACTCTGGGAGTTGGAGCAATCTTACTACTACTACTTTAAACAGAGTTCACCTATTGAAATAAAGATATGAGCCAGGTAAGTTGCCTGGCTCATTGTAGTTAAGCAGCTCTAGCTAGGAGCGTTAGTTTACCTGATCAACTGACCTGTACACAGCTTCAGAAATCTCTTTGATTGTTTCTCTCAGCTCAACCATATCAGTTCCTTTGGACATCACACACAAAATATATGGCTTTTCTGGGTAGTAGATAACTCCGCAATCATGTAATTGTTTTTCTTCTATACCAACCTTACTGAGAATTCCAAATTTATGTGCAATAACAACTCCTTCTGGCAAACCAGCCACAAGACCATCCTTAAAATCTGCTTGGCTTAAGGTAAAAAGCAGATACTCTGAATTTTGCCTATAAAGGTATGAGGAATTGTACAAAACTCTAAAGAGAGAAGCATATTGTTTGACAGAAACAAAATCTTGAGGAGTTTCTTTGTACGCTAATGGAATACCTAGGTCACGATGCGTTTTAACCAAGTATTTTTCAGGCACGTCAGTTGCAAGCAATCGATAAGCAATGTTGTCAGAAAGAGTTAAAGCCCTCTCGATCAGTTGCTTTGCCGTATACGACTCACCCACAACCAAATCATCTTCAGGCTTCAAGTTTGACTCTAACTCCTCTGAATACACGATCTTCTTTAGAAGAGTGCTTGGCTCATTTTCAAAATACTTCATGTAGGCTATTGCAGTGGGGACTTTTAACAGGCTCTGAGGAGCAAACGTAGCTTCCTCATTGTATCCATACCAAGGACCATTTGATAAATCACGATAATAAACACTAATCGTTTCTTCTGAGTTAGCTTCCACAACCTTCTCTACCGCTTCACTCATACTCTTCAGACTCGTATATCCTTGATTATTTGTCTGCTCACACTCTAAGAGTGGATTTATAAAGGTAAATCCTGCTTCTCTTTTTTCGATGGAAAAATTTTCGTTCACCTTTGGCAGGATTTTTGTTTTTTCTATCAGAGGTGATACAAAAATACCTAAAAAAAAGGTGGTTGATGCAGCTGTTACGGTTAGTAACAAAGTTTTTGCTGTAGGCATGTGTTTGAATAAAAAAAGTGAGTAGTACAAAAACTACTTAGTATTAAAATAACTACTGAGATTTTATCCCACATATCAGTTAATTGATATCAGAAAAAATAAATTGCTCTGTTTGACTGTAAGTTAAAAGTTCACTACTTATGAATAAGTTAACTCCCTAAATAATGTAAAAAACAACTTCATTAGTCATAATAATTTAAATTATTGGATAATTCATGATATAATTTCTGCTAGTCACTAAGGATATGCCGTGTTGCGGCCTGTTGCTTAGTTGCTCTTTATCAATTCATTCGTTCAAAAATGGAGAAGCTCATGCCATTATCGATACAAAGTATTCATCAAAAATTTCAGGCATTACAATCAGGGAGAGTTCAATCTCCCCAATATATTCTCTTTCCTGCTGCAACCCTAAAAATAACTCTCAATTCTGAGTGTACGATTGCTTGTGATGGATGTTTTCATCAATCAAGCAATGAACCATTTAAAAGGTTCTTAGAAACTCGAAAACTGAGTGTTGAGCAAATGAAAGAACTTATCCTGGAAGCTCAAGTTGAATTTGGAGTTCCTCTAGTTGAATTTTCAGGAGGCGAACCGACCCTAGACCGGAAAGCACTGTTAGAACTTATTGCTTTCTGTACTGGGCTTGGAATTAAAACCCGCCTGATTACCAACGGATCTCTAGTTGGAGGTGAAGGAACATACAAAGAAAGTTTGCGCCCCTATCTCTCACCAGATTTAAAAAATCTGTCTGGCATTCAATATGCCCAAGAATTAAAATTAGCTAGACTAACTTCTGTAATTGTAAGTATAGATGTCATGCATACCTCTTCGCAGGAAGAACATGCGCTCAGCACATTGCAGCTGCATAACAAAGTGCCTGTCACCATTGTAGGTTTAGCAATTCGGAATCTCATGTCTGTTGGTTTTGGATTTGAACCAGAAGAAAATGCGGGTAGAGCTAATAAAACACTCCGCATTGGCGTCACAGCTGCAGGAGATGATTACAAGCCCTCCTTTGAGCTGGTCAAAACAGCTCTTGGACTTGCAGCGTCAGACTGGGAAGATTTACTCCCTGTTGCTGATGCCAAAACGTACCGTGTTGTTCAAAGGAAAAGTGGTCAGAGAGTTTACATCCACAGAAATCAAACTGCAGATATTGGATTCGGAAAAACGCTTCCAATAAATCGACTGAGAGGACCACTGGGAGAAACTGTCTATGACAGAATGTGTTACCACTTTGCAGGGCCCATCGGTAGCGACGGTGGCCCAAATGGTGAACTTTTTGTTGATAATACGGGATATGTGTATACCTGCCCCATGGGTTCCTACAGGATCGGAAGTGTCCATACACATACGCTTGCAGGAATTGTTGGCTATGTAAATGCTGGCACACCACCCAAAGAATACGAAGTTGGAGTTGGTATGTTTCGAATGCTCAAGATGATTGGGTACTTAACCGAGTACTCCAATTCAATGGGCCTGGCATACCAAATTCTGGTGCACATGGATCCCTCGCTTGTGGAAGAAATTGAAAGCCAACGCTCCCACTCGGGGGCCTGTCATACCCTTGGACACAGCAAAAAGTACTTGGATATGCTGACCCACTTTTTTGAGAATGAATTGATAGAATAACTAATAAACCCGCCAAATCGGCGGGTTTTTTACAGTGTGAGCCGAGAGGGACTTGAACCCCCGACCAGTAAGGTATAAGCTTACCGCTCTACCAGCTGAGCTATCGGCTCACTCGCAGGTTGAACCATCATTATATACCAAGTGTTTATTTCTGGCGAAAGTAATCCGTGGTATACTACCCTGGTATGAAAAAGAAATTCACCTCCTTATTTACTACTCTAAAGGAACGATGGAAACTTACAATTTTTGTCTTGTTACTTCTCGTAGGTGGAGCATTCTTTTTCTTTAAACAAAGTGCTGCCAGTGAAGTTGAGCAAACGTTTATCACCCCAGAAAAAGGAAATATTACTGAGTCTATCGAACTCTCCGGAACAGTAGATGCCAAAGAGCGAGCCCGCCTCAGATTTATTGCTGGTGGAAAGCTTACCTATCTGGGTGCTCAAGAAGGAGACCAGGTCAAAAAATGGCAAACACTTGCAACTATCGATCAAGCTAGTTTACAAAAACAACTTGAACAAAACTTAAATCTCTACATGAAAGAACGCTGGGACTGGGAGCAAACACAAGATAACATTGATGGCAACTACTTGGGAGAAGACGATGCCAGTCGCCGAACGATCGATAAAGAACAGTTTGACCTTAACAACACTGTTCTGACCGTAGAAATTCAAGATATTGCTATCAAAAATACCCGGTTGACTGCCCCATTTGAGGGTATCTTGGTAACATCACCTGCATCAGTAACTGGAGTCCAGTTGTTAGCTACTGATTACTTCGAAATTGTGAACCCTGACTCAATTATCTTCAGAGCCTATGTTGATGAAGAAGATGTAGCTAAAATTCAACTCAACCAAATGAGCAATATTACTCTTGATGCTTTCGACAACGAAATTATAGATAGCACAGTGAACTATATAGCATATACCGCTCTCCAAAGCTCTGAGGGAACGGTATTTATTGTTGAATTCCCCCTAGAATACAGTGAAACAAGCCTGCCACTGAGAATTGGCATGAATGGAGATGTGCAAGTTGTCCTGAACCAAAAAGAAGACGTCATGACCATTCCAATTATAGCTACCATTCAACGTGATGATCGCACCTATGTCCAAGTCAAAGCAGAAAATGGAACTCTTGAAGAGCGTGAAATTGAAATTGGCTTAGAGTCAGAAGATTCGGTCGAAATTATTTCAGGACTTACCGAAAGTGACCAAGTCTTACTGCCAGAATAACGCGTATGCTACTCCGCTTAACTACCGTCTCAAAACACTACAAGCTCGGTGGCACAGTCATTCGAGCCCTCGATAAAGTCACTGTTGATATTGACAGTGGTGAGTTTGTGGCCATCATGGGACCTTCTGGAAGTGGAAAATCAACCTTTCTCCAGGTAGCAAGCATGCTGGCACAACCCAGTGATGGAACTATCTTTCTGAAAGGAATTGATGTCACTGAGTATAATGAAATTGAGAGTGCGAAACTTCGAAATAAAGAAATTGGTTTCGTCTTTCAACAGTTTAATCTGCTCGCTAAAACAACAGCTCTTGATAATGTAAAACTACCCCTTGTCTATGGCCAGGTATCTGATCGAGAACAAAACAGACGTGCCAAAGAAATGCTTGATCGAGTTGGGCTCTCTGATCGAATGAACAACACCTCTGCTCAACTTTCTGGTGGCCAGCAACAACGAGTAGCCATAGCTCGAGCGCTGGTAAATGAACCAGCAGTCATTTTTGCTGACGAACCAACCGGAAACCTCGATACTAAAAGTGGTGAAGAAATCATGAAACTCTTGGTCAACCTTCACAAAGAAGGTAAAACCATTATTATGGTCACCCATGAAGAAGAAATTGCCGCCTTTGCTGACCGACTAATTATGTTCAGAGATGGAAACATCCTTTCTGATACAAAAAAACGAAAAACAAAGAAAAAAACTTCTAAGAAGAAAGGCAAAAAATAATGGGAAATGCCTTTAAACTTGCCATCAAAGCTATCTGGATCAACAAAACTCGCTCATTTTTGACTACGCTTGGCGTTATTATTGGTGTTGGCTCAGTCGTGCTCCTCACCTCAATTGGAACTGGCCTTTCTGCCTTTGTCCAAGAACAATTCGACGCACTTGGTGCTAATACCGTTATTGTCTACCCAGGTGATATCTTTGGAGAAGATGGTGGATTTAGTCAAGAAGCACAACTCAGTGCGCTTTCTAACTCAAAATTAAAAATGAGTGACGTACAAGAACTAAGACGATTGCGAGAGTTCCTTGACATTGTAGTACCAATGAACACCAGGCAGGAAACACTTTCATACCGAGGTTCATCAAGAAAAGTAAGCATTGTAGGTACCACACACGAATTCATCATTGCAAAAGCAAATATTTTGCCAGAAACAGGCCGTTTTTTTACTAAAGAAGAGTCTGAAGGTGCCAAGAAAGTTATTGTCTTAGGACCAACTATTAAAGAAGACCTCTTCGGTAATATCGATCCAATTGGCAAAAAAATGAGAGTTGGTTCAACCACCTACCGAGTTATCGGTGTAATGGAGGAAGCTGGAGGCGGTGGTTTTGGAGGCCCTTCATTTGATACCTATGCATATATTCCTATCGAAACTTCTTTCAAACAGTTTGATAACAAGACTATTATCGAAATTATCACTAAAACAAAAAGTACTGATAATATTCCAGAATCCATCGCAGCTATCGAGAAAACCATGTTAAAGAAATTCAAAGAAGATGAGTTTTCTGTTGTCGAACAATCTGATATTTTAGAAACAATTCAAGAAATTCTCGGAGTCCTTACACTTGGCCTCGGTGGTATCTCCAGTATTTCTCTAGTTGTCGGCGGTATTGGCATCATGAACATCATGCTTGTTTCAGTCACCGAGCGCACCAAAGAAATAGGCCTCAGAAAAGCCCTCGGTGCTACCCCAAATGTGATTATGTTACAGTTTTTAATCGAGTCTGCACTGCTTTCAATCCTTGGTGGAACAATTGGTATCATCATTGCTCTTTTTGGAACTTGGGGACTACAATCCTTTTTTCCAGCCAAAGTCACCTTGGATGCTATTTTGCTCGCGTTCGGCGTTTCAACTGCCGTCGGCCTTATTTTCGGCGTGGCTCCAGCTCGACGAGCTGCTGGCCTTTCACCAATCGAAGCGCTTCGCTACGAGTAAGTATCACCTTCTCTACCTCAATATACTTTAATGCTATACTGATCTCATGGGAAAGATAAAAACACTTTTTGGCACACTTGGATTACTGGGAGTTGTGGTAGTTGGAGGCTATTTCTACTCCAAGAACTCCAACTCATTACTGGCAAAAAAAATAGCTCCGCTTGTCGAAATAGTTGCTCCTACCATCGAAAAAGCCCCCTCACTTGCACAAGAAATAAAACTCCCAGAAGATGGCCTAGCAGAGGTCAGTACCCTCACAGAGCGTGGCAAAGAACTGACAGAGCATGTGGGAACCGTACTTGGAGAAAGTGTGGCTGAAGTTGACGCTGAAAAACAACCGCTACATGAAAGAGCCATTGAATATGGACAGTACTTATACTGTAAGGGAATTGTTGAGGAGTACGAGAGGACTCAACAAATCAAGACCACAGAAAACTAGTTTTCAACAACTTGTTGTGCTCTGGAAATATGCATTTTTACGATAAAAGCATTAGGGCTAGTAGTATCTGTTTCCAAAAAGTATCTAATTTGCCAACCACCCGCCGTTACTTTAAGATCAGTATCTCTTTCAAAAAAATCTCCTTCAGGTATATGAAACATTGTATTTAGTCCGTTAAATATTCCACCCAAAGAATCGCGTGCTTGCTCCCAAATTGATCGCACATCAGATTCTGAATGAAGATCGTTTTCTAGCAGTGCTTGAAGAGGAATCGCTATCATTTTCCCTCTTACTTCTAGTTGTTGTTGAGTTAATTCTTTTACTTGAGTTAATTCTTTTTGAGTTGGTACTTTTATATTAAACATTCGATCAGCAAAAGATGAATATGATTCTCCCATAGCTTAGTTCCTTTTTACTTTTTGTCCATGATGGCATCATAGCACTTTTTGGCACACTTGGATTACTGGGAGTTGTGGTAGTTGGAGGCTATTTCTATTCCAAGAACTCCAACTCATTACTGGCAAAAAAAATAGCTCCGCTTGTCGAAATAGTTGCTCCTACCATCGAAAAAGCCCCCTCACTTGCACAAGAAATAAAACTCCCAGAAGATGGCCTAGCAGAGGTCAGTACCCTCACAGAGCGTGGCAAAGAACTCACTGAACATGTGGGAACCGTACTTGGAGAAAGTGTGGCTGAAGTCGACGCTGAAAAACAACCCCTGCACGAAAGAGCTATGGAATATGGACAGTACTTATACTGTAAGGGAATTGTTGAGGAGTACGAGACAACTAATTCAAAAATAGCAGACTAAAAGAACTAATCCCCTTCCCTAATATATCCATATTGGGCTTGCACAATCGGCTGATCAACCATCTTTGAGAGAAGAGGCTGCATCTCACGCAAGGTTTTTACTGAATCTATTGTCTTCAAGGTATTCTTGTCATACCAAAATGCATACACAAACCCCTTGATATCCATATAAATAATTTTATTTTCATTAGAAACTAACTCTTTATACATACCAAAGTCTTTAGTCCATTCAACTGACATCGTTTTCAAAAGTCTACCTAGTAAAATTGGACCCGTTTTTTTCATCGTGAATCCCTCACTCTGTGAATACGCCGATCTTAAAAAATCTCTAACTTCCAATGGTATTTCTTCATTTTGAGATAACTCATCTATTATTTCAGTAGTCTTCATGTTAAAAACTCTTGACTGAAGCGTCAATAAGGTGAAAGAGGTGCTAGTTCCATTTTGCTCTATTTGTTTTTGCTTATCTTTACAGAGCATACTCAGTTCTTTTAAGTCATCTAATGCATTCATTTCATCAGAATTATCATTCTTTTTATACCACTCAAAAAAATCACTAATCGAGTGATCTCCACTGGCTTCCCAATCTAAGAACATTTCTAAATTTACATTTTTAAGATTAACCCTTACTTTATCTTTATCGAAAAAATAACCACTATTATGTTGCAAACCAACTACAATATTAAGTAAAAAGACCTGTTGACCAATGTCATCTAAAACTCCATCTGCCCACATTTTTTCTCCAAATTCTGCAATATTCCCCCAGGAAGCCCCTCCCCATGGATCGTCTTGATCAAAACCTCTTGGGTCAATGAATTTCCCCTTTACTTGATGAAACATTACTCTGATTTCCTCTTCTGTTCCCTCTTGGTATAGTAAGCGGTTACTTCTTGGAGAAGCAGAAATAGCAAACTTGTCTTGTGCATGTTTAATTTCAGAATTAACTGCAAATACCATATACTCACGCACTTTTTTGAACAATGAAGTTATTTCATTATTTACTCTTTGTCCAAGTTTTTCGTTCAGTTCTAAAGTGGTTTTGTAGTTCTGTCTCAATAAGACTAGGATATAATATCTGAAAATTTCTTTAAAACAATTGATCTCACGATAGGGCTCTCGTTCAATTTTTTCTTGTGGAGCAACCTCATTGCTAAGATATGTCTCAATTGAAATAAACTCATCACTTTTGTGTGGGAAAAGTTTTTTACCTAAAGCACACAGGCTTTTTACTGTCTCAAAATTTTTCGCAAATACTTCTTCTTTTATTTGTGACTTTAGCCATGAGTACTCACCTTCTCCATCTTGTAGTTCGATTTGGAACTCACTAATAAAAAAACAGAGCGTATCATATTCTTTATTTTTGACGCAATCAATTAAAAACTGATTTTGCGTGTCAAGTTCTAGACTTCTGAAATCGTCTGCTACTGATGATCTATCAATATCTTTGAAGAGTGAAAAGTGTGTTAACATAACATCCGGATATACAGAAATGAACTTGTTCAAATACTTCATTTTTGCAGTAGGATCTAGGTACTTAAAATAGTACATTATATCAACATCAAAATAACTATTTGAACTTAGGATTGTTTCAGCTAGCTTCTTCTTATCCACTTGATGAAATGTTTCAGAATATTTTCTTATAATTTCAAACTGTGACGCTTCTAAAAACCTTTCTCCTAAACGTTTAAAATCAATATTGGAATGCATAATTACATCCATATGAGAGGATAAAGGGTAGTTCAGCTCGCAGTTCCAAAATTCATCAATAATCATGTTGTGGTGATCAGATAAATTGCTCCAGTATCTGAATACTTCATTATGAAATTCAGTATGAATCGTGGCTACTAGAACTTTTTTCAATTGATCTTGAGAAAGCTTTTCACTCCATTCTAGGAAGCAGTAAATCAATTTATCTTCCCCCATAGACTCTAACAACATGGTGATGTTTGCATTTGGAAAGTGTGACAATTTTTTTACTACAAAACCCTGGTAATTGTATTTAAGACAAAGTCTCATGAGTACATCTGGATCAATTTCTTTCAGATAGCCCCAAACCTTATATAAATGATCAACGCTAATTTGATTTCCTTCCATAGCTTTTTCAAGTACATCGAGCACATTAATACTGCTCTCAGTTTTCGATAAACATCGAATTAAAGAACCAAATTTTTTCTTTGCCAATAGTAGTTCAATAAACTTATCAGTATCGTATGATTCAAAATAATCAATGTATGTGAATACATCATGCCCATGGCCAGAGTCAACTATCTTTTCAAGTAACAACTCAGCTCTAATCTGCTTAAAAAAATCAAAGTTTTCAAATAGATAGTAAATACGGTAATTCTCAATAAAAGCTTCTGCAATAACTGTTCTATTACAACTTGAAAAATAATCTAATTCATCACTCAGTAGCCTCATATTTCCATTATCAATTAGTTTCTGAAGGATTAGATCTCGATCAGCGTCAGGAAAACTTGATTCTGCTGCAATAAGAGACTCAACACAAGAATTTTTTAATGCATCCTGTTCTATCATCGCTAACTCTGCGGTAGAAAATGAAAAGTCCTTAATCCTAGAAATTAAATATTCGATATTTCCTGTTTTTATAGCCATTTTTAATAGCCATGATTGATCTAGATCTTTAAAATATTGAGTGTTCTGAAAAACATATACACCTTTATTTTCAGCAAACATTGCCTTTGCTAGCTGCTTCATATCTATGTTTGACGTTCTTGCACTTTTAATCATTTCAGTACAAGAACGATAATTAAAAATAGATCTTGATAAGGACCTCATTTCATCGTAAGTTAATTCTTTTTTTAGTTCAAAAAATTGAGATAAAGCTTCACTTCCCCATACAGTAT
Source organism: uncultured Patescibacteria group bacterium (assembly GCA_905478415.1). GTDB lineage: Bacteria > Patescibacteriota > Microgenomatia > UBA1400 > PJMF01 > CG1-02-43-31. The sequence goes on from CAJQIG010000002.1 coordinate 22,580, forward strand.
CTAAAACAAAATGGTTAGATTCAGCGTCAATAGGAAGAATACTATTAACTAATATATCCATACCTTGTTTTTTTAACTTAAGCACTAACTCTAAAAACCAAACTGGTTGTGAAAGTGATGTTTTTTCTTCTTTTATTTGAATAAATTTTTGAACAATTTCATCAGTGCTACTACTCAAAATAACTTCTCTGTATCCCGCTAGGATCTCTTCTTTACCAGTATTTTTTCGTTCTGAAACTGAATCTTTTATTTCTTCATCTTTGGAATTGACTAAAAACAATTTAGAGATCACTTGTCTTCTTCTTGTCAACTCATGATTTTGTTTAATAATATGTTCATTCATAATAATAAATTACAAATTCGACCGACTCGTAATCTCAGCCTGCACCACATCCACATCTTTTCCATACTTGAGCCGAGATAACTGTTTAATCATATCTGCCTGTTTTGGGTTCATACGAGCTTCAATAGCAGCCATATCTTTCATCAATGACATACTAAATGGCGGCACTGGCTCATTCTTTACGATTGTCTTTACATAGACATGATACTTTTCGATGTTTGTGAGATCTCCTTCGTTAAAAGTTGGCGCAAACTCATGCTGCAAAAAGTTTGCATCAGGAACACCGACGCGGAACGAAACCATAGTACCAACGTTACCAAAAACAGCATTCTTAACTTCTTCGTCAATCTGACTGACAAACTGATTGGCCACAATCAAGTTGAGACGATACTTGCGAGCCTCTGAAAGAATGACCGCAAAATCTTCGGTAGCATAATTCTGGAACTCATCAACATACAGGAAGAAGTCTTTACGATCGTGCATCGGAATGTCCTGACGAGACATAGCAGCAGTCAGTACTTTTGGAACTAAAATCAGTCCCAAAAACTTAGCGTCTTCCTCTCCTAGTACACCTTTTGAAAGGTTGCAGAGAATAATTTTTTGTTCATCCATAGCTTTACGAAAATTAAACGAACTTTCTGGCTGACCAATAATATTACGCATGGTTTTGTTAGTCACAAACCGACCAAACTTAGAAACAATGTAATCCAAAACTTCGGACTTGTGGAAGTCAGAGGTTTGAGCCATCTGATCAGTCCAGTACCGACGCACCACTGGATCTTTTACAAGCGGTAGCATTTCGTCAATATACTTTTGATCGGTTAAAATACGCACCAACTCAATAAAAGTAGTGCCTTTTTTGTACATAATAGTCAACATAGCATTACGAATAGCGTGCTCAAACCGAGGACCAATGATACCAGTGCGGTGCGGGTCATACAGTTTATACATCAAACCAATAATTGATCCCACCACAAAGTGACGTTGCTCTTCGCTATCCGCCTCCATCATATTCAGACCCATTGGACGACTAAGGTCAGAAGGGTTGAAGTAAATGACATCGTCGGCACGTTCTGGAGGCATGAGTTGTAAGATATCTTCGATAAATTCTCCATGTGGGTCGACAGCACAAACACCATTGCCATTTTCAATATCCTGCAGGATCATTTCTTTCAAAAACTCTGACTTACCAGTACCAGTCTTTCCAATAATGTACATATGCCGTCTACGGTCATCATCACCAATGTATACTTCTCTCGATTCTCCTCTGTACTGAGACTTACCCAGTCTGAGTCCCTTGGTTGGAATATTGTGAGGAGCCGGAGCATGTTTAGCGTTCAGCCATCTGATAAAGTGAGTTTCGATCATTTTACTTGGCAGATGGAACATGGTAGCTAATTCTTCGGAATTAAGAATCATTGTGTTCCGATTAAAAAGAGGCATGTAGCGATACAAAAAGTCGATCATGAACAAGTGTTTCAAAAATACTCGTCCTTTTTTAATATTATTGTAGGCACTGCTGAATTGAGCAAAAGCTCCCAAAATGTTATTAATGTGAGAGTCAGCAGAGTTTTCATCTGGAGAAGAAACAACAACTCTCAGAGCCACTGTGAAACCTACTTTTTCTGCTTTTGTGGTAATCGCCTCCATCTCTTTTGGATCATGGTTGTACGAAGCTTTTTCTGGATCTGCTTCACGCTTTTTCTGCTTCTGTACGTACGATCGACCTTGATCCTGCCATTTTTTTGATGCTGGCTGGAGCAAGATCTGCACAACAGCTCCTTCTCCTGGGCCCATCTTTGCAAGCGCAGAAGTAATCAACGATAATCCATCAGTTGGTAAATCTTTATATGGTTTCAGCGGTAAGTACTTGGCACGATCAAACGTCAGCGAAGCAAATGAAACTTTTCCTTTTTCACTGAAAATATTTATTTCGTCAACTTCCTTGATATCTGCGTTTGGATAAGCACCATGAACCTGCTTTTCGACGAAATCTCTAATTCCTCTGGAACAACTAACGTAAAAAGCAATTTCTTCTTTAAGTGCCACAATCTCAAACGAGATAATATCGTCCGTCTTTAAAAAGGAAGTAACTCCCCTGCTTTTAAGCGCATAGAGGGCTGCAAACATTTGTTCGGCAGCATCAATTTTCGTTTCATTGTCTTTTGGTACTCTAATCATGAGCGTTACAAAGCTCAGCGCATACTTTTCACGATTACGATGCTTAAACCACTGCAGACCCATGTAGGCAAACACTCCAAGAATGATCCATAGAAAGAGCATGGCAAACAGCGCAGCTGTCACCGCTATGAGTTGTTGTAAAACTGTATTTGGATCCATTGCGTTTCCTCTAAAAGACAACTATTCTTCTGTATGTCGGTAAATAACCTTACCAGCAAACATCTTGATAACTTTATGACTCCACTCAACAAGCCAACGGATGCTATACCGAGGACTTTTTTTCTTTCCAGCCTTCTCTTCTTCTTCTGTAATAGGCAACACAATGACTGGCCTCGATGGGTAGTTGGTCGTTGCTTGTTCGGACGTCCCATCAGCAATGACAACTTCTTGTGGCTCTTGTGCAGAAAAATCTTCAACTCTTTGTAAAAATCCTTCGACTTCAACGGGAACTTCGGGGTTTCTTTCTGTTTCTATATGTTGCACTGCCCCGCCCGCATCAACTGATGCTACATCTGGAGCTGCTGGTCGCTCAAAGTTTTCCTTAGCAGAAGCTGGAGCTGGGTTTGGAGGATTAAGTGGGTCTTCGACTTCCTGAATAGTCGACAGCACTGCTTGAGCGGCTGCGCCTTCTGAAGCCTGAGCTGGTTGAACTGTAGGGGCCACTGGTGTTGGCACAGGAGCGGGTGGCTCCACCGCAACAGGTACTTCTGGTTGGGGAGTAACAGGAGTATCTCCACTAGAGTTAACAATAGACTCAAGTAAATCGAGCGCATCACTACTAGTAGCTGGAACAGTTGGGGTTGCCGTCTGAACCGGAGTTTGAGATGGCGCTGGTGGTTGAGGAGCAGCTGGCTGCACTGGAGGTTGGGCAGGTTGAGGATCAGGCTGGGCAACTGGTTCCGGAGAAACTGCGGCTTGTCCTTGATCTGCTGGCTGTTGGCCACCAGTAAATGCTCCCATCATACTATTGGGGTCAATCATTACACTCCATAATAGCACTTCTTGGCAGGCAAAAAAATCAGTAATTACAGATAGTGCCGGGCACAATGCCAAGTTCAGCAGCTTTGCCAGCAGGAAGCTCTAGTACTCTATTGACTGGCTCTGATGGTGAATACGTTGGCAGCGCTTTCTGTTCTGGTTTTGGTTTTGGTACAGATGCTGAAATATCGACAACTGTGTCATCATTCAACCACACAATATCAATATCGAACTTCATATCAGGCATCCAAAATCGTGGGGTTCTAAGCTCCGGAAATATAAAAAGCATGCCATCAGCTCCAATTTCCTCTCTGCCACTGAGTCCTTGGGTTGTGCTTTCTGGTGAGGTAACGACTTCCACCTCAAGTGGAATGGTTCCAACCATAATAGTTCGTCGCTCTCGATCTGTAAATGAAGTATCTACTTTACTCAAAGCTGCTTGCTGTGCCGCCATAGGAACTCCATTCTGTGTTTTATTAATCCAAAAGAAGATGGTCAACAAAGAAAGTACTGCTAAACTACTAATCACTATTTTTTGCTTCATATACATTCCATTTGTAATTAAAAAACATCCATACTCCAAGTAGTATCAATAAAATAAGTTGATTTATTCCTAACATACCAAGTACTTGCGGCTTGTCTATTCGTAGAAAATCAAGCAAAAATCGAAATCCGGCGTAAAAACCAACCAGACTAAAAATAAAGGCTCCTGATCCCAATTTCCATGATTTCTGCTTTTTCCAAAGAAAGATACCAAACGCGACCATACCCAGAGCTTCATACAAAAAGAGAGGATGATACCGCTCGATGTTCTCAAAGTTAGGTAGACGATGTGTTGCTTCAATAAAAATACCCCAGGGAAGACTTGTTGGCCGCCCATACAACTCCTGGTTAATATAGTTGCCCCACCGACCAATAGCTTGTCCAAAAGGAAACCCTATGGCCGCACTATCCAAGAGAGCCCTGACTGGAATTTGAGAAAATTTCTTTTTTTGAAGAAAAAAGATAGTTATGCCTCCAAACAACAAACCACCTAGAATACTGAGACCACCATTCCAAATAGAAAAAATTGCCCTCCAATTATCAATGTACAAATAGTAGTCGGTAACCACATGCCACAGTCGAGCTCCAAGAATACTCACTACAAGTACACCACCCGCAGCAGTATAAAATGATGATTCACTAATCGAAAACTTGTCTTTCAACCGAGAATAAGTAATCTGCAATCCGGTACTAATTGCAATTCCAAGGATGAGTCCATACAGATGAAACGTCACACCAGCTACTGTAAATTCTGAAATCATATTAAAAAACAAACAATTGTAAAACTAAGTACAGCCAAAAGAATAACAATCCACCTCTATACAGCTGTACTTGCTCAGCAGATACAGCTACTTTCAGTTGTGATAAAAATGTTGCATTAAAACTGTTCGTATCTCCTCCTAAAAATAACATTTCCAATAAAATACTCGAAAAAAGGCTAAAGTACACGCCCATACCCATAGCACTTCCGGAAGAAGTTAGTAAAAAAATGCCAAGTGGAATCAAAGCCATCACAAACAACAATGAACGCGTCATCACTATTTTTTTCTGTACTCCTTGTTCTGCATACCGAGCCGCAAATACCTTTTGATCTAACACTAACAATGCTAATCCAAGTAGTGATCCTATAGAAAAAAGAGTTGCTTCTAGCCAAACTGAGCTGCCTAAACGAGCTACGAAAAAATAATAGGCGGCACTTGCCAACAGGGCCACAATAACTTGTACTACTATAACGAAGTTCGGTGATTTCATAAGAGTTACTTTGCTAATTTATATCGTAACACAAGTGCAACATTGGCATTAATTTTTTCTCGGAATGCATATGAATCGTGAAACTCTCTCAGTAGTCTCTCGTGCACAATTTTTAGTTCTGACTGTGGAACTCCATCACCAAACACAAGCACGGTATTACCTGCTTCGATAGCTTGCAAAGCGACATCTTCAAGGAATACTGTTTCGTTATCAACTCCTGTAGCTTTCATTTCTAAAGCATCGGTAAAAGTTAAAACTTGTGGATACTTTTCATACAGTTGTCCCACACAATCTTTACTGAGTGAACATGGAGCAGTAGCATTTTGATTTTCTACACCAACGTGACTGGTCATGACACCGCTGTATGGATACACGTCTAAAATTGTTGAATAGAGTTCGACATCATCATCGGTGACCGTCACCGTATCAAAACTTGTGTGCAGATCTTTTTTTGCACCCCCAATTCCTGGAAAATGTTTGAGAACAGGCAGCACTTTGAACTCATTAAAGATTGATACGAACTCCGTTGAGGCCTCATAAATCACCAGTGGTTCATTTGAACAAATACGAGTCTTAAGAATCGGGTGGTTCTTCGCACTATCAAGCATTGGCGCTAACACCGCATCCACACCGACATCATGCAACTCAGTTGCAGATTGTGTAAGTAAAGCTACTCGATCTTCTGACTGCATTTGACACTGTTCTTGCCAACTTGGGAGATCAGTAAAACCTGTTCCACTAAACCTCTGAACACTACCTCCTTCGTGGTCAACTAGGATCCATCGGGGAACTGGCCCCAATGAGGTTTCTTTTAAGAAAGAAATTATTTTCTGTCCCTGAAAAAAAGATATGTTCGAACCAAACAGTGTCGCAAAACCCCAGTTTTCTAGAAATAATGGCTGGGCTGACGACCCAGCAGCATCACCAGTGGGAGTCGTCTCCCCCGTTAGGAAGCCCACATAGGCAGGAGAAGTGTCTCCAGATACAGCCTCTGCAAGGGCAGACATACTGGCTGACATTTCTTCAGCATCAATGGGAACAGCAATCAATTGTGCAATTTTATCTTCCGGAGAAAAGGTGGCAACAAGTGCTTCAATTTCTTCTTGAGTATCGGTAACATTCACTGTGTTTTGAATTGGTTCTTGAGAAGCGATCTCTTCAGAAATTCCTTGCTTCTCCGGCATGAACTCTAATTCCGAGAACGGTTTAAAGAAATAGTTTGCACCCATTAACACAGCCATGACAGCCAAGATTGCAATGAGTATATAGGTGGTAATAGGAGACTTTTTGCTACTCATAAAAGTGGTATCTGTTTAGCATTAGCAGTTTTTTTATTTTTACTCTCAGTCTTTAGTTGTGAAACTTTCCACATAAAGAGCTTTGCTTTGCTTTTTGCTGACGCTGCATCTGAAACAAAACTCAGAGCTCGTTCAAGAATGCTTCGGTCAACTTCCTTTGCCATCTTCATGTATAAAGACTTATGTTTTAAATCATTGAGCTTGACTGCCAGTTGGTATCCAAAATCTTGGAATTCCTGACTGATATATTTATTTTTCGTGACAGTATACTCGGTAAATAAATCACCTATACCTGAAAATCCACTGTCTTTCTTTTTAGCCATCTAAGCTTTCTTTGTCTTTCATGAGGACCGAGAGTGATACTCCAATTGCTGCGAATAAAAAGAGAGAGTCCCAGCCAAGACCAACAACGAAAAATGTTGCAAAAATTGACCAAAAACAAATTGACGTAATATTTAGTATTATTTCTCGATACACAAAGTATGAAAGAGCATTTCTTCCCTTACCTCGCTTCATCATAATCATGTCATAAAAAAGCCAGTGAAAGTTCGAGGTCAGTCTATCAACAACATCAATAATCGCAATACCCAAAATCGATAAAAATTGTGTACGTATCAGCCAAAGTGCTGTTAAGACACCCCCACTTAAAAGGAATGGCTTTCGACTTTTTGTATGGTCAATATAGACACTGACAAAAAAGGTAAACATCATGGCAATAAAAAGTGAGATGGTGTAAAGGTACCCAACTTTATCTACTGAACCCAAAAAGATAAACACATAGAGTGGCCATACATAGAGCGCTGCGTCATTAATATACCTTCCTGCCAATGAAATAGTAAATTTTTTAAATCGATTTTCCTTGAGCCAAGTAAAGAATTCTTTATACGATACCGTATCCTTCTGATACTTGAGTGTCATCTGGAGTGTCAAGATAAACCCAATCAAGTTTCCTACTAAAGCCACCAAAAATAAAGATTCTAATCCGGAAACCAAGGCTATATAGCCACTAATAGCTGGGCTGACAACTGCAACCAATTGAAGCAAGAACTGCAAAATTCCCAGATCCTGCCCCATATTATTCTTAAGTGTGTTCTGTGAAAGAACAGTGTAGTAACTTGGCCAAAACATACTCGACTGAACACCATCAAATAACACAGCTAAAAAAATGGTCCAAGGTGTAGTTGCACTCACAAACATAAATAACAAAGCTATTAAACGAAGTACATATGAAAAAATCATTGATTTTTGATACCCAACTCGACCAGTCATTTGGGCAATGGGAATAGCGAATAGAGCCCCAATAATTCCATATAATACGTAGTGAACGCCCAAAGCCAAAATGCCCTGAGTGAAGGCGGGAAGTCCTGTAAAGGCGTATAAACCGCTAGTGTTCCCAAGTTGAAAGAGGTAAATAGGTAGAAAGAAGAAAGCTAATTTATTAACTAAGTCACGAGCTACTCGAACACCGTATAAGTAGCGCAAGTTAGTACTATCGTCCGAGTGAATATGGATATGTGGTAAATGAAGATGATGGTCTCGATATCTTGGCATACTTCATGGTAACAAACTTACTGACACTATGAAATAGGACAGTACACAACTGAGTTAAGAAATTTTTTCCACAATTTCTGGAACTATGGATTCCAGTAAGATTCGCTTAAAAGTAGCTTCTTCTTCCAAAGAAAAGTTCTGTAATACATATGAGTGACCCGGAATCGATCTATCTCCATTTCGACCATCAATACCCAGGCGTGCATACCAAAAATGCTCAATTCCAAGATATGATTGTACTGACTGAATACCATTGTGAACTTTTGGACTTTTGTTTTTCTGAACTTTATACTCTCCAAAAGCAATATCAAGATCATCATGCAAAACAATGATATTTTCATCGAGAGGCTGTGTAATTTTGTCCTTGAAGAAATCTAAGACCGCTCTCACTGCTCGACCAGACTCATTCATAAATGTCTGTGGTTTCACTAAAATATACTCATTATTCTTAGTAATTTCTGCTTGAAGATTTTTTTTGAAGGAGAACTCTGGTAAACCCAATGTAGCCTGCAGTACATCTAATGCAATAAAACCCGCATTGTGACGTGTCCGAAGGTACTTAAATCCAGGGTTACCCAAACCAATAATAAGTTTCATACTCTGTATTGTAACAGTGTTGTATACTGGAGACCATGCAAAAAGCTCAGCAAACAAAGAAACCATTTTTCTCCATTATTATTCCCAGTCTTAACGAAGAGAAGTATCTCCCTCTGCTGTTAGAGGATTTGGCGCAACAAACATTTACCAACTTTGAGGTTATTCATGTAGATGGAAACTCTGAAGACAAAACGGTTGCTGCTGCCACTGCTTTTTCAAAAAAACTCACAATCACGAGCACTGTTACTACAGTACAAAATGTCAGTCATCAGCGAAACCTTGGCATTGAGGAAGCCAATGCTAACTGGCTTATTTTTATGGACTCCGATAATAGGCTGCCTGCTTTTTTCCTCGAGGGAATTAAGTATCACCTTACTAAGAACAAAAAAATTGATCTGTTTACAACACTCATTGACGTCGAACAATACTCTATTGCAAACAAATCAATCATGATTTTAACTAATGTTCTCTTAGAAATCCTTGCCAAGGTTAAGCCATCTGGCCCTGGGTCTATGATAGGTGTCCGAAAAAAACTTGCTAAAAAGTTTCCTTTCGATACTACTGTGCCTCTCTCTGAGGACCACCTCTTTATAGAAACGCTCACACAAGATGGCCATACATTTGTGTGTCTCAAAGACCCTCAATATGAGTACTCTCTGAGAAGACTTGAACAGAACGGAACGTTAAAAACTATTAGAATGAATACTACCATTTACTTAAAATATTTTTTAGGACTTGATCTTGAACACGAAAGTCGAGAATATCCTATGAATGGTGGTGGATCATACTCCCCTAAAGATATTTCAAAACTCAAGCAACTCTTAAATATAAATAAACTCAACGAAAAAATACTTCCTTTTAACCTGATAAAGAAACTCCTCAAATCAATTTCCGAACAACTGTAAGCAGCCGCTGTCCACTTTTTTTGTTATCATCAGCAACTGCTGCTACTGATTTCTCAAATGGATCTAAGAGTGAGGGATCAGTAATAATAGATTCAAGCAACTTGCTGGCCCCAATTAGACTTTCTTCGACAAAGCCGAGTTTTTGGTTTTGAATAATTTCTAAGTTGATATCTTCTTGGCCTGCTACATGGGTAATTGCAAAAAATGGAGTCTTCGTAGCGATACTTTCAAACAGCATATTCGGACCTGCTTTACCAACCACAATATCAGCAGCTTGCATATGTTCGTGAATCTTCTTTGTAAAGCCAAGGACGCGAACCTCGATATCTGGAGAAATTTTCTTGATAAATTTAGATAAAATAGAAACTTGCTCAGATAACAGCTTACTCTTACCGCAAGCAACAGTAATAACTGCTGCTTCATTCACTCTCAAGAGTGACGGTAGTATTTTTGTAATCGCGCTGGTTCCTTCTGATCCAGATGCAATCAAAACATGAAATGTGTCTGAAGAAATGTTGTATTTTTTCCTCATGGCTGTTGGTGAATAGTCTGCTTCAAACCGAGGACGAACAAACCAACCAGTAGTATAAAAAGTTGCTTCAGGGTATTTTTCTTCTAAATCAAACCGAGTCTCGTCATTTATGACCAAGTTATAATCTGCTTTCAAAGCTATCTCGGCAGGGTGAGAAACACCAGGGTTTGCAAGGACATTAAGCAAAGGTAGTGCTTTTTGCTTGCAAATTTTTTCAAGTGAAGAATTGTAAACAAAATTGGTATTAATACAGAGATCTGGCTTTTCTTTCTCAATAAATGCCTCTATATCACCTGCAAATTTTCGATGTGACAAACTCGAAAACACATCAGTGACCTTCTGCATTTTACTCAGAGTATACGGCACACTAAATACTGATGGGGCAAATTTGTAAATCATGCCGTACTCTTTCATGAGTACCGAGTTCGAAAAAAACTGAACAACTTCAAATTCATCACCCGCTAACTGCTCAATTTTTTGAGTTACTGCTTCGGCAATGCTGAGGTGTCCTTGGGGTGTTGTAAAAACTGCAATTTTTTTCTTTTTTGACATACTTCTATTATACAGTACTCTACAAACTCAAAACTTTTTAAAAACTTGAGTGGGTAAAAAAAAAGCAATGGTATACTAAGTACATATGATTGAAACTCAGCAAGTACCAGATTCGGTAGTCCTAACGCATGCTGAAAATAAAGAAAAAAACCTGAGTCCACACGTCTATTGGCTTTCTGGGCTCACTGGCACTGAAAATAGTGGAGCTGCAATGAAGCCAGCTCTTGAGGAAGAACTCAAAAAAACATCTAGTGTTGATGATGGTCCAGACGAAGAACGTGTCACCTACCTCCACAGTGTTGCCTCATCCCAAAAAACTGAAACAACTCCAAATTCTCCAGAAAACAGATACATAAAGTACGCCAAAGAAATTGTGGAACGACTTGAAAATAATCAGGAAACCACTATCGTTGCCCATTCATTTGGAGCTCAAGAATTCCATGTTTTGCTTACAGAACTTGAAAAACATGAATCGTTTGCTGAGCACCTAGATAAACTAACCTTAGTGTTACTCGCTCCCTACGGCGTTATTGAATCAACAAAACAGCTTCCTCGTCTTTTAAGATTTGTTGAAATTGTTCGTGCTCAGATGCCGATTGGCCCACTCAATAGTTTTAGGCAAGGACTTGAATCTTTAAGCTACTTACCACCAGCAACTATTGATGAATCGACTCTCGAGGAAAGTATGCGTTTGCTGTTTGCAGACGCCTCGCAATACGAACAACTTCCAGAACAAAATGAAGTTGCAACTTTTAGAACGATTAGACGTGGAGAAGGGTTCTTCACCACACTACCACCGGAACGCCAAGAAGAAATAAAAGCAAAAATTACTAAAATTGATGAACAAATGGCCACAGCAATTAAGAAAAAAAACTGGTTTATCTATAAACACCTTTTGAGAAGACGAGGCAAACTTCTCCGAAAAGAAATGGAAGAGGCTTACAAAGGCGGCATCGAGATTCCAGAACAAGGACTTGGTGAAATGTATAAAACCATGGCTCAAGCACAACTTGGTCTAACAGGTATGTACAACGCAACACTGAATGGAGAAGCCTTCCAACATATTCAGTCGCTCACAACTCCAAACAAACTTGGTAAAAAAGTGAAAATTAGAGCCATTATTCCAGAATTTGATGTCATCTACTCGGTCGATGAACTACAAACACTCCTAAAACTTTCTGAAGAAGAAGTTTTAGATAGTATCGCAGTACTCTCGGCAACAACACACAACTCGATGGCACTTAATTCTCGGGGACTGGCTGAAGCGGTTACTCACTTGATCAAAAATACCTAGTCTGCTTTCTCCACCACATATCTATCATCTTCAACAGTAACTGCAACTGCATCACTGCTGATAAGTTGTTTTGTAAACATCTCTCTTCCAGCGGGAAGTATCCATCCTGAAGAAAGTTTTGGTGAATAGAATTTTTTCACATGCCCTCGAATTAATAACTCCTCTATAACTTTAGAAACAACTCGCGGTATATACAAACTACTATTTTCTGTTGCATCCCCCATCCTGCTGCGATGTGAGTTGCTCACATGAAACAGATAAAACGATTCTGGATCATTTGCAGCGACTGATCCATCTATGACTCCCAGCTGAGTCCCGTCGGGTTTACAAATACCAAAAGCTTGAGTAATTCTTTCAGTGTCAGCTAACTGACTTGTAGCTTGTAACTTTCTTACTTCGATTTCTATACCAGATAAAGTTAATGAAAACAATGTTTCTTGAGGGCCTTCTAAGTCTTCAAGATTCCAACCGGCTAAGTGAGAAAAAATCTGTCGCTCAATCATAATGACTTCAGCTCCTCAACCGTCGTCGCATCCTGCCAAGATTTATCTGTGCGAACAGTAATCAAACGAGGAAAACGTAAAGCTACTTTGGCTGTGTGATTCGGTGAGCGCGTTATCTCATCGGCTGCAACTTCGATTACAACATCGGGCTGAACCCAAACATCAGGGGTCAATGCATCTGCCACCACATACATAGTTGGCATTTCAGAGACCCGAATCTTGTCACACGCCTCCTTCAATGAAACCAGTCGTTTTTCTGTTAAACCCGTGCCGATTTTAGCAATAGTTTTGACCTGTTCATCACTATCTAAAACCCCCACTAAAAGCGCGCCTATTCCAAATTGTGAGCGCTTACCTCGACCCGCATAGTACCCCATCACAACTACATCTAGGGTGTCCTTGAGCTTGCCAGAAGCACCTTCCTCTTCTTTTATTTTGACCCATTTCCAGCCTTTTCGACCACCTTGGTAATCAGAGTCAACCTTCTTAATGACTGCTCCTTCGAGACCTTTGGCCAATTGATCTTCGTGATATTCACGCAGCAGGACCGAGTCCTTAGTAATGACGAATGGAGCAACAATAAATGTGCTCTTAGTATTAAAAACCTCCTCTAATAGGTCTTTTCTCTCACGCAAAGGTTTTTCTAAAAACCCAACTCCATCCCGAAACAAGATATCAAAGACAAAAAATCTAATGGGAACTTTTTCTGAAGCTGCAACAATGTTGTGTTTCCGTTTTCGAGTCATAGTTTCTTGAAATGGCAACAGCTCCCCACTTTCGTTATCGTAGCCAATTGCTTCAGAATCTAACACCAAAGAATCTGCACTGACCGCATGTTCTAACTCGTTGAGCTCAGGAAACATATGCGTAGCATCCTCTAAGTTTCGAGTGTATGCACGGACTTTACTTCCATCTTCAAAGCCCGATCTTTTAAAATGGATTTGAACCCGAAGTCCATCATACTTTGGTTCAGCAATAACCTCACCCATTTTATCGATAATTTCTTGTGAAGTATTTAACCTGTGGCAGAGTGCCGGCACCACTGGCACGCCCGCTTTGACACTATATTCAGAAAGGACATCTTTGAGTGAAGACTTGCTTTTTGCAACATCCTTCAAATACGTCTCTGCCAAAAAACCGATATCTGCTTGTTTCAGATAGGCAAGCTCAAGTTGCGTTCGGTGTGCTTTATCGCCTACTACAGCCCATGAAAGTGCATCCAACATCGTCATAGCACTGAAGCCCAACCGTACTTTCCCTAAAATAATTCTGACAATAAACTTAGCCGAAATAGGATCAACTACATCTAGTAGTTGCGAAAGTAACAAAACTTTTTCATCTTGTGAACCTGTCCCAGAAATGTGAGCCAAAGCAACTAATTTTTCATACACCTGAGCAAGTGTTAGGTCCGATTGGTGTGGCTGTACCCAACCCGCAGTCACTTCTCCTAAATCACCCATGTGCTTATATCGTTTTTCTAACTCTGCTTGCACAGAGGAGGTATCCTCTTCACCAAATAGAGTGGTGGTCTGACCGGTAATAAATGACGTTTTAACTTTCGCTAACGTTCTTAAAATCATCTTGGTTGAAAGCTGAAACTCGAGTGATTGGTAACTTGGCACCAAACTACCTTGCATCAAATATGACGCAGGAGCGACTTCAACAAGGTCAAGTTCGAGAAAAAGCTGCGCCAATCGTTCAGTCATGTCGATTCGTGAAGATAAGTGTTCGAGCTCTTCAAGAGCAGTCGCAAATTTTGAAAATAGCATATATTGTCTAGTCTACTATTCAACCAGCTGGTATGTAACCCCTTTAGTAACGCCTCGTTTTTTAATCACCCCTTTGGCGATCAAATCTTTGACGTCACGTAAGATGGTATCTACAGAAACATTCGGTAATACTTTTTGTGCATCATCTGATGTGATGTGCTCTTGTTGCTGAAATAATTCGAGCAAAATAATCTGTCGTTCAGAAAGTGCAACTTGTTTCCCCAACTGTTTCTTTAGTTTTAAATCTTTTGAAAGTTTGGTAACTTGCTCTCGCACCTTATCAATTCCAATGGCAATACCATAACAAAAGTACTCAAGCCAGTAGGTCATATCGTGCAGTGGATCTTGCTGAACTGAAAGCAAAGCCTGGTAGTATGCTTCAACATCAGCATCGAAGTATGGTTCTATCGAGAAAAATCGTTTAAAATCATAGCCGAGTGAATGCAGTGCCAACATAGCCATTGCTCGAGCAGTGCGTCCATTTCCTTCAATAAAGGGATGAATATACACCAACTGATAGTGCACAATTGCTGCTAATAAGATTGGGTGAATTTGCGCTGCAGCTGGCGAGTGAATCCAAGTAAAAAAATCATCAACCAAAAAGGGGACTTCGACAGAGACTGGAGGTCTGAATACGACACCACCATGAGCGGCGCTTTTCACAATTACTTGCTTATCTCTAAAAGTCCCTGAATACTGTTCTTCTATCAAACGCTCCATAGTAAAGCGATGCACTATTGAGAGCGTCTCAAGCGTAAATACTGACTGGAAATGTGGCTTTACTTGGTCATCAATCCATTTGATAACGTTGCGGTAGTTAATGACTTCTTGTACATCACGTTCACGAGCCATAATGCCTGTACGATGAAATACTTCACCAGTATCACGAACATCTTCCAACTGAACAACTCGATTTGATTGTTCTTCAGTTAAGTCATTTCCCTCAATTTTAGTACCATAATGAATTGTTTTACTCATGGCATCCTGACGGAACTTTGCTTCCCAAGCAGGCACTAGTGGAGCATTATCAATCAGAGCTTTGGCTGACTCAATTCGAGTAATGTAAGTAAGGAGATTGTTGGTAATTCTGAATTTGGGTTGATACATGGGTCCTGCTGCTTTTAATGCCAGAAAGATAACTATTGATCTACTAAGGAGTAGTCACATTGTAGCTTAATTTTTGCATTTTGTGCAGGGAAAAATGTAAATAAATGTAGATAAAATGTAGATAAATGTAGATAAATGTAGATAAATTGAAGCTATTCCTTAAAAAGGTACCGTCTATCCCTGTTACTTCCTATCTTTTTTAAAATGCCTAGTTTCACCATTTTTACCAATTCAAAGTTTGCTTTTCGATCATCACCAACTTTTGTTAAGTTATTGAGTTCCCTATATTCACTATTATTGATTCCAACA
This sequence comes from uncultured Patescibacteria group bacterium, assembly GCA_905478415.1. Taxonomy (GTDB): domain Bacteria; phylum Patescibacteriota; class Microgenomatia; order UBA1400; family PJMF01; genus CG1-02-43-31. The sequence continues at coordinate 38,293 of CAJQIG010000002.1, forward strand.
TTTGTGTGTTTAATATGAACAAGTGCTTTTAATTGTCGTTCGTTAAGTCTATATCTCTGAAATTTCCCCAACCAGTCTTGATCAGTATCTTGGATAAATGCAGAACTAAATAAAGTTGCAACAAACCAATCATGTTTATGCTCAAACGTTGGTTCACTTAACCCAGCATTCTTCAAAGAAGCTATAATTGTGCGAATTCCTCTTCCTCTATGCTCAGAAATACTTAGATCTCGAAGATAACTCATAAGTAGTGGATTTCTTGTTTGTGGATGAGCACTGCTTAGTTTACTTAAAGGAACTAAACTTCTCCCAGCATTCGCAAACTCAACTCTATCTGAATAGATATCAATTTGAATACGACTAGAATAGGTGCTGTAATCTCTGTGAGCAAGAGCATTAGCTAAGGTTTCTCTGATTGCCAATTCTGGTATAGCTAGATAGTCGGCTCTTTTACCACCTTCTTCAATACGCCCACGTATTGGAAGTTTAGAGATAATAAATTTCAAAGCATTCTCAAATTGGTCAGAAACATTTCCTCCGAACTCTCTATCATCTAAACTCACTTCAGCAACATCCCCTGGATTAACTTTATTTGTACCAGAATAGTGAGTAACCGCAATATTAATAGTTGGAGCAGTTAAATCTTGCAATCCAGTCTTATTGCTAAAAGCAAGCAAACCAAAAAGGGTTGGATTCAGAGTTTGAGTAATAGCTCTCAATTTCTTCAAGACACTTTCTGTATCCATTTTGTTGTACACATCTCCTCTATTTTTTTTAACTACACTCAAGTATGTTTGAATACTCTCTTCACTAAAGAAGCTTTCATAATTACCATTGAACTCTATAAGCTCGGCCCCTCCATTAGCTGTAATAGCAAACCTTCTAATCCACTCATCGTCTACTTGAGTATTAGCTGTACCAACTCTAACTCTTGCCCCTTTAGGAAGACCCCTACTAACACTGTAGATTGGCCTCATTGTTGATGGTGCTGGTGGAATGAAAACCTGGACTACTCTGTTCTTATCAATATTTACTTCAGGGTACACCTTATGATTAAAGCCCGTTGCACAAAGTGATGCAATTGAAGTAAGGAGTTCATCTTGAAACTTAGAACGAATACCTTGAATATCTCCTTCGGGAGTAACTCCAAGGTATATCGACCCACCATCGCTGTTACTAAAAGCCGAGATTGACTTCCAAAAGTCACCTGGCAATTTTTCGCTGCTAATAGTTTTGAACTCTACTATATCTGATTCTACTTTGGGAATGTTCATCCTCATTTGTATCCTTGTATTTACCTATTTCAGTAACGTATGTATTGTCTTTGGAACCTGCGCAGCCAAATCAGTAGCATTAAAAAAGGGACCAACTTCCTGGGCCAGTGTTTCACCTGCTTTTTTATTTACATAACTACTCACAATCGCTGCTACTTCTGCAGAGTTTGTTGCATACAAGCCAGCCATAAGTCCAGCCAGAACATCACCCGTTCCTCCCTTAGTCATACCGGGGTGACCTCCTTCGATTAAGATATTTTTTCGATTACAAAACAGAGAGTCCGTTTCCCCTTTTAGGACAATAGTAACCCCTTTTTCTGACAAGAACTGTAACGCCCCATCTTCATCCAGCTCTAAGTGTGTAGCTACTCTTGCTAACTCTTTTTGATGTGGCGTGATAATCATGGAGCTCGTCAATAACTCGGGATTAACCATCTGGAGTGCCCCTGCATCAACCACCCATTTTTTATGTGGAAATGTACGCAACAAGGTATTTGTCATTTCAGTTGTTTCTTCAACTCGTTCCATACCTGGACCAATCAACACACAATCTGCTTCATCAATATACACTTCAACCTGACCTTGTGGCACCACGATACCATTCCAAAAATTTCCCTTTGCTTCTGCAATGAGTTCGTTATTTTGTGGAACTGAGGCATAAAACAGCATGTCAACAAATCGAGATGCGGTATCAAGAGCCCACCGCATCGGAGCATGAAATAACTCTGATCCCCCAATAAAAACTAACTTGCCATTTTCTCCTTTGTGAGAATCACTGGCAGGAAGTTTGAGTTGTGAAAATGCGTTTTTTATTTCTGGTTGCATAGATTCTATTCTATAGATTTTTTGTACTGAGTAGTTACGTTCTTTTCACCTACTTTTTCGACAATAAATGGCACAATTCGCTCATCTGTAGAAGTCACAATCGATTGATAATTTGCTAACGTCTGTAACACAATGTGTTGGCTGTCAACATCAAGCTCAGACATAATATCATCTAATAGTAGTACCGGCTTCTGTCCACTAATTTTTGCAATATACTCGAGCTCACAAAACTTGAGCCAGAGTACCGCAAGCCGCTGCTGTCCTCGTGAACCATACACCGCAATGTCCATATCTCTATCGGAGTGAAGAATAATGTTAATGTCATCTTTATGCGGACCAATCAAAGTGTGTCCTGCCGCAATTTCTCTGGGCAAATACTCTGCTATCCGCTCTTCAGAAATAACTGAAGCCATATACTCCACTGAAAAATTAACTGGAAAGGCTACTTCTGCAAAAGTTGAGAAAAACGCCCGACGATACTCTTGTAGAATTTCGCCATGTTTAATGAGACCCATATTCCAATACTGCAAAGTAGAACGGGATTGTTCACCTTCACGAACTTGCCACAAAAGTTTATTGCGTCGTTTCAGTGTCTGTTCATAATTTTTAAGGGCTACTGCATACTTGTAGTACAAAACGGAAAGTGGTGCATCAATATAACTGCGACGTCGGGCTGGTGACCCTTCGATAAGTCGCATATCTTCTGGTCGAAATAAAACAGTGAAAAATTTCCCTACTGCATCTTTTTTACGTTTTTTAACGCCATTGACTGAAAACAACCGATGCTGTGTTCGTTTTCCTTGCACTACCCCTCTTGTTAACATAATCTCAACTTCATCTGATTCACCGTTCAAAGTTGTTTTGGCTTTGACTCTACCCAACTCTTCGTCAAAGAGAATCATTTCCTCAATCTTACCTGCTCTGAAACTATTTCCTGTCGAAAGCATATGAACAGCCTCGAGAATAGTGGTTTTGCCACTCGCATTAGGACCAATAATCACTGTTGATTGGGTAGGAAACTGAATCACAAACGACGAATGTTGACGAAAATTTTGAAGGGCTAAACCGGTAACGAGTCTTTCTACTTGCATTAGGGCATTATAACTAAACTCACAAAAAAAGAATGGTTACTTTTTCTCAATATTAAAGAAAGCTCCACTACAACTACTACCCGACCACTGTGGAATTCTCAAATTGCCAGGAGCTCGTAGGTTAAAAGCTTTACAAAATTGATCGCCATTCATACTCACACCATTAATAGTAACCGTGTTTGTTTTACCCTCTCCTTGTGAGACTGACACACTATTTGCCGAAGAGATGCCACCATATTTACCAGCTACATCACGCAATTCTGAGTGGGAGTATGGATTTCCACCCCAACAAGAAGTCGTAACTGGGCTGACTCGCTCCGCTTCCCCAGAGTTGCCCTTGGTAATAACTAGGTGGGCATTGACAATATCAGCCATTTCTTCTGGACTCAGCCACGGATTTGATCGGCCGCAAGTATCACCACTGCTACTGTAACCAGCACGCCACCAAGATTTATAGAGCCAAGGAGAACCACCAATTTTTTCATAGGCTTTGTTTAGTAGATCCGAACCACCAGCTCCATCGGTCGTATCCCAACCAGAAGTTTTTGACCAACCGCCATGTGTAGAAGCAAATTGGGTTGAAACTGGGTTTCCACCACCATCAACTAAAACCATACCTTTGGTTTCATTTACCGCTTCTTTCCAAGCACCACCTTTTTCAGAATTTTTAAAGACCTGACATTGTTCGGTAGTACAAATAGATTTTTGACCATTGTTGGTATAGCGAATTGCATACGTACGAGCTGCAATAGCTTGAGCCTTTAAGACTTCTTTTGGCCAACTTGCTGGCACCTCATAGATTCTCTGCAGATACCAATCCTCAAACGATCCAGACCCATTGCCATCAACAGAAATTTGATCCATGGCAGTATAGTTCTCTTTAATTTGAGAACCCGGATAGTAGGCATTCAAAATTTCAGCATATTTTTGTCCACTCTTGGCTCGGCCAAGCGCGCCATACTGACTCATGCCATTTCGATGACTGTAAGCACCAAATGAAAAGATGGCAAAGTATCCACCTGGGGCAGATTCATTAAATCCTTTAATAGAGGCCAAGTAATCATCGGCTAACTCACTATCTCCACTCACGGTAAACCCTCCACTTCTGGCAGTAATAATTTCTTGCTGTCTGGCAGATAACTCGGCTATTTGACTACCAAGTACTGTTTGGTAGTCTTTTGCTTTTCCTATCTCACCTTTGAAGAAAGCTGCTTGACTATCAAGCTGAGCTTCCAAACTGGCAAGCGTTTTTTGTGTTTGTTCCAACTCAGCCTTATCTTCTTCAAGTTGAAACAGTTCTGTACCAATGGTTTGAATCAACTTATTATCTTGAGCTTTGACTGAATCTCGGTACGCCAAATCTTTTGTCAATTCGGCCGCGTTAGCATTCTGAATAAAGAAGAGTAACGGCGAAAACATTCGTGCTTTTTTGTACTGCTCGTGCACTCGTCGAGATAGAATTTGGTACTGCACTGCTAAATCTTTCTCTCTCTGTTCAATTTTAGATTCAACCGCAACTGCATCCGCTTGTGCCTTCGAGATACCATATCGAGCATTGGTAATTCGACTTTCTAGAGTGTCAACTTCTTTCTCAAGTGGTTTTGTTGCATCTTCCGAGAGTTGCTTGAGGTGTTCTAGTTCATCAATTTCTCTTTGGAGCGATTCAACTTCAGCGTTGGCCTTAGCTTGCTGGTTGACGAACCTCTGAGAGGTAAAAAATCCCGATAAGACAACAAAAAAAGCTAGAAGCAGGAATGATGATTTTTTCATATACTATAATAGTGTATGCACATTGTAGCGAAGCATTGACGACTTGGCTAGGAGAGTTCTTTTTTAGATTGAAAATAATCCCATAACAATATATAATGTGTTGTAGAAAATGAAAATTCCTCTAACTGTTGAGGAGTGTTGTTCTTTCAAAATCAAAACTTTCCCTGAAACTTAAGGAGAAAAACATGGGATCATTAGCTTTTTTATTTGTTTTAGAAAACTATATTTTTATTGGAACGATCTATCTAGTCATCGCTGTTATAGGAGGAGCTGTTCTACAAGACTTCTCTCTCTTTGTATCAGTGATCATTGTCGGTATTATTTGTTCCATAGCCATTGTGACTGTGGGACACCTTCTACCCGCCATGCTGCTTGGCACAGCTCTCTGGAGCTGGGGGCCCCTTGCCGCGTTTATTATAAATGTGGGCATATTCTTGATAAGTATGAAGTTGCTTTTCTTTTCTAACTAAAAGCAATGAAGTTTTGAACAATTATAGTAGCCACCTCCTAGAGGTGGCTTTTCTTTGCACTCTGGCACGTCGCCTCTTTATAAGGTAAAATACAAGTGAATCTGAGAAGATATAAGAAAGTATGTTTAATGAAACAAAAGATACTTGGCATTTTTATTGTCTTTGCTAGTGTTTTTTTGGCGACTAGTCAGGCAAATCAAGCTTATGCTGCTGCCTGTGCTGGAGTTATTAGCGGCATCGGTGACACTCTCCCCCCCTACTACTCTGGACTAGAGCATGTGATTGTTATGGATATTTCCTCCTACGATCCAAACGACCGGTACTACGTCAAAGTAAAAAATACAAAACTCACCGATGATCAAGCTCAAACAGGAAGTTTTCGTTTAAACGATGGAGTATCAGGATCAAATGGTGATTCAAGATGGGAAGTCAGCGGTGGAAAACTCTACATCACCATAACTGAAAAAGAAGCACTTGCCCCAAATACAACAGATGGAGAGAACGGTTCTCACTTTGTCGAACTCTACAAACATGAATTTGGATCAAATAGATTTTGTGAAATTGGTTACTATTACACACCAAAGAATACCCTCGCAGGAAAATGTACTTTTACTATTACCCAACAACGAACTGGGGCAGATGGAAACACTCAGGCCTGTTATGCAGCAGGCCAAGCCTCGTGCATGGAAGATGACAAACCGGTTCAAATTGAGGTCTCTGGCCTTGAAGATGCAGATGGACCGTACAATGGAGCCGTTAGATTTGTCATAGGTGCTGAAGGCTGGGATGCAGGAGGAGATCATATAGAAACATCAACAAATGGCACAGCTACAACCTCAATAACTCCAAACTCATCAGCTTCATTTGCAGAAGGAAAAACATATACCGTCAAAATGGAAGCGTCTAGATTAGGAATCAACTTTGACTTTCCAGACCAAAGTTGTACAACAAAAATTACAATTTCTGACTATTGTGCTCCAGAGCAGTGTGGAGATGAGGCTACAATCGGAGGTGCTCAAGCAATTGGTCCAGACGAATTCAAACTTTGCTCACAAATAAAAGACCCCGTTGCATTCGAAGCTTGCACTACTTGCGCCGGCGGCGAAGATGGAGAAGATGGCATCTGGACAGCCATTGGCTGTATTAGCAGAGAACCTGAAGAAATTGTTGGAAAACTCATCAGATTGGGCCTGAGTATGGGTGGTGGAATTGCGCTTCTGATGATCTTATCTGCTGGATTTACACTAACTGTTTCACAAGGAAACCCACAGAAGGCAGGTCAAGCTAAAGAGATGATTACTGCTGCGGTCACAGGCCTACTCTTCATTATCTTTTCTGTCACTATTCTACAATTTATTGGCTTTTCTGTGCTCAAGATACCTGGATTTGGAGGGCCATAATGAAAAAAACGTATAGATTATTCTTAACGCTCACACTCTCTCTCCTTTTATTGAGAAAGACTCAAATTGTTTTTGCTCAAACTTGCTATGATGACTGCATTTCTGGCGGAAACACCCCAATAGAGTGTAATGCTGCTTGTGGAAACGCTGTCCCAAATTTTGATGACCCAAATGACGCCATCAACCCAGTCGAAGCCCCAACTGCAGAAACCTTTGACGCCCTCAACCCACTTCAAATTGGTGGGGGTGAGACTATTGATGATGTAGCTGCTAGTGAGTATGCTGACCAACTTTCTACACCTGGTGGTATAGTAACCCGCCTCCTCGAATTTATTTTTCCTATAGCTGGCCTGATCCTCTTCTTAATGATCTCCTGGGGTGGCTTTGAAGTTCTTATGGGTAGTGGTGATAGTGGTAAAGTACAAGCCGGAAAACAGAGAGTCACAGCTGCGATTGTGGGCTTCCTGGTGCTCTTCTCTTCATACTGGCTGATTCAAATTGTTGAAGCAGTTTTTGGTGTCGTTATTTTCTAGAGAACTCAACCTCCACCAAATCTTCTTTTACGCGTAGCAAATTCTGCCAGGACTTCATCTAGTTTTTCTTTGGTAAATTCGGGAAAGTTAAATCTTGGAAAAATTATTTCCGAGTACTGTTGTTGCCAAGACATAAATCCTGATAGTCGGATATTATCCATACCAGTTCGAATAATCACGTCAGGATCTGGCATGTAGTGTGTATCTAAATTTTCTGCAATAGTTTTTTCAGTTATATCTTCAGGTTTGAGACTGCCAGAGGCAACTTGTGTTGCAAGCTTCTGCATCGTTCGAGTTAACTCATCGCGACCGCCGTAGTTCATGGCTAGAGTAACGGTGATTTTTTTATTTTCTTTGGTTTTTTCTTCACCTTCAACAATTCTCGTTTGAATGTCCTTGGCAAAACCCTTGATATTTCCAATCATTTTGAACCGAACACCTTTTTCTCCCCAGCCATCAATGCGTTCATCAAAAATTTTTCTAAACAAGTTCATGAGAAAATCGACTTCGACCTTATCTCGTTTCCAATTTTCTGTACTAAAAATCCAAAAAGTCAGGTACTGGATACCGCGCTCAATGCTGTGATCGATCAAATCTTCAAACACTTCGTTCACAGCCTTTTCGTGACCAATAAAAACTTTCAGGCCTCTTTCTCTGGCCCAAGATCTATTGCCATCGCAAATAATAGCTACGTGAGTTGGTATATTACTTTGTTTCATAATCAGATCCTAACACTGCTACTTTTGTATTGAATTTGCCTTGCCAGTACTCTTTGAAAATTCTAACATGCTTTGTATTTACATTTTCACCAGCTGCAATAAAAACGTCTAGATCAGCTTCGCTGAAAAATCGAGTTTCTGCAACTTCTGCTGTTTCGAGAACAATCGGCTGGCCTGTGTGGATGCCCACGTAGTAATACATAAAATGTGTTTCCCAATCATAGGTATGAAATGCCTTGGTTATAAACACAAGCTCGGTATCAAAACCCAGTTCTTCTTGGAGTTCTGTGTGAGCTGCTTCAAGTGTATCTTCACCCTTAAGCACATGACCTGCAGTAACTGACCACATACCTGGATTGACAGTTTTGTAGTGACTTCTTTTTTGTAAGAGAATCTTGTTCTGACTATCTACTAAAATAACTGCAACTTCTCGGTGGGTGTTACTTGGATTGGTGTTGGCTTCTTCACGAATAACTTCACCAATAACTTTATCATTGGCATCGACCAGATCGAGCAGCTCTGCTGGCTTATTTGCCTTTTCTGTCTGATGAGAAGTATTCATATCTTTAAAATAGGTGTTCTTGTATTTCTCTTGGCTTTCCACCAACCTTGGCAGAAAGTGTTTTTTGAACTAATGGTAATGCCGCTAGTCGCTCGGTAACTCTGGCTTCAAATTTGGGTAGTGTCAATACATGCACATTGAAACCAGTGTTAATAGTGAAGTAACACTCGATTCCCTCTTCCCTCATTCTCTGAACTTCGTGTATCACCTGGACAGTACCTGGATACCACAGAACTAAAGGAGGTTGGCTTGTTAATAAAATACTATGAAACTCTAAGCATTCTGCTTCGACAAGTGCTCCTAAAGCAGTAAAATCTTTGGCTACAATATAGTTTTTAGTATCGATGATCTTTTGAGCAATGTGGTCTTGTCGAACTTTGAAAAACACACTTGATCCAGCAGTTTTATGACCTTCAGTCGAAGAAATCTTCTTTTTACCTTGATCAACAACTGCAACAACATCCCGGATATCCCAGTGATCTTTGTCAAAAATAGTTTTTGAGTACGAAGTTTCCGAAGTGTCTCCATCAAGCCATTCTGTAAATCCTCCCACTGCACATCGACAAGCTGTTCCTGAAGCCTGTCTGCTGAGAATACTGAGCTCTTTTTCACTAAGCTCTAAATCTAGAGCTTGCACAGCTGCATAGGTCAATGCTGCCATTCCAGATCCCGAACTTGAAAGTCCAGTACCTCTAGGAAATGAGTTCTCTGAAACAACTTTAGCAAAGAACGCACCTGCTTTTTTACCTTGCTCTTGGGCGATAGCTCGAATTCTATCAAGGTGTTTAACGACTCGTTTTGCTTCTCTAGAATCGGTGACAATGGTTTCTCCACTAATAATAAATTGATCAGCTTCTAAAGCTTCACGAAATTCGACCGTGGTTACAGTATCTAAACCGTCTAGTAAAATAGAAATGCTGCCATTTTCTGGCAACCGCAGAACTGGATCTTTTTTACCCCAATACTTAACTAACGCTATATCGCTTGAAGCTTTGACCGTAACTTTTTTCATGAAATTCCTACTCTGTTTCTATTCGCACACCTTCGGCGTGAACAGCTACTTCGATTATTTTGCCACCGTGAGCTTTCAGAGCTTCAATAACTGCTGGCTGAACATCTTCTGGAGCCAACGCTAAAATACAATCACCACCGGCAGCTCCCGATGATGTTGCACCTAAAGCTCCAGCTGCAAGAGCAGCTCCAGTGAGTTCTTCCAGCTTAGCGTTACTAACGCGAAGCTTCTGGGCACATACTTGAGAGGTAGTAAAAAGATCTCCAATAGCTTTCCAATTACCTGCTTCAGCTGGTTGAGTAAAAGCATTTGCTATTTCTGCAATTTCTTCAAAAATAGCTTGAATCTTTTCGGGATTATCAGCCAACATTGTATCAACGACTCGAATAAGTGTTGGTGTATCAGCTTTTGCACCAGAATAAGCGATCACAAGGGGGATTTTTTTAATAGCAATGGGACGAACGATTTTCGCAGGGCTGACATAGTAGAGGGTGCCACCCCAAATGGCAGCGGCAATATCGTATCCAGAACCTACACCTTGAACCTCAATAACCGCGTTATAGCATAAATTAAAAAGCTCTTGGTTGGTGAGCTTGATGCCATATAACGTTGTTAGGGCTTTTGCAAAAGCAACGGTAACTGCACTGCTTGATCCAAATCCATAGGTCGAGGAAAAATCACTTTTTGTGGTCACAATAATACCCTCTTTTTGAGGGTGTTTTTCGAGAAAATGTTTATATAAAATTTCGATAAATCGCACTGCTTTTGGTAAATCTTTTTTTCCAAGGTCAGCCATGTTTTTTGTATAAGCCGTTAAGCCTAAGTCTGGAGCATCTAGGTGAAAGACGTCAACTCCATTCTTTTTAACCGTAGCAAACAAGCGCTGATCAACTGCCGTCACAATCGTGGGATGACCATGCACCACTGCATAACCAACTGAGAGCATCAATTTTCCTGGTGCCGAAGCAGTTACTTGATTTTGTTCTGTTGTTTTTGTCATGTGTTTACTGCTTTCTTTAGAAAGTCCTCGAAAAGACTATTGTACCTCAACCATAAAGTTTTCCCAAGCCTGGGCATTACAAAATGCTTGCAACTCTTCAAGATTATGGCTTGTTGCAAGTAGCCAACCAGAGCCAGTTGTAACACCTCCAGCTCCAGTAATTTTGGTGTGGGCACCTTCTCCTTGCAACTGTTTGATCATTTTTATAGCTTTTTGACTAACAACTCCAAGTGACTCAAGCTCAATTTGATTTGCATCAAGTAACTCACCAGTAAATGAGCCATCAAGCAACTGTTCTCTAATAAACCCACTTATGGTTCCAATTTTTTTACAATGCTGATGTAACTTTGGATCTTTTTTAAGAGTATCAGCAACTTTTTGCACCATTTCACCAGTGGTTTCTGTAGCTTCGCCAGAATTAATAAGCAGAAATGAGTATTTTTGAGGTAACGTTAGTTTTGTACAACTCATCTGTTTTGTATCTTTTATAAATGAGTGTGTTCCTCCATACACAACCGCACACGGATCAATACCGCTAGGATTTGTATGTATAAACACTTCTGATAGAAAAACTAAATCGTACAGTTGCTCACTGGAAAGCGTGATTGAATACGTATCTGCAAGTGCTTGCATAACAGCATGCGCATATGCTGCTGAAGAACCAAGTCCCGCTTTTTTTGGCAACTCACTAACGACTGAAACTGAAACATTGCTTGCCTCAACTGAAAAGTGCTCAGAAAAAAGCGATACAATGTGCTGCAAGTAGGGAGATCTCGGTGCTAAAGCAACTTTGGTCACCTGAACAGTTACTCCTTTAGTAATAGCTGACACTACCGCTGGATAGCCATATACCACACTGTGCTCACCAGTGATAATTACTTTTCCAGGTGAAAAAAAGGTTTTGTTCATAGTTTTTCTGCTTTTAAGCCATACGGTATCGGCTGGCTTGGAGTATTTGAAGCTAATCGACGAAGTACTAATCGGACTGCATCCCCCTTGACAAATGTTACTCCGGGAACTCCCATAACTTCCATCTTTTTTTCTTCGACAGAAATAATCAAAAAGCTATAGGGGGAAAAAAGTGCTTGGGCTGTTGGAGGAATAAAAATCTGAGTCGATTGAACAACTGTACCTGTTTTAAATAACAGGTTTGACCAGTTACCTTTTTTTCTCCAATATTCTGCTGGTTTCATGACTGTCCCTTTTCGAGAATATGTACCACTGCTGTAGCACCACTACCACCAACATTATGTGTCAAACCAACTGAAAAATCAGAGTTTTCACGAAGGAGACGAGTCATGTAAGCCACTTGCTTAACTCCCGTGGCTCCAACAGGGTGTCCACAAGCTTTAAGACCTCCCGAGTGATTAATTATTGGCAACGAACTTTTTAACTTCTTTTGTGAGCTTTGACGATACTGTGACAGTGTTGTTTCTTCTTTCAACACTGCGGTGGCAGCAGTTCCTCTCTTGCAAAAACCGAGATCTTCCATTGCAAATAACTCTGCAATGGTAAAACAATCATGTACTTCGGCAACTTGAATATCCGTTGGTTTTTTGTTTGCCATTGCATATGCTTTTTTTGCTGCATCTACCGTACTCTGCAACGATGTGAGAGAACTTCTGCGAGCTAGGTCCAGTGTTTCTTGTCCCTGCCCAAAACCAGTTAGGGCTACCAATTGCTTACGCGATGGCTTTACAGATAACACAACTGCAGCTGCTCCATCAGTAATTGGTGAACAATCAAGAATTCTGAGCGGATCGGCTACTAACATGCTTTTTTCAACTTGGTCTGGAGTAATTGTTCTTCTGAACTGAGCTTGTTGATTTGCGAGTGCATGGCTGTGATTTTTTGCTGCAATCATACTCAATGCTCGACGCGGTGTCTGGTATTTATGCATGTGTTCTTTTGCTAGAAGCGCATAGAGACCTGGAAATGTGCTCCCATACTCTCTTGCTGCATCAGCTGCCGAGGAAAGTATCGTGGTAACACCATTTGTATCATCGGTCATTTTTTCGACCCCAACAACTAAAACCGTTTGGTACATGCCCGAAAGCAGCGCCATCTCGGCTTGCAGAACTGCTAAACCACCAGAAGCACAAGCAGCTTCGACTCGGGTGCTCGGGGGAAGATGTGAGAAAAAGCTTGAAACAAGCGCCCCCAAATGCTGCTGGCCTTCAAATTGTCCAGCGGCCATGTTTCCAACAAAGATGGCTTCAATGGTACTAGGCTGTATGACAGCATCTGCGACTGCTCCAAGCGCAGCCTCTTTGGCTAAGTCTTCCAAGCTGCGATCCCACAGTTCTCCGAACTGAGTAATATGTGTGCCTTGGACAAAAATGGGAAGGTGTGACATGTTTAGTGTCCCCTCGATGTATTTTTTAGATACTCTGAGTACGAAAGAGTGTATGACTTTTTAAGCTGGTCTGATACTAATGAGTTCCAAGCGCTTCTCTTTTTAACTAGTAAGGGAGTTGTTTTAAGTAGGAATGCATCTGAACCAGCTCCCGATCCATAAGAGGCCAATAAAATTGTTTTATTAGCTCCTACTGTATCCAGTAAGTGCGCCAATGCAATCAAAGAAGCAGCCGAGTAAGTATTTCCCACCGTTTCTACGAGTAATGAAGGCTCAATTTGTTCTTTAGAGAACCCTAATCTTTTGGCAACCTGACGAGGAAACTTTGCATTTGGCGTATGAAAAACACAGTAATCAATTTGGCTTGGTGTAAGCTTGTTTTGATTGAGAAGTTGAGTAACACTTTTAGTAATATGAGCAAAATAGGCTGGTTCACCAGTAAATCTACCTGCATGACTGGGGAATGGCGCGCCTGCGGCGCGCCAAAAGTCCGGCGTATCACTCACCACCGAAACAGTATCTAACATTTCAACTAACATCCCTCGGCTCCCAACTACAAAAGCTGCACTTCCAGCCGAGGCCGTGTATTCAAGTGCATCTCCAGGAGCTGCTTGAGCCGTGTCGCTGCCAATAGCGAGACCTAGTTCGTGCTGACCAGCTTGCACATAGGCAGCCGCAATCTGTAAACCTTGAGTTCCAGCTTTACAAGCGAACTCTAAATCGGCAACTGCTAACTGTTCTGAAAGTCCAAGGGCTGCTGCCACGGTGGCACCTGTTGGTTTAACTGCGTAAGGGTGACTTTCACTTCCCACAAATACCGAACCCACCTTCTCTTTTTTAAAACTACTTCGTTCTAAAGCTTGCCCCGCTGACATAACTGCCAAAGTAGCTGCGTCTTCGTCAACTTGTGGTACTGATTTTGAAATAAGACCAGCCGCTTTTTGAGTACTCCCCGGACTTTTTCCACGAACCATATCAATTTCTGCAGAAGTCAATCTGCCAGAGGGGATATAACAACCATAAGAAACAATACCAATCTTTTTTTTCATTGGGATCGTCCTAATCGTTTATGTGCTGCTGCTAATGTATTAGTGCAAAGTGCTGCTAAGCCAGAAATTTCACCACCCAGTGCAACCGCTGCAACTGTGGCTGCTAACACGTGTGCTGTCAGCTTTTCTCCCGTAATTATCTGTTGCCACTGACGTTGTCCGGGTAGTAAAGTTCCTCCACCAACGGTTCCCACCGGCAGTGAAGCAATTTCTAAACGGACCTGAACTCCACCTCCAACCGCTTCAAAAAAAACTTCTGCCGAAGATGCTACGTCAACCACATGTGCAATGTCTTGACCGGTAGCAACAAAAATTCCTGCCACTGCGTTAGCAACGTGCATATTCCCTGCAGGAATTCCAGCCAGTTGTGAACCAACCACATTTTTAGCAACATGTGTGGCAACTAAATCACCAGCAGCTACTTTCAGAACATTTTCTAAAACAGTTGGTGGAAGAAGTGCTTCTGCTCGTACTCGATATCCTCGACCAAGTTCCCTATTAATTCTCGATGGTTTTTTATCTGTGCAAAGATTGCTCGATAAAGCTCTGAGTGAAACATCTTGTTTCATTTTTCTAGGAACTAACGTATTCCACCAATGGGAAAGAGCAATGCTGACCATATTCATTCCCATTGCTTCACCAGTATCAAAAACACATCTGACAAACACTAAGTTGCCTTCAACCCATGTTTTTTGAGAAATAAAATGAAGGTGTGAACTAGTTGCAAGTGATGCCTCTTCAAAGAGTGAGCTATGTTCTGTAACCCAGTTTGCAAATTTTTGGGCTGATTTTGGAGTCGCGCACTCAAAAACAGGGGCTCTACTCATCCCCACTTTTTCTACCTGAACATTGAATTCTTTGGAAAGCGAAAGTGCTCGCACACCTCTACTTAAACTCGCAATTAGGGCACCTTCGGTTGTTGCAATTGGAACAATGACTTTAGCTATTTTGGTGATGTCAGGACCATCAGCCAAAGGAAGATTAAATGGGCCAACCACTCCAACCGGCAGAGCTACTGTGCCAACTAGGTTTTCACAATTTTTTGAACCAACAGACTGAATATCAAAAGGGAATACTTGTGTCTTTTGTAAAATCTCACCTCGAAGTTCTTTGAGCAAACTCACTCGGGCTGAAACTTTCGCTTCTTCTGATTGATTTGATCGAATGTAAAAAGACTTTTGTGACATCACGTAAAGTTAGTCGCAAAAAGAGAGTCAAATCATGCAAAGTAAAAGTTATTTTGTTTCTGCCAGACCTGCTTGTAACATCATCACTGTCCATGGAGCCAATTTCATATGCTTTCCACCAAGTAATACGGGTAAAGGCTGCATATTTTCAGCTAACTCATTCCACGAAGCTTCAAGAGATGTTTGCAAAGTGTAGTAGCCCTGTTCTGAAACAGCAGCTTGGATTACTTTTTTTAATTCTTCAAGTGATATCCAACTATAGTCGCTCACCTCATCAGGGTTGGCAATGACCTCAACATCATCAACATTCATAAAGAAAATTTGATCAACTTCATGTTCACTGTACTGCTGATTGCAGTAGGCTTTATACTCGAATTTTTCACCTTTTTTTAAAACCATTTGGTCAACGGAAATACCCAACTCACCTTTGAGCCTTCTGATTGCACAAGCTTCATAGGTTTCTCCATCCCATACATTACCACACACTGTATTCGCCCACCAAAGAGCTCCCACAATTTTTTTACTGCTTCGCTGCTGGAACAACACTTCTCCCCGAGCATTAGTAAGCCAAACCGAGATAGCACGATGACGTTTGGGTGGATTTTGATGAGCCGTATACTTTTCAAGTGTTCCCACTTGAGTGTCATCTGTTGATACTAAAATAATTTGTTCACTCATGTATTCCTAACAATTAATTTAAAGCGCAGTAATAAATACAACAGTAGTACTTGCCAATATAAACAGAAAAAGACTACCGTGTTTGACACAAATGATAACAAATCACACGACACGTAGTACTTCGTAGAACAAGAAAAGAGTATCTGGGCAAGTGGTACAACCAAAAACTTCCACAGTACCGTGGCTGCTGCTAGAATATATAAAGGAGTGACTGTCATCCAAACAAACACTTTTCCTTTTACCAAGGACTGCATTGTCTGGTACGGATGGAGTAACAAACCTAAAGCAACTTGACCCGTGGAATAAAATAGTGAGAGAAAAACTATTTTTTTATTCATACCTTTTCGATAACTTCTAATAAAAATGCCGAGAGTAGAGATAAAGAAAGTAACACTTGCCAAACATGTGTGCCCACAAAAGCGGAAACCGCATCAACTTGTCTAGGAAGTAGTCGTGTCTTTGAAAGCTTTTTTTGAAACTCAGCTTCTGTTTGTAGTTTTGCTAGGAATTCTGTTTGAGAAAGACTCATCTGCTACTCTTCCCGTATCCATAAATACTGAAACTCTTTTCGAGCTCTAAATAAGTCTGATTCAATGGCTTTACAACTTCGGCCGCATCTCGATGCAATCTCAGCAACCTTAAGTTTATCAATGTACTTTTGTTGTAAGAGCTCACCCGATTCCCGCTTCATTTTAGAAAGAACAGAAGCTACTTTTTCAGACACATCATCTGCATCGTGCACATGGGAGATCATGAATGAATCAACCAATGGGAAGGTCTTTAAAGCCTTCTTTGCATATTTTTTTCGATAATAATCAGCAATTTCATGACGCAAGACTGCGTTCATCCACGTCCACAGCGAAGATTTTCCACGAAATAATCCAATTTGCTTCATGCAGTTTATAAACGTTTCTTGCACCAGTTCTTCGGCCTCGGCTTTATCAGAGACACGCAGCTGGGCTACAACAAGTAAACGATCAAAGTATGTAGTAAACCAAGTCGCAACAGCTCGTTGTTCACCGTTTTGAAGACCAGTAATAAGTTTTGCCTCTTGCATGTATTTCAGATACTTTCATATAGTAGAGATACTCTAGGTGAAATGTTCAATCGCCTGGGGTAGTAAAGAAAGTTAAGTTACTATATAATACCATTACATGAAGCTTCAGTTGATACCACAAGCCTACGCTCAATGTTCCCCCGGAAGTGGAGGCGTTAATCTTGGTGACTGCCTCAAGCTTTCTGATAGTACTCCTGTCAGCGAAGTGTATAGCAACCCCGCTTTTCTCGTTAATTTAGTTGTCAGAAATTTGTTTATTGTTGGTGGCATTGTCCTAGTCATCATGTTCTTTCTAGCTGGATACAAATTTATTCTTAAAGGCAAGGAAGGTGTCCAAGAAGCACAATCACTTGCAACTAATGCCTTAATTGGCTTCATTATTATGTTTGCAGCCTACTGGATTGTACAAATTATTGCTCTCATTACTGGAGCTGACATAGCACTGTAAACCGCATGAAAATTCGTTCTCATTTCACCACTGTCATCTCTACCGCTTCTTTTTTTCTACTCGCCCTTATCCCCCAACTTAGAATTGTTTCTGCCGTCTTTGCTCAAGATGATCCAATTGGAACAATCGATAAACCAGAAGCTGTTGCAAACTTTGACAACGCTGGCGGAATTGGTGAAGGTGATATTGGAGTACTGTTTTTCTTCTCAAGAATGATTAGCTATATCACCATTGTTGCAGGTATTTGGTCATTCTTTAACTTGATCTTGGCTGGATATACCTATGTAACTTCTTCAGGAAACGCACAAAGTCACACCACCGTTCGAGATAAAATCACCATGAGCATCTTGGGAATGGTTTTGATTGTCACTGTCTATGCCATCGCCGGTATCATTGGCACTATTTTCTTTGGCAACTCCCTTTACTTCCTCAATCCAACCATCGAAGGACCGGCTGCGATATAACCAAGGTACTGATTTATGAAAAAACTTCTCTCTCAAACACTCATTTTTGCCATCATCTTTAGTAGTTTTTTACTGTTTACTCCTCAAAAAATTCAAGCCCAAGAGTGTTCTTATACCAGTCAGTGTGTTAATAACCAAAGCTGCTTATGTATCAGTGGTAGCATTTGCTTTCTAACTCCCTCGCCTTGTGGCTCCGCAATTATTGGAGAAGTGGCACCACCTCAAGGTGTAGCTGCTTATAATGAAGAAGCCGGTGGTGAAATTGGTCTCTTTAAGTTCGCCTCGAGGATTATTTCTCTCGCCTCTATTATCGGTGGTATTATTGTCATGGTGAACTTTGTTTCTGCTGGCTTTACCTATGTCACTTCGGCTGGAAATGCGAGCGCTCACGAAAAAGTTAAAGATAAAATCACCTGGGGATTAGTAGGACTAGCAATAATTGCTGCCTTCTACACCATTGCTGGTCTAGTCGGCCTCTTATTCTTTGGAAATGCAGGGGCTATCTTAAATCCAACTCTTGGTGGATCAGTGTAAAAGTACAGAACTTGAAGAAACGAGTACAAAAGAAGTAATAATTAGGATATACTATACTTATGTTAACGCTCATAGCACAATTTGGTGGAGGATTTGACACTGGCGATGCCCCTTTTTCTGAAGGTGTTGAAACCAATGAAGGAGCTCTTACTAATCTAGAATCCTTTATTTCAAATATTATCGGAGTGTTAACTGTTTTTGGCGCAATTTTCTTTATTGTCTACTTTTTAATCGCTGCTCTTGCTTGGGTTACCAGTGGAGGAGATAGTGGAAAACTGCAAAACGCCAGAGAACGCATGCTGCATGGGGTGCTTGGACTCATTATCTTAGTTGCCGCATATGGAATAGTTGGACTCATTGGATCTATCATTGGCTTTGATATCTTAAGTCCAGCTGAAAAATTACTTGAGTTAGCGCCAACACCATAATTATGAAAAAACACATCACCACAATTATCACCGCTACAACCACTTTTGGAGTAACACTACTTGCTCCTCTTAAAGCCTTTGCTGCTATTAATAATCCTGTCCTTCCCGAAAACTTAGGAGGAACTGCAGATTCTTCTGAAGCAGCAACAAGTGGAACTGTATTTGTACAATATCTCGTCTCTCTTTGGGAATCTATGATAAACATTGGAGGGCTTTTAGTGCTCTTCTATTTTGCCTGGGGCAGCATTGAATGGATTACTGCTGGTGGCGATAGTGGAAAACTCGAGAAGGCACGTCTCCGAATGATGCATGCCATAATTGGCCTACTGATTCTAGTTTCAAGCTTTGTTATCCTCGGCTACATTAGCACAGCAATGTTTGGTGAAGAATTCCAAATCCTTAATCTTTCATTCCCGACTCCAGGAGACGCTGCTGGAGCAGCTGGCGGAGGTGGTAGTGGAGGCGGAGGCGGTGGTAATAACGTAATGTAGTGGTAAAAATTTTATGAAACTCGCACAAGTCACACTCGATTTTGCACAAGAAGCAATAGATAAAGAAGTTCCTGGGACAGCTAACCTTGATGCTGCAAACCACGCATCTGGATTTGGTCCTCTCCTTGGTAGTATTTTTTCATTCGTAATGCTCATTGCAGCTATTCTGGTCATATTTTACCTGATTTGGGGAGCTTTCGAATGGATCACTTCTGCAGGTGACAAAGGAAAACTTGAAAAAGCCAGGCAACGTATTACGGGCGCAATTTTAGGTATCGTGGTACTTGGTTCTGTTATAGCTATCTTTATGGTTGTCCAACAATTCTTAGGAATTGAGGCCTTCACCTTTGTTGGTGCCAGTGGTGGCACTAGCAGCGGTGGCGGAGGTGGGGCGGCAGTGGCTGATGGTGCCTGTGTTGTTAATGGCTCTATGCTCAATGACGGTGGTGCAGGAAATTACTGTACTCAAGGAGCAGCTATCGTTCGTTGTTTTCCTCCTGAGGGAAGCTATGCCAGCAATCACTATAACCCCTGCTCTTGTGTAGATGGATCACAGTACGAACGACCAGGCTACAACTTTGGTTCGTGCTAATAAACCAGCCAAAGAAATTGGCTTGACTATTTCTCTGGAACACAGGTATAATTGAAAGTATTAAGTTTGTAACTAAAGTAATAAGGAGAAGCATGACAAACTCACTTAAAAAAATGGCAGCTTCAGCTGTCGCTACCGGAACCGCTTATTTAACAGCCGTTTCACCAGTATTTGCTCAAATTGACGTAACTACCATCGAACCAGGAAAAGGTTTCGCAACTAACATCGGTGATGTTATTAATGCTGTTCTCTCTTTTGTCATGGTAATCGCTGCCCTCTTGGTATTTATGTACCTTATCTGGGGTGGTATCGAATGGATCACATCGGGTGGAGACAAAGGTAAGACTGAATCTGCACGTAACAAAATTACTGCAGCTATCTTGGGACTTATCGTTCTTGCTGCTTCATATGCAATCCTCTTAATTGCTCTTAACTTCATCGGGTTTGAAAACCTTGGAGATGCTTTCAGCAATGTTAAAAGAATTAATGGTAACTAATAGATAGTTATCTTAGACTTGAAACCGAAGGCCTCGCACTCTGTGCGAGGCTTTTTGGATTCAAAAACAAACTTAGTAATATCGAGTGTTTACCAAATCTGATATACTAAGCCTCACTCAAATGGAAGACATGCTAAAAAAATTACTCATACTTTTTATCACACTAGGTGCTATCGTGCTCTTGTCAAATCCAGCCTTAGGAAAAGCTAAGACTACAAATGATGTTCTTGTTCAACAAGACGGTGATATTTTGTTCTTAACAACTACCGAAGCTACCAATTCAGCAAACACTACTAAAACAACCACTCAACAATCATTTATTTCTCTTGAAAAAAGCTGGATTACGATTCCAAAAGGATTTGCAACTGATGTTGGCACGCTTCTAAATGCCATTCTCAGTTTTGTTATGCTCCTTGGTTCTTTGTTAGTTTTTACACAACTTATTTTAGCTGGATTATACTGGATCACTTCTGGTGGAGATAAGGGGAAGGTCGATGCTGCTCGTCAAAGACTCATGGCTGCAATTATTGGTTTGATTATTCTAGCCTCAAGTTTTGCTATTCTAACAATTGGACTTAATTTTCTTGGCTTTGAATCACTTGATGAAGTATTTAAAAACACTAAAACAATCGCTCCATAATTTGGTATACTAAAAAAGTAGAAAAATTATATTTATGTCAACAAAAGCAGCTAAATTCCTTAACAAGTTCTCAAGCTTTGTGGCTGCTCTTGCTTTTTACCTAACAGTGGCCACTCCAGCTCGAGCTCAAACACTTACCTGGAGCGGTGTCTGTGTCGGTACTACCGAAAACTCTACTGATGTAGCAACACTACAAGGCCTTGAATGCTTGATTGCGAATGTCTTTACCGTCATCATTACAATCATTGGACTAGCTGGATTTGTCATGTTTGTAGTTGGAGGAATTACTTGGATGCTTTCAGGTGGTGATTCTGGTAAGGTTCAATCTGCTCGTGGTTCGATGACCTATGCGGTGGTTGGTATGGTTGTGGCACTGAGTGCCTTCATCATCCTCAACTTGATAGCTTCATTTACTGGAATTAGTTTGATTACTCAATTTAGAATTCCCGTTGCTGGCGACGGTACCTAAATTAAGTTCCACCAGGCAAAAGTGATTGTTGAATCACGTAATTCACGGTATACTACTGGTTGTGAACATCTTCAAGAAAATAGCTTCTATCATTTTCCTTTCTGCAGTTCTTTTTACCAGACCTCAAAAAATATTTGCTGCCGTTGGTACCCATCTTGGGGCAGGTGATGTTGGCACACAAGTAAGTGTTATGAATGGTGTGATTGGAAATCGCCCTGGATTTCCCGTAACAATTATGGCAGATATGGGTCTTTCTGACGACTCTTTAGGACAACTTGCAGCTGCCGCTAACAATAATGGACTCTTTCCAATTGTCCGTATTAACTATGCCTGTACTGTAGCTTCTGACGAAGCTATCGCAATGGTAAATCGAGTTAAGGCTGCCTTTGGCAATGATGTCATCATCACTTTTGGAAACGAGGTAAACAACCAAAGCTCGGATAATGCTGGGTGTACCGATTGGAATAGATATGCAGCTAACTACAACTCCGTAAAGGGATTAGGAAATATTTCACCTTCTGCCCTTGATTGGTACATGGGAGATCCAGCCTACAACGCCCAACTCTTTTTAGATTCTTCTGGCATGAATGGAGCCTACTCGGCTGCAGGCATACGAACCGCCAATGCCTACGGTTGTATTGGTGGCACCAGCAGTGACTGCGATCCAGCTGGTACTGACACCCAATCAATCGGTGTCCAGGGAACTAGTGGCAAAGAACTCTATATTACTGAATTTTCCCTTTCTCCTGGTGGCGGTGATCCTCCCGATTCAAATTTAGCTAACGTTCTTGACTTCATTCAAAACCGTTCTGGCGAAATGAATGCAGCCCAGATTACTCCACTAGTC
The DNA here is from genome assembly GCA_905478415.1 of uncultured Patescibacteria group bacterium. GTDB lineage: Bacteria > Patescibacteriota > Microgenomatia > UBA1400 > PJMF01 > CG1-02-43-31. The sequence continues at coordinate 60,686 of CAJQIG010000002.1, forward strand.
AGAAATGTCTGTTCTGATCTGCAGAGTGAGGGAGAATGGCTTGTCTACGTTGAAGGTGAACTTTTTACTTGGGGTGGCACAAAAGTAGACCCCGACTGTAGCGCGATTGCTGGTACCAACGGGAGTAATGGCTATGACCTAAGTGATTTTCCAGAATACGATACCAGCCCCGATCTTTTTTACTTACAACCAATATCAGGAATGCTCCCCCCAACCAGAAACGTAGACCTTATTCGCAAAGATTTAACTAGTTCAGGCTACGAAGCCTACTGTGCTGCCGAAAATATTGAAATAAAACCTCGATACAATACCTCTAGTCTCATTGATAGATATTTAGAACTGTACCCAGATGGAATTAACTTGGCTGTTGACTCTGTCGCTTCAGCAGATTTTACCAATGCAAAAATTCCTATTTGGAGAGATGTCGAAGGCACAAAGTTTTTAATGAGCTCTCTTGAAGAATTCTTTAGTTTCAAAGACTTATACACACAAGATCCAAATTATGCTGAGCTGAACTCTGCCCCAATCAACTCACTCTTAAGCCAAGAACAACGGTGTGTCCAATCCGCTCGAACTCTGTTGGCGACCGAGCTTATGTGCGAAAAATTACTCAATCCTGGAGAGTGTGCACTACTTGCCCAGGCAGTACCCACTGGTGGAACTGTTGAAGAAGTCAGAACCATGATGCATGAGCTTATGCCAACCTACCGGGATGGTGGTATTTCAAGAGAATGTCGCAGCCTCTACTCTGCTGACCTTGAGGAAACACCAGCTATCAAAAAATTTAAAACAGCCTTACAAAGTTTTCCTCTGGAAATCAACAGATCGTACCGACTTGCCTTTTTAGTTGTTTCGATCGAAATGAAAGAACCCCTTCTCAGTGGAGACGTGGCCAGTAAAATTTTTAACTTCTTTACAAAAAAAACTGAAGATTTAATTCCTAAACATGAGGTCCTGGTTATTGCGTTCAAAATTCCAGATATTGCAACAAATAAAGGTGGTGGTGATGACTCAGGAAGTGTCTATTGGAATGACCCTTCGTACCTCACTCGCAACATTCTCCTTACCCAAGATCAAATTAGAAACCTAGAAGATGTCCGTCGTCCTCAAAAACGTAGTGAAATTGCTCAACTAGCAGAAGCTGCAAAGAATCAAAATGATGGTAGTCGTATTTTTTGCTATGAAGGCAACTTTCCAGATGGAGACGGCACTCCAGCTTGTAAAAATGAGCTTGGTAAAGCGGTCGTTGATATCGTCAATGGAGCCGCCTATGGCTGTGATGACAAAGAGACTGAGCCCGTAGCACAAATTAATGACTATGCTGGTCTGAGAGATCCTAAAGATCCTTATGGAAAAATCTATATCGACCAATGGGGAAATTCCCTCCTCCTTAACCTCTTTGGAGCAGGAAGTAATGCTGATGTAACGCATGTAGCTGATAATAACTACATGGACCCTCAAAAAGCTAAAACTTCAGACCCCTGGTATGAAAAAATAAAAACACAATGGACTATTAACCCAACTACCTGGCCACCATCCGAAAATAAAACTATTGCTAACTACTACCTTGTTTACCCAATGGGCTTCGAATTAAAAGAAATAGAAGCTGTCATTAAAAACACCTTCTTTACTGCAGAACAGATTGCCCAAATCGAAGAAACAGAGGATATCTTAGATGGTTTTCCTATTCAAGGTACTCAAATTGGTGTAGCTGGTGGAACTGCAACTTGGGACTTTCCTGACCCAGACAAAAACTGTGGTACAGATGCTTCGCCCAGCCCATGTACAGAGTACGTCTCAATCCCTATCGAAACAGAAAATAAGGGAGTTGGTTTCTTAGGAGCAAATCTTGGATTTTGGCTGCGTCAGGTTCAAAGATCACTCAACTCATCAGCATCAGCAACTCACAACTATATTACTTCGTGTAAAACTCTTGAACAATTTTTGTTAGGTCAATGTGCAGGAGGTATTGCAAGTGGAGATCCTTCTTCTTCAAACTTTGATTATGACACTTGTGGGTACAAGCTCGGTACCGGCTACTGTGCTCCCGATAATCTTGCCCCCTACTTTGCTGAAGCCGGCTTTGCTAACCCTCAACTCGAGGCAGACAAAGCCTCACGGATCTGTCAAAAAGAAAGTGGAAGTAGTCCCTATGCCTTTAATGATCGCTGCATAGAAGGCACTTCTGTTGACTATAGCGTGGGTCTCTTCCAGATTAATATGTTACCTCGCTGTCCTGGCTCTTTCTTAGATGGTAGCGGCAATCCAGATACTTCTGCAGCTTACGATGCCTATGACCTTCCTTGTACTATTACTGACCAAGTTAATCTGAACGAATGCGCCCTTTCAAAGCTTGCCATTGGCTCATATGCACAACCTCGAATCAACGCTAATTTACCAGCTGGAGCCTCTCCAATTCAACAAGACACCTTGGCAGAGGAAGCTATTAAAGCTGATAACAATATCAAAGCTATGGTACAACTGAGAAAAGCCTGGGGTAACTGGCAACCTTGGACAAATGGGGCAGGCAACTGCAGTATCGAGTAATTGTTATCTCAAAAGTTGAGATTAATTTCTGGAAATGTTTTTTGAAGGGTCGTAGTGAAGACCACCGGGGTTTTGGTTCTTTTTTCTCAACCCTGATTTTTTCTTTTTCTTAAGCGGAATTCCCTGTTTTTGTTTCTCGACAGAAATTTCAACTTCTTTGTGCTGGTGCTTTTGCTGATGGGTAACTGGATCTGATTTAGATACTTTTACTGGTTGTGCTGGTCTAATTCGACGTGCTCCCATTCTCATCAACTGAGCAACTGCCTCAAAGGTAATAGCCGTGGCACTCAAAGACCGCATGTACTCTGTCTCTACATCAATAGCAGAAAGTAAGTTAGTGGCACTTTCAGTAGAAAATGAGATGCCCATACTATTGAGTAACACCAGTAAACACTCACTAATAGTCGAGTATCCAACCGAGTTTATATTTAGATTTCCGAGTTGAGAACCATTCTTTGAGAACGAAATTTTAGGAGTTTTTTCAAAAAGATCTTCATAGCCAAAGTATAGCTGTTCAAGCGATTCGAGTGAGTTTACTCCCACTAGTAAGAGTAAATCGCTTTCTGCTCCTGTATAAGAAAAATCAATCTGCTTATAATCGAGAGGTGTTACTCCTTTTTTGGGTTTAATAGTCAGGTAAAAACGACCTGTCTCTTCACCAATGTGAGAAACAACTTTATCGATTTTTGACTCATCATAATCGAAACTTAACAATAAATTTTGATTTCCAATTTCAGTCGCCACTTGATCTAAACCTGAAATAACTGATTGTGAAAGTTTTCGAGGAGCCAACAACTGTACTTCTTTACCTTCAGCTTGCATAACTTGTAGCAACGTTGAAACTGCAGCCAAGACATCAATGCTCGCATCTGGACCACAAATAATGGTAACTGTTTGCGCTTGTTCAAAGTAATTCCGAGCAGTTGAAAGTTGTGCTTGATCTAACATATGCTCATTCTACTATACCAAACTAGATCTTTCCACACCACGATTAAGCGTGTTACTTTTGTCAAAATTCTTGATATAATAACTCCATATGGCTAAGCGAGCTCTCTTGATGCTAGCAGTACTGTTTGTGTTCCTTTTCGGGGGCCGAGCTTCTGTCGCACATGCTCAAGGAGCACCAGCAGAAAGTCCTTTTAGTCCGCAATACGACGCCAACCTCATTGATTCTTACCGAGAAGCTATCACTAACTGTGGAACTCCTTCTTTAGAATGTCTTGTTCACCACGTCTTTAAGTATGTACAAATTGAAACAGCTGGCACCGTCTACCAAGGAACTCCTCCAAGCAGTGCCGGGGCCCAATCTGCTGAAGCTCCAGCAACTAATAGTGTTGCTGGCGGCCTGATGTACTTAATCGGCCAAATGTATGCTTCACCTCCAGCCAGTACTGCCACCTATGTAGCTGATGTTATGAACAGCGCTCACATTGCTACCCCAGCCTATGCACAAGGACTTGGGTTTGCCGCCCTAGATCCCATTTTAGCTCTCTGGAAAACATTTAGAAATATCGCGTACCTCTTCTTTGTGATTATCTTTATTGTCATTGGTTTCATGATTATGTTCCGGAATAAGGTTAACGGGGCTGATATTACGGCGCAACAAGCAATCCCAAGTATCATTGTTTCGCTTATCTTTGTTACGTTTTCATACGCTATTGCCGGATTTATGATCGACCTGATGTATTTAACAATGTTCCTTATGGTGGGACTGTTCGACACAACCATGACCAATGGTGGTCAAATTATTGATTACAACATTCTCCAGATTGGAGCCATGCTCTTTAGCGGAGTGGGAACATCCTTTAGTAATAACATTGATATCGTCACTAACATGTTAGCAGGGTTAGTCAGCGCCGAAAACTTTGGAACTGATCTGTTGGGTGTAATCGGTGGCGTTACTCTTTCGTTAGTGTTAGCTGTAGCTGTTATTATTGGAACCTTTAAACTTTTCTTCGAACTCCTGAAAAGTTATGCCAATGTAATTGTCAGTACCGTTATCGCCCCAATTACCCTAATGATGGGTGCTATCCCTGGTAAAAACGTCTTCACTCCTTGGGTCCGAAACTTAGCAGGGAACCTGGCAGCCTTCCCCGCCGTTCTCTTCGTCGTCATTTTATATAACCAGTTTACAGAACTTGGCAGTGGAACAAATGGTGGCTTTATGCCTCCTTTTTTACTTGGCCGAGGCCAAGATGGCGCTATTGCTTCCTTAATGGGATTAGCCCTAATTTTAGCTTTGCCAGAAATTGTGAAAGAGATTAAAACTGCCGTTGGCGCTACTGAGGGTATTGGAACGAAGATTTGGGGATGGGCTTCAGCTCGAGCTAAAGAATCTCCAAGATATGGATTCCCTGTCTATGGTGCTGCAGCTGGGGGAGCCTATGGAGCTGCAAAAGGATTTATGCAAGGAGATGGCCTTACAGATCGATTATCAAAAGCGGGAGCTGGAATGAAAAGCCATGGTAGAAGAGGTTTCACCAAGGGACAAGATGCTGCTAAACAAACAGAACAAATCATGGAAGGAAAATTCTTTGACCCTAATAGCTGGGAGAATGCTCTTTTGAAACGAGAGCGAGCAGCTCAAGAAAAGGAAAGAGCAGAAGAACTACTCAAGAAAAAGCAAAATAAAGATAAAGACCCAGGCTAGTTATTAGCACTAGGTATTTTCACACTACTATAGAAAATATATTGATATTATTATTTTTTTGAACAAGAAATTGTAAAAAAGCAGGATCTAGCTACCCTTAGTAGTATCTCTATCAACGTGCTTATACTCCCAAGGAGCTCTGACTCCTACTTGAGCACCATCAAGCTTTTTACCTACTCCACCAGGAAGAATTCTTGCAACCTTGACTCCAGGTCTTTTTGATGCAGCTGTCTTAAACAAGTACAACTTCTTTTTATATGCTGCTTCAAGCAACAATCTTTTTTTATCAATCATTGAACTAATTCTCTTGTCTGGCAATCCTTTAAATGACTCTAAATCAATATATTCTTCTGTGTTTTCAGGGTTGTCTTCATCAGGTTCTGCAATCTCTGCATACTTAAAAACCTTATCAATGGAGGCTTGGTCCCATTCTAGATAGAGAAGAACTTGTTCTTTAACAAACTTTGGAACACCACCAGCTCCCAATAGTTCCTTAACAAATTCTCTTCTTAATTCATCCACTTCCCACTTATCATCGCTTGCTGTAAATGAGTTCATTAAACGATATATTTTTCGCATAGTCATAGGTGCAAATAAAAGTTGGTGTTTCCCTGGAATAAGTTTTGCTTTTCCAACTACCGAAGAAAGCCAGCCTCTAAAGTCTTCAATTAAAACTTCTTTATCATGCTCCCACTCGGGTTTTTCTCTAAATGTTGAGAACATCTTATCTGTAGCTTTAAAGGAAAGTTTATATTGACCTTGGTCAATTTGAGATAGTTTTTTTATTCCTAAGTCATCATATTTTTTACCATAGCCCATGTTTATAAAGTGTTTGGCGAATTCAGCTTTTTGAGCTTCAGTTGCATTTGGATTATCTTCTTCAAATTTTCTTTTAGCATCTTCAACTCGAATAATATTAACAGACACTTCCCCTGGCATTGGCAACCAATTTTCATTTACATTTAATGAGTCATCATCCCAACGACCACCATCCCCCATTGTTCCTGCGGTCGTCATCCTTCTAACATCTGTTACCCACTTGGGAATCTCTCCCCATTTAGCTTTTCTATAACTTTCAACAACTTCCCATAATTCTCTCGTTCCATCTCTCTTCTGTCTATGATCAATTAATGAAGTAGCTGTATGCTCATCCATAAACAATAAGTCTTCGGCTGTGGCATTAGCTGCAACAAATGCATATCTTATTCTGGAGTATGAGCCAGCTGCAAAAGGGGCCGCCGCAAAAAGCTCGTCACTAAAGGGTTTGTCACCAAGTAAAGCTGAAGTTCCTCCATGAGCTCTGGTTGTACCAGCAAGCAACCAGGGAACATATCCAGATGATTTAACAGCCATGTTCTGTGCATATTTCACCATTTCTCTGAGTTTATCTTCATTTAATGAATCAAATTCTATCTTTAAGTGAGCAATAAAATCACCAACTGCGTCCTCACTTAAGTGGTTATAGTCAAATTCCTCATTAAATTCTTTTTTTTCTTCCTTAGACCACTGGTCATATGGCTTTGTTCGATCATATTTTGAATCAATCTCTTCAGTAGTTGGAAGATACAGCCCAGCACGTTCTCGTTCATCCTTAGTTGCAAATTTTCCCTTAATTCTAACTAAAATATAATCATATACACGAATCATATGAGTATCAATTTCAGCCTTATTCATATCCTCATTTTCAACTTTAAGATTTTCACTTTCTTCCATGAGGATAGAATCACGTTCGGTTGCAGTTAAAACTCTCGCACCTTTTTCAGCTGTTTTGGGGTTAAGAAGTAATGCACGAGCCATTCCCAAAAAAGAAACATATTTATCTGAAAGAGTTGGCATAATTGCATCGAAGTAGACACCAAAATCAATTTTACCTGGATCTCCAGCTACTGATACCTCTTGAATACCAACTTGTAATCTATAAAAATTTGCTAACTTTGTATTAGCTACATCACCAATTTTATTTAAAAACTCATTTTTAAGTGAGTTAATACGGGGGTCATGGCCAAAGATAATAGTTAATAATTCGCCCACAATTGCACGAACCTTCATTCTATTTGGATCTTCTTTTCTTGCTGGAGTTTCACTGTGAGTAATAAATCCCTGTAATCTATCAAGTATTTGATATGAAGTATCACCAAGGTCTAGAGCTCTCTTTTTTATTTGTTCTGATTTATCATTAAAGAAAGGATTTCCTTCATCAAACATTCCAAGAGCATTACAAGCATCAATAGCAGCTTGCAAATCATCAAATAATACCGTTAGCTGTTCTGAATTATAAGTGTGTCTTCTTGTTGATCGAGCGTGAGGTTCAATATCCTCTCGAGAGATCTTCTTAATTGCTTCAATTAACGGCACTATTGTAGCAACTTCAGGAATTGTTAGAAATTGTCTCGTTGCTTCTCTCTCTTGTTTGTTAGAAAAGTTATTAATTCTTTTTTCGAGTTTAATGTATCCAGAAACCAGGTTTTTTGCTTTTACTTGATACTCGGCTTCAAACACTTTTTCTTTATACAAAGGATCGAAAGCACTCTTTTTTTGATTCAATAAACGCAAGTTTTCTTCAACGTCAAATGGAAGTGTATCGTCAACTTCTGCTCTATCAAGTTCAGAAGTAATTTGTACAATTACTTGCTCTAATGCTTGTACCTCAGCAGGAGTGTTTTTTACTACTTCTAGCTTCTTTTTAAGCTCACTTGCTTTACGCTGATAGGTATCAACATAGAGTTGTTGAAGAACAAACAGATCCTCATCCTCCTGATCAAACTCCGCTTGAGCAGCAGCTATAAAACGGGTCTCTTTTTGAGACAGCTCTGTTAAAACAGTGGCAATATCTTGATATTCAACTGTTGAAGTATCAAGATCTTCGATGAAATCAACAAATGATTCTACAGCTGGAATAGCTTCTATTCTAGTAACCCAAAGTGTAGTTTTTTCTTCAAGTTCAACCTTAAATTCATCTGCTGAAATTTCCAATAGACCATGGAGCTTTTTATATTCTTTTTTTAGTTCTTTATCTAATGTTCGATGAAAATGAGTCTTTGCTGCTTCATAAAATTCATCTAATTCTTCGATAAGTCTTTGAGCTTGACGTTTAAAATCGGGATGATCTTGGTAATTATTTAATTGGCTAATAGCCTCATCAAGTCTAAGTACGGGAATTCTATGCTGTAATTCATGAACTCTAATTTCTAACCTTTTTAAACTTCCATCAAGAATTTCAAATTTTCTGGCGGCTTCTGGTTCATTTAGAAACAAAAATGTTGCATCGTCAAAATTTTCCCTCAAAGCTTCAACTCTTTCTAAAAGAGCTGAAATATCAGCCGCTGATTTAATTTTTGAAATATCATTGAGAATACTTCTACTTTCCAGTACGTACGAAGCATTCCAGTTTTCGAATGAGCTTTCTTCAGCTGTTTCTTCTTGAGTTTCTTCTTCTATATGAGATGCGATACTTTTTTCTGCTTCAATAAGTGCATTCTCAAAAAGGGCCTTACCACTTGCGGGTATTGAGATCTTTGCTTCTTCAAGTTCTTCAAGGCTACCACTCATAACTGCGGCTTGAATATCATCCCAAAGACCCAAAATAAAGTCTTTACCATCAATAATGCTCTGAAGCGTGCGAATTTTAGTTGTATAAGCTTCGAGATTTTTAAACTTTTCTAATGCAAGTTCTACGGCTTGTCGGTCGGATGTTGCTAAAGCAGCACTCAAACCTTCAAGGTAACTGTGAAATTCTGCGCCGTAGTTTAATTTCTCTCCACTCATATCTCGTAATTATACCATTTTAGTCCAGTAATCCATAGGTTTATTTACTGAAGAAAAAAGAACTGAAATGATACCTAACACCTACTCAAACTCTCTTCGAACACTAACATACTGCTGAGACAACTCAACTTCCTCTAAAACGCCAATCATCTCTTCCCTACTTCCAACTTGTGTGCCATTTACCGCTATTCCATCTGCTGAAATGTATACTTGTATCCCGAGATAATCTGTAGGAGTATTTTCATCTCTACCGTAACTAGTGTCTCTTTCAAGAACCCACTCGCCTTTAGAAAGTAAGAAGTTTTTATTTTGAAGAATTGCCTCCAGCCCTTTCTGTGTAATCACTGACACACTGCCATAGCATGAAAAGAGAATCTTTTGTGGTTCAACTTCTATGGCTTCACAAAACTCAAATAAGGTTCGATACAAATCGTTAACACCAAATGATTCTAGTGCAGCAGCAATCTGTTCATGGTTTTCTGTTTTGCGTTTTTGTTCCTCTGCCCTCTCAGCTGCCGCCACATCTTCTTGTCTCTGTTTTTCTTCTGCTGCAGCCTGCTTTGCAGCCTGAGTTCTTGCCGTTAATCTATCAAATGGATTTGCCATAATGTTTCTTTCTAAGAAGTGTTAGTATAGGTCACCTAGTTCTGTATTCAGTAACTTATAATCTCCTTCTAATACAATTCGTTGTAATTCTTGAACTAGTTGTTCTGGAGTAGAAAAACCTTTTCCATTCACAGAAATTCCGTTTGACAAAACAGCAAGAGATATTCCATAAAACTCAGTTTTAAGAACCCTGCTTTCAGGAATGCCCGGAGCTATCTCCCAATAATACGAATATTCTTCTTTAGTTAGAGTAAATCCCCCGCCTAGTATAATTCTCTGTTTTTCATTACCACCGAGAACTTCTAAAAGTTCTGTTGCTGTTCGTATTTCATCCCCTTCTTCACAAGAAAAAGTTAGTGTCTCAGACTCGTTAATTGCCTCCATAAACTGACTAACTATTTTGTAAAGAGTATCTGGACCAAACTTCCTTAAAAAAGCTGCAAACTTTTCGTGGTTTTCCTTTGCTCGTTCATGTTTCTTTTGAGCCTCAAGTGCTACTCGATCTTGTCTTTCTGACTCAGCCTGTTGAGCTTGTTCTCTCTTGGAGAGTAAAGCGGTAAATTGAGGGACATCTGGTACTCCAGCTGCTATTTCTTCTACAGGTTTCTCACTTTCACCCTGATCTACTAGATCCATAAGGCCCTCAATTTCAGTCCAAGATTCTTCGAAAGTATCAATATGGTCAATAATACGTTCTAATAATGGAAAATAGTGAACTTCAACACCTAGACCTTGCGCTAAGATACTTGATTGAATAAAAAGAAGTGTATATGCCTCTTCTCTAGCTTCTTCAGTGTTACCTGCTTCTAATAATTTTCTTACTTTTTCTATAACCAGTTGATACTCGGAAATTTGAAATGAAAGAGACTCTTCATAAAGAGCTCCATTTTCTACTTCTTTCTGACTCATACATTCCCTTCAAAAAAAGCCACCTTAAAAAGGGGCAGCTTCTTTAGTCTTGTTTTATAGTGTTTCTAGGAGCTATTTTACCATACAAAGCACTTTCCTATTGCATCCCCACCCCAATTTAGCTACATTCATACATACCTTACGGAATCTGGTGAAAATCCAGAGCTGTGCCGCAACGGTAATTTGGGGATCAAACTTCCTCGAAAAGTCCGGTCAGTAAGGAGTAGAACATATCCGACGAGCATCGGGCCAAGCGCAAAAAAGCATCACTCAAACGAGTCGACCGCTGTAAGCGACCCCCTTTGCTCCTCTACACGAGGAGTTTTTTGTCAACAAAAGAAAAGATTACTAGTTTTTTTAAGAAAAAGCCGCCTGAAAGCCAGTTTGAACAGTGGGATGCTGCTGCCTACATCGACATGGTCCGAGATCCCAACTACCGTTCCCGAGCAGCTCTGACCAACCTTCTAACTGCAAACTTTGTCTCGTTTGCCGCCGAATATACTCGAGGTGAAGTCATTTCAACCTTTGAAATGGATGTCTCTCCCTCAACGGGTCTTTTAGGAATGTTGGCTTCATATACCCAAGGTTTGTTGGGTATGGGCGAGAATTTTGAGTCTAAACTCGAAACCAAAGGAAAATCAATCACCAGAGCTCAACTCGAAACAAACAACATGTATAAGCTCGATCAATGGGCAGTTGCAGCTCCCATTGGCTCTCTTTTTATCTGGAACAGTCCTCCAGGTAAAGTTTCTGAAGGATATGCTGGGCTCAACTCACACTCGTTTATTTTTGCCTACGAAAAAACTTCCGCAGATAAAGTGGTTCTTCATCAATATCGAACCTGGATGAATCTGGAACAACACCAAACCTTTCAAACTGCGCTCGATACCCAAAACGCTGAACTAAAAACAACATCAGTTCAAGACTCACACCAGATCATTAATAACACTGCAGTTCTCTCACCCAAAGACATTGGTTGTGAAAACGCTCAGCAACTTGTTTCTCTATTAGAAAAAAATGCCTATGAGTCCTCAGATACTTGGAGGACAAAACCTAGTGAGATGCCCCAAATCGATGAGGCAGAGTATGCCACCTTTAGAGATTTTTTATTAAGCCTGTATATCCGAACTGTAGTGCCACTATTGTTAGCAGAAGTTCCCGAAGTAGAAAGCACTGAAGACCCACAGTGGCAAACTTTTATTGCTTCAAAAAAATATACAGATTTGATCTCGCAACTGGACATTGCCTTTGGCATCCTTGCCTACCAGCCACTGGTAAAGTGGGTTGAAGCCGCAGATGAAACACCTCAAAAATCAAAGAATATCCTTCAAAAGCTTTTCTCGAAATCTAACAAAGAAACAAACAAAATTACTGAGATGAGCCAATCTCAAATTGAAGAAGGTCTTATGACCATGTATCAACTCCGGGTAGCCAAACTAAAAGGTGAAAAAATGGATGCTCAAAAAGTCTCTACTTATAACACCTTAGCCCAGGTGCTCCTTTCAACTACGTCAAGGGGTCTCAGCCTTGGTCAGTGCGGCATTGGCACCTTTATTCCCACAAAAATGTTACAAACAGGCATGCCTCGAGCCCAGCTCGGGGCCCCACAACTACTTAATCCCGGATTGGCAGCAGGTCTACCAGCTAAAGAAAAACTAGAGCTCTCTAACCATCTCAATACTCTCAGTTTTTTGCCGCTCGTACTTCCAAATGGCGAAACCTGGTACATCAAAGCCCAGCACTACACTGAATATAAAACTTTCTTCACCCAAAACGAAGTTGAGTACTCCCCGCAAGGATTTCCCATCGGCCCCTGCGGCTGGGCACTTCGAGGTGATTCTCGAGGCGAAGATGAATTAGTGCTGACTGTTTCTGAATATAACCAACTCCAAGCATTGCAAGCCTTACTCTTACAGGACTTACTCGATAATCCGGAAGAAAGTTTTGATGTATTTGCCTCCAAATTGCTCGATTCTGCGCAGTCTGAATCAGAAAAAGTCGAGATTGCAGAAGTTATCGCACTGCTCAAAGAAGCCCTTAAAACTACGCTCGATATTGGGGACCTACTCTTTAGTGAGTTCTTTGATGCACTCAAGCTGTTTGCCCACCCTGTTTTGTCCGAGGTTGCTCAGAAAGTATCGCTCTCAAACTTTATTTTCAATCCGGAAGAAACTGCTTCGCAGGTTGTGGTTATTTATCAACAATCGACACAAAAAATGCATGTAAATCCTGATAGAAGGTCAGCACTTCAGTAGACCCCCGCACCCTGGTATACTATCACCATGGCGGCTGAAGGAAATTCACCAGATTTAGTGCGTGTCGAAGACGTAAAACGTCTTGACCCTTCTTTGACCCTAAAACGCAACCGTTCTCAACTCGAAGCACTTGTAACTGAACTCCAAAAAGCTGTTCGAAATGACGAGCTTCAAGGAGGCTTAATAGTCAGGGCTCCACTGAGTGATGGCAGAATTCACGAACTCACTGTTTCCCATTCAACTCGAGAAGGTCTTTCGACTGAAGAGCAAAAGGATACTCTTTTTTGGTCTGATTATGCTGCCCTAATGCTCGACGTTGCTCAAAAGTTTAAGCTCACAGACTTGCGAGATGAGTTTTCACAGTATGACAAAACAGCTCGACAACTGGACACATGGGCCCATCAACCAAATGCTCCCAGCGAGACAGTTGATGAACTCACAATGTGGAATAATCGCTACAAAGCTGCAGAGCTCCTTCAAAAACTTTCAGGAGCCCTCTCAACAGGAATTACAGAGACTGAAGAAGAAGTTGTCGATGAAGAACCTGATAAAGATGAAAAGACTACTGAATCAGAAGACGAAAAAGCAAAAAAACTACTAGCCGCCCTTGCAGCTCAAAAAGATGAAAGAGAAGCAAACTCAGCTGTTGTCACAGCTCCACCTGGAGGAGATGATGGTGACACCGCCCAACCAGCCTCAACAGAACCCAATCTCGAGCCAGACCAAAAAATCGATCCAAGCCGCCCACTGACAGAACAACTTTCTCGAGATCAACTCCGCCAGTACAACACCAATGTTGCTTGGATGTCGAGCTTCACGCTCCTCCAAATTGCCGATAGCATGGGTGTTGATATTAATCAGCTTGATCCAGCCCTCAGAGCCGAAATCACCAACTATGCCACCGATTTTCTTGCCCGTGAAGGCGATATTAATGCACTTCTTAGAGGTAGTCCAACAGCCCGCCTCCGATCTATTCGAGGTCTGCAACGATATCTAACAGAAAAAAGCTTTTTCGCTACACATAATGTCTCGATGGGCATTGTCCAAAAAACCGATGACATTTTTGAGAAAAAAATTCACACAATTTTAGGTGACAACAATGGGGTAGTCGATAAAAATATCGAAAAAACAGTCGACGCTATTATTATTGCCCACGGTGACAAAGCAGCAGAACTAATACAATCATTCGATAAGAAAAAAATTGAACTTATCTTTGGACTAGAAACATATAACCTTCAACCAGCTCAAATTGAAGCCTTTAAAAGCTCACTTATTTCATATGCTCAAGTTCGTATTGTTGAAATTGTTCTCCATACTCAAGATGAAGCTGTTAAAGATGGTCTCGTCACTGATACAAATCCATCAGAACAATCGGCTGAACAACTCGCATCCCAAATTAGTAGTGTTAGAGCCACCATTTCTCAACATTCCTCTAATGATGATGAAAAAGGTGAGCTTACCGCTGATGCCACTACCCATAAAACAGGTAGCACAAGTAAAAAAATCACGTTTGCACTTGGCCAAAATGAGAAAATTTTTGGATCTTACTGGCGCAGCCTCAGTCCAGAACTACAAGCTGTAGCACTCGTTTCACTTGGGGCAGGACATCTCGTTAAGCAACCCGGTGACCATCCCCCTGGTGGCTACGAAATGCCAATTAACATCGCCGAGTTTAACCCAAGCGTATTAGGTAAATACGCCAAGGCGGTAGAACAACAGCAAAAAATATATGCTTCCATTGAGTTGGAAATGGCCCAAGAGATCTTTGAATATAATGTCGCCGTTGAACGAGCTGAAGTCTTGGCCATGAACATGCAGGCTGAGTACATCAAACAAAACGAGATGGTGCTTCGACTCCAGATGGCACAAGAAATTGCTTTAGAACAAGCCAGTCTCCAACAAATGATGACTACTGAGTCTGCCCTCGAAGAACCTCAACGACAAACTGACTCTCCGAGCAACAAGCTTAGTAAAACCATGCGTTCTGTGGGACGTAAAAAATCTGCTAGTGCTGCTGGAAGTCAAGCTAAAGAGTTAGCATCAAAAAAACTTAATACTGCAGTGGCTGGTGCAACTCAAAAAGCACTCGGAGCAATTCCAGGTGTCGGTGCCGCCTTGGCTGGTGGCCACATTGCTCTTTCTAAGATGATTGGTGAAAAAAACACCAATAAGCTCATGCTGTTTCTGGGAGGAGGAGCTGCTGCTGGTATTGGCTATGTGGTTGCTAAAACACTCCAGGCACTCCAAACTCTTGGTGGCATGATTGGAGGAGCCGTCGGGGGGTTTGCTGGATCATTTTTAGGAATTGGTGGCACAGTTGTCGGATTCATTGGAGGCGCAAACCTTGGTGCCGCTGCACAAAACTGGCTAGCCGGCATCTTTGGAAAAGGCGCTGGAGCCAGCACAACTTCATTTGGATCGAGTGGACTTGGAGGAAGTGTTCTTTCGGGAGGTTCAAGCCTCCCCACGCTCTCTGCTCCGTCAGCCGCGAGTGTCGCCCAAGGAGCAACAACCGTTACTAATGCCGCGGGAAATGTAGTTGGAGGAATTACTAAAGCAGTTGGACAAGCTACTCAATCGCTTCCCAGTGCATCGGCTGTGGCAACACAGCCACTTGCTTCTACCCCATTTTTAGAAGGACTCAAAGCTGCCTCTCAGGCTGGAGCAAAACTTATTTATAGCATTCCCTTTATGTCGGTCATATTAGGAATGAGTATCCCAGCACTCTACACTATTATTGTTTTTCTGGTGATTATGGGAGCATTTTTGGTACCAATGCCGTTTACTATTAACTCAAGTAATCCCTCAATTTCTGAGTATGCTCTTATCTCTAAAACAGCATCTCCAGAAGAAATTGAAAATAATGTTGAAGAAGACATTACTTATGTTATTAACATTGTCCCCAAATCGGGGTATCAACTTGAAATTAAGCGTGTTGATGATGAGTTTTTAGTTCTTGGTGGAGATGCAACTACTCCAACATCCCCGCTGTCTCTCACCTCTTTTGAGGCTGGAAAGTTCTCTTCTCGCCAGGAAGCTGAATATACCGTAACCCTTTCTGGTGAAGATGCCCTTGTTATTAACACAGTAACTTTTACTGTCGATGTTTTTGATTCCAGTGGAAAATTAGTAACTCAAGGTGAAAGCATTAGCGCTCTGGGCTTAGTAATTATTGGCGACCCTCCAATTGGTTGTTTTGAATTTGCTCCAGCAGGGATAACTACAAACTACGAAGGTGGCTCAAATACATCCATTGAGTGGAACCAACAAGATATTGTCAAGTTTTTAAAAGCCTTTATTAATCGAGTTGGCACTAACCCGCAATATCTATCACTCCTCTGTTCAGAGGGTGATATTACTGTTCACAAGTGGCCAGCCCACCCAGAACACTTTTGGGGGTGGCAAGTGAATGAAAATAAAATAGGTTTTTACGCAGAGTTCTTTGATGCCAGTACTCAGTGGATGGAGTACACATTGGTTCATGAAAGTGGCCACTTAATTAATGATAGAAACCCGGGACTTCAAAACCAGTTTACTCAAATTCAAACAGATGCAGGCTGCTTCACCTACCCTTTCCCAGGCAGATGCAGTGAGTCTGAAGCTTTTGCAGAAGCCCTTGTTGATTATGTTGTTTGGCAAACCCACAGCTTTAGCTTTGAGGGTGTGTGGACGGGAGTATTCCCATTCAAGACAATGTACCCATCAGAGTATGCATGGATGCAAACAAATATATTTGGAGGAATCGAGTACTAGTGGCACTTAAGCCAGAAAAAAAACTATATGCCAAACGCAAAAAAGCACCTCAATCAAGCCTACGAAGAATCTAAAATTACCCAATCAGGAAAATCAAAAAAAATATATTGGTTTATTTTAGGAACGTTAGCAATACTGTTTGTAATTTCGGCAGTTATTACTCAGTTTTTACCTATCGATGAACCTCCTGTTCAACAAAATACTTGGGAAGGCGTTACTCCTGGTTATAAACTCACTCAAACAGTCACTGCTCAGCTAGGTTCTCCAGTAGAAATAAAGAAGTTGGCAGGAGAAAAACAACAGCTGTCATACAAATCAAACGACTTTAAAAGCTACTATAATGAAGTTGTTATTTCCAAAGAAGGAAACGTAGAATTTATTAAAACTCCAATAGCCTATGATACGAACCATACACTCACCAACTACACCGTACTCTACGGTACTCCAGATTTAGAAAGATATGCTTCAGAAATAAGTTCTGCTCTCAAAGCTCATGTCTTTTTAGAGGAAGGACTTGTTATCATTGCAAATAAAAAAACTGATGTTGTCGAAGCTATTTGGTACTTTGAGCCTACAACTGAGGATGTGTTTTTAAGAACACTAGGAGAAAAGTTAACCAAAGAACCCAGTCAGCCAGAAGCCTTTCCAGGATTATAACTACTTTTCACTCCACTGACTTCCTTCACCTAGCACCAAGCACCACTTTCCTGTTATTATGGTACGTAAGACTTATTGAGAAGTAAGTAGTTTTTTGCTTGCCTCACAAAAAAAGTATTCAGAAAGTAGTGACTGCCCTACATGAGAGAACACCCGATACCTCAAGATATCACCGGCTATAAGTTCCACATAATTGGAAGTATGACTCTTAAGCAATTTTTAGAAATTGCTATTGGTGTGATTGTTGGCGGCATTATCTATGCATCTAATTTACCAGGAGCAGTTAAGTTTCCCTTAATCCTTGTTGCCGTAGGACTTGGTGCAATGGCAGCCTTTTTACCAATTGAGGAGCGCCCGCTTGATCATTGGATAACTGTTTTTATCAGGAGTATGTACAAACCTACTCAATTCTTTTGGAAACGAGAACCTCACATTCCCGAGATCTTCAGCTTTACTCCAAACTTAAACACCACTGTTCAAGAGGACGAAGTTAACCTTGGACCAGTAAAAAAAGAACGAATCAGAGAATACATGACTTCTGTCCCAAGTACCACTGATCCTTACGCATTCGATGCTGATGAAGTTTCTAGAATGAGTGCTATTTTAGGTT
Organism: uncultured Patescibacteria group bacterium; assembly: GCA_905478415.1. GTDB lineage: Bacteria > Patescibacteriota > Microgenomatia > UBA1400 > PJMF01 > CG1-02-43-31. The sequence continues at coordinate 78,438 of CAJQIG010000002.1, forward strand.
CTTTTTCATCAGTCACTACCTCAAAAACAACGATCACTTCAGCCCAAATTGCTCAAAAACCTCAGCTGGGAGTTCGAGTCAGAAATTTCAGACCTCAACACCAAGAGCAAGTGGTCTATGAAAATCAGACAACAGCTACTCAAGCGACAGCTGTTCCTACCGGTGCACGTGTTGTTGAAGAACAAGTTGGAGCCAACGCAGATCTGACCGAAATGTATGCGGAGCGCCAACAACTCTCAAAACAACAAAAAAGCGCTGATCAAGTGGCAACCGAAATTTCCATTCCAGAAACCGAAAACATCCATATTGTGGACCCCGCCACACTAGCTCAACAAGAAGAAAATCAAAGCGCGGCAATGGTACAAAGTGCAAACAACATGACTTTTATGGAGAAGACCGAGGATGGCACTGGGTCAGATACAAAAGCAACAGAAGCTGCTGCCTTTAATGTGAATCTCCCCTTTCCTGAAGCACCAACAGAACCAAACAAACTGGTGGGAATGGTTTTAACGAAGGCAAATGACCTCGTTACCAATGCAATTGTGGAAGTTTTGAAAGCTGATGGAACCGTAGCTCGTGCGGTCAAGACAAATGCTCTTGGTCAGTTCTTTATCACCACCCCACTCGCCAACGGCAACTACACACTTGAAATCGATAAAGATGGGTTGACATTTGAACCGCTCACGCTAAGTTTAGATGGAACCGTAGTGAAACCAATAGAAATTAGAAGTCTCAGTTGAGACAAAGGAATAAACCAGTTAAGATAGAAGTACTGCATGCCCGAAAACACACTTCACTCTACCACTCAAAAATTTCTTGATATTTTCGATATTACTAATAATGTCGTAATTTTAAAAAATGGAACTGCCTCAATAATCATCCAAGTTGATGCTATGAACTTCGGACTGTTAGCCGAAGAAGAACAAGACAGCATCATGTACGCCTATGCTGGACTACTGAACTCTCTAAACTATCCCATCCAGATTATTATTCGTTCTCAAACAAAAGATGTCACTGGCTACCTTCAAATACTCAAAGACCAAGAAGATAAGACTGCTTCCCGGCCACAGCAACAAAGAATTCGTCGCTACCGTGAATTTGTAACCAACTTAATTCGAGAAAGAAATGTTCTTGATAAAAAATTCTACGTCACCATTAGTGCCACGCCACTTGAAGTTGGATTACTCGCCCCACAAAGTTTTGTACCAGGTCAATCTGAAGCACAAATAACCCCAGAGCAAAGAGCCACCGTTCTCGAGAAGGCTCGCAATTTGCTCGAACCAAAACGTGACCATTTAATTGCACAATTTTCTCGGATAGGTCTCTTTTCTCGACAGCTCACCACCCAAGAAATCATTCAGTTTTTCTACCTAAGCTACAATCCAGAGGCATCTGAAGGACAACACATTGCCGACTCTAATAACTACACAACCCCACTCGTAACCGCTGGGGTAGAAGGAACTACCATGAACGATGCTCCAATCCCTGCAATGCCGTCACCGGCTCCTGTTGCAGACACGCAACCAGCACAAACCCCAATGCCTACAGGTCCCGTTCCAGCACCAGCTACAGTCCCACCGCAACTCACTGATACTCCAGTAGCTCCACCAGTTGAACCAATCGTCGAACAAACACCAGCTGGAGAATCTATGACTACTCCTTCCACTGCTGGATATACACCAACCCAAATGCCAGCCCAACCAACTACTCCTGCAGCACCACCTGCTCAGCCAGCTACCACAGAGCCAACGGCTCCTGAGAAACCAACTGTTTCAGCACCTGTTCAAACTCAAACACCAGAACCAATACAACTTGAGCCAACAGCTCCAATTGTCAAACCAGATATTCCTAAAACTCCTCCAGCTAGCCCTGCTCCAGCTCCAGGCCCCACGTTAGACTCTTCAAAAGGAGAAAGTGATTTGCCAAAGCCAACACTTCCCATGGACCCTCCAACGCCAAATCCTACACCTGAAACCCAAACACCAAGTGCTGTTATTGAAACAGCAGAAATCGAGCCTGTGGTACTGCCACCTTCAGAACCCACTGATACATCTTCACAAAAAACAGAAGAGGCTGTTACTCCAGCTCAGACAGGAACTGACCTACCGCCACTACCAGAAATTTAGTAAGATACAACAATGCCTGACCTAAGCTCATTACTACCATTTGGAAAAAAGAAAAAAACTGATTCTACGGCTGATACTAGTCCTGAAGCCGTAGCCCTTCACAAACAAGAGCACGAGTTAGAAAAACTCAAAGAGTTTTCTAGAGGTTTGGTGACCATCCAAGATATTATTGCTCCAGAAGCAATTGAGGTCGATTTTACCTTTCAAAAAATAAATGAGACCTTTACTCGCACACTTTTTGTAGCCGGATACCCTCGGTCAGTGCCAGCTAACTGGCTCTCACCTCTTATTAACTTTCCGCATCAGATTAATGTTTCAATGTTTGTCTATCCGGTTGATTCTGGAGAAATTCTTGATAACCTGAAACGAAAAATAACAGAAATGGAGGCTGAAATTCAGTCTGATTTGCGTGCCGGAAAAATTAGTAACATTAACACTGAGGTTAAGCTCGAAGATGCCCGATACATTCGAGAAGAATTAGCAAAAGGCTCAGAGCGCTTCTTCCAGTTTGGCCTTTATGTGACTATTCAAGCCAAGGACAAGGAAGAACTTGATAGAGTCACTAAAGCTATTCAATCTTCTTTAGGATCACTTTTGATTGTTTCAAAAAAAGCTACGCTCCAAATGGATGATGGCTTTAAGTCAACACTACCAATGGGTGTCGACAAGCTCCAGGTTACTCGAAACATGGATACAACATCACTCGCAACAACTTTCCCCTTTACTTCTAGTGAGTTAACTATGGAAACCGGCATTGTATATGGCATTAACGAGCATAATGATTCACTGGTTATCTTCGATCGCTTTAAGATGGAAAACGCCAACATGGTCATCTTTGCTAAGTCTGGTGCTGGCAAGTCATATACGGTGAAGCTCGAGATTCTTAGACAGCTCATGTTTGGGGCAGAAGTGATTGTCCTCGACCCAGAACATGAGTACGAAGACCTTTCAGTCGCTGCCGAAGGTGAATATATTAATTTTACCTTTAACTCTAAAGCCAAAATTAATCCTTTCGACTTATCAAATCTCTATGAAGAGGGTGAAAACGAGTTGGGACAAAAGATTATTGGTCTCCATGGATTGTTGAAAGTCATGCTTGGTGAAATGACTGCACAACAAGACGCACTCCTTGATCGAGCACTTGTAGCAGCCTACAAAGCCAAAGGTATTACACCAGATCCAGCCACCCAAACAAATGAACCACCCCTTATGGAGGATGTCTATAAAGCTTTGATTGGTATGGAAGATGGCGACGCTAATGATATTGCTGCTCGACTTGAAAAATTCATCACTGGTTCGTTCCGCGGAATTTTCGACCAAAAATCAAACATTAACATTACTAACCAGCTCACCGTTTTTTCAGTGAAAGAAATGGAAGAAGGACTCCGCCCGATTGCCATGTACATGATTTTGGACTTTATTTGGACTCGTGTTAAAAAAGACCTCAAAAAACGAATTTTAGTTGTTGATGAAGCCTGGTACTTTATGAAGCATCCAGATTCAGCTTCGTTTATCCACTCAATGGTCAAGCGTGCTCGAAAATACTACTTAGGAATTACCACTATTACCCAAGATGTCGAGGATTTCTTGCATAATGATTACGGTAGAGCCATTGTGACCAATGCTTCGATTCAGTTCTTGATGAAACAATCTACTGCATCTGTGCCAATCTTGTCAGAAACCTTCTATTTATCTCAAGGTGAAAGACAACTTCTTGTTACGGCCGATGTTGGAGAAGGTATTTTCTTTGCTGGACAGAACCATGTGGCTCTCAAAGTTGTTGCTTCTCCAGAAGAACACGAGCTGATCACCACTAACCCTGAAGAAATGTTTAAGCGCCAAGAAGACAAAAAAGCACTTGATGACGCAGTTGCCAAACCTGCACCACTACAACAAAAACCACAAGAACCGGTCGCTCAACAAAAGCTCCAAGAAAAAATGCAATCAAAGCCTACAGAGCGTTCTTCGCAAAATTTATATTCTATTGACGACTACGTTCCGCCTGAAAAATAATTTTCAGACTGCTAGAGCAACCTATTTCGCCCCTTGCTAAATGTGGAAAACTTTTTGTATAACTAGGGTGTTATCTTTGAGACAATTCGTATTCTCAAAAAACACCCACTGCCCCCAATTAAGAACTAGTACGTGTTAGAATTTTTTGCATATGTCTTCTTTGCCAGATGGAGTTACAACTGCTCAAGTACAAAAAATATGGAAGAGTGTTTGTGCTGAGTTACAGCTTCAGCTATCCCCCGCTGTTTATAACACTTGGATTGTTTCTAACCCCCTTACTAGTTTGGTTTTTCTTGACGATACGCAAGCACTGGCAACAATTACGAGCCCTACCGCTTTCCACTCAACAAACTTGAAGAAAAATCTCCACTTACAAATCAAACATTCTCTCGACATACACACTACTAGGAACTGTAATATCGAGTATCGAATTGGCGACCCGAGCTTAGCTTTTGAAACACCAAGCTCAGGGACTGTTAACAACCAAACAGCACCAGGATTTGGAAGCATTAAGACAGACCTCTATCCCGAACAAAAACCCCAAGTACAGCAGCAGTCACAACAAAACTACTCACACCAGATTGGACACAACCAAGAACATCAAAATCAACAAACCACTTCACCTCGAGTGGAAGATCTTTTTTCTGAACAGTCACTTTCTTCAGCACAGAGTGATCGGGTTGGAGCTATCTCGAGAAAAATTGGTCTTAGAAATGACTTTACATTCGAGACATTTGCCGTTTCTACCACTAATGAAATGGCTCATGCGGCTGCTACTGCCGTCTCAAACAGACCTGGAAATGCCTATAATCCTCTCTTTCTCTATGGAGGAGTTGGGGTTGGAAAAACCCATCTCATGCACGCAATTGGTAATAATATTTTAAAAAACAATAGTAACTGTCGCATTATTTACTCGACTGGTGAAGAGTTTACCAATGAAATTGTCCATGCAATTCGAAACAAAAAAGCCAATGTGTTTAAAGGGAAATACAGATCTGCAGATGTGCTTCTTGTTGATGATATTCAATTTATAGCTGGTAAAAATGCTGTGCAGGAAGAATTTTTCCATACCTTTAATGCACTCACTAAACAACTCAGCCAAATTGTCCTCACTAGCGACAGGCCGCCCCATGAAATGAACCTTCTCGAGGACAGACTGCGCTCTCGTTTTGAAGCAGGACTGATGATAGATATTGGGCAACCTTCGTTTGAACTTCGGACAGCTATTTTACTCGTCAAAGCAAAAGCTGCTCGCATTGATATTCCTATGGAAATTGCTAAAACCATTGCCTCTCAAGTAGAGAGTGCTCGAAAAATTGAAGGTATCATCACAAGTATTAGGTCTGAAGTGGAACTGAAACGCCGAACAATAACTCCAGAACTTATTCAAGAGATCCTCCGAGTAGAGATCACTGAAAAAAGACCAATGATTAGAGTTACTCCTTCAGAAATTATCAGAACCGTTGCAAATCACTACAAATTTAAGCAAACTGCTATTAAGGGAGCTCGGCGTTCAAAGCCATTGGTCACGGCGCGCCATATCGCTATGTACTTACTCAAAGAGGATCTTTCTCTTCCACTCACGGAAATTGGAAAGTGGTTCTCAAACCGTGATCACACAAGTGTTTTGCATGCCGTTAACAAAATAAATAAGGAAATGGCTATTAACGATCAAGTTCGTCAAGATATTTCGGCACTACGAATGACTTTGACTGCTATATCAAGATAAGACATCTCTCAAATAGCACTTATCCACGATTGTGGATAAAGTCGTGGATAAAGTGGGGAAAGGATAGTGCATAGTTGTTAACAAAAAAGGGTTATGTGTATAACTTTGTAAAAACTATTCACAGTGCTCAGTGTTTTGCAGATAAGATATTCACACTAGACCTTGGCGAGTATCCACATATAATTAACACTAGGTTTCTTGAGGTGTATTGCTAGTTATGCACGATTTTGGCACTACCTACTACTACAACTACAAGTTATATATATACATATAGTTAAGAGCATCATGAAAATTCAAATCTTACAAGAAAACTTACAAAAGGGATTATCCTATCTCTCAAAAGCTATTCCATCAAACCCTCAATTACCAATTTTATCTTCAATTCTTTTTGAAGCAAAAGAAACTGGTTGTGTCATTTCAGCAACTGATTTGTATTTTGGGGTGAGAGCTCAATTACAGTCATCGGTAAAAGAAGAAGGAACGATAGTGATTCCTGGTAAACAATTTAAAGAATTGATTTCTTCTTTACCTTCAGGAAAGTTGGAATTAACCTTTACTGATGGAACATTAACTATTGCTTCAACTCACTCAAAAACAAAGTTGCAATGTCAGTCTGCCGAAGAATATCCTCAATTTCCTCAAGTTGAGGGCCAAACCTATTCTTTTTCTAGTCAACAATTCCAAGATATTGATCGAGCAGTAGGCTTCTCTGCCTCAACAGATCAAGCAAGACCAGTGTTAACGTCAATCCTGTTTGAAATATCCCAAAAGGGTCTTTCTACCGTGACGACGGATGGTTTTAGGTTAAGTATGTATACAGTTCCGAATTCACAGTCTCAGACAGCTTCACGGCTACTTTTACAAGCGAAGGCACTGCAAGAAGTTAATCGAATTGTGAAGCAAATTGATGAACAGACTGTGAGCTTCGTTGTTTCTGAAGAATTAAAGCAAGTGTATTTTTCGGTCGGTGATGTAGAAATGTACATCCGTTTAATCGAGGGAGAGTATCCTCCCTATGAGAAAATTGTTCCTTCTGTTTTTACAACAGAAGTTACTTTTTCCGTTGGAGAATTAGAAGATAATATTAAGCGCGCTCTTATCTTTGCTCGTGATGCTTCCAACATTATTAAATTTACGGTTGGAGAAGATAAAACAGTCCAGCTTTCGGCCTCGTCTCCTTCTCTCGGCACCTTTGAGGGGCAACTGCAGTCAGTGACTGTCTCTGGTGACGCCGTCGAAATTGCCTTCAATGCTAAATATGTGCAAGACATTCTTAAGGCTATTGCTGGAGAAAGTTTGTGGATGGGAATGGGAGAAAGTTTAAAACCAGTTCTCTGTCGTGCAACTGATTCCGACGCAGCCGAGTATGTGATTATGCCGTTTAAGGTAAATGGGTAGTAAACAGAGCTTTTCAAACTGATTTTTCCTGGTATACTATGCACCTATGCCAAAACGAACATGGAATCCTAAGAAAAAAAAGCGAATGAGAAAACATGGTTTTCTTAAAAGATTGATGTCACTAGGTGGCAAAGCAATCTTAAAGAGACGTCGAGCAAAAGGTCGAAAATCTCTCGCAGTAGCTAAAAAAATTAAGTAATATCATTATTTATGCTGCCTAAGCAGTATGCCTTCAATCTCCGTCACGAGAAGAACTTTTTTAGTAAAGCGAGACGGATATATTCTCGATATTTCACCCTGTTTTACATTCCCAGCGATCATTTTGGGGTTACGGTAGTAGTTCCTAAAAAAGCCGCTCGGTTAGCAACAAAACGAAATTGGTTGAAACGGCAAATAAAAGCTGCGGCTATTCGAGTGATTACTGCTTTAGAAGAAGCTAATACTAGCTTTTTTGTAGTACTAGTGGCAAAATCGGCAGCGGTTGCCGCACCGAGAGAAGATCTTTTCAAAGAACTGTTTTCGTCACTTAAAAAAGTAGTACACTAATGATTGGTAAAAGACAGACACTCAACGTAATATTTCGAGTGTATCAGGCGTTGAGAGCGTTACGATATGGCGTATTAACCACTGTGTTTGGAGTGACAATTCACTGTAAACATACGCCTACTTGCGGAACATACTGGTTTCGAAAAATGGAATCAGATGGAATCTTAAAAGGCAGTGTAAAAGGATTGAAACGAGTACTCACCTGTTGGTAAGTGCTTAAAAAAAGAAAGACTCTATGCAAGTTGTTGTTGATGGATTTATTCAATTAATCGTTTTGTTAAACGATCTCACTGGAAGTCTTGGTTTAGCAATTTTAGTCTTTACCTTTCTAATTCGCAGTGCTCTGATTCCTTTGTCTTTACCGACACTTAAGGCAAGTAAAAAGATGAGGGAGTTGCAACCAGAACTCAAAAAACTTAAAAAGAAGCATGGTAAAGATAAAAAAGCGCTGCAAACAGCTCAAATGGAGTTGTATAAAAAATACAATGTTAATCCTTTGGCTGGATGTATTCCCCAATTAGCGCAGTTTGCGGTTTTAATTATTTTATACCGAGCACTCATCTCATTTTTAAATGCCGAACATATTTCGATAAATACTCAGTTTTTCTGGATGAATCTTTCAGAAGTTGATAGCACCTACATTTTGCCAGTTTTAGCGGGTCTTTCACAATTTGTATTATCTCTCATGATTGCTCCTGGTGCAGAAAAAGATGACATCATACCAAATGATAGTAAGAGCAAAAAAGTTCAAAAAGAAAATGAAAAAGAAGAAGGTATGGCCGACATGGCTCAGAGCATGCAGCAGCAAATGATGTTCATGATGCCGCTTATGACTGGCTTTTTCGCAACGCGGTTCCCTTCTGGTTTGGCTCTCTATTGGGTAGCGACAACCATTTTTAGTATTGGTCAACAGTACTATGTATCTGGCTGGGGTGGCATTACAACCTATTCACAACGACTGTTGGCACGTTTTAAAAAGTAGTCCAACTCCATTATTTTAGAAGTATTTATACAAGGAAAAAAGTAACATGACAATTGAAACCTTTTTAACCCAATTATCAGAACACTGCGGTGTTCCTGTCGATGAAACGCAAGTTGAAGTAACCGAGGACGGCGAATATTTGCGAGTAGTTATGACGGTGCCCCAAGACGATTCTGGTGTGTTTATTGGCTACCACGGAGAGACTCTAGATTCTCTCCAACGGGTAACGCGAATTATCTTTCAAGAAGAATATCCTGATCACAAAATTACCGTTAACTTAAATGAGTACCGAGAACAAAGACAAGAACGCCTCAAGGAAATAACAGAGTCTGTAGCTGATAGGGTCTTGGAAACAGGTGAAAGTTACACTTTTAACTCTCATTTTCCAGCTCACGAGCGATTTATTATTCACTCTTCACTAGCTGCAAATGAAAAATATGTTGAGCTCGAAAGTGTCTCTGAAGGAGATTCTCGAAATCGCAAATTAACTATACAGTTCAAAGCATAACGAAGATTTGGTATAACAAAATAGAGTAAGGAATACATATGAAGCTATTTGTTTTTACTGACGGAGGATCTCGAGGAAACCCAGGTCCTTCTGCAATTGGAGGAGTTATTCTTCAAGATGCAAAAGATGGAGCTGTTATAGCTGATTTTTCTGAATATTTGGGTGAAGGCACAAATAACGAAGCTGAATATAAAGGTCTTCTCCACTCTCTTGAATTGGTACAAACTTTTTTTGCAGAGCATCCTGAAGTTGATGAATGTGCTTGGCATTTAGATTCTAAGTTAGTTGTTGAACAGATTAACAAAAACTGGAAAATAAAAGAGCCTCGCATGCGAGTGTTTGCGGAAAAATGTTGGAGTATTCTTTCAACATTCCCCTTCAAAAAGACAATTATGTATGTGCCGAGAGCTCAAAATGCAGTGGCAGATTCTCTAGTAAATCAAGCTCTTGATGCTCATCAATTATAGATTTTTCTAAATTAGCCATTTCACCGCCACTAATAATTCATTACAATGGGAACTGAAAGTTTCTATGGTGCCCCAATTAGTCACACAGCTCGACTCGGATGCGCCACTCGTTGTAGTGGTTGGGTCTTCTGGTCTTTTAAGAACTGAAATCACTCGAGGTGTTAGGGCCTTGGGCTTGCAGGTGAAAGCCTTTTCGGAAGCTGAATCAACTCGCTTTACGGAACACCTTATACAAGCATATAAAGTCGTTTGGATTGTTTCTTCACTTAGCTATTTTTCAGATGATTCCAACTCTGTTAAAGCTGTTTTGCAAGCTGTTTCTAAAAAAGTTGTACTAGTAGTTCCCCTGGCTATAGGCATAGAACCAACCAGATCAACTCAAGAGTTGTCCGAATGGCAACAGCTAAGTAGTTTGCAGGAAACAATCATTCTTGATTTAAACAGTCAATTTACTGATTCTTTGTTTATATTTGCAGAAAATATAGCTTTTGATGGTGTCTTTCCTCTAGAGTATTGCGTATCTAAAATTGAAACAGGTGTCGTTATCGACCCTGGCTTTTCTTTTTCTGTACAAACTATTTCTGCATTTGTGACGACTGCTCTTCCTCACTTTTTTAGACCTGGATCACAACAGAGTATTTTAATAAGTGGATCTTTATTGGATAGTGAGTTCTATCTTGAAGAATTTGTGCGGTTATACTTTGCTTATTTTGCAGAACAAGTTTCGATTCAACGTGAATACCTCACCCCTAAAACAGCAATTCCTTTTGAAGTGAATCAAGTAGTTTTAGAAACTCAAAATGCTCAATCAATTGTTGATGAGTATGTCAGAACATTTAAAAACAAACGATCTTCTCTAAAAAAAGTAGCTGTTTCACAGCCCTTAGCTCGGCCGATGTTTCAAAAACAAGCACAAGTTGTAGAGACAAAACCTGCTTCAGTTCAAATTGAGATTGAGTATGAAACTGTTCAAAACCAAATGCCAAAAGAAGAAAGTACTGCCTCACTTGTTGAAACAAGGGCGGTTGTTGCAGAAAAACCTGTAATTGAAACACCAAAATCAAAAGAAGACGAAGAACTACTCGACATAAACCAAGAGTTGTCACGGATTTTTAAAGCCCCTCGTACTGTGCAAAAAGCAGCTCGGGTTGAAAAAATGGCCCAGACAGAGGTGCATCATGTGGGTAAATCAAAACGAAAAAAAATATTGTTTTATGGAGGACTTGGATTTATTGGGGTCGGGTTTGGATTTTTAGTTTTAATTGGCCTTTTTTTAGGAACGCAGTTTTTTCTTAAAAGACAGTTGTTTGCAATTGCTAAAACAGCGGTGCAGACGCATACGGTTGAAGAAAAAGAATGGAATAACCTTCGTCAAACTGCTGGGTTTCTTGATGTGCAATCAAAAACGTATGGGGCAGTCTTTGATTTAGCTATGATTAGTGATGCTGATCATTTAGTCGAAGTGACTTCACAATTAGCAGATATGTCACTGCTCCTACAGTCCACAGAAAAAGATCTGCAAGATGTCGTGTACCTCATACTTGGTAAACAAGACGGAGAACTCGAAGTTCTGACGAAACGAATGACATCTCAAGCAGAAACCACATATGAAAATCTCTCATTAGTGAGAGCAGGAATTGAAGTCATTCCTTTTTCAGTTGCCTCAAATGAAAAAGAAACGATTTTACTAGAATACCAAAAGAAAATTGATGAAATTAGAACCGCACTTATTACACAACGTCGAGTGCTGCCACTTTTACAAGATATATTTGGTGGGGCTAAAAAATCATATTTAATTCTCTTTCAGAATGAACAAGAGCTTCGCCCGACTGGTGGCTTTATTCAGGCTGCAGCTCTGCTGACATTTAGTGATGGAACGCTTATATCCAGTCAAGTATTTAGTAGTTATGATATTGATAGCATGGTTGCAGGCTCGGTGGCGCCCCCAGAAGATTTACCTCGATTTTTAGGAGAACAACAGTGGTACTTCCGAGACAGTAACTGGAACCCTGATTTTACCTCTTCAGCTTCTAAAGCAGCATGGTTTATGACCAAAGCCACCGGCACTAAAATTGATGGAGTTGTGGGAATGACTCTCAAGTCGACAGCTGACTTAGTTGAAGCATTGGGCCCTCTAGAAATTCCTGAACATTCTGAAATTGTGACGCATAAAAACATTGATGCTTTGATGGAATACCACTCTGAAAAACTACTGATTAAAGGTGATACTTCAAAAGCCTACTCGGTTTTAATTCTCGAGAGACTGGTTGAAAAAATTGAAACGATCAAACCAGAAAAAATTAACGGATTCTTAGCAGCTATAGGTAAAAATCTCGACGAAAACGAGCTACTCATCTCGGTTACAGACGATACCACAGAAGAAGCTTTGACTACTCTTGGTTGGACTGGAGTGTTGGTGAGACCAGAGTGTCCTTCTCAGTTTTCTTCTCAAGTTTGTTTGGTTGATACGATTGCCCAAGTTGAAGCTAACGTTGGTGTGAATAAAGCTAACTACTACCTTGAGGAAGCTGTTGCCCACGTGGTGGAGTTGTTGCCTGGTTTAGCGCAACACACTCGAACGATTCGTGTCGAAAACACGGCTGAAATTAACTCTTGGCCTAAAGGAGATTACCGAGCCTACTATCGATTTTATGTAAATGCCAATGCAAAACTTGATGAAGTTACGATTAACAATCGCAAATTAACAAAAGAAGACTTGGTTGAAAGAGTTGAACAAGGTAAAAGTATGATTGGCTTTTTAGTGACAGTGCCTGTTCAGGCACAAGCAGAAATTGTTCTAAAATACTCGGTTCCGCTTGTTGGAGACGAAGCCTATTCATATGCCTTTTTTGATCAAAAGCAGCCTGGAAGACAAACTTCTACTCAAGTAACAATTATTCCCTACTCAGGTTTAAAACCAGCAAAAATTGCTCCACAGGCTGAAGTAACAGCCGCTGGAATTGTCTTTGACACTGAAACAAGGAAATCTCACGGTTTCTATGGCGTTGAGTTTAGATAGCTGTTGAAGCTATTCTCTCCCCTTTTTAAACGGTTTTACGAGCTTCAGAAGCTTGTTTTTGTTGATAGTGAACGGTGTGTTTGTTGTGGAATGGCTTTTTGTGATGGAATCTATACTAAAAGGAGGGCGGCGCTTGCGCCGCCCTCCCCTTCACTCATTACATTCTGTAAGAATTACTCAGTTTTTGTCTCAGTTGGAGTTTCAGCACCTTCTTCAGATTGAGCTGTGTCAGTTTGTTCTTCTGTCGCCTCTTCAGGTTCATCGACAGTTTCTTCTACTTCTGCAGCTACTGCTTGAAGTACAACGACGGTCTCGTTTGCAGGGTCAACGTCTTCACCCAGTTCAAGCGTGATCTTGCTTTTATCAAAGGTGAGATCTGCGAGAGTAATACTCTGCCCCACTTCGGTGAGTGAGCTGATATCGACTTCAAATTTTTCTGGTAAGTTAGCTGGGAGAGCTTCAACTTCGACTTCATTTTTAACTTGGTTAACAATGGTCTCAGGAATGTCACACTCGCCAATGAGTTCGATTGGCACCATAGCAGAAACAGCAACGGTAAGATTCACTCGGAGAAAGGAAGCATGCACGAACGAGCCATTGATAGAATTGTAGGCAACATCGTCAATCAAGACTGGCTGCTCTTTTTCCTCATCAATACTGACGTAAATAAGTCCCGTATCACCCTGTTGTTCATACAGTTTCTTAAAAGCAATGGTATCCATAGTAACTGATTCGGAGTCTTTACTGAGCCCAAATACGTTTCCAGGTGTTTTACCCAATTTTCTGAGTTTTTTTACCTTCTCTTCTTTTTCTCGAGAAGTAACGTGAAAAACAACTTTTTTAGACATAGAGTTCTTTCTAAATTAAGTAACGATTGTAATTTGTATTGTAAGTACTGTCCTGTCAGTTTTCGTTTCTATATCAAAGACAATACAAATAATATAGGACTTTGTCAAGTGTAGTATCTAAAAACAAAGTATTATATTTAAACGTTTTACGTTGATATATGGGGTAAATTACTTGAAAATTTGATTGTTTGGATCAACTTTTCTTGCTTGTTCCCAGTAGTAAATTGCTTTGTTTTCTTCACCAAGAGCTTTGTAGAGCTGTGAAATGTTAATGAGAATGTCTCGGTGAGATGGTTGTTTTTCGAGTAAATCGAGCCACTTCTCTAATTCAAGTTGAGCCTCCTGATGGCTCAACTCCTTTTTTATAAAGAACTCTTGTTGAGCTGGAGTAGTTTGTAGTAGCAGTATTTCTTGATTCGCTTCTAGCTTTTGTGAAACTTTAAAGAGTGACATAAGTACAATGCTTCCCAAGATTATCAGAGATAGTATGAGAATATATCGAGTTTCACCAAGTTTTACCTTAATAATTTCGATTAAAAAATGGATCAGAGATAGACTGAGTCTAAACTCGAAGTAGAGAAGGGCAAGAGTTATCGTCACCTCACTAGTATGAATTGCTTTTCCTAAAATCTCAAGTACGTTTTTATGAGCTACTTAAGACTGTTTTGATGCGCTTCTATGGAGTGCTAAAAAGACCGATATATGAGCATAATAAGAGACGTGAAACGTTGTGAAATCTTTTTATTGTGTTTCGGGAATGAGTAGAGTCGTTCATTTGTTATTTTTAATTGCAGCTCACATCGAGTTTTTATTGGCTTTTTTTAAAATAAGTGAGTTGTGATTTAGTTGGTTGTTTTTGGGTGCTTAAAAACGTTGTTTTTATACATAAAAATGATGTCTAGACACAATCTATATAATGTATAAATAGCTACATCAGAATTTTAACGATTCTAGGCGATGTCTTGTGAGGGTTTTTTTATTTATTTGGCCAAGGAGTTGTGATTAGAAGAGGAGTGGTAACCACTTTTTCTTCTAGTAACTCTTGCCAAATTGTTTCAGTTACGAATGGCATAAAGGGGTGTAATAGCTGAATGAATGTTGTGATTCCATCGATAATTGCTTTGTTTGAGAGCTTTGCAGCTTTGTTTTCCTCGATACAGATGTCACAGAACCAGTGCCAAAATTCGTTGTAGATATAATCTGCAGCTAGTCCTATTTGGAGTTTATCTAGAAGCGCAGAGGACTCAGTAACTACCTCTGAAAGTTTTGTATAGAATGCTGCATCTCCGATAGCGGCTTTAGATGTTGCTTGTTCTTGATTATTGAGAATAACAAATCGAGTAGCGTTCCAAATTTTGTTTGCAAAGTTTCGCATGGCTTTGAAGTCACCTTCGCCGACTGATTTATCTTGACCTGGAGTG
Organism: uncultured Patescibacteria group bacterium; assembly: GCA_905478415.1. GTDB lineage: Bacteria > Patescibacteriota > Microgenomatia > UBA1400 > PJMF01 > CG1-02-43-31. The sequence continues at coordinate 93,495 of CAJQIG010000002.1, forward strand.
CTACGAATAACCAAGGCCATTCTGAGGGCATCTGCCCCATATTTTTCGACAACTTCGATAGGGTTGATAACATTTCCTTTGCTTTTGCTCATTTTTTGGCCTTTTTGGTCTCGAACTAAGCCATGCAAGTAAACATCTGAAAATGGCGATTTTCCTGTCTTGTAGATTCCAAGAAGCATCATTCTCATGACCCAGAAGGGGAGAATGTCATACCCTGTTTCCATGACGGACGTTGGGTAGAAGCGTTCAAAATCACCCTCTATAGTATTTTGGAGCGTTACAAAGGGCCATTGAGCAGAGCTAAACCAGGTGTCGAAAGTGTCAGTTTCTTGTATCCAAACTCCTGTTTTTGGTTGGGTTTCTGAAACTTGGTAGGGGACTGATGCATCAGCAAGTACTGATTGAATACCAGCTCTAATTTCCTCAAGTTTGTACGTCTTTAGAAGGACTGAAAGTTGCTCTTGAACAAACTTTTTTTCGGCATCTAAAAAGCCAATTGTTATGTGTTCTTCTTGGTCTTCAACTTGGTACCAAACAGGAATACTTATTCCCCATACAATTTGTCTGGAAATATTCCAATCTTTAAGGTTTGTGAGCCAGTGACGAAGAATTTTTTCTCGACCAGCACCATGGATAGTTGTTTCACCTGAATCAAGTGAAGCTAGTGCATCACGGACCAAGTTTTTAGTTTCGTCTTGTACTTTAATAAAGAATTGAGGAAGCGGAAGCGGTTCAATTACGCGTTTACAACGATAGCAGGTGCCAACTCGGTTTTGATACTTTTCATCAATGTGGTCAATAAGTCCTTTTTGAGTGAGTTCTTCGACAATTGCCTTTCGACCACTTGCAACATTAAGTCCGGCGAATTTACCCGCTATATCGGTTAATTTGCCCTTTGAGTTGATGGCTATTTTGATTGGTAAATCGTGCTTTTTTGCAATTTCAAAATCGTTTGGGTCGTGAGCTGGGGTTATTTTAACAATACCGGTTCCAAACTCAGGATCAACATAGTCGTCGGCGATGATGGTCATTGCCTCATTTGTTAATGGGTTGAGAACTTTTTTTCCAACCAGGTGATTATGTTTTTTATCAGTGGGATTAACAGCAAGGTGGGTATCGGCAAAAATTGGTTCTGGGCGAACGGTGGCTACCATAATGAATTCGCTTGGATCTTCAACGAGTGGATATTTAACGAAGTAGAGCGGAGACACCTGGTCGATATGATCAACCTCGAGTTCTGAGTAACTCGTTCCACATTTTGTACAGTAATTTACCAGTCTAAAGTCTCGGTACACCAGTCCATCTTTGTGTAGTTGTTTAAATGTTTCGAGTACCGTTTTGACGATGTCTTTATCGAGAGTGAATTTATATCGACTCCAGTCTGCACTGGCACCAAGTTTCTTGATTTGATCAACAGCAATGCCTGAATTTTCTTGGACGTACTCCCAGATCATGTTGTAGAGAGTCGATCGATCAAAGTTGAAGCGACTTTGCTTCTTTTTTTGCAGTTTTTTTTCGAAGACAAATTGAGTCTCAATTCCGGCGTGGTCTGTACCTGGAATCCAGACAGTATCGTCACCGAGCATGCGGTGATAGCGAATCATGATATCTTCTATGGTCACAAAGATTGCGTGTCCTACGTGTAGTGGGTCGTTGGCATTAGGGGGCGGCATAATGATACTGAAGTGCTTCTTAGAAGTTTTTAGATCTTCTGGTGCAGAGTCAGGGTTAAAAGCATCGGCTTTTTCCCACAAGGCGTACATTTGTTCTTCAGTTTGAGTGTAGTTATATCTGGAATCCATAGTATGTATTCTACCACACCTCGAGTAGGGGAGAGAAGAGCAGATATTTAGTTGTGAAAAATGGTTTGAGCAAAGAAAAAAGGCCAAAACTCTTGGTCTTGACCTTCTCTTGTTGAGAAATCTGAGGACTGTTTCTCCTCTGCTGGGGAACGCAGCGTTCCCTAAGGGAGAGACAAAATTGTCTCCAGATTTTTCAATCTACCTAGTAGTATCCCATATAAGTATTACTTTGTCAAGCTTTGATGTGTTTGGAATATGTTTGATACTAGTAAACCGCTTAATATTATGGGATACTACTAGGTAGTAATCTCGAAGCCACACTTGTGTGGGGGAGGGGTTGTTTTCTTTAAAATATCATATAGATTACCTAATCTAAGTGAGGTGTCACATGAACCAGGGCCAGAAGGCTTTAGCTATATTTATGGTAATTGCAGCAGTCGGGTTATTTTGTGTAACCGGATATGCTGTATTGTCAGGCAATGTAGCATATGCATACTTTGCCGAAATCTCATCCGGGCTGTTTGCTATTAGTGGAGTGGTTATTTTCTTTGGAAGTTTGGCTGTATTTAAGCCAGCTGCAGTGAGAGTAATCATTATTGGAATAGCTGCACTATTTATTGGTCTGGCAGTATTAGCTGTTTTTTTTGGAACAGGAGAAGCTCCAATTGTTGGGGGCCTAACGCTAGTAGCAGCTTTTTCGTAGCGAGGAAACTCCGGACAGTTCATCCATTGGAGCGAAGCGATAGTGTCCGGGGATGAACGCCTCATAGCACCGAAGGTGCTATGATGTCATCATGAAAACCCGGAAGTTAAATCATAGTGTGTATAAACACCAATATCACTTGGTATGGGGGACGAAATATCGTCGGAAATTTTTCAAGAAGTATGTTGGAGATGAATTTGAACATCTTCTATACGAATTAGTTAAAAAGAAGTATCCAGATTTATATATCGAAGCGGTTAATACAGACCAGGATCATGTACATATACAGATAGAAATACCACCAACATATGCAGTGTCAGACGTAGTAAAGCGAATAAAATGGCATAGTAGTGTGTACCTCAAGAAGAAGTTCAAATTTATCGATAGAATGTATATAAATGGAAACATTTGGGGTGTGGGATATTACTCATCAACCATAGGATTGGACGAAGAAACAATTAGAAAATACATAGAATATCAGGGGAAAGAAGAAGTCCTCCAGACACCGAGTCTATTTGAATAAAATTTTCATGAGAACTTGACCTTTAGGTCATTGCGAAGCAAATAGGAAACCCCGGACATTGGCGTAGCTGTCCGGGGAGGACGTCATTTTGGAGTGCTTGGTTCTGCCATGGCTTGGCATAAGCAAAAGCTTCAGGAAGATCCACAATATGTCTTAATAATTGGAGCTAACTTCGTGTTAGGACTGGTTAGTTTTTTTGTCGGCTCAGCCGCCGGCATATATTTTGGATTTGGATTTTTTATCGGTGTATGGGGGTTGTACCTTCTCTTAGCTGCTCTTGGCAGAAAAGGGGCGGAACAAGTTGCCAAAATTGGTAAAAGATAGTAATCTAGTTGATTTTTATAATAGCCCAGACAGTATGTCTGGGCTATTCTCGTATAGAATCATCTTTTATTCCTGCATGATTCCAGGATTATTACCGCAACGCCTAGAATACAGGTGTCATTAGGAACCGGTGCCAACTAAGTATTTAGCTGACCATGGTCGATAGGTTGACGAGTATGTGTTCTGATAAAGGACTTCGCCCTCAGCATCTTTAACAGTGTGTGTAAACTTGGCTTTCAAGCCTGAAACAGCCCAATCTACTTGCTTTTTGACGCCTGCTGGAAGGGTTGGGTCGTTGATATATTCTGTAGGGAGAGCAGGGGTGGCTCCCCATTTTTTGTAGTCGGTGACTTCGGTAGTGCGACCATCACTGGTGCCAAAGAGTTCAACGGTAAGGTGTAAATTTTCTCTATCGTTTGTGGTATGAATAAGCACGTAGTGGTCAGTGTCATTAATGAATCTAAGATCAATATTTCCAGAGTAGACAGTGGCATCAAAACCAGGGTCTGAGTTGAGTTCGTAATAGCTGACTCTATAGCTATGGGGGAGTCGACGGGAAATATTAAGGCCGGCATCAAGAAGAGAACGGAACAGTGTCGAACTCACTTGGCAGACACCACCACCATCACCGAGTTCTGTTCTGCCGTTAGCAATTACATATGCAGGCTGAAACCCAGTAGCTTTCGAGACTTCACCGAGAGTTTTATTAAATGAAAACTCTTCACCAGGTGCTATGAGTTTGTTATTAACTCGAGCAGCGGTTACGGCTACATTATTTATTCTGGTTGGAATACTGTGATAGTAGTAACTCTCTCCAAAACCAATTCGTTCACTAATACCGTAGCCATTTGTTGCAGACAGTATAATGGCTGGTTCGAGCGTCGTAATGGGGAGCAGAATCTCGGTCTCTGTGGTTTCACTCTCTGAAAGCTTGTCTATTTCAGAAGCTAAGAGTTCAAAAGTCTTTTCGGTATCTAGTTTTCGGCCTTTTCGGTGAGGTGCGAACTCAGTGACGGTTTTTGTTTCTTCAGAATACTCAAAAACAGCGTTTTGTGGTTCTCTATAGATTTTTTCTGACCACGTGTCTAAGAATTCTTGAGTTGTATCTTTGGAAATGTCTTCCGGAAAGCGCAAGAGGGAGATGATATCTCGATCGGTAAAGTAGATTGAGATGTCTTTATCGTACTTAAGAGTTATCTGGGTGCCCACAAATTTTTTGGCACGCTCTTTAAATGAAGCAACTTCTTCATCTGTTAACGTTGCGCTCGTTGAGGCAACTTGGAGGGGAATGTTGAACTGTTCAGCGGCTATAGCAGCTGCAATAGCCTGGGCATTTTCTTCGACAAGCACTTTTCGACCTGTTTTTCCTTCAAAAACAGAGAGAGAACTCGGTGTGCCAGAATAGGTGAGGGTTGCTGTTGGTTCTTTGCCTTCAACATCAACGTTCTCGGCTAGTATTGAGACGAGTGTATCTATTGATTCTTGGTTGATCTCAAGATTGGAGGTGAGGTGCGTGGGGTTGGTGAAACTGGTTATGAGTTGTTTAATGCGAGTAGTGAGGGAATCTTCTTTGCCGTGGAGGGCAGCAACTGAAGCTAAGTAGTGTGTGTTTCTTTTCAAATTAAGTTCGGCTCCGCTTGAGGCAATTTGGATGTCATCGACCGATACTACTATAGTAGCTTCTGGAATTTCTGATTGGCGTTGCTCTAAAAGTAGTAGTGCCTCTGGTAAAGTTGTTCCTCCTATATAGATGCCATCTATGGTTGTGTTGGGTAAGATCTTGTCTTCTAAGTTTTTATCGAGTAGAAATAAACCAGAAAAGGCAAGACCGAGTCCAAATGCGATTAAAACTACTAACCAACGATCCCAAGGAAGTTTGTCTCCAATCAAGAGTTCAGAAACAAAACTGTGTGTGTAAGGTGGTTTTTTCATAATGGATCAGTACGTCTAGTTTTTTTAGTATTTCTGTTGTTTCGTTCTAAATCTATTCTATGTTATTATAAACAAAGAATGTACTTGATGTACCTAGCATTTCTGTTCTTAGTAGTGCTTTTTAGTTCAAAGAGAATCAAAACCAATAATGAATAGCCCACTGCCAAAGCCCACTGTTCCAACTTCAGCCGCACAACCTCCTGCAACTGGGCCAACTGTGCAGCCAGCAGCTCCAATACAACAAGCAAAACCCGCTGCTCCTGTTGCCCCTGTTCCAGTTAAAGCACCAGATACTCAAGTAGCGCCACCCAAGGCTCCTGCAGCTACCGTTCCTGCTACAGCTCCAACGGCTCCGGTGAACCCAACTGCTATGCCACCTCAGTCACTTTCAGCACTTTCATCTATGACGAGTACCCAAATTCCTAAAAACAACCTAACGGCAATTCCTAAAGATCCAAGCGCAATGGTTCCTCCTGCTCCAAGTATTCCAGGAGTGGCTCCAGCCCAATCATCCGGAATAGCTGCACAACCACAGCCTCCAGCTGTACCAGGAAAACCAGGTGGAGCTGTTCCTCCCGCAGGTGGTAAAAAGCCACAGTTTGCCAAAGTTGAAAAACCAATTGCTAAATATGCTGTTATTGGAGTAGTTATTCTACTAGTGCTTGGCTTGGTTGGTGGAGCTATCTCATTCTTTATGGGTAAGTCAAATAACTCTGTCTCAGTCAAAACACCAACTACAACAGGTGGAGCTAACTCGGGGAGAGAAGTGGTCTCTGGAGAAGAAAAAACAATTGAGTATTGGGGCCTTTGGGAACCAACTGAAGTTATGACGGAAGTAATCTCAGATTTTGAAAAGGCTAACCCTGGCATCAAAGTTTCCTACAAAAAACAGTCTCACCTGAATTATCGCGAGCGATTGCAGACCGCAATTTCTGGTGGAAATGGGCCAGATGTATTCCGGTTCCATGCTTCGTGGACTCCAATGCTGCTAGGCGAACTTAAACCAATTCCAAATTCAGTGATTAGTGCCGCCGAATTTAAATCTACCTACTATCCAGTTGCAGTTCAGCAACTACAAGCCAACGGACAATTTGTCGGTATTCCAACTATGTATGATGGTTTGGCCTTACTTTACAACAAAGAAATGTTTGAAACTGCTGGTTTAGCTGTTCCAACCGATTGGGCAGCTGTCAAGGAAGCGGCAAATAAATTAGTAATTAAGAATAGTAGTGGGGCTATCTCTCGAGGTGGCATTGCTTTGGGAAATGCTACTAATGTTGATAATTTTTCAGACATTTTAGGGCTGTTGATGTTGCAGAATGGGGCCACACTCACCCAATCAAATAGTCAAGAAGTTGCAGATGCACTCAGTTTTTACACCAGTTTCCAAGCTACAGATGAAGTTTGGAGTTCAGAACTCCCGAATTCTACCGTTGCTTTTGCTCGAGGCGAAGTAGCTATGATTATCGTTCCTTCTTGGAGAATTCATGAGATTTTAGCCCAAAACCCAGATCTCAACTTTGGTGTCTCTACGGCTCCAATTATTGAAGATCAATTAACTTGGGGAACATTTTGGGCAGAGGGTATTAACTCTAAGAGTAAAAACCAAGAAGCCTCAGCAATTTTCCTCAAGTATCTGAGTCAAAAGGAAACGCTTGAAAAGTTCTATGACGCTGCGAGCCAAGTTCGTGCGTTTGGAGAGATCTACCCCCGTATGGATATGGCTGCAGACTTAGCTGACAACGAGTATGTGGCTCCTTACTTAGCTGATGCTCCGTATGCTAAGGGATGGTATATGAGTTCGTTCACCCATGATAATGGTATCAATGACCAAATCATCAAGTACTATGAAGATGCTGTCACAGCTATAGCTGTTGATGGTAAAAAGGCTACTTCTGTACAAACCACACTTGATGCTGGTGTCTCACAAGTGCTGAGACAGTATGGTGTGAGTGGAGCTTTATCTCGCTAATTTTTTATTCTTTCTAAAAAACATCCTATAGTTGACGCTATCTGGTATTATTGGTATAATTCCCAGACTTATTGCGTCTCGATTTTTTTGAGGTGCGATCTTCTCTTTCTTTTACCCTGGTGCCGTTACTGGTGCTGTGCGGTGATGTTTGATTGAGATGTCTTTAACAGTTAAAGAGAAAAAATATAACCTGCACATCATGTGCAAAGGAGGTCTGAAAGCCCCATGAGTACATTGGGTGCGCGTTTAAAAGAGGCATGGGAATGGACTTTGAAAGATAAGCAAACCCTATTAGTGGGGGAGCTATCTTTAGGAGCAGTTCTCGTTGTTTTATTGATTTTAATGCAAGTTCCTGGCTGGGTTGTGGCAAGTTCGTTAGAGAATGCTGAAGCTCAAATTAACCAGGCATACACCTTAATTTCAGATGCTCAAAGTCGTTATGACTCGGAGGCTGGATGGTACGACGATTCCTACACGGATGATATCCCCGTTTGGCTTGCTGAAGCAAACATGCTTTTGAGTGAAGATGGTGTTAGAGGAGCCGAAGTTCTTTTGACTCAAGCTCGTGATGGGAATTATGATGATGCCCGTCAGCTTGCTGGAGATGCTACCAGTTTGGCTAAAGAAGCCCAACTAGTAGTTCAGCAAGTGTTCGTAAAGTTAGATGAAAATCAGGCTTTGCGTGATAGAGCGTTCTCTGCATTACAAGGTTTAAAGCGAGACAAATCGTCAGCCGGAACTTTGTTAGCAGCTGCTCAAAGTCGTTATGACAGAGAGCACGTTGATCACACGTTGAAATACACGAGTGAGTTGGAAACAAAGTTGCAGCAAGCTGATTCAAGGTTTAGTTCTGCAAGCGATTACTTAGCTGCAGCTACTGCGAATTTACCAGATGTGAATATAAATGATCATTTGGGAGATCCGTTGTTAGCGCTCGATAATATCGAGCAGGCAGTAGTGGAAATCACTGAGCAAAACACGCTGACTGCGTATGTGACGTCAAGGCTAGACTATCTGGCTGAGGCAAAAGCAAACGCTGCTAGTAGGACGGCTCAAGCAGAAATTGAAATTGAAGTATCAGATTCCCACTTGTGGAATCTAGTTGTAACTCGAGACTATGATCCAGATCGGGCTCTTCAACAGGCCTACGGTCTTTTGGATTCGGCCGTCTTTAGTTACGACAAAGCAGTAGAAAAGTTAGAAAATCCTGTGTTTGGAGATGGAAAAATCGATTACCCCGTCGCGTATGAAGCGGCGAAGGCATCGATAGCATCCTCGAATGCGGCGATTGCAAGTGCTAACCAAGTAGTAGCAGCTGACGATGCCTCTTTGGCAAAGTTAGCTCAATATGATTCTCGTAGAGCTTCGGCGCAAAGTGCGATTTCAAATGCACAAAGTGCTGAAAATACTCTCCGAAGTAATCATGCTAGCTCTGCTTGGAGTGGCGTTAGCTCTAATATTTCAAATGCTCAGTCAAAACTTTCAACAGCAGCTTCGCTTCGACAAGATGCCATTAATGCTCGAACATCACAAGATTTTTTATTAGCTGATTCTAAGGCGCAACAAGCGCTAAACGAATTGGGGAATATTGAATCACTGTGTAATTCTGTAGTGTCTCGAAAGAGTACTTTGGAAAATGTTCGATTGCACGACTGGCCTAATGCCAAAAGCGATGCTGAGTCTGCTATTCGCAGTGCTCGAAGTCAAATTAGCGCTTCGCATACGGACGCCAGTGTTTACTCTGCAAACAGTTTGATAGAAGACGCTGAATCTGCCGCTCGACAAGAGCGGTATGAGGATGCAGTTCGTTTGGCACGCGACGCAGAAAGTGAAGCTGACTCTGAGCGGCGTGAGGCGATTTCTGATGAGCAAGCCTACCAGCGGCAGTTAGAAGCTGATGCTCAAGCAACTCGCGATAAAGCTGAGGCAAATGCACAAGCAACTCGACAAAAAGAGAATGCAAATGCCCAAGCCACACGGGATGCGGAAAGTATTAATTCTAGCCCACCAATTGATTCTGGATCAGGATCTGATTCTGGTAGTTCCGGAAGCAACAACTCTTCAGGAGGATCAAGCAACAGTGGAGGTTCTTCTGGAGATAGTGGTTCAATTGGCGGCAGTAATGGCGACAATTGTGCCTTTGGATGTCCCTAGGAGGATGAATCCATGATGACTTTTATACTTTGGTTTATAAGATTTTTAGTTTTAGTGGTAGCAGTTGCAATGGTTCGAATGGCCTTTGTATATTGGTATCGTCGCAATAGTACCAGCCCTTTGGCTGTGTTACTCAGAGAAAAGTTGTTTTTTTTGCCTTCTGGTTTTTGGCCAACTCCACTTGTGGATGACGGCCCAACTCTAACAGAGTTAATTGAAGAGCAGGATGAAGAACTCGATCCTGAACGACAGTTGTTAAAAGCAGAAAAAGGACATTCGTTTGTATTTAATTTTGTTTCCCAAACTGTGGTTGGCCGAGTGTCAACACAGCGGATGGAGCAAGAAGTACAACGGAACAACTACCCTTGGCACGATGTGCCCGGTGAAAGAAACCAATTTGTCTTTGTTGACGGAAATCAGGCCTTTGCGTATTATCCATTTGGGGAGCGCGGCCGACCTGTTTGGTTTTTCTTAGAACCAGAAGATGCGTCAGGCCTTTGGGAGTATTTCAAAGGATCTGATACAGAACCTGGCCCCGCCAGAAAATTTGGAGCAAGTCGTCAGTTAGGTACTGTCACTTTTACTTTGTTTGGTAAAACCTGGAAGATGAAAGACATTGGGATGAACTCATTCCGTGTCGAATCTGGGCGGAACCTAATTATGAAAGGAAATGGGCGTTTTGCTCATTTGGTTGCTGAACAAGTTGATGGAGATGCCGTTCTGTTTTTTACCCATATCGAAGAAGGTGAGGGTTACGACGGCGTTTGGATTGGTGAACAGGCAGATATGGACTTTTTGTCTGATTTGTAGGTCAAAGTTTTTTTAAACTAGTTTTGTTTAGAGATACTGCACAGAATAAGACTTCCTGTTCAGTATGATTATCTTTGAAGTCTTAAAACTAACCATTTTTAGGAGAATAAAAATGACCGTAAAAGCTTTAAAATTGAATTTAAGTGAAACAATTGCAGTTTTTGTTGAAAATCTAGGTGACCTGGCTCAGTCCCGTATTCCTAACAGCAAAAAATTGGAAAAAGTGCTGGCGCGGATGCACAAGCAAATGCTCGAGCTTCGTCAGTCATATCGTGATTCTCTGGCCCAGGTTAATTTGTACCACAATGAAGGAAAAAACACTGGTTTGATCCCTGAATTGGAATCGAAATTAGCCAGCTACGATGAACAAGGGCGAATCTGGACAGATGAACAAAAAGCTATTGAGGCCGATTCCCCGGATACATACAAGCGTCGTACTGATTGGCGGCGTTTAGAACAGCAACTGAATGCTCTTGACGAGAAGATGGCGGCGGACGAGCGCTCGCTTGCAAACTATCGTTCCATTCTTAGTACCAATAAAGAGACGTTGGCTATTCGTGAAGGTCATTATACCAAGGCTAAAACCAGCTATGAAAATCTGAAAAATTATGGCCCGGCTATTGTTAAACAGATGGAAGCCAAAAAGGCTGCTATGGCTGAGAACGATGAGGCCCGTCAAGAAAAAGTTGTCTTGAATGATTCAACAGCTATTTTGAATGAACTTCAAAGTGAAATGGATTTGGTTGATGCAGAATATGATGCTGAACTGCAGATTTCCGATGAGGAAGAGCCGTTCGACATTGATGCTGTTATTGCCAATGAAGCAGCTGAAGCTCATCGCAGTGAACGTCGAAATCGTTGGGCTCAAAATTAACAATTTTTCTCTTTAACATGTAGTACAAGCCCTTGGTCATTACGATCAGGGGCTTTTTTTGTTTCTTTTTGAGAGATAGTCGGTGTTTTCAAAACACTTGAGTGCTATACTGCCATCATGGACAAAAAAGATCAAACCCTAGCAAAGCAGGTTCTGTTTGGATTGGGGTACACTGATCAATTTTCATTTCCTTTAACTGTTGAAGAGTTGTGGCAGCGGCTTCCGGCTTTGGGGGAGCAGTTTAGTTTTTCAAAAAATACGTTTCTGAAAATGGTATTTCAGCTTGAAAAACAAAAAATGGTGAGTATTCAACGACCATACACAATGATTTTTTCTAAAAAAAAACACCTTCAAATGCTTATTAAAATTCGAAATGAGCGAGCTACTTTTGCACTCAAAAAGTTAGAACAGAGTAGAGAACTACTCGATTTTTTACAGAGAATCCCTTTTATTTCAGGGGTTTTGGTAACCGGATCAGTCTCGATGTTGAATGCGCGATCAGATGATGATGTCGATTTTTTGATTATTACCAAACCGCATACGCTCTGGGTGACGCGACCATTTGTTATTTTCTACTCTTGGTTGAAGGGCAAACGACGCTCTTGGAAAAAGGAAGAAAAGAACAGTTGGTGCTTCAACTTTTGGTTGGAAGAAACGGCGCTGAATATTCCCAAGCAACAACAGACCTTGTATACAGCCTATGAGTTATTGCAGGCTCATTGGCTATTGGCAGAACCTCGAGTTCAAGAAGCATACTACCAACAGAATAAGTGGGCTTATCGAAAAGTACCACGCCTCTACGATGAAGTACGTACTCAGCCGGCAGCAGTTGTTCGAAGTACGAACACAACTCAAAAACAAGAAGCGCTCTACCTTTTCTTTTACTTTCCTATTGTGTTTATAAACAGAGTTTTTTATATTTTGCAGCGTTTGTATATGAAATCTCACCAGACTACCGAGCGAGTAGGGCGTTCACATGCATTTTTCCATCCGCGTGATACCCGTGGGCTTTTGTACCAGGGACTCAGAAAGAGCTTACTTCGCCTCATGAAGTAACAGCAGTTTGCAGGTATACTATATACCATGTCTGATAGCCTAAATCATCAACTGTTTACTTTTTCCTCACCGTACACGTTGCCGACCCCCCTGGCAGAACTCCTGAATGATCACGACGGTGAAACGACTGTGCTGGTGACAGGTGTTTTTGATGTACTACACCAAGAACATATCAATTTTTTAAAAAAAGCTCGAGAACTGGGCACGATCCTGGTTGTCGCACTCGAGAGCGACTCTCGGGTGCGCCACCTCAAAGGCTCCACCCGGCCTCATTTCCCTCAACAAAAACGCCGAGTACAGATTCTCGACTTAGCTCTAGCTGACATCGTAGTGATACTTCCAGAAGAGTTTTCAGATCCTGAACACCACCGAGCAGTGATATCGCAGATTCAGCCAACCTATTTAGCGGTTTCATCACACACTCAACATTTGGATAAAAAACAGGCCATTCTAGCTGAGTATGGGGGGCGAGTTGTAGTGGTGCACGAAGAAAATCCAGCGGTATCGACTACAAAACTTTTAGTTAAGCCTTAGTTTGCTCAACTACTTGAACTTTTTGTGGCTGAGTAATTTCGTTTTCCTTGATAGGAACGGCAATGTTGTGACCAGTTTCTCTGAGAACAATTTCCCTGGCTCTCTCATGGCTGTTTCCTGCATCTCGTTCTTTAAGATACATTTTTTCAGCTTCTCTTTTTGAAATGAGGGTTTCAGTTTCTGTCATATATATGAGTGTATCATGTTTCTCTTCTTTAGTAGAGGAAATATTCAGCTTGTTTCTTTCTACCTCTTTCCTCATACTATCTTTGTAGCAACTACACTTTTTGAAAGGAACATATGAAAAAATTTCTATTGTTAAGCTTACTCGTCAGCGGAGCACTGTTGAGTGGCTGTACTGGAAAGACAACTCCTGCGGCGACTGATAAGACGGATCAAGCTCCTGGAGTTGAATCGAAGCAAGGTGACACCACTAAATCTGGAACCCTTGTAAAACAGGGTGCTAAGTATTATATTAAGTCACCAGCTGGAGTTATGGATGAAGTTGAAACGTACTCAGTTGATTTTGAATCATACGTAGACAAGCAAGTAACCGTGACTGGTCAATATAGTGGAGACACTTTATTTGTCGGTGTGATTGAGTAGTAAGAAAGATATGGCCAAACAAAAATCACTCTTTATTTGTCAGGAATGTGGCTGGTCATCTCCTCGTTGGTCGGGGCAGTGTGGCAGTTGTAGTGAATGGAACACGCTGGTCGAAGAAGTTGCCGAAGGTGGTGCCATTGCAAAACAAGCTAAAAAAGCCACAAAAAGAGAAATGGCCAATTCTTTGATCTCTTTTCCAGAGGTGGAAGCACTCAGCGGCGCAAAATCGCGTTTTTCTACAGGAATTGGAGAGATGGATCGTGTTTTGGGTGGTGAAAAAGGCAACAAAGGCATGGTTCCCGGCGCAGTTATGCTTATTGGAGGCGAGCCAGGAATTGGTAAGTCAACAATTCTCACCCAAATGTTAGTCACTATTTTAAAAGAGCAAACAAAGCAGGGGGGGAGTCAAAAAAAACTACCACCGCTCATGTACGTGAGCGGGGAAGAGAACCCCTCACAGATAGCCCTGCGGATTGAACGCATCGCAGAAACAAAACTGACTCCAGACCAGCAGGCTCGTTTATTGTTTGTAACCTCTACCGATGTCGATGTTATTGTTGGTCACATGGAAAAGGAAAAGCCCGCACTGGTAGTTGTAGATAGTATTCAAACCATTACCACGTCAGAACTAACGGGTGTGGCTGGTAGTGTCGGACAAGTGCGTGAGTGTACAGACAAAATAACTACTGCCGCCAAGCGTTATCATATTCCCACCTTTTTAGTTGGTCATGTTACTAAAGATGGAAAAATTTCGGGTCCAAAAGTGCTTGAACACATTGTGGATGCAGTATTGGAATTAACAGGGGAGCGTACGGCAGATCTACGTCTGCTTAGAGCCATAAAAAATCGTTTTGGAGCCACTGATGAAGTGGGTGTGTTTCGGGTGCGCGAATTCGGATACGAATCAATTACAAACCCTTCAGAATTGTTTCTCACTGATGGGGACGCCCCCATTTCTGGATCAGCTACGGTTTGTATTGTCGAAGGAACTCGTCCACTGTTACTTGAAGTTCAAGCCTTGGTTATTGGGTCACAATTAGCCATGCCCCGTCGAGTGGGGAGGGGAGTTCCCCTCTCAAGGATTCAAGTAATGGCGGCAGTACTACAAAAACACTGTCGGGTGCCGTTGGGAACGAATGATATTTTTGTGAGCATAGCCGGTGGGTTTGAAGTTAAAGAGCCAGCTATTGATTTAGGTTTGGCTGTTGCTATTGCTTCCTCGCTCACAAATAAGAGTATTCCTAAAAGAACACTATTTGTTGGAGAAGTGGGTTTATTGGGAGAAGTACGCTCGGTTAACTTGCTTGAAAGGCGCATCAAAGAGGCGAAAAGACTAGGTTTTGAACAAATAATTTCAAAAAAGACACACGACAGGGTTGAAGATATTTTGCGAGAGTTTAAACTGATTTAGTTTTGTTTTTTTTGTTGTGTTTGCTTGTTCTGATTTTGTTGGTTAGCCTGTTGTTGATTATTTTGAGGTTTTTTACTTGAATTGTTGTGCTGCGGCTTCTTTTTTTGTCCACCTTCAGCCTCACGTTTTTTTCTATTAACCTCGGCACGTCGTTGCTCTTCGGCAATCTTGGCAGCTTTTTCTTCTGCTGTATCCTCCATGCGCTCTTTATTGGCTTTGTGTTCTTCGGCCATATCCAGAGATTTTTTTCGTTTTGCATAGCGTTCACTACTGACTTTAATAACCTTAGCTCTGTTTTTATTTGTGCTTTTAGCAGGACCCAGAGTGAAGGCAGGGAAGGGTCGAGAAATCATGTTGTCGATAGAAACTTTGTTAATAATTTGGTGACGACTGAGTGAAACCAGGTCATCCTTGGTATATTTTTCTCCATATTCCTGCTCAAAGGCTGCAGCATCTTCAGCACCCATCACAAAACTGACAATGCTACCACAGTTACCAAAGATAGCCTTCTGAACTTCTTCTGGGATCTGGGCAATATATTGATTGGCAAGAATTAAGTTTAGTCGGTACTTTCGAGCTTCAGAAAGAATTTTATTAAACGATTCAGTGGCAAAGTTTTGGAACTCGTCGACGTAAAGATAGAAGTCACGTCTATCTTCCTCAGCAATATGGACTCGAGACATGGCTGCTAACTGAATCTTGGTAATCAACATGGCTCCCAAGAGAGTAGCGTTATCTTCTCCAAGCTTACCTTGAGAGAGATTAACCAGGACGATCTTGCCTTGATCCATGGCTTCTTCAATACTGAAAGAACTTTTTCGAGCATTAACCACATCTCTGACCAGAGGAGAGGAAACAAATTGTCCAACTTTATTAAGAATTGGAGCAATAGCTTCATTTCGTTGTCTGTCCTGCATTTTGTTAAATTCGTAGAGCCAGAAGTTTTTGAGAACAGGGTCATCGAGTTCTTCGACTAAACTGTCTCTGAAACGTTTGTTTGTCAGCATGTCCATAATGTCAGAAAGACGAGCAGTTTTACTCTTTAAGAGAGTCAAAAGGGCATTGCGCAAAATGTACTCAAGCCGAGGACCCCAAGAATAACCATAGAGTTTTTGGAAGACAGAGACAATTCCAGAGGCAATGAGTTCTCGATGAGCAACATTTTCGCCTTCAAAAAGATTGAGCTGGACGGTTCGATGTGGATCCGCTGGGTCAAAGTAGATAACATCATTGATGCGACGAGAAGGAATGTAGTCGAGTAGGGTCTCGACTAGGTCACCATGAGGATCGATAACACAGAGGCCTTCATCGTTTTTCAGATCATTAATGGCCATATTAGCGAGGAGTGTGGATTTACCAGTACCAGTTTTACCGATGACATACATGTGGCGGCGACGATCTGCGCGCTTGAGGCCATAGACATGCTCTTGATTTTTATATTGAGCCCGAGCATAGGGGTTAACCTCTCTTTTTTCTTCTCGAGGCATATCGCGAGTAACAATCGGAAGATTTTCCGGTGGTTCACCAAGCAAGTTCTTTCCCCAAGCAATATTTTGAATCGGTTCGAGAGTTCTATTTGGAAAGTGGAGTACTGCGGCCAACTCATCAATAGAGAGGTGCATACTGCGTGTTCTTCTGAATGATCTGGTTTGCATTAACCGCAAGTACTGTTCTCGCCAGAAGTAAATTTTTCTGAGGATGAGACTATTTCCTTCGCTCTCGGTTAGTGTTCCGAAAGAGGCGACAACGGTTTCGAGAAGCAGTTGACTACGTTCATTCGTATGAGCAGAAACAGCTACGCGGATAGCAACCTTAAGGGCAGCTGGTTTTATCTTCTTTTCGATCAGGGCTTTTTTTTGATGTTTTCCGGTAATAACTTCGTTGAGAGCATCAGTGCTTTTTTTCGTTTCAATCAGGCTCAGTCCTTTGTTTTTCCATGTTTCGCTATCGAGTGTGAGGCAGAATTGGATAACTACTCGGTCGAGCGTGTCGAGTTTTGAAAGTGTTGAAAGCAGCGGGGCAATGGGATCAATGTCTTTGAAATCTTGATACGTTTTTAGAGGTAGATACTCGGCTCTTCTCAACACCACATCGCCAAGACTAATAAAGCTGCTTTGTTCTTGGTTGTATGTCTGTGGGTTATTGAGAGAAGTTACCGTATCGGTACTCATTTCACTGATTAAGATACCAGGATAGCTCGCAGACAGCGTGCCTTTTATATACTCCATGAGTCGGACGGGTGTATAGACCTGAAAGAAAATTTGTTGATTCTCGGTAATAATTTCGATACTGAGATACTCATTTTGGCCCACAAGTCTTCGCCACCAGTCGTTATGAAGCTCTGGAAGGGCAGAAAAAAGCTGTACAGCTGCCTCTAGCGAGTGATCGCTATCACGGCTAGTTCGAAGCTCGAGAAGTACATGTGGAGTTGCCATGCATCTAGTATAGCAGAGTGGAAAAAGTCTGTAATAAGAAAAGAACACCCGTACTAAGTTTCGTGTTAACCTCACAAAAGTTATTCACAGTGATCGTGCTCATCACGCATATGTTGATAACTTTTGTATATATCTCAATAAAATACGATAAAATAAAACTATGAGATGCTTTTTAATTTAACGAACTTAAACTATAGGTTGACTGAGTAGCAAAAACGAGTTATACTCGACTAAGAATTGAGTAAGTTGTGGTTTTCAACTCAGTTGACACCCATTGATTTACTAGTGATCCTTAAATATTATTTTGATAGCTTTTCAAACCTTTTGGTATGCTTTGATTGTTTAGAGGGGGATTCAGGAGGTGGAGAGCTCCTATTTGCTTAAAACGGGTTTAAATCACAAAAAAAGCATTATTATCGCTGGACAGACCACGAGTAACAATGCTTTTTTCTCAGATAAGTGTTTCAATACTAGGTCAAAACACTTGTGGACTGATAGTAGCAATCAGGGTAATTCTTGTAAATAGTATCTTTATATATCAAAATAGTTGTTTCGCATTTTCTTTTAAGATGTGGGGCTTTGTGTGGAAGTTTGACAGTTGGGCAGGCAGTTGAACTTCCACTCTGAGCTTCATATCTTTTTTTTGATCCCATAGCGTTGATTATTTTGATGTTATTTGATATACTACAGCCGATTCCTTCGTGTATTCGAAGGTCGTTTAGCGTGAAGCTAAATAAGAAGGTCGCCTCTGCCTTTTCCAGAGGTCTTTAACATATAAGGAGGCTCGTATGAGTCGCGAAGTGATAACAGGTGGACCTAATAATATGTCTTTAATGATGAGTTTGTTCTCAACTGAAGAACAACCCTACTTTGTTTTTTTTAGCACCACCAGCGGGGAAACATTGAAAATGCAAATAAGAGGGTTAGTTCAAGAAGATGGCTCTGGTGAGAGCTGGAATGTGACAGCAGCAATGGAGCTGCCTGGACCACTTATTTTGCGAACTGAAGTGAAATTCTATTACTCGGCAAAATTTCGCCGAGGAACTTTGAATATCTAGCTTTTTATAACCTTATATAGTGTAGAGCCCCAGTATGAAATATGACTGGGGCTTTTTTTATCTCATTTTTCTAATTTAACATCCTATAACATTGACTTTTTTTAAAAAAGTGTTATACTAATGGAGTAGTACAGCACAAATGTACTCGAGAAAACATGCCAACAGTACAAACAAAACCACTCTTTTTTGAACAAACGTTCCCCCGAACGCGCGCTGCGTTGTTGGGGCGCCCTGCTGTACCTGAACAAAAAACAGTAAAAAAACGTACTACAACCAAGCTTCCTGCCTGGTTGTTACCAATAGTAAACGTATTTTTATCTGGTTTGATTGGACTGAGTATTCTTATTGGTTCAATTCTTGTTGTTCCAGGTGTGTATTACTTCTTTTTTCCGGCAGATATTGTCAAAATGGAGCCTCCAGAAGTAGAATCGCCTCTAGGTGGGGAGTACACAACAGAACAAACTATCGAAAATAAAGAAGAGTATAAGTACACTCCAGAGTACGATGAAACACTTCCAGACGGAAATTGGATTTCAATTCCACTCATTGGGGTAAAAACTGAACTTCGTCCAACTGAAAAACCTGAAGAAGCTCTCGAAAAGGGCGTTTGGTGGGTGCCAGATTTTGGAAAAGCAGGTGACACTGAGCTGCCTATGATTGTAGCCGCCCACAGATTTGGATGGCAGTGGTGGTGGCAGTCAGATTACTGGAAGTACAATTCATTCTACTTATTACCAGAAGTACAGCCAGGAGATAGAGTCGAAATTATCTCCGACCATCGTAAGTGGGAGTATGAGATTTATGCTGGAGAAGAAGGTCAAGACATCACTGACTATGATGCAGACTTGATTCTCTATACCTGTAAATACTTGCAATCACCCGTGCGTCACTTTAGATATGCGCGTTTAATTGATCCGACAGCAAACACACAGCAGTAGAGGAGAGACTCCAATTTAGGCCTGTATTATTTTTTTAAACCTGATACAATGGGAATTCGGGTAAACGCACGTCTTTTCAGACTTTTAATTCTATTTTGGTATATTCAAAGGTGATAGCACTGCTTTAAGCAAAGCATTGTTTTAGTATTGTTGTCTTTTTTTCCAGGTTTGTATTGAGTTAGTGTGTAAAGAAAACATGTTCAAAGTATATAAAAAATACTACCAGTTTTTGTTTCGCTATAAGTGGCAGTTCTCACTGTTCATCATTTTTTTGGTGGGTTTGAGTATAACTGAGAGTATTCAGCCATATTTTTATAAGCTTTTTATTGAGGCTATCCCAAAAGGAGATCCATCTTTATTGTTGTCTATTTTGTTTATGTACTCGGGGTTGCGTATTTTGCAACTTATTCTTGATGTTTTCACCTACATATTTGGAGATTCGGTCCTATTGCCGTCTGCTAGAGATGCCCGGATGGCTGTATTTAAGAAGATTCAGGATCTAGATTTTGCGTTTAGTTTGAAGAAAAGTACTGGTTCAATGATTTCCTCTATCAAGAGAGGGGACATGGCTTTTTTCAATTTATTTCATGCAGTTAATATCAAGTTAGTCAGAATTGTGCTCAATTTTTTCGTCATCATGTGGGTCTTTGTTCAGATTAAGACAGAGATAGCATTGGTGATGCTGGTGTCGATGGCCCTCAACATGATTTTTGCGTACTTTTTAATCAAGACAAATATTTTGGCTCGAAAGAAGTTCAATGAGGAGGAAGACAATATCTCGAGTGTGATTGTCGATAACATGATAAATTTTGAGACCGTGAAGCTGTTTGCAAAGGAGCATGAAGAATACAAAAAATTGAGTAAGAAATTTGTGCCTTGGATCGAGAAGTTGTGGGGATATGCTAACTCGTTTAGAAAAATCGATGTTGTCATTGGTACTCTTGGAGAACTGAGTTTATTTTTAGTGTTATTCGTTGGAATTCAACAAGTCAGTGATCTGCAACTGAGTGCCGGTGAGTATGTGATGGTGCTTGGCTTTGTCAGTTCGTTTTACCCAAGATTCTTCGAGTTGATCTACGAAATGAGAAATATTGCCAAACACAATGTTGATTTGCAAAAGTACTTTGATGTCTTTAACTTTGAAACCTTGGTAGCGGATCCTGCTAAACCAGTTGAAAAAGCCAGTGCTAAAGGAGAAATTGTTTTTGATAATGTCAACTTTTCATACCCTCAAGGTCAACAGGATGCTCTTAAAAATATCTCACTTCGAATTCGAGAGGGGCAGTCAATTGCTTTTGTGGGACACTCGGGCGCTGGGAAGACTACCATCACGAAGCTGCTGATGCGTTTTTATGACGTTGACTCGGGAACCATTACGATTGATGGAGTCGATATTACTGATCTTACCAAAACAAACTTACGTTCATTTATGGGTGTTGTACCTCAAGAGCCAGTTCTTTTTAATGACTCCATTGCCTACAACATAGGATATGGAGCCGGGACGACGGACCTCAAGGAAGTTGTGGCAGCGTCTAAGATGGCAAATTTACACGATTTCATCAGTGATCTACCAAAAGGATACCAGACTGCTGTAGGAGAACGAGGAGTTCGCCTTTCTGGTGGTCAGAAGCAACGACTTGCGATCGCTCGAATGATTCTTTCTACTCCAGACATCATTATTTTTGATGAGGCTACTAGCCAACTGGATAGTGAATCTGAAAAGTTGATTCAGGATGCGTTTTGGAAGGCTTCAAAAAATAAAACCACCTTGATTATTGCGCATAGATTATCTTCGATTACCCGAGCAGATGTGATTGTGGTTATGGCTGACGGTGGAATTGCTGAGATGGGAACACACAAGCAACTTCTGAGAAAAGAGGGGCTTTATAGTAAGTTTTGGAAGTTGCAGACTGAGGTTTCGTAAGCTGGGTAGAGGTGTTTTTTTGACAAAACACCAAATATGCGTATAATAGATGCCAATACCCCCTTATAGTAGGTAATTTTCAAGAGATACTCTATATCATTTTCACTTCTCATATTTGTTTGTGACACATGCCTCTGAGCACTCTTTAGTCAAAAAATAGTAATAAAGTATTTCTAAAAGGAATATGCCAATAAAAAAAACCGACACTACCAAGACCGTAACAGCTCAAAAAGTTAGTGATGCAGTTGAAGCTCCAGCAAAGGAAGCACCAGCAGCCACAAAACCCAAACGAGCCACAACTGCTGAAGTTGTGACAGAGATTAAACGCAAGCAAGCGCTTAAGGATATTCCTGTTGCTCCTTTGCAAAGAGGTAAAAATTCAGGAAATGGTCACTCGAAGCAAGGTGATCGATCAAACGGTTCACAGAACCAAAATCAAAATCAAAACGCTAATCAACGAGATGCAAAGGTGATTACTGGTTTACTCGATCTTTCTCGAGATGGACACGGTATTGTTCGCGTCAGTATGTCTGGAGATGAAGATGGCGATGCTTACATTGCAACTTCACAAGTTCGTCGCTTTAAGATGCGTCCTGGTGACCAAGTTACTGGCCCAGTTCGTGAACCCAAAGATAATGAACGATATTGGGGAATGCTTCGTGTTGACGAAATTAATGGTAAGCCAGCAGCCGAAGCTCGTAATGAGCAAAGAGCTAACTTCAAGAAATTAACGCCAGTGTATCCAGATGAACAAATTATGTTAGAGACAGGGGAAGAGCCTCTCGATCTAAGAATTATTGACTTAATTGCTCCAATTGGAAAAGGACAGCGAAGTTTAATTGTGTCTCCACCTAAGGCTGGTAAGACAACTTTGCTTAAAAACATTGCTACCGGTGTCGCTAAAAATCACCCAGAAATTCATGTGATGGCAGTGCTCGTTGGAGAACGTCCAGAAGAAGTTACCGACATTAAGCGCCACATAGACCGACTTACGAATGGTAGGGGAGAAGTAGCGGCCAGTAACTTTGATGAATCTGCGACTGATCAGTGTCGTGTTGCTGAGTTAGCTTTAGAAAAAGCAAAGCGAATGGTAGAAAAGGGACAAGATGTTCTGATTTTACTTGATTCAATTACTCGACTTGCTCGAGCGTATAACTTATCTATCCCAACTTCTGGTAGAACACTTTCTGGTGGATTTGATCCAGCCGCGTTGTTTCCTCCAAAGAAGTTCTTTGGAGCAGCTCGAAACTTTGAGGTTCCTGGTAGTTTAACTATTATTGGAACTGCATTAGTCGAAACGGGTTCTCGTATGGATGATTTAGTGTACGAAGAGTTTAAAGGAACAGGTAACCAAGAAGTACACCTGAGTCGTCGAATGGCCGAGCGTCGTATTTGGCCAGCTCTTGATGTTCAAAAATCTGGAACACGTCGAGATGATCTTTTGATTGAAGGTATGCAGTACCAATCGATTATGACATTGCATCGCATGCTCGATATGTTAGATGGTAATGAACGAACACAAACTCTGATTCAACAGCTTAAAAAGACGAAGACAAACAAAGAGTTTCTTTCTTCACTAAAGACAAGCTAGGATCTCAGGAAGGTTCGCCGTCGGGACTTTGCTATAATGTAAGGTACCAAAGATCATGCCAAGAATACAATTTTCGAAACCTCGAGTTTTTTCTGAGTTGAATGAATTTCTCCATTTTATTGCTTGGTATGTTCGTACTAGGGGATACAAGTGGTTCACTAAGTTTGAAATTCTCAAAGATCTGTTAGTGGACTTGCTGTACCAAAAGCGAGGAAAGTATACTCGACCTTTTATGCATTTTGGCACGATTGGGCTGGTTTTTTTGGTGATTACTATTGGTCCAGTACTGTTGTCAAAGACAGAGAGCCAGGCTAAGGGAGAAAGTTCACAGACGGTCATGTCAGCCTCTATTTTTGGATCAGACTTTTCGACTTCTCAAGCAGAAGATGTCGCCCGGTTCAGAGGTGGTGAAACGATTACCCACTTTGTGGCTGAAGGAGAAACACTTAGTAGTATTGCCAGTCGATATAACTTAGATACTTCTACTATCCTCTGGGAAAATGATTTGACAGAAAAGTCAGTACTCAAACCGGGACAGGAACTGAGTATCTTGCCCGTTGATGGTGTGCGTCACAAAGTTGCCAGAGGTGAGACTATTTTTAGTATTGCTAAGAAGTATGGTCTTGATAGTGCTCAAGCTCAGGTGATTGTTGACTATCCATTCAATGAATTTCTTAATGATGAAACATTTGGTTTAGCAACGGGTCAGCCATTGATGATTCCAGGTGGTGTGCCACCAGAAAAACCAGCACCTGTTAAGAAGGTGGCGGTCACAGGACCGGTTGATGTGGTAGTTGGTGCTGGTTCTGGGCAATTTATTTGGCCAGCTGCTGGTAGAATCACACAGGGGTATAGTTTTTACCATAAGGCAATTGATATTGCTAATCGAGCCGGTGGCTCAATTTTAGCTGCAGATGCTGGAACTGTTGTCGGAGCTGGTTGGCTGGATAACTCGGGATATGGAAATCGAGTTATTGTTGACCATGGAAATGGATTTGTGACCTTGTACGCTCACATGAGTGTGGTGCAGGTCAGTCCAGGGCAACAGGTGGGCCGGGGAGCAGTTTTAGGACAAATGGGAAGTACAGGAAGATCGACAGGAGTTCATTTACACTTTGAAATTCGCAAGGGTGGTTTGCTCAACCCACTTTCCTTCCTTCAATAAATAAGCATAGAAGAAACATAAAGTATAGAAAAAATAATATAATGATAGATTTAGTAAAATTACTCTTGATTGCAGGGGATGGTGGTAATGGCCGTGTCTCTTTTCGTCGAGAAAAATACGCTCCTAAGGGAGGCCCTAATGGTGGGGATGGTGGTAACGGTGGATCAGTTATTCTAGTTGGAAATAAAGATATTTCGACTTTAAAAGAATATGTGGGTCAAGTTTCGTATGGGGCTGAGCCAGGTCAACTTGGAGGCGCTAAAAATAAATACGGTAAAAAAGGTGCTGACACCATACTTGAAGTTCCCATTGGAACAAAGATTTACATCATTGCTGAGAACTTAGTCGCTCGTAAGAGAAGAACGAAGTATGGGGCAGATAAGCTTGTTAAGTGGGCTGAAGTTACTCACGAAAAATACCACCTTGAAAAAGAGGGGCAGCGACCAGATTCAGTGGAGTTGCAACCTGTGTGTTCAACTCAGGCTGCTATCGATTTTGAAGATGTTATTTTAGAAGATGGATTTGATACATACATGAATGTTTCTTCGAGTAAATTGCTCAATGATGACTCAGTTGAAAAACTAGAACTTACCACTATTCTTGAAGATGGTCAAAAAGTGTACCTGACGCAAGGTGGATTTGGTGGTCGAGGAAATGATCGTTTTAAAGGACCTGCCGAAACAACCCCACTCTTAGCTGAGTATGGAACAGAGGGAGAGAAGCGGATGGTCCTACTCGAACTCAAGTTGTTGGCTGATGTTGGTCTAGTTGGATTTCCAAACGCCGGCAAGAGTACCTTACTTTCGATTATGACAAAGGCTCGGCCAAAAATTGCTAACTATCCTTTTACAACGATTGAGCCACACTTAGGTGTGCTTTCGAGCACCGATGGTTCTCGAGAAATTGTTGTTGCAGATATTCCAGGGCTTATTGAAGGGGCTAGTGAAGGTAAGGGATTAGGTTTTGACTTTCTTCGCCATGTAGAAAATACCAAAACCCTCTTATATGTACTATCTCTTGATGAAATTGTTATTTTTGACAAAAATCTTTCTGATTCGGATCGAGCAGAGTTGCTGTGGAAGCAGTATCAAAGTTTGCAGAACGAACTGCGTGAACATAATGAGGTGTTACTTAAAAAGAATAGTTTAGTCAGTATCAATAAAATTGATCTTTACTCTAAAGAGCTTCAAAAAGAAATTACCAGCCTTTTCAAGAAAAAAGGTGTGGATATTCACTTGTTTAGTGGCGTGACGGGGATTGGACTTCCAGATTTGACAGAGGCCTTATTTCATAACCAGTAACCCTTTTTATTTGTAGTACTAAAAAGCCCCGCTCTATGAGCGGGGCTTTCTGTGCTACTACGTATTTTATCTTTATGGAGTAGGAGATGCTTCTTCGACAACTGTTGGTTCAGTTGCTGCTTCAGCTGGTGGAGCAGTGAGATCAACATCCTCGGTTGTATCAGATTGAATATCTGTACCGCCATTGATGGCTTGATCTGTAATTGAAGGAGTATTGACTTGATTGCTCAGTGGCGTGGTTCCTCCTTGTCCTTGTTGTGCTTTAACAGCTGCTTGTAGTTCAGCTATCTTTTCATCAACAACTCTAAGTTCTTCCATAACTTGTTTGTATTCTTCGGTGTCTGGATTCAAGAGTTGCAGTGTGCTTTGGTATGCTACTCGAGCGTTGTTCCAGTCTTCAAGTTTAACTAGAACACCAGCTAGGTTGTATTGAGCTGGAGCAAAGTCCGGCTTAATGTTTACTGCTTGCTGGAAGATAGATGCAGCTTGGGAAAATGACTCTTGTCGATAGAAGATGCTTCCTAAACTCAACCTCAGTGCTGGGTCAGTTGGGTTTGTTTCAATTGCAGTCACATATGCTTGGACTGCCCAATCTGGGGCGTCTTCACTAACACCAATCATGTTTTGATAAATTTCAGCTAAAGTTGCCCAGTTCTCAGAATCACTTTCATCAAGAAGAGTAGCGCTTCTTGCTTCTCTCACCGCTTGTTGAAGAAGTTCTCCAACTTGTGTTGTTTCTGCTTCTGATAGCTCAGCTTTGTTAGAAAGAGCGCTGGCTATGAGTAAATTTGTGACCGCATAGTTGCGTCTAAATGAGTCTAAGTATGGATTGAAGGTAACAGCTGCCTGTTGATGTTCGTACACAGCAACAGCATCATCTGCAGCTGCTGCTTTTGAGGCTTGATGACTGTGCATGAAAGCCATGTATGATCGGCCAACTATATATGAGAGAGCAACAACAGCCACAAATCCAACCCCAGCTCCTAAATAGAGAGGAAGAGTGTTTTCTTTACTCGGCAATCGGGCTGCTTGGTTTCTGCTGATAATCTTCACAGATAGTGCTTTAAACCTGGCAATAGAGTATTTGTCTCTTTCACTTGAAACGAGAGCAGCAACAAGTAAAGCTTGAATAAGCAGCATCACCACATTTATAGGCAAGAGTAACTGAAGGCCTACTGTAACCAAGAGCATAAAAGCGATTGGTTTATTTTCGGTAGAAGCAACTTTCAGTGCTGAAATGCTTTTAAGTCCAAAGAGTACCCAAGTAATTAATCCAAAGAAGCCCAAAGTGGTCAAAATTGTTAGCGGAGCATTCGCTGCTTGGTTGTAAATAACAGCCCACTGAGGAGTTGCATTTGTCCAAGCTGGTTTAAAGATGCTGTAGACGTTTTTATAGGTAGCAGGTCCAGCTCCAATTAGAGCGGCTCTTGGTGACCGAATAGTATCGAGAGCGACTGACCAACTTGCTGTCCATGAAGGCAGCTGAAGTGCAGCAACTTTTCCAGGCAAAAGTGCCCATCCGTGTAGAAGCAGTCCGATAACCATGATTGGAAGGGTGATAGCAAAGATTTTATTAATATGTTTCTTTGTAGCCACAGAGCTGACTACACCGACCAGCGAGACTAGAATAAACTGAAAAGCAACCAGTGCAGAACCGGTAAGATTAAAGAGCATATTAGTAGGTAAGGTAGAACCAAAAATTGCGTTAATAAGGTTAGCAGGACCAAAACCAATAAGTTGGAGCGCGGATGACACGGTGAGCAGTGCAGAAGTAATTGCCAAGGTAGATAAAAATGGTTGAGTAATCCGTTTTGGAAGTGTGCTTCCCGCCAAGACAGCAATCGTACTGCTGGCAATGAGTACACCACCAAGGCCAATAAGACCCTCGACAGGGTATTTATTGGTGAAAAAAGTAGAAGCTCCGACAGCTAGCCCAAAAAAGAACATACTGACCACAAGTGGGCTGAGAATGAACTCGAAAGCCCTACGTTTAACAGACTGAGCCAAAAAGAGTCCAATCATAATAATAGCAACGTAAAAAGAAAGGTATGCTTTCGTGTCCGATACAAATGAATTTGTAATAGGTACAACCAATAATGCAACTGCGGCTATGGTTCCTACTAAAGCTCCCAACGAGATGTTGTGCAGCAAATCTTTTTTGAATTCCATGACGTGTGGACCTTAATTATTCTATCTACGAACTACTAAACAGACTCCTATGAAGTCTAGTATTCATTTAATCAAGTTGGAGGCTGATTGTAAAGGGGAACAACTACCGTAGAACTAGAGCAAAGCACCCCATGACGACACTCAAATTTTCCTGTACTATAGTTAAAGAGGAACTTCGTATGAAAAAAACCACTCGTACATCACCGCTTTTCACCTTGTTTTCACGAAAAAAACAAACAAAGAAGAAGGGGTTTAGTTTAATAGAGTTACTTGTTGTCGTTGGTATCATTGGACTGCTCCTCATCATTGGCTTTCAACAGTTTGGATTACAAATGGCAAAAGGGCGAGATGCTCGACGTAAGGCTGATTTAGATAAGATTAAAAAAATCTATGAAGACTATGCGGGTGACTATAATCAATATCCCCCTTTTGGAACGCTTGATAACTGTGGAGATTCAACTGGTACAGCTCTCGAAAAGTACTTAAATGAAATTCCTTGTGACCCAGCTGATGGATCACCCTATGTCTATGCTCCGTACCCTGACTTTGGTGATACTTCTGGTGGATACCGTGTGTATTCTAAGCTAGAGCTTGATGAAGACCCCGATATTGCAACCTTAGGATGTGACCAGGGAATTGGGTGTGGTA
The DNA here is from genome assembly GCA_905478415.1 of uncultured Patescibacteria group bacterium. Lineage (GTDB taxonomy): Bacteria > Patescibacteriota > Microgenomatia > UBA1400 > PJMF01 > CG1-02-43-31. The sequence continues at coordinate 121,425 of CAJQIG010000002.1, forward strand.
TTCCCGTAACGCTTATTTCAACTGGGGCAGAAGAATATAACTATGGCGTATCTGAAGGTGTACCTGTGTACTACACGGGTGATGGGGGAGGAGAAGTTCCAACAGAAGGAATCTGTTGTCCATTGGGTAATACCTCTTGTAATCAAACTACTCTAGTTGGAGGGGCATGCCCAGGAAGTCCTCCTTATGCTCCGTATCCAGATCTAGCTGCTTGTATTGCTAACTCACCTTGTACAAACTAATGATGATACTAACTATGCTAAAAAACAATCACGTTCCCAAATCAAATAAAAAAGGATTTACCTTAGTAGAATTGTTAATTGTAATTGTAATTTTAGGTCTTTTGACGACGATTGGTCTTGGAAGCTTTATGAGTTCGCAGCGAAAAGGTAGAGATGCTCGGCGGAAAGCAGATCTAGATAGTATCACCTCGGCTCTTGAAATGTACTACAACGATTACGACCAATATCCAGTTCACGATGCTTCAGCACAAATCGATGGTTGTGACAGTGGTGGGTGCGGATGGAACCAGCTTTGGCAAAAGAATGGCACTATCTATATGGTCCAGATTCCTGAAGATCCAGCTGGTGGCTCGTATGCCTACCAATCTGACGGAAGTTCTTATGTGATATATGCCAGGTTTGAGAACTCTCAAGACGGTGATATCCCTGCTGGTCCGTCTGGTCCAGGTGTCTATAATACCTCGGGTTTTGACTGTGTTTCTGGAGGTTGTAACTATGAAGTTCACAGTAGTAATATGAGTTCAAGTTCTTTGCCAACCGTACTTGATGACCCAGATCTATAAGGAGTTGCTATGAAAAAAAAACATGTACAGTCAGGTTTCACCCTGATCGAGCTGCTGGTTGTGATCACTATTATTGGAGTCTTAACTTCACTGTTTATCTCTAACATGGTGGGAGTTCGTGAGCGCGCCAAAGATGCACGAACCAAGGCAAACTTGGATTCTATCAAGACAGCGCTTCGACTCTACTACAATGACTACCAGGGTTATCCTCAGGTGGCAGATGGCCCAGTTGAAGGCAGTGACTTTACTAATTTGACAGGAACAGTTGTCTACATGGACGAAATCCCAACCTTTTCAGGCTATGGATACTCGCTTCCTGGGGCAGATGACGAAAATTTTTTACTTCAGGCTGAGCTTGAAAACGAAGCTGATCAAGAAATTTGTGATAGTTGGGCTCGTTGTAATGTTGGTGGGACTTGTACAACTGGAACTGATACCACCTACTATTTGTGTGCCAACTAATGTAAAAAAAGAGATTAATAAGATCATACCCAGGTTTCAAAGCCTGGGTGTTTTTTTGCCTAAAGAAGAAGCGAGGCTTACTGAGTAATCGAAGCACTAATCTAGACAAAATTAAGCTTAGTTTACAATCCACCAGTTGAGTTGTACTTCTGTATCCAAGGCTTCATCAAAGCCAACTATGAACTCCCCCTGTTTGTCTTCGCTTGGGTTTTCTTCTTGCTGTGACTTGACGTAGAGGACTTTGTTTTGTGTGCTGCCCACTGGAGTTACGTAGATAAGTGAGTCTTTATTGACTTTACTCGACTTGATTTTAATTTCTTTGGTACCACTTGGAATGGCGGCTTTACCAGAGGTTTTTTGACTCTCGAGTATTGGTCGGTTGTCACTGTCTAGGGTATCCAAGTTGGCTGTGCCCAGGTTTTCACTACCGACACTGAGTCCGCCTGCGAACTCAGCTTTTCCTTGAGCAGAGATGGTGGCTACAGGGGCACCGAGTTCGTCGATAATTTCAAAGCGTGATTTTCTCACTTCGCCATCTTCGTCAGAGATACCAGCCACCTGGACTTGGAGTGGGTTGCCAAAGTTGGTTGGTTTGAGGAGGTCTGCAAAGAGGGTGCCTTTAACAGTGGCGTCGTTTTCGATAGTGAAGCTGCCGTTGATGGTGGCAGTACCGTTTTCTTCAAGGATAAGGAGGCCAGCCATGAGGGAGAGAGACCCTTGACCAGATGGTTGAATTTCAAAGACTGAAGTACTATCGGTAGCAGTGTAGGCGATGTAGTTTTCACCGATTTCGAGGGTGTTGGCAATGGTGACTGATTGGCCGGCATGAATGTCTTTTTCGACGAAGAGACTTTGGCCGATACCCATATTATCAGCTACGTAGGCACCGCCGTTGACTTTGAAATAGTTATTGATGAAGAGAGCGTCACCTTCAAGCGTGACATCAGTGGCACTCAGTGATAGATCAGCCAGTGTGAGGTTGAGGTCTGCAGAACTAGAGGCAGTGAAGCCGGCTGTTTCTACCGTTTGAACCACGTCGGCGACTGATTTAATACTATCGGTGGTGGTCAACATTGCCAGGAGAGATGCTTTTTCGGTAACGGTCAGCGTCTTTTCGTTGAGGCCATCAATATTATTTGCATAGAGTGTTCCCGAGACAGTAGCTGTGACAAACTCTGCTGTTTTGGCTTTAGCATCCTCAAACTGGGCGATTCCAGCTTCAAGAGCAGCTATTCTGGCTGAGGTCGTATCGATAGCAGTGGCAGTTATTGTTCCCGAGACGGTTGCTTCTTCAACTAAGAGAGAACCGAGTGATGTTTTATTTGCTGTGAGAGTATCAGTCGATACAGATCCCGAAATTGTTGCCGAGTTGGCCACAATATTTTTTGCTGTAAGTGAACCTAGGAGCGTCGTGTCTCCGTTACTAGAAATTGTTGCGACTGTAGTGTTTGAACTATCTGTAACCAGGACCGAGCCACTTTGTGAGGCGATTTTGATGACCGTGTTATTGGCAATAGGAGAGACAAGCGGTGCTACATTAGGAGTGTTTTGGTTTGCAGTAATACTTTGAATATAACTAGCGAGTGTTTGCCCATTAATGGTTATGGATTCAACAGATAGAGTCTTGATAGAAGCAGTATTCTGAACAACAAGATCCTTAGTGGTGGTGAGTCCTGCCTGGATATTTGCTACAAATGCTTTGGCGAGACTGGTGACAGAAGTGACGGTTTGTCCTGAGTTTTTGACTCTGTATCCTGTTGATGAGTCCCCAGTGAGCACTACCTGGCCATTTTCTGCAAGAGTAATAGTGGGGTCGTACCAGGCTATATTTACAAACACGATTGCTTTTCCTACGTAGGTGCCATTGGGGAGTCTAAAACAAGGAGAGGATAAGTTGCTTCCTGGATCATCTGGCCAGGTAATGGCTTCAAGTGAGGGTACGTTGGTACAGGTTAGTTTTGATGGATCAAATGATTCTAAGACTTTACCAACAATTTGACCTGGCTGAGTTGATTTCATACCAATACCAGGTAAGACAGAAGTTGTAATGGCATCACCTCGGTTTAAAACTCCGTTTAGTGTGCTTACTTTGATTGAGGTTCTTCCATTTAGAGCCAGTGGTCTGATTTGTCCAGGGAAGTCTTCTTCTTCTAGCCAAGCTCCAAGGAGTGAGCCTGGAGTGGTTGAAATGACACCGATGACGGTATTGTCATAGGGTTTTGATGTTTTCTTAACCCAAGCAGTTTTAATGGATTCACTGTCATCAGTTGGATACTCTAGGTTTGCATATTGTTCGAATCCGGTGGGGACCATGTCTGGATTATTTGCTTCACTGTGGCCACTCTTTACAACCTCATTTTCTTTAGTTGGGTCAACCACAACGATATCTGCGGCCTGGGTAGTAATATCACTTGTTAATATGTTTTCAGCATAGTCGTGAGAACCTCTGGTATACGTTGTACCGTTACCCTTAACAGTAAACTCATCATGAGCATGGCCTGCATAACCATTTAGTACTTTGAGTATATCAGTTCCCCCAGTGGCACCACCCATAAGTGTAACGTAGCCAGTGTCTGCCGTATTCCATGTTTGTGAAGCAATTAGTAACCTGTTTGTTGCATCTTGTTGTATGTAAAAGTCTGAAAGGTTGTTAAAATATAACCCATCTGTTTTAATAGTCACATCTGCGTTTGTAGTTGAGTCTCCACTCAGGTTAAGTAAACTACCTAATCCAGACCAGATTCTCGAGTATTGACTACCTGTACTACTTTCAAACACAATATCTGGAGGGTCATCTACATCAGTTGTATTTGCTCGATATTTAATTTCACCATCATGTTGGAAGATGACATTGGTACCGTAGCCACCTTGGGTGTGGAGTACAGCTGCTGGATTGGTAGTTCCAATACCTACATTACTTGCAAAGTAGCCACCTCCCGTAGTCCCATTAAGGAAGATCCTTGAAACTCCTCCTGCAGAAACATACATTCCCCAACCAGCTCCACCAGGAGTTGCTGAAACAAATGATGCATTTGAGTGTGTGTATCCAATACCATACATATTTCCAAGGGTAGTCGATGCAGGAAGGTAATTACTTCCAATTGTAAAGATAGGGTTAGTGTTTGTTGAGTTTGCACCAATGTTGTTATAACCACCTACTAAGAAGCCATCTTCGTGTGAGTTTCTATATATATTTCCAGTCAGGAGTACATCTCCATTAACTTCTAGCTCTGCATCTGGAGTTGTGTCACCAATGCCAACATTACCAGTAGATAATATAGTCATGACTTCTGTAAGTGCTGCAGCAACACCGCCAGTTAAGTTTGTACCGACTTCGAATGACATTGCTCCACCCGTAGTGTTATCAGTATTTACTTCAATTCTGCCTGCATTACCAGTTTGTTCGGGTACACCATCCATATGATTAAATGTTAAGTTAGCATTTCCATATCCGTCATTTATTGTCATGGCAACACCACCACTTCCATATCCGGATTGGATATTATCACTGGCTCTAATAAGACCGGTAACATCGAGTTTTTCACCTGGGTTAGTCGAATTAATACCAACATTGCCACCACTTAAGTAACTATCTCCACTACTAGTAATGTGAACTTCAGTACTAATATCTAGTGATGCATCTTCAACATGACCAGCTTTAATGCTTCCACCGGTAAATAAATTATATGTTTGTCCTGCTAAAGGAAGGTACATGCCATAACTAGAAAATTGAGCAACGCCAGTAACATCTTCGGCTCTTACATGGAGTCTATCTCCACTTGAATAAATTCTTGTTGCATCCGTTCCCATTGTACTACCTGCAAAGTAAGCACCATAGCTGTTGCTGAACTGAATATTACCGGAAGTTATATCTACTTTTTGAGTTGGGTTAGTAGAGCCAATACCAACATTTCCATCACTATCGATACGCATTCTCTCAATAGGAGCATCTGCCACGGATCCGCTATTGTCTTTCGTGCTGAAGAACAGCATTCCACCCAAACTACCAGATCCAGTTTCGACTGTTCCAATTTTAGCATGTGCAAAATCGCCACTGACATGACCGACTGTACCAAGTGTAATTTGTGGACCACTTGTGTTATCCCAAGGAATAGCAATATCTAGACTTGAACTTGGAGTAACCGTTCCAATACCCAGGTTTCCACTATCTAAGATAACTACTTCATTGGTTGTATCTCCATCTGGGTCAAAACCAAGGTAGTTGCTTGTGGTGTTATAAGACAGAACTGCCTCATTACCATCAGTTCCGATATGAAGTGATGCTGGGCCAAGGTAGAGGTCTTGCCACCGGTAAGTGCTTGAACCGAGGTCGTAGGTATCGTCGGTGGTTGGTCCAATGTTGCCAGTTAGTTGGAGTTTAAATCTGCTTGGATTAATAGTGCCAATCCCTACGTTTCCTTGGTTATCAATCCTCATTCTCTCTGATGAAGTTGAAGAGCCGTCTGGTGTAGTCCAGAAGGTGAGTCGACCAGGCATATCATTAGTGCCAGGAGTACCATCAACTTCTACTCTAAACTCGGCTAAGTTGAGGAAGTTAGAGCCATCATAGCCTCGACCGACAAATGAGAGGGCTCCGTCTCCGTTTGCCACGATAGATGGACTAGCCACAGTGTTTCTACTTTTGTAGCCAAGGATGCTAGAAAAGCTTGAGGTATTACTAGCTTCTTGGAGCAAGATGTCAGCATCGGAGTCATTACTAATATGGAGTTTTTCTAATGGAGCTGTTGTCCCAATTCCCACATTACCACCATCTAAAATTGTCATAACCTCGGTGCTGCCATCAAAGGCATTGAAAATATCTTCAGTACTAGAGTTGCGAACTACTAGTCTTGCAGTTGCTGGATTACTGGTGCCAATGCCCACATTACCTGCAAAGGTTCCCGATGTCGCTATAGCGGCTGGATCGATATAGTAGGCGGTATTACTAATATCGGCAAAACGATCTGCTTGGGCGTAGCCAGCATTAGTAACAGTAAACCTTGTAGTGCCGGAAGCACTAGCGGTCAGTAGGTCTTGATTACCTGTTTCATTTAAAATTACTAGAGCTTTTCCGATAGCAGCTCCCTCAATAGTTAATTTTCCAAGTGGTGTGGTAGATCCAATGCCTACATTACCATCTGCTCCGATGATCATGCGTTCACTGCCAGCAGTATCAAAACGAATTTTGTCTTCGTCAGCAGATTCTTCGACTTGAATGCCGGTATCAGTGTCAGCATCGAAGAGTCCGGCGGCAGCAATATTTCCTGAAATAAAGAGGTTGCTCCATCGTTTTGAGGCCGAACCAAGCGCGTAGGTGGCATCTACTGTTGGTCCTATGTCTCCAGCAATTTCAAGTTTAAAGCTAGAAGGAGTAGCAGTGCCAATTCCTACATTCTCCGTTCCCGCATCAAGCGTAAAGAAGTCAGAATTAGTGTCGCCATACCAATTAAAATCAACATCATGACCATTTAAGTTACCGGTTACATTACCAGTAAATGCGGCTGTCTGTGAGGATGTTAGCAAACGAATGCCTCCTGCCTGCATCTCAATTTGGTTGGTGCCAAATACAAATTTGGTGTCTATATCATCACGGGCCACAATCTGAGTTCCAAAGTAAATAGTGCCATTTACATCAAGCTTAGCGTTGGCAGTCGTTGTTCCAATTCCTACATTTGCATCAGGCATGAGGTAGAGACTACCCCCATTATGGTTTGCAATTGTGTAATCAAAACCAGTATCGAATCCATCTTCGTCAAGACAAAATGAATTATTGCAGTCACTGGTACCAATCTTAAAAGAACCAGTGGCTAAGTTGAGTTCAGCCCCGGGATTAGATGTGCCAATTCCGACATTACCATCGTTAGCAATAACAAATTTTGTAGCACCACTTGCTGAAGCTGTAAAAATTGCCTGGTCACCGGTTTCGTTTAGAATTGCCAAAGCTTTACCCACAGCTGCACCCTCCAGATTTAATTTTCCTAATGGAGTAGTAGTACCAACGCCAATATTTCCACTAGCATCAATTCTCATAGCTTCGGTACCTGCTGTGGTGAACCCCAAAATATCTGTACCACCTCTGAAGAGTCCGAGATCTAAATCATTTGTCCAGGTGTATTTTGGATCTGCAGCTGTCCCATCTGCAGAAGTTCTAAATTCGTCAGTTGCTGTAATGTCATCATCGGCCAAGATATCTCCATTTCCACCCACTCTTAAAGCCTCGGTAGACGGGGCTATACCAATCCCCACATTATCAGCAAAGTAAGCTCGACCGTCTGCATAGAGGTGTATGTTTGCACTTGCGGTAGAGGTGCCACCAAGAGCAAGATCGACAACGCTTGCATACTCATCTTTTGGATGGAGTACGTTATCTGTGTTATCCCACCAACTGACTGATCCTAAGGTTGCAGGGTCAGTCCAAGTGTTGGCTCCACCAGCAGAAGAGGTGAGTAAGTAGCCTGAGGTGCCAGCATCACCGGCAACTCTGATGGCATCGGTGAGATTAAGTTCTCCGACAACATCAAGCTCATATCCTGGACTAGTAGAGCCGATCCCCACATTTCCAGCGGCATCAATTCTGAGTCGTTCGTTACTAGTTGCAAGTCCACCAGTAAAGAAGCGAATATCTCCACTAGCATGGTTGGAGATAAAGTCTAAACCAAGAGGTTCGAAACCGTTGTAGCCAGCAAATCCCATTCTGCCTGCAAAGTGAGTGAGTGAACCACCACCGGTAAAGCTATCAGCATAGAGGCCAAAACCTCCACCTCTAGTAGCAGTTTCAAAGAGATATGATGAGTAGGCACCGGTGTTGTCTGTTTCATTGCTGACGAGCATAGCTGTATTGGCGTTTTGATCTTTTCTTACTACAACCTCATGTGTTGGAGTTCCAGTTCCGATTCCTATATTGCCATCACTACCTTGGACAAAAAAAGCATTCGCTTGGCCACTAGCTTCAACTCTAAAGTCACTATCACTTCCTTGTTGGTTAAAGACGGCTGATCCATCTGCTAGGAGATGAATAGTTGCAGAGGCAGTACTGGTTCCTCCAAGTGCTAAATCAACCACACTTGCATACTCATCTGTAGGATGAAGTACATTGAGAGTGTTATCCCACCAAGTTACGCCGCTAATACTGGCAGGGTCTGTCCATGTGTTGACTCCTCCAGCAGAAGAAGTGAGGAAGTAACCAGAAGTTCCAGCATCACCGCCAGCTCGAATAGCATCAGCAAAATTGGCCTCACCATTAACATCAAGTTTGTAACCAGGAGAGCTACTGCCGATACCAACGTTGCCACTGCCATCAACCTCAAAAAGGGAGCCACTCGTATTATTAAGGACTTGGAAGGAGGTAGCCGTGGTATTGGTACCAAGCTGAAAAATAGATGCCCCAGAAGTACTCATATTATCAAAAATAAGATTTCCAGTGGCTGAAGTGATGTAGGAGTGAGAGCCAGTGTGGTACAGATCCAAATCGCCTCCAGCACCAATCTGGATTCGATCATTATCATTTCTGAGTAACAGATCATCTCCGAGAGAAACATTTCCTAGGTTTGTGTAGAGTGCATAGTTATTTGTGGCTCCTACGTTTTGACTTCCAACTAAAATTCCGTAGTTGTTAGTAATAGTGCCACCACCAGAATTAATATTTGCATCAATGTATGCTGCAACCGCAGTTGTAATAGTGCCAGTGCTTTCATTATCGACGCGGCCATGAAGCGCATAGGCAGAAGTTATTGTTGAAGCTCCCGTTAATCTTACTTGGTTAAGCATACCTCTGACGACAGCCTGTGTACCAGAACTTGCACTGACATTTGTATTAATTTGAAGCGCGTTATACGTAGCAGCTCCAGCCACAGATCGAGTTGCATAGATTGAGTTAGCATATTGGGTAGCAGTGGCTTCTGAACTGGTTGAGGTGAGTCTGAGGCCATTCGTAAAGGTATCGTTTGTATTCGCTGTGATTGAGAGTCGAAGCGGAGAGCTTTGTTCGATTCTTGCATTAGCGTCATTGAACAAAATACCTGCGTTGCGCATGTTGAGGTCGCCATCAGCTTCTATGTTGGAAAGAATAGTACTACTACTATTTTGCCATTCTTGCAGGTTGGCTGTTTGACTGCCTGAGTTGGCTTTAATAATTTGGCCAATACGGCTATCTGACCCAGTGTTGAGTTGTAGTTTTGCTCCGGGACTAGATGTTCCAATTCCAACATTACCAGCAAGATATGCTTCACCATTAGATTGGAAGTGAACATTTGCACTGGCAGTTGAGTTACCTCCGAGTGCTAGGTCTACAACATCTGTGTACGGAGGCTTTGGATGGAAAACCCCAGCTGTGAGGTCCCAGTAGCCAGCTTCAACGATACTATAAGGTTCTGTCCAGTTATTAAGGCCACCCCCAGAAGATGTTAAAATGTAGTCGACGACACCAGCATCACCATTCAGGCGAATGGCATCGGTGAAGTTGGCTTCGCCGTTGACATCAAGTTTATAGCTGGGGGTGTTAGTACCTATTCCAACATTGCCATTAAAGACACCAGAAGTAACAATTGCGGCTGGGTCTATATAGTAGCTGCTGTTACTAATATCAGTGAATCTATCGGCATAGGCGTAGCCGTTGTTGGCAATTCTGAAGCGAGTAACTCCACTAGCACTAGCGGCTAGTATGTCTTGATCTCCTGTTTCATTGAGAATGCTCAAGGCTTTACCAACAACAGCTCCCTCAACATTGAGGAGGCCAACTGGGGTACTTGTTCCGATTCCAACATTACCATTTTGATCCCAAGTGGTAAGAACAGTGGTATAGTTTTTAACTTGTAGAATGGGGCGATTTGCAATAGTTGAGCTAGTATTTTGACCGGTAAGTGTCAGGAGCGGATCTGTACCACTGTCTGTGGTAGCAATAGCCTGGATTTGACCAGCCACTGTCGAACCAGAGCCTTGAAATCTAATCTGAGGACTAAACAAGCTATCTGCAGAAGTCGCATTTCTGAAACTTAAGTATGCACCAGCATCATCACTGACTGACAGTTTTAAGAGTTCTTCTGCAGCTAGGGCAGCGGAAGTTTTGTATAGTTTTAAATACGAATCTGGAGTTGAAGTTCCAATGCCTACATTTGTTCCATTGTCGAAAAGCAAGGAGTTGGTCAGAGTATCGGCATCTGACCATTTAGAAATATAGTTAGTGGTACCAGATCCATCTGTGAGCGTGGTACCCCAAACTCTGGCATCGATTTCATCGGTAGTGAGTTGGTTGCTTCCATTGAGGATAACAACAGTATTATCAGTGCCTGTTCCGAGTCCTGAGAACGTGACGGTGCTCGTTGCTGCTAGAGTACTAATACTACTCAGATTGCCACTATTGAAATTCCAGTCCCCAGTGAGGTTTCCATCGTAGATAGTATTTGTACCCAAATCAAGAGTGCCTGCAAAATAAGCATTTCCACTGCTTTGCAACAGGATGTTTGCACTAGCCGTTGAATTTCCACCAACAGCTAAGTCTACAACGCCAGCAAACTCATTTTTTGGATGATAGACATTGAGGGTGTTCTCCCAAAGACCAGTGATAGAGCTGAAATCTGTGACACAGTTTGTTTCTCCGTCACCAGTACAAAATTTAGTTGCTTCTATAGTACCGTCAGAAACGGCAGTTCCAAAAGTTGAAAGACCAGAAGAAAGGTAGATATCTCCAACTACATCGAGTGGAGCTTGAGGGGAGGTTGAGCCAATACCTAGGTTTCCAGAGACATAGACCTGATCATCAAGGGTGAGATTCCCGCTAGAACTGTAGATAGAGTTGCCATTGATGTCAAGCAGACTGTTTAAGATATCAATATCTGGAGTGCCATCACCACCGTTTATAAGTAGGCGGTTAATATCGGTGCTGCTATCTTGAGTACGAAGGACGAGAGAACCACTGGTTCCACCACTGTTGGAGATATAGGAGCCACCATTTCGATAGAAGGTGAGCTGGTTGCCGTTGAGCTGACTATAGAGTCCAGCACTAGAAGAGTAGGTAGTAATGGTGTTACTACCACCACCGTCACTTCCGAGTATGACATTACCTCCATCAGCAACATGAAGTTTTGCGCTGGGGTTATTAAGACCAGCGCCAATGTTTCCATTTTCATCGATCACACTTAAGGCAGTGCCAGAATTATTTTGCCATTCCTGAATGTTGGCTGTCCCACTGGGGCCACCTTTTGTTATCAAGGCAGTGCCTCCGGCATAAGTAGCGCTCAGTGTTGCTCCAGGAGCAGAAATATAGCCAGTTACATCGAGGTCAGACTGAACTTGCACTTGTCCAGTTCCGTCTGGAGACAGTGTGATATCTCCATTAGTCCCACTACTTGTTTGTAGGGTTAGGGTTTCGGCCTCTATGGCGAAATTACCCGAAACAGCTTTGAGAAGAGGCGAAACTTCCCCCAAGATAATGTCACCGGTATTGTTCATAGTCACCACCGTGTTTTTTGTGGCTGCGCCGGTGGCGTCAATAGGATAGCCTTGCAGTGTTTCAGAGTTTAAAGCGTAGGGAACTGTCTTGATACTTTGTCGAGGAGTGAGTGTTTCAGTTGCGATCTCCACCTCGAGCCACACGTTTGAGTTCTCGGTAAAAACATCTTGGCTGATTTCACTACCACAAGTACTTCCGAGATCAGTATTAAAGATACCATCTTGATCTGGAGTGACACTACAAGTGCCAGAGCTCCAGAGTTGGCTGCCTGCAGTGTTAGCATCATAGAGGCGAAAGGCCATATCTGTAGCGGTAGTAATAGGGTTTTGACTGGTATCAGTTAAACGCCCCTGGAATTGAAGCACTCTATTTGGTCGAGTAGGGCTTGTAGGGTAAGCCAGGGGTGCTTTAGCATTTTTAATGAACTGGGTGTACCCAAAAATGCCAAAGGCAGCCACAAACAGTAAGATTATCACCAGGTTCAGGTAGGGGAGAAAGGTTTTTTGTTGTTGATCAGGTAGTAATTTACCCTGCAGGGTCCTCATCCCAGCTTTAATTCGACTTCTCATGTTCTGATTTGATTGGGCATTATCTCGAGTATTTATGTGTTCGTTTTGAGAATGAGATGATGTCACGGGAACTGAGGGTGCGTTTGAGGTTGGCACAGCGGTAAAGTGTAAGCGAGGCTCTTGTACTGGAACAGTCTTACTTGAGGAAGAAGCAATGATCTTCTCAAGATCATTCCCAACTTCTTCAAGTTCTTTGATTGATGGAATGACTCCCTCTGTCATTAACCAGAGGCCAAACTGAGTAATGCTGATGACTTTTCTTCTGATGGAAGAGGTCTTTAACCCCTTTTTTGCCTGTAGGACAACGAAAAGTGATAGTTCGTGTTTGTTTATGGCTCTTTGGAGCTCACTTTTCTGGGAAAATTGAAAAAATTGACTGATATCACTGCGATAATTTTTTATGGTTGATGCTGAGCAGTTGTCTGCTTTGAGTGCTAATAGGTATTCGTGAAGAAAAACTGTTGTCTGGTGGGGTGGATATTTTTGGACAAACTCAATCAAAGCTGTGCGTATCATTTGATCTTTTGTCTGGTGGTCCTCTGAGGTGTCCAAAAAGCGGATGAGTTCAGAAACAGGCCACTCACTGAGTGATTTTTTTTGTGAAAGATATTCGGCAAACAAAGCCGTGGCTTCACTGCGGTTGTGTTCACTGAGCAAAGCACTTTCCAAAAATGTGGAGAGTGAAGTCAGAATGCTAGGAATGTAACGGTTTTGGGCAGTCATTATTTTATTTTTGCAAGTGTTTTTGACATGTGGCTCTACCAGATTCATTAGACCTGTTAGACGTGTCTGAAATCAGTGTATCTTACCCGAGAGTCCAGGGTCAATGGTCTGGTAGTTGGAGACAAAGGGGGGTGGGCAGAAAAAAGATCTCCCAGGCATACGATGATATATATAAAAAAGTATTTCACACTGTTTCATGAGTATCATAAGACATCAAATAGGGGGTATTTATTCGTATTTATACGAAATGAGTCGCATTTATGTGCTTTTGTTCACACTATTTAATTCTTGTGGAACTGTTTAAATGAGTGGTAGTATGTGAAGGTAAAACTAACAAAAAAGATGGGGGAATCTTAGTACCAGGCTAAACGAGTGTAAAAATTACAATTATTTTACTTATGTGTGGAAAAAGTGAGTTTCGGTGCCGCTCAAGTGTTGAAAACTTTTTAAAAACAATTGCTTTGAGATAGTAATACTATTGACAATAGTGAGAATAAAGATGCAACAATAGTAATTGTGTTATATTCGGGTTCTATATTTAGTCGAGTAGATATAAGAATATAATGCGAAAATAGCTCTCAAAGCTGTGATGGAATCTTATAATATATATGAAAAAAAATAGTGTTACGCTCGCCTTGTTTTTATATCCAACCAAGGAGAGTCAAGATCGATTCTTAAAGCAGTCTAGCGTGTATGCGTTAGTTCCTTCGCTGACGAGGGGTGGCAAGCGTTCTTTGTTATACCATTTAGAGCAAGAAGCAGTTCTTTTTTCCGAGCGGGTGTCCGGTGACATCCAGTACTCGTTAACAGAGAAGGGGCAACGCCAGTTAATTGAGCTATTTCCGGCTTTAGATTCCAAGTGGGATACCTACGCTGGAACCTGGCAGTGCATCGTCTTTCAACAAGCTCCTAAGAGTGATCCCCAATTCAGGTACCTACGTTCTCAGTTGGTGCGAGAGCATGCCATTGGACTTAGCAGAGGAGTATACTGTTCTCCTGATTCTTTCTCGACCAACTTGATTCAAATGTGTCAAAAGCTCTATCAAGACTGTGTGAGTATTTTCTCAGTGGCTTCTTGGGACTTTGGCTTTGAGAGAAGCTCTATTACACGAAACTTTTCACTTGCAGATCTTGCAACTTCTTACTCAAGTGTTAGCACTGAAGTTGAGTCTTTGCTAGCTTCTGTTGATCAAAAGAGAAGACCGAATGATCAGGAAAAAAAGCAGTTCTTTTCGGTATACAATCGATTTCGGGATATTTTGAGTGAAGATGTTGGGATTACTACTTACTACTATCCTCAGGTACCATCTGGACTGCAATTACTTGCTCAGTTGCAAGAGCTCGCAGACACATTTTAGAGCAATTTCTAACAATACATTTTCCTTTATATCCTCTAGACTACTAAAACACCACCACTTTTCGGGTGCTTATTCATGAATTATTGCCAGAGGCACTAAGATGCTCTTTTATTAGTAAATAACAAATAATTATATTTGCATGTATATTCGCCACAGGCTTTGCAGTAATAAATCGTTTATTATGCGTGAATAATAGATTCGTGTTTTTATAGTAATAATTTTATAATCTTAGTGCGATAAATATTATTACCTCCTATTTATGATGCACTCTATTTTTTTAGCATACTAAATTACAATATACAGTTAGTTTCTTGAGTAAAAATCATATAATAGTTAAAATTATATGATGATGAGTAACCCTAAAAGCAAATAACTATTGGTTGCAGTTATATTGATATAAGTGGTTTCAACAATTTCTTATAAGAAAAAAAAGCTAAAACACAGCTTGTTTTACTACCTGTTACTTACTATTGGTTTGAAGATGGCTGCAAGCAGCTTTCAGACCCCCAACCTGGTGTTAGCAGTCTAGTGAAAGTGAGTGCTAAGGTATTTTTTGAGGAAGTAAGAGCCCCTATATCAACAACTTTGTTCTTTTTGTTTGGTATTTATTCGAGCTTGGGGTTTTCTATTTTTTATCTGTGATGTCATATCTAACCTCTGGGCCGATAATCATTATTTTTGTTTCTTTTGCAGATAAGTGATGATTTGTATGGTCGTAGTTGGATTTTACTATTTTGTGTCTGCTTGCCTATAGAACAGAAGCTTAAAATGACTGTTGTGTGAGTTCTTCGAATGAGGTTAGGGAAGTATCAAATACAAGCGGTTTTTCACCGATTGTAACCTCTTCAAAGCCCATGTTCCCTGATTCTCGATACCAAATATATTGGCTCTTAGTAATAGTTATGTAGTACAGACCAGGATCACAGTAGGCTCCATATTTGCCTTTTTTATTAGTTGTGACCAATGCTACCAACTCTGTCGTTTGGGGATCGCTTACTTTGATAACGACATTTTCGATAGGTACTCCATCACGAGTGGTAATGGTTCCACGGATGGTAGCTCGTTTGTTGCTAATGACATACTTTTTTGCAAAAACTATCAAGTAAAAGGCGATAACTGCATAGTTTAATCTAGTTGGGCTAATCAAGGTAAAAATCACTGAGAGAATAAACATGGGAATGAGCAAATTCTTCATTCTAAGGCGAGCTGCAGTCAACCTCAGCCAACTTTTGAGGTTCTTTTTTCTGACTTTTTCATCTTTGGGATCAATTGGAATCAAGAACAATTGATGCGTCTTATCGGTACTTACCCGAAACGTTTCTCCTTTGTAGAAATCATTTATACTCAAGTAATTCGGCTTTTCTTTGGTAGTTGGGAAGGTGTAATCCTGGTGGGTAACAGTAATCTTGTAGACGCCATGGGGGAGTTGAATACCCTGATAGATACCATTCTCATCAGTCACCACTGTTTCGAAGATAGTTTCGCTTGAGTCAACGCTCTCAATTGTAAGGAGGGCGAAGGGAACTGGCTCGTTTGTGTCACTATTAAACACAATTCCTTGTGGTTCCTTGGCTGGAAGGAGTCCAATTGCTTGTAGAAACCTGAAGAAAAGTTCAAGACTCAGCTGTCCGCCGTAGCTGAAAAGTAGTGAGAGCAAACTGAGAGTAGGCAACAGCGCGGTTACAATTAATGCTCCAATTGGTGAGATAGCTCTGATCGATTGTGTGATAGCTTCGATAATTTGTGGGGGAATACTGTTCGTAACCTCCTCTGGAGTAGCCTCGAGGGTTTCTTGGATGATCTCATGGATGATTTCTCGCGGTGGCGTAATTGAAATAATGATAACAGGGCTGGGACTCGGTGAGGGAGTTGGTACTACTGAAGGACTTGGCTCTGGGGTAAATCCAGGAGTAGGGCTTGGAGATGGAGTGGGCGTTGGGCTAGGTGTCGGGGTAGGTGTCGGTGCTGGTGGAGGAATGATAATGATGATAGGGTCAATGACAATTTTTAGATCACTAATGACAGAAATATTTCCTGAAGAGTCAGAAATAACAAAGTCGAGGGTAATGACTACGTTCCGGGGAAGAATACCAACTTGAAAGTCCCACGAACCATCAGAACCTATGGTAAAAGTATGAGTCTGGGTTGGATCATCGGGAATAGTGATGGTGAGTTGTACCGATGCATTACTTTCGCCAGTACCCACCAGGAGTGGTTCATTGTTTGCTAGGTGAATTGGATCAGATGGAACGGTGGCGGCATCACCAGTGTTGATGTCAACTGTTTCATCGCCAATAGTTGTGATCTCGAAGTAGGGAGCAGTAGTATCAATAGTAAAATCCCAGACAACTGACTGAGAAAAGTTTCCAGCCTCATCATAGGCATATATCTGCCAAGTGTGGTCGCCGTCGGAGAAGCCAGATTTGGGGGTAAGGAAGAAGTGTGAAAGGCCACTATCATAGAGTAGTGTGTATTGACTGGTTGTAGTTGCCCCAGTAGGAATGGTATCGAAGAGAAGGACTCCATCACGCCAAAATTGATAGTGAGAGACATCGACATTATCTGTGGATGCCTGCCACTCAAATGTAGGAGTGGGGGTGGTGAGGGTTATTTCATCCTCAGGAGAAATAAGAATTGGTGTACTTGGAGGGATGATGTCTGGGACAGTTGCGGTGACCAATTGTGGTCTATTTTTAGGATTTGTGGTTAAGTCTTCACCAGGAAGCAGTCCGCTTTCTTGAGCTCCTGCACCCAGAGGTGAGAATACAAGTAAGAGGGAAACCAAAAATGCTAGAAGTCGTTTGTAGCGCACATGTACTTATATTTCTGATTTTGTATTACACTTGGCAACAACATTAGTCTTCGTGTTGTTCCAGTTTTTTACTTTGTAAACTCTGGATCTGTTCCTCTAAATTCTTGATCTGTTCCTCTTTGTTTCCATTTTTGTGTACTATGTGTCTTCGAATTGAAATTATCATTGCAACTAAGACTAACAATATGATAATTGCGGTCAGAACTAACTTGACTGGAAAGAGCCAAAATGAAGTGTTAGAAATTGCAATATTTCCTTGTTCACCATAGCTCATTATCAGCTTAGCTCTATAAAAGCCATGTCCCCAGACTCGATCCCATTTCCCAGAGAAAGCTCGGTTGTAGAGTGGGAAGATATTCTTACTTTCGATTTCAATAGTGTCAATTTTTTGGTTGAAGATGTTATAAATTTCAACAGACATTTGAGGGGTGATATGAATATCTGACTGGTTATCAACAAAGAATGAGAAATCTACTGGTCCAATTTCGGTTAGCTGAGGAAAGCTGAAGTCTCTGATAAAGGCTTCTTCGTTAATAAGCCCATCAACAATTACATAGAAGAGAGAACCGACCTTTTGACTGATTGCAGAGGCAGATTGACCATCATCGAGAGCAATTCCTTGTGATGGTTCGTGTGTGACCATAGCATAGTGACCTCCTGGCAAAGCATTTTCTGGAACTTCGATCAGTACAGAAGTAGCAGCTGTTGTTTGTGGTTGGATAGTTTGCTGAGAGGGGGCAATCACAAGCCAGTTGGCTAAACTCCAGCGAGTGGGGGTTTCTTCCATCAAAGGAATTGGTGTTTCCCCATCAAGATCAAGCATAAAGTCTTGAGCGAGTGTTCTAATAGTGATGGGTTTTGTAGAGTTGTTTCTGATTCTTAGTTGCACTTGCTCTTTAGCTCCAGGAGCAAGCTTGATGATTTCCTGATCTCCAACTCTAGGGGGAATAGCTGTCAAGGTAATAGTGTCATCACTTTGAGAAAAATCTTGGGCATGGATGGTGTGAGTAAAGACGGTTGCTCCGAGAACAAGGGTAGCTACAGTGAAAGCTAAAGTCTTAAGTGAGAGCTGTGGGCGGGCAGTGTTCATGTAGTTCCTTATGGTCCTCAAAATGTTGCGGTTGCTGTATAGGTAACGTAGTTTTCATAGTCACCTGCTGATTGTGTAGACGAGATGACGGCTCTGTAGCAGACATCAATGTTTTCATTATCAGCCACCGTGCTACTGCTAAATATTTGTTGCGGTGATTGGCTATCTTCGGCGTCTGCGAACTGTCTAGCACAGTAGGTTCCGGTACAGCTACCAGTTGCAGTTGTGTACTCGAATGGCACAGTATTGGCGTCGGCATTCTCGATAGAGAATCCAAAGCCTTTTACAGAAGTTGTGTTCCATTCATCAATCAGTGCGTGGGTCATGGTGGAGTTATCACCAACTGAATCAGGAATACATGATCCAGATGTGTTGTCGCCGGTACAAGTGGCTCCACTGAGTCCGAGCTGATCACTTTCGACAGCGGTAACGGCATAGCCATTAGTAGCGTTTGTTGAGACAGTAAGCGTCTGGGCAGCATCAGTAAATGATGAAATAGCAAGTTCGGCCAATGGTACGGCTGCAGCAGTGGTGGTGACATCGGTGGTGACGCCACATTTAGTTGCACCGCTGGAAACACCTGCAATCGAGAAGGTAATTTGAGGTGCGACGCTGGCAGTAATTCGAACTGCTTCAATAACTCCAATAGCAACAGTGGTACTGTCTACAGTACTAAAGTCACTGCCAATATGTTGGACAACAATCTTGTATGAATCAGCAGTTCCCGTGGTGTGGCCAGTATCAGGTGCGGGGTTGATAATAGAGTTGATGGTAATAGCATCGTTGGTAGTACCATCAAAAGCAGTTCCAATGGCTCCAGTACCTGAATAGAGACACTCGTAGGAGTGGTAGTCGGTGCTGCCAATAGTAACCGCGCTAGCAGTAGCTGTTCCAGTTACAAAGTCATAGCCAGTGAGATCTGTCGGACAAGTCACGGTTGGGGCACTGGTCCCAAAGTCAAAAGCACCCTGATCTGGTAAACCATCGTTAGCATCTGCATCTGCATCAAGAGTTGGAACCAGAATTCTAAAACCACCATTCGCAACGGCATTGGCAGTGTTAAACCGAACAGTGTGTGTGGCAGATTGGGTAGAAATAACATCATCACTAGTATCAGCATCACCAGTACCCAGAACAGGAGTGATATTGACCAGGGAATTGCTGACTATATTGGTAATGGTATAGAGACTCATGGTTCCAGCAGTTCCGACTGAAAGAACATCATCAGTTTGGAGTTGATCTGTTGTTGTTGAGGGGTAACCAGATGTGTTGATAATAACCTGAGATGAAGATTCTGTGTTCCCAGCACCAAGTACACCTCTAAATGAGGGGCGAGAGTTAGAAACAGTGACTGAAACGTTGGTCAAACTGGCAGATTCACTTCGATGTGCAAATCCTCCAGCAGCAACAATAGCAGTTAAAAATACTGATAAAACAATGGATTTTTTTAGTTTATTTCTCTTCATTTTTGCGCAATACTAAACTCTCAAAAGAGTATTTTAGTGCTTAGATTTAAGTTTAGCTGGTATTTCCCCTGACTTCAAGAGTCAGAGTGTTGTTTTTTTCTTTTTACTATGAAAGTAATTCCTGCAGCACTCAATAAGAGAGTTATGAGTGTTGGAAGTATGGGGAACGCAAAAAAAGTAAATGTGTCGTAGGCAATGATGTCTTGGCTTTCGCTGGTATAGGGTTGTGTTACTGTCACTTCTACGGTGTAGAGTCCGAGTAAAAAGGAAGGGTCAAACGCAAAGGGAACTGCCTCTGGCTCGATATCTTTTTGAAAGTCGGTTCTCATAGCTCTGAGTTCTCGAGCACTAAAGCCAAGGATAGTGTCAGGGAAAATGTTGAATGCAGCAACCTGAGAGTCAAACATATTCTTGACGACTACAGTTCCAGCTGCATTTGTAGCAGCAAAGTTATTATTTTTAATAGAGGGTTTGATAGTAATTTTTTTAAAGCTATCTACGAACTTTGGAACAGCGATACTATTGATATTTATTAATTGAGAGATTTGTTCATCTTTCGAAATAAGCACAATCATATTGCTTCCGATGGCCCCAACAAGCTGTGAAGTTGAGCCTGGATTAGTGCTTTGCGTGGGGATTGATTCAAACATAACTGTCAGCGGGTATTCCTTCTCTTCGGCATCTTCAGGAACGGTGAACAAAAGTGCCAGCTGAGCCCGTTTTCCACCAGGAATGGTGATTTCTTGTTGAGAAATAGTTTCTATGTCGAGGTAGGGGAATGACGACTCTCCTACTAGAATGGGTCGTCCTGTAGTGCCATCGGCTGTGAAATCAAAGATGAGTGGTCTGAGGGTACTATTTAAAGCTCCTTGGTTTTCGATAGTGATGGTGTGACGAACTTTCGATCCTGGTTTGATTCGTATATACGAAGTGTCTGGGGTGACCGAGACAGTAAAGGCCTGTGTTTGTGCTGCAACGGGAGTAGGGGTAATCACTCGACACAACAAAGTAATGGTGAGGATACTGTAGGAAAGCAGCTGGGTTATTTTTGTGTTCATAATGCTATTAATACCCTGGTACGGCTACGTACACAACCGCTGTCTCATAAGTTCCAGCAGCAGTGTTACCGCTTTTAGCGGCCTGATAGGTGACGGTTGATTGCCGTTTATAGCCAACATTATTTGACGACATGATTGCTTGCATAGGAGCTGCGGCTTCATCATCAGCAAAAGGGCGAAAGTAGGTATTGTTAACAAAATCTGTTGCGACATCATCGCCTTGGATATTAAAGCCGAAGCCACTGACTGTGGGGTCAGTCCAGATACCAGCCGAAGCAGTTGTGCAAGTTCCAGCATCGCAAGTAGTGTCTGTAATTTCGTCTGTATCTCCTTGAAGTCTGAGGGGGTGAAGTTCGTACGCATACACCGAGTAGCCGCCAGCTCCACGGGTAGTTATTTCGAGGGTATGTGTATCTGTACCAAAGGCCCCACTGACTAACTCTCCCAAGTTCATGTTGACGTCACTGATAATAAAACTAAAGTCTTTGATCTGATAGATATACTGAAATCCAGCTCCAACAAAGTAGCCAGAAGTACCGTATTCGCCAAAGGCTCCGGCTGCCGTTTGTCCAACAGTGTCCGTAACATTGTAGTTGGCCGAACTTTTTTCTCCAGAAGTCACATTGAAATTGCCGAATTGAATAACATACGAATCTGACTCTAATCGCTCAGCTTTGACGCGGTCAACTTGCCAAAAGAAGAGAGAAAAGACGAAGAATCCCAGGAGGCTTAGAATGAAAAAAGATTTCGTAGTGTTGTGCATTACTCATTTACTTTTTTTAACAGTTTTTCGCTTTCGGAAACGATCAAAGTTATTTGTGAGTGAAGGGTTTTCTCAAGCTCTGTTTGGGGAGTGCCTAGGGAGCTGAGTGTTGCAGTTTTGGGGAGTAAAAACTGTTGGATATAGTCTTCGAGAGTAGTGATTTCAGCCTGTGATGCTGCAACTAGCGCTTCTTCTTCCTCAATAATCTGTTTTTCTAGCAGCGCAGTGGTGTGTCGATCTTTTGCGTAGAGCATCACGCCGGTGATCAGCGGAATATTCACTAGGATAATCATTTCTTGGACAGTGAAAGTGGTAATCAAAAGTAGCTGAAGAGCAAAGGTACAACCAGCAATAAGGAGTGCCGAAGTTTTTTCGAGACTAAACACGATTAAGAACAGGTACAGATAGGTGAGTGGGTAGGCCCATGAATGGGTGTTCCCGGTGGCAGAAATGAGGAGCATAAAGAGCAAGGTAATAGGAATGAGTTCAGAGTTAGTATGATTAGGAAAAGGACTTTGAAGGTTGTTCCGATTATGTTTAAACCTGAGAAATACAAATAATAAAAAAGTCAGAGCCACCAGCTGCAGTGAGTAGATTTCTAGAAATGGAACCGACATCCAGATACCAATAATGGCAAAACTTAAGACCACGAATGGCAGGCGGGTATCAATGGACATACGTTCAGTATACATGGAAGTGGACTCGAGACTCTAGATGCAGTTCTGATCTAAAAAGACTGGTGTGTTATAATCCTGGAGTATGCAAAAAGAAGCCCTTTTTCTTCCACTCCTTCTTGAGTTACACTAAAGAAAGTGGGATTTAGAGTGCACAGACAAATCCCCACCAGGGGATTTTTTACTATTACAAAGGAGCCACATGGCAAAAGAGTACTACGATCACAGCAACGTTGAAGAAAAATGGCTGGCAGCCTGGGAGAGTGCCCGTCTCTTTTTAGGTACTCAGAAAAAAGGTCAAGAACTTGTCGAAAAACAGTATCTTCTGTTTGCGTTTGCCTATCCGTCCGGATCGGGACTGCACGTTGGTCATGTCGAAAGTAAAACAGCTCTCGATATTGTAGCTCGATACACGAGAATGCATGGCAAAGATGTCTTTTTTCCAGTGGGCTGGGACGCTTTTGGATTACCTGCCGAGAACTACGCTATTAAGACTGGGATTCCACCAGCCGAAACAACAAAAAGTGCTATAGCTACCTTCCGACGTCAAATTAAACGCTTGGCTATTTCGTACGATTGGGATAATGAAATAGCAACTAATCATCCTGAGTACTATAAGTGGACTCAATGGATTTTCTTACAATTATTTAACAAGGGCTTGGCGTATCAAAAAGATGGTAAGGTGAACTGGTGTCCTTCGTGCCAAACAGTCTTAGCGAATGAACAGGTTGTTGAAGGTTTATGTGAGCGCTGCGACAGCGAGGTGATGCAGAAAGATATGAAACAGTGGTACTTCAAGATTACTGAGTACAAAGATGAGCTTATTACTGGACTTGATACGGTCGACTGGCCAGAACCAACCAAGCAACAACAGCTCAACTGGATAGGTAAAAAAACAGGAATAAATATTGCGTACAAGATTGATGGAAGTGACGAGACAATTACTTGTTTTACCACTCGCCCAGACACAAACTTTGGAGCTACCTTTGTAGTGTTGGCCCCCGAACACCCGTTTGCTAGAAAGTGTGCTGCAAAAAACAAAGAGGTTGCCAAGTACTTAGAGCAAGCAGAAAAAAAGACTGAGTTAGAGCGTCAACAAGAGGGCAAAAAGAAAACTGGTGCTTTCACTGGATACTCTGCAGTTAATGAGTTAACGGGTAAAAAAATGCCACTTTGGATTTCAGACTTTGTCTTAGGCAGTTTCGGAACTGGCGCAGTTGTTGGTGTTCCTGGCCATGACATGCGAGATTTTCAATTTGCAAAATTTGTCAACAATTCTGACGCAGAGCACACCATCGAAGTTATTCGTGTAGTCACTGGGGTTGATGGAGACACTTCACCAATTACAGATGCATCACAAGTGCAAGAAGAAGCTGGAACGATGGTTAACTCTGATTTTCTTGATGGCATGGAAATTCATGCGGCTACCGAGAAGGTGATGGATTTTATGGAAGAAAAGGGATATGGAACGCGTGTGACTAGCTATCGTTTGCGCGATTGGTTGATTTCACGACAGCGATATTGGGGAACTCCAATTCCGGTGGTCTATGATCCAGACGGAAAGCCACATCCTGTCAAAGAAGAACATTTGCCTTGGACACTACCAACGGATGTTGACTTTAAACCAACCGGTGAGTCTCCACTTAGATCGTCACAAGAATTTATTGAAAGAACAGAAAAACTGTATGGTAACGGCTGGAGACCAGAATTTGATACTATGGACACCTTTGTTGACTCAAGTTGGTACTACCTGCGGTATGTTGATTCTCGGAATTCAGAATCATTGGCTGAACGTGACCAGCTTAACAAGTGGTTGCCAGTTGATCTGTACATGATTGGTCCAGAACACATTGTGCTGCACTTACTGTACTCTCGATTCTTTACAAAATTTTTACGAGATGAAGGGTTGATTACTGCCGACGAACCATTTGGAAAAATGCGTCACCAAGGTATGATTTTAGGTCCAGATGGCAAGAAGATGAGTAAGAGTAAGGGAAATGTTATTAACCCCGATGATATTATTCAAAAATTTGGTGCTGATACCCTCCGGGTGTATGAGATGTTTATGGGTCCACTTGAGGCCGATAAACCATGGGACACAAGAGCTGTGATTGGTGTCTATAAATTTTTACAGCGGATTTATCGACTGTGTACCGCTGAAAAAGATGTGGCTGAGAGTCCAGAACTCGAACGTGTACTGCATCAAACACTTAAAAAAGTTTCAGAAGATATTCCAAAGTTGAAATTTAACACAGCTATTGCAGCTATTATGAAGTGTACTAATGCCTGGGAAGCAGCCATCAAAAAGGGCCAGAGTTTATCGACCGCTCAAAAAGATATGTTTGCTCGGATGATTGCCCCATTTGCTCCATTTTTAGCTGAAGAAGTATTCCAAACGCTCAAAACTCGCGCCGATGGTGCCTTCGTTCATACTTCGGAGTGGCCAGAATATGATGATGCGCTAGCCAAAGATGAACAAATTATTATTCCTGTTCAAATTAATGGAAAAGTTAGAGCTGAGTTATCGATTGCTGCCGAAGAGGTGAGTAATAAGGACATGATCCTAGAACAAGCTCGTAGCTTGGAAGCTATTCAGCGATACATTGATGGCAAGACCATTCAAAAAGAGATTTATGTTCCAGGTCGAATTTTGAACTTGGTTGTTTAGGGTTAGCTTAAATTATTCGACCCCGATATTGAGATCAAAGACAAGAAAGACTTCGGCCGCATTTTCAAAAATCTTGAGAACTCCTTTTTGGAAGATGAATTCCTGAGTGGTTTCATTGGCTAAATGGACAACAAGTTTATTTTCATTCAATGCTCCAGTAATAACAGAAACAAAGTTAGTGTGGCCTGAGAGTACACTGAAAGGGCCAGCTTCATTGACCGCTTCGAGAGCTTTAATTTCCTCGGCAAAAAGGAGTCCTGTTTCATCAAAAATTTTTAAATGAAATGTTTCTGGAATGTTTGGCATACTGATTTAGAGGGCTATGTGTTTGTTTCTTCCATCTTGGTTGGAGTGTAGTTGACAACTCGTTTTTCGAGGTGCTCAGTCACCTTTGTTTGTGAGCTTTTGTTTGCTTCGGCCATAAGAGTGGCGGTGTATTTATCTTTTATAGAGGCGGTATCTTCTGTTGATTTTTTCTTAGCGGCAATTTTTTCTTGAATGAGTGTTTGAGCTTCGGTGTCAGAAAGTGTCATGGGAATTGGCTCAGATTGTGTTTGGGTTGTTTGGTTGGTTGGTAGTACGGGACCCGACGACTTAAGGGTGACAGTTGGAGTATTTTTTTTCCAAGCATCATCTATTTTTTCGATGTAGAGGAAGAGATCTGGGTCTGCATCATCAAAGGCACCAGAAAGAATTTTTTCGATGTCGATGAGTGTTGTGTTGGGGGTGGCAAAAACCCCTGGTTTTCCGGTTTGTGGCTCGGCCACAGACAAGCTTTGGGTCATGTAGTTCTGCAAAAGAATAGAACGTTTGTATTTTTTTTGATCTTCGGCAGAAAGTTCTGAAAGTCCTACAAGTGATACAATTCGTTCAATTTCTTTGGCAGATTCAAGGACTTTTTTGGCTTCTAAGTAGAGTCCAAAATGTTTTTCTCCTACAGTTTCTGGAGTTAGAGCTGATGAATTAGACTCGAGTAAATCAACGGCAGGGAGCCGTCCAGACTGATAGACATCTCGAGAAAGGACGATATAACCGTCGAGATAGTCAAAGGTTGATCTAACACTGTAATCCAGGAGGTCGTCAGAAGGGAGATAGATGGCTTCGATAGTTGTAATGTGGGCTGACTTATTAGAGACGAGTCTTTCGTGAAGTGTGCCGATCTCGGAAGGGAGTGTGGGCTGATAGCCTTCTTCGGAAGGAATGGCTTTCATAAGTGTGGCTAGTTCGTATCCTGCTTGACTAAATCGGTACATGTTGTCAATGAAGAAGAGCACGTCTTTGCCTTCATCACGGAAGTGCTCGGCTATTGTAGCCGATGCAGAGGCGGTTCTAAAACGAACTGCTGGATTTTCTCCCATTTGCCCCAGGACCATGGTCGTTTTTTTGAGCACATCGGAAGCCTCGAGGGTTTCGAGGAGTTCATGGGCTTCTCTAGAACGTTCTCCAACAGCGCTAAAGACAGAGACAGTTTCAGAGTCGCTTTTGTTGTTGTTAGTAACAACATTATGGATAAGTTCGGTAAGCAAGATTGTTTTTCCGAGGCCAGCCCCACCAACCAATCCAGTCTTACTACCTTTAAGTATGGGAGTAAAGAAATCAATGGCTCGAATACCAGTCGTGATCACTTCAGAAGGGATGTAGGTATCTTCGATACTGGTTTTTTTGTGAGAGTGAATTGGTTTGCGTGTCGTTGCTAATGGTGCTTTGCCATCATGCGGAGTCCCAAAAATATCAAAAGCTCTGCCCAAGACCGCGTCTCCGACTGGAATAGAGAGTGGTTCTCCAGTGCTAATCACCTCGGTACCTCTAGAGAGCCTGATTTCATCACTCAAGATGAAGCAGAAGTAGTGTTGCTCGCTGGCTGAGGCAATAATTTCAAGCTTTACTGCTGGGTTGTCAGCCAGAGTTAAAATATCGAAGATACGTGGTTGTTCATCGAGAAATTCGACCTCAGCCACGGTGCTTCTGATAGATTTGATACTGCCTCTGAGTGCCATGTTATTGTTGCTTACTTTTTATTTTTTTATGTCTGTACTGGTTATTCAGTATAGAGTACTACTGCCAAAAATGCATACCAGCCAAGCGATTTCTCTGTTTTCTACTATCTTTTTTACGTAGGATTTTCACTGTTTGTTGGCTAACTTTTTTTCGTTCTTCCTCAATATTTTGTTGAGTGTATTGCAGCGTTGTAATTCGAGCTCCCAGAGTAGCTAGCTGGGCTTCACGCATTTTTTGTTGAAGGAGAGAAGCTAAAATTTGGATTTCAAAAAAGTGGAGGATTTTCTTTTTGTCTGGTTCAAAAAAAAAGTGGCGGTTCTGTCGCTCGGCTTCTAGTAGTTTATCACCAAGTGGGATGTCTCCAGAGATGGTACTCGATTGAGGTTCCTGGTGCATGATAGTGACAAAATAGGGGTAAAAGACTTCAACCTGTTCAAACTGTAGGATGTGTTCAAAGAAATCACTATTTTCGGATAAGTTAATGTTTTTCTCTTTTATGTCGAAGTAGGCGAATTGCATTCCTTCTGGAAAGTACTCATGAAAAAGACGCTTGGCAGTGGCACCAGTAATGACAATCTCAAATTCATTTTCAGAACTCTTCTTAGCAAACTCTCTAAACGATCTGCGAATTACGTCTGTCGAGAACTTGGTTTCAAATGCAATAAACACTGCCACACGCTTCCCATTTTTTTCAAGTGTCGAGAAAGATAGACTGGAAGAGTTGCTCTGTTTCTCAAAGAGTTTTTTGATTGATTGTTTAACATCAATAAAGGTCTCGATCAGGCCTTCAGAAAAAGCTCGACTATTAATGGTGGCATCTCTATTTTTTTGCATCTGGTAGATGGTTAGTTTTTGATATGCAGAAAAGAAATCATTAATAGTAATGAGGGAATCTTGTTGCAGCTGAAGGTCTTTTAAATTTGACATAGTTGCCGTAACTGTGTTTGATTAGATTTTATTTTTGAAAGAAAAGCAGTAAACGAAGGTGCAGTGACATACTCATCGAGTTGTGTAGCAATAGTGGATGTTTGGTACTGTTTTGAGAGTTGGAATATTGAACTTTTTAGAGCATTTTCGTGAGTCTGGGCATACCATCCCTGCCAGATTAATCCTAAAATGATGAGTCGGACAGTAGTGGCAATTCCTTGCTGCTGAGAGTCACTCAGGAAGTTAGTAATCAGGTCTCCTTTTTTAAGGACTTCTTGGCTTCGAGTGCTAATTTCACTTCCCAAGTGAGTCAGGTTCTTGGTTTTGCGGTAGGAAGTTAAGAAACTGGTTAGCTCTTGGTTGATGTCACGTTGCAAAGGACTTTGCGTTTGTTTTCCCACACGAGTGACTGAAAGTTTTGTATCAATTGCTGGTCGAAAGCCTTGCGCAAAGAGCTTTGTATCGAAAAGCAGGTGCCCATCAGTAATACTGATTAGGTTTGAAGTGATAAAGTCAGTCAGGTCACTGTTGATGGTTCGAACCACGGGGAGGCAGGTGAGCGAAACTTCACCAGCAGTATTTTTATCGTGAGAGAACATACCGGCTCTCTCGAGTAATTGAGCGTGTCGGTAAAAAATGTCGCCGGGATACGAGTCTCTTCCCGGGAATCGTTTTGCAAGCAATGAAAGTTCTCGATAAAACTCTGCATGGGTTGTGAGGTCATCTAGAATGAGTAAGACATCTTTTCCTTGGGATACAAGGTGTTCTGCAACAGTCATGGCGGCAACAGGAGTAATGGTGATAGTACTGACGGGGTCTTGGGTAGTTGAGGCAACTAGAATGATATTCTCGAGCACACCCGATTTTTTAAAGAAGTCATACGTTTTTTTTATATCAGCAACTTTTTTACCTACGAGGCCGTACACAACAGTGGTACCACTCTGAGCTTGAGTGAGCGCAACTCCTCGAGCAAAGTCACTCTTCCCTGCTTTTCTGTCTCCCACGAGGAGTTCTCGTTGCCCATGCCCAATGGGCAGTAGGATGTCAGTCAGACTAAAACCAGTTTCTAGCTGTTTTGTAATACGTTTTCTTTGAGAGATTCTAGGGGGGACTTTAAAGATGCTGCTATATTCTTCTGACGAACTTGATGAAGCGGCTGTTCCAAGGACAACCTCCCCAAGAGGTGAAAAAATAGCGCCTGTTTTGAGTCGGGATACAGGAAATGAAAGGACATGCCCGGTGCGAGAGATCTTACTTTCGATAGCCACTGGCTTTGTTGAAAAAACCATAATATCAATAGCTTCGTCAGTAAAAGACAACACCTGGCCGAGTGAGTTGTCTTCAAAGATGACTACTTCCCCAACGCTCACACTCTGAAAACCTCGAGCACGTACCAGAGGATGATGCACCGCAATCACGACAGCATACTCACTAGTAACTACGGGGTATTGTGGTTGGGTTGTGCTCATGAGGCAGCTCCCTTACTTGTTTCAAAAGCGGAGCGGTGATGGCGTTCTCCGGATACTTCCCAGGTGACTTCACCTAGTGTTGTATTGTTGGTGGTGACTTTCAGAATAAATGGATTTTTGTACTGTTTTTTGAACAGGGTTTGAAAATCTTGCAACTGCTTTTGAGTGGGAGAGTAGGGAAGAGTGAGGTGTAGTATCTCTAGTGAAGCTAAGCTGGCATCGAGTGTAGTGAGTTGTTTTTCCTGTTCGGTAACGCTTTTAGTGGCTGCTATACTTGAATAAAGGAGTGAAAACTTGAGGGGAATGACTGCTTGTAGTGATCTGTCAAAATCAGTTCCTGACTTTGTGTAGAGATTTTTTTTGATTTCGGCAATCACGCTTCGGAGTTCAGCCAGATCGTGGGTAGAAAGAATGGTTTCAAGTAGTTGTGATTGCAGTGGTGACATTATGAGGGATCTTTACGCGCTTCAGTTTGTTCTTTTGGCAGTGTTGCCAGGTGTTCAGATATGAGTGTTAGGCAAAGTTCATGTACTTGGTCTGAAGATAATTCTTGGTGTAGGTAGCGCTTTGTCACTTGATGCACTTCCTGGGCAGCTTGCTGAGCAATGACTTGTTTTTGTTCTGCTGTGTACTGAGCAATTTCTTCTGTAGCCTTTTTTGTATGTGTTAAAAGCAGTTGATGCATTTCAGACTTTGTATGGGTGATTGCTGCTGTTAGTTCCTCAGTTAAGTTGGATACTTGTACCTTGGCGGAAGTTTGTAGTTCTTTGAGTGTTTCCTGTGTTTGGTTCAAAATAGTGTGTTCAATTTTTTCTTGGACCTTTTGAGCCAGTGATGCCACTTCTTTAGAGGCCGTAACTGAGTTTTGAGATACTCTAGAGAGAGAAGTGCGAGCTTCTTCGGCAGCTGAAGTGACAATTTTTTCAAGTTTTTCTTGCGTTTTCTTGAGTTCTTTTTGGTATTCTTTTTCGAACCGCTTGGTTTTATTTCTTTCAGAAAACAGTAACCCAGCAATGATGACTTCAAGAATAAAAATTGACCAGAGTGAAAGAAGCGTGATATCGGGTGATTGCATAATTAAAAAGTGACCATCAGGTACGCTCCTACTACTCCAGCAATAATAATGATAATGCTGACTACTATATTAACAAAAATACTGGTGATAATGCTATTCTTTGCGAGTGGATTACGACCAATGGCTTCAATTCCTTTTTGAGAAGTGCGACCCAACAGGATAAAACTGGCGAAAATTGAAAGCAGTAAAACTGCGCCCGCCACCACATACTTGAAAACT
The DNA here is from genome assembly GCA_905478415.1 of uncultured Patescibacteria group bacterium. Lineage (GTDB taxonomy): Bacteria > Patescibacteriota > Microgenomatia > UBA1400 > PJMF01 > CG1-02-43-31. The sequence goes on from CAJQIG010000002.1 coordinate 152,008, forward strand.
TTTGTTGGCTCTTCAAAAGCAGCAATGGCACTGAGACTGACGATGTTTCTGAGTCGGTCCGAGATGGTTTCCGAATCTGGTGTGTCGCCAGCAAAGGTAAACTCCTTGTTGAGGCGGATTGAAATTAAAGCAGTGTCATCTGAAGTAGTGCCTGCAAAACTTTCTTCAGCTACACCGAGAGTAAAGCCAGATTTGACCGCCTTCATACCAACTCCTGGGCTCGAAGAGCTAGTGATTTTATCACCAGGTTGTATAGCTCCATTTTCTCCCGAGACCAAGACATTAGCTGTTCCATCTGCAATTACTGGTGAAGTGTCGCTCGTATTACCAAAGGTAAACTCAATGCTGGGATTGAGGTCAACTATGCCAAACATGGTTCGGTCATAGGGACCTTGGCTTTCAGTGTAGGTTGTGTCTCCCAAAGAAACAATCATGCCATCAAAGATTTCAATTGATGGTTCTACTTTGAGTTGATAGGCAATTCCCAGAGGTTCTTCAACTTGTTTTTGCGCTTGTATCTGTGGAGTGACCAACTGCGTTGCCCCAAAACCAAGTGTTAGGAGGAGAAGAGTTTGTAGGGTATTTTTTTTACTCAACATATTTTGCGTTACATTTACTTTTTTTGGCCTGGTTTTAATGTTTTTTTACTAAGTATCTTTTTAGTCTTTATTTTTTTAATAAAAAAAGTACTCAACATGTATTTTTTAGTGTTTTTGGTGGCGTGAATTCCACTAAAATAAACGCTCTTTTCTTGAGAGGCATACCTCCATTCTAAAGGAGAAGTACAAAGAATAAAAGATTGATTTATCAATCTTAGTGAGGTTTTTATATCAGATTTGATTGCATTTGCATGCTTTCCTTCGTGTTAACTTTGTCTGATGTTTTACCCAAAAAAAAAGTACCATATATAGTATGAGTAAAAAAGTTGCCCGTCACATAGGACGAAGGGTGGCTCTGTTTTTGATGGCAGGGTCGTTCCTCTGCTTTTTTGCAGCTGGGTTCATCTTTTGGTATGGCCCTGGTAGTACTGCTCAAAACCAAGAAGATGCTTTTTCCAATTCTGGAAAAGTTGCAGGAGTTTCCATTGATTCGTTTGGTAACACAGTTGATGCTCGAGGAAAAATCAAGGGCGTTGTTTCCCCCGAAGAAGCAGATAGTTTAGTTTTTCGAATAAAAACAGTTTTTAACGATACGGTTTCACTTGGTGAAGCTTTGGTTACAGGGAATCTTGAAGTCGGCGGAGATTCTGTAGTTGATGGAGATGCAACGGTAGTAGGCAACTCCACCTTGGATGGTGATGTAACCGTTTCTGGAAACTCAAACTTTGCTGGGACGGTTTCTATTGATGGCAACTTAGTTGTTCAGGGAGGAGAGGTCGAGGCTTCAAATGTGATTTACTCAGTTCTGACTGGGAGCGGACTGACTCTCTCAGGAAATCAAAACATTACACTTACAAACTCAGATCTGGGTTCATCCCAAAACATTTTCAAAAATTTTAAGATAGAATCAACAACGCTCTCGGCGAATTCAAACGATGACACACTGACTTTTACCGGAGGAGCAGGTGTTTCTCTTTCAAATGATGGTAAAACAATTACAATTGCTGCTGATAGTAATGAGCTCAATGTCTCTGGGTGGGATGTGGGTACCGGTACCGTTTTCTTAACTACCTCAACTGACAACGTCGGAATTGGCACAACTAGCCCAACAAGTAAGCTCGATGTTGTCGGTGGATTAAAGGTTTCTTCTGGAGCAACTATCAACTCAGGAATTAATAATACTAGCGGAGGTATTACTAATGCTGGAGTTATCACCGGAGGAACGGGTTTTACTTCTTCTGGAACAATTACTCTTTCAGGTTTATCAACAGGTGTTCTACAAAGCAGTTTTGGAGGAGTACTTTCCTCTGGAGCTTTAAATATTGCAGGAGGAGGTAGTTATGTAACTGGTATCTTACCAGTTACTAATGGTGGTACCGGTTTGAATACGGTTACTGCTGGAGATTTACTCTATGCTAGTGGAGCTGATACTTTAGCAAGTCTCGGTATTGGTGGAGATGGTCAAGTCTTGACTGTTTCTGGTGGTACTGTAGCTTGGGGAAGTGCTGGTGGTAGTGGTCCCTGTGCAACTTGTCTTATTACCGACCCCGGTACAACTCAAGTTATTACTCCAAGTGCGGCGACTGCAACAGGGCTTTCAATTAAGCAGGCAAGTAGTGGTTCGGTTGATGTCTTTAATGTGACTTCGTTTGATGGTTCTACTAAGTATTTTAGAGTAGACAGTTCTGGAAATGTATTGCTTGGAAGTGGAGTGACTTCGGCAATGGGAAACCTTTCGATTTCACCAACTGGCTCTGATCCGATTGTTATTGCACCGTTCGATGGTTTTAATGCTGCCCCCTTTAGTGGCACCGTGACTTCAGAAGATTTAACAGCAGACAGAACTTGGACATTCCCTAACGAAAGTGGCGTTGTTTGTTTAGCCACTGGAAACTGTGCTGGCACGTCTGCTGGGATTGGCGGTAGTGGTACCACTGGTTACTTGACTAAATGGACTGATACTTACACCGTTGGAGCTTCAGTTTTATATGATAATGGTACGAATATTGGTATTGGTACTGCTACACCGACAAGTAAGTTACATGTTGTTGGAACAGTTAACCTCAATGGAGTGACAACCATTGGGGCTGCCTTGACAGCAAGTTCAACGCTGAATGTCACAGGAACCGCTACCTTAAGTAGTAGCTTACAAGTCGATGGCAGCACCGATCTCAACGATACCCTCGAGGTGACTGGTGTCACTACTTTGGGTTCGACACTCGGTGTGACAGGGCAGGGAACATTCGGAGGTAATGTTGGCATTGGGAGCCTCTCTCCAAGTCAAGCACTCGACGTTTTAGGTGCGATGAGATTTGGTACTGCAGGTGCATATAACACGCTCAATACTTCTGCAGCTGTATCTGGTCCGACCGGTGATTTGTACTGGGGAGATAGAAGCGTTTGTGATAGTAGCGGCAACTGTGCAGGGACCTCAGCGGGCCTTGGTGGATCTGGTACAACGAACTATCTTGCCAAGTGGAGTAGTACTTATGGGCTTGGAAATTCTTTAGTTTTTGATAATGGAACTAATGTGGGTATTGGTTCTACTTCACCTACAGCAACACTTGATGTAGTAGGAAGTTTGAGATTAAACGATGGTAGCTACTCAGCTCCGTCACTCACCTTTAGAACTAACTCAGATGCTGGTTTTTACGAAGAGCCACTCGGTGGGGGATATGTTGCTTATGCTTCAGGAGGCCAAGCTCGGTACTTTTTCACTGCCAACTCATTATCTGGAAGGGACACGGGTTCATTCTATTTACTTCGTGCCCCAGGTGATGCAACGACACCGACCTTTTCATTTGTTGGTGACACCAACACTGGTATGGCTCGAGCTACTGCAGATGAACTAACTCTTATTACTGGTGGAAGTGAGCGACTCCGCGTTAATGCATCTGGAAATGTTGGGATAGGTACCAGTGCTCCGCTTGGAAAGTTTGATGTTCAAGGCGCAGCTGTGGGTAAGGCATTAGTAATTCTGAACGAAACAGGTAACCAGGCGATTTTTGCAGCTTCAGCAAGTGGTGCTACAAAGTTTTTGATTGCGAATGATGGCAATGTCGGTATTGGTTCCACTTCTCCAGGCTATTCACTAGACACAGTCGGCACAACAAGATTGCAAGGCACCACCACCGGTGGAGGAAACGGACTGTATGTGAATGATGATAGTCAGGTTGGTATTGGAGGGACACCAGTTGCGTTTCACACCCTTACGGTCGATACTTCTTCGAGTAGTTGGCCAATTCTATTTAATACAGATAGTAGTGATTTCAACAACCTGCTGAAGCTTCAAAATAGTTCTAGTTTAGGAGCTGATAGAGGTTCGAAAGTAGAGTTTCTTGGAACTTCTGGAGTAATTACTGGATATACCGGTATTGCTTTGGAGGGTGCCAGTTACGATAATTCATACATGGCTTTTGCTACTCGGGGAAGTGGAACAGTTGCTGAACAGATGCGGATTAACTCTTCTGGAAATATTGGCATAGGTACTACTGCTCCACTAGGAAAATTAAATCTTGAGGGTGCAGCTGTGGGTAAAGCTTTGGCAATTCTAAATGAGACAGGAGACCAGGCTCTTTTTACAGCTTCAGCAAGTGGTGCTACAAAATTTGTTATTGCTAATGACGGAAACGTGGGAATTGGGACAACGACTGCAAACGCTCAGCTTGATGTAAATGGTACTATTTACTTTGGTTCTCAAATTGTGGCTCGTGATGACACAAATACAAAGTTTGTCTTTGGTAATGACCAGATAGAGTTGCAAGCGGGCGGTCTTCGATTACTTACTCTGTCAGAGTCAGGCTCCTTTACAGGAGATGTTACGGGGAACTTAAATAAACATAATGTTGACTTCAATTGGTTTGGTGACACTAATTCTGACTTTTTTACGCTTGATGCTGGGGCAGAGAATGTAGGAATTGGTACTGCTACTCCGGGCCAAAAACTCGATGTCGTCGGCAGCGCTCGCTTTAGTGCGGTTGGCAGTGGTTCCTACAGCGCAGATCTTAATCTCACTGCTGATGGCACACTGACTACGAGTTCTTCTGATATTCGTTTGAAAGAGAACTTCAAAGAATTAAATGATGCTGAAATTTTGAGTAAAGTCTTAACTCTTAAAACCTACAAGTTTGATTGGATCAGTGGAGGCCAAAGTGATATTGGTATGATTGCTCAAGAGGTGCAGTCAATTTTTCCCGAGATCACATTTACTAATGCTACCGATGGATATATGGGTATTAACTACTCCAGGTTACCATCATTGTTGGTAAATGCGATCCAAGAGCAACAGTCACAAATAAATAACATCTCTTTGAAGATAGATGCTGAGGGCCAGGTACTTGGTCAAGCAACGAATGTAGCCGTGATTCAAGAACCAAGTGTTGAGGAATCCTTGCTTCCTTACGCAGAGATTTCACCATCGCTCTGGAAGTTTTTACAAGAAGTTGTCTTTACAGCTCGAACCAGCTTCCAGTCAAGCGTCGAGTTTATGAAGGATGTCGCCTTTAAAGGCGCAGTCACTCTTAATGCTGATACCGTTGGACGCTTTGTCGTTCCAGCAGGAGCAACTCGAGTACGTGTTTCGTTCACTACTCGTTTCAAGCAGATTCCAACTGTTTACTTGAGTGTTCGATCGGACGTTTCTGGAGGCTATACTCTAGAATTAGTTGATGCAACAGGTTTTGTAGTTGTTCTTGAACAGGGACAACCAGATGCTGTTGTTATTGATTGGTTAGCGCTGCTCAGCGCTGGTGACGGTGCTGCAACGGTGCAGGTGCTTGAGTCAAAACCTATTTCCACAAGTCCAGAACCTACGCCGGTCGATGTTATAGAATCAACTCCATCTCCAACTCCAATACCTAGTCCAAGTTCGACTCCGACATCCACACCAACGCCGAGTGCATCTCCAAGCCCAACAGATGTACCAGCTTCTTCCACTTCGGCAATAGTGACACCATAAGGTGTAACAATTCTTGTCACTTTTCTTCGTTATGCTCTGAGTATGTTCCAAGAGCTTTCTTTTAGTTCAGTTACCAAAACCCAACTTTTCACCATGGGGGCTGTACTCCTTTTCTTAAGTGGTATAGCTACCGTTGGTTACGGACTTTGGGTTCTCTTCATCTCTCCTAGTACTGTATATAGTGCTGAAAGCCCGATTTCATGCGACACAGACGCTAATCCAGAGGAAAAACAAGACAACGTGGTAACAGAGATCACCGTAGCAGCGAGTGGAGCCGTTACTAACCCGGGTGTTTATACGCTTCAAGAAGATGCTCGGGTGGGTGATCTGGTAGCTGAAGCTGGTGGGTTTTCTAAAGTGGCGGATCCGGTGGTTCTCAGTCAATCGCTCAACTTGGCAAGGTCGCTTGCTGATGGTGAGGGAGTCTACATTCCTCAATTAGTCGATGAGGAGGTCTCTGCTGTGTGTGCTCAACTAGCTCAACTCTCAGAGAGCACTGGACTTCAACCACTTAAAAATGAAAAACAGGAGAGCTTCTTTGGATCAGTGGTTTCTGTAAATACAGCTTCAAACGAAGAACTCGAATCATTGTCAGGCATTGGCGAAAAGCGAGCAGAAGCAATTATTGGAGGAAGGCCATACACACAGTTGGATCAGTTAGTGGAACAAAAAATTTTATCAGAATCTCTCTTTTCAGAGTTGAAAGATTTGATATCTTTATGATGTTATCGGATGTTGCTATCGGACTCAATAAATCAGACTGCGTGTTTGAGAAAAAAAGAAAAACAGTCAGTTCATAAAATATTCGCCTCACTTACTGTTTGGGTTTTTAAATATATTTAAAAATATCAAAATAAGTATGTGTTTATAATATAAAATATGATTAAATTGTTATTTTTAATTATATTTTGATACATAAATAGTAGTCGGTGTAATTGCAATAATTATAACTTAGGATGACCTTTGGTGATCATTTATAGTCTGATAAGAGCTACCGATTGGTACAATCTGCAAAATAGGGGTGCTGCATGAGCTTTAAGAGTTGCATTTTTATGGTTTTGCCACCAGGCGAAAATCAAAGAAATGCTAGCAATAGTTCATCACCTGTTAGTAGTTTTGAATGCTTTTTAGCAAGCGAGATAGCAGACTGATAAGCCTATTTTTTAGCTATAAAAGATTGATAGATAGGGTATTTGATTGTTTTATACTAGTGTAGTGGAGTCTTTACTTCGGTTAGTAGCTGTATGACTTTTTTCCCGCTTCTTCAAAAAGCTCTCATAGAGTGTTCTCAAGAGTCACTCGAGGTGAAGGCGAGTGCTTTATTTGGCAGTTTGCTCTTGGGGTTGAACCTGGATAGAGCTGCTGAGCTACAGTCTCAAATTAAAGTTACAGGGACGTTATATTTTTTCGTGATTTCTGGATTACATATCTCAATTTTGGCTCAAGCAGTAGTACAGTTGTTTATTGCCATGAGGATTCCTAAGAGCCTTCATAAGGGGCTTTCATTTTTAGTTTTGGGCATGTATGGCGGGTTAATCGGTTTTTCAATTCCTGTTTTGAGAACAGTGAGTATGCGGTTCCATTCTGTGATTTCTGCCTTTCTTAAAAGATCAACTTCTGCGCAGTATGTGTTTTTTTTGAGTGTCATACTTGTTGGACTACTTGCTTTTTTTCAAACAGAGAAAACAGTGTCTTCAATTTCATTTCAACTATCTTATGGAGCTGTAGCGGGAATTCTTTTTTTGCTACCGAAAGAGAACTTTACTAAAAAATCAACTGGTTTTTCTCGAGTAGTCACTAGTTTTATTCGGAAAAATATATCGACTTCGGTGGCAATAAATATGTTATTAGTACCGTTGCTTTTACATTATTTTGGCTCTTGGAGCCCCTTGAGTATTGTTTTTTCGGTTGTACTTTCTCCCTTGATTACACTTGTAGTAGTGCTTGGTTTTGGCTTTTTAGCCTGGGAATTGGTGTCTCTAGGGCTTTCCTTAAGGAGTGAATACCTCTTGAAAGTGTTTGCTGGGGTTTTTCAAGTGTGTGTTGATATGCTTGTTTTTTTGTTAGATTGGTTTGCGGGCATTTCTTGGCAGTTTTCTGCAGATTTTTCGGTTACATTTCTAGTTTTGTATTATTTCTGCCTGGTAGGAGTTGTTGTTCTCTTTAAATATGTCAAAAAAGTCTCTTTTTCTCCCTTTCTATAGATACCTACTCACTTTGAGTGTGGTTCTGTGTGTAGCTGTTGGTATGCAGTACCCATCAGAGGGAGTCACCGTAGCTTTCTGTGATGTTGGACAAGGAGATGCGATACTCCTTTCATATCAATCGACACAACTTCTTATTGATGCTGGTCCAGGCGAAGAAGTGCTTGTTTGTCTAGAGGAAGCACTCCCATATTGGGATAAAACGATCGAATTTGCTATTGCTACGCATCCAGATTTAGATCATATTGGTGGTTTTCCTCTGGTAGCAGAACATTATTTTCTTCAGAAGATGCTCTATCTTCCGCTCGAGCCAGAGTCAAAAGTAAGTTACCGTTTCTACGAAATGCTTGCAAATATACAGTCTGAAGGTGCGGTTCTTTTGATTCCTACTCGAGGAGAAAGGTATCGGGTTGGTAGTTTGATATCTTTTGAGGTGATCAGCCCATTTTTGCCGCTACGCCTGGAAAAGGGGTGTGAAAAGAGCATCGCCGAAACCTACTTATGGGATAAAAATGGATGTTTTTTTAACCGAAAAAAGGGTAGTCTAATAGATAAAAACAACCTATCGATAGGTATAAAATTAGAAATAGGACCAGTGGTGTTTTTAATGATGGCAGACCTTGAGGAAGAGGCAGAAATGGCAATGCTGAGGAGTCAAATGCTACATCGAGTAAATGTGTTAAAAGTGGGGCACCATGGGTCTAAATCAAGCACAACACAACCATTTATCGAGGTAACGAGACCCGAAGTTTCAGTGGTTTCTGTTGGCAAAAATAACGCTTATAATCACCCCGCACCTCAAGTAGTGCAACGATTAGAAGATATCGGCAGTACTGTATTGAGGACAGATACTCTGGGGACAGTCGAGTTTCTGGTTCAAGGCGATGTGTTTTGGAGTAAAAATCATAGCTATTACTGGAAATAATAGTGGTTTTTAACAAAACATGTTAATTTGCAATCTATAGTTACCCACTCTTTCATGTTTTGCATATGTTAGCAAGTAGTAATTTATAAAATAGGCGAAAAAAATACGAATAATAGTTGAGAAAAATAGGAAAAAAGAAGCGAGCTCATTTGTAGGTCCAAAATCGGCTTATCTCACCTTTTCCTATACGAAGAGACATGATTCAAAAAGAGAGTTGTCAGTACTCTTACTCGATAAACACATGCTTTTTTGTATTTCTCTGTACCAGGGAGACCTGGAAAAAATCTACATACATCTTATCTCTCGGCAGTGCTTTGTTTTTTTTGATACTAAAAGAAAAAGTGTTTTACTGTTTCTGCCTAACGAGAATCAAAGAGCGGAAAATGAAAAAAGTGTCAGCAGTTTTTGAGACTATTTTAAGTAAAAATTTAAAACACGTAGATAACCCGTAAATAATTGTTTTATGCTCTTTTAGTAAAAAGAGAGGTTCTGTTTTGTAAAAAATCACTAATAGAGTACTTTTTGTTTGTCTGGTAGATTGATAATTTAGTTTAATGGGGTGTCCAGTGGTTGCAACAAAATGTACTCAAAATAATTCGGGTAACATTTGGATGTTAGACCTTACTCAGTTTGTCTGATATACTGTGGTTACATTCGTTTTGAAGGAAAGTCGCGCTTCCGGATAGCACTTTTTTCTTGAGAAAAAGTACTAGCGAAGACCACAAAATATGGTCCGTCTGAGCACGTTACGCAGAGACTTACGAGCAAAAACATGCAAGATAAGTCAACAAGTTTGTACTAGTGATGGTACAGAAAAGAGAGGGTGGTACCGTTTAAAACAGATGTATACTGTTGTAAGCCCCTTTTTGTATGAAGTATCGAATCAATGCATCACTATGCCATCCACTTATTCAACTGTAGCCACACTTAAAGACTTTGTTTTTGATGCGCTCACACGACTCCAGTTATCCCAAAACACTTCGATTGATGATTTTATTGTTGAACGGGTTAGTGACCCAGCTCATGGTCATTTTTCTACGACTGTAGCACTCAAACTTTATGGGGCCTTACAAAAGGATGCCCCAGAACTACTTGCATCACTGCAAGTCTCAAACCCCAGAGAGCTTGCTCAAAAAATTGCAGATGAGCTCGTCCAGGGAACTACTGAAGTCTTTGCAGATGTTTCTGTGGCCGGCGCTGGATTTGTAAATATGCGACTGACTACGTCATTTATTTTGGCTCAGCTTTCAGACCACTGTACCGAAGCAGCTATTCAGATAGATCAAGAGTTACAAGACCAAAAAATTATGGTTGAGTTTACCGACCCAAATCCGTTCAAAGAACTACACATCGGGCATTTGTACAGTAATACCGTTGGTGAAGCGATTTCACGCATCTTAGAAGCCCAAGGAGCGATAGTTCATCGTGCTTGTTACCAAGGTGATGTGGGTATGCATGTAGCGAAGAGTATTTGGGGGATGCGACAGCTGTTCACAGAAGAGTTTGCTGAGCTGTCATATTCAGAAGCTTTGCAAAAACTCGAAATGCAAAATCTCTCAAGTCGAGTTAAATTCCTCGGACGTTCCTATGCAGTTGGAGCCACAGCTTACAAAGAAGATCCAGCAGCTGCTGAGGAAATGAAAGATATTAACTACTTAACGTTTCTCTCAGGTCAAGAAAATCTTGTGGCTGAAGGTGGTTGGGAGCCACAGGTCGATTATCGTCAATATGTAGCCCAGACAAACCTTGATTTTGAAGAAATTAAAACGCTTTACACGCAGGGGAGAGCTTGGTCTCTCGACTATTTCAACCAGATGTATGAGCGAATTGGTATGCAGTTTGACAACTTCTTTTACGAAAGTGTTGTGGGTGAGTATGGTGCCAAAATTGTGAAAGAATTTCTCAAAAAAGGAGTCTTTGAAGAGAGCCAAGGGGCAGTCATTTTTCCTGGTAAAAAACATGGCTTACATGACAGAGTTTTCATTAACTCGCTGGGACTTCCTACCTACGAGGCTAAGGAACTCGGTCTGGCTCCAGAAAAGTATAGACGTTTCGCATACGATACTTCACTCATCATTACAGGAAATGAAATTGACGAGTATTTTAAAGTGTTGTTAAAAGCTTTAGAGTTCACTAATCCCGATCTTCGAGCCAAAACAAAACACCTGTCTCACGGCATGGTTCGATTGCCCGAAGGCAAAATGTCGAGCCGAACGGGAAAGATTTTGAGTGCCCAATGGTTGATTGATGAAGCTCATACACGTATCACTACCGTGCTTGCAGATACCCGCGAACACATGAGTCAAGCAGATCGTGACCAAATCTCAGAGGTAGTGGGGCTCAGCGCCATTAAATTCGCCTTTTTAAAGCAGTCAGTAGGCAAAGATATTGCTTTTAACTTTGAAGAATCGTTGGCATTTAGCGGAAATTCTGGACCGTACCTCTTGTATTCATATGTTAGAACCAAGAGCGTTTTACAAAAGGCCGAGGACGCAGCCAAAGAAAGCCAAAAAAGATCTATTGCTAAACAATTTGATATGGTTAATGATATTATGAAGTCACAAAAGTATGCTTTTTCACAAACCGAAGAAGATATCTTACTTAATATATTGATATATTCTGATAGCTTTAAAAAAGCAGCCCAAGAATATGCTCCACACCACATTGCAGTGCATCTTTTTGAATTAGCACAGCTTTTTAATGTTTTCTACAGTGAGGGGCAAATTGTTGCTACAAAGCAGCCCGAAGTGAGTGCTGTTAGAATAGTGATAACGAGACTTGTTTCACAGGTGCTCGAACATGGATTAGTTAGTCTTGGTATTAAAACAGTAGAAAAAATGTAACAAAGCTCACAAAAGCTTTGAGATTGATGGAAAGAAAGGTTGGTTGCACACTATGACAAAGCACACTCTTAAGAAGTTGAAAAATGGTCCGTCGGTGATTATGGTTCCGATGCCAGGAGTTGAGTCAGTTACCGTTTTGGCACTGTGTAATACAGGATCTCGTTTTGAGAAGCCTCGAGAAGAGGGAATTGCTCACTTTTTTGAACACATGGTGTTTAAGGGGACGACTAAGTACCCTACTGCTCAAGTTTTAGCCAAGGCTATTGACTCTATTGGAGCTGATTTTAATGCGTTTACCAGCAAAGAATACACTGGCTACTATGTGAAATCGGGTAGTAAGCATACGCAAGTTGCGCTCGATGTTGTTTCTGACATGTTGCTGCAACCATTGCTTCGACAAGATGATATTGATCGAGAAAAAGGGGTGATTGTCGAGGAAATTAACATGTATGAAGATATGCCAATGCGGCAAGTCGAGAATGTGTTTGAGCGTATGGTCTTTAAAGGCTCAGCACTCAGCCATGACATTTTAGGTTCGAAAGAGACAGTAAATGCTCTCAAGACCAGCAATTTTAAGCGCTTCCTCAAACAGTGGTATGGACTCGAAAATATGTTGATTGTGCTGGCAGGTGATCCTTCAGTTGTTTCAGATAAAGAAACACTCAAACTTGTTTCAGAGTCATTTAGTAAAGAAACAGATGTGAGAGCTTTGGGCAAGTACGATGTTCTCTCAAATTTAAGTAAAAAAGGGCCATGGTCTCCGCATAAACTCGAAGTTGCATACAAAAAAACCGAACAGGCTCACTTAGTACTCGGTTGGCCAAGTATAGCTCGATCTGATGAGCAACGTCACTTGCTTTCTTTAGCAAGTGTTATGCTTGGAGGTAACATGAGCTCCCGACTTTTTACTGAAGTAAGAGAACAGCGAGGACTGTGTTACTACGTTCGAACTTCAACTGATTACTATCATGATACTGGTGTATTTGGTGCATCTGCTGGAGTGGCTCCAAAACGAATTTTTGAAGCTATTAAGGTTATCAAGGAAGAATTTACTCAATTAGGTTCTGGAGAACGTCCATTTACCGAAGAAGAGTTAGCTAGTGCCAAGGAGTATCTCATTGGAACTATGACACTTTCATTCGAAGACAGTCGCTCCGTGGCTCAATACTATGGTTTAAAGCAACTCCTGAGCAATGAAGTCAAGGACCCTGATACCTTTATTGCAAAGATTAAAGCAGCTACTCTTGAAGAGATAAACAAGGTAGTGCAGAAAATTATCACCGTTGATGGTATGCGGCTCGCGGTTATTGGTCCCTACAAATCTACTCAAAAATTTCAGGAGTTCGTAGGGTAAAATAGAAACTCGGTAAAAAGTATACATAAAGTTGTAAATACTTAATAAAAGAAAGGATTTTTTATGTCAGATACATCAAGAACAGCTGTGCTGGTTAAGCCAGACGGCCTCCAAAGAGGACTCATTGGCGAAATTATTAGCCGTTTTGAGCGCAAAGGCCTCAAGTTGATTGGTTTGAAGATGGTTAACTTAAGTGATGATCAACTCTCAGCCTGGTATGTAGAGCACAAAGACAAGAGTTTCTTCGGAGACTTGAAGTCATTTATGGGTTCAATGCCAATTGTTTCGATGGTTTGGGAGGGGATTGATGCCGTTCCAGTCGTCAGAAAGTTAGTAGGAACTACTTTGGGTCGTGAAGCTGAAGCTGGCTCGATTCGTGGCGATTTTGGCATGAGTCAACAGTTTAACTTAATCCATGCTTCCTCGAGTGGTAGTGATGCCAAACGCGAAATTGCGATTGTGTTCGATACAGATGAACTTTTTGAGTATGCAGGCGTTCGTGAAGCAGTTATCTATGCTGATTACGAGATGGCTGACCTCAAGTAAAAGAGCAATTTTGATCTTTGAAATTGAATGAATGGGCACCAGGCTTTTAGCCTGGTGTTTTTTTATTTACCTCTGGTAGGTTGCTTGTAAAAAGACCTATAATGTGTTATACTAGTAAGTGATAGTAGTACCGAAATCTTTTTTTTAAACTAAGGTTTTAAGGTGCTGCTAGCACCTTAAAATCATGAGAAAAAATCCCGAGGAGGATTGTGATGCATCGTTTATATACGATTGGCTTGCTTATTGTGTCTTTGATTTCTTTTGTTGCCTGTGGTGGAAGTGAAATTGCCCAAGAATTGGGCTTTCAGCCAGCATTTACTGTCGGCACTTTGACCGATGTGGATGGTTACGAAACCACTGATGGAGAAATTTACGTGTCTGGACTGTCTGGATGTGTGGTTGCTCCGAGTATCGGTGGAAGTATTAACCAGGCACAACTTACCATGGAAGAAGGCGAAAGCACGATTAAGCTCGTGCAAAAAGAAGGTGTCTGGAATGGTTATGCGACCAATCCTGATCTGATTACTTATAAGGCTTTACAGGGTGAGTTAAATTGCTCTGAAGCATTTGCCTTCGAATTAGCACCCATTGACCAACTTTCATCATCTGATGGAAATTTTGCTATTGATGCGGAAATTGCAGAATTAGTGAGTTTTTCCATTACTAGCGGAAAGTACCAGACCAGTGATCCGATCACTGGTTGTCATTTGACCGATGATGGTCAAGATGTGGCAGGGTTTGAGCAAGGTGTTCAGATTATCCCAAAGACAGATGAGATCATTGGGTTTAACCCCAATAATGGCGGTTTGTCTGGTGAATTTACTGTTACGCCTTTTGAAGGCAATGAATGTCCGCTGGTTGCGACTGTTTCTCCAAGTTTGGTTTCTGTTGGTGAAGGTACTGTAGTAATATATGTAACCGATGCTACAAATGATACTGAAATTGCGAGGGCAGAAGTTCGCTTAGTTGTTGTCGGTCATATGTATGCACCGGCATACACGGATAACAATGGGTATGCTTACTTCGAGAATGTTACCTCTGAAAATGATGGAGCAGAAGTGCATGTTTCGGCCAATGGGTATGAAAACTCTTGGCAGAATGTATCTTTGTCTCAGTTGGTTGGCAAGCTGCCAATGGCATACAGCCTACAGCCAGTTCAACAATAATTTCTCATGTATTTAAAAGAGCGTCCTTAGTGGCGCTCTTTTTGCGTTCAAGTTGTGTGTCCCCACTGGGAATCTCCCCTCCGGGGGTTAACCAGGCGCTTCGTAGTGTTTAGTTGAAAAAAGTTTTTGGTCGCTTGGTGGTAGAACTACTTTCGCATGGCTCAAGTGGCTCAGTTCAGTTGCAAGGAACTATATAAAAAAACAGACACCTGTCTGTCATTTTTATATGTGTCCCCACCGGGAATCGAACCTGGAGCCGTCGCTTAGGAGGCGACTGTTTTATCCGTTAAACTATGAGGACTTTTTTTGTAGTTTTGATTATACCATTCGAGAGGGAAGAGTGCTGTGGATGCAAAAAGGTGCCACACGTATGTGACACCTTAGTGAGTATTCAATGTATTCAACTATTGACTAAAGGCAACTACGAGAGCCCCTAAAAAGAGAAAGACCACAATCATAACAATGACGTTGACTAGAACAAACCATAGTACAAACAGCGCTACAAATGCGCTGACTGCGAAGGCAATGCCAATTCCGAGTCCAGACACTACTCGAATAAGTATCGTATCGTCAGTAGTGAAAAAGACAACTATTGCTGCAATGATACCAACAACTACCGCAATACCAATACCGATGGGCAAAAGACCCTGTCCACTAAAAAACATCTCAATCACTTGTCACCTCTTAATGTGCGAATAGGTACCGCGTTGGTACCAGGTTAAATAAATTTGGAAAAAAATTATACCACACACTATTCTACCTGAGCTGCACACTAGCTACTCATCGCTGGTTTTAGTCAAGCGTGCTATAGTATTGAGGTCTGCCCTCGAGTGTTCTGATCGATACTCACTGACACCATGATTGAACCAACCAAACTACCAACTGTCGAGTCAATCGATAGACACACCATTCTTTCTAGTCCGCTTACCGATGATAAGTTTCTGCGTCCCGATGGCATGCCTTTTTGGCAGTTTTTAGAGATACACGACATTCCTTTTCAGAAGAAAGATTTTCCGTTTTTAACGAACTACTCAACACCTCGAATAAAGCCGAGTTTTGATTTTAAGCACTACATGGAGCTGAGTTCCCGTGGTGAGGCCCTTTCGTACCTGTACAGCGGCTTAGGCAGAGCATTAAATTATGTCGGTCCCGTCTTAGATATGGAGATGAAGCATGGTTTCAATGATCATACCGATCGGCATACATTGTGGGTGAGTCAGACCGGTGTGGAGTTACTGCAACGATCGGGTCATTCCTATGATGGTAATGGCTACTTTGACGAAAAAACTGAAGTCTTAATGACATTGGTGGGCATGACTCATGATCTTGGAAATCTGCAAACAAGGAAAGAACACAGTACCTATAGCGCCTGGTTGTTGACCAAACTTTTTGAAAACACGGTACTGAACGAACAAGAATTCAGAACGGCACTCTTTAGTATTCTCTTTCACGAGGAGCCCGTGTTGATTTCGCATGGTATCGATTTATCTGAAGGCAATCCACTACAGTGGGCATTGATTGCGGCTGACAAAATGCATGTGGGCAGAGATCGAATTGGCGGTCGGTCTTTTGTGAGTGGAATTAAAAATGGGGCATTCGATGATATTCACATCTTGTTGAACGCATTGATTGTCAGGTCCTCATGGCACCTAGGAGTAGGTGAGTTTGTCTGGAACCTAGACTTCAGTGTTGATCAGCTTGAGAAAAAATTCGAGTCGTTTACGAAAGGTAATACTCGGCTTTGGATGCCAAGTATTTTTCAGAAGATGTTCATAAGTAAGGGCACCATGTATCGAGAATCATTTGTTACTCAGTTTAGTGAAATCTATAAGGATCGAATCAAATTGGCAGCGCGCTCGGTGTTTCTACTGTTCCCGTATTTAAACTCGTTTAAGGTTGTTTTGACTGATAACGATACCCGTGCAAAAGTTGGCAGTGGGCAAGTAACTGTGTGTACCGAGCGTCGGTAAGATTATTTAAGTTCCACAGCGTACAGGTTGAGTGGTGTTTCAGGACTAAAGCTAGTCATGATGATGAGACGTTCGGCGTTTGGTGATGGATAGACAAATTCGTCAGCGAATGGTCCAGAATAGAGCGTTGTTTGGTTACCAGCGTCATGCTCCATAACTTTGATGTTGCCATTTTCTACATACAGCAAATGTTTTGAGTCAGGGTACCATTGGAAGGTGTGTGAGTAGACAGGACTGTGGTAGCTATTGAAGTTGTTAGCAGTCTGAGCCGATTGGGTGGCTTGCAGAGTGGTGAACGAACTCGCAGAAGCAGTTAGTAGTGGAGAAGTTGTATCGAAAGCATCAATTGCTAACAGTCGCTTGGTTGTTTTGTCATTGTTTATAGTGGCTTCCGCAACTTTATAGTTTCGATCTTCTTCTCGGTCATAGACATAGATTGCATTTGGTTCTAGCTGGCGATTTTCTTCGACAGAGTTAGTCGAAGGTAGTGGGTTATTGACGATGTCTGCAGGCAGTGTTTGTTGCTCTTTGGCGGTATAGAGGAGACGCTTTTTATCTGGAGAGATGTAGACATTTTCTGCACTGGCAGTGGCGATGGCAACAACTTCTTTTGGAAACTCGCTTAAGAATTGACGTTCTCTCAGGTACATTTCTTGCTCCCACTCACTCAGGATGAGACTTTCTTTATACCCAACATCGGGTAATAGGTTGAGGGTGTTTTGTTTATTTGCATCGACCAGCACGGTCCGATTGGGGGTGATGAGCATGATCTCGCTTGAATCTGGTGACCAGATATAACGAGCTTCAGAGAGATCAAAATTTGTAGAGTCTTCTGCAATTTGCTTTGGTCCTTTTGAAAAACTGAGGTTGTTGCTGTATGAAGTCAAATCAAGCACATAGAGTCCATTTTTTTTCTGGGCGCTGGCTGAAGCAGAATAGTAGACAATTTTTTCGCCATCTGGAGAGGGTTGGAGGTTGGTAACTCCAGAAAAAGTTAGGGTTGAAAGACTTGGCGCCAGTGGAAACAGTTGTGCATTCGTTTGTGTGACAAGTTCTTTCTCAATCATCACTCGTTTTTTCCAAGGAGCATAGCCATCCTTGATGATTTCTATGTCATAGTGCCCGGGTTCAAGATAAATGGTATCATCGGAAGCAGTAACCAGCTTGTCATCAATATGAACTTCCGCGCCAGTTGGAAATGAGTTAGCTGCCAGCAACCCAGTGCCTTGCACAAATCCTTCGTCGGTAACGCGCAGATTGCCTTTGGCATACTGAATGGCTACCGCACTGCAGACCAAGATGATAGCGGCTGAAACAAAAGTATAGATAGTTTTTCTATTGAAAATAGATGTCACAACGTTATTATAACCTTATAGAGTACAATTAGCCAAGGAATTATTTTAGGAGAGGGAGAAACAGCAAGTATGGCCACTATTTTATCAAGTTTTACTCAAGTTATAGGAATCGATCTCGGTTCTTCTATGGTACGTATTTGGACACCGCAAGCTGGAGTAGTAGTGGCAGAACCTGCCTATTTGGCAATCGATAGTAGTACTAAAAAAGTATTGGCAGTAGGAACTGAGGCTAGAGCCATGCAGGGTCGAGTGCTGAAAGGGGTCGAAATTCTACAACCGATTCGAGATGGCAAAGTGTACGATTTTCATTCAGCCCAGGCTTTGCTGAAAATTTTTGTTCAAAAAATTCAGCAGCGGATCCCGTTTGCCAGTAAAACGATTATGGTGAGTGTGCCTGCAAATAAAACTGAGACGAGCCAAAATATTGTTTCTGACTTGATGTATAGTTTGGGAGCTGGATCGGTGTATACCATTTCTCAGCCACTCGCCGCCTCGATTGGTGCGGGTATTCCAATTGCTGATGCCTCTGGAACTATTGTGGTTCAGTTCGGAGCAGATTTGGTCGAAGCAGCGGTGATTTCGCTTGGAAGTGTGATTACTTCGAGCACTTCATATAAGGCTGGGACCTACTTTAATCAAAGAATTCAGTACCTCCTTCGTAAGAAAAAAAACTTTGAAGTAGCTTTCGAGGTAGCTGAGAAGTTAAAGCGTGAAATTGTTTCATTGGATAAGAATGTGCAGAAGAAAATGTTGGTAGCGGGCAAGGATAGTTTGAAGGGAAATCCCCGAGAAATTACACTCGAAACGAAAGATCTTGCCCCAGAAGCACTGAAACTGTTTGATCACTATGAGCAACTTATTAAAACTATGTTAACTCGGATTCCTCCGGAGCTGACGGTAGATATTGTCGATAAGGGTATTATTCTTTCTGGTGGCGGAGCAGGAGTTGATGGCAGCACCCAGTACTTTGTTGATCGACTTGGTGTGCCAGTCTCAGTTGTTGATGATGCTCCAGATGTTGTAATCAAGGGCATCGCCACAGCACTCGAAAATTTGGATGAATTTATTCAAAGTATAGGATACAGAAACTAGTTTCAAAAGATAGGGATTTTATGGCAATTTCAGTTGTAACACTTAATATCGAAGGAGATAGACACTTTGATCGATTTTTACCAGTTATTCAAAAAATGCAGCCTGACGTTGTCTGTTTACAGGAAGTATTTAAGGTTGATCTGCCTCGAATTGCGGAGGCTCTCGGTTTTGTCGAATCTCAGTTTGCGTTTATGCCCATGACGAGTATTGATGAAGAAAACCAATACGATATTTCTCCCCGAGGAGAGTGGGGGATTGCGTTGCTTACTCGACTCGAACACAGTAGTTTCACTACGTTGGTGTATAAGGGGACAGGGACGGTGCCAAAGTTTACAACTCCCAACTCAGTGAACCGAGGACTGCTCCTGACCACGGTTTCAAAAGAAGGTACTTCTGTGCCAATTGCGACCACACACTTTACTTGGACAGGAGACGGTGAAACTTCTGCAGAACAACAACGAGATTTTGAAAGTTTGGCCCGTTTTACCAGTTTTCTACCTCCTCACATTCTCTGTGGGGATTTCAACTCACCTAGAGGAAAGAAAACTTTTTCACTGTTTGAAACTCTCTACACCGACGGATTACCACCAGAGGTAACCACTACTATTGATGGTGCATTGCATTATTCGGGAGGATTGGAGTTGGCAGTAGATACTGTTTTTTATCAGCAACCATTTGTAGTCACTGACGTTTCAGTCTTTGAAGGTGTTTCAGATCACAAAGGGCTTCACTTCAAAGTGACAACAAGTTAGTCTTCTTGGACAAACTGTTTAAATTGATTTCCGCGATCTTCGTAGTTTTTGAATCTACCAAAACTTGCTGCTGCTGGACTCATCAACACCACATCACCAGATTTAGCCATTTTTTTTGCAATGTGCACAGCCTCAGACATGGTCTCTACCTTAAAGTAGTTATCGGGTATGAGTGGATGTGTTGGCTCAATTTTGTACATATGCCCAATTATTTTTTCTCCGGTTGGGGGAAAGAGAATGAGGGCTTTGATGGGAGCGGCAAGAATTTTTTTAGCTAACGCATGGAAATCCAGAGACCGATCATAGCCTCCAGCAATGAGAATTATGTGTTTTTCCGAAAATGCCTCGAGGGCTGCAATAGTTGCTTCTGGGGTTGTGGCCAGAGAATCGTTGACAAAGAGGACATCAGAATTTGGAGCTTTTACTGGTTCAAGTCGATGCGGTAGTGGGGTGAAAGTTGTGAGTGCTTTTTCCAAGATGGCTAGTGGAATCTCTAGGAGTTGTGCAACAACATAACTTGGTGCCATGTTGTAGTGATTATGTTTTCCTAGCAAACTTGTTGTTGTTTGATTTAGCAGCACGGATATCTCTTTTGATAGTTGGTTTATATCTGGATTTTCGAGGCTGAACACATGTTTTTGAGCGGGACTTTGTTCGGCAAGTTTGACCACTGAATCAAAATCACTCGAGTAGATAAGGTGATCACTTTTAGTTTGGAATTTTGCAATAGTGGCTTTAGCCTCGAGATATGTCTCGAATGAATCGTAGTAATCAAGGTGCTCTGGAACAATCTCTTGGATAACGGCTATGTGTGGACTGGTCGAAACTCGTGAAAGCTGGTGAGAGGATAGTTCGAGCACGACATGTAAATTTTGGTTTTTATTGCTTTGAGCAGCGGCTCGAATAGCTGGGATGACTTCGAGTGGTGGGATGCCCATGTTGCCAGCATAGAACGAGGTGTGGTTTGCAGTTTCGAGCAGATGCTGTATCAGTGCTGAAGTGGTGCTTTTTCCCTTGGTCCCAGTGACACCAATAGTTTTAATAGCTGGGTTAATACTTTTCAATTCAGAGAAGAAGAGCTCTAAATTAGAGGAAATAGTGGCTCTCCTTTGAGTGAGCTCTATAAAGAGTGGCGCATGAGGAGGAATTCCTGGAGAACAGTACGCCACGGGATAATCCAAATTTTCAGGTAGTGTTTGTGTGACGTGCGTGTGAGGGTGTGTGGCAATTTCTTGCCAAGAGGGAGAGAGTTCTGACAGCGGTTTCTCATCGAGAAGTACAATGTCTAGGTTGGGACTTTTAGTCCGGAGATACTGATAGGTAGAGAGACCTTCTCGGCCAAGGCCAAAAATGAGGACCGATCCAACTGTTTGAGTATCGTTATGCATCGAGCGCCTTTCTGACTATGGTTTCAAGGGAGGTTGGAATCAGGTGTGCAGCATTCCAACTTTTTAAAACTGTCTGCGTTCGTTCCTCAAGATTCTCCTGACTGAAAAGGATTTCATCAGCAACTTTTTTGAGGAGTGCTGGATAGTTTGCTTGTGGGAATTGCTTTGTGGCTAGATAAAAAGCGCAGACTGTTTCTTCGTGCGTACCTACGCACTCGAGTGGTTTTTTGTCGCCAACCCCAAGTAATTCTTGCGCAACGGGATAGAGTGAGAGATCAGCAAGAAGGTCTTTTCCGAAGAAAGTAGCGACTTTTTCAGGTCCAAGGAATGGCACCATCATGATGTAGGCAAAGAGGCATTTTGAGCATTCGCCGCACCAGCTATTTGTTTTTTGACCTCTGTTACAACTTCGAAACACGGGGTGATACTGTTCGAATTTCGAAAAAATTTGAGCAATTTGCAGTTCGTAGAGGGGGCGTAGAAAGGAGAAGTAGTCAGGTGTCCCCACGGGCAGATACTTTTGGGAGTAATCGGCTAAGTCAGTCTCGAACTCAAAGGTTTTTGAGTATTGATGGTTGATTTCTTGGTTGCAGAACATGACATTACCTTCATTCGAGCTGCGTTCATTTGAGATAGCAATATGAGAATATCCTTGAAGGCGAGCTGCCAAGATGCTAACGAAGGCAATCACGGATGAGACTGGCACGTGACCGTTGAGGTAGCCCTGCTGGTTAAGCTCGAGGAGCTTGGGGTCCAGTTTTCTTTGCACGGTGACAGTGTCGGTGATGGTACTGGTTGCTAGTGTTTCGACTGCAGAGGGCAGCGGGTTGATCATGAAGCCGGCAACTTGGTTTGGTAGTGCTTGTGATAAGAGCTCAAGGGTGACAGCAGAATCTTTACCACCACCTAGAGGGATGAGTATTTTGTGAATTTTTTCTTCTGAAAGTTGTGTAGTGATTGGGTTTTGATCTCTAGGTTTTGCTTCGAGCGTTACAAAGTCTGGTTCGTTAAAGTGAATATCATTGACGAAAAAGTACTCACCCATGCCTTTGATGAGGAGTTTGTGCCACCACTGGGTTTGTGATTGGCTCAATGCTCCGGCTGAGATCTTGATGGTTGGACTTGCCGTTAGTTTCCAGTAGTTAAGCATCTCGGCTAAACCAATGGTGAACACATAGGTTTCGAGGTCAGCTGTGGACAGTTGTGATAGGTGTTTTTCTGAAATGTCATTGAGAATGATGGTATGTTCGAATTGATGTTCGCTTAAAGTGTAGATAAATCGAAGTTCGAGACCAGCCGAGGTAGTGTGGTGCTGGTAGGAGACAAACTCGAAAGTGGGATAGGTTTTTCGTAGTTCTTGAACGGTCATAGTGTGCTTTTCTAAGACCCATTATAGTAGAGAATGGTAGAAATAAGAAGACTTGTTGCAGGTTGCAGTTTCGGGAGGTTTTGGTCTTTTTTTGCAGGAAAAGATGGGAAGAGAGTGAGTACAGTACTTGTGAGAGTTCATGAATCTATTTTTCCAAAAATTACAAGGTGTTTGTTTTTTTTGTTTTTATCACAAACATCAAGTAAAAAAGTGTTCATAAAATACAAAAAAGATCAATTCAATGAGTAGCTTATCTACTTGAAACTGAAAGGTCGGGTGGTTATATATTATTTTTTAATGCAGAGCTGATTTTTAGGCGAATATAATACGAACATGGGAATGGTGTACAATGATGTGTAGACATGTTTTTTGAGGTATCGTCAGCGAGTAAATGGAGCAGTCTGCAAATGGACAAATTGACACCAAAACGTTGTTTTTTGTTCGGTTTGAGTATGGGTATCACGAATATTGGTAAGTATATAAAAGAGGTATAAATGACTGATAGTTCAAATTTTTTATCAAAATTCAACTTGCATAGCAGTGGCACCATCACTCTGCTAGAAAAATTGCAGTTTTCATCACATTCCGAAAAGAAGTTGCAGGTGCTTTTTACGCCAAATCCTGAACAAATTGTTCTGGCAAGTAAAGACAAGAGTTTCGCTGAAGCTTTGTGCCAGGCAGACATAGTGATTCCGGATGGTATTGGTCTTGTTTTTGCTTCCAGGCTATTTAGCCTGGCAGGAAGAGGTGCCAAAATTGTCGAACGGATTCCAGGCGTAGATATTGTTCAAAAACTATTGCACCAGGCAAAGGAGAAAAAACTCAAAGTTTTGGTTATTGGCGGCATGGCCTATAGTGGGTTGTCATATAAAAGTTGGCAGATTCGGGAGCTAGACCACTTGGCTGCTCAAAAAAACCAAGCAACTATCCAGAACAATGTGGCGGCAGGACTCTGGTGGACGCCAGCTTTCGAAGATGCTCGGTATCCAACATCAAAAGAGCAGAGCCTTTTAGAAAAACACATTACAGCACTGAGTCCCGATATTATCTTTGTAGCTTTTGGAGCTCCAACTCAGGAAAAATGGGTGATTGAAAATCGAAAGCTGTTAGAAAAGCAAGGTGTCCAGTTGGCGATGGTAGTCGGCGGTGCCTTTGATATGCTTTTAGGCAAGGTTGATCGAGCACCTAAACTCATACGCACCTTGGGCTTGGAATGGCTTTTTAGGCTGGTTCAGGAGCCATGGAGATGGCGGCGACAGCTGCGGTTGGTGGAGTTTGTAAAACTAGTCATAGGGGACTTGTTGCAGCTGAGAACATAAATATGCACGAAAAAAATGTTGACCAGGCGCAATTAGTAAGCTCTGAGATTTTTGCTCAGGAGTTTAGCCTTCTGGGTATCGAGTACAATGCTGATCCATCAGCAGTACTCGATCTATTGAAACTTGAGCCAAGTGGTCCGATTGGTGGCTTGGGTCGATTGCGTGTCTCAGAGGCTCCGGTTGGGTTTCCTGTTTTATATGATCAAGGTGGAGATCCTGGAATGTTGGCGTTTTACGAACAACTACAGGAGAAAACAAAACGACGTATGAGTGAGTTGCGAGGATATTTCCAAGGACTACTGCGAAACTCTGATTTTTTGGAATACTTAGCTGATGAAAAAGAAGTAGACTTTGATGTGTTGCAAAAAGCGACTGGTATGAGCTCGGGATATGAAAATATTGTATCGAGAATGGAGTCAGTTCTCACCAATACAGTTGATCCTGAAGTTATTCCGATGGCTGTGGCAACGGCGACAGAAGATTTTACTCTGGGGTGTGAGCTTGCTGCTATTTTTGACGGGCACTCTCAGCTTCGAAAAATGCTAACAAGAATAATTTCCAACCCTGAGTTTGTCAAAGAGTTTATGGCAAGCAAGGGGTTTGATGGATATACATCCAAGTGGCTAGAGATTTTGAACACATTTATTGCCACTGTATGTGAAAAGTACACAGCGCAGTTTCCCGAGAAAGAAAGTGATGAAATCAAAGAGCATCTACAACATTTTTTTAATATGGATGGTGCATTTTGGACGAATGATCCTCAAACTTGTGGCAAAATGATGGTTTTTGCGAAACAAACAACAACGGGTAACTATTTTCAACAGAGAGCTGAAGATGGTTCTGAAAATCAAGTTTGGTCTCGGTTTTCACAGCTGCCCGAATCATTACCTGATTACATGAGTGAGTATGCCCAAGGATATCAAAAAGCTCGGTATTTTGTGGGAGTGTATTCACGAGCTAACACACTATTTAAAGAGCTTTTTTCCCAAGTGTATGTTGATCCTGTGATTAAGTCATTGTCAGTTTCTTACGCTCGACCTGTTCCTGGAAGAAAAGATGAGTTTAGCAGTTCAAGTTGTGCATCTAATGGATTTTGGTCTGACAAAGATCGAACGATTGGTATACGAACACCAACTAGCCCAGAGGGGTTGCGGCCAGAAGCTATACAAAATGAAAAAGTTCAGGCTTTTGTGGGAGGTGAGGGGCGACGAGCTATTGTTGATGTACTTATGTTGATCCACGAAATTGCACATGCCGTTTATAATACTAGAGTTCAAGGCAGCCAAATTATTGATCGGGAAAGCTATGCTGATTCAGCAGACCATGCAATCAATGAGGGACATTCTGTATTACTTGAACTAGTGTGTATCGATCATTTTATCCAGAATGCAGCTGACTTGTCTTTAACGGATGAAGACGTTGTTTTTCTTGAAGACCAGAAGGTTGCACGACTGTACTTTTTTAAAAATACAAAAAGCGCTTATACTGAAGGGACATTTCGCATTTTACATAAAGTATTTGTGGCTGGAGCAGGAAAGGGTACAGAGCGAAATGTTGCGGCTGGACTAGAAGCAGTTGCGCAGTTTCTTGATGAAATCGACTCTATGAAAACCCTTGCTCTTCGAAGAGATTCACCCGAATATTTAGAGGCATTGCAATCTGGTGATCCAGAACAATGGTTTCAACTTTTTTCTTGAAGATATAGAACATCTTGGAACGAAAAAGCCCCCAAGTATGTTACGAGGGGGCTGATCTTTATTTACTAAGGAGCAGTTTACCCACCACCGAAGCCAAAATACGTGCTTTCGCAATTATTTACTGTAATCTGGCCTAAATAGTGAGGGGAGAGATCTTTTGTGATCTTTTCGCCCCACCACCGAGTGGTGAAATCGAACTGTTCAAATAGAACAATGGTATGCTCGGAGGCATACTCAGGGATCTCTGAAATAAGGTCTGGCAAAAAAACAATTTCTTGTGTTGGCAGTAGTGCATATGAAGCGTCTTTACAGACTTCAATGTTCCAGCCGCCTGTCCAAGTTGTTGTTTCTTCTGTGGTTCCAATGAAGAGCCATTGGTTTTGAGTCAGAATACTGCCACGTGCATAGAACCCATTTACAAAGAATTCGTACCCAATTGTGCCTGGGTGCGGAGTTTGTTCGTAACAGAGCTCGATCGCGTCCAAGACATACTCAGTTGGCAGATCCGGATCACGTTTTGTCATTTCGAAACACAAATTTGTTGTCTTTGTGATCACGCTTTCTTCGAGTTCTGTATCGAACATTTCTTCATAGAATGCGCGAATTGGTTCAACTTTTGCCAGAGCGGTTTCGTAGCCTTCTATTTCTAGCAAATGACCAGATTCATAGTCTGGCTGTAGACGATCAATGTATCCATCAGAGACAATCGCTTCATAGGGTATGTCAAACACCATTTTTGGTTCACCATCATCCAGGTACCTGTCATCGATATAGATGAGATTTCCTACGGTAACTTCTACTGTGTCAATGCGTAGCCAGGCTTGGTAGCCCTGGTATTGACGAATTTCGTAAGCCATTCCATTGAGTTTGACATGAGCTGGGCAGCCGTTGTTTTCGCTTTCAACTTCGGCTGAGGTGATATCAAGCGACCCAACTTCACTGGTGTTTCCCCAGATGAGCCCGGTCGGGCAAGCAGGATTGAACTCCTCATTTATTGCTTTGGCCTGGGTCGATTTTGGCGAAAGTGAAAAGAGTATAGAAATAATAACTGCTACAAAAAGTTTGCTTTTCATGAGTTTCTCCTAGTAAAAAATTTAAAGAACGTGTGCTCGAGAGCACAAACATTACGCTGCTTTCGGCTACAGTTGTTCGCGATGGAACAATAAAGCCTCGTCAGTTCCACTAGTAGTGGAAGAGCAGTGGCCCGGGTGCTGCTTTCGCTGCACCCAGGGCCAAAACGCTTAGTTATCTATTCAGAAGGAATGGTAACCCAATCTTGAGGATCAAGGTTTTCACCAAATGATCCTGCGGGAACATGGGTATATCCGCCAGCGTGGTAGACATCTACGACCCAGGCTCCATCGTCAACAGAGTCTTCTGTTCGCTTGAATGCCTGGAAGGTTACGGGCACAGATCCCACTTTACAGACAACCATAATGTGTTTCTCGTTGAGGTCGGGATTTGGAGGCCCAAATGTTCTTTGTGCAATGAGGTATCCATCGTGCTTGATGCACACGTTGTGCAGAGGTGATTGGTTCACCGCTATAGCATTTACGGTTGAAACGAGTCCATATATAAAGCCGACAATCACACAGATTGTCAAGAAAAACTGTGCAGTAATTATGAATAATTCAGTGAACAGTTTTCTTTTCTTTTTACTTGGTGTTTTTGCTGTTCCGGTTGTCATGGGAAATACTCTCCTTTTTTTGAGATTTGACTAAACGTTATTAAAGATCAGATGCTGTTAGTGGTTGTTACAACAACATCGATATATCCCATAGTATATCAAAATAGTATTATTTGTCAATAAAAAATAAAATAAAAAAACTCAATAAAAGTTGCTTTTTTCAAAAAAAAATGACAAAATAAAAATGTTGCCAAGTTATAACTCAGAAAAACATACAATAGTTTCAAAAAAAAGTAACAGCAAAGGGAAAAGTCGAATGGCAAGAACACACTCAGAGCAAGTACATCCAGTGGGCGAGCAGAATCTGGAGTTTTTATTCTCTCAGCTAGGACTATCACAGAAAGCACTGGTGATATATACAACTCTGCTCCAGAGCAAAGGGTTAAAAGTGGCTTCTATTTCTCAGAAGTCGGCTATTAAACGAGGTACTGCCTATGTGCTTTTAGCAGAACTTGAAGAGTTAGAGCTTATTGAAGGATATGAAAAAAGTGGCGTGCAGTATTATCGTGCAACGTCTCCAGAAAATTTACTGACGCTGGTTGAACGTAGAAGAAAAGAACTGTTGGCAACAAAAGTATTGGCAGAGGACGTGGTAAAAGATCTCAAGAAGCAGTGGAAAGTTGCTGTTGGTCGACCCGTTGTTCAGTATTACGAAGGTAGAGAAGGGATACAAAAAGTTTTTGCGGATATTTATGCTCCTAAAGATGAGCCGGTGTATGGTTGTGTAGACCTAGAGGTCGCTGACACTGTGTTTCCTGAGGAAATTACTGAAAAACTAATCCCAATTCGTATACAGAACAAGCTGTTTGCATACACCATTTTGGGAGATTCTCCGTTGGCTCAGGAAGTGGCATCAAGAGATAGCGAGCAATGTCGAAGTACTCGTCTAGTTGCTAAAGAAGAATATCCATTTCCAGCTGAAATTGATGTGTACGAAGATAAAATTGCCATGTTGAGTTTTGATAAAGGGGATTTTGTTGCAACAATTATCGAAAATAGAGACTTTGCTCAGACGCTCAGAAGTATTTTTAAACTTGCGTTTGATGCCAAGCAGTCAAGCTAGGTTCGGGCTCACTTACTTTTTGTAGCACAAATGTGTGGCGAATATGATCACTTTTAGTTTTCCATTTACTTGGTGTATTTGGGATGGTTGGTGTGTTTGAGTTAAGTGGCTCTGAAACAAGTTGAAAGCCTGCTTTCTTAAATAGAGTGAGCGAAATATAATCAGGATCAATTGCAAATTTTTTGGTAAGCTTTGTGCCGTCAGAGAGTTCAAAGTGACGTTCCATAGTGCCATATGGTTCTTCTGGATGAGCGGCGTGATATTCATCTGCCTCAGCTCTATAATTTTCAAAAGAAGCGATATCAATCACCAGTATGCCACCAGGCTGCAGTGAGTTTGAGATATTAGCGAGCATGATTTCTTGCTCATGATAGGGAAGATCTTGCAGGACCGACCAGGTACTGAGTGCCATATTGTATGGTTCACCCCCACCGAGAACGGTGTTGTGTTGTTGTCCAAGATCTGCTTGAGCTTTTTCCCAGGGAGTGTTTGTTGTTTGTGGATTTATATCAAGTCCAACTACTCGTTTAAGCTGTGGGCGATATGCATCCATAATTGGTTCTAGAATGCGTCCATGCCCAACTCCAGCATCGAGGAGTGAAAAAGATTCAGGAATTAGGTGTTGGTCTTTGAGCCACTCGATAATTGTTGCATAACGAGTGAGTTCTTGCTGAGTATCTCCCGTTGCCGAAGCAATGCTTTTTTCTAGTTCATCACCGGAGCTTGGATAAAAGAACTCACAAGCATTCTGAAATTCATTGGGAATTGCTCGGGAAAGTGATCTAAAAAATTGTGTTTCAATCATAGATTGACCTATAGCAAGAAGATCAGAACTATGTTCAGTATCTGAGAAGAGGTTGGTGAGGATGATATGTTGTTCTGACAGCGTTCGCTTTGATGGTATATCGACGGTAACCTGAAAAATATCATCAAATACCTGCTGTAATGATCCAAAGGCAGCTTCAATAAGTTCCCAAGAGAAGTTGGGGTTGCTGTGCTGAGTAAGTGCTGTTTTGGTTATTTGTGTGGCAATATCAAAAATTTGTTTTTTGAAGAGATCGATAGTCTGAGAATGTTGCTCCTTCTGTTTTTGAGAGTATTCCTGAGGATTTAATTTTTGGAGTACGAGCTCGAATGATTCAAGTATCTCAAATATGGCAAAGTAAGCAGGGATAAGTTCTGCCGCTTGGTCTGGATAGCGTAGTGCCATGTCCGTTGCGCGTTTGCTAGCATGTTCATCCGAAATGCAAAACCCAAGAGCACTAGCTTTGGTACCAAATGTTTCTATCAGAAGATTAAGGTGTGCAATGGCTCGTGGATATGGTGGCCGCATCTGTGTCATTTCCAGGTCACGTCTGTACAGCCGGTGGTAGTGGAACATAATGCTGAAGGGAAACTGGGTAATACTCTGAATACCTGTCAGCTCTACAAACTCACTTTCAGATGAGAAAAGTGTAGGAAGATCTGTAATTAAATTTGCGAGTTCTGATTCGGTCGGTGATACAAAAAGTGGATATGTGTCTTGCAAGGCTTGCAGTAGTGGCGTTGGTGTTAGCTCAACTGAAGGAGTAGCAGAGCGAGAAAGAGTGCAGCCGCCAATAAGATTTTGATCCGCATCAAGAAGCGCGTATACTCGAGGTTGAATTTCGAGAACTTGCGTAACTTGTGGAGCATCGATGAGGTGTACTTGTGTTCCCTCATGCATAAAGACGCCATTGATGACAGGAAGATTCTCCATTTTGAATTGAAGGGTATCTTGACCAATGTGGTCTGGTTGTATTCGCAGTGAGTCCATTGTCATCTACCTCTATAGTACTGCAATTTACTTCAAAAATAAAAACAGCTCCTGTTTAAGAGAGCTGTTTCAAGTTTCGTTACTGTGTTAAAAGCTACTCATCCTCAGGAGTTACGCCCAAAAGCCAAAGCACAGCTTCTTTTTTGTAGCGTCTATCTCCTCGAGAGTTAATGCGAATAGCGGGAAGTTTCCCGCGTTTGCCCCATCGTTTGATAGTTAGGGGAGAGACTCTGAGTAAGTCAGCGACTTCACGGACTGTTAGAAGGTCTGGAAGATTGTTGATATCTAACTTAGTTGCATCGTTGGCTCGACCGGTTTTTTTGTCATCTTCTGATACTTGAGGCATCGTTGCTGATGAGTTCATGATTTCCTTTATTTACTCTACTTTTTACAGATTATTCTGCTTGCTGTGATCTTGATTTCCGGTGAGAAGTGATACAAACAATAGCTTATCTAACCATAAAGGTAGCAGAGTGGAATGAAGTGGGTCAATAGGGAATTTGTACTTTTTTGATGTTGTTTGAACTTGTTCACATTTACATCCGATAATATATTTTTGCACATCCGATAGTATATTAGATGTGAAAAACTCGAGTAAAATACTCAACTAAAGTAAAAATGACACTTTGTTCGTGTTTTGTTCGTTTATGAAATTATTGAGTAGTTTGCAGGAGGCGACTTGGATTATGAAGTTGTTGATTGTGATAGGATTTCGAGGAGGATGGTAATAAGTTTGGTAATGTCTTTTTTTTCACGTTTCGTGAGGTAGCCTTCTGTGTGTAGAGAGTTGGCTTGATGTCTCAGGTTTTCTAGAGAATCTGTATCGCCGGCTTTATATGAGTCCCTTGAATGTTGAAAAAGTTCCGAGTATTTGTTGGGATCATGAGGATAGCGATTGTTTGTTTCCATAGATTTTGAGTCTTTTTGATGTAGATAGTATACACCAAAGGTCAAAAAAAGTGCCAGGCATACTGCCTGGCACAAATAACAACTAATTCAAAAAAACATATTACTGAGGACGATTGAACAGTGACCCCCACCAGTCATAGGTGGTGGCGATGGGGAGATCAAAGGTAATCTCTGCAGTGATTTCTTCGGCTTCTCGGCGTGTTTGATATCGAGCATCAAAGCCAGCTTGGCCGCTTCGCCAGTGAAAGTATTCGTGCGTGTCGCAGCTATCAGATATAGAAGTAACTTTGCCATTTCGGTCAAAAAACACACAAACACCATCAAGTTCCATAGAGTGAACTCGGGCAACATACTCAATCCGTTTGCCAACTGGCAAGGTTTGAGAAACAGTTGCCACCAAGGTTCTATACACCTGGGCCTCTTCAGTTTCTAAAGAGAGAATAATGATTTGGTCTAGGTTTGGCCTCGTTATGTAGTAATCAACTGATTTAAAAACCGAAAAGAGGGGGGCAGGAAACTGCGTGCCACTCTCAATCAGGCACTGTTTTCTCCAAAAACGTGCATTCTCTTGGGGTACCCCTTCAACACAAAAGTCATAGTTGGTGACCTGGTACTCATGGGCACTTGTATTTCCATTGTTTGCATAGCAGGCAGCTAAGCTGACCAAGTTCACACCAAGCCAAGCCACTACACAAAAAAAGACAACTTGTTTCCAACTGTACGAAGTTTCCACGGATTGTTCCTCCAATTTTTTTGAAATGTTTGATAAAGAGCAATTGAAAATTGCCTGCTACACAGCAGATTTTCAATGACTGTGAGGGGATTATACCCTATATTTCTAAATATACAAAAAAGCACCAGACGCTTTGCCTGGTGCTTTCTAGTTTACATTTTAAAATGTAGAAACTGTTGGAGTGAACTTACTTAAGCTCAACCACACAGCCAGCTTCTTCAAGAGCTTTCTTAGCTGCTTCTGCAGTTTCTTTGTTTGCTGCTTCGAGAACAGTCTTAGGAGCTGATTCAACGAAGGTCTTTGCATCACCAAGGCCGAGTTCAGGCTTGAGGGCACGAACAGCTTTGATAGCAGCGATCTTGTTAGATCCAGCTTCTTTTAAGACGACATCGAATTCGTCTTTTTCTTCAACAGCTTCTGCAGCTGCTGCTGGTGCGGCACCCATCATCATAGGGGCGGCAGCACTTACTCCGAACTCTTCTTCAAGAGCCTTTACGAGCTCAGAAACTTCAACGAGTGAAAGTTCTTTGACTGAGTCAACGATTTTTTGAACTTTATCTGACATGTTTTTCCTTTCTTAAGAATTATTTTGGTCAGTTATTTCTTTTTTATACTTGTTACTACAGGTGACTAGGCACCTTTTTCGGCAATTGCTTTTAATGCGTATACCAGATCTCTTTGGCCTGCTTTCAAGACGTTAACAAGTCCAGTTGCTGGAGCTTGGAGACGGTTGAGTAACATACCAATGAGTTCTTCTTTTCCTGGAAGCTTGCTTAAAGCTTCGACTTCTGCAGAGGAGAGGACTTTTTCATCCATGTATCCTTGCTTGATAGTGAGTTTTTTCTCTTCTTTATGAAAATCGAAGAGTTTCTTGAGGGCAGAAACAGCATCGTTATAAGAAAAAACGATGGCGTTCATACCTTCGAGAGATTCACTAACTTTTCCCTTACCGATAGCGATATCGATTAAGGTGTTTTTAGCTACCAGCATTTCGCCGCCAGCTTCTGTAATTGCGGATCTGAGTTTAACTTGATCATTCACAGTTGTTCCAGAGTAATCAACAATGGCGACTGACTGTGCTTTTTCGAGTTTCTGCTTCAAGATCTCAACCTGTTTTTGGTTCTTTTGACTTGGCATAACATTACTTTCTACTAGTTACTTTGCGTACATTAGTTACGTACTTTGGTTGTTTCCAAAGATAGCTTGAAGAGGACACCCAACTTGGGTAAAAATAAAAAATTTATTTCCTCGGTGTGACTTCTGCTGTTCTTAGTTGTAAGAACAACGACACACTGTCTTTGGAGACTAGAAGGGAATTATATATCTACATCGAGTTATTTGCAAGTTGTGAATTGATATGATGAGGCACGAAAAAGCCCCTCCGCGAGGGGAGAGGCTTTCATCAAAGTTATTTTAAATAAAATTTAGCCAAGCATCTGTGCAAAGATGCTGTTGAAAAAATCTTCTGTGGGCAGCTCTTCTTCAGTTGCAGCTGGGGTTTTGCCATACTCGGCCACAATTTCAGCCAACTGTTCGTGAATCTCGGTTTCACTCTCTGGTTTTTCCAACAGAGCGGCGCCGATTTTCCCTACCATTTGTAGGTAGGCTGCCTCTGGAGCTTCGTTGGCTTCCAGGTAAGCGCGAACGGCAGGCTCGTAACCATTTTCAGCCATAAATTCTTGGCCGCGTTTGATCACTGGTAGAGCCGCATCTGCCTGTTCGATGAGCATTGGCAGCATTTCGACTGCCATGTCCATATAACTGGACAATTTGCCCGCCAAGTCCAGAACCGCTGGCCCGTACTGTTGGATCACCAACAATTGGGCTACTCCCTTATCGCCGTTAGCTTGTTTGACCAATGCACCGATTGTGTTTGCTTCTTGGGCAATACGTTCGCGGCTGGGCATGGCGTTTTTGATCAATTCAAGAACCATTTCTACCTGAGGGGGGACATTTTGATTATTGATTTTTGCACGGATATTCATGGAAATCTCCTTGTTAGCCCGGAAGAATAAAAATTTTATTAGCAAAAGTGCTATAACCCGGGAAAAAATAGTTAGTTTTTTTATAACTACTTATTCCCGAGCTCTAACACGTAATAACTATGATGTTAAGGTAAAAATCTGCAATGCGCGCAGAGCACAAACAGATAGATATCTATTATATCATATTACTATAGGATTTCAACACTCAAAGCATGCAAAATAATCACCTGATTGAACCAGCGGGTCAGCCTCCGTATAATCAAACTATGACTCTCTTTACTGAATACTTACAGCCGAAACAAAAAGAGGAGTCTGCACTTGAGATAACTGATCTGAGTTTAGATGATGTACTTGAATATTTTGGTTTAGCTACTCACATGGCAGCTAGAGCAGAGCAGCGAGCTAGCTATGAAGATCAACGATTAAAGCTCGCACCAACAGGTTTTGCTGAAACTCTTACTTTGTTAGTAGATACCCTTCCACCCTCGACATATAGAGATACGATACTAGAAGATTTGGTGCAAGCTCACTTTACTACTTGGGATGATCTGGATGCGGCCGAGGCAGTCCTCAGTAAAAATTGTCTTCAACCAGATGAGTTGCAAAAAAAAATTTCTAAAATGAACTCAAAATTAGGATTTATCCCTCTAATTTTTTCAGCATTTTTTAATCCCAAAGATCCAAGTCAAGGCGTTCAGCAACAATTTTCATCACTTTTAGACTCTTTTGGTATAACTATCGAAATAGATGATGCCACCAGCTTTTTAACTGAACTGCAGCGCTCTGGTGGGGCAGTGGACTCGCTTGCTCACCTCTCAGATGAAGAACTACTAGCTGCTCTGCAGGATTTGCTCGTTGGAAAGAATGGATTTCTTCAAGATCGTTCGTTCGAAAAATATGGGCAGTCACTTATAACTTACGTTTTTTCTGCAATTGAGCAATCCGGTACCGACAAAACATTTGCGCAGTATAAAGAAGTCCTCACCGAAACAACGTATCTAGCTATGCAGGGACTTTCTGTCGAGAGAAGGTCTGCTATTTTGCTTGGAATTTTAAGAAGTTTTCAGCAGCATGCTGGTTCTCAGCTGCTTTGGCAGCACATGGTTGTGGATGTATTGATGCAGTTTGTCTCTGGAACAAAGTTGCTACAGATGGATGTTTTTATTCCCGAAGAATTCAAGCTATTAGCTCTCTCAGCCAAAGAAAACATGCCTCCTACCAGTAAGTTTTTTGTGAGAGATGCTTTGAAAGCATCAGATAGGTTGGGAGAGTATACGGGGATTGGTCCCTCTCGAGCTGCAGCATCAACAGCTACAGTGCATCCATTGCAAAAAGTAGAAGATGCACCAGGAGAGTACAGCGCTGTATCTAAAACAATCCACGAACATGCGGAGGCACACTTGGATGAAGAGTTTGCAGCATTCCGAGGAGCACTGACCTACCTAGCTCAAGAACTGGGTCTGCAACTGAACGTAGAGGGAATACTCCAAGAGTTGCAGCAGCTTGTAAGGGTTGAACTGGATCCATTTGTTGAGTCGGCAAATACCAAAGTACTTCGTAAGTTGCGCAGTCGTCATACAGCTGATTGGGTGCAAGTGCCAGAGATTATTTTTCGTTCTGATAAGCATATCGAGATGAGTATGGCGCCAGGCTATTCACTTCAGTCATTATTGGAAGGTGATGTGCCCGAACAATATAAGCAAGTTAATTGGAAACAAGTATGTTTCTTGATAGTCAGGGATTACTTTCAGCAAGTGTTTGAGTTTGGCATGTTTAATGCTGATGAACACGCGGGGAATGTATTTGTTCGTTTAAAAGCGTCTTTAAAAAAGCTCATAAAGAGTTCTTCTGCAGACGAATCACCACCTGTAACAGTAATTGATCATGGGGCAGTGGGGTTTGCTGGATCTCAAGAGAGAAAGAAAGTGTTCTTTTTGTTTGGACTCGGGTTCGAACTTCAGGATGAGTCGATGGTATCCGAGGCTCTTTTTAACATACTCACAAATAGTGAGTTCAAATCTGCAGAGGCAGTGAAACAACGATTACGAGAATTGCCTGGAACGTTATTTGAGAATGCAGTTGAACTACTTGTGCTTTCAGGTAAGGGTGCGGACCTGATTTTATTTGCCAAAGGATTGGCAGCTTTATTTCCACTCATCGAAAAGTTAAGTTTATTTGACAAAATGCGAATTGCTATGCCGTATATTCGCAAACTTGGTTTAGAGCCGACGCTCATTAGAAATACTGGTTCTTTAACTCGGTCAGTACTTTCACAAGTATTAACAGGTATTCGAGAGAAAAAACAATCATCTCTTGATAAGAACAAAAGTAAAACATAAAAGTATGTAGTAAATATGCATTGTTTTTTTTAAAAACATGCGCTATAGTTCCAAAAGTATGTATAACTTTGTTTGCTTTACCAAGCGCCACACTATTCAACTCTCAATTACAAGGGGTTGCGCTGTGGAAGTTGGAAAATAAAACAACAAAGAAACACAACAAAGCGCGCAACCTCCTAAAACAGGAGGTTTTTTAATAGTAAAAAGTAGCTGCGCGCGAGGAAAGGAAGTATGAAAGATGGCGAACACATGCCATATTCACCCGAAGGATTGAAAGCATTAGCTTCAACCTTGAAGATTCACAAGTCTCTTCTATGGTTCGATGCCACTAATAGCCGGATTGCCTTCGCTCAACTTCCATCGCGCGAGTATCAACAAAGCTACGAAGAGGAAGAAGAGTAGCTGAAGGGCAAACTCTTTAGCTGTGCCAAGAGGGCACAGTAGATAAAATGAGATGCGCAGTAGCAAGAGTAGAATATGAAAGGGATTGTATCGGTCGGGCGCGTCGCGCCAAGCAAGAGGCTTGGCGCAGTACGCCTTCACTCTGAGCTTTGTGACAGAGAAGATGATTAACTTGGAACACTTAGAACAAGGCACGAACTATTCATTACTGGGGGGCGACCCCACAGGTGAGTTGTATGTATTGTTTACTGGCATTGTTGGTGAAGAAAACGACTCACTCATAGATGACTTTATTGCAGTTGGGATCATTCGATCTTTGCTTCAAAGTGGAGAGTATGTAGCTATTTCACTGGATACAGAAAATACTGAAACCTCAACTAATTCTTTTGAAGAAATGCGCTCTATGCAGTAGTGTGATATACTAGAACCTAGAATGTATAGACGAAATAGAACCACGACCACCTCAACTATCAGCCCCATGTAGGGAAGAGAGGTTTCGTGTCAAAAAGCAGCTCTCCCACATGGGGGAGTTTTTATTAGACACAAGTCTATTTTATTAATTGTTCAGAATGAACTATACTATCCAAGAAGGAATCACACATGTCAGACGCACATAACCACAATCACAACCACCTAGCAGAACTCGAAGCTTTGGCTCAACTCCGTCACTCTGCCGCTCATTTACTTGCAGCCGCAGTACTCGAACTGTATCCTGATGCCAAACCAACTATTGGTCCAGCAACTGATGATGGTTTTTATTACGATTTCGATTTTAGTGAGCCAATCTCAGAGAATGACTTACCTAAAATTGAGAAAAAAATGAAAGAGCTCGTCAAACATTGGCGAGAGTTTTCTCACCAAGTTGTAACTGCCGATGAAGCCCTAGAACTCTATAAAAAGAACGAATATAAGTCTGAACTTATTCGAGAATTTGCTGGAGAGAATAGAACACTCACACTCTACATGGCTGGCAATTTCACAGATCTTTGTCGAGGTGGGCACGTTGAGAGTCCTAAGAAAGAACTCAAATTTTTTAAGTTACTCTCACTAGCTGGTGCCTATTGGCGTGGGAGCGAAGAGAACAAAATGTTGACTCGTATTTATGGAACTGCTTTCTTCAGCAAAGATGAACTCAAAGAAAACCTGCAAATGCGAGAGGATGCAAAAGCTCGTGATCATCGAAAACTGGGTAAAGAACTAGGATTATTTGTCTTTTCGGATACTATTGGCAAAGGTCTGCCGCTTTGGACAGAAAAGGGGACAACAATCCGCCGAGAACTGGAACGCTTTATTACTGACGAAGAAATTCGTCGTGGTTATAAGCATGTGATGACTCCTGATATTGCTAATCTTGATCTGTATCGAAAATCTGGTCACTATCCGTACTACAAGGATTCGATGTATGCGCCAATCAAAATTGAGGATGAAGAGTACATGCTTCGGCCAATGACCTGTCCACATCATTTTGAGTTATATTCTTCGGCTCCACATTCGTATCGAGAATTGCCAATGCGTATTGCCGAACTAGCTAAGTTGTACCGCTACGAGCGTTCTGGCGAACTATCTGGATTGATTCGTGTCAGAAGCTTCTGTTTAGCCGATTCTCACATCATCTGTAGCAAAGACCAAGCTAAGGCCGAAATTAATGGTGTTCTGGACCTGATAGAGTATATTTCAAGTGTCTTTGGTCTCGAAAAAGGTAAAAACTATTCATATCGCTTGTCACTCGGTGATCGCTCAGATGAAAAGAAGTACTTTAAGGATGACGCTTCGTGGGATTTTGCCGAAAAAGTGCTTCGTCAGGTTCTGATTGAGCGAGATGCTGTGTATGTTGAAGCCGAAGGAGAAGCTGCTTTCTACGGGCCAAAAATTGATGTGCAGATGCGTAATGTTAATGGAAAAGAAGACACAGCTTTTACGGTTCAGTACGACTTTGTTATGCCAAAGCGATTTGACCTTAAGTTTACAAATGAAGCTGGAGAGGAGGAGCAGCCAGTAGTGGTTCACAGATCTTCGATTGGTGCGATCGAGCGCAGTATTGCGTTTTTGATCGAACACTATGCCGGTAAGTTCCCGGTTTGGCTTTCGCCAACTCAGGTAAGCATCTTGCCAATTTCTGATAATTATTTGGAGTATGCCGAAGAAGTCAAAATTGCACTGGCTCGACACAATGTGCGCGTTCACCTTGATGACAGGTCGGAGCGACTCCAAGCCAAAATTCGCCATGCCCAGATGGAACAGATTCCGTACATGCTGGTTGTCGGTGAAAAAGAAGTTGCCGATGGCACGGTGGCCGTGCGTCACCGAGACAAAAAAGAGCAGCAAGTGATGAAAATTGCCGACTTTGTTTCCTTGGTAGTTTCTGAAATTGCTGAAAAGAAGTAACTTTTGTATAGAATTGAATAAAAAAGCCTCGACGCGCTGCGTCGGGGCTTTTTACTGTGTACTACATAATTAAGACAAAAAAACGCCAAGGTAGATCCTTGGCGTTTGACATACGTATTATTGATAAAGTTGGCAGACGGCGACTTCGTCACCGATCTGCCAGGTGCAGACGCCAGTGACATCCTGGTCACTGGTCGAGACAACAAATTGTCTCAGGATAACTTCACCGTCACCGCTCGGTAGAACGGTTTTGTACAAAGTTACCGCGTTTTCAGAAACTGAAACTCCTGTTTCCTGCTCGAAGAATGTAGCAACTTGAGCCTTGTCAGGTTCGAGCTGACTGACTTGAGATAGAATAACAACAGACCATATTCTGATTCCAATAAGAGCCAGTAGCAATACTACAATCAATCCAATCAAGAGGTCTCGTCGATTATACATATTTCTTCATCCCTTTATCCAATTTTAAAAAAACTGGGTAAATAAATACGTTTATTAAAGAGTGGCTATTCCAACTTAAATTAAAATAATACAAGTTGAAACAACATCCTATATTATATACAAAAATGACAAAAAGTCAAGTGAAATAAATAAAAATGACAGAGAAAAGCCCCAGCATGATTGCCGGGGCTTTTTAACAAGTAACTAATCATCGGTGGTACACACCATTTTTTCGCGGCGCGTACCCCAAATGCATGTACCAATAATTTTATTTCGACCTTCTACATGCACTTCGAAGTCCTGGGAACAGCTGTTGCCGCCGGTGATTTGGTGGCATGCTTGTTCTAGAAGCACAACGTTCTCAGGCTCGATACCATAATTGGTATACCTTGTCTCGTTACCTAGATAGGTAGCAATCCTGGCTTCATTTGGCATTTGGCCAAAGTAGTTACTGACTGCGTTTGTGACAAAGAGTGTTCCTAGTAGGGCGGCCAAAATAATCGAAAGAATAAAGAGTCCAACGGCTAGATCTTGAACAAACCACTGCCAAATTTTTTGAATTTTGACTTGGCCTTTTTCAAGAGTCTTTAAAACTTTCAGTTTTAACTCATATTTTTTTTGTTTCATGATTCCTCCAAAAAAGCTAGAACGCCAGGTTTCTGGCGTTGATTAAAATCGTCAATAAAGCACCTTGGAATCGCATAGCTTCCAGTAGTGCATACACCAGTTGAGTAAGTGTCATCGGTGAAGATGACGTCGAACTTGACTTGGCAGATTTTTTGAATAGTATTTTTTCCATCTAGTTTGCAGTGCCAGTCAGATTGAAAGGCAATATGTTTTACTAGAAGGGAAGGATTCTCTTCAATCTTTTCTAAATTCTCATTCAAAAGCAGTTCTGCTTGCTGTTCAGTCAGCGGATGGACTTCGACCAGGGTATACGATAGTAATCCTTGAAAAAGCATCCCAGTACAAAAGAGAATCAGAGCCCACATATGGGGCTCATATTTTTTGAAACGAGCCACGAGGGCCTCCTTTTGTTTTTTTATAGTTACTTGTTAAAGAAAAACATTACAATTGGGTTGTGAAACACAACTGTAATGTCCTATATTATATATTAGGAATCATTTTTATTCAAGCAATGGCTTGGAAAAAGACCTATGGTACAATTTGTTTCGTAATTATTTGGAGTTTCATGCAAGAAAATAAAAAAATACTTTCTATTGGTTCACTGGTTATCGATAGAATTAACGGTAAGAAAAGACCTGGTGGAGAGGCTACTAATGTAGCGGTCAATACACAACGGTTAGGAGTAGATGCTTCGTTGTTAACAGTTGCTGCGCGCAGCCCAGAGTCGGTTGTGTTGCAGGAGGAAATTGAGGCTTTGGGTGTTTCATTTTTTGCATTATCACAGGTTTTAGAAAAACTTCCAGAATGTCACATCTATATGGGTGCAGATGGGAAAGAAGAAGGATATGATTGGATTGATAATGGTTTAGAAAGTGCTTATGCAACTTCTGAAGTTCCTGTTTCACTTGTTCAAGCATACCAAACAGTTTATTTAGCAGCTTGTGAACCAGGATTCGCGTACCGTGTTTCTCAACAGGTGCAATCTCATCAAACTGTCGTTTTTAATCCTGGCACAAGAATATATGAAGATCCAGGCATGTTTATGCAGACACATAGGCAAAGCTCTATCACATTTATGAATCAATCGGAGTTCGATCATTTGCAGGTTAAAAAATATGTTAGGACAGAAGAGGATCTTTTATATTCTTCAGAACAGATGGTTATTATTACGGCTGGAAAAAATGGAGCTCGGTTAGTAACTAAAGAGGGCATAAAAAACTATCCAGCTCAGTTGGTGCCAGCTATTGATGAAACGGGAGCGGGTGACTCCTTTGCTTCTGCAGTGATTTGGGCTTTAGGTAGAGGTTTAGAAATGGATGCGGCAATGGTCTCAGCAAGCATACTAGCATCACTCGTTGTTCAAAGGGTTGGAGCGCAAATAGATGCAGAAACGGCTGCTCACTTTATACAGCAAATTGTGAATCAGTAGTTACTGGATCAAATTTTATGTTACGTGTAAGGGGTGTTCAATTGGTGTGTTAGCCAATATTTCAATTACTTGTTGGTAAGTGTGATCAATGTTTCCGAACTTTGGTGTAATTATTTGAATGATTCCATTTTTTTCAAGCAAAGCACAATGAGCTTGATCAGCTTTTCCTTCAGCAACGCGGATGACTTGTTTTTCTGGAGAGTCTGTGGCTCGTTTTTGTAATGTTTTCTGAGTAAAATTTTCATCGGTGGGTACAACTCCAACCTTAATGGCTTGGGGAAGAAGGTATTCAACTTCACCTTCTATGCGGTTGGGAGGGGACTCCATAATGAGTTTTTTATTCGCTGCTAATAGTGAATAAATAATATCGATATCATATGCATAGGCATTACCATAGGCAGTCACAATTAAAAACAATTTTCCTGTTCCTTCCAGAATGTAGAGTTCATCATGAGATATTCCATATGAGCCTTTCTCGATTTCACCAGGTCTTATGGGTTGTCGAGTGGTGACGTATGGTGCTTCTTGGAAGCCAACTGTGTGTTCTAAAAAGGAGATCAAGGTGCCTTTTCCAGCTCCAGATGGGCCGGTAATGAGAATAACTTGATTACTTCTTTTTTGTATAAATGATATTTTTTCTTTGAGTTCAGTGGTTATTTTCTCAAGAGTTAGCATTTCAACTTGGTTGAGTAGCTGAGTGATAAAGTCAGGTCCAAGTGCTAAGAGTCTTTGATCAGTGAGGATATCTGCAGATTGTAGAGTAATAGGTTTTATTTCTTTCATAGTTGAGGATTATACCAGATAATTTTAAAATCCTATAGTTTTGACAAAAGGATCGACAAACTGTATAATTTACGCATCAGGTATGTACAATATCTGATTTTTCTTTAACATTCAAAAAAATTGTACGTAAATAGTTTTTTTACCTTCATAAGGAGATAACCATGAGTCAAATGTACGATGTAATTATTGTAGGAGCAGGCCCCGGCGGAATGTTCGCAGCAATGGAGTTAATTGGAAAAGGACTCAAGGTCCTTATGTTGGAGCATGGCCGACCGTATGCAAAACGGTTGGAATGTCCAATTATGGATTTGGGGCATGAACGATGCCCTGGGTCTGGTTGTGGCGGCAGTTGTAATGTGATAAGCGGGTTTGGTGGTGCGTTCACTCAACGAAGTGGGGGTACTCTAAGTATGTATCCTGCAGGATCACATCTGTTGAACTATTTTCCTTCAGAGAAAATTTTGATTGCTCGGTACAATGAAGTACTGGGTGTTTGGAAAAATTTTGCTGATGGAAGAATGAAATTAGAAGGGGATATCCCCAAAGAGAAGATTTATCGTTTTGGACATGATGTTTCTCTACAAGGTGGGGTATATAAGCACTGGCAAGGATATAAAATGTCCCGAGAAGTGTTGAATCAAACCACCCAGAAGATGGAAGAACACATTAAGAATGGTATCGAAGTAGCCCACAGGAAATCAGTTACTAAAGTTGAAAAACAAGGCAAAATCTGGCATCTCTACTGTGCAGATGGCACAGAGTATATGTCAAAATCTGTCTTGTTTTCTACTGGTCGAAAAGGCAACTCAGTTGTCTCTCAGATATTAACTGAAGCTGGTATTCAATATGCTCGCTCATCAATCGATATCGGCATTCGCCTTGAAATCGATGAAGGAATTATTGATCACTTGGCTGAAATTCATCCAGATGTCAAAATTAAATTTGATGTTCATGGCCATGAAGTCAGAACGTTTTGTTTCTGTCCTGGTGGTCGGATGGCGGTCTTTTCTCAAGACCCAGTTGACGAGATCAGTTGGCAACGCATGCTGTTTTTAGAAGGCTATATTGGCCTTGCCGAGAGTAGTGGTCGAACTAACATGAGTTTCTTGCATCGGCTGAGTTTTGAAAATTCCGAACAAGTTTGGGATTTTCAGCGCAAGTTTGAGGGTAACTACCAGAAAATGGGAGGTGTCCCAATTGCGCAGCGGTACACCGATTTGGGTAAACCAGTGTTTCGGGCTCTGCCAGATGGACACACTCTCTCTGTATATCGGATTGGTGGAGTCATGAACGTGATTCCCAATGATTCTGGTGAAAAAATTCTTGAAGCAATGCGTCGGTTTAACCGACTCATGGGTGGTAAAGTCCTCACGGATCGCGCTGTCCTCATTGCTCCCGAATTGGGAAACTTTTGGCCAGAGGTAGTCGTGAACAATGATTTTCAGACTTCGCGCGCCGGCATGTTTATGGCTGGCGATGGCTTAGGATTTACTCGTGGCGCTTTGCAAGCATCCCTGACGGGAACTGCAGCAGCTCGTGGTATTCAAAACTATCTGTCAGCATAGCTGGCAAAGGAGAACCTTGTGACAAATCAAGTAGTTTGGCATGAAATCTCAGCAACTAAGTTGGCAGAAAAAATGGAAACTGGTGACTCTAACAGCGACTTACAACAGGCGCGTGGAATCAAGTATGGTCACCATACATATGGTGAAATGTATATGATTGAGCGTGAGAAATCACTTGGCCATTGGCCTCATTTCTTTGCTCAATTCTGTGCACAACAGCAGTTGAAAGTTACTGGCAACATTACTGTTGTTGGTATCAATGATGGTCAAGAAGTGGCAGTCTTACCAGCTCGTAGTATTGTCGGTTTTGACATTGCTGCAGCGGCACTCGAACGTGGCCGTCAGGCATTTCCATACATTGATTTTAAATTGATGGATATCACGATTGGTGAGTTAGCGGCTAAAAATGCCGACGTCTATCTCAGTTTCCGTACTGCCCATATTTTTTTTAATGAGCAGTTGGCTCACATTGTGAGTCAGGCTTATCGGAATTTGAAAGGCGGCGGCAAAGCTGTATTTTCAGTTCCAGGTGGCTATATGGAAGCAGATGGCACCATAGTGATTGGACAGAAAGTTGAAGGTGGTGTAAATCGCCAAAAACCTTTTGAAGATGCCGGACGGATTGCGGAAGCAATGCGTGTTGCAGGCTTCTTAGAT
Source organism: uncultured Patescibacteria group bacterium (assembly GCA_905478415.1). GTDB lineage: Bacteria > Patescibacteriota > Microgenomatia > UBA1400 > PJMF01 > CG1-02-43-31. The sequence continues at coordinate 196,344 of CAJQIG010000002.1, forward strand.
GTTGCAATTGTAGATCACGGTATTGAGATTTTTGTTGTTGGTTTGCGACCATGGAGTATTTTGTTTGTAAACGGCAGTCCTCGTTCAAAAGGGAACTCGGATCAACTGGTTACCTATTTGATGGGAGAAGCACAAGCGATGGGGTTTAGTCCTCAGTCTGTGAATCTTCGTTCAAAAAAACCAGCTCCGATTGCTTTTTGTACTGGGTGCGATCACTGTCACGCAGTGAAGCACAATGTCTGCGTTTTTAAAAAGGACTACTTCACGCTTGAGGTCGAACAGCGAATGCTTGATGCAGATGCTGTGTACTTGGTGAGTCCCAGCTACCAAGCTGGGGTCACTGGTTTCATGAAAATCTTCATGGACCGGTGTGAAGTCTTCCGTAAAGGACGTTTGCTTAAGAACAAAGTATGTGGAGGAGCTGCTATCGGCGGCTATGCCGGCGGTGGGCAAGAGTCCATTTTGCATCAAATGCATTTCTTTGCACAAATCCTGGCAATGCGCTGGGTAGGTGCACATGGTAAACGTCGTTCTCACCTTGGTGGGCACCTAATCGGTTACGATAAGGGTGCTGTCATGGAAGATGAAGACGGCCTAACCAGTGCACGTAATGTGCTGGTTGAAATGCGAAGTTTATTGGAAGATATTGCAAGCTGAACACATTTTTTTGAAGTTATAGAATGGGCTGGGTGTTTAATAACATCCAGCCCTTTTTTTATTTATTTTGTAGTTTTTCAATATCTACCTTGGTTGCAACAGAGAGGGGGAGGTGTTGAGCTTCTTCGAGATTGAACCATTGTAGTTGTGAAATTTTTGTTGGTTCAAGGATCGTTGGGGTGCCGGAACGTATAGAGCAGATAAAAGTGAGTGCTACCCAATGTTGTTTTTCGTTGGTAAGGATATGATCAATGGTGCTCAGCTGGCTCTCTACCTGTATTATTACTCCAATTTCTTCTTGTACTTCTCTGATAAGAGCTTCTTGAAGTGTTTCACCAAACTCAACGGTACCGCCAGGAATTTCCCAAGTACCACGCTCATTTTTTGCAGCTGGTCCACGTAAGCTAAGTAGAATTTTGTTATCAGGGTCTAAGATAACTGCTCCAACCCCAACCCCAATACAGTCTGTTCCTATTTTCATAGTTTTTTCTATAAAAATGCCAGATTCATAGAATCTGGCATTTTAAATAACTTTTTTTTCTTTACACCTCAAAATCAACTTTAATCCCAGGACTCATGGTCGCAGAAAGAGTAGATTTAAGGACTTTTCCTTTAAGAGCAGTCATCAAAGCGTTGTAGTTTTCAACGAGTTCTTTTGTATCCATTGAAACTTTTCCAATGGTTACATGAATAACTGGTCGTTTCTTTTCTGTCTTAATGATCAGCTCACCTTTTTCAAGATCAGCCTTCTTCTGTTCTGGATTTGCAGTCACAGTACCGTTCTTTGGGTTTGGCATTAAGCCTCTTGGGCCCAAAACACGAGCGTGTTTGGCTATTTTAGGCATAAACTGTGGAGTCGTGATCAATGCATCAAAATCGATGTTGCCGGCTTCAATTTCAGCTAGGACAGCGTCATCAACGATAACTACTTTGAGTGATTTTCCAGTAGAGTGGGGAAGCGTAAGCTTGTTTTGGACTCCAGTTTCTCTGACAACTCCATCAACAGTAATACTACCGTCGAATTTTGAGTATGAAAGTTTCTTGGTAAGTTCAATCGCAGAGAAAGCGTCGTAGATCTTGGTTTTATCGACCTGTGAACGAGTTGCTACATACTTCTTGCTGCGAATTCGAGCAGCTTTTTTTTCTGCTTTTGGAGCAGCTGTTTCAGCATCGCTTTCTACAGCAGGTGCTTGTGTGTTTTCGACAATTTTGACCTCATCAGTGGTCGCGGACATGTCAACGTTTTTTTTCGATCCCATGGTATCTCCTTAATTCCGTCAAAGCGGGGTATAAGTAATTAATACTTTTCGTGCATTGCACCTCTTTTATTCATCTGCTATCGCCAGGCTGAACAAAAGAGGTGCAAGGTACTCTTTTTCTTCTTACAATTACTCAGCAATGGCAACACCCATACTTCGGGCTGCACCCTTGACTGAGTTCATAGCTGCTTCAACATCATTGGTGTTGAGGTCAGGTAGTTTTTCAGTAGCGATAGCTCGAACTTGATCCATTGTTAGGGTTCCCACTGAGTTGCGACCTGGAGTTTGACTTCCAGATTTGAGTTTGAGCACTTGCTTGATCATAGCTGATACTGGAGGTAGTTTGAGTTCGTATGTGAATGAACGGTCTGCATAGACAGTGATTTCAGCAGGAATAGTTTGACCTTTTTTGTCTTGAGTAGCAGCATTATACTGCTTCAAGAAGTCCATCATGTTGATTCCAGCTTGACCAAGAATAGGTCCCACTGGAGGAGCTGGAGTTGCGGTACCAGCTGGAAGATTAAGTTTGAGTTTGTTAATTATTTTTTTTGCCATACGTTGCTTTTATATTATTCTTATACTTTCTTTACTTGGAGGAAATCGAGGGTAACTGGAGTCTCACGACCGAAAATGTTAACCAGGACTTCGACTTGACCTTTTTCTTCATTAATTGCATTGACTGTTCCGAGGAAGTCGTTGAACGGACCATCGACAATGCGGACCGCTTCGCCTTCGACATAATCTGCCTTGTATGAAGGAGCAGCTTGAGTCATGTACTTCATGATGGCTTTGACTTCATGCTTAGGAAGAGCAGTTGGTTTGTTACCAACTCCAACGAAACCAGTGACTCCTTGAGTGGTGCGAACAGCTAACCAAGAATCATCTGTGAGTTCCATGTTAACTAACATGTACCCAGGGAAGATTTTTTCGCTGACAGTTTTTCGAGTTCCGCGTTTGATCTGAATTTTTTCTTGGGTTGGAATCAAAATTCCGAGAATTTTACCAGTTAAGTTCAAAGTTTCGACACGTTGCTTGAGGGCTTCAGCTACTTTGTTCTCGTGACCAGAGTAGGCGTGAACGACATACCAACGAGCCTTGCGGTTTTCGGCTTCCGAAACAACAATTAAGTTTGGGGTTTGCACCTTAACTTCTTGAACTTCTGGTGGTGTCATTGTTTGATCTGTCATATATTTTCTTTTTAGCTACAACTCCGGGCAGCAGTTATACCAATACAGCGAGTAATTTTGAGAAGATAAAATCTAATACTCCAATGTACAAACCAATTAAAATACTGACGCTGAGAACCAAGATTGTCTTTTCTTGTGTCTGTTCTCTTGAAGGCCAAGAAACCTTTTTGATTTCGCGGGTTACTTCCTTAAAGTACGTTGCAGGTTTGAACATAGGCAAGTATTGTAACAAAAAAGATCAATTTTTGAAATACCCTAACTTAACGGGGCTTTTTTATGATTTATTTGTTGGGACTGTGGGACCACTTGGTGGAGTAATACCCTTACTTTTTACTCGTTCCATCATGCTGGAGGCAGGTTTTGACTCAGTCGCACTTGCTTGAGCAGGAGCTTGTGTAGCAGCAACCTGTTTTTCCAATGTTGCTTGGGTTGGCATACTTGCGGTTGGTGTTGTCATGCTGCGAGCAGTGGTTAATGGAGTCTCGATGTTTTGTCGTTTCTCAATATCTTGGGGTGCTGCTGGCTTTGTTGCAGGCGTAACTGGTGTTCCAGAGCTTTTTTTATTGCCGAGGGCTTTCTTTATAAGTAGCACAATCAGCGCTAGTATAAAGAGTCCGATGCCAGCTCCAATAACAATCAGTGGCAAGGCCGAATCTGGTGTGCTCATCATCTGACGAAGGAGGTCGAGAGCACTTTCATTCTCAGCCAATGGAATATTTTCAAGAGTATCTGCTTTTTCCATACCAGGAATGACGTTCTCTTGCTCAGGCGTGGTCTCTGTAGTTTCTGTTGTGGCTTCTTCTGTTGCATCGGTGGTTGTTTCTGCAATTTCAGCAGGTTTTCCAGTGTTCTCTGATTGTGAGTCTGCGCCCTTAGGAGCACTGTAGGTAGTAGAAATAATTGCAACTGTTGAAGGAGTGCAGCTGGTACTACTGACGTTTGTTGCCAGGCGGCAAGCTCCTTGATAACAGCGAAGATTGATGTCACAGTCGTCATTTGTCGAACAAGCAGTGTTACAGCTTAACGCTAAGTTTTCTTCTTCTTCTGTAGTGAGCGCAGTACAAGCTGTGTCCTCTGTATTTTGTGGATCTCGGCATTTATTATTCCAGCAGAAGAGGCCATCTTGGCATTCATTAGTGGTGGCACAGCCTTGGTTACAAGAGTACTCTGGGCCAGATACTGTGGTACTACATTGGTTGTTTGTTGGATTAATGGCTAAGCGACAGACACTTTTTTCACCTAAATCGTAGCAGCGTTGGTTAATACCGCACTCATCATTACTTGAACAATTGTCATTACAACTGACAACTTCGATGCCCCCAACTGCAGGTGATGGAGAAGGTGACGGAGAGACATCTGGTGATGCTGATGGAGAAGGAGAGGGGCTCACTTCTGGATCATCGCTTGGTTCTTCGTTAACAGTTAGGGTGAGTGAAGGCACGTGCTTGAGTTTGTCCTCGAGAGGATTGCTTCCGTGGAGAATAGAGATTGATTCTTCACGATCAAAGTTAAAAGTAATGGTCCCTGCTTGCGTAGGAATGAAGCTGACTCTTAGAAAGGCCGCTGGTTCAGCGGTGGTAAATGGTTGTCCAATTTGGGCAGGAAGAGCGAGCGCTTGCACTAGGAAGCCATCTTGCGTACGTTCAACTTGTGTACCTGCTGCTTGTAGACCAGTGCCAGTAATGACATCGGCAGTGAGCGTATCAAAACTGTCTGAGATAACGTTAAAGAGAACTTGGATTCCATCCGTGGGGACTGAGTGGGTAGTGACTTTGAAGACAACCTCAGTTTCTTGACCAACAGTAATCTTGGTTCCAGGGGTAACCGTGTTTGAAATTTCGACAACGCCGTTATCGATTGATGCTTGTCTTCGAATATCTTGAGGGTTTTGCAGAGGGGCTTGCACAAGGAGCAGGCCGACAACACTAAAAGCTACCGTCAAAACAGCCAGCAGGACGCCAGTTGTTGATGGTTTTTGAAGAAATGATTTTGTTGTCTTTTTCATAGGTGCCGATACTCCTTATTGAGTTACTGTGAATTTTCCTGCCATGATTGAGTAATCTTTAATGTCTACACTCGAGTCGCAGTTTATATCTGCGGTAAGCATACTATTCCGAGTTAAGAATTCTCGACTTAAAATAGCAAAGTCTCTCAGGTCCACTTTTCCATCCGTATTGAGGTCTGGATTGTTAGCACATTTTTTAGCATCAAAGGTGTGTTGGTGTTTATTGTTGTCGTAGTTTGTTTCTTGGATGATGGTTTCTCCATGGGTATCAACAGTATCAATACTGAAGAGAAAACGGTTTCTTTCCTGAGCTACGAAAGATCCGGAAAGTTTAGTCATGTAGCCATCTTGGTGAGCAGTGAGCATGTTGTAGAAGACAAGATCTCCCGTTTTGTTTCGATTTGATGTGAGTGATACAAAAAAACTTGGAAGTTGTTCAGTGGGACCTTTCACCAGGTTTTGTAGAGCTACATCGACGCTGAAATAGTAGGTTTTACCAGTCATGAGTTCAGATTCTGGGACTTCGTCAGTGAGAGCTTCATCAAAAAAGAAGGTTGGGGTATCGAGTTGAGTAGTATCAGTGAAGAAAATATCTTCAATTGGCTGGGTGCAAACAATAATGGGATCACAAGGAGCGGCAAAACACTCAACCTGTTGGTATCGACATCCAGGAGGAAGTTCGCAGATTCTACGGCTTGCACAACTGCCTTCAGTCAAAGCACCTTCTGTCTCAAGACACACATCTAGGTTTTGGCACGGTTCTATAACTTCATCTCTAGAAACGGCAACAGTTGCAGTACTAGCATCGGAGCGTACATCGACGGACTTATTTGATTGAAGATCCTGAAGTACAAAAAATGATCCGATAATACCAGCTACAACTAAGAAGATACTAAATCCAAACAACGCGCCACTGAGTCCATTAGAAAGTCGAGTCAGAGGAGAGTTCGATAAAGATGTAGTTTTGTGCATAAAAGGCAAACTAGGCATACTATGTAATAGACTGCATATACATAGTATCGAATTTTTGGCATCTTGTTTAGTCTGAATTTTTGTCGAGAGAGTATTGGGTGGGAAAAATGTTACAATGTATGAAGAAGTGTGATACTTTTAAGTATAGTGTAAAATGAAATAGTTAAAGACTATTATTTTGCGTAACAATAAAAAGGAGAGCATATGACCGAACATCCAGTTAGAAAAGCCATTATCACTGATGCTGGTTTTGCCAGCCGATATCTTCCCATTACTAAATCAGTGCCAAAAGGTATGTTACCACTTGGGAACAAACCAATTATGCAGTTTATGGTTGAGGAATGCGCTGAAGCGGGGATCGAAGAGATTATCATTGTGGCTACCCCAGAAGGAAAGCCAGTCTACGAAGATTACTTCAACAACAGTGTCAACAGAATTCGTAAGCAGCTAGCTGCTCAAGGCAAAGAAGATCGATACGAACCGGTGCAACATGTGCTTAATTTTCCAAAAATTGTAGTGATTACTCAAGACGAGAGTTTGCCATATGGGAATGGTTCTCCAGTAGCTTCTGCTCAAAAATTTGTCGAAGGAGAAGAAGCCTTTTTAGTTATGTACAGTGATGATGTCCTGTTTGGCGATCAAGGTGATGCTAAGACAATGGTTGATTTGTACGAAGCCAATCCAGACGTAGCCGGCATTATTATGTCTCAGGCAGTCAGCCCTAAAGTGGTTGATAAATATGGAATTATCACCTTTAAAGATGGATCTGATACAGATCTCGACTTTATTGTTGAGAAACCTGATAAAGGAACAGAACCATCTCTCTTAGCTTCGTATGGACGATATTTGTTAACTCCAGCAGTGTTGCAATATCTTGTTCCAACAAATACTGGTAAGGATAATGAACTCTGGACTGTAGATGCAATTACCCAGGTTTCAAAAACAAAACGAATTTTAGTTGGTAAGACAAAAGGTGAGTGGATGACCACCGGTGATCCTGAAAATTACTTCAAGGCCCACCTTAAGTTTGTGCTTAATAACGAGAAGTATGGTTCAAAGGTGTCAGAGTGGGTCAAAGAGTTGGCCTAGTTTGAGATTTTTGATCATCTTTTGAGATGCTTTGGATAGTTGTATACTGAACCTATTCAAGCAATTGAAGAACATTAATAAACAGTCCTGTGTGAGAGGTGCGAGTTTTCCCGAATAATTCACGTACGGGTTTATGGATGTTGAAATGCTCTGTGGAGTACTTCACTTCCTACCCACTTTAGTTCCTGTGGGAATTAGATGCCTCTCACGCAGGGCTGTTTTGTAGTTTAAAGAGACAAGTGTTTGATCTCTATTTAATTCTCAAGGACAACTTGATTTGCATCTTCAAAAACTTCGTGATGAATTCTTCGATACATAGATTTTAAGCGGGTAAATTACTTCAATTTACAATTGAGTCCTATATGTTATAATATAGGTGCTTAAACATAGTAATTATGTCCGGATTCTTATCTGGCATACCGTTCCTTAAAGGAGAAAACAGTGGTTACACCAAATCATTTAGATGTCACAGAAGTTGTTAAAACAGAAGGTGGTTTTCTAGCAACAAAATCAGTGAAAACCGTTTCGATTACCAACAATCATCAAACTGAGTCAGTTTCAGTAAGGTATTGTCATCACAATGTGATGTCGCATTACAGCTACGGAAGCATCCCTCAACAAATAATCTGGCTTACTCCAGGTTTTAGCGTTGATATAATTATGGATCACGACGGCTCCATCGAGATATTCGGAAGTGGGATGCCAGTCAAGTTGATAACTCACTCGACCTAATACCTTAGTTTTTATGTTTAATGTACAAAGCGCCATTTTTTATGGCGCTTTTTTTTGAGGCAATAGACATGCAGGGTGTAGGGGAAACGCTAGGGTACTTTTGGTTACTATTTTATTGAATTGAGATTTAGTAAGCTATGTAGTACACTACATGTCTTGTACTTGGTACAATGAGAGTTGTAGTGCGTCTAGATTTGCCGAAGTGGCTCAGTGGTAGAGCACCATCTTGGTAAGATGGGGGTCACGGGTTCGATTCCCGTCTTCGGCTCAGAGTGGGTAGTTAACTTGAAAAGTTGCCGATTTGCTCAAGATCAAACTATGTCGAGGTGATATAATTTGTGAAGGTTTCTGGATGAATAGTGCAGAGATTTTGTTTTTTAATGTCTTTGAAAGATGCCAGGTTACTCAAGCGGTCAACGAGGACAGACTGTAAATCTGTTGGCTCAGCCTTCGTAGGTTCGAATCCTACACCTGGCACAACTATAATAGTAAGGTGCCACCTTAGCTCAGTTGGTTAGAGCGACGGTTTTGTAAACCGTAGGTCCAGGGTTCGAATCCCTGAGGTGGCTCAAGCATTTTGACTGGCGTATTTACGCATGGTCATTCGTTTGATATAATACCCGTCTGAAAAGAAAAGAAAGTTAGTATGGCAAGCAAGAAAAAAGGTCCACGACAACACGTCGGCTTGAAGTGTAAAGAATGTAACGCTTTTGGGTACGTGACCGCATTTAATAAAAATAATGAACAACTTAAGAAACAAGCAGGAGGTTCTACTTTCCCGCTGAACAAGTACTGCAAAAAGTGTCGCAAGCACACGGAGCATGTACAGTCTAAGAAACTTAAGTAATCGTTTCACCTACATAAAAATTGAGAACCGCACTGAAAAGTGCGGTTTTTTGTACTGAAAAATAGTAGTAACATCCCATATGATATAATAGGAGTCTTAAATGAGTACCAGCACCGGCCTTCGCGCCGGTGCTTTTTTTGCTTATATATTGATCTTTTACACCTCATATGATATATTATGAGCTAGTTACATTGCTTTTTAAAATAATAACTTTTGGCTACAACAGCGAATACATCATGCTTTTTACGAAGTCTGGGTGTGTTGACTGTTGTGGTCAAGAGTATTGTTACGATTGACTGCACAAAAATTTTTTCAACTTTTTCCACCTAATAATCAAAAGGAGCAAGAAAATGGAAAATGAAATGTTGCAGTTAGCTGGTGCTGAGGTTTCAGAACGTGTTGAGTTGGTAATTGCCGACCCCGAACATGATCGTCACCTGGATCTGTGTGGATTCCTACAAGTCGGACCAACATTGGTGGTCCGGATTCAGGAAGAAACCAGTATCTACCAACTCCCCGATGAGTTGGAGTGGGATTGGGACGAGGTCGATTGCGGCCGCGAAACGGCTGGCCAGCTCATGGAGGCTGAGCAACTGCCCTATGAACTGACCAAGCACTTGGTCATTACAGCAGTCGCCACGAGCATTCTTGAAGCGTTTCTCAGCATGCGGTAGAACCTTCAAGCAGCAATGTAGCACAGCACCGGCCTTCGCGCCGGTGCTTTTTTTCGTAGCGAGGAAACTCCGGACAGTTCATCCATTGGAGCGAAGCGATAGTGTCCGGGGATGAACGCCTCATAGCACCGAAGGTGCTATGATGTCATCATGAAAACCCGGAAGTTAAATCATAGTGTGTATAAACACCAATATCACTTGGTATGGGGGACGAAATATCGTCGGAAATTTTTCAAGAAGTATGTTGGAGATGAATTTGAACATCTTCTATACGAATTAGTTAAAAAGAAGTATCCAGATTTATATATCGAAGCGGTTAATACAGACCAGGATCATGTACATATACAGATAGAAATACCACCAACATATGCAGTGTCAGACGTAGTAAAGCGAATAAAATGGCATAGTAGTGTGTACCTCAAGAAGAAGTTCAAATTTATCGATAGAATGTATATAAATGGAAACATTTGGGGTGTGGGATATTACTCATCAACCATAGGATTGGACGAAGAAACAATTAGAAAATACATAGAATATCAGGGGAAAGAAGAAGTCCTCCAGACACCGAGTCTATTTGAATAAAATTTTCATGAGAACTTGACCTTTAGGTCATTGCGAAGCAAATAGGAAACCCCGGACATTGGCGTAGCTGTCCGGGGAGGACGTCATTTTACAAAAACCAAAAAACACAACTAGTTTTCTCAAGAAAAACCGCTTAGTGGTATTATTTTACCGATTTTACAACTTTTATGATATGTTGGGCGCCGTGTGTGAGTGACGTGGGGAGGGCGTGAGCGTTGAGCATAGCTTGTTCAATCCATGAATGTTGTTTACCACGGGTTGAAAGTAAGCTTTCGAGCTGAGGCACAATTGAGTCCAAGACAATTCGACGACCAATTTGTTTTTGTTCGAATACTTCACGAATTCGTTCTTCCCACGGTCCCCATTCGTCCAGTGTCAGCAAAAAGCTGCCGGCAGCAGCTGCATCGTAGGCCATATCGCCGGAAGGTTTGGTGATAAAACCATCGGCCCATGGGAAGCCGTAGGTTTGGAGTTTTTCATTCGCGTCTACAATCTGTGGATGGTAGAGAACCCGGAGTGGGGCATTTTTATCTGTTTCATCAAATACTTTGACACGGTGTTTTTTTGCGAGTTCGAGTACACTTTTATAAATATCTTCGTGCGTGCCACAGTAGATGAGCAAACTGAGTTTTCGGGTTTTTCTTCTAAGCTCTGGCAGTAGTTGTTCGAGCGCAATCAGTAGTTCTGGCTTGTTGGTTCCAAGTCCGCCAGTAGTGAGGCAAAGTTTGAGAATTCCACTGCGGTGAGGATGTTTTGTTTCTTTGGCTTTGAGGGTGCGAGGGTCGATGGGGGCGCCAGTGACAAAAATTCTACTTGGTTCGGCCGCTATCCCAAGCAACGCTGCTTTTTCGAGAAACTCTGTTTTGGTATTTTCATCAAACACACAGAAGTACATATTTTTTCTATATGAGTTGGTGACGTACTCATCCCGAACATGAGGATCAGTAATGACCTGGACGATAGTTTTACCTTGAGAAGCCAAAATATTTCCTGCCGCAATATGAAGTGACAGAATAGGATGTTTAATTCCGGCTGTGACGTATAAAAGTGGGGGAGTAATACTATCAAGAATCGGTAGCTTACTACGTCCAAACCTGTCAATAAAGGCTTTAATGGTCTGGAGAATACTGTACCGAGCAATAGTCTTGCCAATTTCTTCGGTGAGCACAATTGATTTCCAATCTTTTTTGGAAACATAATTCGTTGGGTCAAGGACCCAAGCTTTGGTGTGATCAACTTTTTTGCCCCAAGCCGCCGTAGCGATTGCTAGAGCCATGGAGTAGTGAGCTCTAGAGAACACAATATCGGGGGTATCGTCCCGAGCGGGGAGGCCATGCATTTCTTTTAGATCCTCTTTGTAGCTGCTCGAAACGGTGATGATTGGGACTTCAGTTTTTTCGAGAAAGAGCTTATCTTCTTTGAGTGTTTTAATGAGGAAGGGGTCGAATAGTTCGGGCATATAGTTTTAGTATAGCGTATTGTGGTTTTTGTTTACATTAGGAAGAAAAGATTCCTTTTTAACCTGTTTTTTGGTAGGCTCAAGATAGTTTTATATGAGAAGAGGATAGAATGCTTGAACCAAACTCGTTTTTAAATGAAGGTCACCATGATCATGTGAAGGGGGTACTTGCAAAGTACGAGGACAAACTTTCAGTGGATGCACTTCGTGATGCTGAAGTACAGAAAAAACTAACCTACGCACTTGAACAGCAACTTCATCAATGGGAAACAATTACTAGCGGAGTCCAGACTGCGTTAGATGCCGGGTTGTTTGCGCAAGGAGTTCCGAGAGAGTTTGTTGAATCGTTTTCTCAACAGTTAGAAACAAATAGTGCAAACTTAGACATACTTTTCAAAGCTGCTGAAGAGGTTAGCACGTTAGTACCCGATGAGAGCGAACTGGTAGATACTCTATCAGAGTACCAAGCCCGAATTAGGATTAGAATAGAAGAATGTCACTTAGCATTAAAAGAATTAAAAAAAGTCAAAGTAACAGACTAAAGTGCTTGGAATATTCCCTCAAGGATGTGTTTAGCAGGCGCAGGATCACCATCATCTGGTTCCAGAGTTAGGACGTATTTGCTGTGATCTGTGAGATCTTTGCTATCTATAAATGTATTAGTATAGGTGCCATCTTCACTTTTTTCAGCAACCCCTGTGCTAATTATACTTAAAGGAGCAGGGCGTACAATCCAGCCTTCGTAGAAATCTGTACCTTCTGGGTCTGGCAAGTTTTCGAGTGGGGCAATCATGCGGTACTCATTTTCAATAAATCCTGCCATAACCGTGCCAGAACCACCACTATTAGCTACGTCCTCAAGGAGTGCTTCGAACTGGTACTGTGTGAGTTGAGTATCGACTATTTGGTCTGGATTTTCAGTTGCATTTAGAGCTTCAGGAACTTCCGGAGGAAGTGATGGGGTTGCAGGAGTATTTTTTGTGCATCCAGCTATCAGTATGCTTGTGGCTCCTAAAAGGAGTAAAAAGAGAGTTTTTTTCATGTAGTAAAAGTATAGCAGGTTACTGTAGATAATAAAAAAAGGCGGCGAGTTCGGTGACTCGCCGCTAGTAGTAACAGAGAATCTAGTCGTTTGGAGAAACAAGAAAGAACGGTCCAAGGATACTTACAGCACTCAGCACTCTCAATAAATGATAGTATATTCTGAAATGTCAAAAAAACCACATATTTTAGTCATCTGTTCGCGAAACAAGAAAAGAAGTCTGACTGCTGAGAGAATGTATAAAAATGACCAGCGTCTTGTAGTACGTTCGGCAGGAACGAGTCCAAGAGCGATACACAGAGTTACGAAGCAGGATATTACTTGGGCAGATAGTATTTTGTGTATGGAAAATAAGCATCGAGATATGCTACAAAAAACATTTGGCAAGAGTAGTCTGCCTACGCTTTGGGTAGCAGATATAGAAGACGAATATGAATATATGGATCTAGAACTTGTCGAGATGTTACAGGTTGAGATTGAAAGAGTTATTTCATAATAAACGAAGAGCCCCGACAAATCTTCCTCTCACACAGAGCACATTTGCAAATATACTCACGGAGTCTCTATACTAGTAGTATGTCTAACTTTGAAAGAGTAGTGGTGTTTCTGTTGTTTATTGTATTTTGCTTGATCAGCACGCTCTTTGTGCTTTTTTTTAAGACGGATGCCATCCCAAAAACTATTTCTCAAACTAGTGAGGGCAAAACTGAGAATACAGTTGCTCCATCTCTGCAACAAACTCAAGCGTTACTCGAGCAAGTAGATGCATTAGCAGCAAGTTCATCAGCTCTATTAGAGAGAATTCAGATACTTGAAGAAGATTTGCAAAAAAAAACTAGTGTGCAAAAAAGTGCAGCTCCTGCCTTTCAAAAACAAATTATCTATATTGGATCTGCCAGTACGAAGGAGCGCGAGTGGACGGATTCTGGGGTAGAAGTGACATTGGATAGTGCTGATTATCCCTCAAATGTCACAGCTGCATTTGAAGTTGGCCTCTCGATTGTGGGAGGAGAGGCTTGGGCCAGGTTGCTCAACAAGACTACTGGAGCTATACTGGCTATTACGGAAGTGTCACACGCCTCGAGTACGACGACTTGGAAAACATCCCCAGTATTTACACTACACCCCGGAAAAAATACGTACATACTCGAGATAAAGTCTAGCAGTGGTGAAACGGCCAGCTTTTCTGGGGCCCGGGTGGTGATAGAGTAAGTGGAACCTATTTATAGATTAATATCTGTTTTACCCTCAACATAATCACGAATTAAAACCCCAAGCAGAGTTTGATATGGAATATTTTTTGCCTTTAAACATACTAGAGTATTTTTACTACACAGACAGGAAATCATGAGTGAGAACCCCCTGGATAGGATAAAATATAGGCAGTTCCAAAACACCTTAGAGAACAGAGGTGGAAGCGAGACGATTATTCGTAGTATGTCTAACATACTAAAAAAGATGGCGGAAAATAACGTTTCGACAGTATTTTTTCTTGATCGATCAGCAAGACCTTTGGCCTATTTAGCCAAGGAAATGTGGCAGGTTATGTACCAGGGACGTGAATTTCCCGCGGTACGATTCATAAATATTGGAAAAGAGACGAGTCAAAAAGATATTAATCAATCTGGTGGAGTAGGTGATATCTATTCGATTCCAGACGATGGCACTATAATGATTATTGACGAATTTGTGATGCATGGGCACTCTCTCAGGAGAGCCAAAGAGCTCTTAGATAAGTCTTTTCCTAATAGAGAATTTATTACCATTTCACCGTACTTACATGAATTTAGAGAGTTGCCGGCGATCTTCAAGGGTATTGAAGACAGGTCAGTTGAAGGTCCGATGAAGTTTGTTGCGCAGCCTCACTCAGATCAAAGTTCAGTTGAAGCACGAATAAAATTGAGGAAATACCTCAAGGAGTTTGTCAAAAATAATGCTGAAAAAATTAAGGAGACTACGGAGTGACTAATTTTGCGGGGACTAGTGACGGATGTTCGAACCTATATCAGTATTGATCATGGTTTACTAAATCAAAAAAGATGTAAACATCATCTTCTTTAATTGCCAATGCTCTCAAATCTCCTTTTATTCGAATAGCATACTGACTAGATCTTTCACCTTTTAATCTATGCAAACGCAACCCCATATGATAGGGATTTTCTTTAAATTTTTTAAACTGTTTTCTAAAAATTTTATCCAAAAGAGGATTTTTATTCTTAAACTTTACTACTTTTCTCTTAAATGACTCTGTATAAACAACTTTTATCATAAAGAGTCAAAAAATTCATCAACATTAATCATTTCGTGGGTTTTTCCCAAACGATGCTCTTCCAAAGCCTTTAAGCCACTTTCTTCTGTTTTCTTACTCATTTTAAAAGTTGGAACTTCATTTTTCAAAATTTCTTCTGAGGCTTTACTTATAAAAAAACGAATAGTTTTGGGTAAATTATACCCAAATTGAGAACCATAATTTTTTAAAAGGGTAGCTTCTTGAGTTGTAAGAGTTAATTGAACTTTAGTCATATGTATTAGTATTATATTATAAAATCATTGTTTTGTAAATACTTTAATACTACTTTTGATATTTCTTGGGGATTAGTGAAGGATGTTCGAACCTATTTGTACACCTGATCATGAGTTCCAAAACTAAAAAAAACAATTTTAGACATGTTTCCATCCTGATTATAGTAATAAAGTAATCGATGGGACATATCTACAGAAATACTCCAACTCTCTCTTTGACCTCCGCTCAATTTGTGGAGTCGTAATGACGGATGATTTTTGTTCTGTTCGAACAATACTAACTGCTTTTTAATTTTTGTGAATAACTGTGTATCGTTTTTTTTAACTCTTTGCAATTGCTTCAAACATTTTGGTGAAAACGCAATTTCCATTGCTATAGATCCTGGAGCAACTTGCCAACGTCATTAGTTTGGATTAAATCTCCAGTTTTTTCTGCCTCTACAGCCTCTTTAAGATCGTTAGTTGATTGACTGGACATTTCAAAAACAGGATAGTCAACGTCTTGAACATCATTTATCACTAAATTTCTGATGTAAGCTGATAAGCTAAGACCGTATTTATTAGCTTTAGTCTGCAAGTAACCTTGCAACTGGACTGGTAATGTAACTCTAATTTGAGTAGTTTGTGTTTGCATAAAGCCATTATAGTCTAATTAAAGCATTTATCAAGTACTAATCAAGGCTATTTTGTGTACTTTTCAGGGCCTAGTGAAAAATGTTGGAACCCATATCAACTGTAAGTACATGACTTCATTTGCTATTTATCAAAAACAACAACAATGCCATCAATGCTTTTCTTAAATTCAGAACATCTTTGATCATTATATCTTTGGGTGATTTTATCCATTACTTTGGAATCAACCCCGTTAAATTCCCAAGAATCACTTAGCCTGCTGCTAAAAAATAATGTATCGAATTTAATGACAATTTTAAGTGTTTTTAAACTATCAGGTGAAAGATTAAAAAACCAATGAATTAAATCATTAAAAGCAGCATGATGACAACCTTCTACAGGAGTTGTTTCCCCACCCATTAACATTACTTCCAATAAACTTGCCCCATCTTTTGACAATAATGCCGTTAAGTCTTCGGGGTTGATAATATCATAGTCATGACCATATTTTTTTCGTCTTTCTAAAGCAATATTGGGATGATTGTTGAGATAGCTAGAGACAACATGTGGAGCATTTACATATAGACCCCAATGTGCATCTTTTGACTTAAAACCTGTTACACATATATTTAAATTATACCTTTGATCATCAAAAATTGCTTGCATAGCCTCTCGAGCAGGTTCTTTATAATAAACTTCTCTAATAGGGTGTATTGCTAAAGCAACGCTTAGATTTTCATTTAACATATTTACCTCTATTCTCTTCTAAAATATCTGTTTATATTTTTAATTCAGCATTCAGCAAACTTATATAATAAATACAAGGGGCTTGTTACTTGAGGGATGTTCGAACCTATTTTAAGCTCGTCACTTCTTCCTAGCAACCACCACAAAATATTTTAATACTCCAAAATAGCGAAGTGTTTTTTCTTCAACTACTATATTGCCCGCAGCCTTTATGTAATTTGATAGCTCTTTTTGTTTATACATCACATCATAAGGATGATCTAATATTATTCTAAGAAGTTTACCTAGCGGAGATTCAAACGTTTCAATTGAAAAATCCTCCATAATTATCAGTCCCTTAGGTTTTAAAGTTCTCGTTATCTCTTTAACTGCTTTCTTCCATTCTGGAATGTGATGAAGAACTCCAAAGTCAAACACTGCATCAAAGGTATTGTCTTTGAACGGCAATTTTGTCGTACTTGCTACTTGAAAATCAATGTTTTTATTAGAATACTTTCCTTGAGCGATACTAATCATTTTTGAATCAAGGTCAGTAGCAATGATTTTTCTGGGAGAAAAGTGCTTCATGATAAGTTGACTACCATATCCACTACCACATCCAATTTCTAATGTCTTATTTATCTTCCCTGGATTAACTAACTTTCTGAGTCGTGGTATCTCCAAAGTACTTTGAAACAACCGACGCATTGGGTTATTCATTAGTAGGAATTCAATAGTATTGAGAATCATGAATGTAGTATACCATGTGATTAAAAAGAAACCATTTATAGGCAAATATTGCTGTTTTGCAGGGATTAGTGAACTATGTTGGAACCTATTTTACCTTTCTCGTAAAACAAAACTCAATTTAATACTATCGTTTAACTCAACTTTTTCTTTGTTTCTAACCTTTACTGGTAATGCAATGAAGTGTGTACCATCACCCATAGGGAGAAATGATGTTTTCCAACTACTGCTACCTACTTTTGCAGTTATAGCTACCAAACCCCTATCTAAAAGATGTTTAGTCTCATTCGTATATTTTTTAGGAACTCTCACATAATGCCAACCCTTTTTTTGGGGAAATAGTTCTACTTTTCCAGATATTGCAAATTTTTTCTTGGTTAATAATGGGGTCAAATTAGACATATAAAAAATATAGCCCAAATTTACATCTCATGAACAGGATAAACACTCACCGTACTACCATCGTTATCCATTATCACTGGATGATCTTTTAATAAAGACTGGGCTGCTTCTAGGCTCTCAGCTTGAACTATTCCATATCCTGTTACATCATCTTCTTGAAGCTTTGAACCATCAACAGAAGTCACATGTTGAGGCCCAACTGGATTTCCAAAATCAACTACAGCATCAACATGAGTTTCTTTCCACTTCATCCAAACACCCATAACTCCTTGTACTTCTTCTTCTGACATTGACGCAAATTTTTCCATTGCTTCTTTAGGTGAGTGATAAATTAGAAGAAACTTTTTCATAGCGTGATCCTTTACTACATGTTTTTATTCTTTATCTTAACATAATTTAGAACCTAATTTATTGGGGATAAGTTAACAAAAAAAGAACTATAAATAGCTCTAATTCAAAACTGCAGGGCCAGAGGGAATCGAACCCCCGTCAAAGGTTTTGGAGACCTCTATTCTACCGCTGAACTATGGCCCTACGTTGAGTTGTTAACGTTCAAATTGTATCATTAAGTGCTAGGTTTGCGGAGTAGAGGATTCGATTTTTTAGGCCTGTATCTTGAGAAATTTGCGGATGTTTGGTTAGCAACACTTGACATAACATTAGTTATAGGATATAATGAAAAGTGTTGTGAGAGCGTACAGCAGACACTTCGTCTGCAACTACCTCGAGCAATACTGAACCTTAACAGAATACTTACTTTTGTCTCCTTTAGACAGAAAGGACCGCGTATTTGTTGGAATCACCATAGGGTGAAACAGAGGTGTTACTCGAGAGAGTGGCGCTTGTGTTTCACTCTATTGTTTTGAGACCAGCGATTTTGTTGGTTTCCTTTTTGTTAATATTTTAAGGAGATAGAAAAATGCAGGCATTCACTATTCAAACAAATGGCGAAACAAAAAAAGGTATCCGCGTAGAACGTTTTGAAAAAACGGGAGCATATCAGATCAGCGTGCTGAAAGGCCGTCGTCCGGTTTTTGTCCCAATTTTCAAACGTAATCAGATTGTTGGAGAAGGACCTCTTGGTTACCAAATTTTGGAAGCCGGTATTTGGTCTGATTCTCAGACAGGTCGAGTAAAACTGCAAAATCCAAAAAATGATGCGTGGGAAGCCAGCCGAAACTTGGTTAGTTTGCGCGTGTATTTTGCCGAAGGAGCAGAGTTAGAAATTGCTCCGCCGGTTGATTCCGCAAGTTTGCCTCTGGCTGTGGCCTATGACCAGATGCGTAATGGCCGGCAGTATTGCGACCTAGTCGCGGTATTGAAGGCCGGCGAGAAGGTTCGTTTCATCGAGCACGCCCGTATGGGTGTCAAGGTCGTCAAGACCTTGTTGACCGATGAGAACGGAATCCCGCAACTGGTCGACGGGGATGTCCCCGAACCAGCGATGATGCAAGCCCTGGCCGAAGTCGCGGCTGCAACCAAGTAAGTATCTGAAAAAGGAAAGGCCCTAGTTTTACACTGGGGCCTTTTTGCGTCTCAAACCCAATCGCCACCAATCTCAAGTATTTTGTTCAAAACTAGCGTATACTACAGTTGTATCAATCTATATCACTAGTATGCCAAAACCATTAGAACAAGACCAAGTAACCAAGTTCACAACTTTGTGGCAAGGTTTCCATATCAAGAAAAATGACTCAGCTCAGGCCGCCGACCAGGCAGCTGAAGCTCTTCATGCTCTCGATACAGAAAACTTTACCAACACAGAAGTTGCTACTGCGCATGGAGAACTTTCCAGAATAACTGCGGTCTTAGCTCTGAGTGCAGTCAAAAAAGCTAAAAATTGGGAGGAAGCTCGTCAATATTTGCTTCTTTCCCTCGAGACAGTGCAGACAAGCTATCCAGTAGCAAAAACCTATGATCAAGCTAAAATCAGGGGAGAGTACTGGAATCCGGTGTATGGTGAAAGCTGGGCCCAGTTGAGTGCGCTCATGGATGTTCTCGAGTTGGCAAAAGTACTCGTGGTGCTGTACCCCGAAGCCGAATCGTTTGCTTATTTTAGAGCGGTTCATGAGGCTTTGTTCACAATCATTGCTGATACAGAGAAAAACCGGGAAATACTGGTTTTGATGATCAAACACGGTGAGTTTGAGTTGGCTCAAGAGGCATACCAAGAGTACCAGAGCTTGTATGGGCCAGAGTCTAAAGCTTTTAGCCCAGACCAGTGGATTACGTTAACCACCTTGATGATTGGGCAGTTCTTTGGTCACTCTCAAGTTGCAGAGGCCAGAAAGCTTTCTGGAGAACTTGGGAAGGTCTTGATACACCAGAAGGGAATGTCTTTTTTTGGGATCAGGGAGTTTTTTAAGAATATGTCACCCTCCAGAGGACAAAGACAGCTGGATTCAAAGTTGATTGGTTGGTACTCGGAAGGTGTCAAAACTGATCCCGACGTCAGAAAACAAGTAGAAGCGCTTTTCGACCATGTCTTTGTTGGTGTGGGCGAAGAGGTTCAGTATCTCAATACTAAAGAATAAGCGAGTCTTCGTTTTTGTTTCGGTTTTTCAATAAAAGTGATTATTATATCAATTTGAAACCATAAAATACTCAAAATAATTAAAAAACATTTATAAATCAATATATTATATTTTTCATAAAAACTGAAAAAGAGTGCTTTATTAATAAAAAAGTTACGTTATCTAACTTCGGAACATCACAATAACAGTGAAAAAAATTGGTTTTTATTTGGGTACAAACGACTATTCGTCGAATCCAAGGTTCTTCTGTTCAGCTGCAACAGTAGTTGTTTCTCCGTGCCCAGACAGCAGTTGAGTGTTTCCAGGGTACTCGAGAAGTTTTTTGAGTGAACGCTCCAGATCAAGGGTGTTTGAGTATGAAAAATCAGTTCGACCGACCCCGTTTTTAAAGATGGTGTCACCACAAAAAATATGGACATCATCTGGTGCAACCGTGGAGACAAAACTGACACTACCAGGAGTGTGACCTGGTGTTTCGATGGTCGTCAGGGAACAGTTGCCAAAGGAAAAGGTACTACCTGCCCTGAGGAAGTTGGTTGGTTGGGGCACGGGGTCCGCCTGACGATGTAACCAGTGTTCAGCGCTGTCTTTTGCCCCCTTTATGAGAAAGAGGTCAGCTTGGTGTAAGAAAATAGGGATATCATCAAAGTTAAGTTTCACTTCTAAGAGGCCGAGGACATGGTCGAAGTGACCATGGGTGAGGAGTATGGCGGTGGGTTGAAGTCCAAGACGCAGGATTTCTTCCGAGATGGTATCACCTGCATCAGCGGGGTCGATAATCACTGCCTCGAGTGTGTCTGGGCACCAGGCTAGGTAGCAATTGGTATCGAGTGCACCAAGGGTGAGAGTAGTTACGGTGGGGTGTTTGAACTTCATGCGGTACAATGCAGATATGACTATTTACTTCGATATTGATTCTACCTTATTTACGACCAATCTGTTCAAGAAAACAAAAATCGATCCACAACTCGAAGAGTTACTGGGCGTGAGTTTAGAAACATTGCAGGAGTCTGAAAAAGCATACTTCACTGGACTGGAAAAGGGCACAGACTTCGATTTTCACAATTACTGTGCTTTTATAGCCGAAAAATTCAATGATGTCGGAGGCAGTGCCTCGAAAGAGCAACTTGAAAAACTTTTCGAGGACCAGGCTTTATATGAGGGGATGGTCTATCCAGACGTATTTCCAACACTCCAACTTCTACAAGATCGAGGAGATTCGATTGGTATTTTTTCTGAAGGACATACCGATTTTCAAACAAATAAAATTACTTTTACTGGGGTGATGACCTTTGCTGATCCCACAAAAGTCCATATTGCTCGAAGAAAATTGGAGCCGGAAGTGCTTTCAAAGTTAGAAGCAGGGGCGATTGTGATTGATGACAAAATTGAGTATCTTGAGAATCTACCAGAAACACTCACTCCAGTTTGGATTAATCGAACCTCAGAAGAAAAACATTCGACTATTGCTACAATTAAATCACTTGAGGAGATTACTCAGTTTTTACTTAATAAAAAGGATTAAGATGTCAATATTTGAGAGAAGACAAGGAATTGATCAAGGAAAGAAGTTTGAGCTTCCTTCTTTGAGACCTGGATTGCAAGCTTTACTAGTACCTTCACTTGAAGCAGAAAAGTTTGGATTAAAAAACCCAAATCTTGAAATCCAACAGCTTATACAGACAGTAAGTGAGTTACTTATAGAAAAAAACTCTGAATTACAGACTACCGTTGCTTTGGGTGGGGTAGATGGTGGATTTGTGGGACTGCTCATTGTGGTTAGAAACCAGGATGATACACCACCAGTTGAAAATGTTGGCAATACACAACGAATAGAAACAGTTTTAATTGAGTCAAAGCTGGCGAAAGCCTGGGGTTCTCGAGATATTTTGGGTGAATTGACTGAAGCGCTAGACACAAAGCTTCAGACCTTACCAGAAAGCACCGAGCTTATCTCAATAAATGCAGTACCCTCTCCATCAGGAAGAACAATTGGTTTAGTGTTAGTGATAAAAAATTCTTAGCCAACCAGAATTGAAACGATCATCGAAATAATCGGACTAATCAGCGTAGCTACTGCTGAGGTTCCATTCCAAGGCACTATCAACATCAAAAGCACAACTGAACCATATCGATGCATAAACGACTCATATGCTAACGCATTTTCTGGAGGCAATATCGACTCGAGGATTTTTGATCCATCGAGCGGATAGACTGGTACTAAGTTGAAAATTGCGAGCATGACGTTGATATATAAAATAAAGTACAAAGCGGGAGCAAGGAGTGTGCTAAAAAAGACTCCAGCAGGTAAAAAATTGAGCACCAGCGCGAGTAGTACGGCAAGTATGAGGTTGCTAGCAGGGCCTGCGAGTGCAATTAAGGCAGTGTCACGTTTAGGATCTTTTAAGTTAAAGGGATCGAACTGGACGGGTTTTCCCCAGCCAAAGCCGATTAGTAGAATTGCGAGTGTTCCCATGGGATCAAGATGAGCGAGTGGATTAAGAGTGACTCTGCCCTGATAGGTAGGGGTAGGATCACCAAGCTTATCTGCTACGAATGCATGGGCAAACTCGTGAATTGTGAGGGCAACAACCAGGCCAATAGCACTGATAAAGAAGAGTAGGGGGTTAGTGAAGAGGGTTGCAAGCATCATACGTTTGGCCATTATAGCAGTCAATGATTTTGACTGCTAGACACAATCCTCTCGAGAGGTTTCGTTTGATGTTTCTTTCTTATTTTCCCGTTTGGAAAAATTCTGCCTTGATGATATAATCACAGTCTTATGTCAAGCTTTACATTCAAGTTCCCAGTAACTGCTCATATCGGTAATAAGGTTTCTCACGCTAAAAATAGAAGCAAGAGAAAATTTAAGTACAACCTTCACACAGTGACAATGATAGTTGATGGACAAAAGCAGCGTCTTCGAGTACCTACCAAGGTGCTGAGAATGCTCAAGAAGTCCGGAATGACTACGCACTGGAAGAAACCTGTAAAAGAATAAATTTTTACAGTTTCTGTAGTGCATTTGCAGTTATAAATAAAATCTAAAAATACCTGAGAAATTCTCAGGTTTTTTGGGACCTTTTTTTCTTTTAGTTAAGCAGGGTGTTTTTTATTTGGTTGAACAGAGCTGGAGTTTTACCTTCAAGCTGCACAGTTTCAAGTGTTAGAGATTCATTTGCAGTAGTTGTTTTTGGAGTTACCACAGCGGAGATAATCTTCATCCGTTTTTCTCCCTGCTTAGTTTCAACTTTGGTCCAAAGATTAGGCCAAGGTGAGAAAGCTTTAGTGGCGGCAACAAGGAGGGCTGGAAGAGAAGTGTGTGCAGTTCGAGCCGCTTCGAGTAACGGAGGGAGCGTTATAAAACTTGGTTCTACTCCTTTTCGAGCCAGTGCGATCACATTCCAAGGTACAAAGGCATCATCTTTAGTAAGTTTTCTAGCAGTTGGTGTTGGTGATGAGACAGGTTGTGGTTGGCTTTTTTTGTTTGAAATATATGTTTTGAGTATATTAGGGAGTTCTGGAGCAAGCAGCTCAAAACTATGCTGGTAATACTGTTCGGCGGTCCATGCAGTATCAACGTTAAAAGGGAGTGCGGCTACGATAGGACCTTGGTCTAGCTGTGCATTCATCTCGATCAGCGTAATAGCTGATTTTTTTTCTCCATACAAGAGCGCAAACTGACCAGGAGAACTACCTCTCCATTTTGGCAGTTCGGACGGGTGAATATTGAGTGGAGCAATTTGGGGAAGTGCCAGAAGCCAGCTCGGGACAAGGTAGCCAAAGTCTACAACAAGGAGGATGTCTACCTGTGGTTGTTGTGTTATCTCTTGTCTTGTTACAGAGGTGATCTTATTTTTGATAAGTAGAGTTGGGATAGATTGTTCAGTTGCAAAACTATGCAGGGGGTTAGGGGTGATAACCTTTTTTCTTCCAAGAGGTTTTGGTTCTGGCGTTACAATCCAGGTTATTTCAAAATCTTCTGCTTGACTGAGAGCTTCGGCACAGAGGCGGGTTCGTTGAGTTGTGCCAGCAATGGCAATTGAGATTTTTGGCATTACTTTATATCATCTCGAAGAGAGCAGGATCAACTTCTTCGAGTTTTTTAGTTATTTTAGTTTCTTTGTAGATGGGAAGTCCGTGTTTGATGGCATGATCGGTAAAGAGAATACCGTGCAGATGATCAAGTTCATGTTGCATGACTCGGGAAGCGAAATCTCTGAAAGTAGTTTCCTGATCAATCAACTCATTCCCTTTTACTTGTTGAAAGCGAAATGTGGTCCATGAGTGCCGAGGAACAGGACCATAGATTCCAGGCATAGAGAGACAGCCTTCTAAACTAGTTTCGTCCTCGGTTGGTCCTAAAATAAGTTCGTCTGAAGCATCTACGATTGTAGGATTAATAAAAATGCGTTGCGTATTCTTTCCTTGCTCGTCCTCAAGTAGGGTAGTGAAAAGAGACCAGTTTTTATCTACCTGTGGTGCAGCTAATCCAACTCCTTGAGGATTTTTTTTGTTTGCTAGCGTTTTTTCGAGATCGCTAATAAATCGAAGTAGTTTTTTATCTACATGGGTGACGGGCTCAGCTTCTTGTCGAAGGGCGCTGTGGGGGATAGTTACTATTTTCATATATTTTTTGAGGCTGTAAGCTTTGGAGGGTATTGTCTCCCATCTTGATGGTATTTTCAAGCTTGGCCTCTTGTAGTTACTGTTCGGCTGCCGCGAGTTGTTCGAGTTTTTCAAGAGCGGTCTGGTTTTGAGGGTCTATATTTTTGAGAATATACTTAAATTGCTCTCTGGCTTTTTCTAGTTCGGCACTGTTGATGTAGGCCTCTCCAAGCTGAATTCTGGCAGCGAGGTAGTTCGGCTTGAGTGTAATAGTTTCCTCGAGTAGTGTGCGTCCTTCATCCGTGTTGCCCATAGTTGTTTCAACTACTGCCAAGTTGTAAAAAAGTTTGGGATCGTTCGGTGCACGCTCGATGCCAGCTAAGAGTGTGTTTTTTGCCTCTAGCAACAATTGGGGTTCGAGTTGAGCGAGTGTGATGAACATTCGAGCACGAGTTTTATAGAAATTGAGATGTACTGGGTTAAGGTTGAGGGCGGTGTCACTCATGGTGATAGCAGTCTGGGCAACCCGAGCTGCCGTAGTAGCTTCATTTTGTTCGGCCAAAGCCACGGCCAATCGAGAGAGCTCGCCAGAGAATGTATCGTAAAAGAGCGCTTCATTGGGAGATTTTTGTAGAGCTTCTTCCATTTCAGCAACTCCTGTTTGATAGTTTCCCGATTTGAGTAAGGTTTTTGCTGTTGAGTAATGCACATCCGCACTCCAGTAGGTATACACTTTTGTGAGCAGGAAGAGGGTGGCTATAGCAGTGATTGTTAAGAAGGTGTATTGACTTCCAATTAGTTCACTGGTTGTTGCTTTAGTACCTTTTTCTTTTGGCATGAGGATGACTGCACAGGCTCCAAAAAAGACAAACATAGTGAGAGAAACAGCAACAGTTGAAAAGCCGAAGAAGTTAGAAATACTCAGAGCTCCAACTCCTGTTCCCAGCGCGAGCAGCACTAGTTTTTGTTTTTCAGAGACTTTCGTAGTACCCAGCACTGTTTTTGCAATGAAGTAAAAAACAGTTCCCAACAAGAAGAGGTAACTACCCAAGCCCGCTATCCCCGATGTAGACAAATAATTCAAAAATTCGTTGTGGGCTTTGTTGTAGAGAAAATCCCATTCGGAAACAAGGTTATGCTCCTGAGGTCGATCTTTGTAATAACTATACGCAAATGTTTCGACACCTGAACCTAAAATAGGGTATCGTTTCCAGATAGCAAGCGCTCCTTGCCAGACAATTTTTCTAATCTCACCTGAATCTGTACCACCAACTTCTAATCTATCTGTTGCCGGTGCAGTTGTTTCCACGGGTGCTGTGACAGCTGGTTGGAGGAGCTGACTGAGTGAGGGAGTATAAATAGTACCGGTTATTAAGGTGGTTATCCCAATAAAAACAGTAGTAATTACTATGGGGGACCATTTTTTTAGATCTTCTTCAGACTTTTTGAGTATACTGACAATGGTGTATCCATACATAATCAGCAGTTCGGCAACAAATGCTATAAAGCCAGATCGAGATCGGGTGAAGGAAAGCGCTGCTATTGCTAGAACAAGCGTGGTTCGATAGAGAATTTTTTCTAGCAATACTTTTTTATGCGAAAAACTTTGGATGAGTACCAAGGGAAGCACGAGCACAATAAATGCAGCCATCCAGTTTGGTTGCCCAAACGAGGCATAGACGCGGTTTTGGACATCTTGAACCCAACAGGCAGTGTTGAATTCCCCAGTCAGGATTGAGCAGCTCAGCGAGTGTCCAAAGTGCTCAAAAATGCCCCAAATTGAGACCAGACTCAAGCTAGTAAATAAGGCCCCAAAGAGTGGTAAAATTTGTTTTTTTGTAATGTTTGAGACAAAGGCGTAGTACAGTAGTGTATAGCTGAGTGTTGACATGAATCCGCCATGAAATCGGGAGTAGTAACCCAAAAACGAAGTTCTAGGATGCATCGAAAGGAGTGATGCTAAAAGCTGAATTGTGACAAATAAGAGTAGAGGAAAGTCAAGAAAAGTGCGTTTAAAAACCCACCTTTTTTCGACAATCATCCGGGCAATCCAGGTTCCAGTAATAAGGACTGTGCCAGCATATACCAGAATCATTTTATTGAATTCGAAAAGTTCTGTGGTGATAAATCTAAAGTAGAGAGGAGTTGCCAGAAGTAAAAAGTAAAAGAGGACAAGAATGCTGTTTTGAAATGTTTGGGGTTTCATAGCTAGCAGTATACAAGACTCTGTTCAAAATAACACTTAGTTTTCACCTTGTATTCCAAAATAAAACTCTGTACTATTAGTAGTACATAAGTAATATAGTTTATAGCCTGCCGCCATGAATACAAACTCCTCCTATAGTGACGAATACACTCCACCAGTTAGTGCTGCTACAGCACCAGCGAGTTCTGTTGATCCAACTGAGACCAGTGGTAAGCAAAAACTCGAAGATCAAAACATTTTCACTCTTCTGGGAGTGAGTGATGGAAATGAGAGTGAAAAGTCACAATTTTTAGATCAACTACAACAAGTCATTTGGGAAGATTTTCTTGAGAATGACGTCTCACTCTTAGTCCTTGATTCAGAGCATCAAAAACTTAAAGAGCTTATTGGAGAAAACACTGCCAGTTTGTCTATTGAGACACAAGAAAAAGTGATTGAGTATCTCGAAGAACTAATTCCTGATTTAGAAGAAATAATGGTCGACAAGGCTATTCGACTCAAGGCTGATCTTTTTAGAGAACGCATCGAAAGTATGAAGACTTTATTTGCTGGTGATGCTGCAAAGCTTCAAAAAGTAACTGAAGCTGAGTCGTTTGTTCAATCTGGAAGTTGGGCTTCTGCAGCTGACGTTCTTAACACGCTCAAGTAATTCTCTTTTTTTAATTTTTTAACTTAGTTTTAGACAGGTCATATGTTTCTTGGCGTGACTGCCCTTGTACTATCGGGTTTTTTTGATGTATTCTAGCGGCATGAGTAGAGTTGCACAGTTACTATCAACTTTTTCGGGATTTTCTAAAAACCAACCGTTGTTATTCGATTGCGGATCGACAGTGACGCGAGTGTTTTTTGAGGGCAAGTTGTTAGCCGAAGAGCCAACCTGTATTGCAGTTCATGCTGAGTCGGGCTCGACAGTTGCTGTGGGGGCGAAGGCTGTTTCGCTGCTGGGTAAAGTATCAGACAAGTTTCAGGTTGAGTTTCCAATAGCGCACGGTGAAATTAGCAGTCCGTCTTTACTGCAAAAATTTTTAGAAGTAGTAGTTTCAAAATTTGATACCACTGTGTTTTCAAAAGTAATGGGCTTTCCAGTTGTCCTAGTGGTGCCAAGCGAACTGTCTCCTGTCCAAAAAACTATTTTTGAAGAGACGTTTAAAAAGGCTGGATTTCGCTCAGTAGTGCTCATTCCCCAAGCTGAGACATTACTTGAGAAACTAGGTGCGGGTGGAGAACATGAAAGTTTCTGTTACCTTGATTTTGGTGGGCAGAAAAGTGAGTTCGGTATTTTTACTCTCAACGAAAAAATTAAAAGTATGACCGTTAGAACCGGTGGTGTTCAGCTGACAGAAATTATTCAGGAGCACATACGCTTAGTGCATAATCTGGAAGTTAGTTGGCATGTGGCGGAGCAAGTCAAACGGGAAGCCTGTAGCTTTGTGGGCTTGGTCCCTGGAGGAGGCAGAGTAGCTGCTACTAAAGTAGCAATTAGGGGAAAGGATGTGGTGACGCAGGCGGGAAAAACAGTCACGGTTTCATCAGCTGATTTTCTAGAATCATTTGGATTTGTCGTCGAAGAGTTGATTGACGCGCTTCAGTTCTTTTTTGCAAGTGTTCCGGCTCACTTAGTGGCTTCTTCACTTGAAGATGGCATTTTTATGACGGGAGGAATGAGTCAGATGACCGGTCTGAAAGAGCTGCTTGAACATACTTTTTCAAGTCCAGTGTACGTACATAAGCATCCAGATTTAGATAGTATTGAGGGACTACATCTTCGAGTAAGTAAGCATGAAATATAAGATACTCAGACCAAAAGAAGAACTGTGGGGACACAGAGTCCTGATGGCAGTGATGGTGGTTGGGGCGATGGTTCTCATTTCTATTAGTGGTTGGTATACACCAATTCAGAATACTTTACTGACAGCCAGTGCTCCCTTTTTGCGAGTGACTTCACGAGTGGTGTCAGTAGCTCTGTTACCGGTTAAGGGTGTATTTTCTGGAGCAAATTCCCAAGATAAAATCAGACAACTATCTGCAGAGGCTAGTATTTTGCAGGCTCGTATCGCAGAGTTAGAATACGTTGAAAAAGAAAATGAGGCATTGAAGAATATTCTTGAAAATTCAGATAGAACTCTCGATGAGATGTATATTGCTTCTCCGATCTTATCACTCTCATATCCAGCAATTGGGGTAGGGGAACGAGAAGGAGTGTTACCTCAACAAGCGGTGGTGTTATCTGGAACATTAATAGGCACAATTTCCGAGGTGTACCCAACTCAGTCGAAAGTCAGTTTACTCTCAAGTCAAACGGCATCACCACTGTTAGTGAGGACGGAGACCGGTATTGAAGGAATAATTATTGGAGACGGAAAGAACGTGATTATGCGCCACATCCCCAGAGAAATTCAGGTTAAAGAGGGGGAGCGTGTTTTTACTATTGGTCAAGAAGGTATTAGAAAAAATATGTTTGTAGGTCGAGTTTCGCAGGTTGTGGCTGAGCCAAGTTCTCCAACTCAGGAGGCCACTATTTCTCAATACGTTTCATTTTATGATGCGGTACTTGTGGAGGTTTGGCAATGAGGACTGCTTGGCCAAAATCACTACTATTAATTATACTTTTGTTTCTGTCTCTCTCTTTTGAGAGAGTCATTGGTGTGCCTCTTATTTCGTTGATAGTATTTTATCATCTTTTTTTTACCGCCCGTACTTCAGTCCAGGGGATATCGCTGCTTCTTTTTTCATTGTTGGTTGCCGCTCTCTATACTACAGATCCTGTTTTGACAGCCATTTTGATGGTTGGTTTTTTCCTTGTACTTAAAAGCATTTCGGGCACAATGGGGTCATTACTGAGTTGGCAACTCCTAGCACTTTCTTGTGTTCAAGCAGTGGTTTTGGGGTATTTGGCCCACTTGGAGATCACGTTCATATCCCTCTTTGCCGGAGTATTACAATTTTTAGTTTCAGTCTTTTTTATTAGGAAAGTGATGTTTAAGGATATTCAACAATCATTTACCTGGAAGCAGAAGATTTTTTCTTCTAAAGTGTATGAGAAAACCGTATAATCACACGTATACTCGGCAGATAGCTTTTGTAATTGTAGTGGTGGGGACTATTTTCGCACTTCTTTTCTTACGATTACTTGATCTACAAGTTGTGCGTGGAGCATTTTTTCGAGCTAAGGCTGATGGAAACAGATTTTATACACGGTACGTACCAGCCGAGCGTGGCGTTTTCTTTGACAGGTTTGGTGAACCACTTGTAGTTAATGTTCCGAAATACTATCTCCTCGAGGATAGAGATTCCCTGTACAGTCCAAGAAAAGCAATTTCTCACCAAGAAGCTCTAGAAGAAATGAGTAGAAACAGTGATACTGTTGATTTTGAAATTGAACGACACTATCTTTTCCCAGAATCAACCTCACACATCATGGGATATGTGGGTTCGGTGACAGCTGAAGATTTGGCAAAAAACTCGTCTCTTCCAAGAAATGCCCAGATTGGCAAGATGGGGCTTGAGAATGTTTTTGACGAAGTAATTCGAGGTACAAGTGGTTCAGTTACGTACGAAATTAATGCGCTTGGGAAAAAACAGCGTACTGTTGTCACTCAACCAGGATCTCCAGGAGAGAGTATAGAAACATCTTTAGATCCATATCTGTCCGAAGTGGCATTTCGAGCTCTGGGTGATCAAAGGGGAGCAGTAGTAATCTTGGATGCAGATACAGGTCGAGTACTTTCGTTAGTGAGCGCCCCAACATTTAATTCTTCTGTAATGAGCCGAACTGCTATCGATATTTCTTTGGAGCGAGCACGCCGTAAGCAAGTGCAGGAATACTTTAGTAATCCTCTACAGCTCTTTTTTAATCGTACGACGGCAGGCGCCTATCCGCCTGGTTCTGTGTTTAAACTGATCACTGCACTTTCGGGTCTGGAGAAAGGTGTTCTTACTAAAGATACAACTGTTATTGATGAGGGAACACTAGATCTGGGTGAATATAGTTATGCCAACTGGTACTTCACTCAATATGGTCGAGTTGAGGGAGAGATTAATCTGGTTCGGTCTATTGCTCGGAGTAATGACATCTTCTTTTATAAAGCTGCTGAGGCGATTGGTCCGACTCAGTTGGCCGAGGATGCTCACTTATTTGGTTTAGGTGAAAAGACAGGTATTGAACTTCCTGGTGAGGTTACAGGTTTAGTGCCTACCCCAGAGTGGAAAGAACAAGTAGTTGGTGAAAAATGGTACACAGGTAATACCTTCCACATGGGTATTGGACAGGGGGATGTGTTAGTTTCTCCGATTCAACTAGCTGCAGCTATCCAGACTATAGCGAAACGGGGGGCTCACTGCCTTCCTCGAATAACGAGCAGTACTGCTCAAAATACGCAACGCTGTGCCGAGTTGGGGATTCAAGAAGATCATTTACAGATAGTTGTTGAAGGGATGCTCGATGCTTGTTCTGAAGGAGGCACGGCCTATCCTTTCTTTGCACATAATAAGGAAGCCCGCAAACCAGAACTAGATCCCTATGCCCAGGTTAAAAGTGGAGGAGTGGCCTGCAAAACGGGAACCTCAGAGTTTGGGGGTGTCGATGAAGAAGGCTACAGAAATACTCACGCCTGGTTTTCATTGTTTTTTTCTTTGAATCCAGAGATGAAAGCTCGGGCTGAAGCAGTTGAAAGCAAAGATACAATAGTTGAGGCGGTCGCAACTGGTTCGGGTGAACTTGTGAGTGATGTCCAACAGCCATTCGATACAACTCTGACTCTAAAAAAGAGTGCCGAAGAGTATTCACTTGAGGAACTCTATCAGCTTTGGAGTCAAAAGATGCTGACAGGGTATCCTAAAAATATAGTGATGGTTGTGCTGATTGAAAGTGACGAAGCAAATCAGTTTAAAGAGGGGTCTCGAGATGCAGCCCCCGTGGCCAAGAGTGTTTTTGACTGGATGTTAGGAGAAATACCAACGACGGTTACTCCGTAATCTCTTTGTCAGAAAGACAGAGTACTCTGTCAGTATGGATTTTGTTTCTCTAGATTTCCTTTCTTTGCTTGATCAAAAAATCTTGGTTTTCTTTCTTTTAGCTCAAAAGGGGATTGGCCGACAGCGGGCACGGGCTATTTTATTAGAACTTTCAAAAACACAGATAAAACCCAAAGAGATTCGGAAGTATTTACAACCCCTTTTAATAAAATATAAGTGTAAAAATATATTTGATAAATCAATTTCATGGAATGAAATAGAGAACTTTTATTACTCAAACAGTGAGGCGTTTTTAGCAAGAGGTGTTTCGGTTGTCTATTATAGAGAAAAAGCATTTCCTCATTCATTGCGGTCAATTGCTGACTCACCACTGCTCCTTTTCTATAAAGGTTCTGGTGGATTGTTCTCCCAAAGAGGGGTGGCTATGGTTGGGACACGAAAGATTACTCCCTATGGGAAACTCGTCACAAAAAAAATCACAGCCGAAGTCGTTGCAGATGGATTTGTGACCATTTCTGGTTGTATGTATGGTGTTGACGAGCTTGTTCATCGAGAGACGATGAAGTATAGGGGGAAAACGATCGCTGTGCTTGGCTACGGTTTTGATTATTTTTATCCATCACAGGCTCAAGCTCTTCAAGAGGCTATTATTGCTGCGGGTGGCACGGTAGTCACAGAATATTTCCCTTGGATAGAGCCTCGGCCAGGTTTCTTTTTAGATAGGAATCGTTTGATTGCTGGCCTCAGTCAAGCAACTATTGTCCTTGAAGCAGCTGAAAAATCGGGAAGTCATAGAACTGCCGTATCAGCTGCCGAGAATGGTCGTCAAGTTTTTGCAGTTCCTGGTCCCATTACTAATCCCTACTCTGAAGGTACTAAATGGCTCATAAATCAGGGGGCACTGTTGATTACCTCAGGGTTTGAGGTGGCGCAACACTTGGGCGTAGCCTCCTCACCAGTGAGGAGCAGCAACAAAAACCTTTTTGTCGAGGGAGATGCAACCAATTCAGTGATCCAGGTTTTACAGTCTGGGCCAAGTACGGTAGAGGATCTGGCTTGTAAAACCAGTTTGTCGTTACGCGAAGTATTGCGGACGCTCGGATATATGGAGTTAGATGGTACACTTGCCAAAGATGGTATACTCTGGTATCTGAAGTAACGTGTCAGCTTTTGTCTCTTACAGAACTGTGCGCCTCTTTGATAGAGTAGAAGAACCTGATTTTTGATTAAAGTAATACGGAAAGTACAACACTGCCATGCATTTAGTTATTGTTGAGTCACCCACTAAGGCTCGAAAGTTGAGTGGGTATTTGGGAAAAGAGTTTAGAGTTGAAGCCTCGGTTGGACATGTTCGTGATTTACCAAAAAGTGGCCTCGGGGTTGATGAAGAAACACTGGAGCCAACCTACGAAGTGAATGAAGACAAGAAAAAGGTAGTGAGTAACCTCAAGAAACAAGCAAAAGATGCTGAGCTTGTGTATTTGGCAACTGACCCTGACCGAGAAGGTGAAGCAATTGCTTGGCATATTCAGGCTCTATTGTCGGAGGCGAAGGGGAGTACTAAAAAACCAAGTGATTTTCGTCGAGCAACCTTTCATGAAATTACAAAATCTGCAGTATTAAAAGCTATGGAAAAGCCAACTGAGTTGAATATGCATCTCGTAGATGCACAGCAAGCTCGGAGAGTTTTGGACCGTTTGGTGGGATATAAAGTTTCGCCGGTGCTTTGGAAGAAGATTCGTCGGGGACTCTCTGCAGGTCGAGTTCAGTCGGTGGCCCTCAGGCTTTTAGCAGAGCGTGAGCGAGAAATTGAAGCTTTTATTCCAGATGAGTATTGGGAAGTGGATGTAGCTCTTGCTAAGGAAACTCAGAAAGCTGAAATTTTTGTCGAAGGCAAAGCGGTGAAAGAAATTCCTGAAGGAATTTTGATGGGGTCTGTTCAGACAGTGAATGGCAAAAAATTTGCACCAAAAGTGGAGGCAGATGTAGTTGATCTTAAGAAGGTCATCCCGAGTGCTACTATGGTTATTTCTGACATAGAAAAGAAAGGTCGCAAACGCAGTAGTTTGCCGCCATTTACAACTTCTTCTTTGCAGCAAAAAGCCGCTACCACCTATGGCTTTAGTGGTAAAAAAACTATGCAGTTGGCTCAACATTTATATGAAGAAGGTTTAATTACGTATCACAGAACTGATTCATTTAACCTCTCAACTCAGGCGTTGGATATGGCGCGTGCGCATATTTCAGAAAAGTATGGAGCCGATTATTTACCTGCAACACCCAAACAGTTTGCAACTAAAAGTAAGAATGCACAAGAAGCTCACGAAGCAATTCGTGTGACTGATATCTCGATTTTTGGTGATGACATTGTAGCCAAGAGTACCAAGTTTACCGCGCAGCATGTGAAGTTGTATTCTCTGATTTGGAATCGATATGTTGCGAGTCAAATGACGGCTGCTCAGTATGAACAGACAGCTGTCACCGTTGCTTTCACACCGAAAGAAGAGGGAACAGCAGTGAAAGAAGGTGAAATTAGGGTATCTGGTTCGATTTTGAAGTTTGATGGTTGGACACGCTTGTTTCCAAACAGAGAAGATACTCTCTTGCCAGAAGTTGAAAAAGGAGATGTCTTACATCATGTTGATAGCCTATTCGCTCAGAAATTTACTCAACCACCAGCTCGATTTAATGATGCCTCACTAATTAAGGAACTGGAAAAGAGAGGCATTGGTCGTCCAAGTACCTACGCTTCGATTATTTCAGTAGTAGTTGACCGTGGCTATGTTGAGCGTAAAGAAAAGCGTTTCTTTACTAGTCCGGT
Source organism: uncultured Patescibacteria group bacterium (assembly GCA_905478415.1). Taxonomy (GTDB): domain Bacteria; phylum Patescibacteriota; class Microgenomatia; order UBA1400; family PJMF01; genus CG1-02-43-31. Next base: position 231,002 of record CAJQIG010000002.1, read on the forward strand.
AGGATTAACGGTCAGTGATTTTTTAATCGAGAGCTTCCCCGAATTTATGGAGTATGAATTCACCGCTGAGATGGAAGAAGATTTAGATAGAATTGCTCGAGGAGAGCGCGAATGGAAAAAAGTTGTTGCTAGTTTATATAATCCGCTCAGTAAAAAAATTGCTAAAGTAACTGACACAGCCGAGCGCAAACAAATTCCTGTCGAAAAAACTGGTGAGGTGTGTCCAGATTGTGGCAAAACTGACCACGGTGAAATTGTGATTCGCACTGGCAGATATGGAAAATTCAAAAGTTGTAGTCGCTTCCCTGACTGTAAGTTCACAGAAAATATCAGTGAAAAGCTTGAAGATGTTAAATGTCCTTTGTGTCAAAAGGGAGATGTCGTCATCAAAAACTCTCGATGGGGAAAATCGTTCTTTGGATGTGAGCGATACCCAGAGTGTGATTGGGCTTCATGGAAAAAACCAGAAAAAGGTGAGCTTGTTACAGCGGCCGACTGGAAAGTAATGCAAGAAAAGCGAGCTGAACGCAAGAAAAAGTGGCTTGAAAGCAGAAAAAAAACTACTGGAGCTAAAAAGCCTGCGGCGAAGAAAAAGCCAACTAAGAAAAAAGCTGCTGCCAAGAAAAAAACTAAAAAATAGAGATGCACAGAAAAAAAATTGCTTTGTTTGGAGGTGCCTTTGATCCTCCGCATCTTGGTCACCAAAAAGTTGCCAGCGTTGTCACTGCCGATTTTATTGATGAAGTTTGGTTTGTGCCAGTCTTTACGCACCCTTGGGCAAAAAAGTATCATAAAGAAAGTTTGGTCCGGTATGAAGACCGGCTTCAGATGTTGGAATTTCTGGTAGCAAAGAATCAAAAAATTGCTGAGTATCGTCAAGTGAGTTTTACGTATCCAACACTCAAATTTTTTGAAGAACGGTATCCAGATTACGAGTTTTCATGGATCATGGGTTCAGAGTATATTGGTCGATTTGACGCGTTTCTTGAGGGTCACCCGAAGCTAAAAAACTTTACCTTTTATATCTATCCCCGAAAAGGATATCCCCTAGAAAACCTGCACCCAAACATGGTGGGTTTGTCTCAGATGAAGGAGATTGATATCTCTTCGACTCAAGTCAAAGAACTGATTGAAAAAAAAGAGTCATTGGAAGATGTTGTTCTTCCTGAAGTCGCAGCCTACATCGAGTCCCATCAGCTCTACCAGTAGTCAGAATGCGTATCTTTCGTTATAAAAGAAGGTAATGTCAAAACCACATACCCGCACTCCCGATACTCAATACCGAGAATTACTCGCTGAAATTTTAGAACATGGCGTCCGCACTCCTTCGCAGCAAGGGGTTGATGCTTTAACCTTGATTGGGCCAAAGCCACTCCATTTTAAGTTGAAAAATGGTTTTCCAATTATCACCGAACGAAAAATTAGTAAAAAAATTTGGAGCCAGGCTATTGGTGAGATTATTGGATTTATTAATGGGGCTCGTACCCAAGAAGAACTAGCAGAGTATGGTTGTAAGTGGTGGCATGCTTGGGTGACCGAAGCCAAATGTCATAAACGGGGTCTTGAAACTGGTGATATGGGTCCTGGAAGCTATGGCGCAGCTTTTCACGATTTTCCTACTGCCGAAGGGCCCACATTCAATCAATTTCAGAACATCATCGAGCAAATAAAAGAGAAACCCCAGCTTCGTACTCATTTCATTTCTCCCTGGATTCCTCAATACACTATTCGAGGGAAGGGAAAGCAACAAAAAGTCGTTGTTTGTCCGTGCCACGGTTGGATTCACATCAGAATTATTGATGGAAAACTAACACTTCACATGTTCCAACGCAGTAGTGATACCCCGGTGGGGCTCCCTGCAAATTTGGCCCAGTATGCAGCGCTCACCATGATGATTGCTCAAGCTACCGGTTATGAAGCCTATGAGTATGTACACAGCTTTAGCGATGCTCATATTTATGTAGATCAACTTGATCATGTTAAAGAATTGTTAAAACGAGAGCCAAAATCGCTTCCTGTTATGAAGATGAACCCCGACAAAAAAGACTTGTTTGAGTTTAGAGTCGAAGATTTTAAGTTAACCGAATATGACTACCACCCAGGAATGTGGGACATTCCAGTAGCTATTTAGGAAAGTATCCATATGGTAGATAAACCTGTTGTAGATCTAGATAATTATAGAGAGCCAGAGCAACTTGAGGTTATGCAGCAAATCCAAAAGGATGGAGTTTGTCCGTTCTGCATGGATGAATTTACAAAACACCAAACTGAAGAGACATTATTCGATGGTAAGTACTGGCTTTTAACGTATAACCGCTGGCCCTATAAAAACACTAAAGTCCATTTATTGGCAATTTATAAAGAACACGCTGAGCATATTTTAGAAGTTGAGCCGGCCGCAGGGGCAGAGTTAATTGAGGTATTCCAGTGGGCTTCCACACACTTTACTGTGCCAGGTGGTGGTTTTGTAATGCGATTTGGAGATACTAATTATTCGGCGGGGAGTGTGCAACATTTGCATGCCCAGTTTATACAGCCTGATATTGATGCTGCTACTTACGAGCCGGTGCGGGTGAAGTTGGGGAAGAGTAGGAAAGAGTAACTACTTTGTTTTAATCCTATATTTTTTTAAAGTATGCTATATACTATAATTTAGCGAGTACTTGCGCATTTTTTGTGCGGGTATGTAGCTGTTTTTTAACAATACTTTAACCGCATGTTTTTCAAAAAAACGAGGAGGTTTTTTTTATGAACGTGACCGTCAATTGGTGGAGATCATTAATTTTTGTAGCACTGATGATGATGACAACTCTACTCTGTGTTCAAGGTGCGGAGTTTACAATTCACAGGACAATTCCTGCGAATTCATACAAGCAGTTAAATCGGGGTTATGTGTATACCACAGAGTCTGGTGAACCTGTTTCGATGGAGTTATATTCGGACTCAGAGTTTGTGATTGAGTGTGATGGAGAAATACCGGCTGACAACCCTAATGGGCTTGAAGGTATTCCTCAGACTTCATACTTTAATTTCAAACAAACAGTGACTTGTGAGAGGTTCATTGTGTTGATTGGCTACCCATATCTCAACGCTCCAGGAATTGTTCAAGGGAATGATATTGTTCCCTTCAATAATATTTTTGGGATGATTATCTTGGGTTTGGTACTGATGGCTCTTTGGTTCTGTCTCTGTTTTGTTTGGAAGAGGTAACGCACTAAAGTTGGTGTAGAAGATATTGTTATATAGCAGCCCGGTTTATTCGGGCTGCTTTTTTATCCTAAATGCGCAAGTACCACTCCAGCTTGTTGTAATATAGTTTCCCCATCGAGCATGCTATAGCCCTCAGAAAAATACAGTTTTGAGATACCACTACATGCAATCAATTTTGCGCACACAGGGCAAGGAAAAGTGGTGACATACAGTTCGGCGCCATCGAGCGACAGTCCTTTTTTAGCCGCATCTGCAATCAGGGCAGCTTCGGCATGAATAGCGGTAGAAAGATCGATGTGTTCACCTTTGTGGAATGAATTGCGAGGGTCACTGTCAATGTATGGCGTGTAGGGAGAGGGCAAATGATGGTTGTGAGTTACCGAAATAATCTCTCCCTTTTGAACCAGAGCGCAGCCAACTTGGCGCCACCAATCACTACTATGCTCAGCCACTTCAAATGTTGCTGCAGTTATGGAATCTGGTTCATGTTGAGTTAGAGTGTTATCTCGATTCCACCGTAAAAATGTTTGGTTATATGTTATTTGCGCTTTTGAAAGTTTTTTTTCTGCCAGCCATAGGAAGATATCTTCATCTGGAAGTATGAGTTGTTGATTTTCAATAGCTAGTTGTTGGAGTTTTTTGGGATCTAAGAGAGAGATGTTTTTCTTGGGGAAGATTGCTCTGAGGCTTGTTAGGGCATTTTCTGGAGAGAGGGCTCTAATTTCTTTTCGCAAGTAATCAAAGTGGGTATCAATAAGTGCAATCATTTTTTCATCTAAGATATACACAGTTGTTTCGTCAGTCAGTTGGGATACGAAGTCAAGATATCCTTTATGGAGAACGGGAAGGTAGAGAAGTGCTGCTGTTTTTGGAGTTGGCATTAGTGATGACTTTTAAGTTCTTCAAGTATTTCTTCCATGGCTGAAATAACTTTGTGAGATAATGTTTTACTAATTTTTTTAGCCATTCCAAGTTGGACAAGGCGTAGTTTGGCACTGGTTGAAGTGGTCGCCATAGGATCAAGCACAACTACTTCACCACAGATTTTTTTGAGTTTAGTCAGTTGCACTTTAGAATAAGTTTCTTTAGTGGTGATTAACACATTCGGTGAGATGAGACGAATCAGTTCCCATTTGGGTTCTGTTAGGTTTTTAATAACTGCATGATCAACGGCGGTAATGTAGGTAACCATTTCGAGTCGTTCAGTTTCTGGGACAATGGGTCGATCTGGACCCTTTCGCTTCTTAATTTTTTCATCCGAATCAATCCCCACAAACAGGACATCACCATAGGTTTTGGCAGTAGTCAGGTAGCGACCGTGTCCAATATGAAGCATATCAAAGGAGCCTTGTGTAAGGATAATTTTTTTACCTGCCTTGCGGTAGTGCTCGGCTAGTTGGGCAATATCGGAGTAATCGTTGACCATTTTTTCTTCGTTCATAGTACGTATCGTAGCATGCCGAAATCGTTTTGTCAGAGAATCTGTGGTAGAGTACTGGTATGAAAGTTACCTTAATCGCAGCTGTCACCATTGATGGTTTTATTGCTCGGGATGATGTCCATTTATCTACTCGTTGGACTAGTAAAGAAGACACTCGTTTTTTTAGAAGGTTGTCTGCTAAAGTCGGCCATATGGTAGTTGGTTCAAAAACCTTTAAAACATTTGATAGAAAAATGGCTGGGCGAAAGATCTATGTGTACTCGCACAAACAAACAGTCGAAAATAGTTCTGAAAACGATATTGAGGTAGTGTCTGCCTCCCCCAAAAAATTTATTACAGACCTTGAATCTAGGGGCGTTGCGGAAGTGCTGATCTGTGGTGGATCATCAATATATACTCTTTTTATGAAGGCAGGGGTTGTTGACCGGTTGTTGCTGACTCAAGAGTCTACTATTTTTGGAGCCGGTGTCCCGTTGTTTTCGGAGCCACTCAAGACAAAGGTCAGTTTAGATATTATTCACAACTTATCAGACCAAACAAAAGTTTTTGAGTATGAGGTGATGAAATGAAAACATTAACCGTTACGTTTAAGCGTTTTGATACCTCTTTGCCAATTCCAGAATATAAAACTTCTGGAGCTGCAGCTTTTGATTTATATGCTCGTGAGGAAACAACGATCGCGGCTGGAAAAATTGGCTACATTCCACTCAATATTGCTTTACAGTTGCCCGAAGAGTACTGGGCATTGGTATCGGCACGGAGTTCACTGCATAAACGCGGGCTACTTTTAGCCAATGGTATTGGTGTGGGAGACTATGACTTTAGAGGGCCGAACGATGAATATAAGGCTCCAGTTCTTAATTTTTCTGATGTTGAAGTGACTATCGAAAAGGGTGAGCGGGTAGTGCAGATGATTATTATGCATCGTCACCCAGTTTCTCTTGTCGAGCTGAAAGAATTTGAGGGTCAAAATCGTGGGGGATTTGGTACCACTGGTCGTAAATAAGTAGGTTACATATCCATTCTGTACATTTTTTGTTCAATACTGCTCAATGTGCCCATACGGCTTCTTTTCATTTTGGGAGAGACACGAAATGTGGTAATTTAGAGCTTGCACACCCACTACATCTTGTGGTTTTATTGTAAGGTATGTCTGCCGCAATTACGAAAGAAATCCGCCACACTTATTCACTTTCTGAGTCAGAATCTCTTTGGAAAAATGAGAAACCAGACCTGATTGTTTTCTCTTCTTCGAGTGTCCGCAAGGCACTCATTTTTTCTTGGGCACTGCATGATTTTTCTTTTGATCATGTTGATCAAATGGGTCTGACGATCAAAGGGCCAGGGTTAAAAGGTCTTACAACTCCAGCTGAGATTCAAGAGTATTTCAATACTTATATCTATAATGGTGATATGGCCCTTCGGCAACAAGTTTGCCTAGGTGAATTCGAAGGGGTCCCCGTTTGGGCGTACCCTCAAACAACTGAATCAGATAAAAATGATGATCCCATAGCCGAGGCTCGTAACAAAGCAACTGCTTTTGCAGATCAATTTGCTGGTCGAAATGTTTTTTTTATTGCCAGTGATGTGGTGGGCACATCTTCTAACTTTATTGATGAAGTAGGTACACAAATTAAAATGGGCAAGCCAATAAACTTTAGATCCAGTTTAGAGGTAGAAGCTGCAGAACAGGGATCTCAGACACCGTTATGGGAATCTCCCGAAGCCTTCATTGCTTGGTATAAGGAGGTTGTGTTTGAAGTTAACTCTACTTTAGGACACATTTCTGGAGTAGTCGTACTTGATGCAGCAGAACACCAACTGTATGCCACCGAAGTTGAACTGTACCATCAGCTTTCAGCCGAACTACACCAACACTTAGAAGTGTTATCCGATGCGGGTTTAGGCGGTGCTTGGCAGCAGATACAAGCGTATTTACAAGATTCTTTAACCTTGCTGGGAGATGCTGTTGTAGACATTATCCCAACTCACGCTGATCCAGACGAAGAAACTACAGAACAGCTAGTCTTTGCTCATATGATTGGGGTTCAAGTTCTGGCATTTTTAGAACTTTTAGTGGGCGTACAGCGAGATGAAGTAGCGGTGCTCTCGGCAAAGAAACCAGTACAAAATCTTATTTTTGATGGGGAGAGTCGCTAATGTCACATCCATTTATTGAAGCTCGGGAAAAGGTCGATGAAATGCGTCGTCAAGCTAATTTACTCGAGGCTGTTGATCAGTTTGCAGCTCCCGAATTTTTACTTTCAATGGCAGTTACCGAGTTGCACGAGTATGCTCAGGAACAAGAAAAATATGGAACTCCAAACTACGATGTAGTAGCTACCAATGGTGAGTTTGATGATATTGCTGTTTTCTTTTTTTCTTGGATCCAAACGTATGCCGCTAACGTCGATATGTTGCAAACAATTCATTCTGCTAATGGCTATGGCAGTCATTCTGCAGCATTAGAGCAGTTGGGCCCCGTTATTCAAGATGCCGCAGATGATCTGCGAGCAGTTCCAGAAGTTATTACTCGGTTAGCTTCGATTGGTATGCACATGCCAGTTCCGTATGTAGCTTTTGAAGGTATGGACAGGACAGTGAATAAAGTGCTTTCAAACCGTCCACCAGCGTTATATTCAGTCTTTTGCCCTAGTAAAGGTAGAGAATTGAAGGATGAGGAGTTAGTACGCAAGTACCAGCATTTGGAGAAGGGGACGCGCATGATTCGTAACAAGGTGGGGCGAACCTTGCAACCTGCAGATTGGCAGCCATACTATCAACAGTTGGTTGGTTGGACTCAGTCAGAAACGAACTTAACAGTACTCCAGCATCAACTGGCTCAAGGGATGCCGGTTACGCCAGTTCAATTAGAGAATGCTAAAACAAAGCTGTATACTAGCTAAAAGTAAATAAAAATCAATAGAGTTGTGTAACGGAGGGAACGTATGAACGAGTCTACAAATAAAGGCTTTTTGCTTACGCTTGAAGGTGGTGAGGGTGGTGGAAAGACCACACAGATAGTGCGCCTCAAAGATCGCTTATTCAAAGAGGGTAAAGATGTGGTGGTGCTTCGTGAGCCGGGTGGAACGGTTATCAGTGAGCAAATTCGAGATGTAGTGTTATCTTCAAAAAATATTGGTATTGCCTTTACAGCAGAGGTACTTTTATTTCAGGCTGCTCGGGCACAAATTTATCGAGAAATTGTTTTGCCCTCACTTGAAGCTGGCAAGATAGTCATTATGGATCGCTCGCGCGACAGCTCTGTAGTCTATCAAGGCATGGTCCGAGGTTTCGGGAAAGATATGATTGAAAAACTCAACGACCTCTCAACGAGAGATACTTATCCAGATGCAACATTTTTACTTGATTTACCAGCTGAAATCGGATTACAAAGAAGACAGGAATCTGGCAAGCTTGATCGTTTAGATATGGAAGGAAATGAGTTTCATTTCAAAATTCGAAAAGCATATCTTGAGCTTGCCGAAAGCGATACTACTGGTCGATGGCAGGTGATTGATGCTTCAAAGTCTCTCGAAGAAGTTGAGGCTGCTTTGTGGAAAAAAACAAAACAAGTATTGGGTTTATAAGCGTCTTCTCTTATAGATCGTTAGAGACTATCATGGTTCTATGGTAGAAAAAAATTCACACGTTGCTAGCTTAGAAGAAGATGCACCTTCTGTAGAAGAAGAGTATGCGTCTTTTTCATTTTTGGCAACTACTTCACCAGATCAAACGTTTCGAGTAGCTCAAGAGCATCTAGAAGAAATTTTTGGAGATTTAACTGATAAAAAAGGTCGCAATCTATTGGAACACTATGGTGAAGCCGAGTGTTTATCTGTTTTGGCTCGGGTAGAGTATATTGCTCAAGAATTGCAAGCTGCGCTAGTTGACTCAGATATTTTAGAAAGTGAGTCAATTAGGAGCGCTGTTTCTGACAAAGTAGTCGAAAAAGTTCGTCGGTTTTTAATTGATCTTACGCCTTTGGGAAGTACTGCTCCAGATGCTGTTTGGTCTGAGTATGCTCCACAAGTTCGGGAACATGATACGGAACGTGCGAAGAAATATGGATATGAGAGTGGGGGTGTCTACCTGAATCCCGAATGGGATCAGCTTGATCGTGCTTCTGAAAAAAGTAAGAACCAACCAGAAACTCGGCAAGAAATTAATTTTTATCAGCGTTTGTTAACGCACGTGATGATGACTACTATTTTTGTTGAGAAGTTGGGAACTCAAATCAATGCGGTTCTAGAGCTAGCAAATCGTGATGGAACTGCCTTGGATGAAGGTGCGTTTGGTTACCTGAAAGAGAAGAATGGCCAGTATCGCACCATTGATCTTAATCGGATGAAGGTGCGAATGTTAGTGCACGATATTGGTCGTTGGGCGACGCATCACCCGGTTCTGCACGAAACGCTACCTGACTTACTAGCACATTATTTAGGAGTGACACCGCCCCTAATTCAATATGAATTCAATCATCAAGAGCGGTATTTCTCAGGAACAGTAGATACGGTGAATCCTCAAAACATACCGATTGAAGAATCTCTGTTTCACTTTATTGATTTTATTGCGAAGCGTGATGATGAAAGCGATCTTGAGTCGGTAAAAGTTCGTCGCTTAGACCAATTGGCAGAACATGCTATTGCTCGAGCCTCTGGATACAATGGTAAGCTTAAGGAATTTTGGGAGGCACAGCTGCGAATGCGGTTAGAGGGGGGCACGTTATCTCTTGAAGATTTAATTCGGAAAGCCTTGGAAATACTGAGTGATTCACATGACCCGGGTCAGGCAGAGTTCTATAAGATGGAGCTGCAGTTTCTGCAAAATATTTTGCCTTTTTTAGGAACACAAAAAGAACCAGGTTTATTTCAAACAGTCGGAACTTCTCTTGAGGAACAGATTGCGTTTGGAGAGCAGGAATTTGAACAACAGATCGATTCGGGTGAATTGCTTGGATATCAAGATATTCCGGTCAGTAGCGTAGTTGCTACTTCTATTACCACTGCTTTAACTGGAAAGTAATTAACTCTTGGCTAAGCTGGCGATAACTTGTAGGATGTGGGCTATGAGTTCAATCAAATTACCACGAGCAGTCACCGATTTAGTCGATAGTTTTGAAAAACTGCCAGGTGTTGGGCCAAAATCTGCCCAGCGACTAGTTTTTTATTTACTGCATAATCCTGAGCGCGAGTTAGAATCTTTTGCTGAGAATTTGTTGAAGCTTAAAAAGAATACTGTTCTTTGTGAGCAGTGCCATAATGTCAGTGAAACAAATCCGTGTCCCATTTGTGCAGACGAGAGTCGCGATGACAGTATGCTCTGCATAGTAGAGCAACCACTTGATGTGTTGGCTCTTGAGCGCTCAGATGCGTATAAGGGGCGGTACCATGTACTGCATGGTTCTATAGCCCCTCTCAACAACATTGGGCCCGAACAGTTGTATTTGCACGACATTGTGAAGCGACTTGAGGGAGTAGCTGAGATTGTGTTAGCTACAAACCCCACCATGGAGGGGGAGGCCACGGCACTCTATATTACGGAGTACTTAACGCAAGCCAGTGTTCCTACTACTGAGATTGTGATGACCAGAATCGGCCATGGGTTACCCATTGGGGCAGATATTGAGTACGCTGATGGCATGACGCTCTCACGAGCTCTTGAGGGGCGCCGAAAAGTGTAAAACTAGCACTTTTTTCTGATGGTTTAGTACCCAGTTTGATTTCTTGCTGTTTTGGTTTTATTTGGTACTATATAAGTACATGGCGCAAGTCAAAACACATACTTCAATCCGCTGTTCTTTTGAAAGAAAGAGGCGGTTTTTTCGTTTACAGCTTGAATGAGTAGCAATACGTTTCACTTCGGTGAAATGGAAAGGGATACTATGACAGTCATTGTCGAGTCCAAACGCATGAAAGTAACGAAGGCACTTCGGGACTTCATTGAGAAGCAAACTCAAAAAATAGTGAAACTCAATAAGAAGGCTACTCAGGTGCGCGTTCACCTCGAGACCAACCAGCGAAAATCAAACGATCCACTTTCGAACGTGGTCACTTTTTTAGTTGAGATTCCTGGAAAAAACATTGTGATCACTAAGCATGCCGTCAACATGTACGATGCCATCGTCGATGCTGCAGCTGGAGCTGCCAGGCAACTTCGAAAAAAGCATGAGAAGCGAATGACAAATCAGAGAAATCAGCGCGCAACGGTAGCTTTGGAGGTTGAGGAAGAACCTGTCGCTGTAGGTTAGGCTTGATTTAAACCTTCTCTCTAGAGTATCTTAAGGGTATGCCCATTTGGGTAGTACTTAATGTACGCGAAGGTAACTAACTAGACAAAAAAGGACGTTTTATGGCAGACGACGCACAAACACCACCAGCACAAGATGACAAAAATCCACTTGATGTTTTAGAAGAACTTTTAAAAGATTCTGGATCGGGAAGTGGTTCTGGCTCCAGTGGTGGAGCTGCACCAGCTAAAGAAGGTGAGCTCACAGAAGAAGAGCTTGCTCAAAAACGGCTCGAGTTTGAACAAAAGAAGGCTGACCAGGCGGTGGTAGATACCGCAGACATTGAAAAGCAGAAGGCATTGCTTGAAACTATTACGCAAACACCAGCCTATCAGGCTCGGGTTCAACAGGAAGAAGCAGCTGTTGAACAAACAGTTAAAAATGAAGAAGCTGCTGTAGGTTTTGACATAAAACAGCTTGAGCACGATAAAATTTAAGTCGATTTTTAGATACAAGAACGGAGAAACGGTATGCCCGGTCCAAAACCAGGTGGTTCCAGCACAGCTATGCGTCCAGGCGGTGGATTTAATTCCATGCCAGGTGGCATGTCCGAACATATGGACGATGCAGCGCTGCAGAGCGCTATGACCCAGAAGGCTGGATCGCAACAAGCTGGTCAAATTTCACCTCAACAAATGGCGCAAGCTGCGGCTGGATCGTCTCAACAACAAAAAAAACCTCCTCGCGAAGTGGGGACGATCGGTGAAGAACTCCAGAGAGTTGGAGCTGATTTATTTGAAGGTGTCAAAGATTTATTTAGTTTTTCTGCTTGGTTTGGTATTAACTCTGACACGCTTTCTCCAGATGAAAAGCAACGGATGAAAGTGGTTCATCAAAATTTTCAAAAACTTGACCAAGAACAGCAAGCATATGCTCGTCAAAAGTATCAGGAAGAGCAACAGCGCAAAAAGATGCAAGAAGAAGAGGCCCGCCAACGAAGACAACAAGAAGAAGCTGCCCAAAGTCAGATGGTGATGCCAAGTGGTCCAAGTAAGGGAGCCCAAGGACCTGGTGGCAGTAAGAAACAAAAAGCTACCCAGATGCTTCAGGATAAGCGCAAGAAGCTGGGTGGTCCGGGGGATGTGAATTAACGGTTTTTTGTTTCAATGTTATACTAAGCCCGCTGAAGGAAAAATATGAAGTTATACAATACTCTGAGCCGAAAAGTTGAAGAATTTCAACCTGCAAATGCACCGAAAGTGAGCCTCTATGCCTGCGGCTTCACCGTCTACGACTACACCCACTTGGGGCATCTTCGCAAATACTCTATGGATGATATCCTGATTCGTACACTTAAGTACTTTGGGTATGAAGTTACCTTTGTTCAAAATGTGACTGATGTAGGTCACTTGGCTTCAGATGCCGATACGGGCGAGGATAAACTCGAAAAAGGGGCCAAAAAATATGGCCAATCAGTCTATGACATTGCCCACAAATTTGAAGACTACTTCTTTGAAAGCATGGATGCTATGGGTAACCTTCGTCCCGATGTTAGCTGTCGAGCTACTGACCACATTGAGCAACAGTTAGCAATGGTTTTGGAGTTAGAAAAAAAAGGTTTTACCTATGTTATTGATGGCGATGGTGTCTATTTTGACACCTCAAAATTGAGTGATTATGGCAAGCTGGCGCGACTCAACTTGGAGCAGCAGAAAGAAGGCGCTCGAGTTGATGTGGTGGTAGGCAAGCGAAATCCTGCGGATTTCGCGCTCTGGAAGTTCGAAAAACCAGGAGAAAACAGAGCTATGGTGTGGCCAAGTCCTTGGTCGGAACGGAGTTTTCCCGGTTGGCACATCGAGTGTAGCGCCATGAGTATGGAGTACCTTGGAGATCAAATTGATATTCACACTGGTGGCATTGACCACATTCCTGTGCATCATACCAATGAAATTGCTCAGGCCGAAGCCGTCACCGGCAAAAAACCTTTTGTAAAATACTGGGTGCATCATAATTTTCTTCGGGTTGAGAATGAGAAGATGAGCAAATCGCTGGGTAATTTTTTTACCATTGATGATGTGATCAAAAAAGGATTTCATCCCAAGGCTCTCAGACTTCTTTTCTTGAGTTCGCACTACCGAAGTGAGTTGAACTTTACGTGGGACTCATTAGCTGGTGCCCAAAAGGCACTTGAAAAGTTGGTTGCACAGCTAGGTGAACATCTCTCTGAAGAAAGCATAAACATCAAAGATGTATCGCCAGCTGCACTCGATTTTAAAGATCGATTCGTAGCCGCTATGGGGAATGATCTTGATACGCCTCAGGCGGTAGCAACACTTTGGGAGGTGCTCAAATCTTCACTTTCAGGTGCAGAAAAGGCAGTTTTACTCAGTGAATTTGACCAGCTGCTTGGATTTGATTTTAAAGGTCTCGTGACAGAGTTTTCTCAAGAAGTTGTAGATCTAACCAAGTTGCCAGAGGAAGTTCGGACACTCCTAGATCAGCGAAAAGAAGCCCGAGCCAATAAAAATTGGCAGCGATCAGATGAGCTAAGATCTGCCTTGTTAGAGCAGGGTTTTTCGGTCGAAGACACTGCTGATGGGCAAGAGTTACATCGACAGAAGTAATTTATTTTTCAAGTTTTTTGAGTGCAGCCACAGTGTTGTTTGATGCCAGCCAGGACTCTGGTGTGCCACAATCCAAGTATTGGCTCTGCGGTGTATAAATCACGACAGGAAACTGGCCGGCCAGAATTGTTGCTGTATCGGTAATGTAGAGTTCTCCAGAATGTGGATTAGGAAGCTGGGTTTCGACGATCTCGAATACCGTAGGTGTAAAAATGTATTTGCTAATATTAGCTAAGTTTGATGGGGCAGTGCCAGGAGCTGGTTTTTCAACCAGCGTATCTAAGTAGTTGAGTCCTTTTTCGGTGTGCATTTTGGCAATGCCATATTTAGAGAGGTCTGCTTCTGGACGTTCTAGGCAAGTCACCAAGCCTTGCGCTTGGTTTTTTTCGTGAGCCGCAAGAAAGTGTGAAATCATAATGCCAGTTTCGCTGAATTTTTCGCCATTGTAGAGGAAGTCATCACCCATTAAGACCAGAAAAGCTTCTTCGTCAAGAAAGTATTCTTTGGCAACTTTGAGAGGTACGGCGGTGCCATACCCATCTGCAACTTTTTGGGTGACAAAGGTAAAGGTAGCCTTTTCATGTAGGGTAGTGAGGTGGTCTGCAGCTGCGTGTTTTCCTAAACTTCGAAGCTCGGCTACCAGGTGTTTGTTAGGAGAGTAGTACTCTTCAATTTGGGTGCTCGATTCGTTGACTACAATCACAAACTCGGTAATACCACCTTGAATACAGTCGTCGACTAAGTAGTCGATAACTGGCTTGTTGAAGACTGGCAACATTTCTTTTTCGATTGTTTTTGTAATTGGAAGAAAGCGAGTTCCCATGCCTGCTGCCGTGATGAGTGCTTTTTTGATGTGCATATGGATAAGTATAACTCATCAATGAGTTCTCGGTAGGGAAGAACTGGGCTGTGTCTTGAAAAGAGACTGAGATCTTGAGATACTGTGGTCGATATGGCCAAACGAAAACTGATTATTCCTAAAAATAACAAAGTCTTTCTGGGTGTAGCTGCAGCTTTTGCAAACTATTTTAAGATTGATGTCACTCTGATACGAATTATCTGGGTACTTTTGCTGTTGCCAGGAGGTTTGCCCGGATTAATTCCTTACCTGATTAGTTGGCTGCTTATTCCAGAACGCGAATAGCTACTTTAATAAAGCAACTTTGTTGCAATATTTAATAGTTCGTGGTACGATTCAGCAATGAAACGTCTTTTTTTGTTACTTCCAATTTTAGTAGCCACAGTGGTTCTGGCCGGATGTAGTTTTCAAACTCCAGCAGTTACCAATGAGAACTCGGATGAAACAGTACGTATTGCTGTCAGTATTGTGCCGTATGTTGATTTAGTCGAACAAGTTGGTGGTGACAGAGTAACTGTATTTTCCATTATTCCAGAAGGGTTTAGCCCTGAAGTCTATGAACCAACACCGCAAGAAATGCGAAAGTTAGCACAGGCTGATATTGTAGTTCTCAATGGAGGTCTGTCATTTGAAACAGCGCTTGAAGAAAAAATTAGAGAAAGTAATCCATCAGCTCGAATCATCAGATTGAATGATGCCTTGCGCCCTGAAGATCTAGTATCTCTTGAGTCACATGCGCACGATGATGGGGAAGTTCCTGATGCCAATACAGGAGGAGTAGATCCGCACACTTGGCTTTCTCCGAGTGTACTAGCTCGTCAAATTCCCAGTATTGTTACTGCTCTGCAACAAGTTGATGAAGCCTCGGCCCAAGAGTACCAATTTAGAGGTGAAGAGACAGTTGCAACCCTGACCGACTTGGCGGCCGAGTTGCAAGCAGCGCTCGCACCCTTTCAGGGCAGAGCTTTTTTGGTATACCACCCGGCTTTTGGATACTTTGCTCATGAATTCGGGCTAGAACAGCATTTTATTGAAGTTGAGGGTAAAGAACCTTCGGCTGCACAGTTGAAAGAGAGTATAGAAGCTATTAGGTCTGAGAATATTCGCGTCGTATTTTTAGAAAAACAATTTAGCACTCGCTCCGCCGAGGCTTTAGCTCAAGAAATTGACGCCGAAGTGGTCTATGTGAATCCATTGGCTCAAAATTATTCTGAAAATCTACATACTTTAGCAAATCACATTATCAATAGTTTATACTAGGTACATATGCAGGCACTTTCGGTTACTAATCTTTCAGTTCAGTATCCTCATGACTCTAAACGGGCTGTTGATGCAGTTTCTTTTGCACTCGAAAAAGGTTCGATTGCTGTTTTGATTGGCCCCAATGGTTCGGGGAAGTCGAGTGTTTTGAAAGCTTTGCTGGGTTTGTTAGATTCGACGGGAGAAGTTTTATTCTTTGGTAAGCCTCTCGAAAAGGTGCGCGGCAAAGTTGGCTATGTGCCCCAGCGCTACAGCGTTGATACTACCATTCCAGTTACCGTGTATGAATTTTTGATGCTTGGGCTTCTGACCTGTCAACATTCTGATCGAGAGAAGCGAGAAATGATTACCACCGTTCTGGAAAAGGTTAATGTACTGGGTAAAGAAAAGGAAAAAATTGCTGATCTCTCAGGTGGGCAACTACAACGTTTATTACTAGCTCGGGCGATTATTCATTCACCCAAGTTCCTTATCCTTGATGAACCAGAAGCCGGTGTTGATGCTGGTGGAGAACAGCTTTTTTACACCCTATTGAAAAAACTTTCTAAAGAAGATGGTGTCACCATTTTGCTAGCCTCTCACGAAGTAGCTCTGATTCATGAATTCGCCGATGCTGTTATCTGTATCAATAAAGAATTGGTGTGTTACGGCAAGCCAAAAAAAGTTTTGACAGCTGATACATTTAAAAAACTGTATGGGAGTGGCGTTATGTATTATAGTCATCAGGGACATGAACATCACCACCATGCTGATACCCACCAGAAAGGGGAGCAGTAATGCTAGCAGAATTTACCTCCCTCTTTGAGTTCGCCTTTTTCCAGAGAGCCCTGGTTGCGGGATTTTTGCTAGCAATCTTGGCTGGCATTGTAGGCGTATTTAGCTCGATCAGAAAATCGACTTTTTTTGGTGATGCCATTGCTCACTCAGCTTTAGCTGGGGTTGCCCTAGGACTTTTTTTCAATGTGAATCCGCTGCTTTCTGCCGCAATCTATGCCGTGATAATTTCTGTGGCCTTGCCATGGTTTAAGAAACAGACGGGTTTTTCATTTGATTCGCTCCTAGGTATTTTGTTACCAGTTTCAATGGGATTGGGAGTGATTATTTTTGCTTTACTGCCGGGATATCAACCAAATTTGTTAAGTTTTCTTTTTGGAAATTTACTGGCCGTCACCAGTACAGATTTGTATTTTTTGCTTGGATTATTTGTGGTGGTAGTAGGTGCACTACCTTTTTTTGGTCGAAAACTTTTATTTGTTTCACTTGATCCAGAGCAGGCTCAGTTGTTGGGTATCCCCGTTGCTTTTTACGAGTTGGTCTATCACTTTTTGATTGCACTTACCGTTGTTTCTGGAGTTCGGCTTGTTGGAGTCGTATTGATTAATGCCTTTTTAGTTATTCCTTCGATGGTTGTGAGTTTACACGCTCGTTCACTGCAACAGTTATTTGTACTAACTCCGGTTGTGGCCTTTCTCTCAGTTGTGGGTGGGTTATTTCTTTCAGTTATTTTCAATTTACCCTCTGGAGCAACGATTGCAGTTTTTTCTGGTTTCGTATTTCTATGCAGTGTGAGTGTAAAAAAATTGAGGGGTGGTACCACATGAAAAAGAGAAATCTTAAACAATTAGTTGTACAGATTTTAGAAGCTAATCATTATCTTACGGTCAGTGAAGTCATGGTTGAACTAGAAAAGGTGGGGCACTCGTTCAACAAAACTAGTGTGTACCGGAACATTGAAAAGCTGAGCGAAGAGAAGCAGGTTTGTCGCCACTCATTCGGCACAGATAAAGTCTACTATGAGTTGCGTAGACTCGACGAGCACCATCACCATGATCATTTTGTATGCGAAGGTTGCCACAAGATAGAACCACTCGATTGTAGTGTAGAAGTGGTGAATACACCTACTAATTATAAGGTTGACCACCATCACATGACCATTTTTGGCACCTGTGATCAGTGTCAAAAATATGACCGAACACATTCGCCTAGCTAATCCACAACCAAAAATTTGGTTGATTCTGGTTCTATTCCTGACAGCCTTAGGGCTACTCCTTGTCTCATTGTTCATTACTACTGGCGGTTGGCAGCAAGATCAATCCTCATGGTTTGGTGAGCAACTTGAAAGTCCGGCCGAGGTGCCGAAAATAGAGCCAGAGCTTGAAATCCCTCAAGAAATAGAAAAAAGGTCAGTCACCCTTCTTTTTGGCGGAGACCTACAGTTTGATCGCTATATTCGACGCCAGGCAATGGGCCATGGAAGTTACGAATACATATTTAAAGAACTCGAATCACTCTTTGCAGAAGTTGACGGAGTTATCGCCAATCTAGAAGGGCCGGTGACCAGTTTTGATTCAGTCAGTCTCGGTTCAGTTGTTGGTAGTCGCGATAACTATATATTCACTTTCAGTCCAGAGGTTGTGCCGGTACTTAAAAATCTGGGTTTTGTGTTACTAAACCTGGGAAATAATCATATTTTAAATTTTGGTCAGGATGGCTTGGAAGAAACAAAGCAGTTGCTGGATGATGCCCAGATTGGGTATTGGGGAAATACTGGCGGCGAAACCTGGCTCGATGATTCGTTTTATTTGTACGAGCAGCATGGTGTTCAAATTTTATTTGTAAACTACAATGAATTCCTGTTTGGCGACAGAGAAGAACTGTTAGTCGAGATGCGAGTGCGTAAGGAACGACTCCAACCTGATTTTATGGTGGTCTACACTCACTGGGGGACTGAGTATCAGCAAGTTGCTAGTGAGTACTATCAGGATTTGGCTACCGAACTTGTCATAGCCGGAGCCGATATGATAATCGGTTCTCATCCACATGTGATCCAACAGCACCAGCAAATAGGCTCTGCGATGGTGTATTATTCTTTGGGGAATTTTGTATTTGATCAATATTTCGAAACAGCAGTGCGCAAGGGAACTTTGCTAAAAACAACCTTTACTGCCGGTGAAGAACTGAGTGTTTCAGAAGTGCCTATTTTCTTAGAAGGCACGGGAAAAACAGTTTTGGAGTAGCAATTTGACTCTTTTTGAGCGAGTAACTTCAGACCAATTTCCTCGAGAAGCACTCTCCTTAGTGTGAAAAAGTATTGACAAAGCCCATAACTAATGTTATTATACTTATGTTGTTGTTTTCAACGCGCTTTTCTAAGTGTGGCTGAGAAAAACACGTACATTAACAGACATTAGAAAAAATTCATTGTAAAACGTGAGTTTCCGGATGTCGTTAGAATTGATCAACATTGGTCTGTTCTCACGACTTCCGGAATATCTCACAAAAATGGGTGAGTGACCGGAATATATGCATCGCGCTGTAGTCGCAGCTGGATCGGTGCATCTTTACCCTCTTTTTAGAGGGCCGTTCGCCGACAAGGAAGTCGGCAGGGGTTTAGATGGGCAAATGTACCTCTTATACCAATTGCCTAGGTTGGAAGTCATCCTGTGATTAAAAACTTCCACTCTTATTCCATGTGCCTTTTTAGGCACGTCGCTCAAAGCCTGCCCGGCGAGCGACCACTCGAGGGTAGCAAGCGCAGCTACCCAACACTCAGTCCCCAAAATGGGGCCGGAAGCAATGGATTAATGACATCGCGCTGGTCATATCTAATGCTTCTGAGGGGTGTGGTTCGACTTTTGTTTCGAACCCACCCCTTTTTTTATTTTTTCCTCTTTTATAGAGGATTTTTTGTATCTGAAATGGAGGAGAGTAGTCCCAGATATTGACAAATCCCATAATATTTGTTATAATAATTGATATTGTTGGGACGTTTGTTCCAACTGCACATTTACTACTTTGGCCAATCTTCAGTGAGCGGCCAATTTGGATCATGTACAACTCTAAGTACGTGGTCCATATTGGCTGTTTGCTGGACTATGGGGATTAGCATCCCACCATAGATTCAGAGCCCACAAGCACCACCACCCCAATCTCGAAAGTGGGTGGTAAACACTTCGTCTCTAGCTCCAGAGTGAGTTTTAGAGATAGGGCAACGATCCATTCTTAGTACTTTCACCTGAAAAGATCAGGGCAACAGGCACGTTGCATAAGTACTAATGGCCGGCAAGGTAGTGCCAAGGAGGTTTTTCCTCTGAATTTTCAGAGTAAGGCGAATACAAAACGCCTCACGCTCTTTCGAAGTTCCTAAAACTTCGGAAGAATAAAAAACCAAATACTTGGAACTTGCGCAAAAAAACGAGCCCGACAGACCCAGATTACCGCGACAATATGTCCAACATCTGAGGCGGGGCTACACATGCGCTACAAGGGTCTCTACGGGGACCCTTTTTTTTCGCCCAAAACAAACTTTTCCGTGCTACACTCGTAAGTGTTATGTTTACACTCACCATCACCCCTCAGCAGCGAAAGCTGGTTCAGATTGCTACCTATTACCTACTTCCGATTGGTTTGTTAGGAGCGGTTTTACTAATAGGAGATGGTCATTTTTTTAAAGAGTTGGGTGAAAAGGCTTTGTTGTTGGTGGCATTAAATTTGTATATCAAGCCAGTGGCAGTGCTCTTTAAACACCAACTGACTGCATTAGCCCTGACTTTCAGAAGAGAGATTGGTATTGCCAGTTTTTGGCTCTATGCCTTCCATAGTGCGGGGATGTTTATTTCACGAGGATTAGAGGTTTCATACTTCTTGAATCCTCAAGGATTTTTATTTTGGGGAGGAATAGCTGGTTTTGGTATGTATATTTTAGGGCTGACCTCAAATAATTTCGCACAAAAACTGCTCAAGAAAAATTGGAAAAAAGTTCAGAGCAGTGCCTATCTGGTGTTTATTTTTGCTTCGTATCATTCCGCGCTGGCTTCGGGGAGTTTTACCAAGATGATTGTTGGTGTGGGGTTGTTTGTTGTACTCAAGGTTCTTCAGTACTTAGTTCCTCGATTTTTGGCTGCAAAAAAATAAGTAGTTTCATATTCATTTTATAAGATTGGTACATCAACTCTATTTCTATTGTTTAAGTTTTAGTATCTGTTATAATCCTATTTTCTATCATGGATAGGGTGTTCGTTAACAAGAGTGTGGATAGAGAACCCTAAGTTGTCTTCTGAGTAGTGTAGTGCTACTTGTTGAAGACTACTTTGATTTTCTTTATTCGCACGTGCATATTTTTTACGTTTGTTGTTCCCACTGTGGTTTTTTGTAGTAGAGAAGCTGGAGTGGGGACAACAAAAAATATTTTTCAAGGAGAAACAATTTGAAGCTAAAATTCCTTCTGTTTACGTTTTTGTTCATTATTTTGATGGCAGTGCCTTCTATGGCTCTGGCTGCTGATGGTCCGCCTGACCCTGGTTCACCGTCACCGCTCCCACCGGGAGCAGTCTTGGTGTTGGACATCAGTGCAGATACCTGTGAAGAAAGTGCCGAGCTGGCCCGTAGGTTCAACTTAGAGCCTGGTGAGTATGACCTGCTAGTGCAGGTGAAACGATACCAAACTTGGCGTCAAGAATTTACCGACAATGAGTTGTCGCTCGATGGTACAGTATTGGCTCGGCCAGTGCCGTATGTAGAGAATGCATGGCAGGTTGTTGGTGGACCAGTGACTATTGTAGGATTGGACCATGTTGTGGCTGTAAAGAACTATTCCGGTTGTTCGGCCGTTGGCAAAGTTGCCTTTTATGGTGGCCCTGATTTGCCCGAGCCCCCAGTTGAAGAACCGACTGCTGCTCCCGCCAATATGGCGGTAGTTCATTTATCGGATCAGGCTGGTCGAGTACCTTCTGCAGTGGTTATTCCTTGCCTCACCGATGGGGTAGTGGAACGAGCTAACTTTGTTGGCGCTACAGCTACTGAAGCATTAGTTCAGCAATTTTTGAGCGCTCATGGAAACACTTGTGGTTCGCCGATTGGAATGGGCAATATGACCAATGCAGATTGGGCGTATTACGATTCTTCTGCGGCGCAAACGTTGGTTGATCTGATGGAACGTGGTGAAAGCATCACGGATCATTGGAATGGTATCCAGGGTGCAGGACAGGTTTCTTGGACAACTGAGACACATATTATGTTTTATGTGTTCCCAGTTGACCAAAATTGGCCAGTGCAGATTGCAACTGGAGCTGATGGTGCAGGTGGACAGATTGGGTGGCATACCCATGCTCACCAAGCCTATGAGCTGACAATTTTGTCAGAATAGATTTTGAAAAATATGTTGGTCGCGCCGCAGGCGCGACCAACATCTACATAAAAAGTATCGCTCGTTTCGTGGCTGTTCAACATTTTTAGTTGTTCCCATGATGAACGAGTCGCTGCACGTGCGATACTTTTTTCCTTTCTTCCTTCAAGAAATATCGTGTCAAATGGTACAATACACCCTATGTCACTATCAGTCGGAATCGTCGGTTTACCAAACGTGGGCAAGTCCACACTTTTTAATGCGCTTTTAAAGCGTCAGGTGGCGTTAGCTGCAAACTATCCATTTGCAACTATCGATCCTAATACCGGCGTTGTTCCTGTACCAGATGCTCGGCTGGAAATTTTAGCCAAGCAAGTGGGAACTACAGTCATTAAGCCAGCTACAGTTGACTTTGTTGACATTGCGGGACTAGTAAAAGGAGCTTCACAGGGTGAAGGCTTAGGTAATAAGTTTTTAGCCAATATTCGTGAAACTAATCTTATTTGTCATGTGATTCGTGGCTTTACCGATGACTCGATCCTTCGTGAGGGCAGTACCGATCCTAACTCTGATAAAGAAATTATTGAAACAGAACTCCTCCTCGCTGATTTAGCGACCCTCGAAAAGCAACGCCCACCCAAAGCCACCAAAGATAAAGATTTGCTTTTTCGGTGGGAAGTGATTGAAGAAATGATGGCGGCAGCGCGTGCGGGCACACCAGTTGCCCAAGTGTTGACTACCAAAGAAAAGCAAAAAGTTGGGGCTGAGCTCGGTTTACTAACTGCAAAAACTGTTTTGTATGTGGTGAATGTCGATGAATCTATAGTAGGGAATCAAGATGCTGAACTGATAAAATATGCCGACATTCTTGAAGTTCATGCTGACCAAATTGTCATCGTTTCTGCCCGAATTGAAGCCGAAGTTGCTGCTTTGGGTGATGAAGATGCGGCTTTGTTTCTTGAAGAACTGGGACTCAAAACCAGTGGCCTCGAGCGATTGATTGCCAAAGCGTTTGACCAGCTTGGTTTGCAAACGTATTTAACAGTGGGTGAGATTGAAGTTCGTGCCTGGACCATCACTAAAGGCATGACTGCTCCTGAAGCAGCCGGAGTGATTCACACCGATTTTCAGAAAAAATTCATTAAAGCCAAAGTCATTTCCTACCCAGACTTTATCGAGTTTGGCGGCTGGAAGGGCACTAAGGAAAAAGGCAAACAACGTCTTGAAGGCAAAGACTACGTAATGCGACCAGACGATGTGGTTGAGTTTATGGTTGGGGCGTAGCCAAAGAGTTTTTTTCAGCTTAATTTTTCAATAATTAATCCTATAATATATTTAGATCGAATAAGCCATCTATTCCGGCGTCTTTTTTAAGAGCCGGAGAGGAGAAAAAATTGTGGTGTTTCAAATTCCAGTATGGAGATTGAAAAGTGCGCAAGTTTGGGTTTTGATTTTGCTAACGACAATGCTTCTGAGCGGGGTATTATATTCCTGCGACGGAGGCGGTGGCGGTGGCGGGCTGCCTGCCCCAGCAATGTTTGAGGGGTGGTAACCCAACCTACTAGGGAATGTCCGTTTGTGACATTCCCTTTTTTTTGGTTTGAGTCTTATTATGATGAGAAGGGTTTTATAAGGTTGCTTTCACAAAAGTGCCCCTCGATTTTTTTTCAGATCGGGGGGATTTTTTTGTAGAGATTAGTTTGTTATTATGGTTATATGGTCGAAGCTGCAAGAGGTGAAAAACCCAGTCCTAAGTCGAAAGATATTTTACAGAAAAAAGAGGTAACTCAATTGGCTGTTTCTTTTTTTAATGAGGATGCTGCTGACATTTTTGAAAAAGTTTCAAAATCTGGAGAAACGATTCATTGTAGGTGTCTGCTTTGGTTGAATCCTGAAGATCCTACAACGACTCCACTTCTGATTGTAAAGCCTGCGATTACCTTACAAAATTACAATAATATTTTTTTAGAAAAAGGTTGGAAAGAAAGTCTAGATCCAGAAAAAAGTGCGGATAAAGTTTGGCACTCAGATATATACTGTTTTTGGAAACGATTTTCAGAAGAAAACCCAGGTTCTGAGCGAGCAAAACTTTTTTCATCCGCTCTACAGTCTGGTGGCTATCCTGACCTTACTCATGGGTACTTTGACGTATCACAGAACCAAGCGGGGGAGCTTGTTCTGAACCTGAACTCTGGTTGGTATGATCTGACTTACTCTACAGAGAGTACCTCCAAATTAGTTGTGAAGATGAATGACTATGGATTTGATGAAATAAACAGAGGCTTTATAGAAGGAAAAGTTAAGGTTGGAAAATTGATTCTGGAAGCTATGTTAGGACCAACGATCGAAGCAAATGCCCAAAAACTTTCACAAATAATCACTCCAAGAGCAGTGCGCCAGTACCGAAATTTGGCATTTCGATTTTTAACGAATGAAAAACCGAATACATCTTCCAAAGCATATCAAATTTTTAGGGAGTATCAGGAATTGTTAGAGTCATATGCTTGAAAAGCCCCCCCCTTTCCAGAAAGCTGAGGAAGTTACTCATGCAGGTGCGGACCATGAGCTTTCACCCCATTCTGAGTTAGCAAAACAAGCAATAGATTTTTTTGAAGCTGACGTGCAAAGAATTTTAACAGAGATCGAAGCTGGTGAAGCTCATTTTTTTGGTTCTACTGATCGAGTCACCGTGCGGTGTTTTATGTTGGTTAACCCAGAAAAGGCAGACGATGTGCCTATTTTCTTGACGCGTCCATCAATTGCTTTAAGCGCAACAGAGTTTAAAGATAACACTGGGCGAATGTACAACCTGGGTGAGTATATTGATAATACTATTCATAGCGAAATTTGGTATTACTGGGAGCAACTTATTCGAGAAGATCCTTCCTCAGAAAGAGCTGCATTTTTTCAGAAATTATTAATCAGTGGTGCAAAATATAAACGTATTGAGGGTATGTCTCAGGTATTGCTTCGCCAGAATAAGGAACCAGAGTTTAGACTCGAAAATGGTTATTTATTACTACAAAAATTTCCGCTAGAAGATATGAAAAGAAAAATTGCCCAGTTGGGTTTGTACGGTTTTACAGAAGTTAACAGGGGAGCGAGTAGTACCGAACGAGTTTCAGTTGAAAAATACATTCTTGAATATATGCTCTCAGACACTATCGAAGCTTCAGCTCAAAAACTTGCGAAAATTGTTACTCCTCGGGCTGTGCGATTATATAAGAATTTAGCCTTTCGTTTTTTAGCTAACCCTGCTGCTAATACGTCGACGTCAGCATATGCACGTTTTTCAGAGTTTAACGAGTTACTCGAGAAGCTATAAGACTTTTTGGTTGAATGTACTTGACAAATTGTTGTTTTTATCCTATAATATTATTAGTATTGTTTTATGTAGGTTCAAAAATTTTCAACTAATTAAAAAATGCTTTTAATTAGTTGGAGGAGAAACTCATGAGCAAGTTTAACAACCTTTTTTTGTCAGTGGTAGTTAATGCAGAGTCGTTAACTCTTGTGGCATTCGGCGCGATGGTTTTTTTCCGCGTCATCTAAAGTAAAAATTGGTTTGTTAAAAGCCCTGGACAGAATGTCCGGGGCTTTTGCGTTTTCGTTGAAGAGTGATTCTCATAAATGATAAATGGCTTTTCATTTTATGACTCATCCTCAGGCGCGTAGAGTATCTCCAGTGTATAATCGATTTCAATCATATCAAGAGATGCTAGCCAAGTTATAACTAGTTCTTTTTAAGAAAAGATGATACAATCCACCTCTAGTATAAAGAATGTTTTGCTCGTTTCGCGTTCGCGAAATGCCAATCGCCTTAGGGCAAAACAGAAAGGGGCATAATGAAAATTCTCAAGGAAGAGCGCGTTCGTTCGTATGAACTCACGTTTGTAATTCCCGCATCCCTCACAACAGTTGACATTGCAGCGGCCAATACCGCAGTGTTAGCACTCGTAAAAAAACATAAGATCACGATCGCTGATCAAGCTGATTGGGGCAAGAAAGAACTTGCGTATCCTATCCGTTTCAAGGGTAGTAATGTGCGCGAAGCTTTCTACACTCATCTCACTTTAGAAGCTGATGCTTCGAAAATACAAGCGTTCGAGAAAGATCTCTACTTGCAACAAAATGTGATTAGACATCTTTTGGTCTTAGCTGAAGGTGCAGGAACTCCTGCTGAAGAATTGAAATCTTCAAGAGATGAAGGAAAGTACGAAAAATAAATAGTAAAGATAATATAGAATAGGATTGGTACAAAGGCACAAAAAAACTCCTACTTTCGTTCTCTACGGTTTATGTAAGAATGGGAAGTATAGTAAGCATACGTACAGCTCAGGAAGAAAGGAAGATATGTCAGTTCGCTCACTCAATAAAGTACAGTTGATTGGTAACTTAACTCGAGACCCAAATCTTAGGTACACCCCAAGTAATGCAGCAGTGTGTTCATTTGGAATTGCTACCAACAGAACTTGGACTCCTACCGAAGGTGGAGAGAAACAAGAACGAGTCGAGTATCATAATATTGTGGCTTGGTCTAAGTTAGCCGATATTTGTGGTCAATTACTCCATAAAGGTGACAAAGTCTATGTTGAAGGTCGTCTTCAAACCCGTGATTGGAAGGGTGAAGATGGACAAGAACGTAAGACCACCGAAATTGTAATTGATAACATGATTCTTTTACGATCTTCAGGTGACTCATCTGGGTCTTACTCAGGTGGATCAAGCAAATCATCTCCAAAAAAGGATGATGAAGATGACGCCATGCCAGAAGAAGTTTCTGAAGCTGAAGATGTTGCCGATGACGTCCCATTCTAGACAAAGAAAGGTGCTAACTGAAAGAAATTTTCTTCAGTCTAGCTAAAAAAATATGAAAAAGAAAAAAATCAAACGACTTCGTAGAAAACCAATGCAGATCGATAAATCTGTAACATTTTCTTACAAAAATGTAGCGGTTCTCAAAAAATTTGTTAATGAACAGGGCTCAATTTTCTCTCGCGAGGAAACAGGCCTGACTCAAAAACAACAGAGAAGTTTGGCTACAGCAATTAAAAGAGCTCGCCACTTGGCACTCTTACCATTTACTCAGGTATTATAGTTTGAGCATTTAGGTTTTAAATCTGAACATTTCAGTAAAGAAGGATCCTACGGGATCCTTTTTTGCGTCTCCGAGACTACTGGATTAAGTGTTACAATAAATCGTCTTATGTCAAAAAAAATCAAAATGAGTTTCATTAGTAATGTAGCCTTATCAACAGCTTTAGTTGTTGCTGGCACTCTGGTAGAGTACAAGTTTGCGCCCATTACTCGGCTAGCAGAAAGTGCACCTCGAAGCATTACCTCTCAAGATACCAAAGCTTCTGAGTTAGCTAAGTTAATAGATACAGATGCTCCTCGAAGTAAAAAAGATGTTGATTTTGGAACCTTTTGGGAAGTCTGGGGTCTTTTAGAGCGAGATTACATCGATCAAGACAAAGTAGTGGCTGACACCATGGTTCATGGAGCTATCCAAGGAATGACTGCCAGTCTCGGTGATCCGTACACCATGTACCTTCCTCCAGAAGCCAATGATCGCAGCGCTGCTGATTTAGCTGGAGCTTTCTATGGAGTTGGAATCGAACTGGGATACATCGATGGAATTCTCGCCGCGGTGGCTCCGTTAGCAGACACTCCAGCAGATAAAGCTGGTATTATGGCCGGCGATCTGATTATAAATGTCAAAGATGAAGCGAAAGGGTTAGATGAGTCGACCGAAGGTTGGTCACTCAATAAAGCTGTTGAAGAAATTCGTGGACCAAAAGATTCGCCCGTTATCTTAACAGTTCTTCGAGAAGGTGCAAACGAACCACTCGAAATAACTATTTATCGAGGCGAAATCATTGTTAAAAGTGCCGAACTAGAGTATGTCGAACATGATGGGAAGCGGGTGGCACACATTACACTCAGTCGTTTTGGAGAGCGAACGAATGCAGAGTGGGATCAAATTGTTGACCAAGTAGCCAGTCAAAAAAATAACATTGCAGGAGTAATTCTCGATATGCGCAACAACCCAGGTGGCTACTTTGATGATGCAATTTATATTGCCAGTGACTTTATCAATAGTGGAACCATTGTTTCTCAAAAGGATGTAGCTAACCAACAAGATTACCCAGCTAATGGAAAAGCTCGCCTCGTAGGTATTCCAGTTGAAGTATTGGTTAACAAAGGCAGTGCTTCAGCATCAGAAATTGTAGCCGGAGCTCTGCGCGACCAGATTGACGCTAAGCTCATTGGAAAACAAACATTTGGTAAAGGCACAGTCCAAGATCGTCGAGAACTTTCAAACGGAGGTGGGATTCATATTACTATCGCTCGTTGGTTGCTTCCAAGCGGTGAGTGGATCCATGAAGAGGGGATTCCTGTAAATGTTGAAGTTGATCAAGACTATGAGACTGAGGCTGACGAACAGCTTCTGAAGGCAATCGAAGAGTTATAAAAACTAATGTTTAGTAGTAAAAAAGCCCCATCTGTGATGGGGCTTTTCATTTTCTTATGTTTTTTTAAGGAAGAACACTTTTGCGGAAGGGATCAGTCCCATCTGGGCCCATTTCCGCAAATTGTGCCCACATGGGATCATCGTCATCCAGTGGTCGGGAATCATAAGCTTCTTGC
Source organism: uncultured Patescibacteria group bacterium (assembly GCA_905478415.1). Taxonomy (GTDB): domain Bacteria; phylum Patescibacteriota; class Microgenomatia; order UBA1400; family PJMF01; genus CG1-02-43-31. Next base: position 259,400 of record CAJQIG010000002.1, read on the forward strand.
TCTTCTTTCAATTTTTCAAGTTGAGCAACAAGCATGTCAGTGTTCCCAGTTATTTCAATCACAGACCCGAATGTGACAACAGCCGTCATATAGGCAGCTTCATCATTTTCGATGTCGCGTTTAAGAACTTGTTGGTACCAATCGACAGAATGTAAAAAATCGAGTCCTGCAAGAATCAGGCTTTCTAGGTGCTTGGGGTTTTGAACCATACTCGTAGATCTTGCTCCTTGCTAGAAAAGTACGATAGTCAGTCTTTTCTAGATACATAAAAAAATGTTAATGAATTTGTTACAACAAACTTAGTTTATTGTAACAAAGTATATTATATAATATTACTATGGGTTTTTCAACCAGGCAAATAGTTTGAAAGAGAGGTATGTTTATTCTTCTGACGAAAGCTCTTCCTGCTCAAGCGCATAAAAAGCAGCTTGTAAGTCAGTCAAAAGCTTGGTTAAGTCACCCTCAAGTATAAACGGCAAATTGTGCCAAGATTCTTTAATTCTGTGGTCAGTAATTCTATTTTGAGGGAAGTTATAGGTGCGAATTTTTTCAGCACGTTGAGCTCGGCCAATGGCACTGCGGGCTTTACCGAGTTCTTTTTGCCGTTTCTCTTCTTCGATTTCCCAGAGTTGAGAGCGGAGGAGATCCATGGCTATTTTTCGGTTTTGTTCTTGTTTTTTTTCTTGTCGACAGGTGGTAGCGATACCAGATGGTTTATGGACTAGACGAACCGCACTATTAGTTTTATTCACACTTTGACCGCCAGCTCCGCTAGCACGCATAAACTGCCATTCGATATCTTCGGTACGTATTTCTATGGCGTTGGTTGGAACTTCTGGTAACACAGCCACTGAGGCGGTTGAGGTGTGGATTCTACCTGAAGACTCGGTCTCTGGTACACGTTGGACACGGTGAACTCCAGACTCATACTTGAACAGTTCGTAGGCGGTAATGTAGGGTGTTTCTCCATCTGGATTTTCAATTTCAGTGATTTTACCTTTGGTTTTGAAAATGAGATCGTCGATGTGTTCAACCTTAATATTCATTTTTTCAAAAAACCTCAAGTACATTCGTTTGAGGTCATTGGCCCAAATTTTGGCTTCGTCACCACCAGCACCAGGGCGAATTTCGAAAGTGCAGTTAATTTTTTCGGCAAAGCTTTCTTCGCTCTCTTCGCTGCCTTGTTCCATTTGGAGAACGGCATCAGTGAGTTGTTTCAGTTGGGCTTCGAGGGCAGTGACTTCAACTTTGGCAAGTTCGGCAAAGTCTGGATCTTCCAGAAGAAGCTTGGTATCTACAATCTTTTCTTCGAGCTGAGTGATTTGTGCTTGATAGGGATTTTGCATGTTATTTATACCAAAAGTATACCAGGTGTTGGCCGAGAACCACAGAGAAGAGTAAGGGAGAAGAATCTAGGCTGCTTTTTCAGCTTTTTTGAGCTCAACTTGTTGCTGACGAAGAATATCTTTGTAAGATTTTGATTCGTCAGTGGTTTTTTCAGCTTTTTTGCCAGTTTTCTTACCAGCTTTTGCTGCTTTTTTAGCTTCAGCAACTTGCATCTTCTTTAAGAATTTATCAACACGTCCTTGACGGTCAACAAAGCGGACTTCACCAGTAAAGAATGGATGACACTTGCTACAGATATCTACCTCGAGCGTTTCTTGAACAGAACCTACGGTAAAAGTATTACCACAGGAGCAGGTTACCTGTGCGTTTGGATGCCAATTTGGATGAATGCCTTGTTTCATAGACAGTTATTTTACCATGAAAAGAAAAGATCTCAAGCCCCGAGTGTTATTTGAGGTGTGGTATATTGACTATAGTACAACAGAAGGAAAGGAAACCCATCGATTTTTTACATAGAGCGTGTGATCCTGTGGTTCTCCCCATAGGAAGACGAGGAAGAAGGGTGGAGTGCAATCTGCAACCACAATCGAACCGCTTTCCAAGAAAGCGAGTATCTGCGGAAACCTTCTGGCTAGTAACGGAGCCAATAAAGAGACAGTTCAAACCTTTTCTGTAAAGAAAAGTTTAAAGAGTGTCTTAGTTACATTTTTCAATACAAATAAAAAAATATGTTTGGGTACTGTTATGGTGCTTGTTTTGAGCAATAATTTTGTTCGATAGGCAGCGTGCTCAGATGTCTTTTGCGAACAAAAAGAAAGAAATATATGTGTGGAATATATGGATATATAGGAATAAATAAGCATGATGATGCTGCAAAAAAAGTAGTTGAAGGTTTGGGACGTCTCTCCTATAGAGGATATGATTCTTGGGGAGTGGCCGAGCTGACAGATTCGGGAATTCTGGTAAAAAAGGATGTAGGAGAGGTGCCAACCAAAAAGCCAGCTGGATTAGGAGCGTCTGCTGTGGCAATTGGACATACCCGGTGGGCGACTCATGGTGGTGTTACTCGAGGAAATGCGCACCCCCATGCTGCTTCAGATGGTTCGTTTGTTTTGGCCCAAAATGGGATTGTCGAAAACTATGTTGAGCTCAAGGCTCAGCTAAAGCCACAGTTCAAGTTTAAAACCCAGACAGATACCGAAATTATCGTACGATTACTTGAGAAGGAGAAGAAAAGCGCTGCAACTCTGAGAGAAGCTCTCAGAGCTACATTCCTACAGCTCGAAGGCAGAAATACCGTCATTGTATTGGCTGATGATGGAACAATGGTGACCGCCAGGAATGGTTCTCCACTCGTTGTTGGCCGTGGAGCTAAAGGCGCACTCTATTTTTCGTCTGATACACTCTCATTTGCGGGCGAAGTCTCCGAAGTTTTGGTAGTCGAAAATGGCCAAATGGTCGAGTGGAACGGATCTGACCTTACAGTCTATGCATTAGATACAGGTGAAGCTGTTCCTCTCAAGTTTGAGAAGTTGACCGTAGTCGCTCAAAAGGCTGATAAAGCTGGGTATGACCACTTTATGCTCAAAGAAATTCACGAGTCTCCAGATGTTTTATCTCAGGTAGTGGCTCAGGATTTGGTTGGGATGAAAGAGTTAGCACGAGTGATTGATACAGCCCGGACAGTGTATACACTGGGTTCTGGAACCGCTGGAATTGCATCTGCACAAATTGCTTACTATCTTAGAAAAATAGGAAAAGTGAATACAATTAGTCTAATTGGTGCAGAGGCGCAAAGTTACTATGACTTATTTGGTCCGGGAGACGTAATACTCGCTCCCTCACAAAGTGGAGAGACGGCAGATGTTCTTGAAGTTTTAGAGCTTGCACAAGAGAAGGGGGTACAGATTGCTACCTATGTAAATATGTCCGGTTCCATGATGACGCGTATGGCTGATTTCCCTTTTATGGCCGGAGCCGGTCCCGAGTTTTGTGTGATGTCGACTAAAGTCTTTACGTCTCAAATTGCTTGGGGCTATTTGTTGGCAAAACTAATTGCAGGCGAGCACACAGAAGGTACCGAAGTGTTAGCAGCTACTCGAAAAGCACTGCGCGCCTATCTTGAAGATCCAAAAGCTACAGTCCAGCTAAAAAAACTGGCAAAAAAACTTGTGCCAGCCTCGAGTATCTTCTTACTTGGAAAGTCTCAGAATATGGAGATTATCAAAGAGGGCATGGTCAAGATGATTGAAGGTAGCTACAATCACGCTCATGGCATCCCAGCCGGTGATTTGAAGCACTATGCGATCACGCTGATGGAAACAGGTGTACCGGTGATTGTGGCTATTAGTAATGACGAAGCCCGAACGGATAGTATTTCGGCTGGTATCGAGGTCCAGAGCCGTGGTGCCACCGTAATTGGGATAGGTCAGGGCAGCGTCGCTGCTTTTAATGAGTTTATTGAGTTGCCAGATACTGGCGAAACTGCTGCCATTGTGAATGTAGTTGCGTTGCAACTCTTGGCGTACTACATGACAGTAGAGCTGGGAAATAATGTTGATAAGCCGAGGAATATTGCTAAGAGTGTGACGGTGAAGTAGAAAAGTTCATGATATTGACTAAGATCAAGGCGATTGACTTTTATCTCCATATATTAGATTCTTGATAGTGAAGGAATCTAATATATGCACGAGGATGGTTATTTTCAGGAAGAACTTGCTGATGAGCAAAGTCATCGCTCAGAGGAGGCAAAAGATTCTGATGAATTTTTAGACAGAATTCAAGAATATCAGCCCTATGATCCTGCAGTGATAGAAGAACTTATGGCTGAGGGCTTTACAGAGCTAGAGGCTATTGCTATTGCAGCTACTACTATGGATGGTGCAGGCGAACAAGCAGGTGGAGTGATTTCCTCTCGGCAAACTGCCTGTGCCTACCTGCGGTATGCCGAGTCAACCAATGAATCTGTTGGGCAAATCGAGGGGCGTCGGGAAATACATAAGCATTTACGATTAATTTTTAATCTTCCACCAGATTATGAACTGACGGATGAAGAAACTGACCTTTTAGTTGATGCTGCTCTTGCAGCTGATATGAGAGCGGCAGCAGAAAAGAGTGAACCATTGCAAGCTGAAGTCGCAGCGAAAATAAAAGACCTCCAGCGAGAGCTGAGTTTTGTAGAGAATGCTTTGGGTGATTTAAACCAGGATACTCTCGACTTTGAAGTTATTTTTGAGTTACTCGAATTGCACAAAAGCATCAACCCATCGGGTCATGAGGAATTTTTACTCAAGATGCGGGTGGAAGAAAGTAGGATGAATGTGTATAGAGATCTAGCAAATGCGGTAAGAGCTCACTTTTTGAAAGAACTCTCTAATTTAGGTGTTGAAAAAGAAAAATAAATATATGGCTCAAGAAAGAAAAAGCACGGCTACTTTTGGTCAAAAGTCTGGCGAAAACAATACTGGATATTCACAAACAATGGTTAAAGGTGAGAACAGTCGAACCTCTTTCGCTCGACAGCATCAAGGAAATAGGATTGGCAGAGATACAGAATTCAGAGTTGAGAAAGATACCAAGCGTTGGGCACAGCAAAATCCAGAGCGTCAACTGAAATGGTTACGCCGTATTCAAGATAAAGCTCAGTCTTTTATGGGTATTATCCCCAAAGATTTTTATGAAGATCTTTCTGAAGCATACTATCAGTATGCACGGGTTTCTGTGAATATAGGATCAAATACAGAAGCTCAGCGTATACTTGCAGAGCTGCTTGAAGATGTTCAAGATCGAGTATATGAAAAAGAGACAGCAGAGGAAGAACGGCAGGAAGCCGCACTCGAAGATGAAGCTCGGCGAAAAGTTGCAAAAAAGAAGGCAGAATGGATTGCTGCACAAAAAAATCTAGAGCAACTTGAAAACAATCGAAATATTACTGGACCAGAATTTCTAGAACTACTACGTGTGTATAAAGAAGCTGAAGGATTTGAAGCCCATCAAACATTTCTTGCTGAATTTAAAGGATCTACAAAAAAAGTTGATCTAATTATTACTGTATCAAAAAAGGTGGTTACTTATTTGGAGGATGTGTATCAGGCAGCACTAGAGTTTGTTGAAGCAGAGTATCCTGGTTTGTATTTGTATCGAAGAGACGAACGTTAAGTTATTTGCTTCTTATTTCGCTTCTCCCCAATAATCACCCCCACCAAAATTAACCCCAATGCAGCCAGCTGTTGCCAGTGCACGCGTTCTCCGAGGAGTGTGATCCCCAGTGGAACATAGATTAGTGGTTGTAGATATGAGAAAAGGCTAGCTTCGGAGGCTTCAACACCATCTTGGCCAATGATGTAGGCGGTGAAGGCAACCACACTTCCCAAGATTCCCATGTAGAGGGCAGCCAGCTGGACAGAGGGTTGGACAAGATCAGCTCGAATTGCTTGTACAAGAGCAGAAAAAGAAAAGTGTAACTCAGCCAGGCTTAAGAAGAAAAAACTTATGAGTCCTACGAAAAAGCTAACACTAGCAACAAAAAACTTAGGTATCGTCTGGTACCATTTTTTAGCCAGTACATAGTACAGCGCAATAATAATATTGTGTCCAAAAATGAGTAGATTACCGGGAAGAGATAGCGAGTGAATAGATTCTTCACCAAAAAAAAGAGGAGTGAAAACTAGAATTAAAGTACCTACAAAGGCAAGCATAAGACCTTCAAATTCGGTGACTTCTTCTTTTTCATGCAGAAACCAAATGCCAAAAATGACTACAAAAATGGGGACAGTTGTAGTTAAAAATCCTGCTTCAATAGTCGATGTTCTCTCGAGTCCAGAATAGAGAAGTCCAAGCGCTATTGGAATGCCAAGAATTTCTATCAGTGAGATAGTTTTTGCTTTTTTCCAAACATTCTCAACTTTGGGGAGATAGTACAAAAAAATTGGCAGGCCAAAGATACTGGCTGTAAAAAAACGATAGAATAAAAAGCGGAGTGGGGTAGTGTACTCATAACTTGGTTTAATGACGACAAAAGCTGCTCCCCAAATAACTGCATTGAGGAGTAAAAATGAATAGTACCACCAGCGAGAGTGAACAGTCTTTTTTTTTGAGGTTTTTCGACGAGAAATACTTCGCAACTTTTTGGGCATACTACTAGAGTAACACTTCTTTTTTCTCGTCACTAGTCCAAGTATTTTGTTAGAATAGATGCCAGGTGCCTTTTTATGAAGCACAATGAAAAACCGTACTATGACTACTACTGGGTCGATTATTACCACTGTTCTTGAAAAATTGAAAATTGAGTACCATTTTGTTGATAATTCGGAAGTGGTTCTTGCCGTTACTCTGGCAGAGGGTTTTCCTCCACACTATATTATTAATAACATTTTAGGAATAAATTCTGAAAGTGATACTAAGCTTTGTGCGGATAAAGCCTATACGTACGAACTTCTCTCTAAGTGCATAGAGATGCCGAAAACTCAAAGTTACCTTGATCCGAATGGACGGTATAGAGAATATAGACAGTTTTCTTCACAAGAAAAAATAGTGCAAGATATCAAAAAGAATTTTCAGTTACCTTTGATTGTGAAGAAAAACACAGGATCAATGGGTTCTGGAGTACATAAATGTGAGACTTGGGAGCAGGTAGCTTCGGCAGTGGCTTCAATTTTTTGCCAAGATTCGTCTAGCTATGACTATGTCTGTGTCGTCCAGACTGCGATTTTGATTCGACGTGAGTGGCGAGTGCTTATGTATAAGGGCAAGTTGCAGTTTATGTACGAAAAAGATGTTTCCGCTGCAACTTTTAAGGGTAATTTGAGCCCGCTACATTGGGAAGATAGTACTGCTAACTTGGTAAGTGACGAAGCGTTGCAACAGCAGATACAGCATTTTTTAGATCCTGTTTTTGAGCAGTGGCAGCTGCCATATGGAGGTTTCGACGTTGTCGAAGACACTACCGGTAAACTGTGGCTGATCGAAGTAAATAGCCACCCTGCCTTTGCAGTTTTTCTCAGAGATAATGACCCAGAGCCGTTGAAACAAATGTACCGGATAATGCTGAAAGATTTACAAACTAACTACCAAGAAAAGGCATCGTATGAGACCAACACTTGAAACATTTTTAGCAGAACATCCCAAGAAATACCTTATTTTTGATTTTGATGAAACCCTTTTTACACTCCAGTTGCCTTGGGGAGAGTATCTTGATCATGTCTATGATGTACTGAAAGAGTACAACGCTGATTTCTTTGCTTCACAGGCAATTAGTAACGAAACCAACTATCAACTTATTAATAAATTTACCAGGGAATTTGGTTCAGAACCTCGAGATACTACGGTTGCTTATGCTAAAGAGTTTGAGACAGGTCGCTTGACAGGAGTCACTGAAAAAAAGACGCAGACATCTTTTGTGCGAGAAAACAAAGAACAGTATCATTTTTTTATTTGGTCCTCAAACTGTGTAGATACGTTTCAACCAATTTTAGAAAAAAATGGACTAACAGACCATTTTGAGAAATTGATTGGACGCGACACGGTTACGTACTGCAAACCTGATCCGGATGGATTTACTCAAATTAAACAGTATGTGGCTGAACACATTGATGCTAACTGTCAACTTTCCGAATTTGCTATGATAGGAGATAGTAACTCCGATGAAGGTGCTGCGTACCACGCAGCCATTGATTTTTATCGGGTGGAGTAGATAGCTACTTATTTTTTACTTTTTTTTGGGCTTCTTGTAAAGTAATCGTCATTTGTTCCCCCGAACGCAAATCTTTCAAAGTAACTTTTTGCTCTTCAATCTCTCGTTCTCCAATCACCAAGGCATACGGAATGCCTTTTTGGTCAGCAAGCTTGAATTGTTTTCCGAGTTTATCGAACTCTGGATATACTTCAGTGGCAATGCCAGCCTGGCGAAGAGAGGCAGCTGCTGCAAGTGAAGTTTGGAGCGAAGCTTCATCAAAAAGAGTTACTAACACTTGACTGGTGGTCAATCCTTTTGGCAGAAGTCCAAGTTCGACCACAGCTTCGACAGTTCTATCAAACCCAATAGCAAAGCCATTAGCCTGAATATCTCTGCCGCAGAGTTGGCCAATGAGTTTATCATAGCGACCGCCACCACCAACTGAGCCAACAGTGTATTCTGGAATTTTCCCTTCGAAAATAATGCCGGTGTAGTAGTCAAGGCCTCGGGCAAGTGTAGGAGTAAAGAGCAATGCTTCGTTCGGCACACCCAAGCTTTGAGCTGCTGCAACCGTTTGTTGCAAATTTTCAGACATTTGAGCAGATTGAATTGCTATGAGTACTTCAGTGGCACGTTCTTTTACAAGTCCTTTGGTGATCAGTTCATCAATGACTTTTTCTTCCGGCATTTTATCGAGTTTATCGATAGTTTGAATTATAGAGAAGACATCGACTGTTTCGGTTGCAAATGGGGTGATAGTGTCGAGCAAGGTTTGCCGGTCGTTTATGAGTAGCTGAATCGACGTCAGGCCTAATTTTTTGTAGACAGCATAGTAGACGGCGAGCAATTCTGCATCGACCACGGGACTACCGCTTTCAAAAATATCACAGTCACATTGGGTAAATTCGCGGAAGCGACCTTTCTGAGGCTTGTCGGCTCTAAAGACATTTTGAATTTGATAGCGTCTAAAGTATTTAGGAAGTTCGTTTTGATACTGAGCCAGAACTCGACTGGTAGGAACAGTTTGATCATAGCGCAGGGCAACCTGACGGCCACCGCGATCTTCGAACGAGTAGACTAAGGTGTCAGCTTCATCTCCATATTTTCCAAGCAGAAGAGAAGCATATTCGAGCGTTGGCGTTTCGATCGGCTCAAAACCATAGGTCTCAAAGACCTCTTTGATAGTTGAGGCAACATAGTCACGCACCTTTTTTTCTTGAGGTAGAAAATCTCTAAAACCCTTTAGATTTTGGACGGTTGGTTTGCTCATGCGTTCTTTCTGACCACTCTTAGTAGACTCTTGTAGTGTACCATTCTTTGTTTTACTAGCGGTTGTTATTTTTGTGTTTTTTTTCATAGTTTGTTTTTTCTTTACTTTAGTAGTTTTTTTGCTGTTATGTATGGAAAGGAGAGCATTGGGTTATAAAAAAACTCCCGGAAGGGGAGTTCTGACACAGCACGACGATCACAACCCCCTATATATGGCGGGTATGATGTGTTGCTAGACGTGTTTGTAGTGTCATTTTCATTACGTCTTATAGTGTAACACTAAATAATTTATTTGTCTACCTACCAGACTTATTTTTGATTTTTTTATGGTACTATATGGAGTATGCATGCGGTTAAATCACCACTATCTGAGCAAGTCAAAACAGTTGTAGCTGAGCTCTCCTGTCAGAACTCCGGATTGTTTGATTCTTTGCAAGCAGAAAAAGGACTTTTTGTTCGAGAGTTGCCCTGGGGCAAAGTGGTGTCAGCTTTTGCAGAAGCAACGATAGATACATTGGTGTTTTTTGTTCACAGTGGAACGAATTTGCCAACAGAGTGTGAGCCTTTTTTAAACGAGAAGGGTGTTGATCAACTTGCTAAAACAATTATCGATAATGTTGATTTAGGTGGTGGTTTAGTTACATCAGAGTTATCGACATATCTGAAGAAAAGTCCAGGTATGGCCATTGTTTGGTATGACTTCACCAGACTGGTTGGGGATGCAAATAGAGTCAATCTTGATGAACAAATACCATTTGTACCGTATCGCGGAGCCTCCATCTGGAAGGCGGGTGGAGATTTTACCAAAGTACAAGCGCTGGTAGCAAAACAAACAGTGCAGCCTTTTTACGAAGATGCCGAAGCTCTGTTTCGAGAATACAGTCCAACGTTGTGTATCTATTTTCATTCATATGATGAGCGAGCAGCTGGCGGAAGTGCAACTAAAACTGTTTCAGATTCGTTTGAGGCTACGGCTTTGCGACCAGCAGGTATGATTTTTAGGGAAAACCCTCAAGATGCAAAGAATCCATTTTTGTCAGATACAGAGGTTGTAGAGCTGAGCAAGTTACTTGAAAACAAACTTAAGACTATCGAGTATGTACTAACAACAGAGCGGACTGATGTTACTATCGATGAGCCATATCGGGCTGCAGCATCATTGCTAACTTACTTGAAAGCGCTGAAACCGAGCGTAAGACATCTTTTTTTTGAAGTTAGGAAAGACATTTTTAAATCTGCACCAGCTGCTTCAGTACAGGCGGTTACAAGTTTCATTATTTCTAGTCGAGAAATATCCCATAGTATTGATTGACGAAAGCCACTTTGGCTGGTAAAATATATCCTATATTTATACATATCAAGTATGTATAAAATCGTACAAAACACCAGAATTTCCTTTTTTGAACAAAAGTGAAGTTTTTTTGGTGTTTCTGTATGATCTTTAACAATTCTTTTTTATATGAAGGTATATGACACTGTCATGGCCTTTTTTCATAGGAGTAATCACAGTGAAACGACCTAACTTTGTGCGTCTGTTCTTGTTTTTTACAGTGCTTTTTCTTTTTGTAGGTACTGTAAGTGCTAGTCCAGCTAGCGAACAGGTATTTTTTGAGTCGATATACCTATGGGGGACTTCCGGAGGTGAAACTAATGAAGTCCTGACCCTCTTTGAGAATGGCACTTGGTATGCCATCGATGTGCGTGAAGATAGCTCGATTGAGGCTTATACCCCAGACCAGTGGGGAGAATTTTCCCCATTTGGTGCGTATGGTGGCTCAGCCGAGCACAGCCGCGATGCCGCGGTTGGTGATTTTAATGGTGACGGCAACAAAGATGTTGCAGTATGTAATGCCAATGCTCAGAATCAAATTTGGTTGGGGGCCGGCGACGGTACCTTTACCTTTGGGCAAGATTTTGGTACTGTTGGTAACCAGTGTAGCGGTATAGATGCCGCTCAGGCTGATGGAGTGAATGGAGACGACGTTGTCGTAGCCAACTCTAATGATCAGCTGGAAGTTTGGTTGACCGATGCCACTGGCTTGATGGCAACTCGACTGCCGTATGGATCCGCAACTGGCTACAACGATGTAGCTTTTGGGGTGATGAAAAATGGTGCGGTTGCAACTGCTCAAGACTTTTTCGCTGTCAGCGACAGTGGAGAAGAGCTTTGGGCCAACAGTGGAACTGGAACATTTTCTTTAGATACGACACAAATTTCGCTCACTCGCAGTGGCCGAAAAGTAGTCGTGGAAGATATTGACCTTGATGGTCGTGATGATGTTTTGGTTGCCGGGTTGATTAGCCATGGGTACCATAATCAAGGTGATTTATTGGGAACGTACATTATTCCGTCGTTTGAACATGACGCGAATGATGTTTTGGTAGTTAACTTCGATGAAGAAGCAGGTCCAGAAGTATTACTTGTTCAGGATAACCAGACTACCGTTTATGGTGGGCCTGAGCTGAATTGGTATTCTGGGATGACCTTGAGTGGTGGCGACGCGATCGCAGCTATTGATGTCGATGATGATTCTGATCTTGATATCGTTATTGGTGTCAATGGAGGCTACAATAAAGTCTTCAAGAATGGTCTGGTTCGGACTGCTGTCCTTTTTCAAGAGACTGCAGTAGTTGGCTCAGCCGAGATTGGAAGTGTGGCTTCGCAGTTGTTGCATATCAACTTTTTGGGTAATGGTCGCCGTTTGGTGAGTATTCAGCCCTTGGAAAGTTGGGTCACTACAACTGAGACGCTAATTGATCAAGCTCCCACCTTTATGAGTATAGGCTTTTTTGTAGACATGGATGCAACTGGTTTAACATCAGGTGAAAAGAACTCTTTCATTGAGTTCAAAACCAACGACCCTGCCAATGAAGTTGTCAGGATGCCGGTGACGTTTACTGTTACGGCTGCAGAGTTGACGGTTGATCCAGTTTCCATTACTGCAACCATGAGTACTATTGACACAGCGCCGCTATTGGTTCCAGTTCGTATCACGAATGTGGGGACGGCAAGTACGTATGTAAAGATTACAGAGAACGTCAGTTGGATTTCGACTCCTACAGATTGGATCTTATTAGAGCCAGGAGGCTCAACTGTTATCGAAGTCTCACTGCTTAAGTCTGCAACTGCTGGCGAGTTTACAACTTCACTGGTTGTGCAGTCGAATGATGCTTACTTGGCAGGTATCTCGATCCCAGTCACACTGACAGTTACTGGTTATGGTATTTTCTTGCCCCTAATTGTTCGTCCGTAAAATAAAAGAGAATTGTGTTGGGGGGCAGCGTTGCAAAAACGTTGCCCCCTCTTTTTTTAGTTTTTTCACAAAGGATTTTGATAAAAAAGTATCTGTGCTACTATGCAGATATGCAAAAAAACTATATCGACAAACTAGCATTTATTCATATTCAAGATAGAAAAATCTTGGTTTCACTCAGTAAGGGGAAAGGTACTTGGTATATTCCTGGCGGCAAGCGCGAAGAGGGTGAGAGTGATACTGAAGCTCTGGCAAGAGAAGTGTCAGAGGAACTTTCTGTGCCACTCAAAGAAGAAACCATAGAATTGTATGGTATTTTTGAAGCTCCTGCACATGGCAAACCATTGGGAACTGTTGTCCGAATGACTTGTTATACGGCTGATTTTGATGGCGAACTGATTCCTGCTGCAGAAATTGCCAAACTAGACTTCTTTACTTCTGCCCAAAAGGATCAAACTTCAGAAGTTGACCACCTCATTATTGATGACTTACTACAAAAAGGCTGGATCGAGTAATGCCCAACTCTCAAAAGAAAGCCACAATTATAGATGAAATGATCGAGGATGTCGTCGAATTTCGCGATCAGCGCAACTGGAAACAGTATCACAACCCCAAAGATCTCGCACTCGGAATGATCATTGAAGCCAGTGAATTGGCAGAACATTTTCAATACTGGCAAGGTGAAGAGTTGTACGAAAACATTGACAAATTCAAAGTTGAAATTGGTGAGGAACTTTCGGATGTGTTGTATTGGGTCCTCTTAACAGCTCACGATATGGATGTCGACTTGGTAGCGGCTTTCAAACGTAAAATGAAGAAGAATGCTCAAAAATATCCAGCGTCTGAACGGGTTGGAAAAGGATTTGATCGAGTTGATGCTAAAACAGCAGCAAAGAAAAAAGTAACTTAATCTTTTCTTTGAATTAACAGTGTATTTTCGTGTCGATATCCAAACTTTCCAGGTAGGTAGATCCCTGGTTCAACTGTGACTGCCATTCCTGGGCGTAAAGGCTCATGGTTTTGCCAGCTGAGAGATGGTTTTTCGTGAATAGAAAGACCGAGGCCATGGCCAGTAGTATGAATAAATTCTTTTTGGTATCCAGCTTCGGCTATTATGTTTCGAGCGGCTGAGTCAACATCGAGTGCCAATGGAGGGTTGGTGGTGTTTGTTTGTAACACAATTTCTTCGGCAGCTGTATATGCTGCAAACACCGTTTTTTCGACTTTCAGGAATTCTTTACTTGGATGTTCTCCAAACCAAAAGGTTCGAGTCATGTCGCTACAGTAGTTTTTGTATCGGGCCCCCATGTCGATCAGGACAGGGGTTTCTAGCTCAAGAACTTTACTTGTTGGTTGATGATGGGGAAGTGCTGTATGTTCGCCAAAAGCGACGATAAAGGGAAAGGCTGGGGTGATATCTCCACCAAGCTGGAGCATCTTTTGATAAAGTTGGCTAGCAACTTTTTCTTCACTTATGCCTGGTTGTAGAACTTCGTGGATCCATTTGAACAGTTGCGTTGTTATGGAGATTGCCGAGGTGATAGCGGCTTGTTCAAGCTCATCTTTTTGGGCTTGTTGGTAGGTAATGCTTGATCGATCAAGTGGTGCCAGGGTAATTTGGGCAACTTTTTCAAGATGTAAAAACTCGTGGTGGCTGATGTTGGTGGTATCTACTGCGAGTTTTATAAAAGAGTAGTGTTTCTGTAGTTCTCTTAGGTGATCTGGTAACTGTGTGACAAATGTTCCCTGGCGTCTTTCAATTTTTGAGGGGACGGTAGAGGTGGGGGAAAAGGCTGAGTGAATCAAGGTTGCTTGTGTGCTGGTGACAACTAGAAAGGCCTCACGTTCGGTCGTGACTAAGCAATCAAACTGTGTGTAGTAGTGGATGTCGGTTGGGTTAGAAAGAAGCCAAGCTTCATCGGGGGGGATGAGGGTTTGAAGTGATTCGATTCGGTGAAGGGCGTTAGTTGAGTTCATCCAGTGGGGCGAGTGATCTCATGGTACGTACTTCAAACTCGCCATCTTCATTGGTGGTGGCAACAAGCAACACACTGACATCTTTTTCGAAGTCAGAGATCGAAGCTTCTTCTCCAGTGAGGTCCTCGACTTGCGTTGTTTTTGTAAAGTCGAAAGTATGTTCTGCTCCAGTTGAGCGATCGGTAATAGTTACTTTTTTTGTTGAGATATCAGTGATCAAGCCGAGCAAAACGAGCTGAGTATCTGGACGGAGTGACGTTTCTGATACGAGAATAACCTTGGGAATGAAGTCCTCAGCTTCTTTGTAGCCAAGTACGGTGATCCAGTTACCAACTGCAATGTCGGTGAGCAGAATATCCTTACTTTTTTTGGTGATACCAACGTCTTTGGGAATAGCTAAAATAGTTGTTCCCTGAGTATTCTTGAACGTAATGGCATCATCATTAATACGCTGGACTTCACCTGCCATGCCATATTGAGTATTAAACATTTCGTCGAGTGCACCTTTGACTTTACTCGTGTTTTCTTCGATTCGTTTTTTAATTTCTTTGATGGCTGTATCAGTAGTTTCTTCAAGCGATTCAGTCGGTTTTACCGTTTCTTCATCAGTAGCTTGATCTGTTTGAGCAATGTTTGATTTTTGTAGGGTCTCTTGTGCTTTTAAAGTAGTTGCAGCCATAGTTGTGCCACCAAGTATAAGTAGGCTGAGAAAACTTATTTTAAGAAGGTTTGTTTTTGTCATGGGGTGGCCTCCTTTGTCTGGGTAGTGTCAGTGGTTTGAGCTTCATCGGTAGCTTCTGGAGCATTTTCGAGTGTTTCAAGTTCTTCAAGGGCGTCGGAGACAATCACAATTCGTTCGTCTTCAGCTGTAGAGCCAGTTGTGCTGACTACATGAGTAATGAGGTAGTTAACGCCGTCTTCGAGTTCTACTTCAAAGGTGAAGTTGCCAGTTTCGTCAGAGGTAGAAATGTAATCATCATTATTGACGAAGAGGACTACATATGAGTTCTCAGTAGTTGTACCAGTTACGGTTGTGGTTGATTCAGTCTGAATATGACCGTGGTCTGGATTGTGAATAGCGATGAGAGCGGGAGTATTTGTAGTTGAGGGAGTAGGGTCAGTTGCTTCAGTTAGATCAGTCACTGGTGGAGCTACCATTGAACTTTTGACCCGGTAGACACCATAGGTGATAAAGAGGCCCATTCCCAGGCCAATTAGAATTGCTAAAAGTACTTCTTTTTTCATTTTTTTCAGTAGTATACAGCATCAATTGTATAAAAAATGCATACTTTGATTACCTCTATTGTAACGCATTTTGCTTTTTTGTGGGTGGAGCATCTCAGATAAACAACTCCCAGTATTTGACTGCAGAGACATCTCATTGTACAGTGCAGATACTATGATTATTACGTACCACGGACATTCAACATTTAAATTAAAGGGAAAGAAAGGTTCAGTTGTAACCGATCCCTACAGTGACTCAATTGGATTGAGTCTCCCTCGCTTGAGTGCTGACATTATTACTGTTTCTCATGACCACGATGACCATAATGCCATTGGCAAAGTGGCTGTTTCAAGTCGTCGAAAGACTCCATTTGTGATCACCAAACCTGGTGAGTATGAAGTTGGAGGCATTTCTGTCTTTGGTACATCAGCTTGGCACGATGCCAGTGAAGGAGCCGAGCGTGGTCCTAATTTTATTTTTACAACCCTTATAGATGGTGTTCGTGTGTGTCACCTTGGTGATTTGGGACACGAACTTACTGCAGCCCAAGTTGAGGCAATTGGTCCTGTTGATGTCTTATTAGTTCCTGTCGGTGGTGTCTATACTATCGATCCAGCCTTAGCGGTGAAAGCTATTCGCGCCATTGAACCAGGTATTGCTATTCCTATGCACTATAAAACTGAAAAGCATGAAGAGCATGTTTTCGGAGAACTCAAGACAGTGCAAGACTTCTTGAAAGAGTACGGCGTTGACCCAACACCAATGACAAAGTTAGACATTGGTATTGGCAAAATTCCTGAAGAAACAGAGATCATTTATCTCCTTGAACAGTAATACCAGTTGTTTTAGTAAGTAGTTGATCTACACTAACAGCTAAAAAAGCAGTATCCATATGGCACATGAAGGTAGAATCCCACCGCATAATTTAGATGCCGAGCAATCCGTGTTAGGTGCAGTGCTTATTGATCCTGATGCTATTGTAAATGTTGCGGATCTAATTGTTCCCGATAGTTTTTACAAGCCTTCACACAAAATAATATATGAAGCTATGGAAAAGCTGTACGAAAAACGTCAGCCAATTGATGTGGTGACGCTGACGAGTGAACTCAAAAAGATGAAAAGACTCAAGGCTGCTGGTGGCACTGCCGGAGTTGCCGAGCTTTCAAATATTCTTTCTTCATCTGCAAATGCCGAGCACTATGCCAAGTTGGTTGCTGATGCTTACATCAAGCGTCGTTTGATTGCTATGGGTGGAGAAGTAGCAGAGTCCGCCTTTGATGAGTCAAAAGATGTCATCGACATTATGGACTTAGCCGAACAACGCGTGTTTGCACTGTCCCAACAACAAAACAAAAAAGCTTTTTTACCTATTAAAGATACTCTGGTTGAGAGTTTTGAGCGTATCGACATGTTACAGCGCTCAGGAGAAGATATTCGCGGCGTTCCAACTGGTTTTGCCGATTTGGATAACTGTCTGAATGGATTTGGAAAATCAAATCTGATTATTTTAGCTGCTCGGCCAGGTATGGGAAAGACTGCATTTTCGATCAATATGGCCCAGCACATGAGTGTGATTTCAAAGAAATCGATTGGTTTTTTCTCGCTCGAAATGAGTCGAGAAGAGCTCGTTGATCGTTTGTTGGTGGGTCAGGCTGATATTGATGCCTGGAAGTTAAAGTCTGGTCGACTTGATCAGCAAGATTTTCTCAAGCTTTCGGATGCTATGGGTGTCTTGGCCGATGCCAATATCTACATTGACGACACTCCAGGTTTGAGTATTTTTGAAATCCGAACTCGTGCTCGTCGACTGATGACCGAACATCACATTGATATTTTGTTTGTCGACTACTTGCAGTTGGCTCATGGTCGTACCCGAGATAATCGTGTTCAAGAAGTGGCCGAAATTTCACAGGGACTCAAAAATATTGCTCGCGAACTTAAAATTCCAGTGGTGGCGCTCTCACAGCTCTCTCGTGCGATCGAAAGTCGGGGAGAGAAGGTACCGCAACTCTCAGATCTTCGTGAATCAGGATCTATCGAGCAGGATGCGGATGCGGTTATGTTCTTGTACCGAAAAGATGATGATATTCGCGAGTCTGTGAACCTCAAAATTGCTAAGCACCGACATGGTGGTTTAGCAGATATTGATTTATACTTTAGAGGTGACCGTATTAAGTTTTTTGGTATGGAAACTCGAAGACAAGAAGGATAATCGGCTATGTCCTCATACACAAAAACGTTGCTCAAACCCTGGAAGATTCTTTCCCGCGAAGACGTTTCCCCCAGCCCTCATTTACCTGTCGAAAAGCGCGTGTATGAACTACCCGATGGCAGTATTGTCGACGATTTTTACATAGCCACCATTCCAGACAGTGTCCACATTATACCGGTGACCAAACAGGGCAGGGTCATTATGATCAAAATGTTTAAGCAGGGTGTTGATGACATGATTATCCAGTTCCCAGCGGGGCGTTTCGAGCCCGAAAAGCATAAAACTCTCGAGAGGGCAGCAGTAGCTGAGTTAGCCGAAGAAACAGGTATTGAAGTTGTAGAATCAGACTTGCAGAAGTTAGGGGCATTCCCCATTATGAGTACGAAAGGCACCGAAAAATTTCACTCGTACTTGGTTAAAGATGTGGTTTTGTCCGATACCAGCAAACAGGATCTTGATCCAAACGAAGAAATTGAAATTCTTGAAGTAACTCCTACTCAAATTAATGAGATGATTCTCTCAGGAGAAATATGTGACGCCCTAGCCATAACTAATTGGGCTGTGGCGCAACTTCATTTCCCTCAACTTTTTGTGAGGTAGGCAGCTAGGTGTTGAAGTGATGTGTGGCTACGCAACTCGACTATATCCAAACAGAAGATACATCAGTACCCCTGAGAGAACAAGAAACATGAGTAAGAATCCCAGATTCGACTTGAGGCTCTGTTGAGCCTTATCTGGATCTGCTTTATCTAAACTCACCATAATCACAATTGCAATGACGGTCCAAAGAATACCTCGGACTACCACAGACCAGATACTATTCACTGAAAACACCGCTAGATAGATCTGTTCTAAGACTTCCATCCTTCCAATATGCAACATTTACGCCTAAAAAGCAAGTTTGCGGGAGGGTGTTTCTTTTTATACCAGGCTAATATAGCCTATAATCATTGACAATAAGCTTTGAAAAAGGTATAATTACCTCTAGAAAAATCAACGCTGCCAGCCTTTTTAGGGTGGAGTGGCGTTTCTTCTTTAACAGGGTTTATTTATTCTTCTAGGAGATGAAATGTCTGAATTAATTGAAATCAAATGTAAAAGCTGTGTTTCTAATAAGATGGTCGAGGAAGATGGTTTCCTTGTATGTCAAAATTGTGGTACAAAACATACCATTCCACACTCGTTTAAGGGTGTCGGAAAGGTTGTGTTAAATAAAGTAACACCGGCCAAGGTTCAAGGTGGATCGAAAGCCATTTTTTTTATATGGCTAATGATTGCAGGCCCCATGTTTGTTTTTATTCCATGGGCAGTATTTGCTGGAGTTATCGGTATATTTGGTATGACTTTGTTCGAATTTTTAGGATTACACATCCTGGCTGCAGCTATGCCAGTTGTCGGCATTGCTTTTTGGCCATCCGTGTTATTTATTGCTCTGGTGATAGCAATTTCTGGGGCATTTAAAAAATCGGATAAAGTTGAATAAACCTTGAATAATCAGAGAATCAGTGCAGGGCACCGATTCCCTGCACATTTTTTTGGTCTTTTTTGCTCTGTTTTCAACAGAGTTTTTTTATTTGTAAACCTCATATCTCGTTTTTCTAAAAATTTGATACAATAAAGGTCTTAAAGAGGTGAATATACCTACAAGCCGAGGTGGCGGAATCGGTAGACGCGTGGGTCTCAAAAACCCATGAAGGCAACTTCGTGAGGGTTCGATTCCCTCTCTCGGCACATAATTTTTTCCAGATGATATAATGTGAGCTACTAATACTGCGATACAAACGTTTTTTTGTAATGCGCTATTGGTAGTTTTTTAACATCGATTCACATGTGCTCTTTCTTTATTAGGAAGAGCAGAGGAGAAAAAAGTGGAGATTGCATTCTTGAGTAGTAATCATTGGCGGCAACCAGTGCTCAAAGGTTGGTTGCCAGTTTCGTATATCCCTGAAGATTTAATCTACGGGGTGCCTCTAGGCCGAAAGTTTCCAGCAGGCCAATATCCAGTTACGCTTTGGCTCGACCCAATGCCTCGGGATGAGCCAATTTTGCATCGTAGTGTCTTTGTAAATTGGGGGCGGCAGTATGTTCAAGATGCGTTCCCAAATGTTACTGAAGGGCGTGGCCGGGTAACCGACCGTGTTGTTTTGAGTAAGTATGAAAGCACTACCGCACCAGCTGGAGAAGATGCAGTTTTGCTGATTTTTGATTTACATTCCGGTAAGAATCAAGCTGCTAATAGCCCACATGGTGCGATTAACTTTCAGGCACCTAGCTTTCAACGAACTTTGCTGATTCACCATCTGCAAACCTATCCGATAGGGGTGGTTGAGATTCAGCCAGGTTTTGTAGCAAGCTTTCGACTGGAAAAGTCAGTTGAGACATTCAAGGTAATTTACACAAAAAAAGATGGAGTTTTTATTGCTCCCGATGTCGATTTGGTTGAAACGGAACCATCATCTTACTCGGATATACCTTTAGGTGTGCCTGGCTATGCCATGACTGTTTATCGCCGTGGGCATCCATAGAAATTGTGAGAATGAATCGATGTGTAGGACCCTGGTATCGAAGTGTACCGGGGTCTTTTTTAAGTAAACTTCACCAAAAACAAAATCACCCCCACTGTAATTACCTGGGGTAAAAGGCCAATCACCTTGTGATGCGTAGAGTTATGAAACATTCCATGGAATTGATTGAGTGGTTTTAAAAAGGCTGGCTCCCATCCTAAAAAATTACGCGGTGACTCGATTAAGTCGGGCATGATGCCCATCAATCCTCCCAGCCAAATGTGATATTGAACCTCTGTCTGTCCTCGTTGAAAGACAAAATAAATCAGGCCAAACGTAATAATAAGTTCACCAATTTCTAAGAGAATAGCAGTGCTTTTTTTTCGGCGGCCAGTAGATAGGCCAGTACCAAAATCCCAGTGAGGGATCCAGTCCTGAAGATAATGAAAGGCAAAAGCGGTGGGAATGTAGACGGCAGGAATTGGAATTTGATTGGCTACAAATGCCCCGGTGAGTGCGTGCGGAATCGACAACATATCTTTTAAGTATACCTTACTCAGGCAACTTTTGTGATGTGTTGTATAATAAATACAGTATGTTTCCGGAACTTTTCTCAATTGGCTCATTTTCACTCAGGACGCTGACCATTATTTTATTGGTAGCATTTT
Organism: uncultured Patescibacteria group bacterium; assembly: GCA_905478415.1. Classification (GTDB taxonomy): domain Bacteria; phylum Patescibacteriota; class Microgenomatia; order UBA1400; family PJMF01; genus CG1-02-43-31. The sequence continues at coordinate 280,529 of CAJQIG010000002.1, forward strand.
TCTTAAGTGCGTTTGTACTTTGGCGAAAGGCCAGAGAAGAGCACTATGCCGAAGATCAAGTGTTTGATATGTTTTTGACCTCGTCACTACTCGGAGCTGTCGGTGCCCGAATTGGCTTTATTGTCTTTCATTTTGACCAGTTTGGATTTTCACCGCTCAAGTGGATTGATATGATTTCGAATGCTGGATTTAATGGGTTGATCGGATTGATAGTAGCGGGATACTACATCTATACCTATTCGAAAAAATATAAGTGGGATGGATTTGAAGTTCTCGATTTCTGGACCATATCAGTGAGTCTTGGCTTGAGTCTGGTGTACCTAGGTCAGTTTTTTGATGGCAGTGGAGTGGGCTATCCAACTAGTTTGCCAGTAGGTATTCAGTTTGCAGGGTTGTTTGAACCCGTGCATCCAGTCCAGTTGTATCAGGCTCTTTTCTTTCTAGTGTTATACGTGTATCTTTCCCGAGTTGAGTTTCAGTATCGAAACTTTCAGTGGTATCGTTCGGGCAAAAAATCTGCTCAGACAGGTTTTTTGGTTTCGATGACACTCATTCTCGGAGGAATTTTCTCCTTTTTCTTGACCTTTTTTAAGCCACCAATGATTGAGTTATTTGATACGAACATCGATCAGTTATTTTCACTCGGTGTCTTTATGATTGGAGCACTGGTGTTGTATCATCGCTCTGGTCGGCCATTACCTCTGACACGAGAGAAAAAGAAACGCAAAAAATTAACCGACAGAGTGCATGCAAGTAAGTAGCAAAAAACAGTATTCTCCAGATAGAAAAATCTTGCTGACGCTCTTGTTTACGGTCGGGTTTGATCAATTTTCAAAAGAAGCTGCTCGATTTTTTGGTTTTGCGACTCAATTTAACTCGGGCATTTCGTTGAGTTTATTGAGTTCTTATGGCTCTGAACTTATTACAGCCGTGTTGCTCATTTTTATTATTGGACTTTGGTATGGACTGCGCTCCTTTTGGACAGAACATCCTGTGGTGGCAGGACTTTTTTTTGGCGGTGGCATTTCAAACTTATTCGATAGAGCTGTGTATGGGGCGGTCCGCGACTGGCTACCGTTGCCAGGTGCTTCAATTACTAACAACTTAGCTGACTGGGCACTTTTTGTTGCCATTGGCCTGTTATTTTGGCAGAATGTACAAGCCGAAAGTAGTCGACAGAGAAAGTAAAAAATGGCAGTTCAGAAGAACATCACTATCTTATTTGAAGACCAGGACTTGCTCATTTTGCACAAGCCGGCAGGTGTGGTTGTAAATCGCGCTCAAACAGTTGTGGGGGAGACAATTCAGGATTGGATCGAGACAAATATCCCTACCGTTGCAAAAAAGGAGTATCCAGCCGATTGGCAAACATTGATCCCATCTGAGTTCACTGGCGAGTTTGGCACTCCCGAAGAAATTTTTACTGCGCGGACCGGCATTGCTCACCGACTCGATAAAGACACGAGTGGTGTCTTTGTGTGTGCTAAGCACCCTGGAGCTCTGTTGTCACTTCTTGATCAATTTAAAGCTCGAACTATTCAAAAAAAATACACCTGTTTAACCCATGGTAAATTTGCCATGCTAGAAGGAGAAGTCAATGTTCCCCTGGGCCGACGTAGTTCAAACAGAAAATTATTTGCAGTTGTGGCCGACGGTCGACCAGCTTTGACAAAGTACCAGGTTCAAGAATTTTTTCCCGAATTTGATACTCAACTATTTACAGAAAAAACAGGAGAGAAGGGCAAGCGAACCTCGATCTACCAGGGTTTTTCACTGGTGTCATGTTGGCCAAAAACTGGCCGCACCCATCAAATTAGAGTCCATATGGCTCACTTACAGCATCCCTTGGTAGGGGATGTCCAGTATGTAGGCAAAAAACGCTCACGTCTTGATGTATTGTGGTGTCCGCGACAGTTTTTACACGCTGCTGAAATTACGTTTACTCATCCACGTACGAAAGAAGCAGTTACGTTTGTGGCGCCACTTCCTCAAGATTTAGAGGCTGTGCTTGAATTTGTGCAGTAATTATTTTCAGAATTTCGTAAAACACGCAAAAAAAAGACTTCTATAAAGAAGTCGAGTAAGATCAGTGGTGTGCATCTGCAGTATAGGCAGATGCACACCGGTTCCAAGTCCTCTCTTAACTAGTTGAGAACTAGTTAACTTGGAATTTGATCAGTTTTAAAAAATTATTGAACGAGCCATCGCCAGTCTTCTTGACTAGCTGGAACTCCTGGGGCGTCCAGGACGATTATTTGTAGCCACCCATATTGATCGGGGAAGCTAACAAAGGCAATGTCCCCTAGTGGGGTGCCGGCCATTGGGCCAAGCACTCCCATTTGTCCGCACTGACGGGCATGTTCTCCGTTACTATCCAATAAAGGATAGAATGTAACGGCGTCGAGCGTTTTATAGACTCGACCACACCCGGCATACACCGTTGGGGTAACCCAGAGATTACTTGGAGCCGGAGCTCCTTCCCACATCCAATCTGTCCCTGGACCTACCAGTACGACCTGGAGTTCATTCTCTAAGTTGGACATGGGTAATGACACATAGACTGCTATGTGGTCACCCCATCTTTTTGTCCCAAACACCCCCATATGTCCGCATTGTCTGCGGATTTCGCCATTGTCGTCATACCAAGCATCTATACCTTGGTTATGTGTAATGCTCACTGCTCCGCAGCCAACCCCATATGCTGGGGTCACCCAGTACTGGTTTTGGATGCTAGCTTCCTTTGCACTCACTTGTGCTTGGGGTATTGCTAATTGGACAAACGAGATAAAAATTGTAAATACTGCGATTATTGACACTTTTGTTTTCATGTTCCCTCCGGAACTATGAACGTGGAGGTTTGATAGAAATAATAGAAATACGAGAGGAATCACAAAAACAACACTTGGTGTGTGTTCTTTTCAAAATTCCTCCCGCTAGTTTTCTATAAAACTATTCGGTGCATCAATTGTTAAACTGATCAAATTGTTAAGGTTCACTGACGAGTTGGTGATTCCATTAGTGGAAAAATACTCATACAGTTTCTCTTTGAGAGATATACCTAGTATATATTAGATATGTAGAACTGTCAATAGTTATAGGATACAAAAAGCGATCACACACTTGAGTTTCTAAAGTGATCTAGGGTACCATGTGTCCATGTACACATCTCACTCGGCCACCCCAACCACAGTTTTCCCTGGCGAAGACATCTCATTTTTAGCTCCTGGCTGGCGAGCGCTCCATGCTTTAGCCTTCAAAATTTCAACTCAGATTCAGGCAGGTGAACATGATTTTGATCGAGTTATCACCCTTGCTAAGGGCGGATGGCCCATGAGTCGTTCTGTAGCAGATTTCCTCGAAGTAGGCGAAGTCCAAAGTCTCGGCATCAAATTTTACACGGGGATCGACGAGCGAGAACCCAAACCTATTGTCTACCAAGATTTACCCATCGATATTTCAGGCGAAAAAGTACTGCTTTTTGATGATGTAGCAGACACAGGCGAGTCACTTGACTTTGCAACTAAGTATTTAAAGCGCCGCGGCGCTAAATCGGTTACCACTGCTACCATTTACTACAAAGAACGCTCAAAAGTAACTCCAGACTATTTTGCAGCTCAAGTAGCCGAGTGGATTGTTTTTCCCTACGAGCTCGTCGAAACCTTGCGGATAGTTGGAACTCGTTGGTTGGTCGAAGGAGTAGACCCAGCAGAAGTTGTCGAACGGTTCGTATCCATGCGGTTCGAAAAAGACCAAGTAGAGCACTACGTGAATACTGTCCTCCTGAGTGAATAAAAAACCCGTTTTTTGACATATGTATTGATTGCACACAATTGGTGCTTGCATTCTTTTTTTAAGCGACTAGAATAATCTTCTATAACATACATTGAGATTGCGAGGGCACCAAGCTTTCGCTCCCAAGAAACAGTGGTTTGATCTCCAAACAGAGAAAAAAACCGGGAAACCAAGTTGAGCCGAAGCTATAAGGGTGTTCTTTTTTTATTTAAAAAAAAGGCATCAAAATATATGTTATCAGACTTTAATAATATATATTAAGACTCTATCTTAAAATAGATCGAGATAAAGAGAGTAATAACTAAATTACTATAAGTCTCTTGAGTAAATTGCTAGTTGCAATCATTGAATATATATATTATTATAAGACTGTATCTAAATAAAACAGATACTGGAATAGCGAAAGGCACTAGGTCATCTTTCGCTCCCAAGTAACAACGGGCAGGCTTTCCCTCAGAGAAGCCAAGCCCAGGAAACCAAGTAGAGCAGAAGTTGAATGGGTGCCTCTTTTTGTACCCGTCACAACACAACAAGACGAAAACAAAACGCTATGAGTACACAAGAACAACACAACATTTATCAAAAACAGCATAACCTTGATCAGCAGGGAGCCGGACCAGGTGGGGAATACCCAGACGGTCGTCTAACTCCAGCTCAGGTCGAACTTCCTCAAGTACATCCAAATGAACTTCCGGCATTTGCATCCCCAGATGGGGATATCCGAGTTATTTATAAGCGAGATAGTATGGCGGTGCGGTACCAGAAGATGGTAGCTGATTTATTTACCCACTATCCAGATAAAGCGGTTATTCTTGAAAAAACTATGAATGGTGAGTTTCTTGCCGAAGATATCAGGAGTATTTCTAGAGCTGCCGCTTTTTTAATGGATACGCTTCGAGCAGCTCAAGCAGGCGAGTATACCTATGATAGTGAGTATATGACTCAAACATTGTACCAGTATCAGGATATTTTCTTTCCTCAAGCAATGCAGTTGTTATCTGGAGAGGGAATGGACACCCAAGTGACTGCACAACATAAAAATCGAGACCCGCTCCTTCATACCTGCGAAGCTATGGCCAGCCTGGTTGAAACACTGATTGCGTTTAAAGATTTAGACGACCAAACTATTTCCCTCGAGATCATTGCTATTATGTTGCACGATTTTGGTAAGCTTCATAATCCAAAAGATATCTCTCATCCGAGTGGATCCATTGTCTGGGCGTCCGAATGGATCACTTCAATTGCTAATCAGACGGCAGAATTAGTAACGAATAACAACTCTCCAGAAGATCGAAACTATTTTGCAACTGAGGGTGCCCCAGTTATTGAAAGAGCAAGTCGTTATTCTGCTGAAGAAGCTGGATATATGCTTCGTTTCCTAATTCAGTTTCATGATATTGCTGGATTTATTGATGCGGGCCGATTATCGATGGAAGATGGCATGACGTTGCTCCTAAGTGATGATTATATTCCCAATATGCAGGCATTACTTTCTTTGAAACGAATCCAAGATGCTGATATGACAGCTATCCCAGGTATGAGACAAGATTTTGTTGCTGCAAATAGAAGAATTCTTGATATGTTAATGCAAAAGATTGCTACATTTAGAACTCAAAGTGGTTTTGAAGAAGAGTTGGTTCCCAGAGAGAACGTAAGGCCCATGAGTGATGCAGAAGTCAAACAGCTCTTTGCAACAGTTGCACCTGCTACTTTGACTCTCTAAGGGAAAAAGTGTCTCATCTGTTTGTCAGAGTTTTGTGTTATACTCGATATATAAGCTATGCAAAATATCTATAACAATACTCAGCTAGGAGTCCAGACATGATTAAGTCGGCACTCAGTTTCCAGTCAAGTTTTTCAACACTTTAATTCAAAAGTTTCTAGTTAGTGCTCCGTTTGGGCACTTTTTTTGTGTATATTGATGGTAGTTTGGCCCTGTGGGTTCAGACTCATTTAAAAAAAGAAAAGGGGAGAGAAATGAAAAAAAAGAATTTGACCACCAGCGGAGTAGTCCGCGATGAAATTTTTGATTTTATCGAAGCTGAAGAACAACGCCAGCTCGAGATGATTGGTTTGATTCCGTCCGAAAACGCGGTTTCACCAGAAGTTTCTTCAGTGTTATCTTCGTGTTTATCGAATAAATATGCCGAAGGCTATCCGGGAAAACGCTATTACGAAGGAAATCAGATCATAGATAAGGTTGAGAATGCTGCTCGTGACCGCGTCAAAGCCCTGTTTAAGGTGCCATATGTGAATGTGCAACCATATTCAGGTTCACCGGCCAATTTGGCCATTTATTTCGCGCTGATGCAGCCAGGAGATGTCTTGTTGGGACTCAAACTTGCCAATGGTGGTCATTTGACACATGGACATCCAAAGGTGACTGGATCTGGAACGTTTTATACTTCTGTGCAGTATGGGGTGACCGAAGATGCTCGGATTGATTTCGACGAAGTTCGCTCCTTGGCTTTAGAGCATAAGCCGAAGGTGATTGTTGCGGGGAACACGGCCTATCCATTCGAGTTGGATTTCAAGAAGTTTAGAGCCATTGCTGACGAAGTCGGAGCCTTTTTAGTGGCTGATATTTCGCACGTGACTGGTTTGGTGGTGGGAGGAGAGCATCTTTCGCCAGTGCCGTATGCGCATGTAATTATGTCGACCACACACAAAACCTTCCGCGGTCCTCGAGGTGCCATGATTATGGTTACGGACGAAGGGTTGGCCCGAGATCCAAAGCTAGGACGAAAAATTGATTCTGCTATTATTCCGGGACTGCAAGGTGGCCCGCACAATGCTACTACTGCGGCTATTGCTATTGCAGCTGCTGAGGCGATGCGACCAGAGTTTCGTGCTTATGCCGGCCGGATTAAGAAGAATGCGACGGTGTTGGCTGAAAGTCTGGTGTCTCGAGGTGTCGAGTTAGTTGGCGGTGGAACCGAAACCCACCTGATGGTGATTGATTTAACCAAGTATGGTCCAGGTTTGGGTACACAAGTGGCTTTTGCACTTGATGTAGCTGGGATCTATGCTAACCGAAACACGGTTCCAAATGAGCAAGGTTCACCCTTTTTCCCCAGTGGCATTCGGATTGGGACGCCATTGGTGACAACTCGAGGTATGGGGCCCAAGGAAATGGAGCAGATTGCTGACTGGATGACGCAAGTTATTGAGCACACGGTAGTTAAACAGTTGCCAAAGGGACCGAAAGAGCGTCGAGCATTTTTAAGAGCATTCAGATCTGAAGCGCTCAAGGACGAAGTTTTGCTTTCTATTCGGGATGAAGTGAAGGCAATGGCCTTGCAGTTTCCGTTGTTCAAGTGGTAGATCTCCAAGATTAGGACATGCGTATTGAACACACTGTCTCTTGAGTTATTTATATTACTTTACGGTTTTTTTAGCGAAGATGTTCTGTACGCATAAAATTAGCATTTAGAAGGAAGTATGAAAAAATATCAAAAACTAGATTTATTACACGCATTGTATATTATGGCCATTGTGGCAGCTGAATTAATGGGGAGCAAAACATTCTCTCTGTCTTTCATTTCTGCATCTGTAGCCATTTTTGTGTTACCAGTCACCTTTAGTATTAATGACATTATTTTTGAAGTTGAAGGCAAAGAGAGAGCTCTGAGTTTTATGCGCAGTGGTTTGCAGATTCTCTTTTTTCTCTTCTTTTTTAATGTGATAGCAGTTTTGTTACCACCTTCATCTCGGTTTGAGCCATCGAATGAAGCATATTCGTTAATTTTTAGTAAATCATTGAGAATGACTGTGGCGAGTTTGATTGCATTCTGGGTGAGTGAACGAATGGATATTCATGTGTTTTCAAAAATTAAAGAAAGATTTGCAGCTCAGAGTTTTTGGCTCAGAAGTAATCTCTCAAATGTATTAAGTATGTTTGCAGACACTTCAATTTTTATGTTTTTAGCCTTTTACAGGCCAGGGAACGAGCTATTCTTAGTGTCACTGATTATTCCGTACTGGTTACTGAAAATTAGTATGTCGGTGATTATGACTCCAATTTCTAAAAAAGGAATAGAGTGGCTTCAGGAAGAAAAGTAGGCTTACCGACTACTTTTCTTTTCGCCAAGCATGTACGTCAATCAAGCCTTTTGATTGTTTGATGTTAAATTTGATCAGTTCTTTGCCGTCTCTAGAGTACTCGACTTTGAAGCCATGTTGTTTGAGGAGTTCAGAAAGGTCAAAGAGGTTTTGTTGTTTGACCGAGTGATACTCCATCATAATTTGGGAGACCATACTGAGTGAGTCGATACTGGCTTCGAGAACTTTTTGTTCGGCGCCTTCGATATCAATCTTGAGTAGGTCGACCGGTTGGGTGATAAATTCCGAAAGGGGCCAAGTCTCAACCTCGATAGGGATTGATTCTTGCTGTTTGGTCCAGGCACCTTTGATGAAGCTGCCCGTTGACCACCATTTGTTTTTAGTTGAGTCGACAAAGAGTTCTGCCGTACCGGCTGTTTCTGCCAAAGCTCCGTTAATGAGGGTGACATCGTCAAGTTGATTTTCAAACACGTTTTTCTCAAGTATCTTAAAGAGAGTAGGGTTGGGTTCGATGGCTACGATTTTAGCTTGAGGATAGAGTGACTTGAAGTAGAGTGTGGTCAGGCCAATGTGAGCGCCCGCATCAATGATGAAGGGAGTCGGGTTATCCGTTTCGAAGTAATATTCGTCATGCGAAAAAACCTCGCGCTTGAGGTGATGATATTCTTCCGAGTTATGGTGGAAAACGGTGAAGTTTTTGAGTTTGGCTGATTCGAGTTTTATATTCATAGTTGTTGGTAGTATACCGTAAAAAAATGAAGGCATCCGTGGGGATGCCTTCTGTGTCACAATGCTTACATTTGCTCAAACGTGAGAGAGAGCAACGCTAAGCATATAAAAAGAACTAACCACCCAGTCGAGACTGGAATAGCAGCTAGTGCAATTCCGCCCCAAACGAAGTAGGAAATTCGGCCAAGGTCCCAACCTAATACGAAAGCCAATACGATAGCGACTGCTACCCAGGCCCCATATGCAGTTGTGATAGCACCCATGGCCCAAAACCACAAAATAACAGCAATCATTGTTTTCTCCTTCCTCAAAAAATGAGGATTGAAAGTTGATTTTAAATGACAAGTTATAGTATACCTTAATTGCCCTCAACTTTCAAGTTATGGGATAGTTTGGAATATTTCTAAGGTGCACAGTCAGCTGTGTATGTTACCATAAAACAAAAACAAAGGAGACAACTATGAGATACATCGGAGCACACGTTTCAGCAAGCGGCGGTCTTGAAAAAGCCGTAGAAAGGGCAGAATCTATCGGGTGTAATAGTTTACAGCTGTTTAGTGGCAGTCCGCGCGTTTGGAAGCGAAAAGAATTGGCTGAAGTTGCTACAGACAAAATGTTTTCACTTCGCAAACAATACAATTTTGGACCAGTCTTTACTCATTCGCTTTACCTTGTTAATTTGGCCTCACCAAAACCCGAGCTGATCCAAAAGTCGTTACGGGTTCTCAAATACGATATGGCCTTCGATAGTAAGATTGACGGTTCGGGTATCGTGGTGCACTTAGGAAGTCATTTGGGTGCCGGCTGGGAGGCCGTGCGAGAGCAGGTTGCAACCAACATTCAGGAAATTTTGGATGATAGCCCCGAAGATGCAACTTTCCTCATCGAAAACAGTGCTGGTCAAAAGGGCAAGCTCTGTAGTGAGCTGACTGAGATCAAATGGCTGTTTGAAACCATTTCTTCCCCCAAGTTGGGTTGGTGCTTTGACACCTGTCATGCGCATGCTGCTGGGCTGAGTTTACAAACTGTTGGTGATGAAATAAGTGAGCTTGGACTGTTGAAAGACCTCAGGTGTGTGCACGTTAACGATAGTCGAGATGACTTTGCTAGTGGGCGAGACCGTCACGACAACTTGGGGCAGGGCAACATTGCTGAAGCAGATTTTAAGCATTTTTTGAACTTACCAGAAATGGCTGAAATTCCTTTGATTTTGGAAGTGCCGGGGCTGGAGGGTAAGGGGCCGGACGCAGCTAACATTGAAATTTTGAAGTCTTATGTGGAGTAGGGTGGTCCTACAAATTTTGGTTTGGAATGTAAAAAGCCCGGCTTGGAAGCCGGGCTTTAGGTTATTTTTCTACGATGTTATTTAGATCCGAGGGTCAGTAAATGTTGCTGACGGACGGCCCTCTCGGAGGACTGTCAGTAGCAATGACATTTTGTTTTTGCGTTCAGCATAGGCAATTAATTCTCTAATCTTGTCATTTTTTGTTTCGCCTGCAATATCTTCATAAGGAATACTTGCGTCAAAACAGAGAGTTCTCAACTCACCCAGGTTGTAGGTGGTTGAGATTTCATTGCGAAGGCTTGTCCGCTTGGCCGTGGTGCTTAATTTTGCAGTTGGATCTGCCATCATTGAAGTTTCGTTGTTGTCGGGTTCTGTTGTTTCAGCTACGGCGAAAAAAGGGCGATTCTCACCCTCCAACTTTGGCATTTCTTCGTCTGATACGCCCACAACATAAATGGCACGGTACGTTCTTTGCAGATGCCAACGAACATCTTCGATCGTGACTTCTTGTTCACGGCCGCGGATGCTGTCGGAGATACGGATGGCGATTTCCTGAGTCAACTCTTTTGTTTTTTGGGCGTAAGCTAAGAATAATTGAACCTCTTCTGGCAGAACCAGTTCAGTCCAGTCATCTGTATACAACCGAGCACCCATCCAACTCAGACCAGTTCCTTCTTGCAGGAATCCATCATATGGCATGAGCACATCGCGTTTGGCGATGTTTCGATCCATATCCTCAATCATGCAAGTCAGATACATTTCGTTTGGCCCAGCGACAAAAATTTCGCCATCAAATTTTGCCCGGTCGATAGCAAGAGCATTGATCAATTTTGCTGTGCCAACTTCAGACGGTTTACCTTTCAACTTGGCAACTGGCCCACGGCCAGTACCTTGTCGAACAGCTACCATAAAGCGGTAGCCAATCCGACGTTTGTCTGTCGGGTCTGCGAAGAAGTCCTTAACCAGTTTTTCAATGGCTAAGGGTGACTGCAATTTGATTTTTGCCCAGGTGATTTCTGTAACTTCCCCGTCAAATAAATTGTCGAGGTCGTCTCCGTCAGTTTTTTCTGGAGCGGGTTTGGTTGGGGGAGCCGTTGGGGCTTCCTCTGGACCAAACGTCGCAGCTAATTTTTTGGCGAATCGCATTGGAATTTGCATTGCGCGGAATTCATCCTGCGTAATGGGTTCTTCTTCCAAATGCGCAACAGCTGTATAACCTTCTGCGGTCAAAGCTTCGATTACGGTTTCTGGAAATTTTACATCACATTTTTTATTCAGGTCAGTTGTAAAAGACATTTGTGTTCTCCTAAGAGTAGGTCCCCACTTTCTTCATACGAACAAAGTGAGAAAAAATATTTTTAAATTTTTTTTTGAAATCAAACAATCGATTGTCTCCAACCTTCCATCCTGGGTTAGATTTTGGTGTGAGTAAGTTCTTGGTGTTAACCTCCGATAACTTTCTTTACTCACTGATGGCGCAAAAGACTCGAGACTGTGGAAAAACAGCCTAAAATACTTTGCGCCACCACCGAGAAAGAAAAGGGGAGGTGTCTATATAACATCGTAGAGAGTGTAGATAGGTGCGACGCTGAGTACCGGATTGGCACTAAGGTCACACGCATCTTGCTCTCTACAAATTACTTGTTAAAGAACTTATCGAAGTGGTGTACTAACAGCCACAACGACAAACATATCTTCCAAAGAAGAGTACTGCTAATTATATCCTATATAAGTTTAAAAGTCAAGTATAGAGATGGGCTTTTAAACACCTGAAGGTATCGAAGGCTGTTCAAATTTGTTACTATAAATACATGGTTGAAAAGTCAGCACAGAGTGCCATAGCACCACCAGATCTAGATCACCCAGAAAGCGAGAGGGTAAAGGAGAACGAGCGAATGGCATCACCAGAAATGCAGCAGCTTTTTTTCTCGTTGCAGTCAGAAGTTCAAAAAGAGAAAGTTGGATTACATTCAGGGGCTGCTTATGAGCATGATTCAGAAGTGGTGATTCGACACTATCCCCTGTATAAGCAGCAAATTCTTGACTATATTCGGGGAGAATCTGACAAACTGGTGACAATTTTACCAGTAGTAATGGACGAAGAGTTCAAAATTGTGTATTTTGATCACTTGAGGAAGTTCTTTTCTGATTCTTTTAATGATACTTTAATGGCAAGTGGTCAGTTATTGTTTGTTCTTGAGGATCTACACAAGTATGCTCCAGAAGAGACGGAGTTGTTTTTATATGATATTTTCCTTTCCTTTGGTGATCATTTTACGTTAAAAGAAACATCGCAGAGATTTAAGTCTATACTTTTCAATGCACTTGCTCAGTTTCCAAACTTTGTGACTCACTTTTCTACAAAAAAGCTTAAGGATTTTTTGGAAGAAATGCGGGAAGTAGGTTGGGACATTAAGGTGGGATATGCACTTCAACGTGAGTTGTATCTCAGAGGTGATGCAGATATGCAGAAGCTTGCTGAATCTTCACTAGATGAAGCAGGTGAACATCTCAACTACCTTGAGCTAGATACCTTTATTATATTGTCAATAGAGGCAGATAACTTTGAGGCAATTACAGCTTCAGTGTCGAACTACAATAGAATTGTGTATGCTTTTGAATACTACTGTGAACTTACTAACCACGAAGATATCTTTTTTTCTCAAGCTTTTTTTGATTTTTTTGACAAATTAGAAGATGACAGATTAGCTATGGAAATAGCTTATCATGTTATGCAAGTTGTACCTGACAATGGGCAGTCAGTACCAGAACGTTTCAAAAATAAAATAATCTCTTTCTTTAAAGAAGAGTTAAAACCAAAAGATGGAGGATTGTATTCTGATACGCACTATCTTTTTGATCTGGTTAGCCTCAACACTCTGGTAGGCTATTTTTTAGATGATGACACGGAGCTCCGTGAGCTTTATATCAAAGCTCTAGCTCACTACAAGGATACAGAACGAACACATCGAGCTTGCAGTAAGCTTGCCCCATACTTGGCTGCTGGTGAAGAAAAATATCAACGACTTTCTGGTGAGTATCTAGATGCTTTAGGATTCAGTTCTGACAAGGCTCAGCTGTTAATTCGAGCATCTTTTTTTGAGGAGAATTTACTTACAAATAGTTTGGAGTTCGACTCATTACTACAATTTTATCAGACCATACTGACTGAGGATGAGATAGACTCAATGCTCTTAACTATTTTTAATTTTAATTTGAGTTTGGATAAAACGCTTGAACTGTTTGCAGCAAACGAAGCTCTTTTTTTTGAGGTCGTTGATCGTTTCTTTCTTGGAGAAAGTGTGCACAAAAAGGTCCGACAGGGTTTCAAAAACGCTGTCCAAGTTCATATGGCTCAAAACCCTCATTTTAGGGCAAGAATTGATTCGTTAACAAATCAAGGAATTTTTGATGAGAACGTAGATACAACCGAGTGGTCTGATGTAGATTTACTGCGAGATGATCTGACTTTAGCATATGAGACATATGAAGATGAGCGGGACCCAGAAAAAGAAGAAGTTGACAAAGAAGCTATTTTGCATCGTAAGTACATCAATGATGTGGGAGGGGTGTTGTTACCAGAACAAATTACTACACTTAATGAGATACTTGCCAGAGGAGTGACTGATAAAGCACAGTTAATTAAACAGTACAGAAATTATCAGTTTTTTAGGCGACAGTTGTACTCACTGGTGGAGCCTACACTTACTGATGCAGAATTGCGTGATGAAGACTCAGTGAAAAAAGCTCAAGAACTACATGCTCAAGACAAGAAAGATCTAGATGAGGTCTGGGCAGCTATCCAGTACAACTTATATGATGTTTTGGAGTATAACGGGGTGCATGAGGCAGTACTGTTGTTAGTCAGTGATTTTTTACAAAGTGATGAGAAAGAACGATTATCAGAGGAATTGCCACGGTGGATTGAGGCTGTAATAGAAACAGGTACTGCCGACATTTTGGTGCTGTTTAGTAGGTATGCTCACTTAAAGAGTAGAGACCTTTGGAACTATGTTTCCAGCGCATTTTCTAAGGAAGAGTTGACCGAATTTTTGGGTGAGGCTCCATCTGTTCGGGGTAAGCTTTTCGATACCTTTTTGTCCAGTAGTAACTCAGAAGCAGTGCTGCCGTTATTAAAAATGTTTATGGATGCAGAGACTCGGCAGGATGTGGATGTAGAGAAAAACCTAGAACAAGAAGCACACATACGTGAGCTCGAAGAAAAACTTGGAATTAGTACAGACAAAGATAGATTCAGAGAATCAACTTTGTGTGTTAACACCGATCTACTTGTTGCGCATTCTTTTGCAAATGCGGGCATGCATCTTCCTGTTGAGCGAATGTATGGTCATGATTATTGGGAGGAGTGGTTGCAGGGGCGAGTATTCTTAGAGGAGCATCAGGACGAAGATCTATCAATGGACTTACTATTTGGGCTCTTTGAGGCTGTTTCACTAAACGATTCTGCTGCACAAAAACTGCGTTTTTATCCTGTTATTAACCCAATGGACAGAGAAATAAAGCACAATGAAATGGTTGGAATACAATCCAGTGGAAACGTATGTTTACTGGATATTGGTGAGCAGCCAACAGCTCTTTCAAGATATGAGAGTAGAAATCACAAAGGGGTGATTATATATCCAACAGTTCACTCGGTTGCAGAACTGGAAAAGCGGTTCCCATTGCTTGCTGAAAATGAAATTACTCAAGAAGCTAAAGACCACTATGCAAGAAGACAAATACAGCTACTCAAGCGGTACGAAAAAGATGGTGTTCCTATTGTTACAAACAGACAATTGACGACTGCAATGCTAGAAGAAGTGGTTGCATGGTATGCAGATCAATTAAAGGATAAAAATGTAAACCCGTATACATTAGCGCACGATCTTCAACGCAAGTTTGCAGAGATTCACCCACTCGAGGATAGAAATGGTCGAATTTCCCGACTGCTCATGAATTGGTCACTCAAAAAACATGGTAAGAGCCCTGCATTTGCAGGTAGCGAGGAAGAATACTTTACTCCGATCTCTACTCAACAAAAAGAGGTAGAGGTAGCTTCTAAGCAGTATCAGATGTTAGCAAGTGTTCAGCGTGAGTTACAAGGATTAGAATCTCAAATAGCTTTTTTACGCGTACTCTTTAATGAAGAAGATGACAGAGGCTTTGTTACTTTTCAGAGAGAAATGAATAAGATTGATTTCAAGATTATGCAAATATGTTTTAAAGGTGAGATGACTGAAGAAAAACAGGAATTACTCAGACAGGTTGTACTCAATCTAAGAGAAGAATATAGAGTGTTTGTAGAAGAGGCAATACATAAGGCTGAATTTTATAGGGCTTGGAATGAGGATTACCCATTTATTCTTACCCCAGAGGGATACGAAGTAATTGATATTCCATCATTTATTGCAAAAAAAGAGGAGAAAGGAACAGCTTTTGTCTTACAAGATTCATTTGCTCCAGTCGAACTAGAAAAAATTATGACTGCTCGTCCTGATCGTGTTCAGTTAGGTACTACATTTGCGGGAAGAGAGTTGGTGAGATCACTCTATTTAACCAAAGAGAAAATGTTTAAGGGAGGATATTTTGTCAAGTCAGATGAGTTTAGTATTGATAATTTTTTACGAATGTTTTCCGAGGCTGTTGGAGCCGGTGCCAGCTATCGGACAGCGGACGAATCTGATAGTACAACTTCCTCATTCGAACCAGTCACACCACATGGTTTTTTAATAGGACAGAAAGTACATAACAAGATACTCAAGAAAAAGATGCGTGCAAAGATTGCTGCACGAAGAGATAGAAAAAATGTTAAAGATACTGCATCGGCAAAGATGCTGCATGATCACATCCAGTGGAATTCGAGTGATACTGAAGATTCCTGTTTTACAAGTTTTTCGAAAGGATTTAGGACGGCATATACGTATAGCCAAGGTCGTTTAGGAGAACGGCATGATGATTCGGGGCAGCAACAGAACTATTTGCGAACTAAATACAGACTGAGCCGAGGACAGATTTCCCAACTATTTGGGATAGTTATCGAGGCATCAATACCAAAAGAAGGGTTTCACGATGTAGTAAATGTTGACAGTGAAGTACTTGTGTCTGGTGCAATTTTACCTGAGTCAGTTACTGCACTCTCTATTTATGATGATCTCAACAATGGACAGACAATTTATGATGCAGATGATCCTCAAGTAGAATTGAATAATAAGTACTATGGTACTGGAAGTGGCAGATCTGTTCTGGGCGCTGACCCTCTACCTATTAAAAAACCTATCATGGAGCTCAGGCGATATACTACAGAAGATAACGAGTATATTGTGGTTACAGATTACCGTAAAGGTAAAGAAGAAGTGAATATATTTGGTTTTAGTGCAGGTCGTTTTGTTCGGTTAAGTTCTGGTTATTCGAAAGAAGTCAAAGAAAAATTAGGTGTCTAAGTATTTTTATACTGTTTGACTCTGCACAGAATACAGTTATTTTTCTTTCATAGCCTGGTATAATAACCATCATGATTACGTATGATGGAATCTCTCGAGCAGCTAAGATTGAAGTTACATTGCAAAGCCAGGTGGCTGATTTGGCGCGTCAGGGTGTGCGTATTACTATTGCAGCCATCTTGTTCGAAGAAGACAGTGGCAGTCGCCTGTATACCAAACTTAAGGGCGAAGCTGCTGCCCGAGTAGGGATTGCCTATCAAGTTCACACTTTTTCTGTGACTGATGCAATCGAAACAGTTGCACAAACAGTTTCAGATCTTAACCAAAATCAGAATGTCACCGGCATCATTATCCAAAAGCCTTGGCGCAAAACATGGCAGAGAGCCCAGAATTCGCAGAGTACAGCCAGTGAGTATGCTCAGTGGTGGTCAGCTCTCACAGCAAAAATAGCTCCAGAAAAAGATGTTGATGGGCTTCATCCGCAAACCTTGCAAGCAATCCAAGACGGAACTTGGCAAGAGCAGGGGAGAGTCCTTCCAGCTACGGCCCAGGCAGTTTTAACTATTCTAGAAGATATCAACCAACAGCAAAAGAAACCGCTGAATGCAAATAAGATTAGTATTATTGGTACATCAGATCTCTTAGGTCGACCACTTTTCTTCGAGTTGAAGAGAAGGGGAGTGGACGTAGAGTTGTTGGGTCGCAAGGAATTGCAGGAAAAAAATAATTCCGGAATTGGCTTGCAAGAATCCAGTATTATAATTTCCGCAACAGGGGTTCGACATCTGATTACTGCCGATTTAATTAGTGAGGGTACCAGTCTGATTGATGTTGGTGAGCCTCGTCCCGATGTTGATTTTGAGTCGGTTCGAGCATCTGGTAAAGCCGCACACATAACTCCTGTTCCTGGTGGAGTTGGTCCACTAACCATTGTCTCTTTATTACAGAATGCAGTTGTGTTAGCCAAACAGTAAATTTGCTATACTGTTTTTGTATGAAAAAGCACCCTATTTTACTGAAACAAATTCTCTTGTATATGGTTTTAGCCATGGGTATTTCTTGGTTACTTTGGTTTCCACTGTATGGTGAAGCCTTGGGAGTGCAAGTTCCCCACTTTTTACCCAAATATCACTTTTTAGGGGCCTTTGGTCCAATTACCGCTGCATTTGTAGTGCGGTACCTGTTCGCGGGAAGCAGAGGAGTTACTCAGTTATGGCAGCGAATGTGGCAGGTCCCTCACTTGCAAAAGTCAGATATAAAAACGGTACTGGCAATCTTGGGAGCTCCTTTCTTTTTTTTACTTTTAGCGGTAGGTGTTGATGCTGGTATCCAAGGTTCCTTGCAGCCATTTTTAGAGTTACTGACAGTGGTGTTTAGTTTTGGATTTGTATCCAAGCTTTTTTTTGACTTAGTTACCTTTGGATTTGGCGAAGAAGTGGGCTGGAGAGGAGTAATAACTCCGTTATTACAGTCCCGGTATAGTGTGGTAACTGCAGCTGTCTTGACAACCGCCGTCTGGTCCCTCTGGCATGCCCCAATGTTTCTTTATCGGGATGGGTACGTACAGATGGTCGGCCCAATGATGATCGGGTGGCTTTTAAGTTTGTTTACAGGCTCAGTTATCTTGTCATATTTACTCAATAAGTCGAAGGGGAGTCTCTTGGTTGTAGCTTTCTTTCATTCGATTATTGATTTTGCATTTACGTATGACCGTTCCAGCCAACTGGGAGCAACATTGATTGGTGCTTTGGTGACATTTTTAGGTATTGGGTTATTAGTACGAATCGTCAAAGCAAAACAAGTTGGATTCACTTTTCCTCTTCTTAAGAAGTTGTGATATAATTCACCTCTAGTAAAAAGTAATAGTATATACGCAGATTCGTGTAGCGTCCTGAATTCACTCACGAACCACTGCAGCCTGGTACATAGAAACCGGGGAACAAAGGACTTATATGAAGAAATTATTTTCTGAACTTCCTAAAAAATCACCTGAGCTTGACCTCAGAGAGCTTCTCGAAGCTGGATGTCACTTTGGACATCAAAAAGCCAAATGGAACCCTCACATGGCTGAGTGGATTTATATGGAAAAAGATGGTGTGCACATTTTCGATCTGGCTAAAACAGCTGATCAACTCCAAACTGCCTACGATTTTGCTTACGACTTAGGTTCAAAAGGCAAAACAGTAGTTATGGTGGGAACCAAACGCCAAGCACGAGAAATTATAACTGAAGCCGCTAAAAAAGCTGGCATGATGTATATTGTCTCGAGATGGCTCGGTGGATTCTTAACAAACTGGAATCAAGTCAAACAATCTATTAAAAAGATGAATGATATCGAAGCTGGCCTTAAGGCTGGTCGATATGATGGGTACACCAAGTATGAACGCGTGCAACTCGAAAAAGAGCAAAACAAATTAGCTCGTTTCTTTGAGGGTGTACGAGAACTGAAAGCAGCTCCTGATTGTATCTTTGTAGTTGATCCAAAGCGTGAAGCAATTGCTGTTACCGAAGCTGGTATGGAACATATTCCAGTTGTGGCTTTAATTGATTCAAATGCAGATCCAGATCTCGTTGATTTACCAATTCCTGCTAATGATGATGCAGTCAAGTCGATCAAGTTTATTGTTGATCACTTTGCAGCTGGATACATGGCTGGAAAAGCAAGTAAGTAATTTTTACAGGAGGAGAAGATATGTCGTTTAGTGTTGCAGATGTGAAAAAGCTTCGTGAGGAGACTGGTGCTGGTATGATGGACTGTAAAAAGGCCCTCGATGCAGCTAAGGGAAACTACGAAGAAGCCAAGGAGATTGTTCGTCAAAAAGGCTTAGCTCGAGCTGAAAAAAAAGCCGATCGTGAAACCAAAGAAGGCTACATAGCTAGCTATGTACATGCCACTGGAAAAACAGCTTCATTAGTTGAAATTTTATGTGAGACCGATTTTGTAGCTCGCAACGAAGAATTCCAGGCTATGGCTAAAGGTTTAGCTATGCAAGTTGTTGCAATGTCTCCTGAGACTGTAGAAGAATTACTCGCACAAGATTACATTAAGAATCCAGAGATGACCGTCGAAGACGTCGTCAAAGGACTCTCAGGTAAAATTGGTGAAAAATTTGTTGTCAGTCGATTTACCCGTTACGCTGTGGGGGAGTAAGACGTTTTAATTTTGATTTTTGAAAAGAAAACAGCCAGGTCACTGACCTGGTTGTTTTGTACACTGTCAATGTCCCAATCGATTTAGCCTGGTATAATAACCCCCACACATGAAAAAAGAATTCTCATTCACCCTAGAAAAAACCAAAGGCAAGATGCGAGCGGGGACTATGGTGACTCCACATGGAGTTGTCAAAACACCAATTTTTATGCCTGTTGGCACAGCTGCTTCAGTTAAAGCCCTCGATTCAGCAGATGTTGCGGGTGCGCAGGCTCAGATTATTTTAGGGAACACCTATCATTTATATTTACGTCCAGGTATGGAAACCATGCAAAAAATGGGTGGGTTACACTCATTTATGGGGTGGAATAAGCCAATTTTGACTGATTCAGGGGGATTTCAAGTGCTTTCTTTGGGAAATGCTATCGCTCACAAACAAGGAACTGCGGGAAACTCGAGTGTCAAAATTTCTGATGATGGAGTGGAGTTTCGCTCTCACTTAGATGGTGCAAAGCACACGTTTACCCCAGAGATTTCAATCGAAATTCAACGCCAAATTGGTTCTGATATTATGATGACTTTTGATGAAGCCCTGCCAGATAGCAAACCGCACAAGTATGCAGCTAACTCACTCGAAAAAACCCACCGTTGGGCAACTGCTTGCTACAACTACTGGGAAGAAAAAAATCGCTGTACGGTCTATGACACCTATCAGTCACTCTTTGGTATTATCCAGGGAGGTTTATTTGAAGACTTACGAATTGCCTCTGCAAAACACATTACCAGTCTCGATTTCGACGGGATTGCAGTTGGTGGTGAAACAGTTGGGTATGATTTAGAAGGCACAACGAATGTCATGCAGTGGATTGAACCGCTTTTGCCCGCAGACAAGCCCCGATATGCTATGGGAATGGGCATGAATCCAATCGATATGGTCGAAGGAGTCAAAATGGGATTTGATATGTTTGATTGTGTGGCTCCAACTCGATTAGCGCGCAATGGTTCATTGTATGTTGGTGAGCTTGCAGTTACGGATGGAGTGCCGGAATTTGTGTCAGAGTTTCCAAAAGGAAGACTTTCAATTGGGGCAGCAAAATACAAAACTGATATGCAACCAATTCAAGCAGGATGTGACTGTGCGACATGTAAATCCGGATACACCAGGGGATATCTTCGTCATTTATATAAGAGTAGAGAACTGAGTTACTTCAGACTAGCCTCGGTGCATAACATCAGGTTCATGATTCGGCTGACAGAGCAGCTCAGAAGCTTTATACTAGAATAACTACGTAGAAACTACTTAGAATTTTTTATATGGTGACACCTGCCCGGAAGTCAGCTTCAAAACCTCGTCGTTCCTCGAGGAGTTCAGTCTCTAAGGCTGCGTCGACTGCAAAAACAGTCAGGGGTCGAAGTGCGAGTCCTACCACCAATCGTCGTTCACGGACTGGTTCAAGAACACAATCAAAGAGTGTTCACAGAAGAAAAGCAACTGTCTCAAAAACAACAAAAACGAGACGTGCTCGTCCCAAAAAAACACAAAAAAATGCATCTTTTTTAACCCGTTTGGGTCATGCTATTTGGGTAGCATTGCTTTCGGTTTTAGGTGTCTTTGTTCTTGTATTTTTACTGTGGAAATTCATGCTACCTTCGGTCCTTTCGGAGCGTTTGGGAAACAAAAACATATTATACGTTTCTAATGATATTGACTCACTGGAAGGCAAAATCTTATTCGCACATTTTGTAAGTGATGACACCTTTCCCGATTGGTTTGTATTGGACGGAGCAGAGAAGGTTTCTCTCCCGAATGGCTATGGTGAGTATTCGGTCGGAGCAGCGTATTCACTGGCGCTTATTGATGGACAAAGTGAAGAAAATATTCGGTCACTTCTCAGTCGTGCATTTGGTGTTCCCGTTGATGGTATTGTGGCCGGTCGATCGATCACTCTAGATGGCTCAAATACTCTTGCACAGCAGTTACGTAGTGAGGCTTGGGAGCAACTGCTTCATGACCCGAGCAAAGCTGTGACTTTATTGACACTCAGTCTGACTTCAGAGTATGCAGATGCTTCTCAAGTGCACTCGTATTCCGATTTGAAAAACATGATTGGTGACTCAACACTCTTACTTGGTCCAGAGGATGGTGAGTGTTCGGTGGCAGTGGTGAATACCACTGATACAAAAAATTTAGCGGGCAGCACAGCTCAAGTTCTCGAGGATAATGGGGTCTACGTTATTCGTGAGGACAGTATGTCACTCGATCTAGAAGTTACGCATATTCAGGAGGGGAGTGACATTAGTCCAGCATGTCAAAGTTTGTTGACTCGAATTCACGCTTTTTTCCCAGAGACAAGCTTGACTGAAGCACAGACTACAGAGACCAAACGATTCAGAGCAGATATTGTGATCTTATTGGGATTAGATGTGGCCGAAGAGTAATCAAAAAGCACTTACTTCATTGTGTTGACGACTTCTTCAGTGCTAATGTCATCAATGTTTTTTTCTGAATCTTTGTCAGTTTCCACTATCTCGACGGGGATATTTTCTTCTAAAGTGAATTCTTCATCTATTAAGTCATCATCATTGATACTACTAAGCGCAATCTTACTTGGCGGAAATGAGTGAGTTAACATGTTCTTTTTAGAACGCATCAGTTCTTTAATGTACACTTCGAAGGCCTTTCCACAACAAGAGCGAATAGCGCAAGAATAGGTATTTCCCGATTTGATAAGCTTGGTCAGACGAAACGAAAGGTCCTCTGGAAGGGCTCCAACATATTTATCATCGGCCATCACAGAAATATAGCGATTTTTAATGACCAGTTCGCAATTTTTTCCGACCACTAGGCTGTCCAAGACTGCTTTGCCGGCGAGTCGTGTGAGCTCCACAGTTTTAGTTTTTCCGGGTTCTTCAATGAAATGTTGGGACACAAAGGCTGGAGAGACAGACTGCTTGTTTTTGATACGCTCAAGTTGTTTCTTAGCAATTTTATTGTTGACGTCGATTTCTAACACGCGTTTAAACTGATCTTTGGCAAGTTTTGATTTTTTTAGTTGCAGATAGGCAACTCCGAGTCGGTTGTACGCACCGGTGTCTTTTTCATCAATTTCAATCAGGGCTGAGTTAGTTTCGACAGCTTCGTTCCAAAGGCTATTTTTAGCAGCTCGAATGGCTTTTTGTCGGAGCGTTGCTTGTGTGTTCATTGTGAAACTTTCTGTATATTTTTTGTCAAAAATACGAGTTCATTTTCGGTTGTAAATTGTAGCAAACTTTTTGAAAATAACAATGTGTTTTTTTCTATCTACTTACCTGTATCTTGAGGTATCCTTCTGCGGTATAATATGTATACTTTTTTACAGTGTCTCTGTAGTGGATAGTGTAAAGTATTTTTGAGAAGAAAGGGTGAGCAATGGCAGGTCACAGCAAATGGAATAACATCAAGAACCGTAAGGGCGCAGTCGATGCTGCCCGGGGCAAAATCTTTGGTGAAATTTCAAAATTGATCCGTATTGCTGTCAAAGAAGGCAAATCTGACGATCCTAAGTTTAATCCAACACTGCGGACGATGCTCGATAAAGCACGTGCTGCCAACATGCCAAAAGATAAAATTCAAAAAGCTCTCGAGCGTGGCATGGGAAAATCTTCAACTGGAAACATGATACAGGAGGTTATTTACGAAGGTTTTGGTCCGGGCGGTGTCGCTATGCTAGTGGTTGCCATGACTGATAATGTCAATCGAACTGCTGGCGAAATGAAGTATGCCTTCTCCCGTAATAATGGTTCTCTTGGTAGTCCTGGTAGCGCCATGTACATGTTTCAACGGTCCCAAGATGGCGGCTATGAAGCCACGATCAAAATTGACACTCCCGATAATGCAACTAAGTTGCAATTAGAAGAATTGATGGATGCAATCCGTGAAATCGAAGATGTTGAAGATATTTACATTGCCACAGACTTGCCCGAAACCACTGAAGAATAAAAAAATATGCGTGAGGACTATTTTGGAGTAGCTACATGAGAAGAAGAGAAAAATTTGTGATCGCATCGATTTTACTGAGTTTGGGTCTCCTTGGAGTGCAAGCTACGTTTTTAGAGTATCGATACTGGGCTGTCTTCTTGTTTACAGCAGTCACTTACTTGGTGAGTTCGTGGGCCTTGCGCGACGATTTGCAACGCTATGAACGGCTGACAATCATTCCATTTCCCGCCTTGTATGCCTTGTCTGTGAGTTTATTTTATTTTTTGTTGCCGTCAAACATAGTATCTCGAATTTTGCTGTTAGTTTTTTTTGGAGTTGGCATGTATGCTCTGTACCTTTCGGCCAATATTTTTTCGGTAGCAAAGGGGAGAACGATTCAATTATTACATGCGGCCCAGGCCATTTCTCTGATTATTACCCTAGTAACGTCATTGCTCCTGAGTAATACTATTTTTTCACTGAAGTTTCCGTTTTTTCTGAATGGATTGTTGATCGGTTTATCCCATCTACCGTTGATATTTACCTCGTTGTGGTCTGTCAATTTAGAGTCGGGAATTCAAAAGGAAACAGCAACCCTATCAGTCCTTTTAACCCTGATTTTGATGCAACTGGCAGTCATCTTGTCCTTTTTTCCTTTGACGGTCTGGTATAGCTCCTTATTTGTTATGTCAATTTTATATATTGGTGTTGGAATTTTGCAATCTGCCCTGAAAGGTCGACTGTTCTCGAGGACTCTGACTGAGTATTCGTTGGTAGCATTGTTTATTGGCATTGTATTTTTGGCCGTTGTGCCGCTCAAATAGCATTATTTTTCACTTTTTTTCTAACCTGGTGTCCAGGCGGAGATTTTACTCGCAAAGAGCAGGGGAGTCATATCTTTTGATTGCTATGCTGATTCGAGAAAAAGGACGAATAGTAAACAATTAAAACAGGTATTTAGCCTGTAAAAGTATGTTTTTATAACAATAAATAAGACAAATCCATGGATTTAAATGATTTTTAGCTAAAAATAGCAATGGAGAAGTGAACAAAAAATAATTGATCTATGCCTGGTAGTGGGGAAGAGTGATATAGTTTGATACAGTTAGGAATGCCGTGAAATGCCGTGAAACTATAGGACTTTAAGCTGTGGATAACTTAAAAACTATAGGACTTAAATATGCTCGCTACCAGGCTAAATTAGAATGTTTAGTAAGCACCTGGCGAGCAGTAGTAGTGGTGTATATGCAAGAATAATTAAACACTTGGTCAGGCCTGGTGCTCCTCTGGAAGGCCTGACCCCTATATGCAGGAGTAAAAAACCCGAACCGAGTCTGCGGAGAGACAGCCTGAAAGAGCTTTTATGGAGGGCTCACCAGAGGGAGCGAGATTGTGTGCTTGCAGTCCTGTTGGTACGTTAAGCGTATGTAAAAAAAGTTTGTATTGCAGTATGTGAGGTGGTCGTGGGAGAGAGCTCTCTCTTTTGTGTACTGCTAACCTCTGATATTTGTTATGTCGCACAATATAACTTTTACGACGTAAGGCTAGTTTTGACCGAGAGTGTTTCTACAATCTTTGTTTTTTCACTTTTTCTATTCTGCTCGTGTTGCTATCCTATTTTTCTTTTTAAACGTTTTTATTGTTTTTTTAGCTGAGTTCTCCGCTTGCCTTGCCCAAGTTGATTTTGCCATTTTGTGAGAGCAATCGTGTTTTCCATGTGGTTCTGCTCTATGACTCAAATATTGTGCGACATAAGAATATTTTTTTATGCCAGTCGCGGAGTGGGTTAGTGATTGCGAAGGGGTTATACCTAGTAGCAGGGTGAAGGTAGTCGTTTTTCTGTGTGTAAAATGCTCTTATACCAGGCTAAAACGGTGTTAAACGGCTCAAAAACGGCTTTTCTTTTCTCAGCTGACACATAGGTCATTGGAATAACCGGTTGGTAGTGTTCGTGGTGCCAAAGTTTCTTAAAACTGTGGTTTGTGTCGTAAAATGTTGTTAAGTTTATGAATACGCAGTATACTAAATAGATATGGCAATTCCCACACAGATCGATGCATGCATTATCACTTTTTTGGAACACATGGAAGTTGAACGTAATGTCAGTAAATTGACGCTCAGAAACTATGGACAGTACTTACGTCGATTTTCTGCATGGTTAAAAGAGACAGGGGTATCTGACGTTACTAAAATTAACCAAGAGATCGTGCGTGAATACCGAGTCTACCTAGCCAGAGTTGAAGATGCGCATGGCAAGACACTTGCAAAAAAAACACAAGGCTATTATACGATTGCCTTGAGGTCGATGCTCAAATGGTTGATTAAAAATGATATGCCAGTTCTCCACCCAGAAAAAATCGATTTACCCAAGGCAGAGTCTCAGCATATGAAGTTTCTGAATATCGAGAAGATCGAAAAACTACTGGCTCAGCCGTTACTTTCCGCCAAGACGGGACTCCGAGATAAGGCTATTCTCGAGGTCTTATTCTCAACTGGATTGCGGGTCAGCGAGTTAGTTTCACTGAATCGCGACCAGATTGACATCAAGGCTAGAGAGTTTGGTGTGATTGGAAAAGGCCGACGACCTCGAGTGGTTTTCTTGAGCGATCGGGCAGCAGAGTGGTTAGATCGGTGGTTAGTTACTCGAGAAGATAAGTGGCGACCGGTGTTTATTCGATTTGCCGGCAAAAAACCAGAGTTACTTACCGATGGTGAAGAAATGCGACTGACCACCAGGAGTGTTCAGCGAATTGTTGATAAATATTGCCGCAAGGCACATCTGCCCGTAAAGATAAGTCCCCATGGGATTCGGCACAGCTTTGCAACTGATTTGCTTTCGAATGGAGCAGGGCTCCGAGACGTCCAGGAGATGCTTGGCCATAAAAATATTTCTACGACCCAAATTTATACGCATGTTACCCGTCCACAACTGAAGAAAATTCACAAAGAAAGACACACTGATATATAAAAAGCATCAGTAATGTATCTTTTGATCACTAAAGAGGGTTTTATGCTCTTCTCTCCTCTGTTTTCGCCTGGAAATTTTGATAATTGTATTTGTAAAATGAAACAAAAGAAAATATTAACTGCATCAAAACTAGGTAATATGTAAAAGAATATATCAAAATAGTTATTTTAAAAATTGAGAATTGAAATCAGCCACTTCTTGAGCCCGATCAGCTAGGTGTAAGCGAGCCATATTTCGGCCAGCTTCAGTCACAAAATAGGAATTTAAGTCTTTTTCAAGGTTATCTAGGTAGGTTTGAGGATCCATGATGCCCTTTCTGTAGACATCTTGCCAGAAAGCTTCCTTGGCGAAAGACCATTGATGATCGAGGTCAACTAAAGCTTTAACCTCTATGGGGATTTGATTTCCTTGTGAAGCAACTTGTTCGGGCTGATCATGATATCTGATTGCTTTCAGAATAAGATCAATTTCTGATTCTGACAGATCTAATTTCGCCTTGTGCTCTTGTAAAATCTTGCTTGCGATTCGAGTGCCTTCAATGGCATGTTTTTCTTTTGGTCCAAGTGCTGTTTTGTTGAGTGCGAGGCCGGAAACTCCAAGGCTGGCAGCAATTTCAGACTCGGTAAGTTGACTCCATCCTATGTCATGGAGGAGAAAAGCAAGCGTGACTACTTTTGCATTTACTTTAGTGTCCTCATCAGCTGAAAGTGTACTGATTAGTTGATCAATGTACTGGCAACAGAATGCTATGTGTACATCGGTAGTTCGAGCTCGGAGATACGGGAGGATGAGCTTAAAAAACCACTGATATTTTTTGGGAATAAACGACGCATACTTGTCTTTCCATGGAATAGAGATAAGAAAGTGTTGATCATCTTTAGGTAGTGAAGAATTAGTTGGAAACTCAAGTTCAACTTCTGTTGGCACATAGCTCTTGAGGTTGTTTGGGAAAGAAAGATTTCTAAAGGTTTGTTTCATGCTGTGGACCTGAGGGGAGTCGAACCCCTGACCTCTTGTATGCCATACAAGCGCGCTAACCAACTGCGCCACAGGCCCTTGTTCTCTCTTGAGAAAGACAGAAATAAATTATACCATTCTGGTCTGCAGAATTATAGAGGAAAGATAGATTAAAACTCTATGGGTCATTAGCAGTCACTTCTCTACTCTGCTAAAATTGAGTAGTTGCTATTTTTCGCTATACATCAGTGTAAAAGGTGTACTGAGTAATGTGCAACCAATACGCATCATAGTCAGGTCCTACTTGAGAAAAAGTTATTTTTCTTGTCTTTGAGTGATCATTATGGGTTTAGTGTGAAGTCTAATAAAAGTGGCGCGGGCTTTGCCCGCGCCACACTCTGCTCTTCTCTAGTGTGAGAAGATGTTAGTCTTCTCCCTCAACCTTTTTGTAGGTTAAAGCAACAGCGACAACTTCATCAGACTTCTTGAGTCTCATCAAGATCACTCCTTGAGTTGGTCGTGTGAGCACAGGAATAGATTTCTTGGTTAACGGAAGCTTAATTGTTTGGCCTTCTTTTGTAGTGATAACAACTTCTTTATGCTCAGCCGCAACAACTTTTCGAGCACTGGCAACTTTACCGGTTTTTGCAGTGATAGATGCCACTTTGACACCCATTCCCGAACGTTTTTGAATTGGGTATTGGCTCAGATTGGTGCGCTTACCCATACCATTTTTAGTGATGAGTAGTAGTTGGCGTTCGGAAGCATTTTTGATTAGGTCTTCAGTCGCGCTGAGGACCTCAAAACCGACCACAAAGTCTTCTTTACCGAGAGTTATACCCTTCACACCTTTTGTGTCGCGATTAGAGCTTTTGACTTCGGTTTCAGAGAAGCGAATGGACTTGCCTTCGTGGGTTACTAACATGACTTCATCTTTTCCGCTGCTGAGGCGTCCGTGAACAAGGTGGTCGCCATCATTCAAGGTGATGGCAATGATACCGTTTTGGCGAATGTTGTCATAGAGTTTTACTGCTGTTTTCTTAACGAGTCCTCGGTCCGTAGCTAAACAAATGAATTTTTCGGCATCGGCTTTTGGATCGACAACCAAGATTGAGTTGACTCGTTCATCCGGTTGTAAGTTTATTAAGTTGACCATTGAAGTACCTTTAGCTTGACGTGAAGACTCGGGAATTTCGAAGGCTTTAAGTTTGAAAACTTTGCCCTGGTTTGTGAATACTAAGAGATTGTCATGTGTATTGACGGTGAGCAAGGTGCTGACCATGTCCTCAGCCTTCATTTTGACTCCAATACTCCCCTTCCCTCCTCGGGACTGGCTTCTGAATGAGTTAGGGTTGAGGCGTTTAATGTAGCCCGTTTCAGTGAGGGTGATGACAGCTTCTTCGTTAGGAACGAGGTCTTCTTCACTGAATTCACCAACTTTGCCTTTGATGAGCCTAGTTTTTCTCTCGTCTCCATAGAGCGCAATCAGTTCTTGGGTTTCATCTTTAATGACTCCGAGGATTCGGCTTGGTTCTGAGAGTAAGGTAATCAGTTTTTCGAGCGTCTTGCGTACTTCTTCATATTCGTCTTCGATCTTCTGACGTTCAAGTGCAGCGAGGCGTTTGAGCTGCATATCCAAGATAGCGGTTGCCTGCACGTACGAGAACTCGAATTTCTTCATTAAGGCTTCTCTGGCCGAGTCGGTATCAGGTGATTTGCGAATGATTTGAATAACTTCATCAAGATTCGCTAAGGCGATAAGTAAACCTTCCAGGATGTGAGCCCGATCTCGAGCTTGAATCAGCTCTTGTTGACTTCGGCGAACGATGATTAGCTGACGGTGACTAATAAATTCCATTATGATTTGACGAATATTGAGTAGTTGTGGGGTGCCTTCACTGGTTAAGGCCACCATGTTCATAGAGAAGCTAGTCTGCAACTCAGAGTATTTGAACAGTTTATTGAGGACAACTTTAGGACGGGCATCGCGTTTGAGATCGATAGTAATTTGGAGTCCGTTGCGATCTGAATCGTCATTTAAGTCACGGATGCCAGTAATTTTTTTATCTCGAGCCAGCTGAGCAATCTTTTGGAGCAGTCGAGCTTTATTTACCTGATAAGGAATTTCGGTCACAATAATCTGGAAGCCACCTTTTTTAGTTTCTTCGATAGATGCTTTTGATCTGATGACTACTCTCCCCTTACCGGTACGGTAGCCTTCTTTAATGGCGTTGAAATCGTAAATAATACCTCCGGTTGGGAAGTCTGGCCCGTTGATGTGTTCCATGATGCTGTCGATGGTACTGTCACTTTGGAAGTTGCCAGCCAATTCTTTAGGGTCTGTGGTTAAGAGTAAGTCAATCTGGGCATGCATTGTCTTGATAGCATCAGCCACATTCTTTTTGTCTGACTTTTCTCGCGTTGGCATTTTGAAGGTTGTTCCCTCTGCGCGAGCAGCTTCACCTTTATCGATAACGGCGGTGATGGCGTTACAAACTTCAGTCAAGTTGTGAGGTGGAATTTTGGTAGCCATTCCGACAGCGATACCTTCAGCACCCATTAAGAGTAAATTAGGAAGTTTAGCTGGTAGGACGGTTGGTTCTTGGAGAGAACCATCAAAGTTATCGGCGAATGGGACGGTGTTTTTATCGATATCAACGAGGAGCTCTTTGGTGATTTTGGCCATTCGAGCTTCGGTGTAACGCATGGCAGCTGGGCTGTCACCGTCAACTGAACCGTAGTTACCTTGACCATCAATAAGTTCATACCGCATGCTAAAATCTTGAGCCAATCGGACCATGGCCATGTATACAGGGGCATCACCGTGTGGGTGATACTTACCTAGGACGTCTCCAACAATACGAGCTGATTTTTTATAGGAGCTGTTGAAGTGAATACCACTCTTGTGCATCGAGAACAAGATTCTGCGGTGAACTGGTTTAAGACCATCTCGAACATCTGGAAGTGCACGAGAAACAATAACACTCATGGCATAATCGAGGTAACTTTTTTCCATCTCATCCTTAATTGAGATGTTTTTGAGTCGGCCAAATTTAGTTTCTTCGATGGTGCCGATAATGGATTCTTTTTCGATTTCTGCAGCTACTACCGTTTCAGCGGTTTCTGTGGCCTCAGTTGTTTCGAGTTCCTCAACATTTGTTTCTGGCTGGTTGTTTTTTGGTTCGTCTGTCATAGCTTCCGTAATTCCTTGATTTGGCTCTGTACGTATCTAGGCAATTGCCTTTTCGAGTACTGGAGCAATTTCTTTCTTGCGTGACATCTTAGGACCAATATCGAGGACATTGTTCTCGACAGTGCCACCAAAAGCAGCTTCTGCAGCTATGGCTTCGGCTTCTCCTAAGATCAGTAATTTAGTGTTAACTTTTAAAATATCGGTGATGGCAACAAACAAGAGTTCGACCTCAAGTTCGGCTTTGACAGTTTGCATAGCGGCCAAGAGTGACTCCTTTTTTTCAGTTAGGATCATGTCTTGTTCGACTGTTTCGAGCTGATCAATCATTGTTTTCTTTGCAAACTCGAAAATCTTGTAGTCATTTTTAACAATTTGTTGGTCTGTGAGAGTTGAGATATCAGATTTAGCCTTAAAAATCTCGAGGGTGAAGGCTTCAACATCCTCAATTTCGGCAATTTTTGCTAGCTCTAAGCCCAAGGCCTTGTCTTTTGGAGTGGTGGTTGCACTTTTGAAACCGACCGTGTCGGATAAAATGGCAGCCAGCATGAGAGAAGCAATTATTTTTGATGGGACAACTTGTTTCATCTTCATCATGTGGTAGATAATGGTCGAGGTTGAACCCCAAGGTCTAAAGATGAGGCAAACGGGAGAGTTAAAGTTAATATTAGCTTTGTGATGATCTACTACATTGACTATTTGATCTGGATTGATGCCTTCTAAACGCTGTGATTCTTCATTGTGATCGACTAAAATAACGTTGTCTTCAAGGGTGATATCTGCAGCGGTAATCAATTGTGGTGCGGTTACGCCAAACTTTTCAAACAGAAAGGTTGTTTCTGGATTAAGTGGATCGGCAATCACTGGAGTTGAGTTCTCATGTTGTGGCATTTTTTCTGCCGAATTATCGTGCAAGTATGCTAAAGCTATAGCCGCAACTACTGCGTCTGTATCTGGTTTTTGGTGTCCGATGATGTATGTTTTTGGCATAAAGTTGTTCCTCTCTGTGAGAAGTACACGATTGTAGGTTTTACGTATCAATCTCCGCTAGTTTAGCATGCGTTTGAATGAATTTTTTTCTAGGTGCAACGTCATCACCCATGAGCGTACTGAAGGTGGTGTCGGCTTTGTCTGCATCCTCAATTCTGACTCGTTTGAGCATGCGTTTGGCTGGATTCATGGTGGTTTCCCAAAGTTGTTCTGGGTTCATTTCTCCCAAACCTTTGTAACGCTGGGTGCCGATGTTTATATTTTCATTTCCAAGTCTCAGCTCGGCCATTTTAGTATCACGTTCTTCTTCACTGTAGACGTAGTGTTCATTTTTTCCCCAAGTCAGTTTGAAAAGTGGTGGCATGGCGATGTAGAGATAGCCTTGCTCGACAATTTCAGGTAAATGTCTGAAGAAAAAAGTTAATCCAAGAGTCGTAATATGTTCACCATCAACGTCAGCATCATTCATAAGAATAATGCGGTGGTAGCGAAGCTTTTCTGGTGCAAAGGTTTCACCGATACCAGCTCCCAAGGCGATAACGAGGTTTTTGAGTTCTTCGAAAGCCACAATTTTATCGAGGCGAGCTCGCTCGGTATTTAGAATTTTACCGCGGAGTGGGAAAATAGCTTGAAATTTGCGGTCTCTGCCCTGTTTGGCAGAACCACCGGCTGAATCTCCCTCAACGATATAAATTTCACTGTCGGCTGGGTTTTTACTTTGACAATCTGCTAATTTTCCAGGAAGGGTTGAACCTTCAAAGACACCTTTGCGAATGACCGCATCTTTTGCAGCTCGAGCAGCCATACGGGCTCGGGCAGAAAGCATAATTTTTTCAATGATAGCTTTACCAGCTTTTGGATGTTCCTCGAGGAACGTCTCAAAGCCATCTTTAAAGACCTGGTAGACAGCTGTTTGAGCTTCACTATTGTTCAGTTTTGTCTTTGTTTGAGATTCAAATTGCAGATCGTTCGATGGCATTTTTACAAAGATAACGGCCGAAAGACCTTCCTTCATGTCATCACTGGTGAAACTTTCTTTTTCTTTCAGTAAGTTGTGATCTTTGGCATACTTTCGAAGTACGTTTCCAAGTCCTAAGGTGAATCCGTTTACGTGAGCACCTCCATCGGGAGTGTGAATAACGTTAACATACGATTCGACTCGTTCTTTGTATGAGTCGTTATATTGAAGCGCAATTTCGACACCAATGCCTTTACCCGTAGCATCATCGACCCAGCGACCATCGGTATACATAACGCTGTGAAGCGGCTTTTTGGTCATATTGATGTGCTCGACCAGGCTACGAATACCACCTTCAAAGTAGTAGTGTTCTTCTGTTTTTTGAATAGTGTCAGTTAATTGAAAGTAAATGCCAGCCATTAGGTAAGCACGATCTTTGATGACACTCACCAGTGTTTTGTGACTGAATGAAGTAGTAGAAAAGATGGTTGCATCAGGAATAAATTGTAGAAGTGTGCCCGTCTCGTAGGTCACAAATTGTTGAGCCTCAAGTGGGAACATTTCTAAAACTTTTTTCTCTGAGATCTTCTTAACATCGATCAAGGGTTTTCCTTGTGTGTAGTATTGGTAGTGGTAGGCACCTTTACGTTTTACAACTACTTGGACCAGGTTTGAAAGCGCATTAACAGCCGAAGATCCAACCCCGTGGAGTCCTCCACTAGCTTGATAGGCAGTTTCTTCGAATTTACCACCAGCATGGAGTTTGGTCATAACAACTTGGAGAGCTGAGACACCAGATGCATGCATATCAACTGGAATTCCACGACCATTATCGACAACGGTGATTGCTTCTTCTTCTGTTAATTCGACAGCAGCTAATTTTCGTTCTCGGTCGGTCACCGGTGTGTGAAAGAGTTGAATAGCTTTTCCGTATCCAGCAATAGCTTCGTCAACGGCGTTATCTAAGATTTCTTTTGCTAAATGATGAAGGCCGCGCGCGTCAGTCGAACCGATATACATACCAGGACGTTTGCGAACTGGCTCCAGGCCTTCGAGGACCTTAATTTCAGAAGCTTGATAGTGATTATTTGTGTTTGCCATATGTATTCTTGGGGTTTGTAGTCAGAGACACTTTTATAGCATATCTTCGTTATAAATACAAAGATCCACATGTTTGGCAGGGGGTGTGGAACGTTTTTCTTTGATGACTACAAATTACTAGTACAAAATGATACTACCACAGTTTGATGGGTGCGCAAAGAGACAGTGCAGAGTTGTTAGCTTCATATCTCTACTCTATCAATGTATTAATTAATATATATAAACATATAGTACTATTCCATTTGAATTAATGGGAAATCCAACCTATAATGTTGATTAATAACTTTATTTTTCAAACAATTTTTGGTTTTTGAAAGAGCGGAGTTAGTTCTTTTAAAAAACAAAGGGGTTTACCAATGGAACTTGATTTTAGGAAGAGTGATTTACTCTACCCTTTTGGATGGTTTTTGCCAGCTATAGGTTTGCTACTTGATGACAGGATGTTTGTTTTCTTTTCACTTACACGAGTGGGGATAGGAGTCGCAGCTGCATGGTTGGTAGTCAATTTTTCGTGGCTATTTATCTTTATGATAGTGGGCCACTACGCATTGGGTTTGCTGGCACTTAGTAAGAAAAGAGTGGGAGAAATCTCTAACTTTGATTGTTTTGTGATCTGTGGAGAAA
This sequence comes from uncultured Patescibacteria group bacterium, assembly GCA_905478415.1. Taxonomy (GTDB): domain Bacteria; phylum Patescibacteriota; class Microgenomatia; order UBA1400; family PJMF01; genus CG1-02-43-31. Next base: position 314,734 of record CAJQIG010000002.1, read on the forward strand.
GTTTCCACGTGATTGCGGCAATTATATTTTTTATTTTGTTCCTGCTGATCTAATAAAGTAAGAGCCAGAATCTCAGGCTTCTTTTGTTTTTTAAGCTTTTTTAGCCCTGGCATTTTGTCGGGGCTATTTTTTTTAACGAAAAAATACTTATAAATTGACCCATAGTAGTTTTTAAGATACAATACCAGGTGTATTTCTTCTGCCGAAGGAGGGTTGTCCTCTTATGCTGCGAGTTCGGAAGAAATACTATTTCTTTAACAGGAGCGTGTAAAAAATGTCTCGTTTCAATTTTCACTTCAATGTCAACTTTGCTGAAGTGGCGCGAAACTTGAGCGCCATTATGTTCTTTTTCTTTTTGCCAGGGATTGTCCTGGCTGTTGGGAGCGGATGGTTGGTCTTTATTCCGTCCCTGATGATGGGTATTGCAGGGGCTGGATTAGCCACACATTTATCTACATTTTGGATTGGTTTTGTGATTGGGTTCTTGTATTTTGTCGGCTTTGTGGTCGTGTACAAGGCCGAAGTTAACAAAGCCCCAGGGAATGAGGTGAGCGTGGCCACTGTGTTAACGGCTGCCATTTCGGCTACCATCTGGGGAATCGTCATTGGACTGATTTTTCTCTAGAGCACTACTCATAATCCTGTAAAAGTAAATGCCTCACTCATTTTTGAGTGGGGCATTTTTATGTTTCGAGGTGGATGAATGCTTCTTCAACAACCAGTTGGACATTACAATTGGTTTCCAGCCGTTTTTTTAGTTGTAAGATTTCTTTCAAGTTTGATGCATGTAGTTGATTGCCTGGTTCTTTCTCCATTTTTTTATGAAGTATCTGTACTAATTCGTTCGCAAGGGTTAGTGCTTCAGTGCGGTCTTTGTACGTTTCAGCTAATTCAATTTTTTTGGGAAGTGTGGCTTCTATAAGTGTGTGGTAGAGATCTTCATTAAAGGTTTGGGAAACAATTTTCTTTGTTTGTAAAATACATCTTGATTGGATTGTCGGCAAGATAGCATCGAGAGTTTTAGTTACCAGTAGAAATTGGGTATGTGGAGGTGGTTCTTCAACCAGTTTGAGCAATGCATTTTGGGCGGCTGAGGTAGCAGTATCGATTCCCAACAAGATAAAATAGTGTGGATTTTTGGCTGTAGCAGCAAAGCTAGCTTTTTCTTGAAGATCTCTAATCTGGGCAATTTTTAGTTTCTCGTTTTCAGTACCTATCCAGGTTATATGAGGATACATTTCGGTGCGACCAAAAGTGGTAAGTACATAGTCTTTAGCTTCTGCAAGCAAGTCGGTAGCGATCAGTAAGTGTGAGGTGAAGTAATTTGGTTTCATGTGTTCTTGTGTTGAGCTTATTCTAATAGAAGTCTATTGTTCTGATGGCTATTTTACTCTATAGTGGTTAGTGTACCTATGCAAGATCCTGCCCAAGATCCACAAGCTATGAAGATTCCTGAGAATAAACCCGTCGGTAGCATGGGAAGTAACTCTGGTGGAATCTCTATTCCTACAAGCGATCCTGTTGCCAGCACCAGCATGAGTACCGGAGGTAGTGTATCTCCAACAGACCAGACTTTACAAGATGAAGCCCAAGTTGGGACCGAAGATTTATCAGCCGCGGCTGGAGCAGTTGACCAATTGCTCGCCACCGCCGATGAAGGTTCCGCAGCTCCAGCTGTTTCGGCAGTGCCTGATGCGACTCCCGCCTCCGCTCCTACAACTGAACCAGTAGAAGCTGCACCCGTTGCAGAAGCGCCAACCTCAACGTCGACAACAGAAACAATCGAAGTACCCACTGAGTCTGCAGCAACCACAACAACTCCGCCAGCGGCTACTCCAGCTGCAGAAGAATTACCAGCCGATGCACCAGTTCCTGCACCAGAGCCTGTTGAAGCCACCGAGACACCAGCTGTAGCACAACCAACTGCTGACAGTGCAACCCCAGCTACTCCAACACCTGGTGGTAAACCCAACTCAATTTTAGATATTTTGCTTGCAAGTGGTGAGGTAACGGAAGAAGCTTTCAATCAAGTCAGTGTCGAGCACATTAGTAGTGGTACGCCAATTGAAAAAATTCTGACAGACAAAAACTATGCTGGTGAAGAGGCAATTACGAAAGCCAAAGCTGAGTTTAATAATGTCCCTTTTATAAAAATTGCTGATACTGGTACCGATCCTCAAGCGTTAACACAGTTGCCAGAGAGTGTAGCTCGAACCTACAAGATGTTGCCAATCAGTTTCAATAAAGCTGATAATCACATGGTCGTGGCCATGATCAACCCTTTGGATTTAGCGGCCATTGACTTTGCAGAAAAAAAATCTGGTGTTCGGATTGAAGCTCGGTATGCTATGCCGTCAGAGCTCGAACGGACCATGGCTGAGCACTACTCACAGTCGCTTTCGAGTGAAGTTACTGAAGCTCTGCAAGAGACCTCACAAGTTGCCCAATCAAAGCAGAAAAAAGATAATTTCTCTGCTCTCTCGGGAGAGACTATTCGTCAGGCTCCAATTACCAAAATTGTCCATACTATCGTTGAGTTTGCTATGAAGGCGTTAGCTTCTGATATTCACATTGAACCTCAAGAGGGTCGCACTCGTGTGCGGTATCGTATTGATGGTATTTTGCAAGAAAAATTGATTTTGCCAGCTTCTGTGCATGATGCGGTGGTTTCAAGAATTAAAATTCTTTCTGATTTAAAGATTGATGAAAAACGTATCCCTCAGGATGGACGGTTCAACTTCCAAAATAATGATCAAGAGGTAGATCTGCGTGTGTCTACCCTGCCGACTATTCATGGAGAAAAAATTGTGATGCGTTTGCTCAAGAAAGATCAGTCTGTACCAGATCTTCCTCAACTAGGACTTGATGGTTTGGCTCTTAAAAACCTCAATGTAGCTAGTAAAGTGCCGCATGGCATTATTTTAGTTACTGGTCCGACTGGTTCTGGTAAAACGACGACGCTTTACTCGGTTCTACACAAGATCAACTCTCCCAAAGTTAATATTATGACGCTCGAAGATCCGGTTGAGTATCAAATGACTGGTGTGAACCAAGTTCAGATTAATCCTCAGGCTGGTTTGTCATTTGCTTCAGGACTACGTTCATTTTTGCGACAAGATCCCAATATTATCATGGTGGGAGAAATTCGTGACTCCGAAACGGCTGAACTTGCGGTGCAGGCAGCCCTGACTGGTCACTTAGTCTTCTCTACCCTCCATACTTCGAGTGCAGCTGGTGCTTTGCCACGTCTGCTCGATATGGGTGCCGAACCATTTTTACTCGCTTCGTCTATTACACTCGTAATGGCCCAGCGTGTGCTTCGAAAAATAAATGAAAAATATAAAGAAGAATACAAGCCAGAACCGGCAATAATTGAAGATATCAAAAAAGTCTTGGGTCCTCGCTTTGATGAATGGTGTACACAAAATAAAAAGAAGCCGGAAGATATTATGTTGATGAGAACTAAAAAAGATCGTCCGCAAACAGAACCAGAGTACCGAGGTCGTGTGGCTATTTTTGAGGTGATGCCGATTAGTGAAGCCATTTCAAAACTTATTTTGGAACGTCGTCCTTCTTCAGAAATGGAAAAATTAGCTATGTCAGAAGGTATGTTGCTCATGAAGCAAGATGGGTATATTAAGGCCCTCAATGGAGTTACTACAATAGAAGAGGTAGTACGTGTGGCACAAATCTAGTGTGGCTGCACACAACAGTGGTACAGTAAGGAGTAGGATATGAATATACATGACATTTTACAGTCGCTCGTAGATCAAGAAGGATCTGACGTTCACATTGTGGTTGGGACACCGCCAGTCTTACGTGTCAATGGTGTTCTCTCTCCTGTTCCAAACTCTCCCATTTTAGGACCAAAAGAGTGTGAAGCTCTGATTTATCCGATTTTGACTCAAGAACAAAAGGATTACGTTGGGGTTAATAAAGAACTCGATTTTGGATACCAGTTTAAAGAACACGGCCGTTTTCGTGTCAATGTGTACCACAGTAAAGGCTCCTTGGCTGCAGCTCTGCGTTTGATTCCAAGTAAAGTTAAGACTCTAGAAGATTTACATCTGCCTGAGATCTTTAAAGATTTTACGATGTTCAAACAGGGACTTGTCCTCATCACTGGTCCAACCGGTGAAGGTAAGTCAACAACCTTAGCGGCCATGATTCAACGAATTAATGAAACTCGAGCTGAGCATATTCTCACCATCGAAGACCCAATCGAGTTTATGTACACGCCAGCAAAGAGTGTCATTTCTCAGCGTGAAATTAACCATGACACTCATGGATGGGATATCGCTCTTAAGTCTGTTCTTCGTGAAGACCCAGATGTAGTTCTGATTGGTGAAATGCGTGACTTTGAAACTATTGCCTCGGCTATTACTATTGCCGAAACAGGCCACTTAGTGTTTGCTACTTTGCATACAGCCAGTGCTGCACAAACAATTGACCGTATCATTGACGTCTTTCCTGCTCATCAGCAAGGACAGGTACGTCAACAGTTAGCAGCCACGCTTAAAGTTGTGGCTTCCCAGCGTTTGCTTCCAAATCCGGCGGGTGGTCGTGTGGCTGCACTCGAAATTATGGTGGCTAACCCAGCTATTCGGAATCTTATTCGTGAAGCTAAGACTCACCAGATTGATAACGTCATGCAGACGTCTGCTGGTGACGGAATGGTCTTGATCGAAACTCACCTCCAGCAGCTATTGCAACAAGGTGCTATTACGCAAGCTAGTGCTTTAGAGTATGCTTTTAGAAAAGAAGATCTTGAACGATTACTAGGTAAGTCTGCCGCATAATTATGCCATTTTTTAAATATACCGCCAAAAACCAGTTTAGCGAAAACGTTACGGGAAAAGTTGAAGCTCAGAGTATCGATCAGGCTGCTTCCCTTTTGCAAAGTCGTGGACTCTTAGTTATTAAACTTAACCCTTTGACAGAACAGTCTTTTGCTGCCATTAGTAATGCCCTTTTTGGGGTTAAGCTTGATGATATTGTGAACTTTACCCGTCAGTTGGCCACTATGATTACAGCTGGTTTGCCGTTGGCTAATGGGTTGTCTATTTTGGTTCGACAAAGCAAGCCAGAAATGTCACGGCTAGTAGCTACTCTTCTCCAAGATGTTGAAGGTGGTAATACGTTTGCTTCAGCCTTAGAGAAGCATCCAGAGTTTTCTCGAATTTATGTGCAGTTAGTCCGAGCAGGTGAAGTTGGTGGTGTGCTTGATGATGTGCTCAACCGTTTGGCTGACAACATGGAAAAGCAGAAAGAATTTCGAGCCAAAACAAAAGGCGCCATGATTTATCCAGTCATTGTGATTATTGCTATGGTCGCGGTTGGTTTTATTATGATGATTTTCGTGATTCCAAAGCTAACTGAAATGTACAAAGACTTTGGTGCAGAGTTGCCATTACCTACGATGATTTTGATTGGTATCTCTGATTTTATGGTTAAGTTCTGGTACATCATGATTGGGGGAGCTGTGGGTGGGTATGTGGCCCTGAACCGTTGGAGAAAAACACCAGTTGGTCGAACGCAGTGGGATCGATATGTTTTGAAAATTCCCATTTTTGGTATTCTGCGTCAAAAAGTGATTTTGACTGAGTTTGCTCGCACACTCTCCCTCCTCTTGGAGGCTGGTATTTCCTTACTTCAAGCACTTGAAATTGTGACTGAAGGTGTCGAGAACCAAATTTATCGAGATGCCCTCAAGCAAGCTACTGACCAAGTCGAAAAAGGTGTTTCTTTGAGTCAGGCACTTTCTCGTCATGATGAGTTTCCACCGATTCTCCACCAAATGATGAGTGTGGGTGAGGAAACAGGTAAACTGGATGACGTGCTTTTCAAATTAGCTAAGTATTTTGAGCAAGAAGCTGAGCAGGCTATCAAAAACTTGACCGCCGCTATGGAGCCACTGATTATGGTGGTTTTAGGTGTGGGTGTGGGTGCAATGGTGATTGCGGTCATTATGCCAATTTACAACCTGACAAGTCAGTTCTAGTTCTTCAGTTTGTATAAAATATAATTTTTCATTAGTAGTAGTGCTGCTTAAACCCGAATAAGACACGAATAAAATAGATCATAAAAATGATTGATTTAGCAAGTAAAATGGAATATGCTGGATTTTAGCAGTCATTGCTCAACACTGCTAGTGTCCGATAAGTGATTTTGCAAGGTGTATAGTAGTATCTACTGTGATGGAACTGCTTGTGAATGATACTTGTCAAGAAGGTTCACTTTAGTATAGAGTAAACATACGTATTGTTTCAAATATATAAAGGAACTAATTAGTTTAGAGGTAAAAAATTATGAAACTGTCCAAAAGACTTCATTCACTTTTAACCTCAGCCCGATCGGCTGCAGGTTTTACTATGATTGAATTGCTGATCGTGATTTCAATTCTTGGTATTTTAGCAGTCGCTGTGCTTTCAGCTATTAACCCGGTTGAGCAGATCAATAGAGGTCGTGACACTGGTTCTCGTTCAGATGCTGAACAGCTCCTGAGTGCTATGGATCGTTTTAATGCTTTCCAGGGGTATTATCCTTGGGTCACAAACCCAACAGATGTAGATCTTTTGGATGATGGTGCTGGTGGCATGCTGCTTATAGATGATACTTGGATGGTAAGTGGTGCTTCAGCTACAAATGGTGACTGTTCTGTTCTTCTCAGACTTGGTGATGGTGACAGTGCAGCAGCCGATGCTTGTACTGGTTCACTCGAACTGAAACGATCGTTTACTCAAAGAATTACCGATGCTGGCTATAACCCACTCTATGCTTACAACGAAGGTGGACAGGGTGATAGTACCTATGTCTGCTTCACTCCTCAATCTGGAGCTTTTGTTCAAGAAGCTGAAACCCGATGTCAGGATGATGCCGGAGCTGGACTCCCTGGAGATCTCCAGGCTGTGGCTGCACAGGTATGTGGTGGACACTCACAAGGTGCTGCACCAGATCCAACTAACATGATGATTTGTCTTCCCTAGTTAGTTGTAAATATATGAAACTAATCCCAGCCAGGTCGAAAGCCTGGCTGGATTTTTTTATAGTCAATTGAGAGGAGTGTTCAGTGGTATACTTAGAAACGCTATGACACTCTTGGTCTTTTTGCTTCCGGCCCTTTTCTTCTTTCTACTCGGAATTGTTTTGGGTAGTTTTCTTAATGTTGTCATTCTGCGCTCCATCCGTGAAGAATCTTGGTTGGGTGGACGTTCCCACTGTGATGTCTGCGAAACAACTATTGCTTGGTACGATAACATTCCCCTACTCTCTTATTTAGTACTGCGTGGTAAGTGTAGACACTGTCGAACAGCTATTTCACTTTCACATCCAGTTGTTGAAGGATTAACGGGCCTTTTATTCGTTTGGTGGTATGCCGGCCTCTTTTTCTTCTTTAAGTTGACCCAAGAACCATTTGTAATTTTGCAGCCACTTTTTTGGCTCCTCGTAGCAGTGTTGTTAGTAATTATTTTTTTCACCGATATTTTGGTGTACTTAATTCCTGACAGAATGGTGATTCTGCTTTCAGGCTTAGTGCTGGTGTATTATGTGGCATTGTTACTCGCTGGCATTATGCAGCCAATGGACTTTTTGTATTCACTGATCAGTATGAGTGTGGCTGTCGCCTTCTTTTATGCGCTTTGGTACTTCACTCAAGGGAGAGGGTTAGGGTTTGGAGACGTAAAGTTAATTGCTCCGTTGTCCTTGCTGATGGGGTGGCCAGCAACGGTAGTAGGCATCTTTTCAGCTTTTATTTTAGGGGCAGTTGTGGGTATTTTTCTGATTATTTTAGGGAAAAAGAAACTCAAGCAACCAATGCCGTTTGGTCCGTTTTTAATTATTGGAGCAGTTATTGCCTTGTTGTGGGGACATGACATTTTTTCGTGGTACTTAGGCTTTTTGTACTAGGTGCTATTTCAGAGGGGTGACAAGATATCATAAAATCCTGTAGTATAGATCTATGCGTATTCTGACCTTTTTTGTAAAGATTACCATTATTCTGCTGTTGCTGAGTCTTGGTGTGTTTTTGTTGGCCCGTGAGGCATTACTTCTTTCTGCAGAACATATGGTGAAAAGTTCACTTTCCGAGATGGTGCTGGTTTCAAATAAAGGAAGTTATGCAGCTGCCTGTAGAGCCAAAGGGGTGAGTGATTTTTCGTTAGGATCTGGTCCGGTCTTGCAGCTTCGATTCTTAAGTGATCAAGAGTATGTGGTTGAGGTAAACTGTGTGGCCAACTCAATTGATCCAGTACTTATTAATCAACAAAAGTTACCTCCCTTTGTGACCAAGGGGCAAGGTGGATCAGGATTTACTTTAGAGCCAAGACGAAGTGCTATTCAACTTGATGCTTTTGCCGAACTTGAAACAGTTATTGATGAGATTGTTTTCTTTAAACCAACCTTTATTTCCCGCTCGCTGAGCATTGCGGCCGAAGGTGGCGAGATTATAATAGACGATGCTACTCCACTAGATTATGAGAATGGACCGGTCACCTCTTGCTCAGGATATGGTTATTTCTGTTGTGACGCAGTAGCAGAGCAAGGTGTTGGAGATTCGATCACGGGTCTTTCTGGTTGTGAGAAGAGTTGTTTTTCTCAATGTGTCAGCCGTCCACTAGTGCTTTCGTTTACTACCAATCCATTTTTTGAGTTTACCTCTCGCTCGCTGGCTGTGCGTAAGGGAGAGACTATTGAGTTCTCCTACGTTGCAGATGCAGGTAAAGGTAATTCTGTAACTGGTACGATTGAGTTTGGCGATGGCGAAAGTGAGTCTGTGTCGTCAGACACTGGCACAGTCGTACATAAATATGCTTGTGCTATGGCTCAGTGTAGCTATACAGCTCGAATTACGCTAGTTGATAACTGGGGAGTTGACTCGTCAGATACAGAAGTGAGCAGTATTAAGATTACTGTTCAGTAAGAGCTGATCGCTTGCTTTTTGAGGGTGTATCTGCCTAGAATAAGAAGAAAAAGTATAACAAAGGAAACTACTATGCTAAAGAAAAATATGCGAGGTTTTACCCTACTAGAGCTACTAGTAGTTATCTCCATCATTGGTATCTTGATTGCCATCAGTGCGGCTGCATTTACGAATGCGCAGCAAAAGGCTCGTAACGCTAAGCGGCAAGGTGATGTTAGTGCCATGTCGAAAGCATTTGAACAGTACTACTCTATTAATGCCAGTAGTTATGGTGCCAACTGTACTGCTATGGCAGGTTCTATGTCTGGTGGTTCTCTCCCAACTGACCCTAAAGGCGGTTGGACTTCATACTCATGTACCAGTACTGGTGGTGTGACCAATACTTACTGTGTCTGTGCTCGCCTTGAACCAGCAGGAAATACCGATGGCAACTCAGGAGCAGCTTGTTCAGGTTTGGGTAGTGCCGGTGAATACTTTTGCCTAGTACAACAACAATAACCAAGAAAGTGGAACGTATGAAAAAAAGAAACAATGCAGGTTTTACCCTAGTCGAGTTACTAGTGGTTGCAACCATTCTGATTGTCTTAACCACGATTGGCTTGATGAGTTTCCGCAACGCTGGTCAAAATTCGCGCGATGGTAAACGTAAGTCTGATATAGAGTCAGTCCGCCAAGCGTTGGTGTTGCAGCGATCAGATACTGGAACCTATCCATCGGGAGCCTATTCGGCAGTTGTATCTGCTTTGATTACCGCTGATTACCTGACTGCACCTGCTCCAACAGATCCAAAAAATACCAGTCCATTTACTTATACGTATAGTTTAGCTGGTTCTGATTTCTGCTTGTGTGCTAATCAAATGGAAAATTCTGCCAATGCTAACGCTAATACTTGTGGACCAGCTGGTTCATATTGTGTAGAAAATCCGTAAACGACTTGTTTTGTACGAGATGCCTGAAAGCTGCCCTATGAGAGTATCAACACTGAGACAAAAAGGTTTCACTTTAATCGAGATGATTATAACGGTCTCGATTATGTTGGTGATTTTAGGTGGATCCATAGCTGCTTTTATTAACTTTAACGATAAACAAGTGGTCCAAGCTACAGCTAGCGAAGTTAAACAGGTGCTCAAGTCCGCCCGGACGAAAGCTCGAGTTAGGGACAATACTGATCAGGCTGGCGGATGTGTGCTTCAGGGATATAAAGTTGAGACAAATGGTTCGAGCATTGAGACAAAGCTGCTGTGTGGTCCGGGTAAGTTCTCAATTACGGAGGGTCAAAATAGGGATACCTACCAAGTTCCTACCGGAATAACAGTGACGGCTATGGATATTTCTTTTTATACGCTTCTTGGTTCTGCAGAAGTGACTGTGCCAGCTGATAATATCATTCGTATTAATGGTGGAAGTAAATATTATCGTTTTGAAATTCAAGGGACAGGAGAAATTTCTGAGGGCTGTTTTGTAAATGGCCCAGCAAGTGATACATGCCTATGAAAAAGCTAGTGACTACTCTTCTGAAGAAGTGCCAAAAACAACGTGGATCCACGCTGATTGAGTTGTTGATAGCCACTATGGTTGTGGGGACGGTGATCACCGCGGTAGCCGCTGGAGTGACTCGTTCTGTCAAGAATAACAGTGAGGCCCAATACCGAGAAATTGCAACGGTTTTGGCCCAACAAGGAGTTGAAATGTTTAGAAGTGAACGAAATAATTTAGGATGGGTTACGTTTCATAATGATATCGTGGCGGGGACCTACTGTATTCCAGCTGGAGCCGATGAGTTAGGTGATTTATCGACAGATTTGGTTAACTGTGCGGTTACTGAATCTAATTTTGATTTTAACAGGCAAGTAGTCTTGACTAAAACTAGTGGTGCAGACCCTGGCGTGACGTTAGAAGTGACCGTGCAGTGGGATCGAAGATCTGGTTCTATGAGTGATGTCAAAGTGACGCAGACGTTCAAGGATTACGAATAATTTTTTTGAAGTTAATTTCTAAGTGAGACAATTGTGGAGAAATGTTGTGTTGATTCTTCGGCCGAAGTATTGTTGACCGATGGAATAACTTTATTTAAATCAAAGTCAATTTTTACAGAACGACCTCCACTAACTGATTCTGTGCAACTAAATTGTAGGTTTTCTGCTTCTACTTCATCTGAGGTAATGTACATACCACTATTAGAAGCGATTTTAGTGCTCGTGCCATTTAATTCGAGAAAGAACTCCGTTTGTCCTCCATCGAGAGATTCGAGTTTGATTTTATCCATGCTTGCTTGGCAGATTTGTGTGTCAGAATTTTCAACAACTTGATATGAATTCCTAAGTAAGAATTCCATCTGAGAGAGTGCGTACGACCCTTCGATTTTGAGGGTATTTTTAGTGTTAGTGCGGGCATTTGTGACCAAGAAGGTCATGAACATAGCTGAAACAGTCAGACTGAGGATGACCATCAGGCTAGTGACAATCATCAGCTCAATCAGGGTAAAACCCTGGTTTTTAGCAGTTTTAAGAGTTCTTGAAGCATTGTTTAGAGGCATAGAGGCACCATTTGTTACTTGTGTATCTATCTGCAATTCTACTCTATTTTGAAACGTGATTCTAGGTGGGTGTTTTTTTGTTGAATAGCTTCATCAATGAGATCTCGGATGAGAGTGGATTTAGGCTTTTTTTGCTGGTGTGAGAGTTCCTCCAGAAAATGATTCTGTTTTGCTGTTATAAAAAAATTGAAACGCATGTTTAACTGTTCTTTTGAAAAAGCGAGAGCTTCTTTAACCATGTATTCTAAGTTGTCATTGTTATATTCAATTATTTGAATTAATTCATCATCAATGCCTCTAAATACAAATGGAATTGATGTTTTATTTTCTTCCATCAAGATAATTACTGGTTTCTTCATTGCCATTGCGAATGAGAGTTCATAACCTGCATTAATATCACTCTCTGTGATTTCATAGATGATTACATCAGCTTTTTTCATCCATGTAACAAATTTCTTTCTAAATTTTATTGATTCTTTAACTGATTCATTTTTTATTTCATTAATAGTTCTATTTAAATAATGATTAGTAATTAACTTGTGATCTGACGTAGATATACTATTGATAATTTTTTTATAGTTTTCAATATTACCATTTACTACTGCTGCGAAGTGAACAAACATGATTATTTCAATATAATTAATTAAATATAGCGCATTATAAGACTATTTTGAGAAACTATAAATGTGTAATTTTCACACCTTGATTATAAGTGGTATAATAGCATGCCTCTAGTTTGTAAAATTATGAGCTATAAATTATTAATAAGACTTGGTGTTAGAAGTATCTTTGTATATGAATCTGGAAATTGAAAAAATTCTTCACAGAAAAAGGAACAAACCTTTTGTAATTACTAACTTGACGATGCACAGTATGGATGCGTCAGTGTTTGAGTATATAGAAATGAAGATGCACCAAAAACTGAGAATGGACGTGAGTGGCTACAAAGAAGTTGTAGTTGTGGGAATGTATGACCGTTCGTGTGAAATTTCAGACCATGAGAAAACCGGTAAGTTAACAAACTGGCAACGTCCAACGGTAGAAGTGGTTGATGATGTGCTCATTCTCAAGTGCTTTCCTGGAAAAGACTATGTTGCTCACTATGCTTCTCTGGTAGCATCGTATTTTGCTCTCAAAGGACTTCCTTTCGATAACGTTAGTTTTGTGATTCCAACAGAACAAGAGTGTTGGGATGCAGTCTATGCTCTGCCATTAGATGTCATTGAAAAATCGGATGCTATTGTTGTAGGTTCTGGTTTATTCAACATTGCTGGTGAAACTGTCTTATGGCAAGGGAATGATGAGTTTTTGTGGGCATCAGAAGTGTTAGAGAATGGTAAGAAAATTTCGTATGCTATTTTTCAGTTTAGTTTTTGGGGAGATATTCTTTACAGAATCATTCATGTACTTGCAGAGCTTGGACACACCCAAGCAATTTTTACAGCTAAGATTGGTGGCATTGACGATCAGATTATTCCAAATGATACGCTTGCAACCGGAAGCTTGACTTCTATTAATGGAGAAATAGTCAAGTGGGATAATATTTTTGAAGCAGTACAATCAGAAAAATTACTGGTTGGAACTCACGTTAATTCGCATTCGGTGTTGCTTGAAACAAAAGACTGGGTTCGCTTATTCTCCACTTTCACCTTTGTTGATTCGGAAGTTGGGTACTTTGCAAAAGCTGCCAAAGAAGCAGACTTAGCTTTTGGATACCTTCACTTTGTTTCAAACAACTTATCAAAAATATTTAGTGAGGATTTGTCAAATGAAAGATCTGAAGTAGTTATCAAAAAAAGAAGTGTCCTCAATAGTGAAATTGGAAAGATTATAAAGAAGACGATATAAGGGAACTAGAACAATATGAAAATTCACTTTGGCGCAGCCGTAGATGGCGATAAAAAAGATTACCAAAAAATTTATGAAGTTATTGAAAAACTAGGTCATAGTGTAGTTACTGATCATTATTTAACAAGGAAAATAGAAGACATCAATAACGAAACCCCATCGGAAGCAGAGCTCTATGCAAAACGTTCGATGAGATGGATAAAAAACGCTGATGTAGTCTTGTTTGAAACTACTAAAGCTGATGTGAGTGTTGGATACGAGTTAGCAGTTGCAGTCAATCTGCATAAACCTGTGGTGGTTATGTATCACAACGAAAAAGGTCGTGCTCCAAACAGTATTAAAGGTGTCGAGTCCGAAAAACTTCAAATTACTGGATATGATGATGAAACACTTGCAGAAATTTTAGATATCTCTCTCGAGAATGCGCATGATTCATCTGATGTTCGTTTTAATTTTTTCATTTCTCCTGCTATTGGAAACTACCTCGATTGGATTGCCAAAAACAAAAAGATTCCTCGATCGGTATATCTGAGAACTTTAATTCAGAATGATATGGAAGCAAACGAAGAGTATCGATAGCTCAAAAGCTCTCTTTTCCAAACCCTTTTTATCTTCTCTCCCCTCTTGCTTCGTGCCATAGTTTTACTGTACTATGGAGCATAGAGTTATGCTAAAAAAAACTTATACTTCTCAATCAGGACAAGTAGCCGTTATTGTCTTGCTAATCATGGTCGTGTTATTGACCATTGGTTTATCACTAGCGACACGGACTACCCAAGAACTTTTTCTTTCTGACCAACAGGCAGAAAGTTCTCGTGTCTTTAATGCCGCGGAGTCTGGTATCGAGAAGGCTCTAAGCGACGTGCAAGTTGGCACGGGAAATCTCTCCGTGGACAACGTTGATGTAGCCTACTCTGTTCAGGGCAGTAGTGTATTGGAAACTCGAGTTACGGAAGGCATGAGTGTGCATCTTGATTTAACTGGTTACACTGGTGATGTCACGTTCGAATGGGCAGAAGAAGGATCTTGTGGATCCAGAGCTTCATTAATTGCCGTTATTTATTACGATGATGCTGGAGAAATTAAATCTAAAAGTGTGCCGTTTGGCCCTGCCTGTGACAGTCGTCTAGACAACTTTGCAGATGGCCTCTTGTTAGGAGGCTCTCCTTATTATCATCGATACACACTTTCGACCACGTATCCAGACACACAAGTCAACCATATTCCAGCAAATACTCTTTTCATGAGAGTTAAGCCTGTCTACGCAGATACCGATTTGTTAATTAGTGGTGGCATCAGTTTCCCAACCCAACACCACACGATTAGTTCGACAGCTACCTACACTGGTGGGAATGAAGAGCGAAGTATCGAAGTATCACGAACGTTACCTGCTGGACCATCGTATATGGATTATGCCTTGTATTCAGGAGGAGCAATAACCCAGAATCCATAAACTTGTAACAATAGAGCAAATATAAAGAGTAAGAAAGCCTGCCCAATGTCTACACTCGCACTTGATATCGGAACATATAGTATAAAAGCTGTCGCTGGAAAAGCTGGTCCAAAGCCAACTATTGAGCGTGTGGCCGAAGTTTTCAATACGGCTGGTATTGCTGTTCCAACTGACGATGTCAGCCAAGATAAGCTCATCAACCTTTTAGAATCAGTCATTGTAGATAACGATCTGCCTCGTACTGATGTTCGGCTCTCTCTGCCAGAATCTGTAATCTCAACAAAAGTAATCGAAATTCCTCCGCTCAGTGACGCCGAGTTAGCTTCTGCCATTGGCTGGCAAGCTGAACAACATATCCCTATTCCACCAGAGGAACTAGCTTTGGAATACCAAGTTCTCTATCGTCCACCTAAAAAGGAAAAAAAGCCAATGCGGATCCTTTTAGTTGGTGCCAGAAAACAAGTTATTGATCGATATGTAGATATGTTCCATGTACTGGGTATCGAGCCATCATTACTTGAAACTCAAATTATTTCGGTCATGAGATCTCTGGTTTTTACCCCCGAGGATCCCAACACTATGGTTGTACATATTGGAGCTTCAAACATGAATATGGGGCTTGTCAAAGGCGGTGAACTGCAGTTTGTGACTACACATATGAATGGTGGCCAGTTACTCACTAAAGCCTTAGAGCAAGGCGTGGGTCTTGATCAAACACAAGCTGAAAAATATAAGCGCACTTACGGTTTGGATGAATCACAATTCCAAGGTAAAGTGCAGGCTGCCTTATTACCAGCACTTAAAGTGCTCGTAACTGAAGTAAAGAAATCAGTTCAGTTTTTCGTGACAAAGTATCCACAAGAATCAGTACAAAGGATTGTGCTTTCTGGAGGAACGGCAACGCTTCCTCATTTAGTACAGTACATCACGCAGGAACTGGGAACCGAAGTTTTAGTTGCAGCTCCTTTTACTGGCGTGAATGGTCAAATTCCCGAAACTATTAATCAACCAGCCATGAGTGTTTGTATGGGACTCATGCTCAGAGAAGTATAATTGTATGGCTCGATCTATTAACTTTGTTGCCAACCGTAGAAAGCGTCTCACCTCACAACAAAAACAGGATGAGAAGTTGTTTGGGTACTCTGTTATTGGCATTATTCTTGTCTTTGTTTTTTTCTTAATTGCAATTGGTATTAGATTCTTTGCTGTTTTTCAGGTTAAGGCTATGGAGGAACAGCAGGCAAATACTAGAAAAGCTATTCAGGCTCAAGAAAGTGTCGAGAAAGAATATAATATTTTTGCCCATAAGCTCCGAGCCTTATCCGACCTATTTGGAAAACGACAAAATAAACAGGAAGCTTTAGTTTATTTTTCTCAGGTTTTTGGACCACAGATTATTATTAGCGAAATTGACTACTCGGCAGCAGAAGATGATATTGTTTCTTTCACTCTCACTGCTCCAAGTATTTTTGACCTGGAAAATGTTTTTACTATTTTAGACTCTGATGATGTTAGTGAAAAATATGCCAAAATTGAACGAAGTAGCCTCGGCAGAGGTGATTCTGGCTCGTACTCAATTAAGTTAACCATTGTTTTGGGTGAATCAACTGTTTTGGAGGAAGCAGCTGCGGCTCTCCCAGAAGAAGATTCAGTACAAGAAGCATTTGGTAAGGCACTACTGAATAATTAAATTATGGCAAGCACACGAAAAAAACAGTTTAACTATAAAATCATTTGGATTACACGCCGAAAGTTGGTGTACTCTGTTGGCTTGGTTGCCTTGGCAATTTTACTCTTAGTATTTGCCTTTTATCCTCAAGTAAAAGAATCACTGGCTCTACAAAGTAAGTACAAAAAGGAACAGCCAAAGCTTCAAAAATTGCAAGCCAAGCTTACTGACTTACAAACTATTGATTCTACCACTGAGTATGCACAAGCAGATGTGGTCCGGGCGGCGCTGCCATCAAACAAACCATTACTAGAGTTTTTAACCAGTTTAAATAGTATTGCCGTGGCCAGTAACATTGCTGTTAAAGATTTTGCTCTTTCACCAGGCTCAATTGCAACTGATAGCGCCGAGGCCGCAACAAATAAAAAATCCAAAAATGCAGATAATGTTGACACGTTAGATCTTGAAATTGAGATTGAGGGCACTTTCGATCAACTGCAGCAATTTCTGCTTGATATCGAAAAAATCTCACCATTTACGACTATTACGCAACTTTCACTCGGTAAAGGGACTTCGGCAGCTGATAGAAGTACTGATCGAATAATTGGTGCAAAGCTGAGTACCAGTACCTACTTCTTCACCCAGTCCATTAAGGCTACTGTTGATGCTCCACTCCCAAAGTTGACAGCTACTGATCGCAATGTTCTTACTGCCTTGAGTGATTTTCAAGAGTACGATTTGCCAGAACAAACAGAAATCTTGGGAGGCGTTGCTGACCCATTTGGCATTAACAAACTAGAAATACTGAACCAGTTTGGTGACTCATTGTCTCCGCTTCCTCAAAGTAGTGGCCCTTCTCTGCTCCAAACTCGGTTAGAGACACCGCCAGACGATGCAACTGCGGTTACGCCAGATACGGCACCAGCACCTTCAGAACAGCAGGCAGACGAAGCTCCTCCAACATTTGCTACAGAGTAACGGCACGTGCGCCCCTATTTTTTGCTACAAAAAAGGCCAGGCTGAAAGCCTGGCCTTCCTAGTAATTTCAATGTTTTAAGCGTTCTCTTCTTTATCACCATCATCGATGTTAATGTAGGCATGAATACCTTCTTTAACAGCTCTGATTTTACCAATATTGCGAATTGACTGGATAACTGAGCCACCTTTACCGATGACACGACCAATATCCTCTTGATTGACGTGAATGGTAAAGACCATTCCTCGGTCATCTTCAGATTCGACAACGTTTACATCTTCAGGATGTTGGACTAAATGAATAAGAATATACTCAATAAGATTTTTCATGGTTAGAAACTTTCTATTAGTACGTACTACTGGTAGTACTTTTACGCAGCAGGTTCTGCAACTACTTCTTCAGCGACTTCAGGGGTTTTTTCTGGGGTTTCTGCAACGACAGGAGCTTCAGCTTTAGCTGTTGCTTTCTCTTTTTTTGCAGCTGCCTTTTCCTCTTCAGCTAGAGCAAGTTTAGCTTTAGCTTTTTTAGAAGGTTTAGCCTTCTTTGGAGGGAATGGAGTTCCAGATTCAAAGCGTTTAGCTAATTCTGCAACGGTGTCAGTTGGCTGTGCACCTTTGGTGAGCCAAGCTTTGTATTCCTTCATGTCAATTTGAAGCAGTTTTGGTGTTTGTGTTGGTGCGTAGTGTCCAAGAAGTGCGGTGTAAGCACCGTCTCTTTTTGAACGAGCTTCGTTTACAACAATACGATAGTGTGGCTGATTCTTTTTTCCGAATCGAGCGAGTTTGATCTTAAGCATAGGTATCTTTTTTTCGAATGTTTACTACTGGTGAACTTGTTTGACGAGTTCCTTTGTTGACTGAGCATGTCCTGTAGCCAAGTAGAGATGTAACTACAGAACCCAAATTATACGGCACTTTCTTATTTTTCTCAAGTAGAAGGATTTTTTTATAAAAGCAACAGGCTTACTCTGCGTCTGGATATTTTTTAAGCGCTTTTTCAGCTGCGTTTTGTTGGGCACGTTGTTTGCTCGTACCGGTTCCACGGGCGACGACTTTGTCTCCTACGACGACTTGGATAGTGAATTCCTTGTCATGGTCAGGGCCAACTTCGGTTATAACTTGGTAATCTGGGGTCTCAAAGCCGAGGGCTTGCACAATTTCTTGCAAGTGACTCTTTGGGTCCTTGTAGAGTTTATTTTCTAGGATGAGGTCAATTTCAGTAAAGAGTTCTGCATGTAAAAAAGTACTGACTACTTCTATGCCTTGGTCAAGATAGAGAGCGCCGATAACGGCTTCCATAGTGTCAGCTAAGAGGCCAATGTTAGTTCGGCCACCAGTTGCTTCCTCGCCTCGACTCATGAACAGAGCCTCTCCGAGGCCCAATTTAGTAGCAATTTTTGCTAGAGTTGTGGTTTTAACGAGAGCACTTCGATAAGCAGTTAAGGTGCCTTCTGGTTTTTTTGGAAATTTATTGAATAAAAATTCGGTGGTAATTACTTCCAGGACAGCATCACCTAGAAACTCGAGTCGTTCGTTCGATTCTTCGGCTGAAGAATTTTTTTCATTCAGGGCGCTTCGATGAGTCAAAGCTTTTGTTAAGAGATCAGTATTTTTGAAATCAGGAATATTCATAGTTTTTCCCCTGTTATCCTAGTTCGATTTCTTCACAAACTACGACGCTGAGTTCTCGTACCGTTTCTACGCTCTCCTCTTCCTCAATTTCGGCCGCATTGAGACTAGTGCCAAGCTTGGCATTGATTACCTTAGTGAGGCGCAAAAGTTCACCATCTACGATCTCTAGTTCATCCTCCAAATGCATATCTGGTTGAATTTCTTCGATATCGTTACCTGTTTCTTCTGAGATGATTTCTCTAATTTTCTGTAATGTGGCTGTGTAAAGTTCTTCATTAATCATTGGCTGCTTCCTCAACTGGTTCTTTCGACGGTGTTTTTTCTTCTTTTTTTTCTTCCTCCTCAGTAAAGCCATCTGGGAGTAATAGTGTAGCTAAGACGCCATTTACAAAGCGAGAAGATGATTCACTGCCAAACTCTTTGGCCATTTCGACTGCTTCATTAATTAAAACTTTTTTTGGTGTGTCTTTGTGTTCTGATTCAAACACAATGATACGCATAATGGCTAGATCAACTCGATTAATTTGGTCGAGTGGCCGTTCCGGTGCGACTGATTGAATTTGGGCATCGAGTTCATCAAGAACGTGCAACAGTTTATACACTGTTGAATCTGGATCTTTTTCGGTTAAGCAAATTTGGCGATTCTCTTCGCTAAAAGTGCACGCGAAAAGATCTTGCATGATTTTAATGCGTTTTTGATGTCGATGATCAGACATACGAGTTTCCGTTATTTTTTGATACCTACTTTTTTAAGGATATCATTAACGAGCGACTGTTTGTGAAGTGGAACGCTAGCCATGTTTGTGTCTTTGGTAAGTTTTGGCTTATTTCCTCGACGACGCTTGCCTCGTTCAACGCTGGTAACTTTATTCTTTGGTAGTGCTCCCATGGGTGCCTTTCTTCTCTTCTGTAGTGCGGTTGTGTGACCGCCAGTTTTTTGATTTCACTAAAAAGTATACCACTACGAGTGGTAGAAGGTGTGATAGTATCACTAGTTGGGGTAAAAGGCAAGATGCCTATCTGGCTGTTTTCATTGTGAGAAGGGTCAATTTGCTAGTGGTGTCTTTGATTTTTCTCTCTGAGATGAAAAAAGTGGCGTCCACTCTGGTGGTAAGGTATCAAATGTGGTTTTAGCTGTGGCAATCAACTCCAGATTTGCCCAATCGGCAAACTGTAAGTCAGAAAATCCGTGTTGCGTAGTGCCAAACAGGTTACCCGAACCACGGTTGGTAAGATCAAGCTCTGCCAGTTTTAGTCCATTATTCTCTTTACAAAAGGCTTCAAGTCGCTCTTTACTACTGGCATTTGCCGAAGGACTGAACAAGAGGCAGTACCCTTGTTGGCCGGCACGGCCGACTCGGCCACGCAACTGGTGTAAGCTAGCGAGACCAAATCGATCTGCAGATTCAATAACAATAGTACTGGCTTTGGGTAAGTCGAGTCCAACTTCAACCATTGGAGTGGTGACCAGAATATCAATGGTTTGAGAGTAGAGCCTTTCAATAGTTTCGTTCTGTTCCCCTTTCTTTAATCGACCATGGAGGAGTCCCACCTCAACATTGGGAAAGTGTTGCTGGGTAAATCGAGATACTTCTTCGAAGGTTGTAGTTGCAGAAGCAACCTTTTCAAAGGCGAGATGTTCAGACGGATCAATAAAAGGACAGACAATAATGGCTTGCGAAGTTGTTTCCTGGATTTGTTCTGCGAGCCAGTTCCAAGAATCACTTCTCTTTTTTTCAGGCACAAGCCACGTTCTGGTGGGCTTACGACCAGCAGGCATTTGATCGATAATGCTTAAACTTAAGTGAGAAAAGATAGTTAACATCAAACTTCGAGGAATAGGTGTAGCAGACATTGTCAAAATATGTGGCATGTATTCGAGCGAAAGAGCCTTTGATCGTTGGGTGACTCCAAATCGATGCTGTTCGTCATAGATAACTAGTGCAGGAGCAATATTCTCGAGGCGGTTGATCACGGCATGAGTGCCTACAAAAAGTGTTGGTTGCGTGGGAGTTGCTAAGACTTTTTTGCCCCCAGTAATAAGTTCAATGTGTAAGTTGGGGAAGAGTTTAGCAAAGGTCTCGGCGTGTTGAGTCGCAAGGATTTTAGTTGGAGCCACAATAGCACTACTTCTCCCCTGCTCTGCGAACAAGTTGCAGGCAATGCCGGCAACGACCGTTTTTCCCGAACCCACATCTCCAATTAAGAGTCGGTTCATGGGTTCTGAAGAGCTGATGTCGGTGAGGATCTCAGTTGTGGCTCGATGTTGTGCATCAGTGAGCGTAAAGGGAATGCTGTCAGGAATGGCATCAGATATGTTGGCTGGGATGGTACAGGTATGGGCTGTATGTAGTGTTCGCCACTCAGCTTTAATTTTCTTTGAGGTGTGAATCAAAGCCAGTAGTTCTTCGACTGCTAAGCGTTCTCTCGAGAGAATGACATGGTCCTGAGTAGTTGGAAAGTGGACCTCTTCAAATGCTTCTTTTAGCAACGTGTCTTTAATAGACAAATCTTGCTTGAGGGTCAGATGGTCAAGAATTTCTTTTAAAACTCTGCGCTGTGTACCTTGGGCCAATGGAATGGTGGTGCTATAGAGCGGTACCAACCTATTTGTATGGAGTGTTTCTTTGTCATCTCCAGATTTAGTATGGGCACGCTCGATTGTTGGTTGAGCAATGCTTTTATACTTGGCGCTATATTTGCCACTGATGTAGTACTCTTCTCCCTCTTTTATATTTGAGATGACGTGAGGATTATTGAACCATTGGAGTTTTACACTACCGGTCTCATCGGTAGCTTTGGCAGACTGCATGCTGCGGCGACCTTTATAGAAATTTCGGGCAGCTGAGAGGATGGCTTTCGTTGTGATTAGTTTTTCGGGCTCAAGATCGGCAATGGCCACAGTTTGTGAACGGTCTTCATATCTGAGGGGAACTGCGAGCAGTAAATCTTGAACGGTTGTGTAACCACGCTTGGCAAGTTTTGCGCTGAGCGCGTCACCAATGCCCTTCACTTGATCGAGATAGGTCGTCAAAAAATACATAGCGGTAGTATGGCACGGATCTTAGATAAGGTACAGTAATCCACCAGCAAAGCTGCTGACAATCATAGCTAGGATAGCGATGACCACAAAGACGTTGATAATTATTTTTTTGGTAGCTTTTTTCATGAGCGTGTTTTCTAGTATTACAGAATAACTTTAAAGAATTTTCGTTTTCCTATTCGAATTGTGGTGAGATCGTGACTATCATTTGTAATTTGCATAGTTTCGTTGATATCTGTTGGTTTAGTAGACAGCTGAGAAGTATCTCCATAGTAAAACTCAACGGCGCCTTGTTCAATCAAGCGGCGAATTTGGCTATTACTTTCTTCTGGCAGGCAGGCTTTGACAGCATCAAAAATTGTTCGAGATTCAGCCAGAGAAATTTCTGGAATTTCTTCTGGAATTTGCTTGTTTTGAACAGTGTCTTCAAAATGTTTTGCAGCTATCTCAGCGTCTTCGGCAGAGCTGTACATCTCAGTAATAGTGAAAGCTAGTTTTTTCTTGAATGTCATGGGATTTTCGCCGTTTGCAATCGCTTCCTCCATTTTTGAAATTTCAGAAGTTTCTAGGTTTGTGAGAACGTCGAAGTATTCGATAATCATTTCATCAGCCACTGACATCAGTTTTCCATACATATCAATTGGTTCATCGATAAGGGCAATAAAGTTGCCATAGGATTTGCTCATTTTTCTGCCATCGGTACCATTAATAAGCGGTGTTGAGAGCACCCATTTTTCTTTGTTATTGTACTGTTTTTGAAGGGTGCGTCCCATCAACATGTTAAACGTTTGGTCTGTGCCGCCAATTTCGAGGTCCACATCCATGACCACTGAGTCATATCCTTGCAGAAGTGGGTAGATAATTTCATGCCCGTGAATCGGCTTGCCAGCTTTGAGGCGCTCTTGGAACATATCTCGTTCCATAAGTTGTTGAACTGTGGTTTTGGCCATCAATTTAACCATGTCGGCGTAGTTGAGTTTGTCGAGCCAGTCGCCATTGTAGCGAATCTCAATTTTTGAAAAATCAAGCACTTTACTGGCCTGTTCTTTCCAAGTTTTAAAATTTTCTTTAATTTGTTCATCAGTGAGTTCTGGGCGAGTTGAGTCTTTTCCCGTTGGATCTCCAATGCGCACGGTGCCACTGCCGATCAGCAAGATAACCTCATGACCAAGTTCTGCAAATTGTTGCAGTTTTCTCAGGACTACACTGTGACCAAGTGTTAGGAGAGATCCAGTAGGATCAATGCCGAGATAGACACGAATTTTGCGTTCGGTCATGAGCTTTTCAAGTGAGTCTGTAGCGGGGAGAACCTCGGCGACTCCTCGTGTCAGGATTGCTTTGAGTGGTGGTGTAGTGTGTGGCTGTTCCATAGTGGATTTTATTGTAGCATTTCTAGGAGTAATTATTTCTGAACTTTTCGAGCACCCTGCATAATGGCTGTAAATACTTTTTCGGTGTGATCAAGATTTAAACCATGCAGTTTTGCGAGTCCTCGCACCTGGGTAATCACGGCATGCTCTCGTTCGTAGTCTCTGACGGCAATGCCGGCTTTCTTTTTAAGCTCACCAATTTTTTTTGCAGCTTGGGTTCGCTTCGCAAGAAGGATGACTATTTTTTCATTTAGAGCATCAATCTTTTCACGTTTTTTTTCAATACCAGTTGTAGTTGGTAGCACAGCTATCTCCCTTCTGTAATAAAAAAACCCCATATAGGTGGGGCTGTTTTTTTAATCTGTTTTTACATGCAGTACACAACCCCCAGTCATTTTTGTGGTTGATAGAAGTAATAATTGCATGTTGAAAACTTCATTATGTTGATTATTGTATCACACCGATCTCCTGCAACTTTTGTTCATGATATAATTACGCACTTATGGCGATGACACCGGAAAAAATTCAACTTATTAGAGAAACTCAGTACGAACCATTTCGAGCGCAAATGGATCATCTTGAAGAAATTATTTCGTCTGATCACGATAACTGGTGGTTTAGAACCATGCTCTTTTTAGGTCGGTTACAGCGAGCAGCTGTGACTACGCCAGAACAGTTCCCTGAAGGAATGTTGCAGTTTGTGGAGCAGATGGTACAGCAAGTTCAGAGTAGATTGGCTGACGAAGTCGGTGCAGAAGGAGACCCCGTTGTACGTGCGCATGAAGTAGTGTTAGATATTTCGGACAGAATGCCATCTGTAGAAACACGAGAACATGAAGCAGTCACCGTTATGACCAAACCACTGGAGGAATTGGTGGCAGAACATCCTCAATTAGAGTTTTCAACCTGGGAAAAAAATGGGCAAACTCGTCGGGCATTGACCATTTTTGACACAAAAGGTGCCGGTCATTGTTTTCCTCTTCCAGATGAAGATACTCTTTTTCACAAAGGAGGGTTTCCGAGAGTGCTTTTAAAGCTTATGGTGGGAGCTGACCCTGCTTTAATTGATGCAGAGTTACCACCAAATGATTTTGATATTATTGCTCTCAAAACAACTAAAAATATTGAAGAAAAAGCAGCAGTTTTGTCTGTAGATCCAGATGGAATTGAGTATGTATCTCAGTTGCAGTTTGACCGACTCTTTCTTGAGCGGGATATTGATTTAAATATGGCAGTGGTTGGAACTGATGCGTTTTATTTTTCTGAACAAGCACTTGCCGCTGCTAAGTCAGGAAAAATAAGAGTTATGTCTGCTCACCGTGGTATTTATGGCACGGAATTTTTTTACTATGATGGACAACCACTTCTAAAAAATAGAGGCCTGATGCGGCTGTTAAAAACAGTAGCAGATGGTAAGGCAACACATTTCGATTTCACTCCGCTAAATGAACAGATTTCCTTTGGTATTTATTGGTTAGTGCTCTTTAGAAAGTATCTCAGTAAAGATGATGGGGCTGCACATCTTGATAGACTTTATTTTCTGGCACAGAAAACACAGCAACTTCCCGAGGGTGCTCAAAATATTATTGAAGTTATAGATGTCATTCACGCGAAGTACTCATTTTTTGATTTTAATCAGGGTGCTTTAGATGAAGTTGGTGTTACTCGGTGGTTAGGAAAAAAACTTATTCGACAAGTTGATATGACCTATCGTCATATGAATACCATTCCTAACGAAATGACCATGGATCGTAGTGAAGGTGATACTATTCCCTACACTGTTTCACTTGATGGTTATGTTCCAGACCCAGAGCGGGTTGCATGGATACAGAGCCAGCTTAGTCCGTTGCTAGCTCGTTGTCGAAGACGCACCCGTGCATATAAAGAGGTCGCGAGTGAATCTTTTGAAGACACAGACGACTAGTAGTTAGCAGTCATAATGGTACAATAGTCTGTATGTACAAACAGTTACTTGATCGTTTGACCGCTTTCGTACAAAAAACTCGAGTTTTTGTGGTCATGCACCATGCTCGCTTTATCCTCTCACATCCTAAAATTGCTCGGTACGAACAGCTACTTCTGCAAAAACTACAAATAGTGTTTAATGAGGGCACTATGTTTGTCCGTCGAAAACGCCGAGCGCGCTCCAGATTAGAAGCTTCAAAAGGAAGTGCTGAAGATAGAAAACTTCTCTATTTTAAACTACTACGTTTTGCTGCCATTGGATCATTGGTGGGAGTAGTCTTACTGATTATTCTTTTTTTTGGTGCTGTAGCCTGGTTTAGCAAAGAGTTGCCACAACCTGGTGAAGTTGTTCGAAGACAAGGATTTAGTACTAAAATTTTTGATCGTAATGGTGTGTTGCTCTATGACTTATTTGATGAAGAACGTCGCAACCCCGTTGCCACAGAAGAAATTCCTGAACAATTGAGGCAAGCTGTAGTGGCAATCGAGGATAAAGATTTCTACAATCATGGTGGGTTTGATTTCATGACCCTGATCCGTATTCCGTATAACGCTGTTTTTAAACAGCGTGTTATTGGTGGCTCAACCTTGACTCAGCAACTCGTTAAGAATGCACTCCTGACTAACGAACGGAGTGTTTCACGCAAGTTCAAAGAGTTAGTTCTCTCTTTACAACTTGAGCGCAAATTTACTAAAGATGAAATTCTGACCATGTATCTCAATGAGGCTCCCTATGGTGGAACTGCTTGGGGAGTTGGAACTGCTGCCGAAATTTACTTTAATAAACCGGTTTCGGAACTGAGTTTAGTTGAATCAGCTATCTTGGCTGGATTACCACAACGGCCTTCGGCCTACTCTCCCTACATTGGTAAAACTGATGATGACGGCGAGCCACTTTGGAAGGTTCGTACTAAGGGAGTGCTCCGGCGAATGCTCGAAGATAAATACATTACCGACTTAGCTTACGAGCAAGCCATTGGAGATCTTGAAAATGTTGAGTTTGAGCGGGCTGCAGTTGATATTAAGGCACCTCACTTTGTCTTTTATGTGCAGGCACAACTTGAGGAGCTATTAGGAGAAGATGTGGTTAACGCTGGTGGCTTTACGGTTACCACCTCACTTGATTGGGAAGTCCAAGAGAAGGCTCAGCAGATTGTAAAAGAGGAAATTGATGATGTTGAGGACTTAAATATTACGAATGGTGCTGCGCTGGTCATTGCTCCACAGACGGGTGAAATTATTTCGATGGTTGGTAGCCGGGATTATAACAATGATGACATTGGTGGCCAATTTAACGTGGTGGTCGATGGGCTTCGTCAGCCGGGTTCCTCAATTAAGCCGATTACGTATTTAACCTTATTTCAACATGGCTATAGCCCTGCGAGTGTGATTGCAGATGTGCCAACAACCTTTCAACAAAATGACAACATTGATCCGTATGAACCTAAAAACTACGATGGTAAGTTTAGAGGTCCTGTTTCAGTAAGAAGTAGTCTGGGTAGTTCTTTAAATATCCCTGCAGTTAAAGCTTTGGCTACTGTTGGTGTCGAAGCCTTTTTACAACAGTCGTACAACATGGGACTGGTAACGCTTGAGCCAACGAAAGAAAATATGACTCGGTTTGGTTTAGCTGCTACTCTGGGTGGAGCCGATGTGCACATGATTGAGTTGGTATCTGCATACAGTGCCTTTGCGAATGGTGGTCAACGAGTTGAGCCAGTCTCAATTCTGAAAATTGAAGATCCAGATGGAAAAATAGTTTTTGAGCATCGACACTTAGAAGGTGCTCAGGTTATGACTCCTCAAGAAGCCTTCTTAATCAATAACGTTTTGTCTGACAACTCTGCACGCCTCTTAGCCTTTGGTGCAAATTCGCTGCTTAATGTGAACGGTGGTGTGGCGGTCAAAACCGGAACTACTAATGATCAGCGCGATAACTGGGCTATTGGATGGTCAAAAGACGTGATTGTGGGTACCTGGGTTGGAAACAATGACAATAGTAAGATGAAGGCTGTGGCTTCTGGTGTTTCTGGAGCTTCCCCTATTTGGCGACGAATTATTCTAGATGTGTTGGGACGTGATGAGTATGAATCTGAAGTTTGGGAAGTGCCGAGTGGTGTTGAAAAAATTAAGGTTGATCAAATTTCTGGGTACCCAGAACATGACGAGTTTCCTTCGCGAGAAGATTACTTTATTTCGGGCACGGTCCCCAGTATTCCAGATCCAATTCATCGGTATGTAGAGCTCTGTAAAGGTGAGCGCAAGTTAGCTACAGATGCTCGAATTCGCCGTAATGATTATGATAAAGAAGAGTTTATTGTTCTTCAGGAAGAAGATCCCTACAGTGAAGATGGTAAAAACCGTTGGCAGGAAGCTATTTTGGCATGGATTGAGGGCCAGGATGATAGTCGCTACAAAGTTCCAACCGAGTACTGTGGAGATCAAAATGAAATTTACTTAAGCCTTAAAGATCCCGACGACAAAAATACCTATGACACTGAGGACATTAAAGTCAGAATCGAATCTGAGTCGAACGATGGTATCGAAAAAATCGAGATCTACGTCAACGACGAACTCCGTGAAACGATTAATGATCGTCGCTACGAAGGTACGTTGAAGCTGAGTGCTGGTCGTTACACAGTCCAAGCAAAAGCTTACAGCAAGTCTGGTAAAGAAGCCGAGACAGGAAAACATCGTATTGGTACTGGTGGGGTCAGTTGGGAGGAGCCAAAGCCAAGTCCTACCCCGACACCAACGCCAAGCCCGACACCGAGTCCAACGCCTATTGTGTTGCCAAGCCCTACTCCTCTCGTATCGCCAGATCCAAGTGGGATTTAATGGCTTACATTTTTTGAAAAAGATAGTAAAAAGCCCGCTTCTCCGAAGCGGGCTTTTCATGTTCAGAGGAAGGTCGGGGGAAACTAAATGGCGCCACTTAGACGGGGGGGATTTTCGGGGTTGGTGTAATAAACCAAGTAGCAAATTACGCCAAAAGAGGCGAAAATGATTGCTACTGGAATTGTAATCCAACCAGCCATGGCAAATAATGCGCCGAAGGCGAAAGTTCCCAGACCTAGCCAGTGAGCCAGGAAAAGAGGTAAGCTGGGCTTCCAGTCTCGTTCGCTGTCAATCTGCATTACGCTATCAGTTTGAAAGGTATAGCTGCCGAATTTGATGGCTTCAATAGCTACATAAGCAAAAACACCAACATAAGCAAAAACAATTGCTAGTGTCAGCATTTCAGCTACCAAAGAAAGCGACGCTGCTGCCAAAAATGCACCCAAAACAAATTGAGTATGGAAGTTTTTTAGAAGGTTCTTTTCTGTCAAAAACTCTTCGGCAACTCCAACGCCACCCAACATCAGCAACAGCGCGGCAGCTGGTGTTAATAGGTGGACGATCGGGGTGGTTAACCCCAAGAAAAATGCTAAGGCGAAGCCGATCATGCCGGCCAGCAAACGGAATAAATTCGTTGCTTGTTTACGATTCATATTATCCTCACTTTGTTAGTTCTCCAATTTAAGAAGGTTAATTTTCTGCTGCAGGAGATAAACAGCTCAAAACCCTCTATCAAAAGGTACTTTGAGCTGTTTATCTAACTACAGTTCTCTGAACATGTTAAAGAATGACACTATATCTTTTGTATAGAAAAGCACAGTGTACTGAAGTAAGTATATCAAAAAATATCATATTTGTCAATGTTATGGGCTTAGTATGATTGATAAGAGAGTAAAAAGAAGAGAGACAATAAAATACCACTCTGAAGTGTGAGCAAATAGTGGTCAAGGAAGGCAATGGGAGACAACACCAGGAATAGGAGTATCCACTCTGGTTGAGTGCGTTTCCAAAGCAAAAATCCACATACAAGCAGCGCAAAACCAAGCAGGCCTGTCTCTGCTAGCCAGAGAACAAGCACATTGTGAGCAGGTTGTACAAATCGCACGACTTCTCTGGTATCTGCATAGGATTCGACATGGGGGGTAAAGTTTTTTAAGCCGACTCCAAGTAGTGGCCGGTCAAGAAACATTTTGATACCAGCCGTATTGAGGTATTTTCGGCGAACCAGTGATGGTGATGAGCCAGAGAAAGGCAACCAGGTACTGACCACAATGATGCCAGCCAGTATGCCAACCAACATACCTTGAGGAATTTTCTTGAAGTACTTTCTTCCAAAAAGAATACTTAGTCCAAGTGCAAATGTCAGCCAGGCACTGATAGATTGTGTCAGGAAGAGTGCCACGCTGGCTACAATAAATGTCAGTAGCAGCGAGATTTTTAGGCCTTCTCTGCTCTGTTTTCGATAGAATGGAATAAGTAGCAGTAAACTTAAACTGAGGAAGCCAGCTAACACATTGGGATGAGCGGTTGTTCCATATGGTAAAACTCGTTCGATGCCTCCAAGTGTTGTTTTTGCCAATCCAGCAAAGTTTGAAAGGTCTGTTTCTCCAAGGAATAGGTAGCTGGCTACAGATTGTTGCGTCAGGTACTGCATGATCCCCACCAGGCTTTGAAAAAGCAGTGTGCTTGCTAAAACCAGATAGGTAACCGAAGAACGAAGAAGCTCCCGTTTTTGCCACAGTACGTATGCCAAGAGAGCTATTTTTATCCAGGAGATTACTTCCCAGAAAGCAATTATGGTATTTCCGGCAGAAAGTTGTCGGACTCCAATACCAAGTGCAAGGAGCACGGTCAGCACGAGCAATGTCACCGGTGTTTTTTTAGGAACAAGAACGGATTGTACATACGATACAGCCCTATGCCACCATGATTGACTGCGGGTATACCAAGCTACGCTATCTTCGATCGCAAACAAGATCAGCAGGGCAAAAATAATACCATCGCTGGCATGGAACTTGGGTAAAAGGTAATCAATCCTGAGGCCATGCACCCGGGAACCAACTTCACTAACTACATAAAACAAGTTACTGGGTATCAAAAAAATCAGCAGTGCAATCAAAACTTGGTATAGTGGGCGAAGTTGTTTCACAACCTTAGTATACCTGACTCATATTTTTGTCGCGAAAGTAAAAACTAGACAGAACCCACCAAGGTACCTGCATGAAGATCTGTAATAGTTGCGACTACTTTTTTTCTGATTGGTTCGATCTCTTCAGAAGAAAGGTTCTGATCTGGACTCCAGTAGGAAATTCCAAACGTATAGTTTTGTTTGTATTGGTCTTTCAGTTCAACGCTTTTGACAAGCCCATCAGCTTTTTTAAGTGATGCAAGTACCTCTCCTATCAATGTTTTCTTTGGCAGGGTAAAGGTCAGGTCCTCTTTGAGTTCTGCAGTCTTAGGAATACTTTGATAGATTGGGTGTGAGGCCGCAATTTTGAGTAGTTGTGACATCTGCACTTCGAGGGCGGTGTGACCTGAAGTTAGGTGCAAGACTTTCCCCAAAAGTGTCTCTCCGACCCAGATTTCAGCTTGTTGGGCTACGGTAGTGCTGTCGTGTTCTCCCAATGGTTTGACGGCGATACCCTCGATAAAAAGCTGTCGGAGTAATTGCTCAAATGCTCCTCTGACCTGGCGATACTCATCGCTACTGACCAAGGTTAGCATGAGATCTTGTTCTGGTAATTGTCTTGGGAGTGGATGGTAGACATGGGCAATTTCGAACACACTCATCTGCTCTTCTTGTTTATTTTGAGCAATAATTTCTTCGAGTGATGGTACCAGTGAACGGCGCAGGTAGACTCGGTCGTCAGTTAGTGGGTTTTGGAGTTTGAGGTGGCCATCACGAGGTTGTCCGGATTCAAGTGCAATTTCTTCGCTGACCATAGAGTACGAATAGATTTCTTGCCAACCAATGTTAGCTAGGTACTGTTTGATGGTACGTTCGATGGTGTAGTTTACGTCACTTGGTTTTGTGACCGGAATAGGAGTGTCCATGAGGGTACTTGGCAGATTGTGGTAGCCGTAGATCCGGGCAATTTCTTCAATCACATCAGCAGGAATGGTGATATCAGGACGGAACGTTGGTGGTGTGACGGTGAGCATGCTGCCAGCAACTTTGACCTGGCAACCGAGTGTTTCGAGTATTGAGGTAATTCGGTCAGTCTTAATTTCTAGACCCAAGTAGTCGGTGACTCTCTGGAGTGGCAGAGAAACAGGTTGTGGCTCGCGCTGCCCAGGAAATTCGTCATAAATAGGGCTGGCGATCTTAGCTCCGCAGAGCTCTCGGTAGAGTTCAATGCCACGGATAAGGACATCTTCAGCCAGGTTTGGATCAACATTTTTTTCCATCAATTGGGCAGCTGTCGTTCGAATAGCATGAGTCATGCTGGCAAAACGAACTTTTTTAGCTTTGATTGATTCGAGCAAGAGCAAGACATTTTGAGTTGAGTCATCGATTGAAGTGTTAGCAGTTCCTTTGATGGAGGGCAGATCAATAATTCTTCCCTCTCCATTTTTAAAGACTACTTCTCCGCCGACTGTCTCGAATACATTGCCGTCAAGAGTAGTAAATGTTTCACCTTTTTTGGCTTCAGAGATAATAATTTCTCCGCCAGTTTTCATCAGTTTATCGTAATCGAAGGCATGGCAGGGGTGGCCAAGTTCATGCGTTACATAGTTGGTAATATCAATGGCCGCATCATGAATATTTTGGTCAGTTTGGAGGAGGCGTTTGCCCATCCACTCTGGAGTTGAATTTCGTTTTACTCCTTGTAAGACGACGCAAATGATTCGTTTTGAAAGGTCGGGGTCATTGACAATTTTTGGAAGCGGTAGCTCGGTTACCTCTGGCTGAAGGTCCTGCAAAAGTTGCTGGGGTTTCAGTGTAGCCGAGATGCCAAATTGCTCGAGAATGACAGCGGCTTCGCGGGCGATACCGCGGACAGACATGCTATCGACCCGATTAGTCGTGACTTCGATGTCGTAGACTTTATCGCCTTCAGTGTCATAAATGCGTTCGATAGATGGTCCGCAGAGTGAGACATTCTCTTGAATGGTCTTTGGATCAGCATCGGTTGCTAAGTGTTCTTTGAGCCAGGTGTGGGGAATAAGGATGTTCATAATTTTTTCTGTGTAGGTAGTTTTTAAAATTGGGTTAGGAATCGAAGGTCCCCGCTATAGAGTAAGCGGATGTCGTCCAGGTTAAGACCTTCTTTTAAGGTGTAGGTTCTTTCGACTCCCCAGCCAAAGGCAAAGCCAGTATATTCATCTGGATCAATGCCACCAGCTTTGAGAACGTTAGGATGGACCATGCCGGCTCCACCAACTTCGTGCCAACCAGATTTGCAGAAGCGACATTTTTGTTCTTCTTTTGTATCTAAGTAGCCAGTGCCATGGCAGATGTGGCATGAAAAGTCGACTTCGAAGGATGGTTCAGTAAACTGAAAATGGAACGGTCGGATACGAGACTTTGTGCCTGGTCCGTAGAATTGTTCGGCAAAGTAATCGAGTGTGCCTTTGAGGTGTTGAATGGTGATGCCTTTATCGACAACTAGGCCTTCAAACTGGTGGAACATTTGGGTATGGGTTGCATCCTGTTGACGTCGGTAGCATCGGGCGATATTAATCATGCGGATGGGTGGTTTTGAGTTAAGTCGTTC
Source organism: uncultured Patescibacteria group bacterium (assembly GCA_905478415.1). Lineage (GTDB taxonomy): Bacteria > Patescibacteriota > Microgenomatia > UBA1400 > PJMF01 > CG1-02-43-31. The sequence goes on from CAJQIG010000002.1 coordinate 347,701, forward strand.
CATCTCACGGACTTGTCCGTTAGAAGTGTGGGTAGTTAAAACCATTTTGCCCATTTTTTCGTCTGTGGGGGCATCGACAAAGAACGTTTCCCACTCATCTCGAGCAGGGTGGCTTTTTGGCATGTTGAGGGCTTCGAAGACGTACCAGTCCCAGTCAACTTCTGGATAGCGCACTCTGGTGAAACCAATTTGTTCAAAAATATGGGTAATTTCTTCCATGGCTTGAGAAACGGGGTGCATGTGGCCAAGTTTTGGTTTGACTCCTGGAGCGGTGAGGTCAACCCAGCTTTGCGTAGTTGTGGTTTGGGTGGCAAGGGCTGATTCGATCAGCGATTCAAGTTGGGTCTTTGTGTCGTTGAGGACTGCACCGATTTCTTTTTTTTCGGTACGGGGGATATCTTTTATTTGTTGACTTAGTGCTTTGAAGTGGCCTTTTTTTCCTAAATAGGCTGTTTTGAGTTCAGTAATTTCTTGGTTTGTTTCTGCTTTTGTAAGTGCTTCTTGAAGATTTTTAACAACTTCTTGAAGTTTGTTTGTGTATTCGGTTGCTGTCATAGTTCCTTTATTCTACCCTATTTCTTATTGACGTGTTGTTGAGTTCGGCGTTATATTTGTTCCTAATAAAAAACCCCGCTGAGTGCGGGGTTTCTAGTTTTTATTTTTTGATTCGTTTACCCACGCACTTTTGTAACAATGCTTTTAAAAGTGGTAAAGTCTGCGATAGCAATTTCAGATAACATTTTACGGTTAAGTTCGATGTTGCCTTTTTTGATCAGATTCATGAAACGTGAGTAGTTCAAAGTTCCTTCTGAGGCTTCTTTGACTGCAGCACTGATACGGAGAATCCAAAGTTTGCGCATGTCTCGCTTGCGAAGTTTTCTTCCAATGTAAGCATATTGACCGGAGTGAAGTACAGCTTCTTTCGCTCTTTTGTAGAGTCGGCTATTAGCACCACGGAAACCCTTGGCGAGTTTTAAAATTTTATTATGTCTTCTTCGGCGAGTAACGCCTGTTTTAGCTCTTGGCATGGTATCTTTCTCTTATGCAATTCCAAGCATGCGCTTGATTTTTCTAGCCCACTTGCCAGTGACTTCGACTGGAACGCGGTAAGCTCTAATAGCTTTTTTACTTTTAGTACGACGACGATGTCTCATGTTTTGTGAACGTCTCAGCACCTTACCGGTAGCTGTGATTTTAAATCGTTTGGCTACGCCAGAACGAGTCTTTTGTTTCATCTTAGTTTTTACTTTTTGCATCTCGACCTCTCTTATTTTTTCAATGGCATAAGTTGCGCCATGAGCTTTTTGCCCATCATTTTTGGTTGTAGTTCTACTGTGGCTTTATCGGCTGTTGCCTCAATTACCTTTTCGAACATAGCATATCCAAATTCTTTTTTAGTAATAGCACGTCCCTTGAATTGAAGCGTCAGGCGAACCTTATCTCCTTTTTCAAGAAACTTCTTGACTTTGTTTAAACGTGCTTCGAAGTCACCATCACCCATAAATGGAGTAAATCTGACTTCCTTTAAGTCCTGAGACTTAGCTTTTTTTCTGTTTTTAGCTTCTTTTTGCTGCTGCTGATACTTATATTTTGCCAAGTCAATAATTTTGACAATGGGTGGATTAGTACTTTCACTAATCAAAACTAAGTCTTTGCCTGCTGCTCGGGCCTTGAGTAAAGCTTCTGCTTTAGTCATGACACCTAACATATCTTTTGTTTCTGTTAACACTCGGACCTCGATTGCTCGAATTCGCTCATTAGCCGTAATTCGATTTTTACTCGAGTAATATGATTTGTTATTTCGCACGTGTATGTGTTCTTCTTTCCGATGTTTGTTACTAAAAAACTTCTACAAACAGACTTGTATTCTACCTCAACTTACTAAAAAAGCAAAAGGCGCTTTTTGCAGAGCTTGAATTATAGCATTTTTTCTAGGGGAAGTGAAGTGTTGGCTTGAGGAAGAACTCATTGAGACTGCTGATCTGTTGAACCAAAGTACTCACTCAAAGCTCTCAGCAGAGTACTCTCGAGCAGAGCAGCTCTTGTTACTGGTGTTTCCGAATCTTTAGTCAAAAATGCATGCGGGTCGGTGCCATCGACGTCAGGGTTCATTTCGGCAATAACTGAACCAACCGTGTGTTGTTCAAATCCTCTGTTTTGGGCTTCTTCAACATAGTGGTTAGGAAAAATAACTCCCTCAGAAACTTGCGTAACAACGGTTTCAAGATCAGGATCGGAAACCATAACGACAGCTTTATCTTCCCAGCCTTTTTTTGTCTGGAAAATGCCACTTTCGATACTAATAACTAACTGAATAATGTTTGGAGATACACCTGCCTCTGACAAGGCCGACAAGATACTGAGGATTCTGTTATATGCCCCCTGCTCTGCTTCATCATTAACCGGTTGTTCATTAACTCCAGATTGTGATGAATAGCCCTGGATAGTTGTTTCTGCATTTGGATATAGGGTATTCAGTGCGGCTTCAACGGCTCCAAGTTTGTGTTTGCTTTTGGAAGTAACTGCTACGCTGAGAGTAATTTTTTCGGTGTTCATAGTTGGGACAGTATAGTATATTTTTTTGCAAAGTCGAGAGGACTTCTGGCTTGCTGTGAGGTGCTCGTGTTGGAGGTAGGTAAGACTAGATCCTCATTGGGTTTTTTGCTGTTAGGTATATGTCTAAGTGGTTTTTTTGTCCCTTAGCTTTTTCTGCAGCTTGGTAGATAATTTGTTTTGCAAGATTGACAACGTCTACAGGGTAAATACCAGTTTTGTCGGTATATGCTCCTAAGACGCCATGTTGTGTTTGAGCACTTTGTTGTAATAGCTCCAAAACTTGAGAGTGATCCGCATCTTCAAATTCACTTAAAGCTGCAAGCTTAGGTCCCATCTCTGTAGTTAAGACTTTTAATGCCTCGATGAGTTGATCTGATTTTTCATCTATTTTAGCAATTTCCTTAACTTGATCCTCACTTAATGATTCTAGTTCGTTTAGCTCATACTTAAGTCCAGAAATAATTGCTTCTTCGCTGTCTTTTTCTTCAGACAGGTCAGCAAAAGATGCTTGTTCTTGAGATCTTGGAGTGAAGCCTGCATCTTCATAAGTAACGACAGCTTCAAGTTTTCTTTGCCAATCTTTTTCATAATATGCGAGTAACTCTTCTGTGGTTGCTCCTCTATGGATTCCTGATACTCCGAGTGCTCGTTGGCAGGCTTCGACCTTTTCTTCGTTACTGTTGTGTTGTACAAAAAGTACTTCAGCTTGGTAGGCAGTAACTAACGATAGATATGCTTCATACATTTTTTGTGCGTTTGAAGATGGTTCCATACCCTTGTCTTTCAGAGGCGCCAGTTGAGTATCTAGCTCCGCAGCTTTTTGAGTGTGTGGTTCAATTTTTTCAGTAAGGGTATCTTTTTGAGTTGCAACAAGTTCATTTCCTTTTTGAAGGTAATTGGTGGTTTCAGCTGATGGTGATTGTTCTGTTATTTTCTGCTGACCAAATGCTGTTGAGATTTTATTGATAAGGGAGTGCTCGTTCATGTTGTATATCTTTGAAGGTGGTTACTACTATAAACTGAGCATATCACACTGCAATTATAATAAGCAAAGTCGAGAGGGCTTCTCGCTCGCTCTGCTCGCTGCGAGATGCTCGTGCTGGAGGCTGGGTTATCTGTAACTCGCATGGCGAGCCTGAGGTTGGTGTTGCCGCCCCAATTCACACATAAAAAAACACCTGAATAGGTGTCTTTTTATGTGTGAACTCGAGAGGACTCGAACCTCTGACCTCTTCGATGTCAACGAAGCACTCTAACCAACTGAGCTACGAGTTCAAATGTGTATTTTTTATGATAAAAGGTGCAACCTAAGTGAATACGCCGAATTATACCAGACGCTAGTTGCCAGAGTAAACAGTAGATCGTTCGTGATGCATCATGTCGAAAACAGTTTTGGTTTGCTCGTGTCCAGCACCACCAATTTTAAGTCCAGCGCTACCCTTACTCTTTTTCTTCTGTTTAGCATGAAATTGAGTGGCCCAAGTGCGTGCACTTTTGACTTTTTGTCTCAGGAGCATGATGAATGAACGTAGGTTTCTAAAAAAGTTGAGGTAGTATTTACCGGTTAGACCAGGGCTAGCAATTTCTTCCATGACTGCGAGTTCAACCTCTTTTTCGAACTTAGCTACATCTTTGACGAGCATTTTAAGTTCGTGTCGAAGGGATTCGATCTCTTTTTTGACTTCTTTTTCTCGGGCATCGTAGACAGCAGTCATGTCAACGGGGTTGACTTGATCATGCAGCTTTTTACGAAGGGCATCTTTTTTACGTTGTTTTTCGAGATTCTCAAGTTGTTTTTTTTGCCAATCAGCATTTTGAGGTCCCGCTTCGTCGCCAAAGGAACCACCTGAGCGGGCTAAGGCTTCACTAAAGGGATTAAGTGGATTGGTAGTATCTTGCTGTGAGCCACGAGGTTTTTCAGTTTCGGCCAGGGCCCGAGCAAAGGGATTAACACCCGACTGCTGTGGGTGTGAAGTTCGAGCTGACTTTTGTGTTCCGGCTTTCATTTTTCCTCAATATGTAGTGGTTGTTATGATACACCACTCTGTCAATCTAGTACTAGAGTACTTAATTTACAGATTATAGGCCTACTTGAGGAAAAAGTCAAGAGGATCTTAGAGAAGAAGCTCAGAGATTGTTACTTTACTGAAAGGAGGTAGTCAGCCACTCGTTGTCGAAGCAGTGTCTCGATCAGCATAGATTGGTATCTTGGATCAGATTTTTGTTGTTCCTGAAGTTTTTTATCAGCGGTTCTGCCAATGACTTCATCAACATCTGCCTGGCCAACGGTAATTTTTTCGGCTTCAGCGATAGCGCTGATAATAAAGGTTGCTTGGAGGCGTCCGAGTGCTCCGGCTGCTAATTCGGTAGACAGTTGCTCGAAGGTCATGTTCCGGTGTTTGAGAAAGTCTGCGAACTCGATATTCATTTGTTTAAGTCGCTGGGCAACATTTTCAAGATCATAGCGAGTTTCTTCTTTGACGAGGAGTTCTGGAATTTCTGGTTTGATGTGATCAATTAACTCTTTATAGATAACTTGGAGGCGGTGCTCTCTTTTTTGTTGATCTGTAATTTCATGAGCGTGATCGTGCTTCTCTTTTTTAGCTTTGGCTTCTTTGACGTGTTTTTCAAGGTCTTTTGCTTGTTGTTTTAACTCGGTTTCAGCTGTTTTGAGTGCTTTTTTGGCCACGGCCTTATACCCTTTGAGGTTAATGACTGGTTTTTCGGCAATATGAACTTCGAGTGTCCAATCCTCACCTTTTTTGAGAGAAATAGGATTAAATTCTGGATAGGTTAATGGTTGTTTACCTTCTTTTTCGATGAGCGCTTTGTAAGCATCTGGAACACAGACTTCAAGAGCTTCTTGAATAATACGGTCTTCACCAAGCATCTTTTCGGCTACATCAACGGGAACTTTCCCTTTGCGGAAACCACTTGTTTTTAAATCTTTTGAAAGTTTAGCAACGGTCTTTTTGTAGGCAGCAGCAGCAGTTTTTTTATCTATAGTTAGTGTTAGAACTGTATTTTTTCCGATTAAGGCTTTTTCAGTTTTTTCAGCCTTAGCCGCTGTTTTTTTTGTGTTGGTGGTGGTTTTAGTATCTGTCATAGGGGGATATTATAACGCATCTTCGAATGTTTGGGGTTTTAATTTAGTTGATATGTGGGTTTTTGCCTATGAGTAGGTGAAAAAATAACTCAGACATGATATACTCTCGTTTTGGTTAAAGATACTTTAGATAAAGGAGTACGCATGTCACAAAAAACAATTCTGCATCATATCGATGATTATGTAGCTGGAGGACTCGAATTCGCTGAAATCGATACTCGGCTGTATCAGAACATTAATGACCCTGAAGCTGTTTTTATTCATGACCTTTCTGTTCCTTCTCTTGATACGGTGGCGCTGGGATTTGTAACTTCACAACTTGCAAATGCACCTTTTGATGGCCGAATGGTTATCTATGGCAATTGCGCCCCTCGTCGAACTTCCGAAAAAGCTCAAAAAAATAACATTGATCATGGAATTAAGTATGCCAAGCTCAAAAATGGTGTCGAGATTATTAATGTATGGTCTGAATCTGCCTTTGGATTTGTGAAAAATGACATTGTCGAGTTTAGAGATCTCAACTGTCCCAACTCTGGTTCTCAGTTTCGCTCACGCGACTTTTTTCCAGTTGTTGTAGCTCAAATTGTCAATGGTGACTACTCTGCTTTAGGAGCTGAACTTAATGTTGACGATATCCCTGAAATTCCAAACAACACGGTCTCTTGGACTGATGGCTTTGGAAATGTGAAGACGACCATGCGAAAATCAGACCTTGAAAAGATGGATTTGCATCCTGGCGACAAGGTGCAGGTCATCATGAATGGTGTTTCTATGTTAGGAGTTGTCTCTATTGGTGGCTTCCAGGTTGATCGAGGAGTTTTAGCAATTAATGCTGGCTCATCTGGGTATGATAATCCTTTTATTGAATTGTTTTTACGGGTACATAAAATTTCTGAAAAAACTGCTGCAGTTCGATTTGGATATCCAACTGGGGGCACAGAGTTTGAAATTAAACCGTTATAAGTTTGTACAGAGTACATTGAAGAGGCTGCTCTCTTGAGGGCAGCCTTTTTTACTGCTTGCTCATTGGTTTTGATTATTGTTACTATGGGTTCACTATGAAAAAAACCCTACCCACCCTCCTTTTAGTAGTCTTTTTGCTTCAGTTGGCACAACTGCCTGCTTTAGCCATGGAGATAGTTGTATCAGATTCTGGATCAATTTCTTTTTACAATGATCAAGTGCTAGGCCGAGAAGATCGTGGACAAGAGGATCGCGAGGATGAAAAAGAAAATGAACGAGAACGTGAAGAAGAGAACGAGCGTGAGGATGAAAGTGAAAACGAACGAGAACGTGAAAAGCAGGAAGATCATGAGAGGGAGTATGTTCGAGACGCTCGTCCAAGTACCACTGTGCCTCGATCGACCAATACACAGATGAGAGTATCCACTGACAAGCAAAGAATTAATGTCCGTCTTGAGGATAAAGAGGACTCAATTCGGATGGATACCGGTAAAGTTGACCTCAGAACTGAGCGAAAAGCAACGACTGATCGTCTCAAAGTTGAAGCTTCTTCTGAGCTTAAAGATCGAGCTATAGAACGAAAAGAAGTCAGACAAGAAAATATTGAAGAGAGAAAAGAAGTGAGATCAGAGGCAGCAGAGAAAGCCCGAGAAGAACGACGTGAGCGAAAAGAAGAAAAAATTGAAATTCAAAGTGAACGCTGAGCCGATGGAACGACTGAGTTTCAGTTTGAGTCTCGAAATGTAAAGGCCAACCTTAAAAATGCTGAATTTGTTCTCGACCCAGAGACTAATGAAGTTACTGTAATTGGACCAAATGGCCAAGAAAAAGTCCTCTCACATTTGCCAGATCAAGCAATTGAGAGAATGACGGCCAAAGGTTTCTTTGATAATATCCCAGGAGTTCTTCCTGAAGATGTCGAACTAGAGCTCGAGACTCGTGAAGATGGACGTGTAGTCTACTCAACAGTTGTTGAGAAAGAAGAAAAGCTTCTTGGTTTCTTCACTCGAAAAGTAGATACAAAACTAGAAATGGATGACGAAACTGGCGAAGTCACTGAAACTAGAGTTCAAAACAGATCCTTTTTAGGTCGACTGCTTGGATTCTAAAAAGATAGAGGAAAAAATGAAAGCCCGCTCCGAATGAAGCGGGCTTTTTTTGTTGAGGCACGGATGGGATTCGAACCCACGAACGAAGGTTTTGCAGACCTCGCCATTAGACCACTCTGGTACCGCGCCAAGATGTCTGTGTGACATTATACAAGGAAATAAGGTTTTTTGAAGGCAGGTAATAGAAAAGAAAAAAGCCACCAATGAATGGTGGCTTTTTGTTTTGTTTGTTCATCGCATTTAAAATTTGAACAAATGCTTCACAAAATCGCGATTGATCACAAGAAATGCAATTGTATCGATATGTTCTGTAAACAAAGGGAATTCTTCCCCTGTATTTACCATTGCAAACCGATACTTTTTGGTTGGTCCAACTCCCAACGATACATAAAGTATAGGGGTTTCATTATCAACTTTCCCCAAATATTTGAATTCAGTCCCAGTAGGCAGGTCTAAATTAAACGCACCTCTGAGAGGAATTTCAATAGCCGTGAGATGGGCAACCCATTCTTGAGTGATCGGAGGGCTATAGGTGAGAATAAAATTCTTTGTTCCTTTATCAGGTTGCAGAATCGAAACCTCTTGGTTTTGATTCTGCAAGTTAGTCTCAATTTGAAAAGTAAAAAAATCAGTACCTAAACCTTGATCAACAACCCGTACGTACAGGCACGGGATGGCATTAATCCACCTGACGCAAAGTGGTGCAGACTGCACCGGTAGGCGCAAGGTGAATAGTGCTTCCTCGGGCAACGGATATTTCCAAACTTGGTTCATGAGAGAACCTCCTTTTGTTGTGTGAACGAACAGCAATCTTTTATAAAATATCTGTTTTGCGCTTGAAAACAGTTGTTTATTGAAAGCAGGGGTATTTTACCATATGTTATGGGATAGTGTTAGTCAGAATGGAACTTTTAACGTCCGCCTTTGACATTTCCTTGGTATAATGGAGCCTCGTTATGAAAGCAAAAAAAACCTATTACATCCATACCTTTGGTTGTCAGTCCAATAAGTCAGACAGTGAACGAATTGCTGGCGACTATGCTGCCAGAGGCTACAGTGAAGCCAAAAGCTGGCAAGAGTGCGATGACCTGATTGTGAATACTTGTGCTATTCGACAGCGGGCAGAACATAGGGCCCGTGGGTTTCTCCATGGGGTGGTGGTTCACTTTCATAAGTTAGGCAAGCAGCGACCAAAAATTATTTTAACTGGATGTATGGTGCATCATGGCTACGACAAGTTGTATAAAATGATGCCGATGGTCGATGAGATTTTGCCGATTAATGAAGTTGGTTTTAATCAGGCCGCGATTCGTAAAGATAAAAAGCATGCCTGGATTCCAATTTCAACAGGTTGTAACTCGTTTTGTACGTACTGTATTGTCCCCTACTCTCGTGGTCGTGAGCAGTCACGCCCGTTTGAAGAGATTATGCAAGAAGTTGAGCGTTTGGTGGCCGAAGGCTACAGTGAAATTACGCTTTTAGGAATGAATGTAAACTCGTGGGGACTCGAAAAGGTTGGTATCGGGTTTCGAAAAATGATGATGGAACATCAAGAGTTTACTCGAGAAGATTTGCCTTCAAACCAATCTCAATACTTAACTCCCGAAGGTATTCCCCCATTTGTAAAGTTGCTTCGGGCTGTAACGGCGTTTGATGAAATAGTCAAAGTTCGATTTATGAGTAGTAACCCTTGGGACTTCCATGAAGAGTTGATTGCAGAAGTGGGAAAGAATAAAAAAATTGATCGCTATGTTCACTTGCCGGTTCAATCTGGCAGTGACGCAGTTTTGTATCGTATGAATCGTGGGTATACTCGCCAACAGTACCTTGATATTGTGACTAAACTGCGGACAGCAGATCCCGAAATTGTGATTGGCACTGACATTATCGTTGGTTTTCCTGGTGAGACTGACGAAGAGTTTGCGGACACGGTTGATTTAGCTAAACAAGTTGATTGGAAAGTTGGGTTTGTGGCTATGTATTCTCCACGGCCAGGTACCGCGAGCTGGAAGCTATATGCAGACGATATTCCTCACAAAGTTAAGAAAAAACGATGGGAAATTCTTGATCAAATTATCAACAAAGATAACTTGCAAGAGCGCCCTATTGTGGTGTAACGAGTCTCTATGAAACATCCACTGTTAAGTATCATTGGCACTACCGCGACTGGAAAGACATCGCTGGCTTTGGAGCTTGCAAACCAGGTTCTTGCTGATGGTTTATATTCTGGGGTCGATATAATTTCAGTAGATTCTCGTCAGGTATATGCCAATTTACCTATCCTTTCTGGGGCTGATGTGCCCGCTGGTTTTATAAGAACCATGTCAGAATCTGAGTATCCTCAACCATTGTATGCGAAGCCAGAGTCTTCGATTTTCTTGCATGGGGTATCGATTCTAAATGCTGATGAAGAGTGGTCTGTAGCCCAGTTTCAAGCATTCGCACTACAAATTTTAGCTGTTTCTTTACAGAAAAATCACTTGCCTATTCTTGTTGGAGGTACTGGTCTATATCACCAACAGCTTTTTTTAGATGATCCGCACTTACTCATTCCTCCCAATGACGCTTGGCGTGCAGAGGCGGCTACGTTGTCTTTAGTAGAATTACAAACTAAGTTGAAACTGATGAATCCTGAGAAATATAAGGCTTTAAATAACTCTGATCTTCATAATCCACGCAGATTACAGCGTGCTATTGAAATCTCGCTCGCTGACGTTCCAGTTTTTCCTGAGTGGCAACGGGATGTAGCTACAGAGTATCAACAGCAGTTTGTGGGTTTGTCACTTCATTTAGAAATTCTAGAGCAACGCATTAAAGATCGGATTGAAAAGCGACTGGCACAAGGTGTTATAGATGAATGCACTCATTTTTTAGAAAACTATACTGATACAACTTTAGCTCACTCTACCTTGGGTTTGGCTTCTCTTTCGAGCTACATCCAAGGAACAACAACTAGTGATCAGCTCAAAGAAAGTTGGTTGCTGGAAGAGTTGCAATACGCCAAACGACAGCAAGTGTGGTGGAAAAAACAGTCGAATATCTTGTGGTACGATGCACAACAACTCGAGGGTATTGCCGAGTGACTTCCCCAAACTCCTCCTGTATACTAAAGTCATGTTCTCATACTTTAAAGACAAACACACGGTATCTATAGATCCAGTTTCTTTTCTCTATATTTTAGGAATTATCATCACGCTGTTTTTTTTAGTTAAGATTGAGCCAATTTTAGTGCTACTCATGCTGGCATTTATCATTACCGTTGCCGTGAATCCATTAGTAGTCATTCTGCAGAAAAAGGTAAAAGCTCCGAAACCAGTTGCTATCGCACTTTCATATCTTTTTATCATTATTGTAGGTATTTCGTTTGTGGGGTTAATTATTCCTCCGCTCGCAGCTCAGTTTATTGGATTTATAAATAATATTTCATTACCTGGTTTTGAAAAATACTTTAAAGAAATTAACTTTACCTTGCAAGAAGTTAGCCAGTTAGTGCAACAGATGAGTGAGTCAGCTTCAGTCGCACTGAGTATTATTACCTCAACTTTTAACGGTATTTTTACTTTTATGACCGTGTTTGTACTTTCGTTCTACTTGATGCTCGAACGTGATACCTTGCACAAGAAAGCCTATTGGTTTACTCAAGATACAAAAATTGTGAAGCAAGTTGCAGAGTTTATTGACCAAGCGGAAGAGCAACTTGGAGGTTGGGTTCGGGGTCAATTATTATTGATGCTAGCTGTAGGAGTAGTTACCTTTATTGGATTGACTATTTTGAGGGTTCCTTATGCTTTGCCTTTAGCATTGACCGCTGGTTTGCTTGAAATTTTGCCAAACTTAGGTCCAACCATAGCTGCAGTTCCAGCAATTGCAATTGCAACCATTACTTTTGGTCCAGTGAGTGGTTTATTAACTCTTTTGTTCTATATTATTGTGCAACAACTGGAAAATAATATCCTTGTTCCTAAGATTATGGCAGTAAATGCACATGTGAGCCCAATTGTAGCTATAGTAGCTATTCTTATTGGTTTAGAATTGGCTGGCATTGTTGGTGCATTCCTGGCGATTCCTGTGTATATTGTGATCAGACTTGTATACGCTACATTTTTTTATAAGCCCCGAAAAAAATAAGTTTTTTTGTTAGTACGCTTTTTGTTCCCTCGAGACATATTTCTCAGTTAGAGGTATACTATGCCTAACTGCAAAGACCAGGTAATGGCTGGCACGCTTGCGTGTCAGAGGAAAGTCCGGACAGCTGAACAGAGGGTGTTACACGAAATTTTTGGATTTCCAAAAGCCAAGTGTAAGATTTCACTTTGTGAAAGACAGTTAGAGCAACAGTGACGAGTCGGGTGGCGCCGAATGAAACGACCAAGCTACTGGGTGTGCGTATACCAACTTTGGTATACGAGCGGCAATCCTCCCTGCTGCAACTGGCGAACTTCACCGTATTGGATCTGTTCTCGAGTCTCTTCGTGAGACCGGTGATAAAGTCCCAGGCATAGATAGATCATTACCATATACAGAATCCGGCTTATGGTCTTTGCAGTTACAAAAAAATGCGCAAGAAGGCTTGGTAGTGTACAATGAGTAGAACACCAGTTTTTTTACATCATTGGTGAAGCTAGTCTGAAAGGAAGTATGTATCAATCATTTATAACTTCGGTCCAACTGTTTGCATCTGAGACGCTGGTGTCTCTAGCAGACTATATTCCCTCAATTTTAGGTGCATTGTTGCTGTTAATTGTCGGTTCCTTTTTTGCAAATGCGCTTCGTGGCATAGTGGTGAAACTGTTTGAATCCCTGCATGTTTCGAAAGCAGTCAAGAATACTCCAATCGAACACTTTCTCCAAAATGCTGAGATTAAACCAAAGCTAGAAGTGCTGGTTGGTAGTGTAGTGTATTGGTTGGTCATGTTAGTTATCTTGCAGTCTGTTGTTGCAATTTTAGGACTGACTTCTTTGTCTGTGTTACTGGCCACCGTTTTATCATATATACCTCGAGTAATTGCAGCAGTGGTAGTTCTCTTCTTTGGAGTCTTATTAGCAGGCTTAGTTGAGTCTGTCATTAAAGGCGCGCTCAAGACAATTGATTCTGGTACTTCTCGATTATTTAGTAAGGTTGCAAGCTATTTAGTGGTCACTGTTACCGTGATGGCTTCTATCTCCGAACTAGGGATCGCTAACGAATTTATCCTGATTTTATTTGTCGGGTTTGTTATTGCGCTCTCTCTTGGATTTGGATTAGCATTAGGACTTGGAGGACAGGATCTTGTTAAAGATCTTCTGAAGGAATGGTACAAAAAAACTAAAAAAGGCGAGTAATAGTCCATGACTTTGTTCCAAGCACTTTTTCTGGGTTTAACTCAGGGATTGACTGAGTTTCTTCCGGTTTCAAGTTCTGGTCACCTAGCTTTGTCTCAGTATTTCTTTGGCATAACTGAGAGTTCACTTTCGTTTGATGTGTTTTTACATTTTTCTACGCTCTTGGCTGTAGTACTTTTCTTTTGGAAGCGAATAGTTGCTTTGAAGGTTAAAGACCTATGGCTTATTGCAATGAGTGCCATTCCAGCAGCTGTAATTGGATTAGTAGCCAAAGAAAGTATCGAGAGCTTTTTCTCTTCTCTGCCACTTGTTCTTGTAACTCTCTTTGTAACAGGTCTGATTAATTTGAGTGTGGCTTCTGTATTAAAGAAGCGTGAAACGTTAGCAGACGCGACCGAAGCATTGACTCCGAAAAAATCATTTTTTGTGGGCTTATTTCAAGCAGTTGCTTTATTACCAGGTATTTCTCGATCTGGGTCAACAGTATTTGGTGGAGTCTTAGCTAAACTGCCTCGTCGTGAAGCTTTTGAGTTTTCTTTTTTGATGAGCATTCCAATTATTTTTGGAGGCAGTATGTTACAGCTCTTTGATGTGTATCAAGCTGATCAACTTGCTACTATTGATTTGGGTTTGTTTCTAACAGGTGGTGTAGCTGCATTTTTGGCAGGTATTATTAGTTTACAAGTTTTCAAATACGTAATCGAAAAGGCAAAACTTGAGTGGTTTGGGTGGTACTGTATTTCACTTGTAGTTTTTGTAGTGCTTTTTGAAATGGTTCCACGCTTGTAACATTGTCTCACCTATTTTTTTCCAAAATGAGCAACTACAATACATTTGTAGTTGGGGTCTTCGACGCTGTCACAATCAATAGCTAAGCCTATATCTGTATAGACAGAATCAAGCATTTGTTTATTATGTGTTTCGCTTTTAAGCCATGCCTGGAAAATGTCCCACTCACTGCCAATATTGAACGCTAAATTTTCACCTGCTTTTTGATATTGATAGCCTGCCACTTGGATGAAGTGCCAAGTTGATTGTTGGTCGGGATCTTCGTGTCGGAAGTACTCTTTTTCAATCATGTCCGAAAGTTTCAGTTGAGCTGATGCTTCCAACTGTGCATTTGGTTGTAATTTTGGCAGATTGAAATTTTCTCGGTGGGCATTGATGAGCAAGTAAAGTTTTGATGCCGAGAGTGAGTACTGAGTTTTTCCAAGCACTTGTGCTGTTTCTGCTGATGCCTCAGGGCTTGAAAGAGGCTCTACTGCAATTTCTGTGGAAGTATCCATTGGACGAGCTACAGTCTCCTTTTGCTGAGTTGTGGCAGCTGTGTAGATAAAGAAAAATGAAGTTACCAACAGTACCGAGAAGATAACAGTAAAGAACAGTAATATTGGTTTAGCCCATACAGGAATCTTCATTGTGTTGCTATTGTATGCGAAACTGTAGTGCTTCCGCAATGTGGTCTGCCAAAATACTCTTTTTCCCATCGAGGAGAGCAATTGTTTGGGCCACTTTTTTACAGTTATGATATCTTCTAGCTGAAAGATAGAGTTTACTATTTGCTTTATAGAGGAGTTTTGAGGCTGCATCGCTCAGTGGCAGGAAAAGCTGTGAAGTGGGTGCTGTTTTTTTATGTTGGGTGAGTTGTGCTGAGGTGCGAGCCACGTCTTTCTTGAGTTGATCGAGAGTTGCTTCAGAAAAATTTTGATGAGTGTTTTGAAGTTCCTCAGGAGAAAGAGCGGGCACATACACCTGAAGCGAAAAGCGATCCTTTAATGGGCCATCAATTTTTTTTGAGTATAGGTTGAGTTGGTGGCGAGTGCAGGTGCAGGTTTTTTTTGTGGAGTTTTTAAAACCACACTGGCAGGGGTTCATGGCTGCAAGTAGAGTGAAGTCACACGGAGCTGGTTTTGAGGCTGTAAGAGAAAGAATCGTAGCTTCCATTGGTTGTCGAAGGGCCACAAGGTTTTTTTTTGAAAATTCGGGCAGTTCATCTAAAAATAAGATACCACTGTGTGCTAGTGAGAGTTCTCCTGGTTGTGAGGACCTCTCTGTTCCAATGAGGGTTGTTTGAGAACAACTCTGGTGTGGAGCACGAAATGGCGCGGTTGGGGGAAGTAATTCCTTTGCTGCCTGTGCAAGCATAGTTTTTCCATTTCCCGGTGGCCCAATCATCAACAGGTGATGTTTGCCAGCCACGGCAATGCTCAGGGCACGCTTGGCGATGGCTTGACCTTTAACTGTAGTAAAGCTGGGGGAGTTTTTCTGATTTTTCTGATCTGAAGGGGTAAATGTGGGTAGCGGTGTTTGGGACCGACAATGTTGCATATAGTTGGCAACTGATTCGAGTGGATGTAAGGTGACGCCTTGTATTTGGCTCAATTCTACATAGTTTTCTTGGGGGATGACAAAGTTAGTATAGCCTTGAGTTTGGGCAAATAAAATGAGTTTTGAAGCATTGGCTATTTTTTTTAGTGATCCGTCGAGAGACAGCTCTCCTAGATAGATGGTTTTGTTGTTTTCTTCTAGCGCAACTCCCAGTAACTTGAGAAGTCCAACGGCGATTGCAAATTCGAGGGTACTGCCGCTTTTTTTCAATTCTGCAGGTGCTAAGTTAATTACCACTCGCTTATGTGGCAATCGAATGCCAGCTTGCGTGAGTACGGTGGTAATTCTTTCTCGAGACTCACTCACTGTTTTGGAAGCCAGTCCGATGATCACAAACTTTGGTAGGCCGCCACTGGCGGTAATTTCTACATCGGTGATGTGGAGGGTTTGACCCGTGGTGCTGACACTGTGGGTTCGAGAAAACATGGTTTTAGTATAGAGAAGCATTCTGACAAGAAGCGTGTAAGCAAGCTTAGATCTTGAAATTATAGGTCTAAATGATATAATCTAACCTAGAATTTCGCAGCTTATCTATTTTTTTGCAGATGTAGCGTGCGAAGTTCTCGTACGTTAACACTGCATATATTTTTTGAGGAGAAACACCAAATGACGTTTTTTCTAAAGTATTGGCCCAAAGTTGGGGCCGCAATTACTGGCACACTGATCATTGGTGCAGCCTTGTTTTTATTGGCTGTGATCGGTCATGTATCTTTGATCCCTGTAACATTCGTGAGCTCTTTGCCAATGGCAAAGGTGCTGACACTGTTGATTGCAGGCGCAATTGTGTATCTGTTTTTCATTGTTTTTGAGAAAGTCTTTATGGCTATTGGTTGTGGAGGTGATCTAGTTGCTTTAGTGGGTTTCCCGATTTCTATTTTAGGGTTGGGATATTTAGCACCAGGATTTTTATTTACTTTCACAGCACATTGGCTTTGGCAGGTTCTTTGGAGCATTTTGATTGCCAGTGCGGTTCATTACTCGGCTGCCATGTGGCGGCCGAAGGTGAAGATTGTAATTACTCGCACCCAAACATTTCAAAAAAAATAATATGCAGTGAGAAAGGGCGGCCTGAGGCCGCTCTTTTTGCTTTAAACAAGAAAAAGACCAGGTCTAAAACCTGGTCTTCATTAAATGAACAGTTCAGAAAATAAAAGGCGGCTCTCAGAGCCGCCTTTCTAATTAAAAAAATGTACTTTTTTTATCCTACCTTTGCCACCTGCTCAATCAGGCGATTACAGTAGCCCCATTCGTTATCGTACCAGCTAATTACTTTGAGTAAATTGCCTCCGACAACATTAGTGAGTGAAAGGTCTACAATCGAGGATTCACTTCGTCCCACAATATCTGAAGAAACTAAATCTTCGTGAGAAGCAGCTAAGATTCCTTGCCATTCTGGCTTCTGAGCTTCTTCCTCAAACATTGCATTGACCTCTTCGGGTGTGACATCTCGTTTGGTGACCATGACGATATCAGAAAGTGAGCCAACTGGAGTTGGTACACGAACGGCTAGCCCGTCGAAGGAGCCTCTAATTTCCGGAATGATTTCAGTTGTAGCGATCGCGGCTCCTGTGCTGGTTGGAATGATGTTCTCGGCTGCACTGCGAGCACGTCGCATGTCTCGGTGTGAGTTATCCTGCGTATTTTGATCATCAGTGTAGGAATGGATGGTGGTGAGGAACGCTTTTTCGATTCCATAGTGCTGAGAGATCAACTTAATAACCGGTGCCACGCAGTTGGTTGTACAAGATGCATTTGAAAAGACATGTGTTTTTTTCTCAAAGTTGTTAACACCCATCACACTAGTGCTGACCTGTCCACCTTTTGAAGGTGCACTGATAATGACATTTTTTGCACCGCCCTCAAAGTGTTGAGCTGCTTTTTCTTCGGTTGTGAAAACACCAGTACTGTCGATTACTACATCCACACCATACTTGCCCCAAGGAATAAGTTTTGGATCACGTTGGGCAGTGACGACAATGCGGCGGTCACCAATTTTGATGTTGCCAAGGACTGGATTACTGTTAGAAACATCAGCTTTAGACTGCTCTCTTTCGATAGTAATTTCTTCGCCAAAGACACCATAGTTAGAATCATACTTTAGGAGGTGCACCCATTGTTCGATATCCATCGATCCAGAAGTATTGATCAACGTCAGCTGGCTCTCTTCGCGATGATTTTTCCACCAAACTCTGAGGCTGGTTCTACCAATTCTGCCGAAGCCATTAATACCAAATGTTTTCATAGGTTCCTTTCGTGTCACCGTATGCATATCAGTGCGACACCATAGTCAGTATAACGCACCTTTTTTCTTCAGAGAAGGGAAAGAACTATAAAAACTACTATTTGCAATTAGCAGAGGGACTATTAGAGTGATAAAAAGAGCCGGATGCTGTTTTTTACGCTGCACCCGGCTAAATTGATTCTCTTATATACTATTTGAGTATCTTTGATATGTTTTGACTATGCCATTTCTGTACTGACTTCGTTAGAAACGTAGGTGCCAATGTCTTCACCTTCGACCGCATTGATGAGGTTATCACCATTGAAGAGTTCGAAGACCATGACTGGCATATTGTTATCTTTCGACATGGCTAGAGCGGCAGTATCCATAACTTGCACACCATCCATCTCGATTGCATCTTTGAAACTAATTGTTTTATAGCGTTTGGCGTCGTCGTGTTGAGCTGGGTCTTTGTCATAGATACCATCAACTTTGGTAGCTTTCATGAGCACATCACACTTGAGTTCGAGTGCATGGAGTGATGCTCCAGTATCGGTGGTGACGTAAGGAACACCTGTTCCAGCTCCGAGGATAACGACTCTGCCCTTTTCCATGTGGCGGATAGCTTTTCGGCGAACGAAACTTTCGGCAACGGCCGGCATTTGGAGTGCAGATTGCAGACGAGTGGGAACGCCGACTTTTTCGAGTGCGTCCTGAAGGGCAAGGCCGTTCATAACGGTGGCCATCATGCCCATGTAGTCAGCGGTGGCTCGATCGATACCATTTTTTGATCCTGCAATTCCGCGGAAGATGTTGCCTCCGCCGATCACAACAGCGATCTCAATATGACGAGTATAAATTTCTTTGATTTTTTCTGCGACGGCGAGTGCCGATTGTGGATCGATTCCATACGGACGATCTCCAAGCATTGATTCCCCTCCAACTTTGAGTAGAATTCGCTTAAAACGTGGTGATGCCATACTTTCCTCCTTTTTGTTAAAAAAAACCCAACACTGTGGCTGGGTATGCATTATATATGTAGTTTAGCCTTAAGTCTAAGCCACTTCCAGCGAAGTGTGTCTGCAAATTGAAATATTCCGTAGAGTTGTGGGTTGGTGACAAGATCGTAGGTTCCTAAAAATTCGACGAGGTTTCCTCCATATCCCTTTTTGAATTTGTGAAAGCCGTACCAAGAACTTTTCTTGTTTGGTTCAGGTCCTAAGCTTCCCCACATATCAAAATGAGTACAGCCGTTGTCTTTGCCAAAACGAATCATTTCCCACATTAAGAGATTGCTTGCCATAACGTCACGATGTTCTCTGCGACTGGCGCCATAGGGGTAGTACAGCACGCCATTGTGGATGAACATAATCCAAGAGACCAAGATGTTGCCTTGGTAGACGGCGTTAAAAATTCGCATCATACCCGTGTCGCCTAGTTTTGCGTACATATTTTTGAAATATGTTTCGTTATGTGCGTAAAATCCTTGACGAGATGTTGTTTCCTTGAGAATTTCGAGGTACTGTTCGAGTCCTTCTTGGCTGGTGTTTTCGAATATTTGGACACCTTTTTTGACAGCCAGATTGACGTTGTAGCGGGTTTTGCTTTTTAAGTTTTCGAATAATTTTTCTTCCGAAGGTTTGAGGTCAAGCAGGAAGGAATGTTTGGTAAAGAGTGCTCTGCCTGGTTGGGCGCCATTTTCGAGTAGAAATTTATGAATGTGAGAGTGAGCTGAAGGGGTACCAACTTTTTGAGCAATATTGGGTTCCATCTTGATAAAGAGCGCGTTGTTATTTTGAGCAAGTTCTTTGAGTGCAGAAATTTGGTTGCCATCAGGCATATCTCCTTTTGGGAAGTAGCCAGCATTTTGACCAAGAACTGGAATTGGGTGAAAGGTAACTTGGAGGCCTTTTTTGATGGTGCCATTTTCAAAGAACCCAAGCCGCTCAACTTTGACGCCCGTTTCTTTGCGGAACTCACCCCACTCCCAGGTTTGGAGTGGATGGTTAACCACAGCGTTGTAGAGGTCTTTTTCTTCGGGGCGAATTTCTCGGATAATCATGCTACCCGTTATTATATAAATAATAAGTAGAGATAGCTAGTGATGATCTGAAACTTTTTAGAAGTCGATAAGGGCATCGATATCAATTTCCCCACTCAGGACTCCTTCGACCATATCGTCATCGACGGGAACCACGCGACGTTTCTCGGTGTAGCCTGACTTTGAGTTTTGTTGCTGTGGTGAGTTCGAAGAATAATAGTTGGTTTTAGATTTGTAGCTGGTAGAGCCGCCACCAAAAAATTCCATCAGGGTTGGGGTGATGTCACTAATAAAGCGACTGCGGATGGCGCTGGTGGTGTTGCCATATTGAAAACGACTGCGGGCGTGAGTCAGATATAGTTTTTGTTTAGCTCGAGTGATACCAACATAACAAAGGCGGCGCTCTTCTTCCATTTGTTCAGCGTCAAAAAGTGAGCGGGAATGTGGCAGTAGTCCATCTTCCATGCCGGCCATGCAGACAACTGAAAATTCAAGTCCTTTGGCAGCGTGGAGACTCATCAGATTGACGCTATTTTCTTCTTTAGCGATGGCATCCATCAGATAGTCATTTTGAATCAGGGCAACATTTTCTAAAAATTGATGTGGAGTTTCAAATTGCGTGGCTACATTTAAAAGTTCCTGAATATTTCCCAGCCGTTGCATGTTTTCTTCAGTTTCTTTTGCATACTTAGATTGGTAGTCAGTCACTTCCAGAATTGTTTTGAGGAGTTCGGCTGCTGGTTGGGCAGTTAGTTCTTCTGGATTTTGTTTTTCGTTCCATTTAGTAAGTGTAGCCAGCCGACGTTTGCCCAGTTTCTCAGCGCGAGTTTTACTGACGCTGTCATTTTGATTGAGCACATATCTCAGATAGGCAATGATGTCTTTGACTTCAGTTCGTTCATAAAATTTTGTACCGCCGATAAGGCGATACGGAATGCCTGCATTAATAAGGGCTTCTTCAAACTCGCGAGACTGCGCATTGGTGCGATACAAAATTGCCATGTCTGTATACTCAATTTGTTTTTTTCGATTGTCTCTAATGTAGGAGACGACTGTTTTTGCCTCTTCTCTGCCCCCATCGGCTTCAAAGCAAGTAATCAATTCGCCAGCTTCTTTTTCTGTCCACAGTTTCAAAATAGGATGAGAAGTATTGAGAGAAATAACGTCTGTAGCAGCGTCTAAGATATTTTGTTTTGAACGATAATTTTGTTCGAGACGGTACTCAGTGATACCGCCGAAGTCTTTTTTCAGCTGCATCATGTTTTTATAGTTGGCACCGCGCCAAGCATAGATACTTTGACTAAAGTCACCAACCACATAGATATTATTTTGTGGGGCGGCTAAAATTTTTGAAAGTTGGTATTGAACGGTATTGGTATCCTGGTACTCATCGATAAGAACGTGGAGGAAAAGCCGCTGATATTTTTCTCTGATAGTGGCGTTGTTTTGTAAAAGTTTGAGGGTTTTTAAAAGTAGGTCGTCAAAGTCAACTGCCTGGGCTTTAATCAGTTCGGCTTCATAAATAGTGTAGAGTTTGGCTACAAAAGTTTGGAAGGCTCCGGTTGCAAATTCGTGATACTCTTTGGGACTGACAATTTCATTTTTGGCATTTGAGATTGCAGCAAGAGCTGCTTTTGGATTGAACTCGGCTTTATCAAAACCATGACTTTTATAAATATTTTTTACCAGTTGGTGTTGGTCATTGGCGTCATAGATAACAAAGTTGGGATCGAGACCGATGTAGTGGCCATCAATTCTGAGTATTTTGGCGCAGAGGCTGTGAAAGGTACCTGAATACGGTAGCCGACTACCCGTTGCTTGTTGGATTCGGTCTTTAATTTCACCAGCGGCTTTGTTAGTAAAAGTAACTACTAAAATTTGATGTGGTTGAATGCCTTTTTCTTCGATTAACCAAGCCACACGTGTGGTGAGGACCGTGGTTTTTCCAGACCCTGCACCTGCCAAAACCATAGCGGGACCTTCTTTGTGGAGGACTGCTTGTTGTTGTTCTGGATTGAGGTGATCTATAAGCGTGCTAGACATGACGAAACACATACTAGCATGAGTTGGAGGGATTGTTGAGGATGGGTTTTGATTAACAGTAATATAGTACAAAAAATAAAAAGAGAGGTCAGTGTAAAAAATAATTTCACTATTACTATTACCCAGCTCTTTTGCCTGGTATAATAAGTTTCTTGTGTTAAAAAAAGATGCGCAACATTTCTACAAAAACAACCTGCGGTGGCTCTATGCGATAGAGTTTTTTAGTTCGCTCTATTTTTTAATTCCTGTCTGGGTATCGATGGAGTTACAGCACATTTCGTTGTCTCAACTCACCTTGGTTGAAGTAATTATCTTTGGAAGTCAGTTGTTGCTCGAGTTGCCAACGGGAGCATTTGCTGATTTATTGGGGAAACGTCCAACTGTATTTTTGGGAAACCTGATCACCGCTCTAGGGATGGTCGCTTTTGGGTTTGCAACCTCATTTGAAACATTTATTGTCAGTGCCAGCTTAATCGGTCTTGGCGCAGCTTTAACTTCCGGTGCTAAGGAAGCACTTTTGTATGACACGCTCAAGCAAGTTGGTAAAGAGGATACTTTTGATGATGTAGCTAGTCGACAAAATGTGGTTTTCCAATCGGGAATGGCTGTTGCCACATTACTAGGTGGTTTTTTGTGGATGGTAGATTATAAATTGCCTGCGGTCTTAAGTGGGGTGGGTGTTTTTATTAGTGCGCTGCTGACCTTACTTGTCATTGAACCTTCAATTGATACAGAAACATTTACTCTAAAAAACTACATCAAACAGACGAAAGAAGGATTTGGAGAAGTTTTTAAAACAGTTTACAGTACTAAGCTTTCTCTTTTTTATGCGTTGGTGGGCGGGATTACCTTTTCGGCCAGTGTGGTATTTTCAAAATTAGTCTTTGTTGAGATGGCGTACACAGAATCTCAAATGGGTGTCTTTTTTGCCACTGCTCGAATTTTTAATAGTTTGTTGTTGTTCTGGCTTATCTCCAAAACGAAACTACTTTCATTTAAGAAGGCAGTGTTTCTTTTTGCTGTGTTAGTTCCAGTAGTGTTTTTGCCCGGTTTACTATTTAACAAATTTTTAGTTATTCCCTTTGTGTTAAGTATGATGTGGTTGGGTTCTGCCAGATGGGTGTTGTTGGGGAAGTATACAAATAAGGTTTTTTCTTCAAAAAATAGAGCTACGGCTATTTCATCTTTAAGTATGATGGTTGGATTGTTATATATTGGTATTATGTTAGTTTCTGGACCAATAATGGAGTATTTTGGCGGAGTTACCGTATTGATTTCACTGATTGGTTTGTTAAGTTTGATAACCATCCTCCCAATGGGAGTCTCACTTGCCTCTCAGTCCCCTTCTCAAGAATAACCTTTTCGTTTATGATGAGGGCATGAAAAAACTTGTCATTGCTAACTGGAAGTCACACAAAAATCTCACTACAATTGAAGAATGGATGGATGTTTTCATCAGTAAATTGGGCAAAAGCCTGATCCCGGGGAAGGTTGACATTTCAATCGCTCCTTCTGCTCCATTCCTATCACCTGTTGCCAATGATCTTGATCATGGAGTCACGATATCTTCACAAGATGTCAGCCCATTTCCACCCGGAAAATATACGGGTGCAAGCAATGCCAAACAGTTGGCAAGCTTGGGAGTGAAGTATGCGATAGTGGGTCACAGCGAGCGTCGTCGGTACTTTCATGAAGATCATGCAGTTGTTGCCAATAAAGTTACACAATGTCTTGAAGCTGGAATTACGCCAGTTGTGTGTGTCGATGACGAATATATTGCAGCTCAAGCAGCGGCTATTACCCCAGAAGAGGCTGGTCGTTGTGTTGTCGCCTACGAAGCCCTCTCAGCAATTGGAACGGGGAATAACATGGACGTAGCTCATGTGGCAGAAGTCACTGCCGACATTAAAGAATTATTTGGTCCAGTTCCTGTGTTATACGGTGGAAGTGTTTCAGCTGAGAATGTGGCTGAGTACAAAGCTGTTTCAGATGGTTGGCTGGTTGGTACGGCTTCGCTAGAAGTCGACGATTTTATGGCTCTTGTTACTGTTGTGGCAGGTTTTTAAGCTAATGGTAGTAGAACAAGCTGCTTTCGATTTGAAAGATTCTCGACCAGTTGTTAAAACTCGCGACCAAGCTGACCCTGCGTTTTTGGCAGAAATCTTTGCTATAAATCCCCAATTTTTTAGAGAAGACCAAAGAGCTGACGTGATAGAGCTGGAGGAAATTGAGGCACGGTTGCCTCTCGAAAAAAAGACGCTCATGGATTTGAAAAACAACCTTTTCGTCGAAGGTGAATTAATTGGTGTTGGCGGTACATTTCAACCTTTCTCTAAAGATAAAAATGCAAACCTAATTACAATACAAGAGGATATGCTCAGTGGTCTAGAAATAAGAATTACTTTTTTAAAAAGGGTAATAAAAAACAGACAAGAAATTTTAGATGCAGCTGTGTAATCTTTAGCGAATTCGTTCAAATATGGTGTAGTTTGGCGTTGCTTTTACAGCTCTGTACCCTTCTTTGAAGAGGTCACTTGAAGAATCAAAATGGTCTTTTTCGAATGGTCCAAGAACGATGTAGCTGACATTGTACCGGTCTAAAATGTCGGTGTACTGAGGGTTGGCATATAACAATTGTATATCTCTTTCCTGATCGTAGTAGTCATAGCCATGGGTCCAAAGCCAACCAGTGTAGGTGGCGACGGCTTGTCGACCTGTTAAGTTAAAGAGCCACTGATTGTGGTAGGTGCCAGTCATCCAGATACTGTCAGGGCTGGTGTTTGTCTTTGTCCATTCTACTAATTCAATTTCTTCGGCTGAATACATTTGAAAGCTTTGTTCTTTCGAAAGCAGTGCCCGATAGGTATCTAAGAAACCGGAAAAGGTAATAAAGACCAACGTCAGTACAACCAAGGGTTTGAGCAGCCAGTGTTTCTTCCATAGAAATAGTAAAAAGATAGCGGTTAAGTATGAAAATCCTAGTGATGCCCAGACTAAAATTTTAGTGTTGTCCCAGACAAATGGTTGAAACAAAAACAGGTTTACGAGCACAAAAAGCACAAAGAATGGTATATAGGTAAGAAACGTTGCTCGTTTTTGTTTTGACTGTACTATTTCGACAACGAACCCAAAAAAGCTCAAAAGAGGAACAATAGTCCAGTTTTTAAACCAAAATGAAAGGAGTGTCTCGTCAGGATAGTCATTCCCCGCATACCAACCCGGATACCACTTAATAAATGAGCCAGAAATATTACTTTGGATAAATATTTTAATCAGTGGCAGTGCAATCACAGCCACAATACCTACAAAGGTGAGCCAAGAGACACTTTTTTCTTTAAGATTCTGCCAGTTTTTACTGGTAACTAGATCAGCAAGCATCCAGAAAAATAGAATTACAAATAAGGCTAAAAATGAATGAGTGTGAATAATGGGCATGACTCCCAAAATAGCAGCCGTTGCAAAGAATAGTGTCGAATTTTTAGTTGGAGTTGGTGGCACAAAACGTTTCAAGAAAGTGATTTTTTTCGACACTTTTTTGACGATCATTTGCCAGCGCGATTCTTTTTCTTGTGAGAATTTGAATATAAAAGTGAGCAAGAGTAACGCGATTGGAAATCCAACAGTAAACGCCCTTTGGGGTATGACCATACTATTGATAACAGAAATCCATCGGTAATGCTTATCTTCTATATTGGTGTATTTTCGTGGAGGAGTAAGGGCAGTTTCAATTTGGTTGGGGCTTTCGGCAATATCAGAAAAATAGTACATGAAGCCACTACCACCATTCAGCAAAAAGATGATGCTTGCCAGAATGGCTATGGCACCAGATTTCGATAGCAGTTTGTAGAACACAAACAGTGTTACCACCAATAAAAAAGAAAATAAGAAACTCGGCAAAATGAAGGCCATAAAAAAATTAAAGTTGAGCCGAATTAAGATTGCTGAAAGCATATCCGCTACAAACGGATAACTAAACGGTGCATCAAGTAAAAAAGGACTAGAATCAAGAATCAATCCTCTTTCAGCCATAGCAGAACCCATGGTGAAGTGGGCTGCCCAGTCACCCCAAAGGTTGATGTGTTGTGCAGAAATACCACCGACTTCGTTGGTGACAAATGAGTTTGACCAAAAGATAAAGAAGTAAAGAAGCCATGCTAAAAAATAACAGATGAGAGCTGCGTATTTCAGGAAGGACCAAAAGTAAGATCCATTGAGTGAACGATTATTCTTCCACCAGTGTTGCATACTCTTTGCTCACCCATCCGTTTTTACTTTCAAAAGATATTTTATACCAACCATTAATTTCCTCGTTTAAGTATGAGTACTTGGTACCAACTTCTGCCATTCCAATTTCGGTTCCATTCGAACCAGGATTATTTCTGACTCTCAGGACCTCTTTACCATCTTGGAAAAAATTAGTAGCGGTAATGGTCACAAACTGTGCTGGTTGGGGGGTTCCTAATTTCGTAGTAGCACTGCCTGAAGCAGTAACTTGATCAGTTGCTGGTAGTGGGGAAGCCGAGGGAGTTGCCTCACTTTCAACAGGGACTGGAGTCGTGGGTGATTTGGTGACGGTTGGGTCTAGTTTTGCCAGCTTGACACTAATGACCATTCGATATCCAGCGGCGACCTCGATAGAGTGACTTTGCGTTTCGTACGAAGGCAGTGTAATCTCATATTCGAGCTGTCCTGGTTGGACATCAGTGATTGTTACTGGTGAAAATTCTTTTTCTCTACCTTGCAGAGTAATAATGGCCCCATCAGGAATGGTAATGAAAGATACTTCGGAGGTTTTTTTAGAGTTAATTTCTTCCATCTCGTAGATAACGCCCCCCATTTGTTCTGGACGAGTTGCACTTTTCCAGGTGAGAACGGTGAGGACACCTGGATTAAGAGCAACTTCTGTTTCGTACGGCAAGTATTCGGGATCTTCAGGTTCAATTCTAATGGTGTGTGTGCCAGCTACCAGCTGTTTTTCGATGAGAGGAGTTTTGTTGAGATACTGCCCGTCAATAAATACTGAACTAGGAATATCGTGTGTGATAACCTGAAGTCCAGCTTTCTGTTCTTTTTTAAGTGAACAGCCGCTGAGGAGAAGTGGTGCGATTAAAAAAACCAGCACCGCCATGATAAACCGCTTCGTATTCATGAGTTTAGTGTACCATGAGTTCTAGGCTTTTTTAGAAGTGAGTGGCTTCACTTTTTGAGCTAACGCCTTTTCGAGCACTTCACTTACATGTGCTAATGGAATAAAGGTAACGTCTGCTTTGACACTATCTGGAATTTCGACAAGATCTCGCTCATTATCTTTTGGAATCAGCACGGTTGTACTGCCAGCTTGATGAGCAGCAATGCTTTTTTCTTTGAGTCCACCAATGCGGAGAATATTACCTCTCAGTGTCACTTCTCCAGTCATAGCAATATCTTTATGGACAGGAATATCTGTGAAGGCCGAAACAATGGCGGTAGTCATAGTCACACCAGCTGAGGGGCCATCTTTTGGAACAGCTCCTTCTGGGACATGGATATGAACATCTGTATTTGCCAGTTTTTTATCACTAATTCCCAGTTCGGCAGAATGTGCTTTGACATAGGTGAGCGCTGTTTGGGCAGATTCTTGCATGACTTTTCCGAGTTTACCAGTGAGCTGAACTTTGCCTTTTCCTGGAGTCAAGGCAACTTCTATAAAGAGGACGTCGCCACCAACACTTGTCCAAGCTAGTCCTGTAGATTGGCCAACAACGCTTTCTTTAGATTTAAGTGGTGGGTCAAATCTTTCTGGACCTAAGTACTCTTTGAGTTGTGGAGGCGTAACTTCAACAGTATTCTTTTCTGTTTCGACAATGGTACGAGCTACTTTACGAGCCACTTTGCCAAGTGTTTTTTCGAGTGAACGAACTCCTGCTTCTTTGGTATAGCGAGAAATAATAGTTTTGATAATAGCATCAGGAATTGTAATATTCTTCTTGGTAAGTCCGTTAGCAGCTATTGTTTTTGACAATAAATGTCGTGTTCCAATTTCAAATTTTTCATCTTCTGTGTAGCCGCTGTATCGGATAATTTCTAAACGATCTCTCAAAGCTGGCGGAATAGTTGCCATTGTATTAGCCGTAGTTATAAAAATTACTTGAGAAAGGTCGAAAGCCATATCTAAGTAGTGGTCTTCAAACGAATTATTTTGTTCCGGGTCCAGTGCTTCGAGCAGAGCCGAAGAAGGATCACCGCGGAAATCGTTACCGAGCTTGTCAATTTCATCGAGCATAAAAATTGGATTCATGCTGCCGGCTTGTTTCATGCCATTGATAATTTTTCCAGGCATAGCGCCGACATAGGTACGTCGATGTCCACGAATTTCAGCTTCATCACGCACACCACCAAGAGAAATTTTAACAAACTCTCGACCAAGTGCTTCAGCGATTGAGCGGCCAATACTGGTTTTACCGACACCGGGAGGACCGACAAAACAGATAATTGTTGGGACTGACTGATCTTCTTTTTGTTTATTTCGTTCCTTTAAGTCCATAACAGCCATGTATTCAAAGATACGATCTTTGACGTCTTTGAGGCCATAGTGGTTCTTTTCAAGAATTTCTTCAGCTTTTTTTAGATTAATTTTGCTTTTGTTGTATTTTCCCCAAGGAAGTTCGAACACAGTATCGAGCCAACTTCTGACATAACCTGATTCTGGATTATTGGGCGACATCTGTCGCATTTTTTTAATCTCTTTTTTCACTTTTTTCTGGAGATCCTTAGGAAGTTTGAGACGCTTGAGTTTTGTTTCGTAACTGCTGGCCGCTTCTTCTTCATCATCAATATCGCCGAGCTCCTTTTGAATAGTCTTGAGACGTTCACGCAAGATGCTCTCTCGCATGTGCTTGTCGAACGTTTCTTGGGTTTTGTGGACCACGTCTTTCTCAATTTCGAGCACTTTAATCTCGTGAGCTAAATGTTCAATCACTTTTCGAATTCTCTCTTTAATCGAAAGTTCTTCAAGCAAAAGTTGTTTTTCTTTTGTTTTGATAGATAACGTACTAGCAATTTGGTCGACCAGTTCTCCATTGGTGACGCCCCCCATCAGCTTCATAAAGTTGAGGAACTCAACTGATTTGCCCATGTGTACTGATTTTCTAAATTCTTTTTGAAGATGCGCAACCAGAGCTTTCATCTCTTCATCATTTGTTTCAACTTCTCTAATTCGTTCAATTTCGACTACAATTCGAGGAAAGGTCGAAACATACTTCACTATTTTGACACGACCAACTCCACGAACAAGTGCGTTTGTAGCATCTTCTGCGTCCAGTGTTTTTTCGACAACGGCTAAAGTTCCGATCTCATAGAGATCCTTGGGTTCAGGTGCATTTACGCTGGCATCTTTTTGGGTAATCAGGACCACATATTTTGGTTTGTTACCAGGAAGATCTTTAATGGCATTGAGTGACAACTGTCGGCCAAATCCTAAGACAGATTCGGTGCTTGGAAATAAGACCCCTTCTCTGACTGGAACAGCGGGAAGCGTTAAAATTCGAGGTTTGTTTAAAGATTTTTTCCGTACTCCTTCGAGGGAGGTTGTAAAACTATCTGAAAGTTTACTCTTCTGGGGACTGACTGGTGTTTTTTTTGGTTTCTTTGCATCTGTCATAGATTAGCATTCTAAAGTTTTGACTGCTAAAAATCAAGAGGGAAATGGTTTTTTCTTTTTTTATCTACCAGGCAAAGATAGGACAGTAAAAAGAATCTTTCCTGAACAAAAAAGTATGTTACAATATATTCCTGTTTAAAGACAGGTTAAAGTGGGTGTATAGCTCAGTTGGTTAGAGCGCAGTCCTGATAAGACTGAGGTCCATCGTTCGAATCGATGTACACCCACATCTATTTGAAGACATCACCGAAAGGTGGTTTTTTTTATTAATATGGCTCTGGACCAGAGAAATCGCCAGTAATATCTTCATATTTACCGACAAAGTAGCCATGAGTCAGACTGGTAATCATTCGACGTGCGGCTCGAATTTCTTTGTGCTCCATTTCTTCAAGGGATTTCTGTACTAAACTCGATGTATCAATAGGTTCTCCAATGTGGACGACTACTTTTTGTGAAGTTGGCGATGGTTCTGTCTCTTCTTGAAGAGTTTCAGCTTCTAGTTCTAGTTGCTTTTTATTCTTTTCTGGTGGCATCAGTGATTCATTTCCCTCTAGGTAGACAGGGACAATGGGAACTTTCCCTTCTGTCATGAGGACTAACAACCCAAGTCCAGTTTTAAATTCTCTCTGTGACATTGGTCTTTTTCCATCTCGGCTTCGAGTCCCTTCTGGGTACAGAACTGGCATTTCTCCGGCCAAAGCTCTCTCAGCTGCTTGTTCTAGATCAAAAAAT
The DNA here is from genome assembly GCA_905478415.1 of uncultured Patescibacteria group bacterium. Classification (GTDB taxonomy): domain Bacteria; phylum Patescibacteriota; class Microgenomatia; order UBA1400; family PJMF01; genus CG1-02-43-31. The sequence continues at coordinate 377,821 of CAJQIG010000002.1, forward strand.
GCTTGCTCGCTACTATGACGGTCTATGGGAAGAATTCTGACAGCGGCTGGGCTAAAAATTTTTCTTTTGAATACAACCAGGGTGTTTTTGAGTTTTACTAAGTTTGTGTCATCCTCAGCATGTACTGCTGCTTCCCAGTAATCCGCTGCCGCAATAAAGAATAACAATTTTCGGAATTCTTTTTCAAATGCATCTCTGACCAAAATAGTGTCTGGGTGTCCATTGTGAGGAGCCACCACAATAATTGCACCTGAACCTTTCAATTTTTGAAGATTCTCGTGTCCTTCTATAGAAATATCAGCAGTTCGAACGGCAGGTTGTGTTAGTTTCAAAATTGGACTTAAAAAGTTGCGAATACCCTCCCCTACTTTTGTAGCAGGTTTGAGTTTTCGAGTTTTTAACTCGGTGGTATCAGTAGTGGTGAGTGTTTCTTTTAATCGTGACATCAGGAGTGTATTGTAGCATCCCTTTTTTGAATACTCACAATTAGCAGTTGATCAATATGACTGCTAAGTATTGAATGATGCTATTTTTTCCGCTGCATCAGATTAAACATGATAGTAATAGATGTGTTTGTATATGTTTTGATATATTTATATATCCTCAAACATGCTAAGAATCAAGCAATGCTTTTGCACTTTGAGCAACTCGAGTTTGGTTTGAAAGTTTCTGAGGATTATCTTGTCCTTCATACACGGTCTGCTCAAGGTGACCATAATGATTACCCGAAATAAGTAGCAGCATTTCGGCAAGAGCTTCTTTGTGTTCGTCTTCGAGTTCTGGATCTTCAAGCAGTTCCCACAGGGCAAATTGGTGTTTGAGCACATCGTCATTTTTAGCGATGACAATTTTGACTTTTTCTTTTAGCGTTGTTGCCAAGTATATTTTTTCTTCTTTAGTAAGAGAGCGTACATCTTTGAGTATAGGAGTGACATGTGTGTGAAACGAATCTCGATAGGTTATTAATTCGACATAGTGCGTGAGAGCAGCTCTGGGGTCAGAGTTTCTGACAAGTGAGTAGTAGACGGCTTCATTTACCAAAATTTTTCCAAGTGAAACCAATGCTGCTTGTATACCGTCAGGGATTTTTGAGTTTGGATCGGTGACGAGGTTGGTGATGTAGGCAGCTATTTTATTTCGAATGCTTCGGTCATCTTCACCTTTAGAAGTTCCTAAAAGTGCAATATAGTGTTTGATGGTTTCGAGTGGTTTTTCTGGATTGGGTATCTCTTTGCCTGTTTCAGAAAGCACTGGTTCAAGGGCCAAGAAGCGAGTAGCGTCCCATTCACTCCCCTGAGCCAGAGCTGCTTGGAGAGTAACATACCCGCCCATAGAGTGACCGGTAATTAAGCCTTCTTCTGCTGTGCCATCTAGCTCGGCCATTACACTCACATATTGCAGTGCATAGCTGATCATATCTTGTTCCATGCCGGCAACGGATATTGGTTTTGGAAGACCTTCTATAGGTAGTAGGTTTGAGCCACCTGCTCCCATGTAACTATGTGCAACGATTGTAGCTGAACCACCAAGCTCTTTTGTGAGCGTTTTAGTAAAAGGCATGGTTGTTTCTTCTCCAGCTCCCCATCCATGCAAACCAGAGACAGTTGTTGTTGCATCAGCAAAGAGCGTGTGGAGTACAGATTGAGTGACATGTTCAGTGAAGGGAATCTTCTGCTGTTCTCCACCTTGAGACTTTGTTTTTATTGGCAACCGGGAAGCCATGACCCAGAGGATAGTTGTCAAAGTGCGTTGAAATCTTTCTTCAAGTGGGTCAGAGTTTTCAGTAAAGGTAGTAAGTGCTTGTTCTAAAAGTTCTGTGATGAGTCCAGGATTTTTAAGTAATTCGCTTTCTGTTATTCCAGAATGTATAGCTTTTGTCTTAAAAGTATCCATGGTTCTAAAGTGTTTTTGTAAGTAGAAAAGGATACTTTGGCTTGGTTCTTCAACAATGCGTTTGGCAAGGTGTTCACAAGTCAAGGTAACTGATTCGGAAAGGCCAGGAATTTTTTCTCTTAGTGTTTCGTCACTGACAGCGAATCGGAAGAGTGCTTGCTGAGTCTTTGAGGCTGAAAGGGGTTCTTTGCTTTCCTTTGTAAAGAGTTTGAGCAACTCATTAAGTTTTTGGTACTCGGCTCTGTCTGCAATCGAGGCTCCGTACTCTCGACTAAAAGTGGCTTGTTGTGTCCTCATCTGTAGGTATCTGTGCAGTTCTGGAGGAAGCGTTTCGTCCAAAGAAGTTTTTATAACTAGGGCTTCTTGTTCTTTGTCATAACGAAGTTTGGTTGTAGGTTGAGCGTTGACAAGCACTTTTTCTTTGAGCGGAAGTCTGGTGACGGTGCCAATGTGAGCATGGTGGAGTTCGCCGAAGGAGCCAGTGATTTTTGCATAAAGCCAACGAAGGGTGAGTTCTTGTTTTTTGAAGCGCAGTTTGTTTTCTGCTTCTGCTTGTGATGTTTCAAGAGACTCATGTTTTGAGAGAGAAATAATGTGAAATACTTGTCGAGAAAATGTTTCGAAAGAAGGGTGTTTTTCGGTAGGTAGAGCTTTACAGTGATAGCTGTATTGTAAGAGTTTTTCATTACATGTACCTGAAGTTGTGCTTTCAAAAATAGTTGTGAACATTTGGACAAAGTGTTCAATGTTGTCTCCGGGGATTGCTTGTTCGATGCTATTAGAAAAATTCATTTTTTCGAGTGGGGAAAAGATACCCTCTTGAGACCATTCTTCAATGAGTGTCAGTAAGTCTTCTCGGTTACTGGCAACGGAAAGTAGTTTATGCCACTGTTCTGGAGATAGATTTTTTTTCTTTTCAAGGTAGTCAAAAAAGGATGGTTCAAGCAGCCAGCCACCAGTGCTTATTCCTTGAACTCGATCAAGAATTTCGACTGCTATTCGTTTCGGAAAACCTTCTAACTCAAGTTTGGCTAGTACTTTTTTTACTTGGTCTTTATAGAAGCCGCTATTTTCTCTTTTTTCAAAACCTGCAATTGCAGTTTCTAAGGTCTCAATTAGTTCTGTGTTGATCGAAGTAAATTCAAATTGGTGCCATTTCCAAAGACTATCAAAAGCAAACTTCAGAAGTTTTGTTTCTGGTCCTTTTTGAGAATGTTCACGGACCATTTCGAGTGTTTGTTTTTCTGTGAGTCGGAAGAGGTTATGTTCATTTTCAGTTTCTACCTTGAGTATACTGCCCTTTTTGATTTGGTGTTGCAGTTTCCCCTTACCTTTAATGAGCTGTGGAGTTGACCCTTTTTCTAGAGAGAGAATGTAGATACTCTCATTGTTTTGTATAAAGAGTTCAACTTGTAAGCTGTCATCTGTTTCAGCTTTAATAGTTACTCGTTCTGTAAAGGGGTTCACCGGTGATTGTAGTTTGGGTTCTGAGTGTAATGGTACTGGTGTAGTGATAACTTTTGTTGTTACTAGGGTCCCTGTTTGAATTTTTTCTTCTACTCGGTTTATAAATTGAGTTACACTCTCTCCAGGAGCAACATGATGGATTCGTTTTTGAAAATTGGTGCCACTAGTTGGGTTCCTTTTTTTGAGTGTTTGGTATAAAAAAAGAATTTTAATTCCTTGCTCAACGCTCATGTCAGTAGCTATATTTTCATTAAATTGAGCAGCAGCAAGTCTTTCTTTGAGTTGATCCAGACTAGAAAGGTGCCCGTACTTTTCAATAAATGCAAAGAATGCAGTGATTGTTTGGATATCGAGTGGTGCAGCGGCCAAGGCCGCTAGTTGTGTAGTGATGGTTGCTAGTGCTTCAAGGTTTTCTGTAGTGGTATAGATGCCCACGGTGCATTTTTGGGCGGCTTTTGCATGAGCAAAATCACTAAATTTTTTATTACAAAGTTCAGCTGCTACTTTAATAGTTTCTGCTTTTTTATCTGAAAACAGTGAAGTTTCAACTTGAGGATTTTTTGTATTTTCTGACGATGTCACCTCTTTATTGTACTGGCTTTTTAGTATTGTGCAAATAATTGTTGCTATATGCACAAAAAAACCACCTAAAGTGGTGGCTTGATTGCAAGTGAGTGTGTTTGATGCCTCAAAGAGGCAAAAACACAAAAGAGACAAATTTCAAATACTAACATGATGGTAGATCGCTGACCCGGATATGATAGTCACGGGATTTCGTCGATTGATTCATTCTCATTGCTGAGAATGGGAATGGGAGGTCGTGATATCTCCTACCCATCTCCTTAGAAAGGAGGTGATCCATCCGCACCTTCCAGTACGGATACCTTGTTACGACTTAGTCCTCATCGCCAACCTCACCGTAGAAGGGCCGCCCCAATAAATTGGTTACGGTCACCCGCTTCGGGCGTTGCTGACTTTGCTGGCTTGACGGGCAGTGTGTACAAGGAGCGAGAACGTATTCACCGCAACCTGCTGATTTGCGATTACTACCGATTCCGGCTTCATGAGGGCGAATTGCAGCCCTCAATCCGAACTGAGGGGCCGTTTAGAGGATTTGCTCTGAGTTGCCTCGTCGCTTCCTGTTGTCGGCTCCATTGTAGGATGTGTGTAGCCCCAGATGTAAGGGACATGCTGACTTGACGTCGTCCTCTCCTTCCTCCCACGCAGAGCGTGGGCAGTCTCGTATGACACGTATAACATACGACAAGGGTTGCGCTCGTTACCGCACTTAAGCGGACGTCTCACGACACGAGCTGACGACAGCCATGCATCACCTGTGTATCACTCTCGAAGAAATTCTGGTTTCCCAGAACGTGCAGATACATGTCAAACCTGGGTAAGGTTTTTCGCTTTGTATCGAATTAAACCACATGCTCCACCGGTTGTGCGCTCCCCCGTCAATTCCTTTGAGTTTTAACCTTGCGGTCGTACTCCCCAGGTGCCTTGCTTAACGCGTTAGCTTACGCCACTCCCGCAAAAGCGGGAACAACTAGCAAGGATCGTTTACGGCTTGGACTACAGGGGTCTCTAATCCCTTTTGCTACCCAAGCTTTCGTCCCTGAGCGTCAGTCATGTCCTAGAAACCTGCCTTCGCGCATGGTATTCCTCTTGATATCTACGGATTTCACCCCTCCACCAAGAATTCTAGTTTCCTCGAACAGACTCTATCCCTACAGTATCACTTGCCTTTCCGAAGTTGAGCCTCGGGCTTAAACAAGTGACTAATAGGGACGCCGACGGACCCTTTACACCCAGTAAATCCGGATAACGCTTGCACCCCACGTATTACCGAAGCTTCTGGCACGTGGTTAGCTGGTGCTTTCTAGCGAGGTACTGTCAGATATTCCTCCCTCGCCACAGCAGTTTACACTCCGAAGAGCGTCTTCCTGCACGCGGTGTCGCTGCGTCAGACTTTCGTCCATTGCGCAATATTCCCGGTTGCTGCCACCCGTAGGTGTAGGCTCCGTGTCTCAGTAGCCTTGTGGCCGATCATGCTCTCACATCGGCTAGCCGTCATAGTCTTGGTAGGCCATTACCCCACCAACAAACTGATAGCCCGCAGGCTCCTCTAATAGTGTATAAATACTTTCCCCCGAAGGGCTTATGCGGTATTACCCCAACTTTCGCTGAGCTATCCCCCGCTACTAGGTAGATTCCTACGTGTTACTCACCCGTCTGCCACTCGTCAGCATCTAGTAAACTAGACCTGTTACCGTTCGACTTGCATGCCTAAGGCACACCGCCAGCGTTCATCCTGAGCCAGGATCAAACTCTCAAAAAAAGTTTGACCTGATCAAAAAAATGATCAGAACTGACCATATAAATATGGCCAGCAATTTAGCGTTTAAATTTAAATTGTTTTGTTTATTTTCTCTAAAGAAAATTAACGGATTGTACTGTCTCATCAAACAATAATGATTAATGATAGGTACAACCCTAAAGCAGCTGCACTACCATCATGTCAATATTTGATAATTAGTCTCTTAACTTTTTAATGTTCAACAGAAGGTATTTTAACACAGAAAATAAACGCGACTAGTATTGAAAATAGACGCATTTTCTGGTGTACACTCTTCAGATTTTAAGTGTTCCAGTGAGATGAGTATCCAATGAATGGACTTTACCTTTTTAGGAAGAACCATATGATAACATATCTGGTGTTCTTGTCAAAGAGTAAAAAAGCTCGCTTTTATAGTAATTCCTTGATAGTATTACAAGTTGATGCTTGATTTTTTGTATCTTCCCAAAATTCAGGTCTGACTGTTCTGACGCGCCAGCTGGAAAGGTGCTCAGGTACGAGTACTGGCTGGTAAAGATACTGGCCATAGAGATTCAGTATCTTGTCAGTGTACGGGCCGGTGGTTACCAACCAAGCTGCTTTGTCTTTTTCAAGGAGGCACGGAGTAATCATGTCATCCTTGAGTAACTGTATATTTTCGAATGAGAGGATCTCTATAGGAGAATCATTCTCGTTTTTTGTTCCTGCTTGTATAACTTCTGGAGAAATATGGTTGTACCATGCGTAAAACAGCAAAATATGTTCTTCGGGAAGATCACCAATAAAGATTGTCTGATTGGTGGGAGCAACCCGGTGGAGCCAGGTTACTAGTGGGCGGTACTGCCCCTGCCAATCACCCGTGCTGGCATCAGCATACGTTGTGGTGTATCCAAGTATCCAAGTTAAGAATGTAGCGCTGGTGACAATCCATAGTAAGACAGTAGAACTTTTTCGATACAGCCTAGTATGATTTAGGTGGGTGAGGTACTCCCAGCCAGTGGCTAAAAAGTATACCAATGCGGGGACCATAATGAGTGCGCGACCAGGATGTGGGCCATCTTTAGAGAGTGCCCCTGGTAGAGCAGCGAGCCCGAGCCAGACGAGCCAAAAGGTGGTGGTAGCGTTCTTTTTTTTCTGTATCAGTTGCAGTATGGCTGCCGGCACTAGGAAAATCCATACTTCGAGAAGGGCTCCTCTTTCAGCAAAACCAAAAGTCAGACTATTGTTGAGCCACCCATGCTTAAAGAAGAAAAAATCAGGTCTAAAATAGTGGCTGTATTGCCACGTAACCACAGAAAGTTGAGCTACATATGATGCGATTGTATCGGTAATGGCATTTGGAATTGCTAGGGATTGAAATTGACTTTGAATCTCTAGAGTGTTCTCTAACACTTTGTCTGAAGTTAAGATACTCACCTGAGTAGCCCGAATTCCAGCAGGTCCCCAAATTAATTCGACGAAGATACTAAGTGTTGCTAGAACAAATATGCCAATAGGCAACCAATTTTTTCTTAAAAATAGTTTTTTTCCTTTTAGACTCAAAAACCACCACAGTAAAAAAAGTGGGATAAAGAGGCGTTCCGCATTATATGCCCACATAGAAAGAAATAAACTGAAAAATCCAAAGAAGGTTCCTACTTTCTTTTTGGTCAACAGGCCGAATATACCAAAGAGCAAAAAAGGAAAGGCAAAACTTGGATCAAGGGCAGTTCGGCTAAAGTGGATGTGCCAAGGTGTGACAGCTAATAGTAAGCCAGCAACAAATGCCAGGGATTGTTTTTTAGTTTGAAGGAAGATGATGCCGTAGAAGGCTAAGACGGCAAAACTATTGAGTAGGGCTGGGCCTAGACGGACTGCCCAATTCTCCCACTGCCAAAAATATAACGTTGGAATAAGGAGGTAACTGCCAATGGCTGGTTTATACTCACCAAACGATTTGAGCCAAAAGGGTAAGAAGATAGACCACTGATCTTTTCCAGTTGCGATAATACTTTGAGCGTCGTACGCGTACGCTGTTTCGTCCCAGTTAAGTCCATTGGGGACTGTATCCAGTAGTAGTGTTCTGGGGAAGAGAGCTAGTAATAGTAGAAATAGTAGTAGTAGCAGGTGCTTTTTCACGTCTACTCCATTGTAGCAATGTTAGGTGCTGACTTCCAAGAGGTATCTATATTAGAGCGCGATCAAAGCGCCTCCAAGACAGTGTGTGTGATTGTCAGATTGTAGATAGAAAACTGCCGATTGGCCTTCGGCAATTCCCTTGGTTGGTTGAGCTAAAGTAACTTTATCTTGATCAACTGTGCAGGGAATAAGTTCACCTGTGTGGCGAATTCTAACCAAGAGATTTTGTTTCTCTTGCAGTGTTGGTTCTACAGTAATCCAATGGAGTTCACGAAGCGCAAAGGAAGTTGTAAGTGTCTCACTCCCAAATCCGACAACTAATTGATTTGTTTCAGATTTTTTTGCAATCACATAGAACGGTGGAATATTGTGTTTGGTCACGCTTTGTCCATCAGCATTTTGAGTGACAGATGTTTGATTAATAGTGAAGCCACTTCTCTGCCCTATGGTATAAAACCACAGCCCAGTGTGTGAACCGATTACAGTTCCGGAAGTATCAACAACTTCACCTGGGTTTTCTCCGAGTCGATCTTTCAAAAAATTATGAACATTTATATCGCCAATGAAGCAAATTCCCACAGAATCTTTTTTACTGGATACGTGAATCTTTCGTTTTTCTGCTTCCTTCCTCACTTCATTTTTAGTCATGTCTTGTAGTGGAAATAAAGTATGTTTGAGTTGTTCTTCTGTGATTAAGTAGAGAAAATAGGTCTGATCTTTATGGGTATCTTTTGGAATGGAAAGGTAGATATGTTTGTTCTGTACTGTGGTTTGAGCATAGTGGCCAGTGGCTACAAAATCGAAACCTTCCTCCATGGCCCAATCATAGAAAAGCCCAAACTTTATTTCTTTATTACACATCACATCTGGATTTGGAGTTTTTCCCGCCTTATATTCTTTAAAAAAGTACTCGACTACTCGATCACGATAGGCATTTTTGAAATCAAGAACCTTAAAAGGAATGCCAAGCTCCAACGCGATTTTAAGGGCATCTTTACGATCCTCTTCACTTCTACAACCAGGGGCACGCCAACACTCGAGGTAAACTCCTGTAACTTCATAGCCCTGCTCGATCAGTAAGTGAGCACAGGTGGCAGAGTCAACTCCACCGCTCATACCGAGGGCGACTTTTTTACCTTGTGTAGGCGCTGGTGTTAGATGTGTACTTTGTGATGACATAGCTTGTTGACAGGTATTATACCCCATGTGGCTGTGTGTTTTTGCAGTCTGCAAGTGTATAGGGTCCATTTTGTATTCGGTTAAGAGTAAAGGTTGTAGCAGCTATATCTAACTTTTTAGCTAAGTCTCTGACGATTCCTCTTATATAGGTGCGTTTTGAAACTGTTGTCCGAAAGGTGATGTGCGGTAGTTGAGTGATAGCATTTGACTTGAGAGTTTTGAGTGTTTTTTTCCAGTCAGAAAGTATTGCTTCTTGTCTAAAGTTGCCAGTGACACAGGCTATTTTTTGAGTGATTTCTCTTTCGATTTGAGCTAGGGGAAGTACCTGGACGGTGAGAATGTCCAGAGAACTGATGGTAATAGTGTTTGTTGGCAATGTATCGACTTCTTGGCCCTCAGCTCCGAACTCAAACAAAGATTTTCCATCTTTTCGACCAGCAGAAAAAAGTGGTTGTTCCTGGGTTTGTTGGCCAGTAAAATCTGGAAGGATGGTGGTCATTTTTTCTACAATCTCTTCGAGTGATGCTAGTTTATCAGCAATTTTTGTTGAGAGTCCGAGTAGGTCATGTGAGTCAGTGCTGACACCAATAAGCATGCTAAAATCATATGTTTTTTTTGTATCTGCCAGTTCTGATTTTTTGAAACGGTCTTCACCTGTGAGAACGACAAGAACGCCTTCAGCCATGGGATCGAGAGTGCCGGTGTGTGTGGCCTTCTCTCCCCGAGCCTTGCCAATGCTTGCAGCAAGTTGATGGCTTGAGGCACCTAACGGTTTAAAAACAGGGATAATCATGTGGTTTTTTTAGAATTGTTCGAGTAGATTATACTCGCCAATTTCTAGCATGTTTTTATGATACATTTTGAAGTCAGATGTATAGAAGGATGGTAGGAGTGGGTCAAATTCTGGATTTAGGGCAACTGCTTTTTCGACGTCGGTGAGACTGAGTTTACCATAGTACACATTAGTAAGTGAAAAATTTTCTTTTTTGAGCCATTTCCAGACATCAACGAGGCCTTCAAAGTACACTAAATCTTTTGTATAACCACCTGGTTGACTAGTGTCTCGCATACCTCTCTTTTGTCTAAAGACGGTGGTCCAGCGCCGATCGGGGTCTTCGATGTAGGGCTCAAGAGCTCGCCATGTATCGGCAAAACTACCTTGACTGGCAGTCTGAACTGCCAAGTATCTAATGGCGGACACAAATGCTGATTTATAGCTATGGGGCACGAGTGAGTGAAGAGATGCCAGACCCTCTTCAGTTTTGAGGTAACTCGAAAATCCAAAACGTTTTTTCTTTCTATACCAAGGTTGTTGTTCGTAGTTGATTCGACGAAGAGCGTGAGTTCCCACCTCATGATAGAGCATGCCTAACAAATCTTCCTGACGAAATTCCGCTGGCAAGCGAAGTTTGATAGTATCGCTATTGATGGTAGTTCTTGAAACAAATGAGTTTGACCACACAATCTCAAAGCGAGACTCTAGTTTGTGAAGTTTTAGAAAACTAATGATTCTATGCTCTACTTCTTCTTTCGAAAGTTTCTTGCCCTTAGTCATATATAAGTCTTGTTCGTTACGGCCAAAGTATGTTTTTTCTAAGATTGCTTTGGCTAGGTCTAAATATTTTTTTTGAGGGACCCCATACTCGCTCAACTTACTCTCAAGGATTTCTTCTTTATAGAGAAATTTTGGATTTGTGGTTGGATCTTTAAGGAATTTTTCCTTTTCTTCCAGAAGGTTTATGGGCGTGATGGTTTGTAGAAAAGACATACGATAGTTACTTGCGATTGACTGCTACGAGGGTTCACCTATTAAGTACCCTTGTGTGTCTCGGCGACCAAGTTCGACTTTATGTTTTAGTCGATTGAGACGTTTGGTGGCGACCATGGCAGTTTTCATTTTTTTACCTTTGATTGAGAAGGGTACTTCTACGACCGGCACTTTTCCTTCAACTTCTTTTTGTTGCCACAAAAGGTCATCGAAATCGAGTAGTCCAAGTTCTTCGGCCAAATCCATGCTGATGGCAGAGCGACTTCGACCCGTATTAACGAGGCCAAGGACGGTTTCTTTTTGTTTTGAATCACCAAACACAGTAATGGTTGGATTGGTTGGGATGATTTGGAGTCCACTTTCAGCCTTAATTTTATCGCTGAAGTTTTCTGCAAAAAGAGCTCGGGCAATTTTGACACCATGTTTGGCATCACGTACATCGAGTCCCTCTACTCTTTCAAGTCTTCGCTTTAATCCAGCCCGGTTTGCAAGTTGAATGGAAAGTCCAGGGAACCCATTAAGTTCAACAATCATGGGACCCTTTTCTGGGTGAATAAAAAGGTCAGCTCCCATAAATATGTATCCGGCAGCGTTGGCAGCTTCAACCGCTGTCTCAAGCAGTTTATCCCACTGTGGGATCATGATTCCATTTACTTTTTTCTTATTATGAGGAAAGTGTGTAATATGCTGATTTTTCCCATAGAGTCCATAGGTGGTAATTCCAGAGGCTAAGTCGATACCAAGAGCAATAGCTCCTTTATCTAAGTTTGCTCTCCCACGAGATTCTTTGGTTGGAATTCTTGCCATAGCCATGACTGGAACTGAGTTAAACACAATCACCCGAATATCAGGAGTACCTTTGTAGGTATACTTAGTGAACGCTGGGTGGGGTGGAATCATTTCTTCGATGATAGCCCTGTGTGAAGAACCCCAAGTACTAAATTCACCATCAAGGATATTACTAATATGTAAGGTAATATCTTCTTGGGTGAGGATTTCGCCATCAGAGGTGATCCACTCTGATTTATCGGTGGTTTTATGGGTAATGACAATAATGCCTTTTCCAGCGCTGCCACTGGCTGGCTTTATGACGAAAGGTGCAGGAATAACTTCCCAATTTACATCGTCAAGGTTTTGAAGTGACGTGAAAATGTGATAAACCTGGGCTGTTGGAATATTAAAGGTGGTCAATAGCTCCTTAGTTTTGAGCTTTGAAAAACCATAACTTTTACTTTTTGCAGAGTTGTACCTGGTATATTTATACCGAGCATTCATGCCAAGGATATGTGAAGGACTGACTGACATGGAGAGGTACCTCTATTCTTCTATTATTGATCTAAATCTAAGTCGTTCACTAATTCTTAGTCCCACAAATTTTCCGATTAAAGCATTTAAAAATGCAACTGAAACAATCAAAAGTTCTGGCTCTGAGACAGCAAAAATTTGGAGTATTTCCCAGCGCAAAAAGAAACTAGCAATAACGGCTAGGCCGAGTGTTTCGAGTGTGAGTACTAAAGCTTCAGATTGTTTTGTTCGGGCCTGAGCATCAAGAAAGTTTTCAGCCAGGAGAACCAAAATCAAAATAGGGAAAATACTGATACTCATCAAACTTACTAAGTTGATAAATGGTGCGATCAACATGAGGCCAAAGATACCGAGTGAGACAGTCCAGAGCATCAAGGCTGTTCTTGGCAAATAGGCGAGGTGTGTTTTCTTAACAATTCGTTTTGCAACCACTGCAGTAGCGGCAATGGCTAAAAAGAGTAATAAGCCTTCGACTACACCTGTAGAGGCTAGACCAATAGAAAGCACTGCAGGAATGTACACACCAAAGCCCCTGAGTCCGACAATATGCCGAGAGGCTGCAATCATAGTCACGACGAGTGGGAATAGTAGTAAGAGCACTAAAACGTTTGGTTGTACTCCCTCACTCACTGCTCGGCGCATGGCGTGTTGTACAAAGTTGTTCCAACTCAGTTCTGCTGGTGGGTTTTGGTCCATGTAGGCAACTAGTTTATTTGTTTGTTCACCCTTACTTTCGGTAATATCTTTATCAATTTTTTCCTTAATTTCTTGGTCAACCTTAGCTGAAGGAGATGCAAGTGAGCCAGAAAGTGTGGCGGTAGCTTCTT
>CAJQIG010000003.1 GCA_905478415.1 uncultured Patescibacteria group bacterium
GATTGTTCTAAGCCTAAACAGTCTAAGAGTGCAGCGAGCAAAGATGCAACAGAAGCACTTTGTATTCGGCAAGTCGTGGTTGGACTTTGTGGAAGAAGAAAAGACAAAGCGTCTACACAAAGAAGCTATTCAAAAGTCAGTGACAGCAACAGAGCTGGACACAGGAATGAGTTTTGAAAACCACCTGAAACACTTAGACATACCAAAGGATGCTGAAGAAGCACCAATGATACCACTGACTGATGTTGAGCGCAGTGAGAGAGAAAGAGAAATAACCTCCACTGACATGAGCAAGATAAAAGTCGACAAGGAAGTACAAGTGTATTTCCACACCAAGTCTGTGGGAGACGCTGCAGGCTGGTACAATGGTATTGTGACCAAAATTGAAGGTCAAATGGCAAAAGTGTTTTATAAAGAGGATGGAACATTCTCAGAACACGATGTAGGGTTGGGAGAAATCAAGTCGATACTCCATAAAAACAACTGGAGAAAGAATGACAAAGTCACTTTCGTAGTCCCAAAGAAGGGAAAATTGATTGGAAAAATAAGCAAGATACTTCCAGGAGAAGTAACAATCCAATTCAAAGGCAAGGCAAGCAATGCTAAAGTCCTGCATGACGATGAGAATCTGAAAAGGATTAAGTCGTCTAACCTGTCATCTCAGCTTGGGAATGGTTATGGGCAGCATACAAGCAGTGAGAGGACAGTTGAAATCAATGGCAAGAAAATGTTAGTCGAACATATTCAGCAACAGCTGGAATATATTGAACCAGAGAGAAAGAATGAAACTAGAGCTCTGAGAAGATTATTCTGTGCCAAAAGAGTCAAAAGAGACTCAAAGAAATCAGACGAATCTGATGAAGAATCAAAAGAAGATATCTTCAACAATGGAATTCAATCAATCGTAGACTGTTCAAAGAACAAAGATGAAATTGAATGTTCTGTGGCCTTCAGAGAAGACACAGGAAAGGCAGTAATGACAGTGGACAATGGCATCAATGAGGTACCAGTTGTTCCAAAAGGATTTCATGACATACAGTATATCAGCGACCAAGGAGTCAAAGAGCACTGGTATGAAGCGGTTCGAAAAGAACATCAGAAATCTGAAGACAACTGCACTTTCGAATGGATCTCAGATGAGAAATTGGAAGAGCTTAGAAAAGCAAAGATTCCCATCCTGAGACATGTCTGGGTGTTCAAACTCAAAAGAGACGACAATGGAAAGTACACAGTGTACAAGGCACGTGGATGCGTTGATGGATCAATGCAACAAAAAGGTATTGATTACAATGAAACATTCGCTCCAACCTGTAGGGAAGACACTCTCAAGGTTCTATTAAGTCTGGCAGTGAAATGCAAGTGGCAACTCAAACAAATGGATGTCGGCTCAGCTTTCACCAACGCTTCACTCGAAGAGGAAGTATACATGTGGTGTCCACGAGGCATACATGGGAAAACAAAAGCAGCAAGACTACTGCGAGCACTGTATGGACTGAAACAAAGCCCTAGAGCGTGGTACCTAAATTTGCTGAAGAATCTTGTAAAAGATGGCTGGATCAGATGCGAACTAGACGCTTGCCTGTTTAAAAAGTGGGTAGAAGATCCTGAAGATGACGATGAGTCAAAATGGAAGATCAATTCGGAAGGCAAGAGAGCCAGACGAGGATCTTGGACGTATATGTTGGTGTATGTGGATGATATCCTCATAGCATCAGCTGAGACATATGCGACAGATGCAACAGGGAAATTCTTGGAATCGGTATATCAGATGACTGACTTCGGATGGCCAAAAGATTTTCTGGGTTTTGAACTTGACTTCGGAATGGAGGAAGACAAACCATACTGTATAATGCATCAAACACGATACATCAAAGAGATGTTGGAAAGATACCCAGTGGAAGGCAGACCAGCTCTGTCACCATGGGAATCAGGCACAGATTTAACAGAAGCTGACCAAGCTGAAGAAGGCTGGGTTTCAGACTTCCCGTATAGAGAATTCTGTGGAAGCGCAATATATTTACGCACGAGGCCAGATTGCAACTTTACCATAAGCAAGTTATGCAAGTGGATGATCAATCCTGGACCAAAGATGGTTGCAGCAGCAAAGAGATTGCTACGGTATTTGAAGGAATATCCAGATGGAGGAATTTCGTTTGGTATAAATCATTTCAACTCAGATACACAAGCCACCCAAGACACAATGGATACATTGTTTGAAACAGGGAGTCTGTACGCTAATACAGATAGTTCATATGCCGATGAGAAGGACCATGGATGGTCAACGATGGGGCAAATACTCATGATGAATGGCGGACCAGTCCATCAGAAATCATATGAATACAAGGCTCAGATGAAAGAACTCGGGGTAACTCTGGGAGAATCGTCTGTGATGACAAGCACAGTCCAAGCTGAGTACGTATGCCTTAGCAATGGAGCTAAAGAATGCATGGCCTACTCTGAGCTAGTAGATTTCTTCCGCGACGCAGTCAGTGGAAAGGTTTCTTATGGACTAGAAGGCGCGTCAAAGTTTACAATCAAGGAGGAGAGTGATATGGCAAACTCAAATGAATTTGAGAAACATCCACCACCCTTGATGTGCTTTGGTGATAATGAAGGATCAATCCGAATCACCAAGAAGCGTGAGATGACAAAACTGGCAAAGCATATAACAATCAAACACCATCATATCAGAAGTCTGTATGAGCAAGGATGTATTGAACCAGCTTATGTCAACACGAAAGACCAGATAGCAGATGTCCTGACGAAGGGATTGCTACCTGTTGATCATTTAAGGATTTGCAGGAAATTTATGGTCTTGCCAGAAAGAATATCACAGAAGCAGGCTACACAAGTTGCAGACCTAGCTGATATTCGCCAGCTTGTTAAAGAAAATAATTATGGATTCAGTCCATGGAATTCGCAAGCTGCCTGAGGAAGGCACGGTAATGAGATTACTTAAGCACCCTCTATTGTACAACACACCAGCGACAAGGCACAGACGCCTAGGATTCATTGAAGAATCTTGATTGGTTTGGACAGTTCAAACCATTTATTCGCTACCAACAACTATAAGGATTCACAGCAGATCTGTGGAATCAAAGCATGGAGAAAATAGTAGTACACGT
>CAJQIG010000004.1 GCA_905478415.1 uncultured Patescibacteria group bacterium
CGTTGATATTTTGCAGTTTTTCTACCCAGAGTGAGATGGTGGCCAGTAGGAACCATCCAGAATAGAGAAAAACTGCAAAATATCAACGATATCATGCCCGGCTTTAGAAGAATCTATCAAATCCCGCGCCAAGTCTACACCGGCATTACCTCACTAACAGTAAGCTTCATCTTCCCTGTAGCTTTGGTTACCTCTCTGCCAAGTGAAGTGCTCTTAGGCCGGACTCCAATCTTTTTATGTATCTACTTTGCAGTCTTTACTTTTGTCTTCGCACTTATCAGCTACTTTTTCTTCAAAGTTTCTATTACCAAGTATTCGAGTGTTGGCGGGTAGTGCGCTATACTGTATAAAGCTAGTACAAAGAAAAAAACGTATGTCATCAACTATTTCTGTTACCAACTTAAAAAAACACTTTAAGGTCTACAAAAAACAACCGGGGCTCTGGGGCTCCATCCAGTCATTGTGGCACCGAGAATACGAAACAGTCAAAGCCGTTGATGATATTTCTTTTGAAATTGCCGAAGGCGAGATTGTCGGCTTTATCGGTATGAATGGAGCTGGAAAGACCACCACTCTCAAAATGCTTTCTGGGCTACTCTTCCCTACCAGCGGAGAAACCGAAGTTCTAGGGTACAATCCTTGGGAACGAAAACCAGTATTTCAAAAGCAATTCTCATTAGTGATGGGCCAAAAAAATCAACTCTGGTGGGATCTACCTGCCGTGGAAACGTTTTACCTCAACAAAGCAATTTACGAGATTCCGGATGCCCAGTTCGAGAAGACACTCTCAAAACTCGTGAAGTTGCTTGATGTCGAAGACATCATTCAAATCCAAGTTCGTAAACTGTCCCTCGGACAAAGAATGAAGTGCGAACTTATCGCTGCTTTGCTTCACAATCCGAAAGTGCTTTTCCTAGACGAGCCAACTATTGGCCTTGATGTGGTCATGCAAAAAACCCTTAGAGACTTTATCAAAGCCTACAACAAAGAGTTTGGAGCTACCATTATTTTAACCAGTCACTACATGGACGATGTCAAAGAACTCTGCGAGAGAGCCATTGTTATTGATCACGGCAAAAAAGTCTTTGATGGCAAGTTACAAGATATTATTGATACCTATGCACGCAACAAAATTCTGTCACTTACTTTCTCAAAACCAATCAGCAAAAAAGAGTTAACTGAGTTTGGCACCTTAAAAGAACACTCTGACGCGAACTTGCTCTACACCGCCACGCTCCTTGTACCTCGAAAAAAGGCAACGGCCGTAGCCTCAAAGCTCCTCGCAAAGTTTCCTGTTGTCGATGTCACTATCGAAGAGCCTCCCATCGAAGCTATTATTCGTGAAGTCTTTTCGAAACAACAGCAAAAATCAGCTAAAAAATAATTTCTCAAACTATGCTGAACCTTATCAAATACGTCGTACTTCTAAAAATGTGTTGGCAAGACGGCCTCGTGTACCGAATGTCTGTCTTTATGTGGCGCGTGCGCCGTTTTCTAGCTGCCCTGATGTCACTGACTATCTGGGTCACGATTTACCAAAGTTCTAGTTCCGGAGCTGCTCACTTTGGCTACGCCCAAGCGGATATGATCAGTTATATTTTTTTGATCTCTATCCTCCAAAACTTGGTCATGGCCACTGCAATTCAGGGCCTCGCTCAAGATGTGTATACCGGTGCTATTAGCAACCAACTGCTCAAGCCAATTTCACTGACTGCCTACTTAGCCATGCAAGAATTAGCTGACAAACTAAAAAATATCTCAGCCATGGTCTTTGAGTTTATTGCCCTCTTTTTACTTTTTAAACCAGAGCTCTTGGTGCCATCCAGCTCTACTCTCGTCATTTTTGTACTTTGGGCACTTGGTGCTGTTATCCTCAACTTTTGTATTTCGTTGTTATTTGGCAGCCTTGGCTTTTGGAGTCCAGAAACTTGGGGACCTCGATTTTTGTTTTATACCCTGATGCAGTTTGCGGCTGGGCAACTCTTTCCACTTGATGTTTTGCCACAACTCTTTCAAAAAGTTATGTATGCAACTCCGCTGCCCTACCTTTCGTTTGTTCAAACTCAATTATTTCTCGAAAAGCTCTCTCCCGACGAGGTAGTCAGACATTCTTACACGCTCCTTTTCTGGATTGGCATTCTTGGCTTGGCTGCTCGCACAATATGGAAAAAGGGTCTGCGTGATTACGACGCAGCTGGAAGATAATATGCAGTATCACACTTACTGGAAAGTCTGGAAAACCATTGCCACCAATGCCCTTCAGGAAACCTTTATTAACCGGGGCTCAAACATTCTGTTTCTCATTAGTAAGTCGATTCGTTTACTTTTCATGTTACTATTTTTATGGATTCTACGAAGCACAGTCAAAACTATTGGTGACTACACCAGTGATCAGATGGTAGTTTTTTTTCTCGTGTATCAGTTTGTAGACACTTTTGCCCAAATTCTCTATCGGGGAGTTTATTTATTTAGTCACTTGGTTCGTACCGGAGATTTTGATTCCATGCTGATAAAACCAATCAGTCCTCTTTTTAGAGCATTAACTGGTAAACCTGATATTAATGATGCTGTGTTTTTGATTCCTTCTACAGCCTTGAGTATTTGGATCCTTACCCAATTATCATTGACTATCACGCTTCAATCGAGTCTGCTGTTCCTTGTGTTGCTCAGTAATAGTCTTCTGCTAGCCACCGCGCTCCATATTCTCGTCCTCGTTGTTGGCATCTTAACGACTGAAGTTGACGGTGTCATTTGGCTCTATCGAGACCTTTCACGGATGGCTCAGTTCCCTGTTTCCGTCTACATCCAACCACTACGATCAATTCTCTACTTTGTAGTTCCAGTCGGCATTATGATGACTATACCAGCTGAAACGCTACTTGGAGTTTCGAGTCCTGCTGTTATTATGTTTAGCTGTCTCTTTGGAATTGTTTTCTTTTTAGGTTCGCTCAAACTGTGGCACTGGAGTCTTAAGAAGTATCAAAGTGCGAGTAGTTGAGAGTATATAAAAAAATAAGGGAGCCTGCAGCTCCCTTATACACAAAAACTTAATTACCTATCAAATCGGGCAAAACCAGCTAGAGCTCCTCCGCTGCTGGTACTTGCATGGTATACATACACACCAACTCTGCTTGAATCAAAAACCCCTGAAAATGAGTCGCCTGAATTTATCAAGTGGGATTCTAGGGTCTGTTCTCCAAACATTCCAGTACTCAGTGGTCTCTCAACAATGACAATGAGAACACGAATACCAGATGTATTCGTGAAGACAAACTGCTCCATGTCAGGATCTGTGTCGTCTGTCTCAAATTCCTCAATGATCAAGCTGCCAGGAAGAAACAATTCTATTTCAGTTCTGCCGTCCTCCACAACAACTGGCTGAGTGGCAGCTGCTACAATACACTCATTCTGAGGCGGTGCACACGCACTTAAAAACAAAAGTGCAAAAGCAGACAAAAGTAAAAGCCATTTCATTATTTTTCCTCCATGAAAAATGTAGATTAAGTTTTTAAATAGAAAACTCTCACCTCCTTCATTTCGAAAGATTAGAAAGTAATGCGTATTATAGGACAAAAATAGTCTTTAGTCAAACTAAATGGAACAAAAAATTGGCCCCGAGTTTTCTCGAGGCCAATTCCAAATTTCTTGTGTAAAAATCTCTTGCGTCTAACGCTTTGGAGATTGTCGTTTTCTGCGAGCTTTACCACCCATACCAATTTTACGGGTTTCTTTCATTCTGTCATCTCGAGTCAGTAATCCAGAAGGTTTCAGTAACGCTTTAAAAGCTGGGTCGTATGAAACCAAAGCTCGAGCAATACCATGAATCATAGCTCCAAGTTGAGCTGCAGGTCCTGAACCATTAACGAGCACACTAACACCAAATTTTCCTCTGGTGCCAGTTAATTCGAATGGAACAATGTATCGAGCCTGTGCATTAGCAACAGTACTGAAATACTTACCAGCAACTTTACCATTAACGACAAAGTCACCGCCATCTTCGTAAATACGCACACGAGCAGTAGCTACTTTTCTTCGACCGACTGCCTCAACGTACTTGCCTGTTGGCATAACAACTGAAGAATCAAGCACCATTGCAGTGGCTGATTTTCGCACTCGAGTTGCTTTACGCTTTTTGACGATTTTTTTAACTTTAGTATTTTTTTTGCTTAACTTTAATGCCATATAGATAATCTCTCTTACTTCTTAAAGTGAGTTTGATGAGGATGTTCTGCTCCAGCAAACACTTTGAGTCGAGCCATACGTGGGCTCTGCAACTTGTTTTTTGGAAGCATATTCTTCACTGCTTTCTCAATAATTCTCTCTGGGAATGTTTCACGAAGTTCACCAAGAGTACGTACTTTCAAACCACCAGGAAACCCAGAGTGACGATAGTACTTCTTCTGTTCTTCTTTTTTACCGGTAACGGCAATCTGAGCTGCATTGAGTACTACTACAAAATCACCTGAATCAATGTGTGGTGTGTAGTCTTTTTTATGTTTACCAATGAGTTTCTGAGCAATATCAGTAGCAAGTCGACCAAGAATTTTATCTTGAGCATCAACTAAATGCCATTCTCGCTTCACATCACTGGTTTTTTGCATGTATGTTTTTTGCATGATGTGTTATTTCTTTACTTCGTTTCTTTCTTAGCTGTCTTTTTAGCAGTAGTCTTTTTGACTGGAGCTTTCTTAGCAACTGTCTTTTCAACTTTAGTTGCTGTTTTTTTTGCAACGACTGCTGCTGCCACTTTTTTCAAAGTACCAACACCTTCTGGTTTCTTCACGAGTGCTAATGTAACTAGGCCAGTATTATCACCACGGCGAGTTCCAGCCTTCTTAAGAGTAGTAAAGCCAGAAGCTCTATCTCCAAAAAGTGGGGCTACACGCTCAACTAAAGTATTTACAACGTCACGTTTTCCAAAGAAACTGTGAAGCACTCGGCGAGTTGCCACTGTGTCAGCCTTAGCTTTTCCAATGTACTTATCAGCCAATCGCTTTGTTTCTTTAGCTTTTGCTTCGGTGGTGGTAATTTCACCAACCTCAACCAGAGATCGTACTAAATTTCTAAGCAACATCTTACGATGGTTAGTATCTCTGTTTAGCTTTTTACCTTTAATTCTATGTCTCATAATCCCTTAGTCAATATCTATCGAGTCAATTACTCGCCTAAACTGACTCCCTTCTTTTCCAGTGCCTCATTAATGACACCAACACTCTTGCCTCCAAGATTTTTGACTTTTGAAATAGTTATCTGAGGAACTCCAACGAGGTCTCCCACAGTTTCAAAGCCACCTTTTCTGAGGGCATTTGCAATACGAGTTGGCAAATCAAGTTCTTCAACAGTTAAGCGAAGTACTTCTTTCTCTTCTGGAGAGAGAGCTTCAACTTCTTCTTTTTTCTCAACAACTACTGGCTCAAAAATTTGAGTGAATTGTCGAGCTAAAATACGAGCTGCATGCTGTACTGCTTCGAGAGGAGTAATACTACCATCAGTTTCAATAAAAAGAACTAATTTATCAAAGTCAGTTCTTCGTCCAACACGAGTTTGTTCAACCTTGTAAGAAACTTTAATAACTGGACTAAAAAGTGCATCAAGAATGATATCTCCAATAGCATCAGCTTTTTTCTCATCAGCAACAACATATCCTAAGCCTGATTCTACTGTTAGCTCAACATCGAGTTTCTTTTTTGCAGCTAATGTAGCAATAACTTGATCTTTATTAATGACTTCAAGTCCGGCTTCTGGTTCAATATCTGCAGCAGTTACCACAGTTGGCCCAACAGCTGAAATTCTCATGGTGGCTGCACCTTCAACGGTAGATTTAACTCTCACTTGCTTCAAGTTCAAAGATAACTGAAGAATGTCTTCGGTCATGCCCTCAACGGTGCTGTAAAGGTGATCTGCACCTTCAACGCGCATTTTTGAAATTGCTGAACCTGGAAGTGAAGTTAATAAGACTCTACGAAGTGCGTTTCCAACAGTATGACCGTATCCTTGTTCTAGAGGATTCATGGTAACCATGGCTCTTGTTGGGGACTCCTGCATCTCAGTGATCTGAAATGTTGGGCTCATTGCTGGGTTGACAGTGATATCTGTATTCATATGTGTGCTCCTTTGTTTCTTCTCCCTCTCGTTGGAGGAATCTGTGTACTAGGTACTTTTTTTACTACTTACTATTACATTTTCCTTATTATCGTGAGTAATACTCAACGATTAATTGCTCTTCAATGGTTTCAGCGACATCAGCTCTCTCTGGTAAACGAGCAACCTTACCAACACCACTCTTGCTTGATAACCAGACTGGAGCTTCAGCACTGTCAGCTTTGATAGCTTCTGAAACTGCTGGGATTTTCATTCCTCTGTTTGTGAGTGAAATAATATCCTGAACTTGGACTCTGTAAGATGGAACATCCATTTTCTTACCGTTTACTCTCAAATGTCCATGAGACACTAATTGACGTGCTCCTGCTCGGGTATTAGCCCATCCTAATCGATACACTACATTATCAAGTCTTCTTTCAAGTAAACTGAGCAAAGCTGCACCAGTAGCGGTTGGATTTTTTGAAGCATCTGCATATACTCTGCGTAACTGCTTCTCTAAAATACCGTATATGTACTTGAGTTTCTGTTTTTCTTTAAGCTGTACACCAAAATCAGAAAGTTTTCTGCGATTTTTAGCTCCATGCTGTCCTGGACGAATGCTGAGTCGACGAGCAACTTTGAGTGCATTTGATTTTAAACCAAGGTCTTCACCAATTTTTCGAGCAAGTTTGTTAACGGGTCCTGTATATCGTGCCATAATGAGTATTCCTATTTATTGTGCTTTGCTTTTCTTGGGCGAGTACCATTGTGTGGATCAGGGGTCATGTCAGCAATCATACCAACACGCATTCCTTGAGCTTTTAGAACTCTCAAAGCCACATCTCGTCCTGGGCCAGGTCCTTTAATAAAAACATCCATACTGCTCATGCTAAAAGCGCGAGCTTTATTGATAGCATTTTCAACAGTAATAGTAGCAGCATAGGGAGTTGATTTTCTTGAACCAGAAAATCCAGCTTCACCAGCTGTTGACCAACAGATTACGTTACCTTGTTCGTCAGTAACACTAACCAGGGTAGTGTTGAAGGTAGCAGTTACGTATAACCGGCCTTTTTGCACTACTCGTGTGTTCTTCTTTTTTACTACTTTATTTTTTGTTTGTCTTATTTTAGCCATGATGAGTTTTACTTACTTTTCTTTGATGCTTCTAACTTAGCTGCCATTTCTTTCGTCATAGAACCAACAGTACGTCTCTTTGAACCACCTCTAGCATTACGAGAGTTAGTACGAGTTCTTTGACCTCGCACTGGCAACTTCATAATGTGACGAATACCTCGGTAACATCGAATACGTTTGAAACGATCGATGGTGTCATTGATATCTCTGCGAAGGTCACCTTCAAGCATGCGACCATCAAGGGCACGTTGAATTCTATTCACTTCATCTGCAGTTAGATCTCTAGCACGTTTATCAGGATCAACATTGGCAATCTCCAAAATATCTCCAGCTACCTTAGTTCCCACCCCATAAATTGATTGAAGTGAGTAATAAATTTTTTTCTCTTCTGGTATATCAACACCAACGATACGTGGCATAGTTTGAATCCTTTGTACTTATCCTTGTCTTACTTTATGATTAGGGTCAATGCAAATCACTCGCACAACTCCCTTGCGCTTTATGATCTTGCAATGAAGACATCTTTTTCTTACTGATGATTTAACTTTCATAGTGACTTCTTTTCTTTTTTTGTCAGGCTTGAACTATACCTCAAAAATACGAAATTGAAAAGTATTAATTTGACTGCGTATTACTTTTTACCGATCTATAGGTGATTTTACACTTTTTGAGGTCATATTTAGAGACATATCCCTTAATATAATCACCAGGCAGGACTCGAATTCTAAATAATCTCATTTTTCCGACCAGTGTCCCCAAGAGTACTTTGCCGACTATTGGAGTAACTACCGAGTCAGTAACTTTAACACGAAACATTGTATTTGGCAGGCACTCTTCGACAACCCCTTCTATTTCAAAGCGGTCGGTAGTAGCAGACTTTGTTGAGGTTGAATCAACCTGTCTTCGTGCTTTTGCAGCACGTTTGTGATCTTGAACTTTTCCCATAATGTTTCTTTTTGTTCGAAAATGTTTCCAAACAGAAGGTTATTATACCAGATTAAACCGTTTTAGTCATCACCTGAGGACCTGACTTTGTAATGAGGACTGTTTCTTCGAACATGCCCGAAAGTGAACCATCTTCTGTGCGATAAGTCCAACCATCGGTATCTTCGACTAAGTAAGGATCTCCAGAGGTATACATCACCTCAATTGCAAGTGTTTGTCCTACAACGAGCTTTTTTCTCTTATCAGATCGCTGCGTCACACAAGGAACAGCTGGATCCATGTGAAGTTCTTTACCAATGCCATGACCAGTTAGTTGGTATACTGCGCCATAGTTATATTTTTTCAAACCTTTTTCCATGGCAAAACTGATATCATACACACTGTTACCAAGACGAGCCTTACCAATAGCATCATCGAGTATTCGCTGGCCTCTTTCAAGAAATTGAACTATTTCCTCAGAAATACTGCCAACTGCAAAGGTCATAGTGGTATCTAAATGATACCCCTTGTTAATTAAACCAACATCAATAGTGAGTACATCACCATCTTCAACACTTTTTTTCTGCGGAATACCATGACACATCTCATCATTCTTCATGATGCAAGTAGCCCAATCATACCCTGGAACTGTCGAGAAACTTGGTGTGTATCCTGCTGCTTTGATTAATCGTTGCGCTTCGGCCTCGATCTCTTCGAAGCGTGTGCCAACTTTCGTAAAAGAGTACAGTTGCCCCTTAACCTTTCCCAAAGCTCTACCGCCTTCTTTCATTGCATCAATTTTTTGTGTATCCATATCTGTAAAAAGGGCTTCTCTGTGTTGTACCAACACAAAAAAGCCCTTTAAAAATTCCGTTAGTTAGTTCTTCTTGTTTTTTTCTATACCTTTTACAATATCCTTAAATACTGTATCAATATCTTTTTCACCATCAACTTTAACAAGCTTTTTCTTTCGAGAGTAGTAATGTACCACTGGTTCTGTTAACTCATGAAACAGCTCAATACGTTTACGAATAGCATGCACTGTCTCATCGTCTCTATCACTGACTCGACCTGCGATTCTCCACAGGGCCTCTTTATCCGAAACATCTAAGAAAATAACATGATCCACACCACCATTAAAAGCATCTGCTTGAACTTCAGTTCGAGGAAAACCATCAAGGATATAGCCATTAGCATATTCTGGTTTTTCTAAATAGGTGAAAATGATCTCCATTGTCTTATCATCTGGAACTAAAGCACCAGAGTTAATGGTTTCTTTAAGCCATCGACCAATCTTACTTTTTTCTTTAGCCATTGAACGAAAAATATGTCCAGAAGATAAGTAAGGAATGTTATATTTCTCAGATAAAAAATTACCTTGAGTTGATTTTCCAGCTCCCTGGATGCCGATGAGTACTAGTTTCATGATGTGATGTATTTGTTACTCGGATCCCACTCCGAATTTATTACTAGAGATATGTATCGTAATTTTGCTCTACGAGCATACTTTCAGCCTGTTTTGCTGTTTCAATAATTACTGATACAACAATCAAAAGACTGGTTCCACTTACCGCCAAAGAACCCACATCGGTAAAAATCTGAGCAACAATTGGCAATATAGCAATACTACTCAAGAAGACAGCTCCAATAAAGGTGATTCTGATCACAACATACTCTAAAAATTTTCTTGTTGCAGCACCTGGTCTAATACCAGCCACAAATGCTCCTGATTTTTTAAGTTCGTCAGAAATATCTTCGGCATTAAAAAAGAGCATCGCAGAAACAAAAGCAAACACAAATACAATAGTAAAGTAAGTCACAATATAAAGTGGTGCTGTTTGGGCAAACTGAACGGTTAAAAACTGACCAATAGATAACAATTGTGGATTACTTGAAGCTAAAAGAAAACGAGACAGAAATGAAGGCACCAACATAATAGAAACAGCAAAGATAATTGGCATCACACCAGCTACATTAACTTTTACTGGCAGGTGACTTTTTTGACCACCAAAGGTACGACTACCACGAACTCGCTTCGCATACTCAATAGGGATTTTTCTCACCGCCTCATTCATAAACACCGTTAAACCAATAACTGCCACAAATACTGACGCAAAAGAAATCAAAGAGAAAAACTGAGAACCACTTGAACTGTACGCTATCTGACTAAAGCTTTGAGGAACTTGACTTAAGATTCCACCCAAAAGAATCATAGAAATACCATTACCAATACCATAGGTAGAAATAAGCTCACCCAACCAGGTGATCACCATAGCACCTGCCACTAGTGTCAGAATCATGGTAATAATTGATAAAGGATCGGAAGCCTGCAATAAACCCTGTGATCGTAGTAATGCTAACACTGATAATCCTTGGGCTACCGCTAATGGGACTGATAAAAACCGAGTATATTGATTGAGTTTTTCTCTCCCTGCCTCACCATCTTTCTGAAGCTCTTTGATTTGAGGAACAACCATTCCAGCCAGCTGCAATACAATCGAAGCAGTAATAAACGGGCTAATTCCTACAGCCATAACTGAGAAGTTTGAAAGGGTTCCACCTGAAAAGATATTGAGGAGACTCAAGAATTCATTACCAGCAAAAAGAGTGCTTAGTTGTTTAACATCGACACCAGGAACTGGAATATGAGCTAGGAGACGAAAGATGAAGAAAATGCTTGCAGTAAATAAGAGTTTTTTTTTCAACTCTGGGTTAGAAACGACTTTTTTCAAAAAGGTTGTTATTTTGTTCATCTACTGCTGCGCCCTCCACTGGCAGAGATACACTGTACTATAAAAATTTAAGCAATGCTACCGCCATTTTTCTCAACAGCTTCTCGTGCTGCTTTTGAAATGAGGACACCCTGCACTGTTATTTTTCTAGTCAGCTCACCCGATGCAATAATTTTTGCTTTTTTAAATCTAACATCAATTACTTTTTCAAGCTTCAGCGAATCTAAAGTAATGCTGTCTGCTTTCATGTTTTGAAGATCAGTCAAAGTGACCTCAGCTGTTGGCCTCACCACATTAAGTCGACCTTTTCCACGAAGCATTGGTAATCTCTTGATAAGTGGCAACTGTCCACCTTCGAACCAAAGCGGTACTTTACTACCTTGGCGAGATTTATACCCCTTCATTCCTCGAGTAGAAGTATGTCCACCTTTTCCAGAACCATAGCCACGACCAATCCGTTGTTTGGATTTATCTGTGATTTTAGTAAGTTTGCTCAGTAATGACATATATGTTGACCTTTATCTTATTTCTTTGCAGCCGGCTTCTTAGCAACTGCCTTTTTGGCTGGAGCTTCTTCTTTAGCCACAGGTTTTTGAGCTGCTTTGGCTGGAGCTTTTGGTGTAGCAACTTTCTTTGCAGCTTTCTTAGCTTGAGCTGGCTTCTTTGCTTTACTTTCAACAACTTCAGTTCGTTTTGCATGCTTTTCTTGAAGTTCTTTTCTCTTAAGAGCTTCTTCAGCTTCAACATCAGCAATAGACTTGAGCTTAATACCTTTAAGATCTACAATTCTTTGAATTTGTTTTAAGGCTTCGAAAGTAGCATAGACACTTGAAGATTGGTTTTCAGAACCTAAAATTTTACTTGAGATATCACGAACACCAGCAGCTTCAACTACTGAGCGAACTGGACCTCCAGCAATAACTCCAGAACCTTTTGGAGCTGGCTTCAACATAACTCGACCAGCACCTTTTTTAACAGTAATAGCAAAGGGGATGGTTGTTCCATTGAGTGGAACGGTAATCATCTTCTTCTTTGCTTTTTTAATGCCTTTTTTGATAGCAGAAACAACATCTTTAGCTTTTCCAAGTCCAACCCCAACTTGACCTTTTCTGTCACCAACGACCATCAAAACAGAAAAACCTACATTGTTTCCACCCTTGGTCTTTTTAGAGACACGAGAAATTTGAATAACTTTCTCTTCAAATTCTTTTGGTTCTTGTTGTGCGTTATTTCTCATGTAAGTTATACCTCAATACCTTTTGCTCTTAGTGTTTCTGCGACACTACTCACTCGACCATGGTATTTATATTCTCCACGATCAAAAATAACAGCAGAAATCTTTTTCTTCTTTAATGCTTTAACAAACTCGACTGTTGCTTGAACAGCTGTCTCTTTCTTCGTTCCTGGTGTAGCATCTTTTCGAATTGCTACATCATTAGCAGAAGCGATTGTTACACCAGCCGCATCATCAATGGCCTGAATGTAAATATTTTTATTCGAACGTTTAATGGTAACTCTTGGACGAGCTGCAGTACCATGTAACTTCTTTCGAACTCTTCGTCTTCGTTTTTCTTGAACTGTTATAGTATGTTTAATTGTTGGCATATCTCTTATTCCTCAGTGCTCAAGTGCTAAGCAGCAGTCTTACCTTGTTTTCTTCGTACCACTTCATCTTCGTAACGAATTCCCTTACCTTTATAAGGTTCAGGAGGTCTGACTTTTCTAATCTCAGCTGCGACTTGACCCACTTTTTGTTTGTCAAAACCAGAAATCTGAATCGTGTCTTGTCCCTCAACTTTGAGCTCAACACCCTCAAGTGGAGTAACATCTACTGGATGAGAATAGCCAACTGAAAGTTGAATACTTTTTCCTTGAGCTTTAACTCTATATCCTGTTCCGACTAGTTTTAATGTCTTCTTATAACCTTCAGTAACACCAATAATCGAGTTGTTAATTAAACTTCTCACCAAACCATGCACTGATTTTGTGTGCTTTTCTTCATTTTTACGTGTCACCGTAACAATTTGATCAGCAACAGCAACAGCAATGCCTGTAGGAATAGCTACAGTGAGTTCTCCCTTACTGCCTTTAATGACCACAGTTTTACCAGTTACTGTAACAGTAACTCCTTGTGGTACTTCAACTGGTGTTCTTCCGATTCTTGACATACTTTTTTTCTATTGCTTTTACCAAACTTGACAGAGTAATTCACCACCGACATTTGCTTTACGAGCGTCAGTGTCTGTCATCACGCCCTTACTTGTCGAAATAATAGTTAGTCCATAGCCACCTAAAGTCTTTGGAACTGTTCCGGCTGGAGAGTAGACTCTACGACCTGGCTTTGAAAGCCGTTTCACATCATTAATAGCTGGTTGTCTACCAATATACTTAAGAGTAACTACTAACTTATTAAATGGTTTTTCTTCTTTAACCTCGAATGAAGAGATATACCCTTCACTGACTAAGATGTCAGCAATGGACTTCTTCATTCTAGAGAACGGAGCCTCAACGACAGTTTTACGTGCCATGTGAGCGTTCTTGATTCTGATGATAAAATCTGCTATTGGATCAGTCATAACTCACTTTACTTACTGGATTTAACTACTCCAGGTAATTCCCCTTTTAATGCTAATTCTCTAAAGGTAAGACGGCTCAAACCAAAGAAACGCATAAACGCCTTTGGACGACCGGTCACCTTACAACGGTTGACACCTCGTGTTGAAAACTTGTTTTCTTTCCTAACACCAGCTGCCTCGTAGGCGTTCCGCTTTGCTAGTAACTTCTTAGATTTTGCAATCTTCGATTTTTTTGCCATGTAGCAATTCCTTTACTTACTTTCTTCTTTTTCGAATGGCATTCCGAGTAATTCAAATAATCTGAATGCCTGTTCATCGACTTTTGTTGAGGTTACAAAATTAACCTGCAAACTTCTAATTCGCTCAATGGTATCGTAATTAATCTCTGGGAAGATTATCTGTTCTTCCAAACCAAGATTGTAGTTCCCTTGTCCATCAAATGCAACTCGAGAAACGCCTCTAAAATCTTTTACACGTGGGAGTGCAATGGTAATTAACTTTGTTAAAAAGTCCCACATTCTAGCTCCTCTAAGAGTTACCATAACTCCCATTGGGTCACCTTCTCGTAACTTAAAGCCTGCAATTGACTTTGTTGCCAAAGTTACTTGAGGTTTTTGTCCAGAAATAATTTCAAACTGAGTTACAATGTTTTCGATTACCTGTTTTCGAGCTCTAGGATCTTGAGGATCAGAGACACCAATATTTAATACAATTTTTTGAAGCTTAGGAGCTGCAAATGCATTATCTATCTTAAACTCTTTGGTAAGTTTTGGTAGAATTTCTGCTTGGTAGAATGCTTTCAAATTTGACATATCAATCTCTTATTTCTTAGCTTCTGTTTTTGGTTCTGGAATTATTGTCCCAGTTTTCTTAAAGACACGAGTCTTAGAACCATCTTTAGCTACCTTGTAACCAACTCTATCTACGCTGCCTTTATCATTCACAACTGCAACTTTAGCAGTTGAAAGTGGACGTTCAACACTAATCTTGTCACCAGCTCGACCACCTTGAGGACGAATGTGCTTTACATACATGTTAGCACCTTCAACCACAACGGTATCTTTTTTAGGAATAACTCGTACGATCGTACTAACTTTTCCATTATCTTTTCCGCTGGTTACTTTGACTTTGTCGCCGACTTTAAATTTCATAATCAATAATTCCGTTTATAAGACTTCAGGTGCTAAACTAGCAATTTTACTAAAACCTTTATCTTTAATCTCGCGAGCAATAGGTCCGAAGACACGAGTGCCAATAGGCGCATTACTTTTTCTCGACTCAATTATAACTGCTGCATTGTCATCGAAACGGACATACTCTCCAGTTGGACGACGAGTCTCTTTTCGAGTTCTAACAATAACTGCTTTTACCTTTTCTCCTTTTTTGACAGTACCATTGGCATCAGCTTGAATAACTGAAGCAGCAACGATATCACCAACGTATCCAAATCTTCGTCGTGATCCACCGTGGACCTGAATGACGCGAAGTCTTTTGGCACCACTATTATCAGCAACTTGTAACACACTTCTCAGTTGAATCATGATGGCTCCTACTTCTGTACTTTCGCAATAATTTTAAATCGTTTGGTTTTACTGATTGGCACACAGCCAACAATCTCTACAGTATCACCTTCAGCTATCTCAATACCCTCATAGTGACAGGCATAGGTTTTGTTACTACGTACAGATTTACCATAGAGTGGGTGTTGCCACATACGCTCTACACTAACTTGTGCAGTCTTCTCAGTTTTGACTGATGTAACTATTCCTTGTGTACTTTTCATTGTATATATACCTCTCTTACGCAGTTTCGAGTTCTTTTTTTCTTAGTATAGTTTTGATACGAGCCACATCATCTGCAATTAATACAATATGTGTGTTAGCTCTTCGGCCAGCTTTTTTCTCGAGCCGAGCTCGAGCTAATTCTTTAGTAAGATCAGTGAGCTGGGCTTGCAACTCAGCAACTGTCTTATCATGTAGTGCTCTAATATCATTCTGTTTCATAGTACTATTTCTTTATAACCGTGGTTTGTACTGACAACTTATGAGCTGCTTTTCGAAATGCTTCTCGTGCCACTTCTTCGCTCACACCACCGAGTTCGAAAAGAACCATTCCTGGTCTTACAACTGCTACATGTGAATGCACAGCACCCTTTCCTGAACCCATTTTTACTCCAACTGGTTTTCCTGTAATCGGCTTGTGTGGAAATACTCTAATCCAATACTTTCCACTTCTTTTTGTCATAAAGGTAATTTTTTTACGAGCTGCTTCGATCTGTCGAGAATCAACCCATCCTGAAGTCGTTGCCTTTAAACCATAGTCACCAAAAGCCACTTCAGTTCCTCGTGAAGCTACGCCTCGACGTTTACCTCTAAACTCTTTTCTGTATTTGCTTTTCTTTGGCTGTAACATACCTTAGTTTCCGTAAGAAAAAGTTCTTAAACAACTTCTCCCTTGTTAATCCATACCTTAATTCCTACATACCCCGAGCGAGTCGCAGCAGGGACTTGGAAGTAATCAATGTTAGCTCGAATAGTCTGAGTAGGAACACTTCCTTCAAAGTACTTTTCGGTTCTTCCGATTTCAGCTCCACCAATTCTTCCAGAAAGAGCAATTTTTACTCCTTTTGCACCAGCTTGCATTACTTTTTCGAGTGCTTGTTTGACTGCACGTCGATGTGGGTAACGCTTCATCAATTGATTGACAATTCTCTCTGCAACCAACTTAGCACTTAAATCTGGCTTTTTAACTTCTTCAACGCGTAAATCAATTTTGACTTTGTCTTTCTTCAACTTAGAAACATTGAGAATTCTCTCAACTTTTTTCTTAACTAATTCAAGATTTGATCCACCTTTTCCAATTACAACACCGGGACGGGAGACATAGAGGATCACTTTGATGGCTGTTAATGAACGTTCAATATCAATTTGAACGAGTCCTGCACTCTCAAGTTTTCTATTGAGGTACTTGCGCAGCTTGTGGTCTTCAACAACTCTATCTGAGTAGTCAGCTTTACCTGCAAACCAACGGGATTTCCAGGTGAAGGTACTTCCCAATCTAAAGCCAGTCGGATTTACTTTTTGTCCCATATCTTATATTTTTCCGTTATTGTTACTGTCGGAAACTAGTATTTTACTACAAATCTCCACTTTTTACTTGACCAATTTTACTTTTTACTTGCCTTTTTAGCTGTTGCTGTCTTTTTGACAGTGCTTTTCTTTGGGCTTGCTGCTTTTTTACTCACTTTTTCTGTTTTCTTTTCTATAGCTACTTTTGATTCTGAAGCTGTAGTTTTAGTTTTTTTTGGAGCTGCTTCTTCCTTCTTTGGCTCTGCACCTGCCTCGAGTTCAACCGTGACATGGCACGTACGCTTAATGATTCGATGTGCACGACCTCGGCTCACTGCTCTGAATCGTTTGTAGCTTGGACCACCAGTAACCAAAATATTGACTAACTCTAGTTGATCAAAAGTGTACCCATGATTATGAGTAGCATTTGCAATAGCTTGTCTAACCACTTTAAGAATCACTAGTGTTGATTTTCTTTCAATAACACTCAATTGCTTAATTGCGTCTTCAAGCTTCATACCTTTAACGGCATTAGCTACCAAACGCACTTTTCGTGGTGTTTGTCGGCTGTTTGTCTGAGTTGCTGTAATACGCATACTAATTGTTTTTCTACTTTCTCTTCTAATGCTTTAGGTCTTAGCCAGAACGCGTTTAACGATCTTACCATGTCCTCTAAAGTTTCTTGTTGGAGCAAACTCACCGAGTTTGTGACCAACCATAGCTTCAGAAATAAATACTTCTATGAAACTTTTTCCCTGATGAATTAAAAAAGTGTGACCAACAAAATCAGGAGAAACAGTACAAGCTCTACTCCAGGTTTTAATAGGAGTCTTGTCACCTGATGCTTTTTGAGCCATTACTTTCTTTAAAAGCTTTGGGTCAATAAATGGTCCTTTATTACTTGATCTAGACATATTTTTTTCTTGTTGATTCTATCGATATCGATATATTTTAACAATCCTTTTTACTTTTATTTAACTCTTCTATCTCTTACAATCCATTTGTTACTGCGATGCTTCTTAGCTCGAGTCTTCTTACCAAGTGCATGCTTACCCCATGGAGTCTTTGGATACTTCATACCAACTCCCGAACGACCTTCACCACCACCATGTGGATGTGAGCCTGGATGTTGAGCAGTACCTCTAACTGTAGGCCTAATTCCCATTAAACGCTTACGACCAGCTTTACCAATTTTACGATTCTTCCATTCTGCATTTCCAACTTCACCAATAGTAGCTAAACAATCAGCATGAATTAAACGAAGTTCTTTTGAAGGTAGTTGGATAGTAACATACTTACCTTCTTTAGCTGAAATAACAGCTGATGTGCCAGCTCCACGAGCTAATTGGGCACCTTTGCCAGCTCTCATCTCAATATTATGAACGAACATACCTACTGGAATATTTTTAAGAGGAAGTGCATTACCAACTTTAGCTTCTGCAGTTTCTCCCGAGAGTAGAATATCTCCTACAGCAATACCTTCAGGAGCAATAATGTATGCTTTATCACCATCTGGGTAATACAATAGTGCTAAGTGAGCACTGCGCATTGGATCATACTCTAAACGCTTAACTGTAGCTGGAATACCGAATTTACTTCGCTTCCAATCAATAATACGCATTTTTTTCTTAACACCACTACCTCGGTGACGAACAGTAATACGGCCCTTATATCCTCGGCCTTGTCTCTTTTTGTGACCAGAAGCTAAGAGTGATTTTTCTGGGGCACCAGAATGAAGTTCACTTCTATCAATTACTACTTGATGTCTTCTGGCAGCGCTGGTTGGTTTTCGTTTGATTAACATTTCTCTTCAATCCTTACTCTGCGGTACTTTCTGAAATATCAAATAAATTGATTTCATCACCTGGTTTAAGAGTGACGAGAGCCTTTTTGACTTTTCCAGCAGAAGTGAGTAAACGTCGTTTGCCAGTTTTCTTTACTTCTGGTTGATTTGTAACTGTGCGAACTCGAACAACTTTTACTGGGAACAGTTCTTCAATAGCTTCGCTAATTTGATGCTTATTTGCACTGCGACTTACCTGAAAAGTATACGTATTTTTCTTATTTGCCAATGAAAGTGACTTTTCAGTGATGATTGGTTTAACAATTGTATATGCGTTCATATCTTACTCACTCTTCTTTGCTGTCTTAGTTTTCTTAGGAGCAGATTTTTTTGTAGTTGTAGCGGCTTTCTTAACTGGAGCCTTTACTGCTACTTCTTCTGCAGGTAATAATCGAGCTTCTAGAACCTTTACAGCTCCTGAAGTCATAATTACTTTGTTGACTCCGGCAATGTGATAGGCATTAATGAGATCAGCAGTGAGCGTTGAAATATTTTGAATATTAGAGAGTGCTCGTTCCACTTTTTCGTTTCGAGCTTCTAGAACAACTAATACTTTTCTAGAGGTTGTTAAGACTGACTCTAAAAGAGTAACTGCTTCTTTTGTTTTTCCAGAAAGATCGTGTAATCCGTCAACAATTATAGTGTTTTCTGCTTGTGCACTTAATGCTGAAAGGAGTGCCTTTGCTTTCATCTTACGAGAAAGGTTGCGACTCCAGTTTTCAAGTCCGGTTGGACCATGAGCAACACCACCACCTACAAAAATTGGAGCACTTTTAGCACCGTGACGAGCATTACCCGTACCTTTTTGCTTATACACTTTTCTCTTAGTTAGATTGACTTCTGATCTACCTTTAACTTTACTTGTTCCTTGACGTTTGTTAGACATGTAGACACGAATTGCCTGAGCCAAAAGAACATCATTAACTTTTGCACTAAACAGACCATCGTGAGCTGTCACAGAACCAGTTTTCCCAGTAGAAGTTATGCTTGCTAATTTCATACGTTAGGCTTCGCTTTCTGTAGTTTCTTGGGTTGCTTCAGCTTCTACAACTTCTTGTGGAAGACTTGAAGCCTCTCTGTCAATTTCAATTTTTTTACTATGACCGGTTTTACTGATCTTAAGATCAGTCATAATTGATCCAGGAACTGGACCACTTAACCAAACTTCACCAGTTTTTTCATCAATGTGAATCACAACTAAACCAGTAACTGTCTTAGCAACGTTACCATAATGACCTGGCATCTTTTTTCCTGGCCATACACGACCTGGAGTAGTACCAGCACCAATAGAACCAACGGCTCGATGACGGTCAGATTGACCATGAGTCTTTGGACCACCATGGAATCCCCAACGCTTCACAGCACCAGCAAATCCACGACCTTTACTAAAGCCTTGAACATTAACAATGTCACCAAGTTCTAAAACTTGATCAATGGTAAGAGTATCACCAATATTGTAATTTTCTGCATTTTCAAAAACGCGAATACCGCGGATAGTTCGCACACCTTTAGAAAAACCACCTTTCTCTAATCGAGTTTTAAGTGGCTTACTCATGTTTTTTAGTTTTTTTGTACCAAAACCTACTTCGAGGATAGTACAAGGGAGGGTGTCGCGCTTAGTTGAGTGTTTGTCGAGAACTTTAATTTCAGTCTTACCGACAATTGCATTAGAACCGACCTTGACTCGAGTTACAGCTAATCGCTTGCCGCTCTTTGTCCAGGCTTGTGTCATTCCGAGTTTGGTCACAAAAATATCTGTCAACATAGCAATATATTTCTAATAATCTTCTTTTTCTAACTAAGTTAGGGCTCTCTTGATGTTTAAACAGAGCATCTCCTTTTTCTGCCTCAATACTTTGAGGCCAATACTATACCGTCACTACATCTTGATCTGAATTGAAACACCAGCCGGTAATTCAAGATGCATGAGTGAATCGATTGTTTTACTTGTTGGGTTCACAATATCGATTAATCTCTTGTGTGTTTTAATGTGATAGTGTTCTTGAGCGTTTTTATCAGAATGGGGAGACACCAGGATTGCGAACTCACGCTTGTGAGTTGGCAATGGAACTGGACCAACTACCTTGGCACCTGTTGAAAGAGCAGTTTCAAGTATCTTCCGACTTGCTGTGTCGATGACACGATGATCGTAAGACTTAAGTCTAACTCTAATCTTATATGTAGCTTGTGTAGTTTGTTTTACCATACTGTTAAAGAATTTCTACTTACTAACCTCTATTTTCTTCCATGGGATTTAACCATAGGTCGAAATTATACAATACTATTCTCAAGAAGTAAACCCCGCTTTTCGATTCAAAAAGCGGGGTTTACCTCCCATTTCCAAATGGAAATGGGAGAGTAAATTTCACTTATTTTATAACTTTACTGATTGCTCCAGCACCGATGGTGTGACCACCTTCTCTGATAGCAAATCTGAGTCCTTCGTGAAGAGCAACTGGTACAATTAATTTTGCACTCATTTGAGCATTATCACCAGGCATAACCATCTCAACACCTTCTGCCAACTGAATTTCACCAGTTACATCGGTAGTACCAATGTAGAACTGAGGTCGATATCCAGGAAAGAATGGTTTGTGACGTCCACCTTCTTCTTTAGTGAGAATGTATACTTTTGCTTCGAATTCAGTGTGAGGTTTAGCTGTGCCAGGCTTAGCCAAAACTTGACCTCGCTCAACATCATCTTTACCAACACCGCGAAGTAAGATACCCACGTTATCACCTGCTTGACCTTGATCGAGCATTTTTCGGAACATTTCAACACCAGTAACGGTTGTCTTAACTGTGTCTCGAATTCCAACGATTTCGATTTCCTCACCAACTTTAACAATACCTTGTCCAATACGTCCGGTCACAACTGTGCCACGGCCCTTGATTGAGAAAACATCTTCAATCGGCATTAAGAAAGGTTTGTCAAGTTCTCGAACTGGATCTGGGATATAGGTATCAACAGTATTCATGAGTTCCATGATCTTTGCCTGTTCATCCTTATCACCTTCAAGAGCTTTAAGAGCACTGACGCGATGTACCGGAGTTTCATCACCATCAAAACCATACTTGCTCAAAAGTTCACGAACTTCCATCTCAACGAGGTCGAGCAATTCTTCATCGTCAACCATGTCGCATTTGTTAAGAGCAACAACTAACTTTGGAACATCTACCTGCTTGGCCAAGAGAATGTGTTCTCGAGTCTGAGGCATAGGACCATCAGTAGCGGCTACAACTAAAATTGCACCATCCATTTGAGCTGCACCAGTGATCATGTTTTTGATGTAGTCAGCGTGACCTGGAGCATCAATGTGAGCATAGTGTCGTTTCTCAGTCTCATACTCTAAGTGTGAGATGTTAATGGTAACACCACGAGCTGCTTCTTCTGGAGCATTATCGATATCACCATATCCCATAGCCTTGTTAATGTCTGACTTGACATTAGCTGCGAGAGTGGTTGTAATTGCTGCAGAAAGAGTTGTCTTTCCGTGGTCAACGTGACCAATGGTTCCGATGTTAACGTGCTGTTTATCACGCACGAATTTTTTTGCATCTGCCATATTTTTTCCTCCTAATTTTTTATATATAACTCTTACTAGCGAGTTACTATTCTACTACTTTTTATTCAATACTGCTACTATTATGCTGTTTTTTGCTCCGCTTTAATTTTTTCCGTAATACTTGTTGGAACAGGCTCATAGTGACTTGGAATCATCACTGATGATGCGCGTCCCTTACTCATACTTCGAAGTATTGTCACATATCCCTGCATTTCTGCAAGTGGAGCAAGTGCCTTAATAATAACTACATTATTTCGGTTTACCGAGCCTTGGATTTGTGCTCGACGTGATCCAAGATCACCGATAACATCTCCCATATACTCTTCTGGAGTAGTTACTTCCATCTGCATCACTGGCTCAAGCAGAACCATACCTGCTTCAGCTGTTGCATTTCTCATAGCCAATGAACCAGCCATCTTAAAAGCAATTTCACTTGAGTCAACATCATGGTATGAACCATCATAGAGAGTAACCTTAACATCAACCATTGGGTATCCAGCTAAGAAACCACGCTCCATAGCTTCACTAATACCTTTATCTGTTGGTTTAATGAACTCTCTCGGAACAACACCGCCAGTAATAGCATTTTCAAATTCGTATCCAGTACCACGCTCTGTTGGTTCAATACGAATATACACGTGACCATACTGTCCACGCCCACCACTTTGTTTGATGTACTTACCTTCAGCTTGGGCTTCTTTAGTAATCGTTTCACGATAGGCAACTTGAGGAGCACCGATGTTTGCATCGACCTTGAACTCACGCTTCATACGATCAATTAAAATTTCTAAATGTAACTCACCCATACCGCCAATAATAGTTTGTCCAGTATCTGGGTTCGATTTAATACTATAGGTAGGATCTTCATCTAAAAACTTTGCAAGCGCCATACCCATTTTTTCTTGGTCTGACTTTGTCTTTGGTTCAATTGCTAACGAAATCACAGGATCAGCAAAGGTGATACCTTCAAGTATAATTGGGTTTTCTTGTTCACAAATTGTGTCACCAGTTTTAGTAGCTTTAAGACCAACGAGTGCAACAATTTCACCAGCTCGAGCTTCCTCAATTTCTTCTCGCTCATTAGCATGCATCAAAAGAATACGACCAACACGTTCTTTTTCTCCTCTGACCGAGTTGTAAATATAGCTACCAGCTTTAATCACACCAGAGTACACACGAGTATATGTCAACTTACCAACATGTGGATCAGTTTGAATTTTGAAAGAAAGTGCGCTCATTTTTTCTGCTGGAACTAATTGGCGAGTTTCTTCTTCGCCAGTTTTTGGATGTTCACCAGTAATGTGATCGATGTCTACAGGAGAAGGAAGATACTCAACAACGGCATCAAGCATTGGTTGCACACCTGTATTCTTCAGTGAAGAACCGGCATACATTGGCACCAATTTATATCCGATCACAGCTTTACGAAGAGATGCTTTCAAAACATCAATCTCAATTTCCTCACCACTGAAGAATTTTTCAAGTAAGGCATCATCAGTTTCAGCAATAGCTTCGACTAACTCAGCTCTGAGCTCTTCAGCTCGGGCAGCATATTCTTCAGGAATTTCTCGAACTTCTGGTTCTGTATCAGCAGCATTGTCTTTCCAGTAGAGAGCTTTTCTCTCAAGCAGCTGAATGACACCTCTAAAGTCATTTTCAGCTCCCATCGGGAGTACCATGACTGCAGGTTTAACACCAAATTTATCAATGACATCTTGCACTGTTGCAAAAAAGTCAGCACCCAATTTATCCATTTTATTTACAAAAACGATACGAGGCACATTATACTTATCTGCTTGTCTCCAAACAGTTTCTGACTGAGACTGTACACCTTCACTTGCGTCAAGAACAGTTACTCCTCCGTCAAGAACACGGAGAGAACGCTCCACTTCAGCAGTGAAATCAACGTGACCAGGAGTATCAATAATATTAAAGCGATATGACTCTTTTGAGAGATGCACATCAAAGTGAGGAGTCCAGAAGGTGGTTGTTGCAGCTGAAACGATGGTAATTCCACGTTCCTGTTCCTGTTCCATCCAATCCATAGTGGCAGCACCATCATGTACTTCACCAATTTTATAGGTACGTCCAGTGAAA
This sequence comes from uncultured Patescibacteria group bacterium, assembly GCA_905478415.1. Lineage (GTDB taxonomy): Bacteria > Patescibacteriota > Microgenomatia > UBA1400 > PJMF01 > CG1-02-43-31. Next base: position 24,022 of record CAJQIG010000004.1, read on the forward strand.
TATAAAATACGCTCGGTGGTGGTAGTCTTACCAGCATCAATATGCGCAATAATTCCAATGTTTCGAATTCGCTCTAGAGGGATTTTATTTCTACCCTTATTTTGATCACTTGCCATAAGTATGTTCCTATTATTTATTTTTTGCTTTAAATCCAAGAAAAGCCCGAATCGTAGGACTTTTCTTTTTTGTCTTAACAGACTACTACTATATCAGATTTTACCTCTACAGTACTACCATCTAAAGTGAGCAAAAGCCTTGTTGGCTTCGGCCATACGATGTGAGGTATTTCTACGATTAACTGCTCCACCCTGCTCACTAAGAGCATCTAACATTTCTGCAGCAAGTTTCTCACCAAAGGTGTGATACTGCTTGTTCGGTCGTTTGTTAGCTTCAAGTACCAACCATCTGAGGGCCAATGCAAAACCACGACGTGGCTTAACTGGCATTGGAACCTGATATGCTGCACCACCAACACGGCGAGAACGAACTTCCATCTGAGGAGTAATAACTCGAAGCACTTCTTCGAAAGCTTCAACTGGTTTTTTACCAGTAGCTTCGCCAAGTTTCTCAAGAGCGATATAGACCTGCTTTTGAGCTACTGTCTTTTTTCCGTCATTCATGACGTAATTTACGAGTTTTGTAACTTTAGTCGATCCATATTTTCCATCTGGATCTGGTTTTCTAATTTGAGCTTTTTTTGTTCTCATGATACTTTCTTCTCCATTCTAGCGAATGAATACTTTCATGAATATGAAATTAGAATCTTATGATTCTTTTTTCACACCATACTTACTTCTACTTGTTTTTCTGTTTGCAACACCAGCACAATCATACTTACCACGAACGACATGATACTTCACACCAGGTAAATCTTTGACTCTACCACCTCGAACTAACACAACACTGTGTTCTGCTAGATTGTGACCTTCACCTTGAATATAAGCAGTTACCTCCATCTTATTAGAAAGACGAACACGAGCTACCTTACGGAGAGCCGAGTTAGGTTTCTTAGGGGTCATGGTCTTAACGACAGTACAAACACCACGCTTCTGAGGGTTAGTGGTTTTAACTTGCTTTGAGCTATTAGTGTTATAACTTCTGCGTAAAGCTGCTGCTTTCACACGTTTTTTCTTGTCGGTTCGTCCACCCTTACGGATTAACTGATTAATTGTAGGCATAGTGTTTCTGGTATCTTCTTACTTTCTATATTTTTCGTGAGCTGTGATTATATCATAGGCTTGGGGCAAATAAAGTCCTGATTTGCCCCAACCTTTTTTATGTGCTTTTTTAGACTTCAATTTCAGCTCTTTCTTTACTGGTTGGAATCAACCGACCAATAATCACGTTTTCTTTGAGTCCCTCGAGATAGTCGACGGCTCCAGAACTTGCAGCATTGGTCAAGACATTCTTTGTGTGTTGGAATGAAGCAGCTGATAACCAAGAACTGGTAAAGAGTGATGATCGAGTAATACCTAAGAACAAGACTTTAGCAGTTGCAGGTTCACCACCAGCAGCCATAGCTTCATCGTTGAACTGAATAAACTTAGCTTTTTCAACAACTTCACCTGTTAAGAAGTCAGTATCTCCCGAAGATTCAATTTGAACTTTGTCACTCATTTTTCTAAGGATAACTTCAAAGTGTTTGTCATGAATTGGAATACCTTGTGACTCATACACCGCCTGTACTTGATCAATCAAGTACTGTTGAGTAGTGAGTAATCCAGCAACCTGCATCAGCTCTTTAACATTGATTGAACCAGCAGTGAGTTGAGATCCTGTTCCAACTAAGTCACCATTGGCAACTAACAGTGGAGTGTTCTCTGACACAGTATAGACAACTTCTTCTGATGGAGAACCAGTGCTTCTGACTTTGATCTCGACGGCTTCATCTTCTCTTGAGAGAGAAATTTTACCTGAAATCTCAGAGATAAGTGCTTGAGATTTTGGGTTTCTCACTTCGAGCAGTTCTTCCACACGAGGCAAACCTTGTGTCACGTCACCTCCGACGATACCACCTTTATGCTTCGTACGCATAGTTAGCTGAGTACCAGGTTCACCGATCGACTGAGCAGCAACGATTCCAACTGGAACACCAATCTCGATCTGTTTGCGAGTTGAGAAGTCCCAACCGTAACACTTACGACACATTCCCTTTGGAGCTTCACAAGTGAGTGGTGACCTAACGGCAATCCCATCAAGCTCAGCTGCATCAATATCAGCAGCTAACTCGGCAGTAATCATTTCGCCAGCAGCAACAAGAACTTTATTGCCTTTTTTGACGTCAAGAGCTGCGAGTCTACCGGTAATACGATTTGCAAAGACATCTCCTCGTTTGTTTCTGAAGATTTCAATATACTTGTCCGTGCCACACTCGTCCATACGAGTAATCACATCATGAGATACGTCACAGAGTCTTCGAGTCAGATACCCAGCATCAGCAGTTTTAATAGCTGAATCAGTCAATCCTTTTCGAGAACCACGAGCTGAAGTCACATATTCGAAAATCGATAACCCTTCGCGGAAGTTAGACTTAGTCGGCATTTCCACAATGTTTCCAAGTGGATCAACAACCAGTCCACGCATAGCGGCTAGCTGCTTCACCTGATCTTTAGAAGCACGAGTACCACCTGATTCGATGATAACCTTAACGGCATTTTTCTCGTCATATGAGTTCCATGTTTTCTCGGCAATTTCATCAGTGGTATCAATCCAAACATCAAAAGCTAGACGCTTGCGTTCTTCGCCAGCAATCATACCCTCAAAGTATTGTTCTTGAATCTGCTCCACCTTTTTATTTGCTTCTTCGATAATTTCATCCTTGTTAGTGATCATTTCACAATCAGGAACTGAAACTGAAAGACCTGAAATCGTTGCAGCTCTGAACCCAAGATCCTTGATAGCATCGATCAGTTTGGTGATATTTTCACTGGTATCAACTTTAATAACGTCAGTAACTAAGGTCTTGATCTTCTTGGCTGAAATTGCTTCATTCATGTAGTCATACGTTTTTGGCAGTAACTCATTGAACTCAAGTCTCCCGATAGTTGTCTCAACAACTGGACCACTTGGCAAACGAACATCAATTGGCTGTCGCAACTTAACGATTCCAACCTGGAAAGCATGGTAAGCTTCATCTCTTGAAGAGAAAACTGCTGGAAATTTCTCAATATCTGTATCAACAACTGTATGATAGTAGACACCCATAGCCATTTCCTTATTAGGAATGGTAATTGGTTCACCATTAGCTGGCTTCAAAAGATTTTTTGTAGCCATCATCAGCTCTTCAGCTTCTCGACGTGCTTCCTTAGTCAAAGGAATATGAACAGCCATTTGGTCACCATCAAAGTCAGCATTGTAACCTGAACAAACTGCAGGGTGTAAACGAATAGCATTTCCCTCAATTAAAGTCGGGAAAAAGGCCTGCATACCAAGCTTATGGAGCGTTGGTGCACGGTTCAAGATAACAGGATGATTGGCGGTAACCTCTTCGAGAATACCGTAGACAACTGGTTCGCGTCGATCAATTAAGTGACGAGCACTCTTAACGTTAGGAGCAATGCCCTTAGTAATTAATTCACGAAGTACATATGGCTTAAACATTTCGAGCGCCATGTCTTTTGGAAGACCACACTCGTTAAGTTTGAGTTCTGGACCAACAACGATAACTGAACGTCCGGAATAGTCAACACGTTTACCCAAAAGATTTTGACGGAAACGACCTTGCTTACCCTTCAGCATCTCTGAGAGAGATTTAAGAGGACGTCGGTTAGAACGTCGGCGAGATTGTCGGGCACCACTACTATCGATCAAAGAATCAACAGCCTCTTGGAGCATACGCTTTTCGTTACGCAAAATGATTTCCGGAGCACCTAAATCAATCAAGTGCTTCAAACGGTTGTTACGGTTGATAACTCTTCTGTATAAGTCGTTCAAATCGGAAGTTGCAAAGCGTCCACCCGAAAGTTGTACCATCGGACGTAGATCTGGTGGAATAACGGGAAGGATTGTTTGGAACATCCATTCTGGTCTAATATCGGCCTTACGAAGTCCCTCAGCAACTCTAAGTCTCTTAGTAGCTTTGAGCCTGCGAGCACCCTTACCTTCAGCGATCTCTTCACGCAGTCGTGCGACAATTTCATCAAGATCAATTTGTTGAACCATTTCGAGAATTGCTTCCGCACCCATGCCAACACGGAGATGATCAATAGCATCATACTCATCGAGTTTGAGGTATTCATCCTCGGTCAGGATAGTTCCACGGCCAATCTTCTTAACCATAGTTTTAACTTGTTTGAAAATCTCTGCTGTCTGCTCAAGTTGCACTTCAAGCTGCTGCTTAAGACCTACAAGTTTATTCTTAGCTTTCAAATCTAACTCTGTAATTTTAAGTTGCAGTGTTTCTTTGTTGGAAACTTTCTCTTTAAGATGAGCGGTGTCAGCTACTAATGTATCCTTAACCTCTTCCATCTGCTTTTTAGCTGTGGCTTTGAGTTCATCTTGCTGTGCAATTAAATCAACATCAAGTTGTTCCATTACAGCTGTCTTTTCATCAGCTGCAACCTCAAGTACTAAGTACTTTGAAAAGTAGATAATCGAACTCAAGTTACGAGGTGAAATATCTAAAAGAAGTGATAACTTCGAAGGTGCACCCTTGAAAAACCAAATATGAGCAACAGGAGCTGCAAGTGAAATGTGTCCCATACGTTCACGACGTACTTTAGACTGAGTGACTTCAACACCACATTTGTCACAAATAATTCCTTTATAACGAATTCGCTTGTACTTTCCACAATAACATTCGTAGTCTTTGATCGGTCCAAAGATCTTCTCATCGAAAAGTCCATCTTTTTCTGCTTTCAAAGAACGATAGTTAATAGTTTCTGGTTTCTTAACTTCTCCATGTGACCAAGATTTAATAGTCTCTGGTGAAGCAATTCTGATTTCTAGTGCTGAAAAGTTAGTAATATTTTTCATATGTGTTTCCTTATGCCTCGTCCTCTTCATCAGTACTTGCTAACTCTGGATCTTCTGAAGCATCTTCATCGTCGTCTAAAAGATCAACATCAGTGTCTTCTTCATCTTCGGAACTTTCTTCTTCTGCATCCTCTGCTTCTGAAGTTGCTGCAAGTTCGGCAATTTCTTCTGGGGTGAGAGCTTCTGGTTCTTCGATTATCTCTTCTTCTTCAGATTCATGAGGAACTACATCGAGTCCAAGAGAGTTGAGCTCTCGCATCAACACTCTGAAACCTTCTGGGACTGTCGGAGCTGGAATATCCAGACCCTTCACAATTGCTTCAAAGGCCTTAGCTCTTCCCATAACGTCATCAGATTTAATCGTCAACATTTCTTGCAAGACATGCGCAGCTCTGTGTGCTTCAAGCGCCCAGACTTCCATTTCTCCCAAACGCTGTCCACCCATTTGAGCTTTTCCACCCAATGGCTGTTGTGTCACGAGAGAGTATGGACCAGTTGAACGAGCATGCATCTTATCTTCAACCATGTGTGAAAGTTTTAAGATGTAACTGATACCAACTGCGGTCTCTTCACTGAATTTTTCTCCGGTACGACCATCGTAGAGCTGTGCTTTACCATTAACTGGTAAACCAGCACGTCCGAGTTCATCCCAAATTTGCTGTTCGTCGAATGTTTCGAAAGCAGGAACGGCAATATTATATCCAAGTTTCTGAGCAGCCCATCCAGCATGTGCTTCCAAAAGCTGTCCAAGGTTCATACGAGCCAAGACAGAAAGTGGAGAAATAATGATATCAACTGGAGATCCATCCTCTAAGTGAGGCATATCAGCAGCAGGAACAATTTTAGAAATAACACCTTTGTTACCATGACGTCCGGCCAACTTATCACCAACGGTGATTTTTCTCAGCTGTGCAACTTTGACAGTCACCTCTTTTAAGGTTCCTGGATCAAGTTCGTCACCTAAATCGCTATCAAGAACTTGCACATCAATGACAATTCCTTGTTCACCGTGAGGCAAACGAGTTGAAGTGTCACGAACTTCTCGAGATTTTTCACCAAAGATTGCTCTCAGGAGTCTTTCTTCTGGAGTTAGTTCAGTCTCTCCCTTAGGAGCGATCTTACCAACCAAGATATCACCTGCACTGACCACGCTACCAACTCGGATAATTCCGTCTGGAGTTAAGTTAGAAAGGTACATTTCAGAAACATTAGGAATATCGTTTGTCAGCTCTTCTGGACCAAGTTTTGTATCCATAACTTTAGCTTTATGCTCATTAATCTGGATTGAAGATAAAACATCTTGCTTAACCAAGCGATCAGAAATCACGATAGCATCTTCGTATCCCAAACCATCAAATGACGCGTACGCAATCAAAAGGTTTGAACCAAGAGCCAATTCTCCATGATCTGAGGCAGGTCCATCAATAATGACATCACCGGCTTTAATCTTATCTCCAATTGCGACAATTGGTGACTGAGAGTAACAAGTACTTTGAGAAGTTCTCACAAATTTGTTTATAAAATAAGTTTCAGTTGAACCTTCAATGATAGAGACATCGTCATCAACAACAACATCCTTCAGCTTGGCAACTTCTTTTTTGTCTAAGGTAATAACAACTTTGTCGCCATCAACATAAGAAACTACACCAGTTCTTCTGGCTGCAACCGTTCTACCCATTGAGAGAGCAACCGATTGTTCCATTCCCGTTCCAACAGTAGGAGCTTGAGGAGTAATAAGAGGAACCGCCTGACACTGCATATGCGTACCCATCAAAGCACGGTTCGCTTCATCATGAGCAATAAAAGGAATAAGTGAGGCTGAAGTTCCAATCACCTGTCGAGGAACGACATCGATGTACTGCACGTCTTCTGCATTACCTTCAATAAAGGTGTTCATGTGACGCATTGGAATCCATTCGTCTTCAATAACACCATTACTATCAATATCGATACTGGCATGAGTAATCTTGTAGTCTTCTTCTTCGTCAGCACTCAGATAAATAACTTCGTTTTGAACAACCATCTTACCCTTAACGTTCTTCACAGGACGGTATGGAGCCTCTAAAAAGCCAAAGTGATTTACTTTTGCATAGAGTGAAAGGTAGGTTACCAAACCAATGTTTGGACCTTCTGGAGAACGAACAGGGTCAATTCTCGAGTACTGTGAAGCGTTAATATCACGCATTGAGAATGAAGCACGCTCACGAGTCACACCACCAGTACCCATCACTGATAAACGTCGAAGGTTATCAATTTCTGAGAGTGGATTTGTTTGATCTAAAATTGTTGAAAGCCGGTTTCGTCTAAAAAATTCTGAAATAGTAGCAATTAACGGACGTGCATTCACTAATGCAGCTGGACTCAAAACTTCATCAGTTTTAGTGAGCGACATTTTTTCACGGATTGATCGTTCTAAACGAATAAGACCAATGCGGAACGCTGAATCCTGTACTAACTCGCCAATCTGGCGAACCCGTCGGTTACTCAAGTGGTCAATGTCATCTGTTTTACCAATACCATTCTGAAGTTTAATTAAGTAGAGAACAGTGTTGAGAATATCTTCTTTTGTAAGGATGGTTGTGTCACCATCAACATTTAAGCCGAGACGTCTGTTAAGTTTGTAACGACCAACTCGGTCTAAGTTATAGCGTCGAGTATCAAAAAAGAGTTGCTTTAAGTATTCTTGAGCATTATCAAGAACGGCTGGCTCACCAGGACGCATCTTTTCATAAATTTCAATTAAGGCTTCTTCCTTAGTCTTAGTAGGGTCTTTTTTAATAGTATTTTCAACTAAATCAAATTCATCAACTTCGATAGCAGGTGCTAGGGCTTCCTTAAGTTCTTCATCGGTACTGTAGCCGATTGCTCTGAGAAGTACTGTGACTGGCATCTTACGACGACGATCAATCTTAACAGTAATAACATCTCGCTTGCCGACAGTGACTTCAATCCAAGAACCACGTTTTGGACGAAGTTCGGCAGTATAGAGTCTCTTACCAGTAGCAGAATCTGTTTCTCCAGAAAAAGAAGCTCCAGGAGCTCGAACTAACTGAGTTACCACTGCACGCTCAATACCATTCACAACAAAAGTACCAATTTGAGTCATTTTAGGCAAATCTCCGAGAAAAACTTCTTGTTTTTGCTCTTCACCTGTCTTCTTATTAACTAAAGTAGCCTCTACATAGAGAGGCATATCGTACGTAACTCCTTTAGTCTTTGCTTGTTCGATTGTGTACTTTGACTTACCAAATCGATACTCACCAAATGAAAGCCTCCAGTTTTTACCAGTATAATCTTCAATTCCATGTTCACCATTAACCTCTAAAAGAGATCGGGTGATACCATTTTGTAGAAAATCTTCATAACTGTCCAACTGTAACTTAACGAGATTGAGCTCGGGGAGCACCTTATTATCAAATCCCCAATTCTGGCGAGTAACTTTAGGCATAGGTCGTCCTTCTCTAAACTATATTTGTTTGTTTTTGATACTTACTGATTCAGTTGTACGCTACTTGTGTACAAAAGCGAGAAAAATAGAGTGAGGCAAAGAAGGGTGACACGCCTGGAAAATATCCAAATAGTGTGCCACGAAAAAGACAGAGAGACACTTGAGTGTGCTCTCTTTTAACTTTTTATAACCGAAGTTTCTATGTTGCTTACGGTCAAGAAAAACCCTCGCTCTATATTTTTGTACAACTGAAGAACTGATTATAGCAACAAAAAACCACTAACGCAAGTATTTGTTTACGTTTTGGTTGTGCTCCTCTATAGTTGTAGCATAATACATGCTACCTGTCACGGGGTCATGAATATAAAACAGGTCATCTACCTCAAGAGGATCAGCAGTTGCTCTCAGGGCATCGAGCCCCGGGTTACTGATCGGCCCAGGCGGCAGGCCAGGATTTTGATAGGTATTATAGGCAGAAACTAGCTGCTTATCTGCTGAAAGGGGCGTTGGCCACCACTCACTTGGAGTTCCCTTTATATATTGCAACGTAGCATCAACTTGCAAAGCCATCCCAATATCGATTCTGTTCCAAAGGATACCGGCAACGTGACGCATTTGTTCTGGATCACGAGCTTCTCGCTGCACAATTGAAGCCATAACCAAAATATCCTCAAAATCTCGATCTGTAGCGGCCAGTTCATCGCTCAGCTTCGAAGTCATACGGGCTTCAAACGTATTCACTAACAAGAGCACTAGTGACTCTGCAGTCATTTCTCGAGGAATTAAGTAAGTATCTGGATAGAGTGTACCGTCATAGGCAGCCGCAGAATCTATGAATTCTTGAGCATCAAAGGCCGTCAGCTCCTCTTTTTTAGTAAGATATGCTGCCATTTCTTCAGCTCGCCAACCCTCGAGCAAGGTAATCCACACATCCTCTGTACCTTGAGTCAGCGCTTGGGCAATCTCAACTGTACTCATGTTGGGAGAGAGTGAAAAAGAGCCTGCCTGAATTTTGGTACCCAAATCTTGTTGCACCACAACAGCCCTAAAAATAAGTGGATTTTTAATAAGTCCTGCTTCCGTCAAACGTTCTCCAATAGTGATAACGGCTTGGCCTTTTGGAATGATAAATGTTTGCGCCTGCCTTTCACCAGAAGAAACTGGTAAAAAGAGTGTGCGAATCCAAATAAAAGCCCCCAACAAGATAAACAAAAACCCAATGACTAGAGAAAAAATAACGTACTTTCTGTTCATATGGTATCACTAGCAACTTTACTTTGTTTTTTTTCTTGATTAATAAGTGCTTGCAAAAGATGTTCGGCAGAAGATAAATCATCAAATTTTTTCTGTTCTGCAGTCCTTTCTACAAAACCTTGCTGTCTGAAAGCATCTAGACTTGCAAGAATCTGCTTTCTCTCGTCAAGAAAGTATTGTATCTGTTCAGCAACAGGTCTTTGCTTCGATACACCACTATCACCAAGTTCACTTTCAAGTACAGCTAAGCGAGCTGCACCTTCTAAACCATCAAGTCCACCCTCGTCAAATAATCGCTCGTAAATTTTACTAATAGAGAGTTGAGATTCAAACTGTTTTTGTTCATCAGATTCTGATGAAGGTTCCATACCTTCTGCTCTGAGTGACTCTAGTTCTTTCTGAATCTGGGCAAGTTGCGCTTCAGACTGTGCCTGTAATGTCTGTTCAGTTGGACTGAATTCTTTCATTTTTCTCTTTCACGTAACAAATTACTTAGCTATCATCCCGATTAAAAATTGCTTCAAATTGTTCTTCAACAATAGAGTATTTATCCTCAGTGAAAACAATACAGTGGATATCTTTAATTTTGGTTTCCATATTGGCTGGATCAAAAAAATAGCCACCTAAACTTCGAGCCATAATAGTAGCTGCCTCTTCAATCGGATATCCATGAATTCCAGTAGCTATGACTGGAAAGGTGATGCTCTCAAGATTATACTGATCAGCCATCCAAAGACAGTTTTTATAGCAAGCTGCAAGTAGTTCTGCCTCAGCTCCATTTTCTTGCCCATAGATTGGACCAACCGTGTGAATAATATAAGGAACTTCCAAATCAAAACCTTCAGTTATAATGACTTGAGAAGGCTCCATACTGCCATATTGACTACAGGCTGCTTTCATACCCGGACCAGCAGCCCTGGTAATGGCTTTATCAACACCTCCTGCCATCTCGAAATTCCGAGTGGTGGTATTGACAATAGCATTTGTTTTCTCTTGCGTAATATCACCTTGTAGTAAAGTGACTGTCGGTTGGGTTTTTGATTTCTTCCAGTACTCTTTCTTTAGCATTAGACACAGTATGCCACACTCAGATCTTCTTTGCCAAGTGGCTTATGTAATATCTTTCAGAATACGAAATTCTGAGAGATCTTTTGCTAAAAATGTTTCTTCAGTAGAGGTCGTATAACTAGTCCCAACAAGCTCTCCTGTTTCAGTAGTAAAAGAAGTTGGATCAAATACATGACGGAACTTATCTTTATCTAAAAAGGTAACCAGCGCTTCACCAGCTTGTGCTTGCTTCACTAAAGCGGCAATTGCTGCAAGCATCTGAGTATCATCTACCTCTGCATCAGACATATATTTAAAGGTAGATAAAAAAGTTTGCACTGTTGAGTCTGCCAAAACAAAGGAAGCTTTGAATGGAGTGGTCAATACTATACCTTCGAGTGAGCGAGCGCGTGATAAAGCTACATAGGCTTGCCCATGTGCAAAGGTGCCTCTATCAAAATCGATAATCACATTATCAAATGTCTTACCTTGACTTTTATGAATGGTAATTGCCCAAGCAAGAGTCAGTGGATACTGTTTAAAAGACCCGGTCACTTCTGTTTGGAGGGTATCTTTTGCTGGATTGTACTCAACCTTGAACATCTCCCAGGTGTATGGCTCAACTTCAACCCCAGTGCCATCATCAAGGTCAACTAACAAGATATCATCATCTCCAGCTGTGCCAGCTTTCACACCTACAACTTTACCTAAGCTCCCGTTTACCCATCTGCCTTCACGGTCATTAGCAACCATCATAATCTGGGCACCAACCTTAATTTCTAACTCTTCGGCAGTCGGTAACATCCGTGTATCAAATTTTCCAGAAGCGTTGCCAGTATACTTAAATCGCTCGTTAAACAAACGATTTAAATGAAAATCATTAATCATTTGAGCTTTTTTATTTGTGGTGGTTAAATGAATAAAAAAACGATTACTTGGAGTTTCAAACTGTGGATCAAATCGAGCATTCAAGCGCTCAACATGCTGCTCATCTAAAGCATTATTCCGGATAGCCTGCAGAATGGTAATAAACGTATCATCTTCCTGTCGGTAAATTTTTTCTAACTCTACAAATTCGAAATCAAGATCTTCAAACACCCTAGAAGAGAAAAAGTAAGGACTAGCGTACACAGTCGAGAAAATACTTTGTTCCTCACGCCGCACCACAGGTGGCAACTGCAATAAATCACCGATAAAAACCATCCGAATACCTCCAAAAGGCTGGTTACCATCGGGGCCGTGGAGTCTGAGCATAGCATCAATACAATCGAGCATATCTGCTCGCACCATAGAAATCTCGTCAATAATGATCATTTCTAATTTTTTAAATAATCCCTTTTTATTTTTATTTCGATAAAAACGCTTAATTTTTTCTACCGTAATATCTGGTCGAAACCCAAAGAACGAGTGAATTGTCTGACCCTTAACATTCAAAGCAGCGACCCCAGTTGGAGCTAAAATAGCAATCTTTTTCTTGGTTTCTTGACGGAAAATATCGAGGATTGTTGATTTACCAGTGCCAGCGTTACCCGTTAAGAACATATGACCTGAACCGTTTTCAAGTCTCTCGAGCACTTTTTGGAGAGGCACATCTAGTTGAGAACTTTTCATGCAAACACTTCTTGTTCATCCATCCACGCTTGCAAAAACTCAGCAGCTGCATAGTGATCAATATGACCGGTACGTTTTGATTTTTTGGCGGTTATTAGTTTCTCATGCACCGTCTTTGAACTGAGCGTTTCATCAGTAAATACCAGAGGAATCGTAGTTACATCAGCCAGCTGAGATGCAAAGGCACGAGTTTTTTCAGCCATTTCTTGCTCAGAAATACCAATCACAACGGTATCGATATGTTCCTCTGCAATAATTTCTAACAACCGAGTAAAGAGATGTTCGTTATTGGGAACAATTTCAAGTGGATCTGCTAAACTGGCTCGACTCACTGCCAGTCCTACACGGACAGTACCATAATCAATTGCTAAGCATTTTGGAAATTCTACAGACATGTCGGTATTGTAACCTGTTTTCTAGTTGTTCTCACTATTGAATCAGCTGAGCAGTAATCACCCCACGCCTAAGGTAGGTGCCTTCTGGAGTACAGGTCACCAACTTGAGTTGTCGAGAATCATACTGTTGCGTCAAAATGTACACATCCTCTGGCTGTACCTCAGTTATTTCTTGCACTACATAGCGATACTGCACACCATCAAAAGTAACCAAAATTTCCTCACCCTTTTTCATGGTCATAATAGTACTAAAAATCGAGTTATATCTACGAGGATTCTTTTCACTGGGATTATAAAACTGTCGAAGCACCGAGTGACCAAAAATAACTGGAGCTCCCGGATTTCCAGGTAAAGCAGTTCCCTGATAGGCAATCAATGACTTATTCAGGTCAGTTCCACCAATAGCTACCTTAGCGTTGGTAATATCTAAACTAGGAATATCAATAGTATATTCTTTTGGAATGTTGGATCCCTGAGACTGATTTCCTGCTAATTCGGGTAACGTAGCAGAAGTAAACCAGTTATTTAAGTTAGTGTAATCAAGCTCCTCGTCAATAATAATAGGATCTCTATCTTCGAGGGAGTCACTGGTCCCCGCCACTACACCAGTTGTGTCAATAACTAATGGAGTCACGTCCATAACTTCCTCTCTAGGAATCGGAGCAAGGAGTGTTGCTGTCTGTAAAGACGGTGATGTTGAAACGTAGTACGTTAAAATTGGAAATACTGCGCTGCCAACTAAATAGATTCCCAAACTCAGAAAGCTGACTGGAACAATAAAAGCCCCCATTCTGACAACTTTGGGAATGCGACGTTTGACCTTTTCTTCCCGCTTCTTCTCAAACTCAGTTTCAACGCGTTGACTGACATCTATTCTATCAACTTGGTTCTTAATCTTGTCCTCAAGTTCATCCAAAGAAACGCCCCGAAGTAATGCCTTTCGATACAGTGCAACTAGATCAGACTGAAGGGCAGATGGGGTATTACTCATCCTGAACCACCAAAATTTCAACTCTTTCTTTATCAGCCGGCACTTTAGAAACAAAACTTGGGTTAAATACAACAGTCGCTGACTTAATTCCTTCGTAATCTTCTAAGTTTCTCATCGCATCAGAACTACTCTTGCCAAGTACGTATTGGAACAAACTCTCTGTATCAACCACCGGAATTGCTTCTGAAGACAAATTTGCCAAGATGAGCGTGCCACTAGCACTTGCATCAGTATCACCATTTAATGGCTGAGAAAGAATTGAAGGAGCTTCTTCAGAAAGCACATACCCTTCGGGAACTTCAGAAGCTAAAATACGGGTTGCTAGAGGCTGTAAGCTAGCAGCTGTATATGTCAAAGCTTCGACCGTCAACTTGAGTGAGGCGGTTACTTCATTGGTTTCATCATCAACATCGGAGCTAAAGGTAACTGTTTTTTCAACGGTTTCGAGCTTCGGAAGAATATACTCACCGCTTGCCACTTCGTCCTCAAGTTCTTGGAGAGCCTGCGTCTCCAACTCAGCTTGTAGCTCCTTGAGAGCTTCTGTCTGATCACTGGCTGACACAACTCTTACTTCTCTACTAGAGCCACCGGTCAAGTCATCTTCGACAATAACTTCATACGTACTCGTATCGAATGACTCGACAGTCATTTCAGTCTCTTTAGCAAGATTTCCATCGGCACCAATATCTGTTGCTGTTACCTGAGCGTCAATTTTTCCATACTTTTTTTCTTCTCCAGAGCTTGTCTCTTTGACTGTTGCAGCAGGGACCGTCACAGCTTCATCAAAAGTAAAATCTCTGTCGCCAGCGGAAATAACTGTGCCGGCAGCAAACTCTTTCTCAGCAGTTGTTTTGTTGTAAACCATGACTGTACCTTTTGAAGTTTCACCCACAACTTTAACTCCTGTAGTCAAAATAGTGTTCTCACCAGAGACAGTTTTTTGAATTTTTTGAGCTGCCAGTACTAAATCTTCCACATTACTTTCACTAATTTTGGCACTGACTGAAATTTCAGCTTCTTTGGTCACTGGTTTCGTTGCCAACACAATGCCAATTTTGGCCGTAGAAGTAAACATAAATGCCCAAGCTGCTACAGCTGTAAGCACGAGCAATCCCAATCCAACTCCAAGACCAATAAAAAGACGAGTATTTTTATGATGACGTTGAAAAAATGATTTTTTTGATTTATGACGTTCTGGATTAAATGTCTGAGCATCACTTGTTTGAGCAACTGGAGTCGCATCCACAACATCTTTTGTCTTTTCTAAAGATGTTTCTGGTGTGTGAACTTCTGAAGGAATTGGAATTCCAAAAGAAGTCGGAGTATCAATCGCATATTCTGGTTCTGTTGCTGAGGTTGGTGATGCTTCTTGTTTGGTGACTTCGGTAAAACCCAACTCTTCAGCTGAAACTGGGCGAAGATTATCCGTTTGATCTGCAACCATAGGAACCTGATCTTTCAATGGGATTGCCACTTTACTCTTTGCGACAGCCAATCCCTTAGCATCTGCAACCGCCACACCGGCTTCGGTGACTATGCGAGAAATGTAATCTGACTCTGACAACACCGTCACCGTTGGAGGTTGTAGAAATTTGATCTTATCTTCAAGTGTAGCACTGAGCAATCGTTGCTGAACCTGTGTAACTACACTTGACTCTTCCTCAATGGAGGTAACAATAATTTGTGGTGGTAAATATCCTGCTTTGTCATCACCTGCCTGTGAAAAACGAGCCATTCCTTCAATACAGTCATCAACCACACTTTGAGAGCGTCCAACCACTTCAATTCCAGAAATAGATGCATGCTCCACTACTACTACTGTTACTGTTTTAGCAGCTATTAAAATAAAAATTCCTGAAAAACGAGCATGCTCCCTGACCGCATAGTTCACAATAGACTCAGTAGTCTCAACAAAACCTATGGGAGAGAGATCTAACTCATCAGTCATCTTCTTGAGCATTGGCTTCTTTTCAGGACTGATATCGCCAGCAGTAATCCAAGTGTTATCTAAGACAAAAATGACGTCATTGATTGTTTCTGACTCTTTACCAAGTTCTTGCAAGGCTGCATCAGCAACTTCAACCGCATTTTTAACTCCAGAATAGTGGGTTGTTTTTGAGGTGCGAAGTAACTCGACACCCCCAGCATGTAATCGCAGTAAAAGGGCTTTAATGATAGTATCAGAAATCCAAATACCCAAGACTAACATCTCTGGGGCAGTAGATGAATCCGATTCTGCATGTGTATGAGGTACAAGTGATATCAACGGCATATATGTATTCTTTTCTCCACAGAAAAACTCCAACACACTGAGTGTTGTATCTCTATTAAAGCAAACTTCAACACCCTTGAGAAGGTGCGAACCGTGCCTCCATAGGCTGTATAACTTTTATTATTTGTGTTATTATTAATTATGGGATATAATTAAAGTGCTCATTAACATTCCTTGGCAAGAGGTATAAGGTGTTTATGTCTTGGACAGCTTATATCTCTTGCCAATAATCTAGTTTTAATCAATGTTTAAAGGAGAGTTTCACAGTGTCCTCAGTTGCGAATTATAAAGTATTTCGAGTGGCTATGGTCATTATTTTGGCTTTAGCGGCACTCACCGCAACACTCCCTGTAAATCAAGTTTTTGCTGATACAGTCACCTGTCAAGATGGATATTACGGTTGGTTCTGGTCTGATGGCAGTGGTCACTGCACCAGCCTTGGTGCTACCAAAGAGACTAATATCCAGCCTCAGGTAGTGACAACCCCAAATCCAAACGCAGGAAATACCTATGTAGCTCCTACGGTCTCAAGTTCAAGCTCAACAGTGACTGCAGGCCCTAGCCAAGGCGCATTCGCCTTAGCATCTGCTTGTAATATCACACTTGCTGAATTTAAGTCGTATAATGGATTGAGTGGACCAAACCCAATCATTGGAGTGGGAACTACATATACATGTAGCCCCTTTGGGGCCCCCCAACAACAATATAATACCTATAATCTGCCAACTGCAGAAGGAAGATCTGTTGCTGGAGGAACTGGCTTCACTGTCACAAATGAAGCATCGTGGTCTGACGCCGCCTACAAGTGCGCAGATGCACGAACAAGTGGTAGTGACATGCAATCACTCAATTATTCATCAGTTGGCTATTTAAATAATGGAGATTTTGTTGTCTGCCCTCTGTTTAACGATGCCAGCGATGGATATGTATATGCACCAACTGCTACTGTGATTCCAACAGGCACCCAACAATCATTTTGGGTAGAGCAAATTCAAAAGAATGTAGTGCTGAGGACTTTAATCCCCATTACTGGTGGATCAGCACTTGCCTTCAGTTATGCTGCCACAGCCGATGTGGCTGCTGTCTTAACAGTTGATGGCATTGTTGTGGGGTACTTAGCAATAGCTACTCCAGTAACAGGATTTGTAATCTGGCAACTTGCCAGTGCCCGTAGCGCAATCAACATGGACTATGTGATTGCGCAAGCAAATGCACAGGCTCAACCACAAGTTGTGCCAACATCTGTTCCTGATACGTTGCAACCACCCATGCCAAACCCCAATGACCCTTGTGGAGCCGCCGAGATCTTACTGTCCATTCACTTAGGACAAATGATACCTCTAGGCGGTGGCAACCAGGTTCTATCGGTAATTGGCCGGGCTGACCAAACTATCAGCAATGTTGACCTAAGTCAGATCCTCCATGTCTTGGAATCATGTGGCTGGGGCGTCAGAAAAATGGATGATCTGCCGAATGGCCAAACAAGGTGGAACGTTTGGCGCAACTAGATTAGGAAAGTTAATTTTCTATTAAAGAAAGTCTATTTTTGGCGAGAGACGCTTTCTTTGAAAGAAAATTTTTGAGCTTCATAAAGCCACCTGCACTAAAACAGGTGGCTTTTTTTATCTCTTAGTCAAGAAATGCAGTTAGTTTGTAGGTTTTGATCGCAGGTACACCCGACGAACACCAGCTGATGCTGACTGCTCTTTAAAGAGCTCAATTGGGCTAATTTCTCCTGTAGAATTTACGTGAGGGCCACCACAAAATTCTTTGGAAATCCAGTCAGTTTCAGGATCATTTCCAATTGTGTAAACTGTCACTTCATCCGGATATTTTTCAATAAAGAAAGCAATAGCACCTGACTTTAAAGCCTCTTCTTTGTCCATAATCTTGACTGTCATTGGCAAATCAGCAGCAATCCACTCATTTACTTGTGCTTCTACGGCAGTTTTCTCTTCGGTTGTCAGTGCTGCAGGATGAGAAAAGTCAAATCGCAACCGTTTTTCGGTAATGTTCGAACCTTTTTGTTGGACATGTTCTCCAAGTATTTTTCGTAACGCCGCATGTAATAAATGAGTAGCCGTGTGATACTGAGTTGTTTTCTCACTATGATCTGCCAATCCACCTTTAAATTTAGCGCTCGAGGCTTGGCGTGATGCATCAGCATGAGCTGTTTTGGCTGCTTGGAACGATGCAACCGAAATAGTTATTCCTTTCTCAGCCGCGATTTCTTGCGTCAGTTCGAACGGAAAACCGTAGGTTTCATATAAGTAAAAAGCAGTCTCACCGGTAATTTCTGTAACTTTTTCTATCTCTCGCAAACCGGTTGCCAGCGCTTTCTGGAACTTTTGTTCTTCTGCTTTGAAAGCTGCTTGAATACGAACAAGGTTCTCAGTTACTTGCGGATACGCTTCTTCATACATCTGGGCAACTGCTGTTGCCACATCAGCAATAAATGGCTTTTCGATACCAATCATCTTGCCGAATCGAATTGCCCGTCGTAGTAATCGGCGTGAGAAGTAGCCCTGTTCTTTATTCGAAGGATAGACCCCATCTGTAGCTAACATAGTTGCAGCTTTAATGTGATCAGCAATAACTCTAAACGAACGATTTGTCTCACTGTCAGAACCGTATTTTTTACCTGAAAGCGTCTCAATTTGAGAAATAATTGGTGTAAATAAACCTGTTTCAAACACATCTTGTGTGTTACCCAAAACCGCCAAAATACGTTCGAATCCTCCACCAAAATCGACATTTTTTTGAGCAAGTTCAGTAAAAGTTCCATCCGGTTGCTTTTGGTACTGCATAAAAACTGAGTTGCCAATTTCAAGGAACCGGCCACAGTCACAATTTACGTGACAAGGTACATCTTTGAACTCATTGTTTTCGTGGAGTTTTTTTTCAGCTCCAAAATCATAAAAGACTTCACTGTCTGGACCACCTGGTTCACCTGCGGGCATAGTACTTGGAGCGCCTGCACGTGACCACCAGTTACCGTCACCATAGTAGAAAATTCGCCCACCTTGTAGACCATTTTTGGCAGCGTCATCAATCACTTCTGCTGAAGTACCAACTGATGCAAATAATTTTTTCCAAATTTCAGGAGTTTCTGTATCTTTTGGAACTCCAATGGCTTCATTACCTTCATACGCAGTCACGTAAAGCTTTTGAGGATCAATGCCGAGTTCCTCTGTCAGGAAAGCAAAGAACCAACCCAGTTGTTCTTCTTTAAAATAATCACCCAGAGACCAATTGCCCAACATTTCAAAAAATGTTGTGTGTCGGTTGTCTCCAACTTCTTCGATATCTTGTGAGCGAAAACATTTTTGGCTATCGGCAATACGAGTACCCTTTGGATGTTCTTCTCCCAGTAGATACTGGATCATTGGCTGCATACCAGAACCAGTAAACAAAGTGGTTGGATCATTCTCTGGAACAAGCGCAGCTGACGGCACAATGGCGTGGCCTTGTTTTTCAAAAAAATCTAAATACTTTTGACGTAGTTGATTTGGTGTCATACTTTTTCCTTTGGGGAGCGGTTTTTTCATAAAAAAACCCGCCTCTTCCCACAACAATTGTTACGGACAAGGACGAGCAAACTCGCGGTACCACCTTGCTTTTTTTCTACAGTTACCTCTAGAAAACTCAGCAACTACCTTTCGGTAGTTTCCCCTTTTTACGGTGGGCATCCGGATCTTTTTACTCATCTTTAGATGATTCAAAGACCAGCTCGCAGGTGGCTCAAGGAAGACGTAGTACTCGGTTCTCAGCATTCCGAATTCTCTGTATCTACAGAATCATTCCTTTATTCCTGTTCATCGCTGTTATTCGACTGTGGGAGTATTGTATCAAAAACAAACAAATTACACACCAGCGAACTTCTTTGGTTTGGACTTTGTGGTTTTACGGGTAAGTGATGAAGTTGTCTTCTTAGAAGGTCTTTTGCGTTTCTTTGACTGCGTCTCAGCTTCCTCTACAAAATCAGCCATGTTTGTCATCACATGAGAAACTATCTCGACAAGAGACATATCTGCCGAAGGTAAGAGTCCTTTTTTGACCAACTCTTCCTTAACAGCACCCAACTCCGACTCTAATTCTTTTTGGACAGCTGTACCTTCTGCGGATCCTAGAAAGTGAGCAAATGCAGCTCCAGCGGCAGCCCCCAATCCAAAGCCGAGTGTAAATGATCCGCCCTGTTTACTTTGATTTTCCATTTTTCTTTTGCATTATGTTGACAAATACTTCAAGAAACTTTGCACCTGTCTGAAAAGCAGTTGAAGCTGAGGCAATTGACTGCAAGGGAGACACAAACATCTCAATTCGACGATCTACATCTTCAATGGTCGAGTTTATCTTCTTCAGAGTGGTTCTAAACTCAGCTAGTGTCAAAATAACTTGGACACCAACAACTGAAAGTACAATTGCCAGTACAACCAAGACAACGCTAAATGCAACGGGAACGAAATCCATACTATCCTTTTATGAGACTCAGAGTTCTGAGCCTTCTGTATATCTACCTACTACTATCATACGACAGTTTTGCCAAAGTCACAAAGTCAAGTCACTTTGAGAACTAAAAACGAACATAGACTGTTCGCTTTTCCTCGTGGGCCTTGCCTCTTCTATCAGTTGACTCAATCATGATAGTGCTAATCCCCTCAGTGGCAATAAAAACCTCAGTGGTAAAAGATCCATCTGGTTGCAACGCTACTGGTTGGTCATTTACAGTAATAGTGGCATCAGGCTCAGTCTCACCACTAACAACAACTCGAGCTGCAACTTGGGATTGATCTTCTGGAGAAACAATGGTTAACTCTGGTGGACGAGTCAAACTGTACCACTGGACCCCAACATACCCCAATAAACTAAGAAACGTGCCAGCTAAAAAAAGCATGATTAAAGTAATCGAATTGAGCGAAAATTTTTGTTTTAATACCGGGGTTATAAACTCGCGTGGAACCAAAGTACCACGGGCACTTTCCTTATAATCTCGTCGAAGTAGGGCTAACAGTGGTTTGTGATCAAAACCAAACAATTGAGCATAGGTTTTAATATACCCCTTCACAAAAGTGGCTGAGGGCAGTACCTCAAACTGATTTGCTTCAAGAGCCTCAAGATACGCAAGTCGAATACGAGTTTTTTTAGCTAACTCTTCAATTTTGAATCGACGGCCTTCTCGCTCGTCACGAAGTATTTCACCAACAGTCTTAGTTTTCATACAGTCTTAGTTACAGGTAGTAGGTTGTACAAAGAGCAACAGTTATGCAAGAGCACTCTTAACGGCGGCAGAGACTCTATTTCCATCAGCTTTACCGCTCACCTTAGCCATGACCATTCCCATCAGCTTACCCATGTTTCGCTCTTCGGTCGAAGCCAAGACTTCAGCTACAATGGCTGCAATCGCCTCATCTGACATCTGTTCTGGTAAGAACTCTTCTAAAATAGCAATTTTTTGTGTTTCTTCTTCGATAGCATCAGCATTTCCAGCAAGTTTGAAGCTTTCGATACCTTCTTTCATCTGTTTCACTTGCTTAGCAATCAGTTTTAAAATTCGTTCCTCAGTTAATTCACCTTCATCAATTTCAGTATTTTTGACTTCTGAAAGAAGATAGCGCAAAGTACTCACGCGCACCGAATCACGAGCCTTCATAGCTGTCTTCATCTTATCCATTAGTTGTGCTTTAAAATCCATATATCCTTTTCTACCTGTACCGAAATCTCGGCTACTAGGCGTATTGTAACACGTATCTTTCCGATATTCTAAAAAACACAACCTTCTATTTTGCCAAGGCACTCAGTCCAACGCGAGACACTAGAAAAATTGAAAGTTCATCAACCTTGCCTGTCACCATCGCAACTCCTGCAATTACAATAATTAAGGCTGAAATTTGTGTAATTCGCTTTGTCCACGCTGGATGCATTGAAACTGTCTTCATAACTCGATCAAACCCAAGCGCTGCTAACAAAAAAGGAATTCCTAAACCAATGCCATACGAAATAAGCAAGAGTATTCCTCGCCACATGTTGGCCTGGCTCGCAGACCAATAGAGAATCACAGCTAAAACAGGACCAATACAAGGCGTCCAAGCAAATCCAAAAGCCACCCCTGTGAAGACTGCATGCAAATTCGTATTGCCTACAAAAAACTTTTGAATATCGAACCGAACTTCACCGTTTACTAAGCGAAGCTTTTTAAAGGCTCCTAATAATAAAAGCCCCATAAATATGAATAAAACGCCTGCAAGCTGAGTAATAACGCCGCGATACTCCGCAAAGAAAACGGCAAACCGTTGCAGAGTAATCCCCATAATCACAAACGTTGTTACAAACCCCGTCACAAACAAAAGAGCTGCTTTAAACACGACCCAGCGATGATTTTCTTCTTTCATAGTCGAGAGAGAAACTCCAGAAATATAAGCCAAATACGTTGGCACCAATGGTAATAAACAAGACGCAAAAAAAGTAATAAATCCGGCTACAAAGGCCACTAAAAAGTTGACATTCGAGCCATCGAGTTCTAATCCAAACATAGAAATATCCTCATACAAATAAGCTCCACCATTAATAGCACAAAAGCAGTGCTAAAATAAGGGGTAATGAAATCTGCTCGCACCCTCAACCCCTATGAAGAAACGCAACTGGCACGCCATGGTGGAGATCGTCAAATCCTGCTTGCTTCAAACGCCCCCGTGGAGCACATAACGGGAAAGGCTGAATTTTGTGGATTGGTATTTTCTGTAACTGAGAATGTCCTGATCCCCCGAATTGAAACAGAAGAACTGGTAGAAAAAGTGGTTGCTGCCTGTCGGACCTTCTCGGGACCAGGGGCTGTCCGAATTGTAGATGTAGGGACTGGCTCTGGGGCTATTGCTATTAGTGTGGCATCGAAACTGGCTACTCTTGGACTTGCACATACCATTACTGCCACGGATATTTCTCGATCTGCTCTTGAGATTGCTGAAGCAAATGCTGCAACACTGCTACCCGATCCCACTACCATCACCTTTCTGCATTCTGATCTACTCTCTGACGTACCTACCGACCAAGACATTATCGTTGCCAACCTTCCCTACATTCCCACCGCCCGGATTGCTACCCTTGATAAGAGTGTCTTTGAGCACGAACCTCACTTAGCGCTCGATGGCGGACCAGATGGACTCTACCTGATTCGATTACTCTTAGATCAAGCTACTCAGCTACTGCAACCAGGAGCACTTGTGCTGCTTGAAGTCGATGACACACACACACTGGAAGTTTGGAGTGAGTTTGAACATGATTGGCAGATTGAAGTTTTTCTCGACAGTTTTGAAAAGAACCGCTTTGTCCAGTTGTTGAAAAGATAAGCCCAACACTGTATTCTCCTTCTATATGTCTAAGCAAGTTCCCACTACAGTTTTTTCAGGGTTTTTAGGTTCTGGTAAAACTACTATTATTTCTCACGTTATCGATATTCTTCAAAAAAAAGGTGTCCAGATTGCCTACATCAAAAATGAGATTGGCGAAACTGATATCGATGCCCAACTGATGAAGGGTAAAGATATCGAAACCAAAGAACTGCTCAATGGCTGTATCTGCTGTACCCTGGTTGGACCATTTGAGAATGCAGTAACAGAACTGATCGAGAAGTTCTCTCCAGACAGAATTTTTATTGAAGCTTCTGGGGCTGCTGATCCGGCTGCTATTGCACTCATGATTGGCTCTCACCCCAGCTTGTCACGAGACGGCATTATCTCAGTTATCGACGTGGTTAATTTTAAAGGCTACGAAGATTTAAGCACCACGGCCCAACGCCAAACTCAGTTCACAGATCTAATTATTTTTAACAAAGTTGAAGAAGTTGACGTCGACCGAAAACGAGCCGTGGTGGGCTATGTGCGCGAACTTAATACTCACTCACCAATTATTGAAGCACCAAATGGCAAAGTCAATCCAGACCTTCTCTTTGGCCTCGACCCAGCTAACTTAGATCACTTCTTAAGAGAGCATATTGATGACCATACTAGCCACAACCACATCGATGACGATGACTTCTCTGCGTTTACTATTCGAGACCAGAATAAGTATTCTGAAGCAAAGATGCGAGAATTTTTAGAGACGCTGCCAAAGAGTTTGTTTAGAACTAAGGGTGTGTTCCAAAATGAAGATGGCACCTGGTTTAGCTATAATAGTGTTGGGAAAAAGATTGATATTGTGCCAATTCTCACAGAACACTCGTTTAGTGAGAATATTTTGGTGTTTATTGGGGTGCGGGCGGATGGGTTGAGGGGGGTGGTTGAAGAAAAGCTTCTAAAATAATCATTTCACTTTTATAGAATTTTGTTTTAATACTTTTTCAAAGTTTGATCGTACATCTCTTGTAACCGGAATCTCGCTCCAAACCTTATTGTAACCATCAAATTTACCCTTAAATTGTGTATTCAGAGCAAACAGTACATGCCCCATCATCTGGGCAACTACTTGATATAATGCATCAGCACTCCACCTGTCCCCAGTAAATCTTTGATCATCAAAAACTAAACTCCAATCAAGTGATGCAGCATTTACATGAGAATAAGAATAAGTTAGCTTAACACAAAAATCATAATAATCACGATTTTTAAACCCAATCTCTTCCATTTTTTTATCTAATCTAACTTGGGTCCAAGAGACCCCAAATCCCTTCTCTCCTAGGTCATCCATATAGTTCTTTAATCTTTCGTCTGAATTACTGTGCGCTATCCAACGCATATTAAATGAGTGTTCAATCAAGCTGCGTAAAATAATGATTGACTCATCTGTCAAACCAGCTTCACAAAGTACAGTAATTGAATCAAGAAGGTTAATAGCTTTATGAGCTGCAGCAATAAAGTAACGATCTAATATAGTGGGATTCTCAATAGAATTTCCCATTAAATCAAAGCCTTGAATTATTTCTTTTTTTGCTTTAATAATAAGTGCTTTAGAGGATATTTTACTTGCCATTACCTGAATTTACTTCTTTCCCAGCCCCACCCCTCTCAATCATCATCACAACCACAAATGCGACCACAAACAAGCCAACAGCCATCATCACGCTACCATCAAAGGTACGAGGAACAATGTTCCGCTGCACCACCGGCACTAAATCACCATGTCGATCCATCACGGACTCCAACGTTTCCTTCCAAGGCCAAATCTTTCTGAGAGATCCAACCATGAAACCGGTCAGAACTGAAATAATAATGTTCTCATGATGCTCAAAGAGCCATGATAACAGGCGTGAAAAGAGAGCCAGTCCAACAACAGCTCCAACCATAAAAATACCCAGAGTCACAATGTCTTTGTCGTGGACCGCTGCTAAAATTTGTTCGTATTTACCCAAGATAATCAGCAAGAATGAACCCGAAACTCCAGGGAGGATCATGGCGCAAATGGCAATCGCACCACTGAGTAAAAACGCCAGTGGCGTTGCAGCTGTCTCAGTTGGTACCGCTCCAACAATTAAGTAGGCAGCGATGGCAGCAACTACAGCCGCACCGATTTCTCTAGAAGACCAAACCGTTACTCGTTTGCTGACTACCTTAATAGATGCCACAACTAAGCCAAAGAAAAAGGACCATAAATAAACTGGATACGTATCAAGCATGTACGTTAACACAGACGAAAGCAACACTACAGCACCTAAAAGCCCCGTTGCCAATGGCACTAAGAATGAAAAGGGAATAATCTTGAAAGCTTCGGCAATCTTGCCTTTTAAAACTAGTTTGAGAGCTTCGCCACTGACCAGTTTAATACTCTCGATGAGTTGTTCGTAAATGCCAAAGATAAAGGCCATAGTTCCACCGGAAACTCCGGGAACAATATCAGAGGCTCCCATCACAAATCCAATACCAAGGTACTTGGCCATCTGAGCCAGGGGAGATTTCTGAGTACTTACTTTTGTAGGGGTAGTTTTTTTCATACAAGAGTAACTATACCCTATGCACTCTATCTACATCAAGATAGTAACCTCGCAGTATCAGCAACTATTTCTTTTTGGAGAGAGTTTGGCCCATTACGTTGCCAAACCCTTCGATAGCTCGAAGAATTTCCATTGGCAGTGCAAAAATGACTGTGTTTGATTGATCCGAAGAAATATCGTTAATTGAGTTGAGCGTACGCAGGTGCAAAGCTCCAGGGCTCTTGGACATCATATTCGCAGCTTCAGTTAAGTTCTGTGCAGCCAAGACTTCACCCTGACTATTAATAATAGTGGCCCGTTTTTCACGCTCTGCTTCAGCCTGTTTAGCCATGGTTCGAACCATACTCTCTGGCAACTCAATATCCTTGAGCTCAACAGCTTCGACATCGATACCCCACTGATCAGTGGTGGCATCAACACTGGCTAAAATTTCTTTGGCAATCTTTTCTCTGCTTGAGAGTAGTTCATCCAAAGTAGCTTCACCAGCTACACGACGCATAGTTGTCTGAGCTAATTGAGAAACTGCCCAAAATACGTTTTCGACTTCGTTTATAGCTTTGTTGGCATCAGTAACTTTGTAATAGATAACGGCATTCATTTTGCACGAAACGTTATCTCGAGTAATAGTCTCTTGTTTTGGCACATCAACCGCTTTGGTACGAATATCAATTTTTACAAAGGTTTGGAAAATAGGAAGAATAAATCGCCAACCAGGACCAACTACACCTTGGAATCGTCCCATGGTGTAGACCACGCCACGTTCGTACTGATTGATTTGTTTGAGAGACGCAAGAAATAAAATAAGGGCAAAGGGAAGAAATCCAAGAAGTGGCATAGTACCTTTCAAAGGTGCTACTGAGTACTAGCTACTATTTTAGCATAGTTTGGCTACTTTTGGGTTTTTTGCGTATCGGGTGCATAACTCACCGCTCCATCCGGCAACCGTCGCACCCAATCTCCAGAGCGCTGCTCTTCAACAATGTGCGCAATACTTCCTGCCACTCGAGCCACACCAAATAAGGCATTCCCCGCTAATGGGTCAATCTTCATGGCCATAAGTAATGCTGCTAAAGCCCCATCTATATTAATCACCAGTGGTTTCAACAACTCTGCTTCTAATACACTAGCAATCTGCTTAGCGATATTTATGTAGTGAATATCGAGTCCTGCATTTCGAGCTAAAATAAATAATTGTTCGGTTCGAGGATCCTTTTTTGTATAGACTGGGTGTCCAAACCCTGGAATACGTTTTTTGTCTGCACGGTAGGTTTTAACCAACCATGTTGCCCCAGCTTCTGTATCTTCTGAGTACTCATCGACTGCCTTCAACACTTCCATTGCTCCCGTAATGGCTCCACCATGATAAGGACCAAGTGCTAACAAAGATGAGGCCATACACGTTAACACATCATTTCCAGAAGAGGCTACTACTCGAGGTACAAAACCACTAGCCGGATCAATACCATGGTCAATGGCTCCAACTAGAAGTGCATTGAGCACTTTTTCTTCGGCTGCTGTTGGCTTTTTGCCGGTTACAGACAAAAAGAGAGTAGAAACAAAGTTTGCTTCGCCAATGAGGGTGGTGAGCGGAATACCGCGTAATTCGAGGTCGTGCTGACCGTGGCCGCTAACACTGGTTTTGAAATCTAATTTTTGTGACATATACCTATAGTTGTACTACTTTTTTAAGCTGTTTGACAATCTCTTCTGGATTCTGAGCAAGATGAACTCCTACCGCTGACAATGCATCAATCTTACTTTTTCGAGTTCCAAATTGAGCATCAACAATTGCGCCTGCATGTCCAAAAGCTATTCCTTTTGGCAATGTCTCGGCAAAAATGCCTGATATGTAAGCAATAACTGGTTTCGTAAAGTGTCGTGATTTAAGAGCTGTTGCCAAATCTTCTTCGGCACTGCCCCCAATTTCTCCAATAATTACTAAAGCTTTTGTCTGAACGTCTGCTTCTAATTCTGGAAGGACATCAGCAAAAGTAGTTCCAATGACTCTGTCTCCTCCAATTCCAGCTACGATTGTTTGTGGAATTTGAGCAGCTGTCAGTAAGGACGCTACGGTATTTGCCATCCCACCACTTTTTGAAATGAGGGCCACACCTGGGCTATTAGCTTTAGGAAATAAGAAGTTCTCAAACACACCACCACCTAATGACCCAAGCGCGGTCCCCGTCGTTACAACCCCAACTGAGCTTGGTCCCAACATTCGAGCATTTTTTTGTTTAACTAACTCTAACAAATCGACACTATCTCGTGTAGGAACTTGTTCGGCAATAATATGGATAAGGGAAATACCAGCTTTTACAGCTTCGGTAGCAGCTACTTTCACAAACTTGGGTGGCACATAGATACTACTGACAGTAGTATCCGGGTGAGCTTGCAGTGCCTCTGCAACTGAGTCATAGACAGGAACTCCTTCCACAACTTCACCTCCATGTCCTGGAGAGACTCCAGCAAGAACTTGAGCTCCTCCGAGCTGCATCCATGTAGCAGCACGTCGCCCCTCTTTCCCCGTAATTCCTTGAATCAAGTACTTAGTCTGGATAGAAAGTGAAAACAGCATGTTATACCCTCTCCTTTTGAGAGTGCTGTCGCTTTACCAATGCCGTTTTGAGGGCAGGGATAGTATCAAGAATCGGCACTGTTGGACCAAGCAACGTCACTGCAAATCGAGTAGGGTCGAGCCTGGTTCTCACCATCTCAAAAGCTTCTTCCCACCGTGGTCCTCCACGACGAATAATCACTGGGAACTGCTGTTCCCAATTAGAAGCAAGTAATCCATCAACAACACCCGAGAGCGTCTCAAAAATATCCGTAAAACTAGCATTACTGCCCACTACATAGAGGGCTTCAAGTGTTTGGATTGAAAGGACAAGCTCTGTGAGTTCCCGAACTTTGTCTCTGCTCGGGTTACCCGAATACTCAGTATAGTTTGCTGGCTGTAGTCCGTGTTCCAATAATCCATCCATTGCTAAAGCCGATGCCCCGCCACCTGAAGCCAATACACCAATGGTCCCACCAGGAAACTCAAAAAAACTTTCTCCTGCTACGCCCCGTTCATCCTGTCTACTTATAGCTAGTGCTGCTTGCTCTAAGGGGGTGCGTCTCTTTTCACCAGCAGCCCGTACTAAGCGAGATGCATTCCATTCTGGATGCCTAAAGCGGGCAGCATCTTCTAACTCAATTTTGGCATCAAGACAAACATACCCAGAAGAAGTAACTCCTACGGGATTAATTTCAAGCAAGAGCGCATCATTTTCAATGAATGCTTGCCATATTTTTTTAACTAATGGTAAAAATTTTGGATTCGCCTCGAATACTGTCGGCCCAGTCACTACTGAAAGCGGTATCTCTTGCAGAGTCGAGCCTCGCTCGTCCATGCCCGCACCACCTTCTGATGAATACCTACAAATGAGCGAGCGCAAACTGGTGTCATAGCCAAGGCTTATGTACACTTGACTCTCAAACTCACACTTCTCTTCAATTAAAAGTTCATCTATTGGGTTCCCGTAGGCGTCTGACTTTGCGAAAAGTTGGGCTGCCTTTTCACTCAACTCTTCTGCAGAATCTGCAAACAATATCAAACCAGAGAGACCTCGATTGCCATGTAAAACCTGGGCTTTAAGTACTACTGGGTACGAAAAGGGGACTGCCATGCTCGTAGAAAGATCCTCTTTTGTGAGTAGCACTCCGGCAGGAGTCAATAACGTGTAAGTTTGAAGTATTTTTTTGGCCTCAAATTCGGTCAATAACATAGTCACTATAGTAACATACAACTCTCTATTCTTTGAGATGAAGGAAAAACTACTTAGTTACAGCTATAGTGGCAAAGTATCGATACTTTGGGATATATCCAAAGTATGAACGAACTTGTGAACTTTTTGCAAAGTACACGGGCTTTCGTAAAAGCGGAACTTTTTTCATATTTCAACAAGTGTACAAAAATACTTAATTTCATGCAATGCATATGAACTACACACATTCCTTAAGTTACTCAAGCTGGGTTTGCAAACTACCTAAGCGTTCTACAAAAATTGAGAAGTACTCAGAATCAAAAATCATGTTAATAATAGGAATGTAGTTTATCTGGCGCAGTGTCTCAACTAGGATGGTAATCACCACGTAAGCAATAATGGTACCACCCAACACTACTCCAAAACCTTGCACAATCCCATTAAGAAGTCTGAAGCGCAAAGACATGGCTCTATCAAGTCGTTGATTCACTCGAATAAGACTTTTTTCTAGACGTTGCAATGTTTCAAGCTCAAGTTTTTCAACTTTTTCGAGTGACTCTTTTTTTGGCGAAGTACTCTCTTTAGTGATTGGCATACTCTTAGTATACACAAGACTAATCAGAGAATGAAGCAGACAAGTAACCTACCTCTGAGCAACTAAACTAAGCCATGGAGAAACTGATTTTAGATCTCCAAGTTCCTGTAATCCAACATAGAGCATTAATGCATCATGCAACTCTTTTGACTGGGCGGTGTCAGCTGCTCCAAATGCCATATACTCACTCGACTCAGACCCAGGCATAAGAATAACTGAAGCTCCAGGTTTTCCACCAGGGCTCATATTACCTTTACCCATTGCGTCAAAGTCACTCCACCAGCCTGGAGCTATGAAAATTGGCGCATCTGTTTCTTGGTTTGAAGTGTCAAACTGTGATGAGAACCCTGAGCCGCGAGAGTGCCCT
The DNA here is from genome assembly GCA_905478415.1 of uncultured Patescibacteria group bacterium. Lineage (GTDB taxonomy): Bacteria > Patescibacteriota > Microgenomatia > UBA1400 > PJMF01 > CG1-02-43-31. The sequence goes on from CAJQIG010000004.1 coordinate 54,641, forward strand.
CCTGCCATAATGCCTGGTTTATAAAGCTCTTGTTGGTACTGTCTAAAGTGACCAAATGATGGCTTCTCACTTGACATATTATTACCTAATTTATCGAGTAATAATGCTGTATAGGTTGGTCTATGAAGCATATTTCCAGCTGCACCAAGTGAAATGGCTAAAACCGATTTGTTATGAACAGTTGGCACCGAAAGACGTTTAGAAAGTTCATGCACCGGATCGAGACCATAACTTGATAATCGATCACCCGAACCAATATCACGTTGCCAAGCAGCCTGCTTTAGACTTGAGTCTTTCATAAGTAGGAGTAGCTGTTCTTCATAGGGAAGGTGAGCAGCTACAACGTTTTCTAAAACTGAATCTCTGCTACGAGAGCGAGCCGTTTGTTTATCAACCATGTTTCTCAATATCGCTAAGAAGACGTGAGGATTATCTTTAAGGGTATCTGCTAAGTACCGTTTATATCGTTCGACACCTGCATCCTTTGATCCAAAACGAACATTCTGTCCAAACTCAACTCTAATTGGCAGTTTTGATTCGATGTCATACCAAACAACATCGCGCAGTGATCCCTCATCAGGTAAAAATGTTTCTTCTTCTTCAGATATTGTGGGGGATAGTTCTCGTGCAAAACGAACGGTTGGTTTATCCTCAACCTCACTCTGGATCCGTTCTCGAATTTCATCCGTCATTTGCTGAGATTCTAAGCTGTTGAGCACTTCCATAGCTGTATGGATTACGGCCCCATGCTTATCAGTCATGGTTGGATAGCGAAGTACTCGACCATCACTAGCAGAAAAAATTTCTATACTTTGACCACCCTTATCAGCCAGTGGCAATCCTAATTTTTTACCAAATGGATCTTGTGGCAAGTCACCATTAACACTTTTAAATGTTCCATTCTGCACTAACACTAATGAAGGATCATCTGATATCACACCCACATGTTTTCTCACCTTTGCTAAGACCGAATCAGGTTGATTCTCATTAACAATTCCAGCTCTATGAATATGGGCACTAAATACCGTACCTTCTCTTGTCCCAGCGTCTTGTGCTTGTTGAACCTTTCGCCCAGCATGATTTGGATCATACTGACTCTTACCTCTGGCACTATGGAATACCTGTACTGGAACAACTTTCCCTGACGCAAACTCAACGTTAATATGCCCACCTTGAGTTACCAGATTAACATCTAAATCTCGAATAATTTCTTTCCAAGGATCTGCAGTCGATGCATCTTGCACCCAACCATTATGTCCCCAGTAGTCAGTTACCATCCCCATCACCCTACCTGCATCTACGAGTGGCTTGAGAACCATGGTTCTGAATAACTCCATTTGTTGCGTGGCTGTACCAACAGTAGAGACAGCGTTTGTCGAAAGGTACCCTTTTTTTCGCCCCTCAATTTCATCTCCAGTCATGACTACATACACGTCAGGTGTTGACAAAATATATGCTACCAGCTCTTTTACGAGTGTTTGATCGGTATTCAGTGATCCAAGGTGTAAATCACCGAGCGAAAATACTTGAATTGGTCTATCATGTTCAATAGCAAAAGAGACACTTGTTGGTGTCTCCGTCTCCATTATAGCCTCCTGCATAAGGCTGATGGCTGCACTAAGTTTTTCTGCATGCACTTGCTCTCTTCTGTCCCGCTCTTGATGATTCATGCAACTCCTATATCTAGTGGTTTATATATGCTTTAGTCACAATACCTAGCATTACAACCACTGTCAATGAGATCTTATATACACATCTAAGTAGTACTTTGTATCAAAAAAGTACTCAATATACGATGTTTAGAACCAAAGGTCCAAGAAAAGGAAGGCTACAATGCCGGCAACAACGGACATACTCATTCCCCATGCCAGCAACCAATTAAATAGTCTTTTTTGCTGAGCTTTATCTTCGACTGCTGCTAGTGAAAGCGCCCCCAGTGTCGAAAGTGGACTCACATCCACCATATGAGAACCAACGGCTACGGCAATGACCATAGGTATAATCTCGCTAATTCCCATCTTAGTAGCAAGACCCGGTACCAACGGTACAAATGCCGGTAATACTACTCCAGAAGAAGAACTGTATGCCGAAACGGCTCCACTCACAAAAGCCAACACTGCATTAATAAAATCTGGACTGGTTACAGTAGCGATAAAGGTTGTAGCCAAGTCTAGACCACCAGTTTTTTCCATTAAATTGATCAAGACTGCAATCCCCGTCACCATTTGAATAGTTGACCAAGGTACTGTCTCAATCACTTCTTCTTCTTCAGCAAGACCTAAGAAGAACATGCCCACCGCTGTTGATACAGCCATAATCACCAGCGGAACTTCCGCAATAATCACACCAGAAATCAAAAGCATAATCGCAATAAGTGAGATCTTTTGTTTCTTTTTCAACACTGGTTTCTTGGCTTTAATAGTTACGACTTTAGGCTTGTATCTTCTCTTTCTACTTCTAAATAAGAACAGACCATAAGCAAGTAAAGCTGAAAGTGACTGCAGTACAGCCGAAGCTCCAAAAACAATCCAGATTAATTGTGTATCAAGTTGAATCTGGTGTAGTAATCCCAAGGCCACGACACCTGTTGGAGAAAAAGGAGAAAAAGCACCAGCGTTCGCTCCAGTACATAACATAATCGCAATAATAAGCGGAGAAATCCCATGTTTTTTAGCTAAGTTCATCGTCATTGGTGCAAGGAGTGCTACTGCCGCAATATTACCTGGACCGAGAGCCGAAAGTAAAAAGGACAACGCAAATACTAATAGGGGTAGTAACAATGCTTTTCCTCGAATCAAATTAATAGCATAGTGAGTCACAACATCGAGCGTGCCATTTTTTTGAGCAATGCCAAAAACCATACTCATACTCACCAGTAGAATAAATAACTGAGCAGGAAATCCTGCTAAAATTGTGTTTGTTGAAAAATCAGCAAGATACACTCCAATTCCAAGGGCGGCAGCTAATGCTAACAAGCCGGGATTAAGCTTTGGTAAAAAGCAACTTAGAATAACTATTACAAGTAACGCAGAAAGCGAAACAATAGCGGTGAACATACACCTTCTCTCTAACTCACCATTGGTGAGGATAACAAAGTTCTATTATGCTCCTGCTTGACTAAAAAGACAATATTCACCCTTCAAAAGAGGTGGAGAACCTGCCATTTATTTGAAAAAAATAATTAAAGAATATCACTCTCTTTTGATATTTTGCTTGAAGATTCAGGTAAAATATAGACATCCTGTCGGTAGTCATTCTCACCTACATACTCTGCTTCACCACGAAGAATCTTTTCCATGGGTTTACAAGCAAAACACCCATCACCACTTGGACATGTATAATTTTCCAACTTTCGAACAACCTTTATTTTTTTAGCTATAGCTAAAATTTCTTCATGGGCTGCTTCTAAGTTTGGTAACTCTTTTGGTGATAAATCATCTGAAAGTCTCAAGTACCAATAACTGGCTCCTGAGACCTTTCTTTTTTGAGTGTTATGAACTAATAAATGGTAAATGGGCAGCTGCAGGGAACTAGTTGACTCTTCCTTTTTACTGGTCTTGAAATCAATGATGTGCACGCTATCTGAGTCGGGTAAATACTCTAACCAATCGATCTTTCCACACAAAATAATTTCGTCTTCTTCTGAAAGCCAGTAGTGAGGTAAATCTTGTCTAATCTTGACAGAAAGACGAGCCAATGGACCAGGATTTTTGATAATCCTTCTGAGCATTGTTCTTCCCTGCTCTTTATATGATTCCTCTTCGTCTCGAGAGTGAAAGCCACCTTTTTTGCCACTCACCTTTTTCCAAGCAAGCTCATACTTCTGTAGTAAAGAATCTTTAAACCGAGCTTTGGTTGGAATAGTCGAAAGTGACTCAACCACTTCATGTACTACTGAACCCAGTGCTAATGCAGGAGCCATCAGCTGGACCTTGTGCCCAGTTTTTGGATCTTTATACACATTCTTTAAAAAATAAGATCGAGGACATTTTAAAAAATCACTCATGGAAGTATGGGAAACCCACACTGCTTTATATTTATCTCCAGGCATGAACGAGAACCTTTCTACAAGTTGTGTTTAGCAAGAAATCTCATACTATCACGATTTTCTGACACCGTCTGTAAGAATTACTCTTCAACCTGATCAGTAGGAGCAATCTTAATAAGTGAGACAAACGGGTTTCTTAAGTCGCCAGATAACAGGTAATACTCTGCTGTATCAGCAGCCATAGTAAATGGCACAAATACTTTCATCGTCTGCCCTGGCATAGTTGTTAACTCTAGCCAGTCGGCTCTCTCAAAGTCTTCTTGTCCTATTCGTATAGCTAGATACGTATCTGCATTCAAATCTAAGACTGGTCCCGTTAATCGGGTGTCAACAGCTGCTACTTCAGCTACTACCACTCGTTGCTTGAGATACTGTTCGGGAACATCAACTGAAGAAGTAGCCTCAATCACACCCAAGTCATACACAGCAGATAACGTAAACGCTATCCCACGATCTTGCCACTCTAAATCAAACGGATAGTGTGTTGTTTCCAGTTGGGTCAAAAAGTTCCCCGAGAGCACTGCATCTAAGAATGTTTGCACTTGCACATGAGAAGACTCACTCGCAACCTCATCTACAGTTTCTTCCACCATTGGAACCTCTACTATTGGTGGCATCTTTCTTCTGGTACTAAAAAGGAACGCAACTATAAAAACACCAAGTCCTAAAATAAGTAACCCGAATCCGAAAACGTACTTCAAAGCAAAAGGTGACTTACTCTCTGCTGCATGACTCTGAGCAACTGCTGCCAACTCTTCAGCTGATGGTTGTGAAGCAATTCCTCCAGTCTGAGGTATCACTAGTTCTTCTTCAGGTACATCCGTCATAGGTCCCTTTACCCTTATTTTTTATCAAAATAATTCTTCCGCTTTTTTTCAAGCATTTGCTCATACTGTGTTTTTTTATCTTTAAACTTTACCAGTAACTCTTCCAATTCCTTTTCTGAAAGATTCTCAATATCGAGCATCTTCATACTACTGCCCTTGAGTCCCTTCAGTAGTTCATCAAGCTTGAGATGAATAGCTTTTGAGTCTCGGTTCTGAGTATTCTGAATAAGAAACACCATCAAAAATGTCACAATTGTGGTAGTAGTATTAATAAAAAGCTGCCAAGTTTGTGAGTATCCAAACAGTGAGCCAGAGCTCGCCCAGATAATCACAATGGAACAAGCGGTCAAAAATGCCCAAACCGATCCACTTATTTTAGAAATTTTCGAGGCGATACGTCCAAATACTTCATTCATATGTTCCTTCATCTGACTACTTTCCTGTCTTCGACAAAAAAATGATTGTATATATACTTTATCATTTCGATGATAAAAGTCACTCCTAACGAAAAGGCTCCAATAATCTGCCAATGTACAAGTCCTAATGGAGCAAAATTAAAGAACGACTGTAGCGGGTCAAAGTAGATAGGAATAATGGTGGCCGCAAATGAAACCACTACAGCTAAAAGTAGCCATGGATTCCTTGCTAATGATTCTTCCCATATATTCTTTGTAATCGTTCGACACGAAAAAACATACACTAATGAATCAATTGCAAGCAATGCAAAACTGAGTGTCCGAGCTACTTCTAGTCCGAACCGAGGTAAGCTCCAAGTATAGACCAGTAATGTTGAGATTCCTGTAACAAAGGAAATCACTCCAATCAGTAAAAGCAACTCACCAGTGAGTATTTTTTCATGCGCTCTGATTGGTTTCTCTTGTAAGAGACCGTCATCCTTTGGATCAATCGTCAATGCCAGATTAGGAAAAACATCGTTTACTATATTAATCCATAGAATCTGAGCTGCCGTAATGGCTAAAGGCAATCCTAAGAATAAACTGCCCATCACTAAAATAACCTCGCTAAAAGTATCACTCAATAGAAAAAGTAAAATTTTACGTAAGTTGGCAAAAATTCCTCTACCTTCTTCAACAGCCGATAAGATGGTTGAAAAATTTGAATCAAGCAACACAATATCTGCTGATTCTCGAGCAATGTCACTTGCATCTCCAACCACCAATCCAATCTCTGCGGCTGCAATTGCAGGCGCATCATTAACCCCATCTCCCATCATGGCCACAACTTCCTTCTTTTTTTGGAGTGCACGAACAATGCGAAGTTTTTGCGACGGTTTTGTCCGAGCAAAAAGCTGAACTGATGAAACCATAGCTTCCAGTTTCTCGTCACTCATTTTTTCAAGCTCAATGCCATCAATTATTTGAGAATCGTGTACCTTAATACCAATCTCCTCCATAACTGCCTTGGCTGTTTCTCTATAGTCACCAGTAATAACTGTCACAGCAATACCTGCAGCTCGAGCGCGCTCAAATGCTTTCTTGACACCCTTCCTAACCGGATCCGTAAAACCAAACAAGCCAACCCACTTAACCGAAACTCGAGCTTTGTTAGCGCCTTTGAGAGCTACAAAAAGACGTTTTGCTTCCGACACACTAGTACACTTTCGATACCCCATCCCAATCACTCGTTTACCACCTTGCGCCCAAGTTTTTACCTGAGCTTGAACTTTGTGAGCAGATGAACTCGATACTGTTGAGTATCCCAACACTGTCTCAGGAGCTCCAACAATAAAGATTTCATTTTTAGCTCTAACTGCCAAAAAACGACGCTCACTCGAAAACGGGATCCGTTCATCAATTTTTACAGACTCTTGGAGCATTTCTGGACTCACCCCCTTCTGTTGACCATTTGAGTATTCTTGTGCCCATTTCCAACGAGCAAACTCGAGTGGATCTCGCAATTCATTCGCAATCACGGCTGTTCGATACGCTAGATTTGTATCTGTAAATGAAGTATCCGTTACTTTTAGCTTTCCTTCAGTTAGAGTGCCTGTCTTATCAACACACACTCGAGTCACTGTTCCCAGTGTCTCTGTGGCTACCAAGTTCCTCACTAGGGCTTTCTTCTTAAGAATTCGATTCATACCAATAGCCAAAATAGCAGTTAAAGCCACTACTAGTCCCTCCGGAATAGCCGAGACTGCCAAAGCAACAGAGATAATTAACATCTCGGAAAAACTTTGACCAGTTACTACTCCAAAGAAAAAGGTAATTCCAGCCAAAATAACAACTACAATAGTAATTAATTGAGCCAAATAGTTGAGCCGCTTTTCAAGAGGAGTTTCTTTATGCGTTTGTTCATCAATAGTAATAGCAATATGTCCCATCTCGGTATCCATACCAACGGCTGTTACCACCATCTTAGCCACACCCGTAACCATTGTTGTGCCCAAGTAGGCAGTTACTGTTCTTTGCGACTTGGCCACTTTCTTAAGCTGCACTGCTACTTCACTAAAGGTACCATAGGATACTTTCTGAGAAAGCACTTCTTTTGAAACGGGAATACTTTCACCCGTGAGCACTGCTTCATTGACAATACTATCTGACGCCTCCAAAAACACCCCATCAGCAGGAATCTTATCACCCTCATAGAGTAGAACCACATCACCAACAACAATTTCTTCTGCAGGAATTCTTAATCGGTCACCATCTCGAATAACCCAAGCTTCCTCGGTAATAACATCCTTTAAAGCTTGCATTGATTTAAAAGCTTTACGTTCCTGATAAAACCCAAGCAAAGCATTTACCAAAACAGCAAATGAAATCACCATTGTATCAACACTATCCCCAAGCACTGCGGTAATAATAGCTGCCACCAAAAGTACTAAAACTAGAGGACTTTTAAATTGAGCTACAAAAAATTGAATATCAGAAGGAATTGGCTTACTAGCAATGGTATTTTTTTGACCATGTTTCTGGGCCCTAATTACCTGCTGTTGAGTCAGACCAACAAGTAAATATGCTTCGACAATTTTTTTAAACGAAGACTGGGCAGCTTGTGACATACTAAAAACTTTATACTATTACCTCATACCAGCAGTAAACTGAGAGACATCATACTGTTGAACTTCCTGAGTGAGCTCTGTTGGAATATCTTTTCTAACCGCATCCCGAGACATAAAGGGCACTGAGTGAGGATCTTGAAAAATAATGCCCGTAGCAATCTTTTCATCGACATCTTCAGCGGCAGCGAGTGCTGCTGCTCGATCACTCGGATCATACCCTTCAGTCGCAACATTATAGACTCGTTGTTGATACCACTCGTGCGGTGTTGTCTTGTTATATGAAGGACAATTTTGAAGTACCTCAACAAAACTAAAGCCCGGATGCTTCATAGCAGCTTGAAATATAGTATTCATTCCCCTGATGTCACCAGAAAAAACTCGTGCTGAAAAACTTACACCCAGTGATAACACAAAACGTTGTGCATGCACCGGGTCCGAAGTCACTCCATCTGGAGAAGAGTTCATCGGAATATCTTTTCTGGTCGTAGCCGAAGCCTGCCCCTTTGTTAAACCATAGTTTTCATTATTGTGACAAATAAAAGTTATATTAAAGTTAGCACGGACCGCGTGAGCTAGGTGATTAATACCTTCACCGAAGGTTGCCCCATCTCCAGCCTCCATCACTACCGTAAGATTTTTATTTGCACAAGCTATGCCAGCAGCAAGCGGAATCACCCGACCATGAAGTCCATGAAATCGGTATCCACCAATCTTATCAGAACCATTACCATTACACCCAATATCGTAACAAAGCATAGCCTGGTGTGGAGTAACGCCTAAGGCCACTAATGCTTGTTTGAGAGCAACTTGAATACCGAAGTTTCCACAGCCAGGACACCAAGTCAGAGCATTTGGTGAAGCATAGTCTGCCAAAGTTGTCGTTTTTGTAGAGCAAGTAGTACATGACATATCTAATTCTCTTCCCGTTGTATTTCTGAAAGTATCTCGTTAACGAAGAATGGTCTGCCCTCGTTTTTAAGTACGATATGATCTGGCGTAAAACCAGATTCCATACGGACAAGTTTGGCCAGCTGACCAGTTCCATTATTCTCCACAAAAACAACTTTTTGAGCTGTCTGAGCGAGCGCCTCCAAACGTTCAGTCTTGAGTGGAAACAGGTATTCGTAATGGAGATACGAGCATTTTTTAGAACCACCAGTTTGTTGATACAGTTGTATGGCATCAAGAACGGTAAGCTTCACACTTCCCCAACCAACATATAAAACATCACAGGCTTCTTCACCAAAAAGTTCTGGTTCTGGTAGCGCTGCAGCGATAGTATCGTGCTTTCGCATTCGTCGCTCAAAAATTTCTTTAGATGGTCCAGAATCCTCAGTCAAAGAACCATCACCCAAATGTTCATCACTATTAGCATCAAAAGTAGGAGCACACTGTCCTGGCAACCAACGTGGGGTCACACCAGATTCAGTATTCTTATACCGATCCATGTTTGAAAGTGAACCAAGTTCGCTTTCAGGTACTAGTCCACGAGAAATCTCTATTGAAGCCGGAAGATCTTTAAGATGAAAGTGGGACTCGGCAATCTGCTTTTCAGTTAACAAAATAACTGGAATTTGATATTCTTCCGAGAGATTAAGTGCTACCTGAGTTAAGGTAAAACAAGAACTTGGATCACTTGCAGCCAAAACCACCTTTGGATACTCACCATGACCAGAGAAAACTGCAAGTAATAAATCAGCAGCATTTGTCCAAGTAGGCAAACCGGTTGCTGGACCTGGACGTTGAGCAACTACACAAACAAATGGTGTTTCAGTCATACCAGCTAGAGAAACCGTTTCAGTCATCAAGTCAAAGCCACCGCCAGACGTTCCACACATGGCTCGAGTGCCTGCAAACGAAGAACCAACGGTCATCTGGGCAACCGAAATTTCATCTTCAATTTGCTTAACCAGCATTCCAGTTTGGTGAGAAATACTCGCCAAGTAACTCAAAATAGAACTTGAAGGTGTCATTGGATAGGCATAGTAAGCCCTAACACCACCCGCTACAGCACCGAGGGCTATGGCTTGATTTCCTCCGATAATAATGTCATCAACTAAATCTGAGTTTAAAGTAAAAGGTAACTCAACTGGGATAAGACCAGCATCCTCAAATGCTTTACCAGCTTCGATCATGGCAATATTTGGTTCGATAACATCAGGTTTTTTCTCAAACTGTTTTCGGACTACTTGTAGTAGTGGCTCTGAAGGAAGACCTAAAAGCTTCCACAGTACTCCCAATAAAAATGTATTGGCCATCAAAGGGTGTCCACCCGCTTCTTTTACCAATTGTTGTGCAGGGACAAAAATCAAGGAAATATTTTTTTCGGTCAAAATTGCTTGTTGTTGCTCACTCACTTGCAATCCAATAACAGAGTGAATAACAGTACCGTTAGGTGCTACAGAGGGCAAATAAGCGGTGAAAGCACTGACACTCAGAACCAAAAGAATGTCACAGTGTTCTGCTGCCGAGTTGAGCAGCTGATCAGAAAAATCAACTTGAAATGATGCGAATCCTCCCTTTATAAGAGATGGATATTCTCGATAGCCAAAACTGTAGAGACCAGACTCTTTGAGGGACTTGGAAATAGTATCCCCAACGGAATTAATACCCTGTCCAGATGCACCGGACACTTTAACGACAAATCGATTGTGAATATGCATGTCTACACTGTATCAAAAAAATCTGATATATGAAAACTAAAATTCTGAGAGAATAACCTTACCATCAACAGCATACGCTTCATCTTTGGTAACAATCACTGGATTAATCTCTATTTCAGCAAAGAAAGGTAGCTTCGTAACCAAATCGGTGAGTTGAGCCATCAGGTGATACAAACGTTCAAGAGCTAATGATTGCCCACCTCGATACCCCGTTAACAGCGCATACGCTTTTGACTCCTCGACCAACTTTTTAATATCTCTAGCAGTTACTGGTAACACATGGATGTTATGATCAGAAATGAGCTCAACCAAAGTGCCGCCAGCTCCAAACATCAGCACATTCCCAAACTGTGGAGTTCGTTTAATACCGACAATAACTTCGACCCCATTCTCAATTTGAGACTGCATCTGCAGTTGAGTTGTTTTCCTAATACCCACTGGCAAATCAGTCATCCGTCCAATCAGTTGTTGTGAAGCAGCCTCAAGTTGTTTCTTACCCCTAATACCAGTGATTACACCACTGACTTCTGTCTTGTGAAGTAACTCAGGAGCACTGAGTTTTAAAACCACAGGGTACCCATGAATCCCAGCGAATCGTTTTGCTTGCTCCAGGTTAGCAACTACCGTACTTGGAGGAGTCGCAATATCCCAATCGTCAAACAGCTCCTGAATTTTACTGCTTTCTAGATACCGTTCTCCTGCAACTAATCTACTTCGAATGTATTCAAGGTGATGATGCTGAGCTGAGGGCACAACGGGGGCTACTTCAAGCGGTGTCTGTTTCTTGGCTGCCTCTTTCTGCCACTCTTTCCACCACCACATTTTTCCAAGTGCACCGATTGCTCTTTCTGGATAGCTGAAAAAAGGAATTTTGTATTTGCTTAAAACTTTCTCACCACTACTAATTAATTGGCCTCCCATAAAGGAGCAAAAAATTGGTTTTCGATACTTTTGAGAAAGTCTGCCAATTACTAACGCTGTCTTTTCAATCTCGGTCATAACTTGGGGAGTTAAAATAACCATAATTGCATCAACTTTATCTTCCTCTAAAAGCAACCTCAAAGCTTTTTCGTATCGATCAGAAAGTGCATCACCCAACACATCAACTGGATTCACGATACTTGCAGCCCGCGGTAAATGGCGAGTAAGTAGCTCTTTCGTTTCTTTTGAAAGCGGTGCCATTTCAAGTCCTGCTTCTATAACTGCATCACTACTCACCACCGCTGGTCCACCTGCATTTGATAAAATAGCAATCCGCTTGCCTTCAGGAGCATCACTCCAAGAGAAAGCTTTGGCTAAATCAAACATGTCTTCGATAGTGTGACAACGAATAACTCCTGCTTGTGTAAATGCTTGAGAGAGCACAACATCATCACCAGCAATCGCTCCGGTATGAGACTGCATGGCTTTTTGAGCAGCACTCGATTTTCCTGGTTTTAAAATGAATAGTGGATTATTCTTGGCCACTTGTGTAGCAAGTTCAATAAACCTGGATCCATCAGTAAGTGACTCCAAATACATTCCAATGGGATGATATGAAGAACTATCTAGCCTCTGTGCATCCCGAACCTTTTCTGCTGGATTTTCGAGCCAATACTCCAAAAAATCATTTTCTGTGAGTACCGCTTTATTACCAAGGGTAATAAAATCTAGAAACCCAAGCTCATGATGCTCCGCCCAATCAAAAATACTTGTGGCGATCGCTCCAGACTGAGAAATAAAGTGCATTCGTCCAGCCCGTGAAATACCCTGTCCAAAAGTTGCGTTCAACTTTTTAGGTGTGTACACATGTCCTAAGCAATTTGGTCCTAAAATACTCAGACCAAATTCTTTGGCTACAGCCACTAGCTCTGCCTCAAGAAGAGCACCTTCTCGACCAGTTTCTTTAAATCCAGCTGAAATAATAACTACGGCTTTCGTACCTTTCTGTCCAATTTCTCTGACGACATCAAGCACAAACTGGGCTGGAATAGCGATAATTGCTAAATCTGGAATTTGAGGAATCTGAGCATAGTGTGAATACACTGGCAACCCAGCAATGGTAGTTTCATGTCCATTAACTGGATAGACAACACCCTTATACCCACCTTCAATAATGTTTTTTAGTAAAATAGCTCCAAGCTTGTGAGAATTGCTGGATGCCCCAACGACTGCAATGGAACGTGGTGCTAGTAGTTTGTTGATTTCTGTATTCATGGGCAGAATTAAAATGAGCTCCTCTATACCTTTCAGTATAAAGGAGCCCAAGAGTAACTGTAAAGCTCAATAGCACTCAAAATTACTCATTTTTATTGTGCAGTTTGTACTAGTCCGATCATCATTGTCTCTAAAAATCCTTGGGCTTTCTCCGAGTGAGGACCAGAACCATTTGGTCGATCAAAAAATGCTTCAGTTACTTCAGTTCCACAATTTTGGGCAATGACATCACCACCTGGGTGTTTTTGAGCAGTGACATACTCAGAAACATCGTACACGGAGTCATTAACAACCAACCAACAATCTTCAGCAGTTTTATGAGTGGAAACTTCTTCTAAAGAATAGCGAGCCATCATAGCTTCAGGCTGAGTTGCAGACTCTTCAGCCCCCATAGCCTCAACCTCAGTTGTTTGGGACTCTTCCATCATGGCTTCATCTTGAGAAGTCTCTTGTTTTTCTCCTAAAGTGCATCCTGCTAAAACTATGCTGCATACACCAACTACAGCCAACTGTTTGATATTCATAGGAACCTTTCTCCAAGAACAAATCTTGTATTTATACAATCAGGGTGCTGAAAGTGTAGCAGACTTTACATTATTGAACAATAAAACATGCCTAATAGGCTCCAGCTTGACAGCTATGCCCCTTTCCATTCAGAATGAAGATACTATGAAAAACTCAAACAAGATTGCCATTATTGGTTGTGGAAATGTCGGTATGACAGCCGCCTACTCGATTTTACATAAAGGTAATGTTGACGAGCTGGTCCTCTTTGGCCGACATAAAGAAGCACTCATCGGAGAAAAACTTGACCTCGAACATGGCCTCAGTTTTTTATCTACAGCCAAGATTATTGCCTCGGACGACTATGCTGATTTGGCAGGTAGTGACGTTATTGTGTATACGGCTGGTGCAGCGCAAAAACCTGGGGAGACAAGACTTGACCTGACCAACAAGAATGTAGCTATTATAGAAAGCATCATCCCGCAAGTTGTCAAACATGCACCAGATGCAGTCGTCCTGGTTGTCGCCAACCCCGTTGATATCCTCACCTATAAAGCCTACTTAGCTGCTGGTTTACCAAAAGGTCGTATCTTTGGATCTGGTACGACTCTTGATACTGCCCGTTTTAGATTTCATTTATCAGAATTTATGAATGTCCATCCACGCAGTATTCATGCCTATGTACTTGGTGAACATGGTGACCACTCATTTCCATCACTTTCAAGTGCAAATATTGGCGGACAAAACCTCAAAGACTTTCCAAACTTTACTGAAGAGAAAGCTTTAAAAGCCTATCAAAAAGCTCGAGCTGCTGCTTATAAAATCATTGAATCTAAGGGAGCAACCTACTACGCTATTGGTGCTGATATTTCCAGCATTGTCTCAACTATCCTCAAGGATAAGCGATCTGTCTTGGCTGTCTCAATCCCACTGCACAACTACTATGGACAAAGCGGCATTGCTTTAAGTGTGCCATGTATTGTCGGTAGAAATGGAGTCGAACATGTACTTAAAGCCAATCTTTCGAAACATGAGCAAAAACTACTCGAAAGAGCTGCTACTGCACTCAAAAGCTTTCTCTAATACAAAAATACAAAGAGATTATTCAATCACAGGGATATCACCATTCAAAAAATTTGATTGGATAAGTTCTTCACAATCCATCAGTAAATTATCTAGTGAACCAGTATTTTCTATTGTGTAATCAACCATTTCTAGGCAGGCCCCAACTTGCTGTCCATTCTCATCCTCACCGATGCCTTTTTCTCTTTGATTGGCACGGTAGAATGCTGCCTTGGTCATTCCGTCTTCACCTCGTTCTTGAGCTCGCTTAATGTATCGTTCGAGACGAACATACTGAGGAGCCACCACGCCTACAATAAAAGCTTGAGCGTGCTCACGCAGATACTCAATTTCTTCGGGATTGCGAATACCGTCAATAATTACTAGCTTATCATCTTGAGCTGCCTCAAGCGTTTTTTGTGCTAAAACAGAACCAGAGTGTTGTTCCCTCAGCTGGTTACCAACGTTCTGCAAGTTCACTCTCGTAATTTCAAGTCCTTTTTTTTCACATTCACGGCGAATAGCATCTGACAATTTATAATACTTAAAATCTCGATCAATAAAATGTTCGGAAACAGTACTTTTTCCACTGGCAATGTACCCAACTAAACCAACAACTTGCTGCATATAAAAAGCTTTCTAAGATCTCTTTTGATAGAGAGTGAGCAAGAATGTTTATACACGTTCTGAAGTGTGGTGAGTAGAGTGAATTTATTCTGCTTGAATTTTCTTGAATAGAAATTCCGTGAGAACACCAAGCTCTCTTTGAGAAAAAAGTGATTTCTGAACAGAAATTCTTTTTGATTCGGATAGTTCATATGCCATAGCATGGATAGTCACAGGCTGAGTACTTTTACCAGCAACCATAGTCCTATCTCGATAATTCTGCTTAGTCAAACGCTCAGCTTCTTCATAAGTAATACCCGACGCAGAAACTTCTCTATTTCTAGGAACAAATAATTGAATTTTAAAGTCATCGGCAATAGAAAGGTTTTGACAGACTGCTTCTAATTCAGGCAACTTTTTTTGCTTAAACCAGGTTGCATCTTTATTTTTTAAAACATGCAACACTTCTTTCAGTTGATTTTGGATACCAGTACTCTTCAATTGCTCATACGCACGAGCATCTAAACTTCCTGCTTTGACTTCTCCAACTGATTTAATAACAACTTTTCCTTCATCATTTATTTCAAAAAAAGCTGCATCAGGATTGCGCCAGTTTACATCGATACCAAACTTTTCTGGATACTGCCAAACTCTCATCAACTCTCGAGCTAACCTTAACTGTGTAATAAAGGCATCTTTTTTTTCTGGATCATTCTGCACTCTAGCGAACTCATTCATTTTAAACTCAGTGCGAACAAGTTCTTCAAAAACTTCACCAGCAAGTACACCTGTCTTTTCTTTATCAGAAAACTTAAATTTTTCAGCAGCTTGACGATCATGCCGAGCAAGAAACTGTTTTTGTCTTCTTTCAGAATGATGTAAGTGAACTGTAAGCGACTTAAGCAAATTTTTAGGTAAAGAAAGACAAACCTTAAACTGTTCAAGTCTGTTTACATTTGATTGGGTATCTGCTGCCTCAACCAAAGTAACAAAAAGATCATAACTCAATGGGTTTTCAGTACGACAACTTTCAAGAATATCAGGGCTAATACCTTCCACCTTTATTAAAGGTGGTAACGAACCTACTGACTCAGCTTCTGAAACGGGCACTTCTCCTATCATATTCTTCTACTATACCTCGAACCTTATCAAAAAAGCTACTTATGGTTTTGCTCAAATTTGCTATGCTATACCAACTATGCAACGAGGAATTATCACTTTTTCTACAGAAGAACAAACGGTACTTGTCGCTCTTTTAGAAGGGACAACCATGGCTTCATCTCTGGTTTTTTCTCGACTTCAGGCAACTGGCACATCCCAAAATGCTGAGGAAAAGATAGAACTCAGTCGAGAAGAAGCAGAATCAATACTGGATCAGCTACCCATCCCTTCCGCACAAGAACCCGAGTCTGTGACTGAAAGCAGGCAAAAATTGAGTGATTTTATCCAAAATCTTTGACTACCATTCTCATAGTTTCTATGCTTTAATGGCTCTTACGAATCAGTAGTATATATTTTTGTAAGGAGTTTACACATGGCACAACAAGACAGTCCCTACTCACTCAAATCATTGTTTGAGTTTATTAACACTAACTTTGTCCTCATCTTACTCGTCCTCTTCTTTTTTGCAGGCGGATTTGTAGTCGGATCTCTCTGGACAGAGAACCAAATTATGAAAACCGGTGGTACTGGCGTAGCTGCCGCTCCAACTGGAGCTGGTACCCCAACCCAACCAACTGAACCAACAGGGCCAACTGCTGACCAGCTAGAAGGTGTTCCTGAAATTACTAACGATGACCACCTTCGTGGCAACAAGAATGCTAAAGTTATCTTGGTTGAGTATTCAGACTACGAATGTCCTTTCTGTCAAAGATTTCATGACACCATGAATGATGTACAAGCTGAGTATGGAGATGACGTAGCTTGGGTTTTTAGACACTACCCACTTCCATTCCATGCTAATGCACAAAAAGCTGCCGAAGCTGCAGAGTGTGTGGCTGATATTGCTGGAAATGATAAATTCTGGGAATTCAGTGACCTTTACTTTGCAACTACAGATGGATCTGGCACTGGTGTAGCTATCGAAGAAATGGGTGCACTCGCTGGTAAAGTCGGTGTAGATGCAACTGCTGTGCAAACTTGTGTTGATAGTGGCAAAATGGCCAGTATCGTCAAAGAACAAATGGATGCTGGATCAGCTGTGGGTGTTTCTGGAACACCAGGAACCTTCATTGTTACTAAAGATGGTGCCCAAGAACTTATTCCTGGAGCACTACCTCTAGAACAGGTCAAAGCTTCTATCGAACAGTATCTGTAGATGATACTTGAAAAATAAAATAAGCGCGGCGCTTGGAAAACCAGGCGTCGCATTTTTTTATATAAAACAAGGGAATATCCTCAGATAATATCTTCATAGTGAGCTGCTAGCTCATGGTACTTTTCTCTCAATTCCTTTAGGTATTCTTCATACTCTTTATTTGGGGTTGCATCTTTCATCCAACCAATATCTAAAATTTCTAGTAATAATGAGTGGAGTTTACTCTGTCTTTTTGCAAAAGCTCCATGGGTGAATTTTTTCAATTTTTGATCCGTATAAAGCCTACCCACTAAAATTTCGGGTCTTTGTAAATTTCCAGATAAAAAATCATTTATTACAGTCAGAGCGAAAACAATTATTTTATGTTCATTTACATTTTTATATAAATCAAATTTGTTACTATAAAAATCCCATAGTACTTTAGGATTATTGCTTATTTTAGAATTGGTAGATTCTGTAATTTTTTTACTCATTTGTAGTAATTATACCTATTGAACCTTAATCACATCTACTGGGCAGGCATCCGCAGCAGCTTGGTTTTCTTCAGCATCCTCATACCCAACTTTTCGATGCTCAAGCTGTTTTCCCTTTTGGGAGCCTTTTAAATCTGATTTACCATCCTCTGGATTCATACTCCAGTACTTTGGACACAGTAGGGCACACATGCCACAACCAATACAGTTATCTCGATCGTGGGTGACTGTTACGTCTTTAAATGAATCAGCCATACTTACTTTGCTTCAGTTTCTACCACCTTATACAGACGATCACCTTTTCTGACCCTATCTGAAACAACAAACGTAACTGTCTCACCTTTTTGGGCTATCTCAACTTCCTTAGTAGCTACAATAAGCTGTGGCTTTTCACCTCGAAGTGCTCCTGTAGTTTTCCCGGTAAAGACATATTCATCATCAGTAGAAAAAGTATTTTCTCTAACGGCAACTTCTGCAACTTTTATTTTTGGATAATAATGAGTAACGGTTCCTACCAGCTCTCTGCGCTTGGTAGCTTTGTTACCATAAGCTCCACTCCACTCTACAAACGGTTTTCCAAGATAAAAACCGGCACTCAGTCCCCGATTATATACGGTACCCAAGCGAGTGTTCCACTCCGTGATTTTTTCTGATGAATAGGTACCTTCATTCAAAGAGTCCAAAGCTTCGCGGTACACTCTAACAATAGTATCAACATAGTCGGCACTCCGACCTCGTCCTTCAAGCTTCAAGACAGTGATTCCTGTTCCAACCAATTCATCAAGGAGGCCAACAGTACATAAATCCTCTGGACTCATTACGTAATCATTTTCTACTTTAAGTTGAGTTTTTGTCTCTTCATCAATAATTTTATAGCTTCTGCGACAGTTTTGGCGACACGCTCCTCTATTAGCCGAAGAATTATCTGTCAGCAAACTCATACTGCACCGACCAGAAATAGCTACGCACATGGCCCCATGACCAAAGACTTCAATCTCAAGTGGCTGGCCATTTTTTCCTCGAATATCTTCGGCCTTTATTTGATCGCAGATATTTTTCATCATCGGCATGGTCAATTCACGAGCCAAAACAATCATGTCTGAAAACTGAGCATAAAATCGGACCGATTCAATATTTGAAACTGAAAGTTGCGTTGAAATATGTACTTCAACACCCACTTTATTTGCATACATAATTGCAGCCATATCGGCCACAATAACGGCGTCGATACCAGCTTCTTTCACTGCATCAATAATTTTATATGAAAGCTTTAAGTCGTGGTCATAGAGAAGTGTATTGAGGGTTAAGTACGTCCTGACGTTACTTTTTTGAGCAATTTTGGCAATTTTTTTGAGATCTTCAAATCCAAAATTACTTGCAGCTCGTGCACGCATATTGAGCTGAGTAATACCAAAAAAAACTGAGTCACAGCCAGCGTTAATAGCTGCTTGCAAGCTCTCAAATGATCCCACGGGGGCCATAAGCTCAACTGAATGTGATGTTTTTTTGCCGATAGTTCCCATATATTCCCTTGTTTTAAAAGTTTCTTTGGTAGGAATGAATTATACCAGATGAATTTTTTCATTTAGAAACAAAAAGAGCGCGGGCCACTTGCCCGCGCTCTTTCGTTTGCTTCAAAAATGTCTGACCGACATTCTGTTAGCACTGTACGTGATAAAACTTTACAGATTGTTCTGTGACTGACGACCTATGCCTGTGCCATCTCTGTCACCCAACGCTCCTTCAGCTCTACCCATACCATGGCCTTGTCGACCCTTTCCAGGACCTAGTTCCCGGAGAAGAGTGGTGTCAATGCCTTGCTCTTCTGCCCAAGCTTCCATTTCATCGTGGTTAGCTTGCGCATATGCTTTTCTTTCTTCTGGAGATGCATTCAGAAGAGCCTCGTGGTCTGCCCGCATTTCTTCATGCTTTTGTGTAATAGCATCAGCTTGTTCCTGGGTAAGACTACCCGCAGCAACCAACTCAGCTAGCTTCTCTTCGAATTGAGCTTGCATCTCAACTTGATGCTCAACACGATACTGTGTGAAGACTTCTTCAACTTCACTTTGATTTAAACCAAATCGCTCAGCGATTCGTTGAATCAGAGGAAGCCCTTGTTCTCCTTCCATAGCTCGCACGCTGTCCACTCCAAGAGAGGACACAGCGATTACTCCAGCCAAAGCCAAAGCGGGAAGGATCATTCTTTTGCTGTTTTTCATATATATTCCTTTCAGCAAAGTTACTTACTACTAAAAGGAGAATACCAATTGAAACTGAGAAAGGGCTTAAAGTTTGAGAGCAAAAATGAGGAAAGCTTAGTGCTGTTTAAGTGGCAGAGTAACCGTAAATACAGATCCTCGACCAACCTTGCTATCGAGCTGAATTGAACCTTGATGCATATCCACAATTTCTTTGGCAACAGCTAACCCTAATCCAAAACCATGCGTACCTGAGTAAGTCCTAGACTGATCAGCCCGGTAAAAACGCTTAAAAACACATGCTTGGTCTTTTTTTGAAATTCCAGTACCAGTATCACGGACTGCCAAAGTCAAGTATTTTTTCGATGTTGTTACTGCAACTGAAACTTGACCTTCTTGAGTATATTTAACTGCATTCTCAAGTAAAATGGTCAATAATTCATGAATTTTTTCCTTATCTGCTTGAATCTCGCCAGCCTCACCAACCACCTGTAATGTCAGACCTTTCTCCAGAGCGAGCGGTACTATTGTTTTGGTACTTTTCTTCACAAGCTTATCTATACTAAACGTACTCATAGTTACTTGCCGTCTGGATCCTTGGTAAAGCGTCAGACGCAGTAATTTATCTACTAAATACTGTAAACTTTCGACCTCAACTAAACTTCCAGAAACAAGTGTTCTCGCTTCTTTAATAGTCTGTTTTTTCTGTAAAAGAAATACTTCTAATGAAGTTTTTAGAGCAGTAATAGGGGTTCTGAGTTCATGTGAGGCATCAGCAATAAATTGACGCTGATCTTCGTGCACCTTTTCAATTGGTCTGAGTGTTTTCCCAGCTAAGAGCCATCCTGTTGAGACTGCTAGCAAAAACAAAATGCCATTGATCGAAAGAAGTTGCCAGACCAGTGCACTCTGTGCTGCTTCTAAATCTTCTAGTAATAGTTGACTGCGTTGTACGTGCTTGAAACGAGGATCTTCTAATATCTCGATGTGTTCTCGCCACTGCACTGGCAGTTGAATCTGTTGTTCCTCGGCCAAAATTTTAACTTGGGCACGGGTAAATCCACGTTTAAGTTCAGCTGTAAATGAAAAATACAGTGCAGTACTAAACAATGCACTAATCGACATAATAGTCACTACAAACCAAAGGGTTAGCTGCAACCGAGCTGAACGAAACATACTAAACACAATCTTCTCCTTTTTGTTTTACTGTTCTTGCACAGTATACCCAAAACCTCGCACAGTCTTAATGAGTGATTTGGCTTTTGGAAATGGTTTTTCTAGTTTTACGCGTAAATACCCCACATATACTTCAACCGTATTTGGCAACACATTTGCATCAAATTCCCACACATGTTCAAGTAGCTGATCTTTAGAAATAACTTGACCGGCATTCTTTATCAAATAAACAAGCAAAGCAAACTCACGTCTCGAAAGATTAATTTCTGTACCCAGCCTTTGAACGGTCATTGCACCTGTATCAATTGTAAGATCAGCAAATTCTAGAACTTCCTTTTGGTATGAGTGTGGTCGTCTCCCCAAAGCCTGAACTCTGGCAATCAACTCGGCAAATTCGAATGGTTTTACGAGGTAATCATCGGCTCCACCATCGAGCCCTTCAAGCTTGTCATCAAGTGTGCCTCGAGCTGTTAACATTAAAATAGGAGTGACTTTACCTTCTTTTCTCAGATCTCTACAAACTTCATACCCATTTTTTTCTGGAAGCATAATATCCAATATCATGACATCATACTGTTCATTTAAGGCCAAGTCATAGCCTTCAAGACCATCGAAGGCTAAATCAACAACATGTCCATACGTTTCCAACCCCTTTTTAAGCGAGGTTGCAATGGTTCGGTTATCTTCCACAATAAGTAATTTCATAACTTATACCATTCTACACCCACTAGCTGAGAAATACCTGAGCACCAGCTCTTTTAGAGTGGCTATTTAAACCAAAAAGTGCTATACTTAGCGCCTGCCTGAACTACAAGACCTGGGCTCGTCCCTGGTTTTTTTATTTGAGCACAGACAAGCAACTATAACTACATAAAGACTCACTATGCAAAACATCAGAAACATCGCCGTTATCGCCCACGTTGACCATGGAAAAACTACCCTGGTAGATGCCATGCTTAAACAAACAAATGTTTTTCGTGATAATCAGCGAGAAATGAATGTCGAACAAATTCTTGACAGCAACGACCTTGAAAGAGAACGCGGTATTACCATTTTAGCTAAGAACTGTGCTATCGAGTATGGAGATACAAAAATCAACATTATCGATACGCCAGGCCATGCCGATTTTTCTGGAGAAGTCGAGCGAACACTCTCGATGGCTGATGGAGCGCTGCTCATCATTGATGCCCAAGAGGGTCCCATGCCACAATCTAGATTTGTACTAAAGCAGGCCTTAGCATTGGGTTTAAAAGTTATAGTTGTTATCAATAAAATTGATAAAAAATTCGCCCGAACCGAAAAAGTGATCTCAAAAACTGAAGACCTTTTCTTAGAACTTGCTCACACAGAGGAGCAACTGAAATTCATTACTCTCTTTGCAGTAGCTAGAGAAGGAAAAGTCTTTAAAACAATGCCAAATGATTTTAATCAGCCTGGAAACGTTATTCCTCTTCTCGAAACAATTCTTGAAGAAATCCCCGCTCCACCTGTTTTAGATGAAGGACCATTCAAAATGGTGGTCTCTTCTCTCGAGTATGATCGTCATCTGGGTCGTATTATCATTGGTAGAATTTCTCAAGGAACTATATCAAAAAGAGAAACTGTCATTGTTACTGACAAACCAAGCAAAAATCTAACTGTAGAAAAGATTATGTTATCAAAAGGACTCGGTCGCTATGAAGTTCCTTCTGCCCACGCTGGTGATATCGTTGCCATAACGGGGATTAGTGATGTCACTATTGGCCAAACTATTTCTGATCCAAGTGATACTACTTCTCTACACACCATCGAAATCTCGGAGCCAACGCTGCATATGCAGATGGGCTCAAATACTTCTCCTTTTTCTGCTAAAGAAGGTGATTTCACTACTAGTCGCCAAATTGAAGAAAGACTGGATCGAGAACTTGAGAGTAATCTCTCGCTTCGTGTCGAAAAGCTCGATGGCGGTCAATTTAAACTTTCTGGACGTGGAGAACTTCACCTCTCAATTTTACTTGAAAACATGCGTCGTGAAGGCTATGAGATGGAAGTGAGTAAACCTCAAGTTATTACCAAACAAGTTGATGGCATTCTCTGCGAACCAGTTGAAGAAGTCAGTATTATTGTTCCCGAAGAATTTAGTGGAGCTATTAACCAAGAACTGGGTAAGCGCTATGGAGAACTCCAAAAAATGGAGCCTGTCACAGACACCGAAGTTGAATTCACGTACAAAATGGCTAGCCGCGGTTTAATTGGTCTCAGAAGCACTCTACTCACCCAAACTAAGGGAACCGTGATTGTGAATAGTCAATTTCTAGCATTTGAGCCAATCGGTAAAGACATTCCACAGCTGAGAAATGGAACACTGATCTCTTCCGAAAGTGGCGTTGTCACAGCCTATGGTCTCAATGCAGCTCAAGGTCGAGGAATGACCCTTGTTAAACCAGGTGACATCATCTATGAAGGTCAAGTTATTGGTTTAAATGCAAAAAAAGAAGATATGGAAGTCAATATCTGTAAAGGTAAGAAACTGACTAATATGAGAACTTCAGGCACTGATGGCATTACCCAAGTTATTCCACCAGTTATTCTCAGTTTAGAACAATCTCTTGAGTTTATCGAAGATGATGAGTTGCTCGAAGTCACTCCTAAATCCTTGAGAATCAGAAAAAAGCAGCTCACAACTGTCGACAGAAAACGTCAACGACGTAAAGTGCGAGAATCAGCCAACTAAAGCCCTTTACTTAACTCTGATTTTTATTGGCGTATCATCAAACTCAACACCATCGTACATATCGAGTGCAAGCTGTGCATCGGTGGCGGACATTTCAAACTCCACACAGTTCAATGCATGGGTCCCAGAGTACTTAAATTGAGTCACCTCGCCTACTTCTTCGAAAAGTTCGATGATATCATCTTTAGAAAGATAGTTTGGTAAAGAACAAACATGCATTTTCATGGTGTGTACTCGACTTATTTCAAGTCTAGGGCTTCCTTCCAGCCAAAATAATTAGATACGTGTCTGCACAAATTTTATACCTTTTTATCTCACAGAAAAGGAGCAATTTTTGGACTCTTTTCGAGGCCTCTCAAAGTGTTACACTGTCACTACTATGCACACCCTTACAGCTGGCAATAAAGCTCCATTAGAAATTACAGTCCAGAACGAACAAGAACAGCCTGTTTCACTCAAAGAGAAAAAGGGCACGTACGTGGTCCTCTATTTTTATCCCAGAGACAATACTCCAGGATGTACCACTGAAGCCTGTAGCTTTCGGGATACTACAGCGGACCTGAAAGCCTTAGGAGTTGAAGTCATTGGGGTTAGTGCAGATAGTGTCAGTTCACATGAAAAATTTAAACAAAAACACAAACTCCCATTCGAACTTTGGTCAGATCCAGAAAAAAAACTCATTGATGCATTTGGGGCTTTAGGAGAGAAAAAACTATTTGGAAAAACCTATATTGGCATCAAACGCATAACTTTTGCTCTTAATCCAGATGGAGTCATCATTAAAGTCTGGTCTAAGGTCTCTCCCCAAAAACATGGTAGTGAAGTACTTAATTTTTTCAAAGAAATCATCTCAAAAATATAAAGGTATCTGCCTCTTTCCCACTAGTCAGCAACCGCAAGTATTCTGTACACTAGAAGCACTATGGAAAATCTGCCCCAAACTGAACCTGTTGTTCCACAGCCAGATCAACAACCAATCACTCCAACACCACAACCTACCACGATAACGGCAACTCAAGAACAACAGCCACTACAATCACCGCTCACAACTACTACTCCTGTCGTAACCCCCACACCTCAAAAAACAAATAGCTTCATACTTCTCATCATTGGAATACTACTCTTACTCTTTTTGGGAGTTGGTGGCTTCCTCTTCTATAAAAACCTCACCACCCCCGAGAGCATTCCTCTCACCGGGATTGCAACTGACTATGGTTTTACGTTAGAAATTCCAGAAACTACGGAAGCTTCCCCATCAACAGTTGTGGATGAAGCAAGAGGTTGGAAAGAATATAACAACTACGAACTTGAATACTCCTTTAAACATCCTCAGCAAGAAGTAAACCTCACCACTTCATGTACTCCCTATTTCGAAAATGGAATACAAAAAGGTGAATTTAAATATATTTTCTATGATTCATCGGCGATCACAAACAACCAAGAATTGATGGCAGTCTGTGAACCAGAATATGAAAACAAGTACCTTAAACTCACCCATAGTAGCTCTCAACAAACATGTGCAGGATCTACTCAAAAAATCACTGTTGCAGGAGTAACAGCCACCCAATGCTCTGGTAAAACAGACTCAAACACCTCAACTGAAACCAGTGTCAGCTTGTTTATTCCTATTCAAAATAGATTTGTCATTATCGAGGTGAACTCGAAAGAGTATCTTCCAGTACTTCAAAACAGTATTGATACCTTCGCTTTTGAAACCCGAGAACCAATTTCGATTGAAGAAGAAACCCCATAAGGTACCTTGAGATCTCCTTTAAGCACCATTCTTTGATTAAGTACTCTCTGGTAACACTACTCGCTCATGTTCAAACGTCTCTAAATCAAGCAGCACGAAACTACTTTCTTTATCAGGCTCTTGTGGCAACCACTTATCTTTGGTAACTGTATTGCCTGGATTTATGAACAATGTCTTTCCAAACTCTTTTATACGGTACAGATGATCATGACCGCCGATACAAAGATCATACTTTTGAGCTTCTGCAACTCGTTCACTCATATCAGAAAAATGGTGCATAAATATGCTCTTGCCCTCTAAGTCTAGTAGCATGGTATCTCCATAACATGTCATGTTTTCATAGCCATTGGCACGATTTGTCAGGCCCACTCGCTCCCCATCATTATTTCCTAAAATAAAATGAAGATGCCCTGAGTAGTGCTCGTGAAACCGATGTAAAATACCGGGATTAATTAAGTCACCAGCGTGAAGCGCAATAGAGATATTATGGGTATTGAGATACTCAATAATCCAGACAATTGCTGGTGTGTTGTCGTGAGTATCGGAGATGAGAGCGATTTTCATAGTGTTGTTAGTATATCACTGCAACCATGCTTCAATAGACTTACGAACCGACACAGTATCAACAAACTGTTCAGCGTGCATGCCAGCCTGACGAGCAGCTGTAATGTTATGAATTGAGTCATCAATAAACATAATGTTACTTATTGGCTCACCTACTAGTGCTGAAATCTGTTTGTAAGCTGCGGGATCAGTCTTGGCAAAGCCAACAGAAGGCACCGTAAAAACTGTTTCAAAGACCTCCATCACTCGATCCTTGATTTCTGGGGCATCCTGTACCGTTCCCGTTGTAAAGATATGCTTTTGAATTCCTTCCAAAGACTGAATGTAGGACAGAAGTTCAGTATTTAGTTGATACATATCGAGAAAATTAAAACCTCTTTCTTGAATTTTTTTGTAGAGCCCATTGAGGCTCCCTTGATAACTCAGGTCTTTTGGGAACAGAATAACTTGTGAAAAATCAGAGAGAAGAACTTTCATATAGATAAGTATGTCTGAGAGAAAAAAATCTTGCAAGTTGTAAAAAAATACTAACTATCAAAAAAAACAAATCACCTATACTATACAAGGAAGATGCACTATTCTCAGATAAAAACCATTGTCCTTGGCACCGAAAACCTTGAAAGATGGAGTCAACACAAAAATGATTTTTTCAATTGTCTTGCCATCCCGATTACCCACGAGCCCCTCTCATCCCAAATAGCTTCACTACAAAAGTATGTAACCCTTTGTAAGAACTTAGAATCTATTGTCGGTCTTAATGACCGAGCAATCCTCATTATTTCACTGCTTGAAAATAACCAAATACAAGTCTTAGATGCTCAGACTGTCGTACAGTTTCAACATAAAGAGTCTTTTTTGAAACTCCTTTCAAAACTCGCTATTCCCATTATGAACTGGCAGACAATTTCTTCTACCCAAGAGGAAACCATACAGCTTAAGTTTCCATTCTTTATTAAACCAATCCGAGGCGCTTTTTCAGAAAAAACTGGCAAAATACATTCCCTTGTTGAGTTGAAGAATCATTTTTCAAAGTACTCGGTCAATGAGAAGATTGATCCTACAATCAAAAAATTATTTATGTGTGAAAACACGGAACATCTCAACTCATATATTATTCAAGAATTTGTCTCAGCCCCTCAATACACTGTGGACTTTTATGTCAGATCTGGAAAAGTAATTATTGAAGCTATCACTGAAAGTTTAATAGATTCTCACTACCAAAGTTTTATTGGTTTCGAAACTCCGTCTCTCTTGCCAAAAGAATGCGTACAGGATCTTAAGAACTATATCCAGAAAATTACTACGCATCTAGCACTGCCTAATGCTTATTTTAATGTTGAATTTTTTGTTAAAGATAACCAAATTCTTATTATTGAATGGAACCCTCGGCTTTCAGCCCAATTTTTAAAAATGTTTGAGTACTCTTTAGGAAAAAACTATTTACAATCAGTACTGCACTTGGGCCAAGGAGAAGAGGTACTAAATACTAAGGAAGAAGAAACAAAAATTGCTCATATTTTCGTCCTAAGAAAAAAACGAGACCAAGTAATGCAACGAACACTCTCAAAATCTGAAGTTGCAGTAATCGAAAAAAAATATGATCTCTTAGAACTCAAAATCACTGCTCTTCCAAATAAAAAACTCTCTGAAGTCAGACAAGATAGCCAAAGCTTTAGATTCGGCTACGCAACTCTAGCTGGTTCATTTTTGGATAGGGCTGCTACTCATAGAGCCTTACAGACAGAACTTGAAGCTCTCTTTTTAGATAGTTAAGCGCTTCTACTCGACAGTATACTTAAGCCCTTCAATCACTGCCTTAAGCTTCTTAGGCTGTACCTTGGTTGGATCGTACTCAATTGTTGTCTGTGAAGCTGCGTAGCTCGTAGTGGCCTGCAATACCCCAGCTACATCCTCGAGCTCTCCATCGATACTCATACTGCAGCTGGTGCAATGCATACCACTAATCTTAAACACAACTTTTTCTCCAACTGGTTTTTTCTTTAGAAAATTGAACATACCTACCTCCTATATAACTTCCATTGTGCCACTATACATACCCATTGAACAAGTATAGGTATACCGTCCTGGCTTCTTTGGTATAAATGTAACGGTTTGCCTATCAGTTGACTCTAAAAACTTTGAAATACCAAACTCTTTGAAAACAAATGATAACGCGCACGAATAGACTCCATTACTTTGTAACGTTAATTGAACTGGAACTCCACTTTCAACCTTAAAATAATTGGGGCTATATCCGTTGCTCAACACATTCAGTGTCACTTGTTGCACTCCGTTTGTAACTGCAGTTGTAGTGGTATTCGAAAATCTATCACCAGAAAAAAAGTAAGTGACCGGCCTTACAATTCGGTTAAGCGTTAGTGGTGAGTCCATGACCAATAGTACTCCATTCACACTGTATACAGCCATGCCAACGAGCACGTAGGCAGCAACTTTCATAAAGGTTTGATACCAGCCTTCACTGAGTTTTGCAGTTGCAACACCAATCAACGCAAAGAGAGGAAGCGTTCCTAATACAAACGAAAACATAATCACGGCCCCTTGAAAGGGATTACCAGAATTTATAGCTAATACTTCCATTGCTTGTGTAACTCCACACGGAATAAAAACCGTCATTAACCCCAGCACAGCTGGAGCAAATAAAGCTCTGCTCTGACTGGTATTTCGAACTAGTCGTTGCAAAAACTTTGGTGGCTGAAAAGCTACATACCTAAAAATTGGGTGTACATCTAACAGATTCATAGCTGTAGCAAACATGAAGAGAGCAGTGAAGACCTGGAAGCCAAGTCGAACTCCCAAACTCAAAGTAATTGCCGAACCTGCTAACCCGAGTAAAAATCCAAGGACTGTATGAGCTACTAACTTTGTTGTCAAAAACATGGCCACTGGCATCCAATCAAGCGAATCAAAGGACTTCAAAGAAAAATTATTCTTTTGTAACGTCTGCAAGTAGGCAGACTTTTTCTTTTCTTTTATCTTTTTTTTGTCAGAGATAATTTCGTCACGTTCTTGGTCTTTTTGATTTGCAATCACACTGGTCAACAAACCACCTTGCATAGCTACACACGAGAGGCCTCCAGTTGTTAAGCCCGTTAAAAAAATAAGTAAAGTATTCATGGTGTTGCTTATTCTAAATGAGTAGTTTTTAATCGTAAGGCATTCAGGACTACACTCACACTTGAGAAAGCCATGGCCGCACCTGCTAACACCGGATTCAGTACAATTCCAAAGGTGGGATAGAGAACACCCATTGCTACTGGAATGAGCACCACGTTATATCCAAAAGCCCAAAATAAGTTTTGACGAATGTTGCGCATAGTAGCCTTAGAGAGTGAGAGCGCCGTTGGCACTAAACTAATGTCACTTCTCAGAAGCGTGACCCCAGCTGACTCAATCGCCACATCAGTTCCACCTCCCATAGCAATACCAACGTCGGCAGTAGCCAATGCTGGTGCATCATTTATGCCATCACCAACCATAGCGACAACTGGATATTTTTTGCGCAACTCCCGAATAGTCTTCTCTTTTTGATCTGGAAGAACCTCAGCAACAACCTCTGTAATGTCAACTTCTTTAGCTATGGCTAATGCAGTACTCTTATTATCTCCCGTTAACATAATGCTGGTCACACCCATCTTCTTGAGTGTTTCTATAACTGATGCAGACTTTTCTTTGACTGGATCAGCTATTCCAAAGAATGCAACCAGTTTTCCCTTTACCGCCATAAATGTGACAGTCTGTCCTTTTTCCATCAGGCCCTGAATTTCATTTGTATACTGTTCTGGAATAGAAATAGTTTGTTCTGCTAGTAACTTTTGACTGCCAATCACAATAGCTATACCGGCAACTTGAGCAGTTACCCCCTTTCCACTGATATCTTTAAATTTCTGCACTTCTAGAGATGATTTAGACGGTAGTTTCTCTTTGGCATAGAGTGCTAAAGCTGTAGCCAGTGGATGATGAGAGAGTTCCTCTACTGCATACAACTGTGCTACCGTTTCTTTTTCTGCACCTGTGACAAAAACTGCAGCTTGAACTGTCGGACTTCCTTCAGTCAATGTGCCCGTTTTATCGAAAACAACTGCGCTGACTTTGTTCGCAATTTCTAGTGCCCGAGCATCTTTGATTAACACTCCTAACTGTGCTCCTTTACCCATACCAACCATCAGGGATGTTGGTGTTGCCAAACCTAAAGCACAAGGGCAAGCAATAATTAGTACATTGATCATACTTACTAGTGCAAATAAAAACCGTGGTTCTGGACCAATGATCATCCAAACACCAAAAGTAGCTACTGCTATTACAATCACAACTGGCACAAAATAAGATGCAATCGTATCAACGAGTGCTTGAATTGGTGGCCGAGACCCCTGAGCCTCTTTCACAGACCGAATAATAGCAGCTAGCATCGTCTCACTACCTACTTTGGTAGCTTTCATCTCAAAACTACCAGATTTGTTGAGCGTTGCACCAACAACTGCATCACCAACTTGCTTACTCACGGGCATACTTTCTCCCGTTACCATACTTTCATCAATAGAACTTTCTCCTTTACTCACTTGCCCATCAACAGCAACTTTTTCTCCTGGCTTAACCAGTAAGGTATCTCCAACTTTGACTTGGTCTGTAGGAACTTCAACCCACTCTCTACCTTTTTTAACTAGAGCAGTTTTGACCTGTAAATTAAGTAATTCTTTAATTGCAGAAGATGTTTGAGCTTTAGCCCGAATCTCGAGATACTTACCAAGTAAGATAAACGTGATAATAGCTGCTGCAGCTTCAAAGTACACATGAGTCTCAATCCCAGCTTCCGTAAACTGCGCACCAAAGATTGTTACTACCACTGAGTAAAAGTATGCCACCGAAGTTCCAAGCACCACCAAAGTATCCATATTAGCAGAAAAATTTTTCAGACCAGACCAAGCTCCCTGATAAAAACGCTTTCCAACCCAAAACTGGACAGGTGTTGCTAGAACCATCAAAACCCAAGGGTTATGTAAGAACTCAGGCACTGCTGGCACCATACTTGCTATTAGTAGCACTGAAAGCACTCCACTCACCTGCAACTTTGACTTCAGCGATTGCAACTCCTTAGCCCGCTCGACTTCAGCAATATCTCCATCATCTTCAATATGAGCTACATACCCCACAGAACTCACTGCAGCTACAAGTGTATCTGTAGTTACCTGGTCACTGTTGAAAGTAACGGTGGCTTGTTCGTTGGCGTAGTTGACCGCGGCTTCAGTTACTCCAGTGGTCTTACTCAATTTTCTAGAGATATTAGTAGCACAACTAGCACAGTGCATACCCGAGACATGAAAGGAAAGTGTGCTTTTATTGTCTGTTTTAGTCGACATATTTTTGGGGTTCCTTTTCAAATACTTTTAAACAACCACTGGCACAGAAATAAAAATCATGACCTTCATGCTTGGTGTGAAAGCCTGCTGTCTTGGGAGAAACTCTCATATGGCAAACGGGGTCTGTAACTACTGGCACTAGCTCTTTCATTTTTAATGTAAGCTCATTGGCCATTTGAGTACCTGTGTTCTGATCAACAAGCACCTCACGTAGGAGGTCACTGGCCGCAATAATTTTGGGACTACTGACCTTGTAGTACACCTGTTTTCCATCGCGACGACTCTCAACAATTTGCGCATCTCGAAGCACCATCAGATGCTGACTAATATTTGCCTGAGGCAAGTCAAGCATGGTATGAATATCACCTACTGGCAACTCTTGGTCTCGAAGTAAGTGAATAATTTCTAATCGCCTAGGATGTGCAATTGCTTTGAGCAAGTGGGCATGCAGTTCGAAAATTTGTGAATACATATTCGAATTTTAGAATATATAGGGGTCACTTGTCAACATCAAGATACAAGCTTAAAAGCAGCTCATAACTTGCAATTATAATGTTTACATGTTATACTTACGGTTCTCTTTTATTAAAAGAGCCAAATGGGTTTAAGCTCGCATTAGTTTTTGAAAAAAACTTTCCTGAATTTCACTGCTTCTTGTCTTTCACCTTTTGTAATTATCTGTCTTGCATAATGGTAAGACATAATAGTTGGTGTGTTTTCTTAGTGGAAACAACTTTCCGGCTAGAAGAAAGAAGTATATATGTATCGACAACGAAATTCGTCCTCGAATTCGAACTCTAAGAGAGATCAACGGGGCAACTATGGTAAGAGACGTAGCTCAGGTGGTTTTGGAAGATCAAGAGGGGGCTCTAGAAATTCTAGAAGAATGTCCTCATTTGATCCTTCAATGCTCATTCAAAGAGCAGTCCCTGAAGCACCGAAACCAGAATATGTTTCAACTAATCTGTTTGTTGATTTTGCTATTCATGCAGACCTCAAAAGAAATATTGTTGAGCGTGGTTATGAAACGCCAACTCCTATCCAAGATCAAGTCATTCCTCATATTTTAGACGGTCGTGACGTTATTGGTCTAGCTAGTACCGGAACAGGAAAAACAGCTGCCTTTTTAATTCCTCTGATTCATGATGTGTATGAAAGAGAAAATCATAAAGTCTTGATTATGGCTCCTACCCGAGAACTAGCAGTACAAATTGAAGCTGAGTTCAAACTATTCTCTCAAGGAATGGGACTCTACTCTGCACTTTGTATTGGTGGGGCTTCGATGGGTCGTCAAATTGATAACCTTCGCAGAAAACCAGAATTTGTAATTGGAACTCCAGGTCGATTAATTGACCTAGAGCGTCAAAGAAAAATTAACTTTAACTCATTTTCAGCTATTGTTTTAGACGAAGTTGACCAGATGCTTGATATGGGATTTATTAATGACATGAAATATGTCATCGATAAACTCCCTAAAGAACGTCACTCACTCTTTTTCTCAGCTACGTTAGCTGACAAGATGACTGACATCGTCAATAGTTTTCTACAAAACCCTGTAAAAGTTCAAATTGAAAAACAAAAAGCAGCTACTAATGTTAATCAAGATATTGTGAAGCTCAAAGGTCAATCAAAAGTTGATGTCCTTCATGACCTACTCAACACCGAAGGGTTTGATAAAGTCTTAGTGTTTGGTAGAACCAAACATGGTCTCGACAAGCTATCTAAGATCCTCTACCAAAGAGGTGTCCGAGTCGCTGCCATTCATGGTAATAAAAGCCAAAATCAGCGACAGCGATCTCTGCAACAATTTAAGCGAAACGCGGTACAAGTGTTACTCGCAACAGATATTGCATCAAGAGGTCTCGATATTGATGATGTTACTCACGTGATTAATTATGATCTTCCTCAAACGTACGAAGATTATATTCATCGTATTGGTAGAACTGGTCGTGCTAATAAAACTGGTACTGCCTTAAGTTTTGTTGACTAACTAACTGCAATTTCTAAGTAACAAAAAGCCCCTCTGTTTGAGGGGCTTTTTAGTTCTATCTTACTTCTAATTATTACTTTGTTTGTTCCTTTAATTCTGGAAACAGCAAGTATAAAAACTCTCGGGCTGCGTGTCTATTTTTGCCCACGTAGGGGTAATCATGAATATCAAAACCGGGAGAATCATTTATTTCAAGAATCACATATCGATCTTTTGTCTGCGGTTTAGTAATATCGGTACTCATAAAATCAAGGCCGGTAAAAGAAAGCCCTGGGATTGTTCTAATAGCTGTCAAAGCAATCTCATTCACACTTGGATGAACCTTATCAGTGTAGTCTATGGCATCTCCACCTTGAGATATATTTGAGATCTTCCTGAGAAAGATCTGTTTACCATCCTCAACCACAGAATCTAGAGATAGTGCTTGATTTGCCAAATTTTCTTTCAGCTTCTTATCCATTCTGATTTTGAGATGAGTTTTCTTAATTCCTTCTGCACTTCGTATCTCCTCGGCATTCTTTGTGATAATCAGCTGTTTAATGGTGTCAGTACCATTCCCTGTAACATTGGCGGGGATTCGCTTCAAGACACCAATAACTTTGTCCCGAGTTACTAGAACACGGTACTCTTCTCCAGGAAACATCTCCTCGACAATAATAGTATACTTTTTCTTTGTTGAGTATGAAAAAGCCATAGCAATAGCTTCTAGATACTGTTCATAGGTCGACACACTTAAGGTAATGTTTTCTCCCCAGGTTCCATCTCCTGGTTTAACTACTAACGGTTTTTCAAGTGAATCAAAAATTTCAGCTAAGTCAGCATCACTTTGCTCATGAGTAACCCGAAACCCACGAGGAACACTGATGCCAGCCTGTTGCAACAAATTGCTCGTCATCTTTTTATTATTACAGGCATATTTTGCAAGTGCTGTCGTTGATGAGGGAATTTGATGATAATATGATCTCTCAATGCCACGGTACGTTAAGGTCACAATTTGTGTACCAGGAATGATTTTCCAAACAATGCCATGTTTCTCTGCTTCCTCAATCACTAATCGAGAGCTATTGCTCAGGTTTTTATTTTTCTTAAGTCCAGTTGGAGAATAGTACTTATATATCAATTTTGACAAAAATGTCCTTTCTTATGACACAAGCGCATAAGTTCTGAAACAGAACTTGGTCTACAAGTCGTCACGGTATTACATTCAGAAATAAATTTCTAGATACTCCACTGAGTGGAAAAACTCTCTAAAGAGTAAGTATGTGGCCCTTATTATACCAGATTTTTGTGTCTTATAGTATTTCAATTTTCTAATCACTAAGTCTGATTATAAAAGTAACCCTTTTCCCCAACGTCATACCTTCTTTTTCACGGACCGCAACTTTAAGTGGTAACATAAACGAACTGCTCTTTTTGTCTGGAAAAATGGAAGTTTCCCAAGTAGTAGCTCCAACTTGGACAGATACTCTGAGCGATCCCCAACCTCGCTTTGCATGACTGAAAAAATAATTAATTTCTTTAGCTATATCGACCGGTAAAGTTGTGAAGTACCAGGCTGCTTTTCCTGGGTGTACGAAAACTTTTGTTTTGAAATGGTATGTCTTTGTCATATGGAGCTTACTTATTATAGCGTATATACAAAAATACCTCCCGGGAAGGGAGGTATGCATCGTTATTTATTGATCAAATTTTACTTGAGAACATAACGTGCTAACGTCTGTTGGACAGCCAAAATATTGCTGCCCTTCTTAAAACGCTTAATCGTCGGAGCTGATTGGCCTTTAACCCAAATTTTTAGTTCTGAGTCAAGATCCCAGCTACCCGCCGTTTCAGTAGCAAACGCAATGATACTTGACCAGGGAATAGAAAGATATTCAACTTTCTTCCCTGTTAGACCTTGCTTATCTACTAAAATTAAGCGCTTTGGTGTAAACACCATCATGTCACGAATAATTAAAAATGCTGTTTCTACGACTTCGCCTTCAATCAGAACATCAGCAACTTCAGCTCGTGCATCTTCAACTGTCATCTCTGTGGCGTTTCCAAGTAAACCATGAAACATTTTTTTCTCCTTTTTTTGAACAATAAATTGTAAAGATCATTGAGCACTACACTAAAAACGCTATTTTAATGCTCACTCAAGAGTATTATCGTATTCTATAGTAGATATTTTGCTTGTCAACAATTATGGGACTATTTACAAATAAAAGCTATTAATTCTATAGTTGTGGCGGAATAGGCTCAAAACTAGCTCTTGGCTTGAAGC
The DNA here is from genome assembly GCA_905478415.1 of uncultured Patescibacteria group bacterium. Taxonomy (GTDB): domain Bacteria; phylum Patescibacteriota; class Microgenomatia; order UBA1400; family PJMF01; genus CG1-02-43-31. Next base: position 90,394 of record CAJQIG010000004.1, read on the forward strand.
TCGGGTTGGGCACAGAGCTGCTGATTGGGCTTGGAAGTGGCTGTGTTATCTTACCTGGAACATCTCGAAGGTTGCCTCTTTCTTCTTCTTTTTCCATAGCAGAATCATCTTGAGAATACTCTGAACTGACTTTCAAAACACCTAAGCTTACAAGCGTGTTTTCTCTACTACCTACTGAGGTAACCATAGATGCTCGGTCAATTTTAACCTGAGTTTTCAAAGACTCAGGCTTCATTTTGAACTCAATTGTAGCCGCAAGTAACTGAGTATCACTGGCTAAGATAGTAGGATCTCTACCTAAGATAATACTCACTACCCCACTTTGATCATCGATACTAGCTTCTTGCAAAGTAATAGAAAAATCTTTTCCAGGAAAAACGCGAAGTACTTCAACCGCATTCGAATCATAGGAAAAAACAAGTTGTGCTGCTGATGGGTTCGTCTGACCAATGGGCTCAAGCATAACACTTGAACGAAGTATCTCTCCATCGGTACTTTGTATTTCCGATTCATCAAAGTAAGCTTTTACCCCATGTTGCATTGCAGCCTGGCTACGGTCATCGGAGTTGTAGTTAACTATCATTCTACCAACTATGAGCCCTACAATAAGTACTGTCACCACAAATCCATTAACCAAGAAATAACGATTCTTTTTATTTTTAAAAAAGGTTTTAACAGGAGATACAGTTTTTTGAGAACTCTCATCACTGAGAACTTGCATAGGTTCGTGTATTGTTTGTTCTTCTTTTTTCATATTCATATCACTGACTTATGTATGCTGTATATAAAAGGTTGTAATCAAAAATATCAATGAGACAACTACCCGTAATATTCTTTTCACAACTTTCTGTAAGGAAGAGCTCTCTCAGAGCTGTGAAGTCCTGAACATCAATAACGTTATTACCATTGAGATCAGCTGACAGTCGTTCAACTGCCGTAATTGCTTCATTATTTGTTGTTTTCTTTGGTCGAGTTGTCGGACTTGGTCGAGGACTATTAGTTGATCCTGGTCGAGTACTTGGTGATGGCGTAGGTACAGCACTCGGTGCTGAGGTAGGAGAAGCTACAGGACTTGGGCTTGCTATCGGACTGATTGAAGGACTTGGCACTATCGTGGGATCAGGTGTTGGACTTGCCTGTGGAGAGGGAGTAATCGTTGGAGCAGGAGAGTCTCCAAAATGAGCCCAATGAAATAATCCCAAACTTAAACCAAAAGATGTATTTGAACTTACAATTACATTTAATTGAGCACTTACATCATGGCCTATTCCTGTCAAAACTTGCAGTGGTGCCACAGAAAAGTTTTGATTAACTAATAATCCCTGATACTCACTTTGCCAACTGGTAATAGCTAGCTGCTCGCTTCCATTACTGAGTTTAACAGCCGGCTTAACACTTCCCAATGAAACCGTATTCTGGATAATCTGACTCTGAACATCGTCACAACTAGCAAGTAAATAGCAGGCACTCGATAAGCTAGCAACAGAGCTGAAAAGTTCTGGATACTTAGTGGCATAGTAACTTGATCCAATACCACCCATAGAGAATCCCTGAATAGCACGTGCTTCTCTAGTTCCATACGTTCTAAAAGTAGCATCAACAACCGGGATCAACTCAGTAATCAACATTGTTTCTGGACAAGCTTTGGTTTGAGTACAATCTCCCACAGCATCAATGTAATTCAGTCCTTTTCCTCCGTTGGGAAAAATAACAATTGTCTTAGGGAGAGCACCGGCGTCTATAAGGCTTGGAAGACTATTGGCATTACCACTGGTTGAATTATGATAATTCCACTCATTACCATTTATTCCGTGAAGGAAGTAAATAACCGGGTAGTATTCATTACTAGCCTCATATCCAGGGGGTAAATACACTGTATATCCTACTTCAGTTTGCATTGTGGAGCTAAAAAATGAGTAGTGGCTAATGTTAGCCGGACCATTAATTACAGATGGATAGTTCCATTTAACAGTCCCAGATTGTGCAAGCACGCTTTCTGGCTTAAAAAGTAAAAGCCCAATCAGTGAGAATGTTACTAGTAAGAAGAGAAAACGGGACAACTTATGCATAGTTGGCATTATAAACAAATCGTTCACTCATACACAACCGCAAGTTTTTCGTATAAAAATTAAGTTACCTACTTTTCCAAGTCTAAAATTGAATCAATTCGAATCTGAGAGACAAAGTCATCAACGTGAGAAACCATGATCATGGTGCCCTGATAAGTGTCGAGCGCAGCTGCAATAACTGGTAAATGTCTGAAGTTGATGTGATTTGTTGGTTCGTCCAATATCAACAGACCAGGTGCCTGAAGCACTAATCTGGCAAAACTAACTAATCCTTTTTGACCTTCTGAGAGATCTCTAATCTCTGTCTTAATTAATTGAGAGGTCATTAAAAAGCCTGAGGCCACAGCGCGTAGATGCTCCTCTGTACCGCTGCCATCTCCAGATAACATGGCTTCAACTAAGGATTGGTGCACAGTGTGAGAATAATCAAGTGTAGAAAAATCCTGACGATAGTAGCCAACCCGCACTCCTGGAGAGATTTTGGCACCTACTGCAGTCCCACGAGCCATAGATTCAATCAAGGTCGTCTTCCCAATGCCATTTGGACCCTTCACCAGTAAATGTTGATTTTTACCAAGTAAAATACGTGCTGGTTTGGTAATTTCTTGACCATCCTGCATAATGGTAAATGAATCAACAGTCATGACGGTACTTGGAACATCCTTTTGAGCAGGAATCATAAACTTTCGAATCGTTTTATCTTCTTTACGAACTTCTACCTTTTCGCTTTCGTACGCCTCAACTTTTTCACGCATTTTTCTGGCTACGAGACGCATCTTGCCACCCTTATGGGCAAAGTAGTTAATTTTTTCTTTATTTTCCTGAATTTCTTTAGCCATACGAGCATTTTTGCGATTCTCTTTTTCAATTCTGGTCTTAATCTCTTCGACTACATCGTAGTACGTGCCAACATATTGTTCTACCTGTCGTTTATAGACATCTAGATATAAGACTCCATCGGTGAAGGTATTTAAAAAATCGGCATCATGAGAAATAACGAGGACTGTTTTTGGATAGGTCATCAAAAACACCATTAAGTGACCAATCCCCTCTGCATCTAAGTTATTTGTTGGTTCATCAAGCAGTAGAATATCTGGTTCTTGAATCAAAGCCGCTGCTAACAGCAATCGTGCCTGTTGGCCTCCCGAAAAATCATCCACTACTTTTTCTAAATCTGCAGTCAAGTTTACTGCTCCCAGTGCTGCACTGATTCTTTTCTGCAACTCGTGAGGTTCCACATCCACCACTTTTCTAAAAAAAGCTTCGACTGTGAGTTTTCTCTCTTCTGGAGTAATAACTTGATGTGCTGTTGCTACTGTTAATTCTTTGTTGACTGCCACAATGCCAGATTGTGGCTGTAAATCGCCTGTGATCAACTTAAAAATAGTGCTTTTACCTGCCCCATTTTGGCCCATCAGTGCTACCTTCATGCCTCTACGCACCGTAAAGCTGACCTCTTCGAGAATTTCTCTTCGATAGCCATGTTCAAAGGTCACGTCGGTAAAGTTAATCACTGTTTCGTTTGACATATAACAATTTGCTAGTGTATCACATTTTTGCCCTAAAAACTTGACTGATACCTCTATAAAAGAATAGGCAGAAGTTCTGAAAAAACCAGCCCTATTGCTCGTCTCTTCGTTTCTGTCGAACACTGGGTAGGAATTTCTGGCAAAATACCTCGCTTTGTCTTGTGGTTAAAAAGTAAGTAATCAGATAAATTTCCAGAGTGGGGATTTGGCTGCATGTGGCCTGAAGAAAAGTATCCATTCACAAATCTATGTCCAAGAGCTGGGTCGGCAGGGTCATCAACTCCGTCATACGTATCCAAATTTATTGCTGCTAATTTATTGGTAAACCGCTGCCACTTCTCCTGAGAAATAAGACCAGTATCGTAGAGATACAACTCCGAGAATTCATAATCTTCATGAATAGAAACAAACAACTCAAAAGAGTGTTGGTTAATAAGCTCCAAGTTATCTATGACTTCGGGATGAGTGCAAGTGGTAAAGAAATTTCGATTTACATCTAACCCATCTGCATTTTTTCTAGTTTTTTGAGCAACTGCCGAAGGGCTGACTTCAGGAACATAAATAAAATCGGGTAACTGATCAGTGTGAGCTAGAATATATTCCCTTGTTGGCTCAATCACGCTCCATTCGTCACCATGGGTACCAGTATGGATCAGTAACTGAGGGTGCTCACCTTTTTGATAGTATGAGATCGTACCAAGTTTTTTTTCTTGAAGTTGCATACTTCACTTTCTGCTATAAAAATAACATTACAAAGTGTGGAAATTCTGTTCTTCTATTCTACTTGAGGTCTCAAGGTAATTCAATCAGCTTGTTTTTCCTATTGTATTCGGTAAAAAAACAGCGATACTATCATGTATATATATGAAACCACTCCCTAAAAAAATTGCGATTCTGTACTCAGAAGCAAAACGAAGTTACTTTCCCACCGAACAGCAATATATTTCAGAAGCAGAAGTCAAAGGCAGATCGAAGCTATTAGCCACGCACCTCGAAAAAATTGGTGTTGAAGTTGCCCTGATACCTGGAAACGACTCTCTTTCATCCCACTTAAAACGCAGTAAGCCTGATTTTGTCATAAACTTAGTTGACTCCGTCTACGGCAAAGAATATCTTAGTGCTGTTATTCCTGGCACTCTAGAATTACTGCAAATTCCTTACACCGGTACCGGTATGCTCGGACAAGCTATTAACTCAAATAAGTTTTTTACAAAGAATTTGCTCGAACAGTATGGTATCACTACCCCTAAGTACCAACTTATTAAAGAGGTGAACGAGCAAATTGACCCCGTGCTCGATTATCCACTGATCGCCAAGCTCAACGAGATACATGGTTCTGTTGAAATCGATGATTCATCCGTCTGCAGTGATGAAAAAGAGCTCCATAAACGAATCCAGTACCTCATTCAAACCTACAAACAACCCGTATTGATCGAAGAATTTTTAGTAGGCAGAGAAATTACAGTCATCGTCTTTGAAGGTCTTCACACAAAAGTGTATGCAGCGGAAAAAATATTTGACAAGCCGGCAGGCTCTAAATATAAAATTGTGACCTTCGATGATAACTGGAACGAAGATGCCGACACCATTAGCTATGTGAAATATCAATTACCACACCGAGTTAAAGAATCAATTAAACTGGCCTTTCAAGTTCTAAAAATGGAAGACTATGCCAAGTTTGATATTCGTCTCGATGAATCTGGCCGCCACTATATTATTGACTGCAACACCAATCCTGCACTTGGTCCCAAAAACATGGCCGCTATTGGGAGCATTACTGATTTATATGGCATCAACTTTGAAGAGCTGCTGACCCGTCTGATTCAAAGCCAGCTCTATGAGCAAGAACAAGAAAAACTCCAACTCTCATGAGCCTCATTTCGACTAGCATTTTATCAGACCAAAGTTTGTGTCATCCAACCTGGTTGCAATTAGAAACAACAGACACTACCACAGAAATACTCGTTTTAGAACAGCTTGAAACCCTCCTGACTGAAATTTCAAACAGAGCTCAACAGCAGAAAGTAACTCAAATTTCATTGCTATATCCAGTAGAATGGAAGACTCTCGAAGAACAATTATTGAAAAAAAAATGGCATAAAGGACTCGTAGAACTTCAGAAAGAGCTCGTCCTTCCTTTGAAAAACCGCTCTCTCAATCAAAGTATCAAGACTCATCCGCTCCCCTTTGCATCTTTACGCGAAATTCTTAAAGAACAAGCGACCTATCACGCCACTGCGTATCCAGACTACTACGCTTCAGCCCAAACCATCGATTGGCATCGCTATGCAGCTGATATTGACGCTGATAGCACCTTACCTACTACAATTCAAGCTTCTTGGGTTGAAAACAACAAAGTTCTCGGTACCCTTATTGGAGCAAGCGATACAACAACGGCCCACATCTATGAGTTTGTCGTCGCTAAAGCAGCTCGGGGCAAAGGAGTTGGTACCCTTCTCTTAGAGAGTTTTTTACAACAAGTACCTGCCCGTGGAGCTAAAAAAACTCTCGTAGAAACCTGGTGGAATCAACCATCACTCAGTCTCTACCTCAGGCACGGATTTACAGTAAAAAAACAAGAGTGCTATCTCCACCTATAAACGGTATACTACCCTTACCAAAGAAGCCGTTATAAACGAAAGCTATTGATGTCACAAAAACCAAAAAAGAAGCGATTAAAAAAGCCCAAAACAAAGCGAGCAGAGTTTGCACCTAAACTCTCGCTCAGTTCTCTAGCGGCTGGAAATCAACAATTTAATCAAAAAAATACCAGAACTACAAAGATTCATATCCCTCGCAAACCAAGTAGATAACCATCAAAAGCACTTTTGCAACTTTTATAAGACATTTATCTGGTATAATAGATTCTTCTTACTAAGTACATCCTAAGAATGTTACGCATGAATAATTACAACAATAACTCCAATAGATCTCAAGGTGGATACCGATCTGAAAACAGAGGCTCAAGTAGACCTCGATTTGGATCAAGAGATTCACGACAAAGTGAGATGCACGATGCAACCTGCGCTCAGTGTGGTGATAGCTGCAAAGTTCCCTTTCGTCCAACATCAGGTAAGCCAGTATTCTGTAGTAAGTGTTTCGAGAAAAAAGATCAAGGCTCATCTAACTCAAATGGCTCACGTTTTTCAGACAAGAGAAGTTTTTCTCCTCGACCTCAACAACGCCCACAAGAAGATTATTCTAAACAGCTTGGTGTCTTGAGCCATAAGATGGATATAATCATAAAGATGCTTTCAGAAAAAAAAGTTGTAAAAAAAGCTGCTGAACCAGAAGCTGAGCAAAAAGAAGTTGCTGCTAAAACTAAGGCTGTAAAGAAAACTGCTAAACCAAAAGCTAAGAAAAAAGAGGTTGCTGTAGAAACAACAGAGGCTTAAGAACTACTTGAACTAAGTAGGAACAGCTTCAAGAAGTTTTTCAAAAAAATAAATACATACTGCTTTTATTTATAACACTCCCTGCTCTTACTTTTAAAAAAGTAATGCTATAGTTATTCTATGGCACATTCTGAACAGGACTTTCTTGACCTCAGTGGTAAGAACCACCCTATTTCCTTTATTCCAGATCAAAAAGATGACCTTGGAGCAGGATCTGAAAAACAAAAAGAGCAAGCAATTGCCTTTTGTAAAAAAGTAGTCTATAAAGTAGAAACATATCTTCAGCATAAGTTTTCTCTGTCTGAAACAGAACTCACTGATACTCCAAAGTTTGTTTTTACTTCACTGCAAAATCATGCTGAAATAAATCCTTTAACTGGTACTATCTATGTATCCAGCGAATATCTATCAAATTTAATTCCCTTAGAACCCGTACTTATCCACGAACTACTGCATTATTACGCCAGCCGTTGGTTTGACTTTAGAGAATTAGATCAATATCTTGTCAAAGGCAGAAAAACTGGACTTTCTATCAGGTATACTCTTGAAGGCGAGGCCGTTGATGGCTTCGGAATTTTTGATGAAGCAATTGTAGCTTTACTCACTAAAGAGATTTTTTCATTTAAAAATACTGAATTTCCTAAGATTGAAGATAGTTACATCCTCGAACAGAAACTACTCGAAACAGTCATCACTAGGACACTTCCATTAAAAATCAAACTTTGGGATACCAATAATGAACTCCATGACAAAATATTTACTGATTCTAACGCAGTTATTTTCGAATTGCAGAAAAGTGCGTGGGCTAAAAAGAAACCTGAACACGCACCTATTCATCGAAATGTAGGCCGAATACTAGTTGCCTTGTTTGGAGAAAAAAATTTACATACCATTGCTACTGCAACTAGAAGACGTACCCAAGATGAATCCCCCGATGAATATAATGCTAGAATTGTAGGTATTTTAGATATAAAAAAATCTGATTAATTAAAAAAAGACGCCCAAATTAAGAGCGTCTTTTCATACTTAAAAACCAAATTTGACTCTACCGAGGTGCTTCTAACACCTCGTAGGAGAAGATGTCTGGGACCTTAATTCTGATAGGCCCAAGATAGATCATTCGGCCACGAGCTTCAAACGCAATGTAGGCATCTCTCATCATGCCATCCCAATGCATCCGTCCCCAGAAGACTCGGTACACCCGAGAATCAGTGAATTGAACCATATAATCGTGCGATGTGGTGCAATCACCATCACTGTCACACGAAGTATTTGTTTCAACCCACTTGTCAGCCACACTGCCCTGCCCACTGGCGTCGGCAGAATAAAACCAGATGCTGAAGATAATGATAAAACCGAAAAGTATTACATAGGCAATGCCTCGGCCACTATCTGTGCTGAACCTCGATCTTGAAGAGTAGGAATAACTCATGGTTACGCCTCCCCGCGTTCATCTGCTGTTCCTTTCCAGGATAGGTAATAACCAAAACCTGTTAAAAGGATACCTAAGATAAAGAAAATTGCTTTGGGGGCAATGATCAATAAAATAGCATTCGTAAAATATGAATATGGTATGAGTGGGATCTGTGTGGCCAGGTGTTTCAAAACCGAGCCAACAATAAAACTCACTAACGTACCCAGTCGGGCATGCATACTCCCACTAAAGTGAGTTTTATACTGTACATTTTTATCCATGTAGTGGAATAAAATTCCCGAGCCAAAACCAATGGCCACTGGAGCGATCAAGATCGCAACCAGAATAAATGGTTTTGCAAGTACTTCGATAAACGAAAGCACCACTACCAGAACCAGTAAACCCAGCAAAGCCGCTTCCAGTTGATCGTTCTTCAAACCCTTCAAAAAGCTCATGTTCATCTCCTGTAAAAGTTAAGAAATTGTAAAGATTTTAGAGGATTGATTTCCTCAAGTAAGCAAAACAATAGACGATACATCTACTCTTTTGCTCACTTGAGAGAATTTGTTTTAAAAGTATGTTAATGTTCAAAAGGTACCGAGAAAAGTAAATCACACGTATGGGATTTACGGCTCAACAACCTTAACCAAGTAATTATAGCAAAAAAAGCACTAAAAATCAATATTATAGGCTTTTAAAACCTATTCATATTCATATACTCTCTTAAGAATGGTATGATCCAAGCATGAACCAGAGTAAAAAAGACCATCAGCCACGCTTTCTAGTCATTCAAGTTATCCCCAAACAATCGAAAGAAAGTGATATAGAAACCGATCTGCGTGAAACTGAACAGCTCATCAAAACATTTGGCGGCACTGTCATCAAAGAAATGATCCAGCGAATGGATCATCCAAACCCAAATTTCTACATTGGAACTGGAAAAGTTGAAGAACTTAAACGCTGGTGTGACGCTGAGAGTATTGACATCGTAGTTGTTAATGGACTCGTTAAAAGCAGTCAACTGTTTCGTATAGAAAAGGAGCTTTGGAGCATTTCTCCCCAAATTATGGTATGGGATCGAATTGACTTAATTCTCAATATTTTCGACCAACATGCCACTACCATCGAATCAAAACTGCAAATTAAACTTGCCCGGGCCACCCACATGGGACCAAGAATTTATGGTCTTGGAAAGACAGAACTCTCTCGCCAGGGTGGTGGCGTTGGAACTCGTGGAAAAGGCGAAACAAATATTGAGTTTGAACGCAGGCAAATAAAAGTCGATCAGCAAAAAATCAAAAAAGAGTTAAAAAAGGTACTGAAACAAAAACAAAACAGACTTCGAAAAAGAAATGAAATGGGCATTGGCCCTGTAGCACTCGTTGGATATACCAGTGCTGGAAAGACTACGCTCTTCAACACCCTCACCGGCAAAGAAAAAGAAATGAACAAGGGTCTCTTCACCACACTTGATACTGTGGTCGGTAAACTCAAGTCACCAAATTTTGAACAGCCAATCCTCGTTTCTGACACCATTGGTTTTATTAGTAATCTGCCTCCAGTGTTAATTGATTCGTTCAAATCAACTCTCCTTGAGTCACTGGAAGCCAAATTACTCCTCCATGTGGTTGATGTTAATGATCCACAGATTCTTGAAAAAATTGCAGTCGTTGAAGACATTTTGAAAAGTCTTAAAGCCAATCAACCTATGATTTTAGTACTTAATAAAGTTGATTTAGTTAATAAGGAATCACTTGCTGATATTGAGAAATCAATAGAAACTTATTTTTCTGATAAAAATTCAAATCTTCAATCTATTCAAAAAATTTCTGCTCAAACTGGATCAAATATCCAAAGTCTCATTGCCGAAATTGAAGACTTCTTTTAAACTAATGGAACCACTAGCGTATGTGTCGTTAGTTATTTTATCGATTGGTGCCAACCTCATACCAATCGATTTTTTATATGAGTATTCATGTGTTACCCTATTAACTACAATAGTTACCAAACTAAAGGAACATTCCTATGAAAACAATGACCTGCAACCAACTTGGAGGAGCTTGTGACACCCAATTTCATGCTGAAACTTTTGAAGAAATGGCTGAGCTCAGCAAAACCCATGCTATGGAGATGGCTAAAAAAAATGATGCTGCTCACATAAAAAAAATGGAAGAAATGAAAAACCTGATGATGACAACTCCAGAAAAAGCTCAAGAGTGGTTTGCAAACACAAAAAAAATGTTTGATGAACTACCGGAAGATGCATCATAACAATTTGAAAATCAAAGAGTGATATACTATCTACTCTATGCATCAAAACCTCACTGTCAAAAAAACTGATTGGAAAAACTACGAACTCATCGACACAGGTGACGGTCAAAGACTAGAAAAATTTGGTGATTATACCGTAGTTCGACCATACCCGGAAATTACCTGGTCAAAATCACAACCGCAAAGTGTCTGGGATGCTGCTGATGCAGTTTTTATACGAACCCGTGGTGACAAGGGACGTTGGGAAACAAAAAAACAGTTACCAAAATCATGGCCAATGCACTGGCAGGATCTGACCGCGACCGTTTACCCTTCACCTTTTAAACACACTGGAGTTTTCCCTGAACAAAGTGCTCACTGGGATTGGATGCGACAGTTACTGATCGAGCAAAAAAATTCAAATCCAGAGTATCAACCACATGTTCTTAACTTATTTGCCTACACTGGCATGGCTAGTGTCGTCTGTGCAAGTACTGGTGCTAAAGTGACGCATGTTGACTCTTCACGAGCATCAATTGGGTGGGCAAAACAGAATCAAGCGGCTTCGGGGCTAGATAGTCGGTCGATCCGTTGGATTCTTGATGATGTCATAAAATTTGTCTCTAGAGAAGTAAAACGTGGCGTCACATATGATGGCATTATTATGGATCCACCGGTATATGGCCACGGCATCACTGGAGAAATTTGGGACTTCAAATCTTCTTTTCCAGAACTGTTACATCTCTGTCGTCAAATTTTAGTGGAAGACCCGCTCTTCGTTTTGATTAATGCGTATGCTGTTTCCATTTCTTCAGAAGATTTAGAAGAAAGATTACAAAAACTCATGAAAAACCATACCGGCACTATTTCTTCAGGTGAGTTATCTTTGGAAGAAACAGAATCTAAGCGGTTGCTTTCAACTGGAATATTTGCCCGATTTGAAAACAAAGTTTAAAAATTATACTGGATCAAATCCCGCATACTTAAATAATTTTTTTGACTTACTCTCATAAATCCAGATAAAATTTTCATTTGGTCTGTAAAGTAAGTGCCATCTATTTACTTCTCCTTTTGATAAAGGAATTTCAATTTTTCCAACAAGATTAGTTTCTCCCACAGATCCATCCGAAGCAACACCACTCACCATTTCTTGTACTTGCGGCTCTGTTAATCCAAGTAAAGCTGAGCCAGTCATAAGGTGCGTTCTATTTTCTCCCAAGTCTGGTCTATACTTTCTAGAACTCTCAAGATCAACTTGCTCAACCCCCGCAATTGCATCACTTGGATCTTTCTCATGAAAATACTCGACGGTATCAAATTGCACACTGCCAAAAGGTCCTGAAACGAGAATTACATCCAGATCTTCTCTTCGTTGTAGCATTAGAACAGCGCCAGCTGCCTCAGACCAAGTAGATTGATGTATCAGTGAAATCATTCCCGTTTCCCGATTTTTGATAAGAGCTGCCCCACACTGAACAAATCCACGACTATACATTGTTTCTCCTTGTGAGCAAAGTGTCCAACCTTCACTACCCGAAAGTAAACCCATTGTTTCCTCCTGGGTTGCAAACGGTTTGGTATATATATCATCACTTTCTGAAAACTCAACACCTTCTAGTACTTCCAAAGGTTCTCTCTGAATGCTTTCAATTTTTTCAGGCAAATAAACCATCACTCCTTCAGGAATAATGGGTAAATACATTTCTAGAGATGCAGAGAAAATGCCATCAAGCCCCTGTTCTGCATAGAGATTCATTGATGGGTTTTGTTTAAAGTACTCAACGAATTCAGAAATGGGAACGGCTATCAAGCAGGGGTCTTTCCGTTCACCCACGTACGAGTTATACACTTTATCTGAAGCTTCATCAAAGAAAAAGGTAAAGGATCCTCTAATGCCATTTTCTAAATCTTCCATAGAACCACCTCGGTAGACATAGGGAGTATCAAATTTTTTTGAGAAAATTTCCATAAACCTAATAACAAACGCATTCACATGGATACCTGTTTCGGGTAAATCACTAAGTTTTTCAATAGGATCTTGATTTAAGGCAGTAAGCAGTTCCTGATTTAACTCAACAACTTCTGGCTCAAAAACTGTAGGATCTAGTAGCCAACCTGGATCTTCAAGGATCTCTAAAAGAATCTCCGCAACTACTTCATCCCATCGTTCAATTACAATATCAGATAACTCAGCATCTTTAGCAACTCTATCAATTTGTTCTATTGCTCGCTCTGAAACTGAAATTTCGTGCATCATGGTAAACGTTCACTCTTTAATAATTATTTGTGAAATAGCCCTACTTCACTCCCGCGGACAGTTTCTCCTATTCTGATCACAGGTCTAGTCCTTTAGTAGCAAGCAATCTCAATTCAGTACCATCTGGACCTGTCTCTGCACCAAAGTTGAAAGGTTTAAAAAAGTTATCCGGAACTTTAATAGACAAGACGGCATATGACCCCCTCTCCCAATTAGACTCCACATCATCTGAATGATAGTAAGAAGCAAACATATTTTTTTCTTCTTCTGAAAAAATATCACTGGGAGTTGATAAGTAGTACGAAGCATATACTCTCGAAATGCCAGCAGCTTTCAAAGCTTCAACCGCTCTCCAAGTAATAGCAGTCACCATGACCTCAAACTTGAGATCTGGACGGGCATTTAAGATGCTTTTTATATTTGTCACTATTCTTGCACCAGAGTATGAGGCATCATCATAAACAACTACTGTAGATCCAAGCGGATACTTTTCTGTACTGTTCAGTCCCTCACTCCCATCATCATCGTAGTAGTCATCTGCTGTCACAAATGTTATGTTTTCTGACTGAGGACTCACAATAGGTTGAAAAACATCCATTGCAGCAATTTTAAAACCACTCTCACCAATCATGTCCGGCAAAACTATTACTGGCGATTCTTCTGCCAACTGCTCTATTTTTTCTACAATTTGAGAAATTGCCTCAATAAACTGAGCTCTATTCACAACCTCAACTTTAGAAAACACTTTTTTCAATAAATCTAAATCTTGCTCCTGTTCAGTCCAGTTTGCAATAAATGCTCTCAGCATGTCCTGAGGCTGTAATACATTTCGCTCCTCCGCAGGCAGCTCAATAATGGTACCAGGAAGTGAGAGTTGTTCTTTGAGTGCAGCTTTATCGATATCACCCTCCAGAGAAATTTCGACAAGTGGAGCTAGATGATTCTGGCCCACTTCTTTGTTTTTATCATGCTCACCAGTAACTGCTGCTATCTTAGTTTCGTTCATTACACTACTCTTTCTTCATCAGAATATCCTAAAAAAAGAGGGAAGACAAGATCGAGCATTTTTAAGGTATAATCATCCTTCATGCTAATTGGAGTTAAACATCTATCAAAATCAGTTGGGGCTAAAAATCTTTTCAAAGATATCAGTTTTACTATTGCAGCTGGAGAAAAGATTGCCTTGATAGGTCGAAATGGATATGGCAAAACTACTCTTCTCAAGATCCTCAGTGGAGAAGATCATAATTTTCTTGGCCAAGTCGAAAGCAAAAAAGGATTGAGAATCACCTTAACAAAACAAGAACATATTCATGAAGCAGAGCAATCTGCGTTGGACTACATTTTAAAGAGTGTTCCCCACTTTCACAACTATAAAAAAATTATGGACGACTATGAACAAGGTCGAAACACAAACCTCAATCAGTACTTAAAAATTTTGGAGTACTGTACCGAAAACAGACATTTTAATATTGAGTCCGCAATCGAAAGCACCCTCTTAGACTTTAATCTTTCGAGTGAATCTATTCTGGGTCCACTCTCAAAACTCTCGGGTGGTCAAAAACGATATGTTGAGATGACACGGATGATGTTCTCAAAATCTGACCTGCTCTTGGTCGATGAACCGACTAACCACATGGATTATCAGGGGAAAAAACGATTTATCAGTTGGATGAAAGCGGTACCGCAAACTGTCGTCGTTGTCACTCACGATCGAGATGTTCTGAGAAATGTGACAAGGATTATCGAACTTAAAGAACACAAAATTGATATCTTCAAAGGCAACTACGATAGTTATATTTCTCAAAATGCCAATCAGACACTCACTTCTGTCAAACTCTACTCTGACCAATTAAATCGACTTAAAGAAGCCAAGAAAAAAGTTGATTGGGGACTAAAAATGCGCGCCAAAAGTAAAGCCTGGAAAATACGGTACGACCACTGGCTGAGAGACTACGAAAAAATAAAAGCAGCGACTGTCAAACCCTCCTTTTGGATCGATCAGGATTCAGTTGAAGCACTCGATAAAAAGGTTGTTGATTCATATCACAAGTTTAAACAAAAGAATATTAAAATCTCTACTCCTACTGGTGATAAAGGTGGCTCGCAACTCATTAGAATTAAAAATCTAGCCCTCGGATATGATGAACCAGTATTTAGTAACCTCGACTTCTCTGTCGGGGCAGCCGATCGGGTATTTATCAAAGGTAAAAATGGGGCCGGTAAAAGCACACTTGTCCGAACACTCATGTCTCTGTCAAAAAAAGCCACTCCTCAAGCTCTACAAATTGAAGGGGAAATCACTCTCAGTGAAGACCTCAGAATTGGTGAGTACGAACAAGAAATTAGTAAAAAATATCTATCACTACCATTACAGGAAGCAATCTTTCGAAGCTACCAGGAAAAGAAACTCCCAATAGATCTTCAAAAAGTCAGAAAACTGCTGGCGCAGTACTTGTTTGATCCAATTCTTGATGGAAATCAAACTATCATGAACTTATCAGGTGGACAAAAAGCACGATTTCAACTCATCAAAATGTTTATTGGAGAACCCAATCTTTTAATTTTGGATGAGCCAACAAACCACCTAGACTTACCCTCAATTGAAGAGCTTGAAAATGCGCTCTCAGCCTTTAAAGGCTCGATTCTCTTTATCTCTCACGACACCTACTTTATTAAGCGGATGAGTGGGAAAATAGTAAAGATATAGCAGGTAATAATTAGTCACTGTTTTGAGTACATCAGTGTACTGTTCCTACTCCAAATCCGGATGCAAAACCTTATCATTCTTTATAACATCGTGCTGATTCACTCTTTGTGGCACAAACCTAAAAGCCACCATTTTGCATACTTCGCCAAATGGATTAGAAAAAGTATGAGGAGTGTCTTCAACCTGGACTACATCACCCGGAACGATGGTCTTTTCTTGTCTTTGTTGTCCGTCTAAATAGTGAAGTATAACTTTACCTTCTACAATGTAGAGCGTCTCACTAATAATCTCATGATGATGCCACGGTTGCACAACTTTTGGGGCTAACTCACCATAGTGCACTTCATACTCATCAAAAATGTAATAAGAAATGTCTGTACCATCTTCTCTGTTTCTACTAATGGCATCTGATTTTTTTGTTATTTTCATACAAGCGCACTTACGTTATTTATGTATACAAAACTACATGTTCACATTCATTCAGAACCAAGATAGGTAGGTCAGAACTTTTACGCAGTAATTGGAGTTTCTTTTCTTTTTCTTCTTCTAGATCCCAATGACAGAGTGTCTGAATTGGTAACAATCCCAAACCTTTATGAACTGTGTTTGAATCTTGGCTATCAAAAGAGAGCACATACTGTTGAGAAGCAAAAAACATTCCCATTGAGCTGCCAATAAAAACCCTACCGGCAAGTTTTTCTTTTATTGAAATAAAATCTGGATACAGTGGCTCAAGTAACTCCGCTTCGCCACCAGCTACATATAAAACATCAGAATCATCCAACTTCCTTAACAAATCCCTAGGATTTTCTGCTATTAGAATCTTGACCTCTTTTTCTGAATTATTCTTAATACTTGCAGTGTCTCTTTGAATAAGTAAATCCCATTTTTCTGTTTCACTTGAAAAATAACAAAGTAAAATTGTTACCGTCTCTTTAGCAACTAGCTCAGTAAATTGAGCAAAGAAAGCTTCATTTTGTGCATTTCTTTTTGAGGTTCTGCCACCGTGTAAAATATATGTTGTCATTACTGAATTTCCATAATTTTATATGTAGCATCTTCAACAAAAATATATTGTGTATCTCTTAAGAGAATGATTTTGTAGTCTTCTGCGTAAATAGATTCAAGAGACTTCATTTGTCTTTCTTTAAATCGCTCATGTCCCCAGTGTGGAAACATGATGAAATCAACCAAATTTAGAGCATCGTATGATTTTAATTCTGAGGCTTTACTTGGGTCATCAAAAAATGTAATCGGGTTAATATTAGGACATACAAGTAATGAACCTGCACTCGAACCTATGTACACTACATCTCTCTCCAGTAAGTTTTGAACCACTTTTTTAAAGTTGCACTTATTTGCCTGTTCAAGTAAATAAAAAGTATTCCCTCCAGCCACAAACAAGACATCGATCGTTGCTAAGGCTGCTGATACTTCTTCGTAACTCTTTCCGGTAACTGAGTAATCAAAAACATCAAAGCCTTGTTTTACTAAGGCATCTCTATCATCATCGAGCCAAGCCAAATCCCCTCTTTCTGCTTCAGACGCTGTGTCTATAAAAGCAACTTTTAAACCGGGAACTGGCTTGTCAAAGTAGTTCACTACATCGTGCAGAACGGTACTTGCTGATGACGTGAGAAATAGTTTGCGCATATGAAGTAAGTATACCAAAAATCTGAGTATCTACTATAAATATAAAAAGTTAAACAAATATCCAATTAAAATTATTCCCACAATCGTTATCCCAAAGAAGAGTGCTAACAACTGCCACCGCATGACCTTCTTGAGTATGAGTGCTTCAGGAATAGAGAGTGTGACCGTTGCAGTCATAAATGCTAAAGCTGTTCCTAATGGAATTCCCTTTCCTACAAACGCTTCAACCACGGGTATCACAGAGACAGAGTTAGCATAGAGAGGTACTCCCAAAATAACTGCTGCTGGGACACTCCACCATGTTTTCATTCCCAGATACTGTTCCAGTAAGCTCTGTGGTACATAACCATGGATGATAGCTCCTATCGCTACGCCTAAAATGACATAGGGATACACTTTTTTCGTAATTCCCCAACCATCTACCCACCATAATTTTATTTTCTCTCCTAATTTTAGCTCGTTTCCTTCATTCTCCATTAACACTTGAGAATGATTTTTGAATTTCAAAAGAGACGATTCTACATAGTTTTCCATCTTCAATTTTTCAATCAAGATGCCCCCTAAGATACTGACTCCAATACCTACCAGGTTATACACAATTGTTGTCTTCATTCCAAATAATGCTGGGAAAAGAAATAGTGAAGACTCATTCACTAATGGTGAACTAATCAAAAAGGTGAACGTAACTCCCATTGGTATTCCAGCCGAAAGAAAACCAATAAATAATGGAATAGATGAACAAGAACAGAAAGGTGTGACCACGCCAAGCAACGCCGCCAAAAGATAGTCCATCCCGTACCAGCGTCTCTTAGTAAGGACATCTCGCACTTTTTTCATCGGAAAATAAAATCGAGTAATTGCCATTAAATAATTAATAAAAATCAAGAGAATACCAATTTTGAGTACATCGTAGATAAAGAAACTACTAGCATTTCCTAAGTAACTATCTTGAGCTATGTTCAACCATAGATACGTAACTTTATCGGCAAAGGTTTGTAGAGGACTAAATATGTCCATAGATTTTTTCCTTGACCTTATCTTTATTCGAATTGAAACCGACCATAACGACTTTTCCGTCGACTACTAAAACTGGACTGCTCATTGCACCGGTTTTTAAAATTTCCTGGATACCTTTGTCACCGGTTATATACTCAACAACGTCAGTTTCATTCACTTCTGCGACAATTGTTTTTACCAGTTCATGTAATTTTTGACAAGTCTGACACCCGGAACCTAAAACTTTTATTTTCATATCACATTCCTTCTACATACTAAATACCAACTCAACTATCCTTACTCCTTTTGGAGTCAAGCTGTAATAAACCTGCAAGCCTGTTTTTTTTCCTACAATTAGTTTAGCTTTTCGTAAATCAGCTAAGTGGTGAGATAACAAACTTTGAGATAACTGGACATGTTCAGAAAACTCACACACACAGTGAGTGCCTTGTCTAAGAATACAAAGAATTTTTAGTCTACTTGGCTCAGCAACTAATTTGAGAAGTGTAGACAAACTATCAATACGACTAAACTCTGTATCACTTGGCTGGCAACAACTATATGAATGCATATTCATATAGTACATCAAAAAAATATAAATGCCAATGTGAAGTGGAAGGTTTATTAGAAATTACTAAAGCTGATACAAACAATTTTAGAGAGTTGTTTTCACACATCGTTACAAACAAAACCCAACTAAAATTAAGATTCGTACTCTTTTGTTGCACCGTTCTCTAGTGCTCTTTCAGCATTAGCTTTAGACATCATTGCACAAACAGTTGTTCCACACTTCTCGTGCTTCCCTTTGGCCATGAAACCACCTTTTTTAGTTTTGTGAATCCCTGGTGCTGACAATTCAACGCCTTTTTCCTTACATTTAACGCAGTATCCTGTGACCATGTCGATCTCCCTTTAAATTATATCTTGTTGCATTATAACGCCATTTTATGTTGATTCATACCTTAAAGGTAAAAGCAGGCAAACCTAGAGGTTGTTTTTCCTAGCAAACTTAGAATTTCGTGTCAGAAAAAAATAAATAAAGTTGAGGCTCGCTGTCGTGGATGAAGTTAGGAACTGTTTTATTTAGCTTCTTCTATCTGTTTAGGTGGACATTTACTATCTGCATAAGAACAAAAAACACAACAATCACCTTTTTTAGGAGTCATTGTCTTTTCACATTTCTCACACTTGAAAAAGTGCTGACAAGCATCTGTCGGCATTTCAGAAATTTGATCATGACCACAAAAGGGGCAAGTTATTGTAGCAGTTGTTTTTATTTCCATGCTTCCATCATAGCAGGTTCGAGCCTCCTATTCGGGTTATAAAAAATACTCGAGGAAAAACCTCGTGCTCCCCGCTCTTGAAGAAGTTAGGAACGGATTACTTTTAACAAACTACATGCCACCACAATCTCTGTAAGCCCTATCTAGTTCACTTTTCTAACCTTCACCAAGTCATCAACACCCTCAACAGAAATCTGCCTACCATTAACACCATCAATTACCATCGCATTTGGTAAATGTGCGTATCGGTACTTGTATTTGCCCTCAGTCTGCTCCCAAACTTGACCATTCTGAAACTGAAACTTCATTCCATGATTAAAACCTTCAAATTTTGAGGTAATTCTGCCCTCAGTCACTATTTGAATTTGTTGCACCTCTACCGTGTCATTCATTCCTTCAATACTGATAACATAACTACCAGTAGAATTAGGTTTAATGACCACAGCAGGTCGATAAGCATAATGGTAGTTATACTTATACACACTCTGCTGCCAAACTTGTCCATTATCTAGTTTAAAGACGGATTCACCATCAAACCCATGGAACTCACCTTCTATGTGACTATGTATTGTCATAATTTTCCTCCAATTCTCTGTACCATACTATTCTACCGCTATTTAACCAAAAGTGGCTTTTACATCCCTTTAGTCTCCATATTGAAGGAGATAGCGAAGGTCGTTTCTTTTTTACTGTCATCTCCCAACGAGGATGCACATCTTCTTGACAATTTAAATAGATTTTTGCTCCACAACCACAAGGGCACTTGAGAATGAAATACCATTGATAGCCATTTTCGCCGACCACATATAAGACCTTGTCCTTTACTGACTTTGGATTAAAACTCTGCACTGAAACAATTTTAAAGTATTCATCAAACCCAATTTTATTTCTAAGCCAACGGACAAAAGTATTTACTATTTTCATAGTGATGGGTATCCCAGTACTACTTTCTGGTCACCTAGACCAATCTTTTTCACTAAACTAGTATCTATTCCTCTTGATTTGATTGGCTCAATATAACTATCCAAAAGACTCATCCTCAAGCTCACAATTTCAGTATCTAAACCAAATCTAAGACCATGTAGTCTATTAAGTAACTCTAGTATTCCAAAGCTAGCAGCGAATGAGTTAGGAGTAATAACTGCAGGAACTTCTTCTGGTAGTCCAGGTAAGTAACCCTCATCAAGCTGCTTTCTGTATTCTTCTCTGTTGGAGGCTTTCATAGATGCAGCAGCTAATTGTGATGAATTAAAAATCCCCCGTTTATGAAGTGACTCACCTGGTAAAATATAGTCTGCTCTTGCTGATACATGCTCAACCCCTCCATTACCATCAATCAAAATTTTCACTCCTACATCTATTATTGGAATTAGATAGTATGTCCCCATGCGGTTGATAACCTGCCTTGCATATACATCATCAACACAGCTAAATAAAACATCGCACCCTTTCAAAAAATCAACTGCAGCTCGGCTTGCGATACTTTCTTGCATTACATTAACAGTTGTTCCTAAACCAAGTTCATTTGCATATCTAACAAATACATCTACCTTTGACGACTTATTTTTGACATCTCCTGTTGTCGCCCCAACAATTCTATTAAGATTTTTTGCTTCAACTATGTCTGGGTCAATCAAGGTAAGAGACTGAACTCCATAATGAAGCAGCTGTTGGATAACTAAACTTCCTGTACCAGAACAACCAATTACTCCAACACGAAGCTTTTTTAGTTTTGATAAGGTTTCTGACCCAAAAACCTGATGTGACCTTTTTTCATGCTCAGCTAATTCACCGATATTTTTTATTTTGGGCGATATTCTGTCCCCAACCATAAGAACGTCATCCACATCTTCAAATTTTTCTTGATTGAAAACTCTTGCTTTTATTACACCATCTGGCAAAAGTATTGCACTCATGAATGAATTCTCTCTTCCTAGCCAAGAATGGACAGTATTTGCTAGCGACTTATCAGAGATATCATCTGCATTCGAGAATGTCTCAATGCCCGAGGGGTGACTATGAATCTTAAGTATTCCATAGGAACCATCAATGTATTCACTCAATTTTTCTGCCAGAAGAGCCGTCTTCCAAGTTATATGAGATTTAGAACGACTCTTAATTTCTTCTAAATTAAAAGGGACTATCTCGTGAACCAAAAAAATAATTTCACCTTTACTTTCTGCAACTCCACATACAACAATAGCCACCGATTCCTTTGAGTCCCCAGGGTAAAGATAACCTTTTATTTCTGTTAGCTGCGGTTCTGTAATTCTCAGCCTAATCGATTTTTTCATGCTAATGTCTCTTTTTCCAACCAAGTAGTAACCTGGAGAATGTGTGTGCCAACCCCATCTACATCAGACCTCCATTCATCAGCGCTTTTTCTATGTCTTGACCACCTTTGGAAAGATTGACCCTTAATTTGTTGTTCTGATATTTTTTCTACAGTTTTTTTTGAATTTAGAGTTAAATGTGGGTGAAAGTATGCCATATCAATCTGCACATCTGGATATGCTGGAGGAATCATCAATGCTAAAGTTGCTCTCTTTTGGTCATATCCATGCGGAACTTCAAAGTCATAGAGAAGGAGCCAGTTACTGGCTCCTTCCTTTATTGCTTCCCATTTTTTGAAAGATTTAGTGAGATGGCTTTTGTCATCTTCAGGTAAATCAAAATCATTCCCATCACCCTCTGTTTGGTCAAGTGGCATTGTTATGAATCGTTCTACACCAGGTCGTGTTAAGTTGATTATTTCGTCATAATCAATGCGTTGAACTTGTCCTCCATGTAGTTTTTGACTAATCATAAACTGCTCCACGGGTGTTTTACCTGCAAGCTCGAGCAACGAACGACCTGATATGGTTTCTGTATTAACCACGAAATGCTGGCGGTCGATGAGAATTTTATATCTACGTCCTTTCGGAATAGGCTTTTTAGACCTTGCATGAGCTTGGAGGTCAATTACCTCAGCTTTACTAGCTTCTACTGTTTTGTTGGGGGTGTCATTAGACATATCCCTCCTTTATCGCCTGTCCAAAGCAATACTTTATATAAACAGGGTTTTCAATAGAAACTGTATGCTATACAATGAAAGTGTAACGTCACTGCAACAGTTGTTTCATTCCAACCCTGTGTGAGTTGGACTAAAAACTAGTTATACACCAACGAAACAGCTGTTGCAAGTGTTAAACACTTAGGATATACTAACTACTATGAGCAAACTTACAATTCAACGTATTGGCATCGAGATAAAAAACAAAAGAGGCACCAAAGGATTAAGAGAAACAGCTAAAATAATCGGAGTAAGTGCTGCAACACTTTCAAGAATTGAATCTGGAAAACAACCCGATTTAGATACATTTGTCAAAATCTGTAAGTGGCTCGAAATCAACCCCTCAGAAATACTTTCTTTTGAAGAAACTCAGCCCTTTTCCTCAGACGACGTTAACAACAATAGTTTCACATCAGCACATTTAAGAGCAAATAGAGAACTCTCTCCTGAAACCGCTAGTCATTTAACACAGGCTATACTTTCCATGCGTGAATTCCTCTCTATGAACGATGATGTTTCATAAGGGGTGTCATGTCAAACTTCAAACTTAACCCAGGATTCAAGAGATGGTGCGAGAAAGCTGCAACTGCTTTTCGAAGTGAATTTGGTCTCCTGGCAACTGCTGCTCTTCCATCAGAAAAAATGGCTGAATATCTGAATGTTCAGGTTGTTGAATTTTCTGAGTTGAGAATCCCTGCTGAATCTAAGACATATTTGCTGACACAAGGTTCCAAAGAATGGTCTGCAGCAACTGTATCTAGCTCAAAAAAAACAGTTATTTTAATCAATGAAAGTCATACTGAGGAAAGAAAAAACAATAGCCTTATGCATGAGCTCTCTCATATTATTTTGAAGCACGAGCCATCAAAGTTTACCAACCTACTCGAAGCTGGTATTTCCTTTCGCACATACGATGAAAAGCTTGAAAAAGAAGCTGATTGGCTCGCCGCAACACTACTTCTTCCCAAAGATGTTTTAGAAACTATTGGAGCAATAGTTTCTAAGGCTGATATAGAGAGAAAACACACCGTAAGTCCAGAGCTTCTTAGATTTAGGTTGAATCTAACTGGAATTGGTAAGAAAATTAAAAATCAATAAAAGAACTAACCCAAAGTAACATAGAAAAATGTTCTTTTTATTATCAGGTGACATGCAGATACCAAGAACGATGATATTGTTGAAAAAAGTATAAAAGCTATGATATCAGTTTCGTAAAAAATTTCTGCATTATGCTCATTGCAACTTATATAGCTCACCACCTGCCCCTCTTCATATCCTTGACTTCTTAAACTCTTAAATTCCTGTACCTTGGCTGGAGAAATGCCCTGAGGAAGAATTACCTCATCTTTCTTCCCAAACCCTTTAAATTCATATTCTGGTTTAGACAAATAAGTTGAGCAGTCTTTATATCCATCCGTTGGTTTCTGAGACATCGAATAGCTAACACCAAACCCCACCAAGACAGTAAAAATAAGACCAAAAGTGTAAATTACTTTTATCAACCTTGTAAAGGGATTTTTCTCAAGTATATTTTGGTTTTGTTCGTTTTTTTTCATATTTTCTTTGGCATGTACGCCAAAGACATTTTATCTCAACTTTGGCATAAAGACCATATACATGTTGAATAAAAATCAAATTGATTTAATCAAACAAACATTTGGTGAAGTAGTAAAAGAACTCAGAGACCAACACAACTTATCTCAAGAAAAACTTGGATTCGCTGCCGACCTCGACTTAACATCAATCAATGAAATTGAAAAAGGTCACAGAAACCCAAAGCTAACTACAGTATGCAAGCTTGCAAAAGCACTTGGAGTTAGCCCTTCTGCCTTATTAAAAAACCTTTAGATTTCATCGTCCTCATCTACAAACATAATTTTCATTGGTTGGCTACTAACCTCTACTTCAATAGTTCCAAACTCTTCTCTAGCTTTCTTCTCTAAATACCACTTCGCCACTCCTACACTGTCTAAATTATCAAAAATAGTTTTTCTTGCTTTTAACACCGGATTAATTTTCCAGGTGTTTTTTTGCTCCGAAAACTCATTATTTTCTTGTTGATATAGGTAGAGTGTGCTTTGAGAAATATCTGCGTAAATACAGGCTTCTCTATCAGTACATCCCATCAAAAAAGCTTCTCTTAATCTCGAAATAGTTTCTGGAGTCATGATAGTTGGTCTACCTAATTGTTCGCTCATGCTTCTAGTCTAACAATTTTTATTTCAAAACATTACTTTCTTGAAAAGTAATTTTCTCAAGGAGCTGAGCAATTTTTTCTAAAAGGTAAGGTTTTGCAATCGAAATCTGTAAGCTGTAAGAACAAGCGGGCTTCATGTGAGTCCCCATCAGTACATCTTCTAGCCCCAGGTGTACTGACAGGGGTTCAAATCTCCCAAAAACGCAAAAATGAACAAATCAGCAAACCCATTGCCAAAAGAAGCAGTGGAAGAATACCAGCGTATCTATTTCAGTGCCTATGGAAAGCAGCTTCCATACGAGGAAGCTGAATTAAGTGGTGCCAAACTCATACAACTGATTATGTTAATTGAAAGGGCTGAGGATGCAAACAATCAACCTTAATCCTTTACATGGTATTAAACAAATGAGCATGGGTTACTTTACAATTCCAAGGGTTGTCATATTGGAGTTAATAAAAGAAAAACATCTAAACCTTACAGAACTCGGCTATTTTATTATCTTGATTACTATAGCTGATTGGGACAAAGGTAGATTCCGTAATGGCTTTATACGTTACGAAATAAGTGAATTAGCAAAGGTGCTAGAAATATCTGAATCTAGCTTGTACAAGTATATAGCTAAGTTTAAAAAAATTGGACTCATAACTGAGACAAGAAATGTTTGTAAAATTGAAAATTATAAAGATTTTACTCTACGAGGCTCCCAAGAAATAAGCAAAGTACCTCTTTCAATAGAAAAATACCTAGTACTATTTCCACATTTAGCTAGTGAAGATTCCAACATCATGGAACATGCCCAGGCTAACACAGCATCTAACTTTAATAATTCTTTTAAGAGTTCTTTGGGGGATTCTTTAGGAGTTGGATTACAAGAGGAAAGAAAAAAGCTAATCAAATCTAAAACAGTAAAGAGTATAAAATAGGAGTTATTATGAAACGTGTTTTTATGTACTGCAGAAAATCAAGTGAAGATAAGGGTAAACAGATACTCTCAATAGACGACCAAAAACGTGAATTATGGCGAATTGCTAAAAACCTAAACTTAAAAGTAATTGATGAGCCAATCGAAGAAGTAAAGTCAGCTAAAGCACCAGGAAGACCAAAGTTTAGTGAGTTGGTAAAAAAAATCTATAATAATGAAGCTGATGGTATTTTATGTTGGAAACTAGACCGACTTGCTAGAAATCCCATTGATGGTGGCAACATCATTTGGATTGTAAAAGACCAAGGAAAGGTTATTTACACACCTTCTCAAACCTTCTCCCATCAGTCAGAAAATACTATCATGATGTACATCGAGTTTGGTATGGCACAAAAATACATTGATGATTTAGGAAAAAGCGCAAAAAGAGGCATGAAAACAAAAGCTGAGATGGGGTGGTATCCTGCTCATGCTCCACTTGGTTATGAAAATACACCTGGTGAAAAGAAAGGTTCAAGAAAAATAATAAGTGATAATAATTTCAAGCTAGTTCAACGGTGTTTTTACGAAATTCTCAAAGGCAAACAAGCTTCACATGTTTGGAGAAAAGCTAGAGAAAAATGGGGGTTAAAGTCAAAAAAAGGGAATCCCGTTGCTCACTCTACTTTTTACAACATATTAACTCACCCCTTTTACTATGGTGAATATGAGTGGCCTCGTGGTAGTGGAAATTGGTACCAGGGAAAGCATGAGCCAATGATTACCAAAGAGCAATTTGATGTTGTGCAAAAAATGTTAGGAAAAAATGGAAAGCCAATCTCTAGGAGTCATACTTTTGATTTAACTGGACTCTTTAGATGTTCAATCTGTAGCTGCGCAATTACTGCCACAAAAAAAACTAAACACTATAAAACTACAGGAAGAATTGCAGAATACACCTATTATCACTGTTCCAAGAAAAATCAAAATATCAAGTGTTCACAACCCCCTGTCAGTGAAAAAGACTTCGAGAACGAAATTATGAAGCAACTAATGATGCTCAGACCTCCAGAGGAGTTTGTGACTTGGGCGAAAAAATGGATTAAAACTGTACATGACTACGAATCTCAAACAGAAGAAGAAATACTTGCATCTCAAAATAAAGAGCTTGAATCAGTCGAAAATCAGCTGAGCAATTTACTTGATTTGCGTATCAGAAGTGATATTGACGACTCAACATATAGGAGCAAAAAAACACTCCTTGAACAGGAAAAATTGACTGTTAAAAGAAAGATTAACGAATCAGGAAACAACCTTTCATCTCTTAGAATTAGAGTAGAGAACGCTATCGACATAGCCTATGGCTCACATCTAAGGTTTAAGACTGGAAAACGTGAGACAAAACAAGAGATTCTAGTGAGCCTTGGCTCGAACCTCATCTTAAATCATAAAAAAATACGGATAGACCTGTTAAAACACTTTGAAGTCTTTAGAGATAATGAAAAATGGGAAGATACATATGAAGATTGGCTCGAACCTCAAAAATACATGGAACTATTCGAAAAAAGACCTGATTTGCGACCTGCAAATCCAGTATGGCTCCCCCGGGAGGATTCGAACCTCCAACCTACCGGTTAACAGCCGGGCGCTCTGCCATTGAGCTACAGGGGATTGTGTCGGAATGTGATGTTTATATAAAAGCAGGTACCAAACCACAAACAGAATTAAAAGAACTTTGTTATTTTACCACACCTGGAAAGCAAGTAAACAAGAACCAACCTATCTTAAGCTACTACTTTGAATCTCGGAAGCAGTAATACTCGTAAACACACCTGGTTCATAGGCGTGCATAATCTCAGTTATTAATTTTTCGAAGTTGCGATTAAAATCTATTCTGAGTCGAACTATCTCTATATCAAAAACCTCTATTTCTTCCTTAAGGGCCTTTCTTTCTTCTCCATTCTCCTCTGGAGTCTTCATAAACTGTTCTTTGAGAGGTTTGAGTAACTGCCACTGAGCTGCAATTTTTTCATGTTGAGAAACTACCCGATCTGCAATATCTCTCAAGGGTGGGTGTGTTGCTATAAAATCAAGGTATTCAGACAAATAAGCTCTATCTTTATATCGTGGATCCTGTTCGCCTACCAGCAGGAGTGTCAGCAAAAAAATTTGCTCATTATCCGCTCTCATAACAGCCACAACTTTTTCAAAGTCTTCAGGTGGCGAGTTATTTAAATGATAGTTTATAGCCTCACAGGAAAAATTACTTCCATATGAATCGAAGATACACTTTTTCAAGTAGTCTGATAGAGACGCACTTCCCAGCACATCGTTACTGTAGACAAGGTTATACTTCTGAAAAGAAGATGGATCATTTCCAGTAAAAATGTCAGAAATGTTTAAACCTGAGATCACATCTTGCACTGTGTCACGAGGTTGTTTGAGATCTTCGGGATGTGCATGAACTTTAGGAACTGGGTAGAGTTGTCCCCAAAGCCAAAACAAATCTTCTTGATTCTCACCTGCGACTGGATTGGGGCGACTTTTTAGATGTGGAAACTCTCCCTTACCATGGGTCAAAATAGCCCGGGTAATAACCTTAGTAATAACTTCAACCTCTTCAGGTGAAAGGTCAATAAGGCCCTTCTCAGCTGCCATTTTTAAGGCCTCTCCAACTAACTGGCCACCCGTCAAAGTACTTGCTAACTCATGGAGCGTCAGCTTCATATTGCCATTCTGGTCATACTTATGAGAATCGTGAACCAATGCTGCCATCTGTAAAATCATGTTATTGGGATAAAATTTCTTAGCAAGATCAGCAACTGCTTGATAATGCAGCAACTCATTCCGAACAACATCAGGATTCACTCCCTTATTGACTAGAGAAGCCTCAATTGCAGTCAACAGAACACCATTCCAGCCATCAGCCCCAAACAAAAGTGTTTGAATGGCAGGGTTTTCTAAAAATTTCGTATTGACCGTATCTACAAGGTCGCGTTCTTCTTCAGTGAATACAGAAGCTTCAACTTTTTTTCTCTCCACTTGTAAGGGTGAGTGTAAGAAGGCTTCGACTTTTTCTTCTTTCGTCCCTGCCTGAGCAATTGCCTCAAACGTTTCTGTGCCTTTTTGATAGGCACCTCTCACTGCCTCACTCTTCAGCAAGTCAGCTGCAAATATCTGTCTCTCTGGAAGAGACACAGACACCTCTGTTTCTACAACTAATGATCTGTCTTCAAACATATTCTGACACCTAATAATTAATGACTATGCCCCTTGATCATACCACTTTTGGCTACTTTCTTAATGTGTTCAGCATTTAAAAAGTACACTGCCAACAAGGTTGTCACTGGTACCGCCATCACCAGCCCAATCGAGCCAGTTAGTGTCCGAACAACCTCCTCAGCAATAATTTGGTCATTTATCTTTACCCAAGCTGGAATATCAGTATTTACAAAAAAGAGTAAAAAAAGCGGTAAACTTGTACCTGCGTAGGCTAGAACAAGTGTATTTACCAATGAAGCCACATGGTCTTTACCTACTTCAAGTGCTCTAAAGTACAACTCTTGTTTGGAAATCTTTTTTTGCACTGCAAGTAACTGTTCAACCACGGAAACCTGTGCAATCACGATATCATCCAAAACACCGAGTGCTCCAATAATGATTCCGGCTAAAAACAGCCCTTGCAAATTAATGTTGCCATAGTTAGCAAACTGTAAAAAATAAGATTCTTCGTCACCCAGGCCCAGTAAGTGAGAGGCTGAAACCACCAGGCTTGAAAGTACAACCACCACCAGTAAAACTGCCACAATAGCACCAAAAGCAATGTGTGATTTTCTGTTAAAACCATGTGCTAAATAAATCGTCATGAAGCCAACCATAACTGAAGCAATCACACTCACCACAATCGGACTTGAACCAGATAAAATCGCTGGCAACATATATCCTCCCAGCACCAAGAACGTTGAAAGCATACCAATAATCGAGAGAATGCCTCGGATACCACCAACAGCCGCCACTAACAAGAAAAATGCTAGAGTCACAAACAGAAGGATAGGAATCCTAAACATATCTACTAATACAGTAAACTCATTATTTTCAGCATCAGTTTGAGTCGTCAAAATAACCTTATCACCAACTTTAAAACGTTGGCCTTCAAGAATTGGTTGAAATTCATTCCCCACCATAACCTCTGAAATTTCGTCAGTTTCCTGATTCTTGACTCGCAACTTCTGGGTATAAACGGTAGTGCCATCAACTTCAAAAACTTGCTCTTCTATAACTGCTAGGACATTCCCAAGATCATACGTTTGCTTGGTAACAAAATTTTCTATGACCACTTGATCAGCTGCTTCAGTTGCAAGAGCAGCTTCCTCTTGAGCAGAAACTGGAATAGCACGCAAAAAAAATAACAGTATCAATAGAGTACATATATAAAAAAGTTTTTTCACAGTAGATCATAGTATATCGAGATTTATGCAAAAGGTCACTGTACAAACATCCCTGGACCGGTAGAATAGTCTCTATGACCAAACGTATTCTCCTTGTCTCTGACACTTATTTGCCAACTATTAGCGGGGTCACTACCGTAGTATCAGAGTATAAAAAAGAACTCGAAGCATTAGGTCACACAGTTGCGGTCTTAGTCCCAGAGACAAAAGAAGCAGCGGATGAAAAAAATGTCATCACTGTTCCTGGTCTTCAAAGCATTTTACGATCAGACACTGTAGTTCCACTTTACTTCATCGGACTAAAAAAAGAAGTGGCTGCTTTTAATCCTGATGTTATTCATATTCATAGCCCGGGCCCATTAGGCCTTTGGGCACGTAAGTGGGCAAAGAAAAATGACGTTACAGTAGTCACAACTGTCCATGGTACCCCAGATTTTTCTGCTAGCTATCTTCCCTTTAGCTACCTATACGAAGACTTTATTAAAGAAAGTGGTTGGAAGTTTTGGGAATGGTTCTTAGAAACAAGTGAAGTAGTAGTAGCTCCTTCTTATTTTATTGTAGAAAAACTACAAGAGATTGGCATTAAAAGCACCATAATCAGAGCTCCCTTTTGGATTGAACCGTACCGACTAGAAAAGAATAATAATAAAAAGAATGTCACCAATTTCCTGTTCTTTGGGCGACTTGATCCTGATAAAAACCTACCATTTTTACTTGAGAGTTGGTCAAAAATGAATGGTCACAGTGCCCACTTAACTATTGCTGGCAGAGACCTCGAAAATCAAAAAGAAGATTTACAGACATTGGCAAAAACTTTTGGTTGCGAAGCCACTGTCACCGTTTTGGGAAAAGTCAGTGAAAAAAAGAAGCTCAACCTTTTCTCACACGCAGACTTTTTCGTCATGCCTTCAAAAGTTGAAGTCCAAAGTATTGTCACCTATCAAGCAGCTCTGTCTGGAATTCCGGTATTGGTGGCGCGCGCCAGCGCGCTCCCTGAGATTGTAGCTCACTCAACTGCTCCAGATCTTATTTTTGACCCTGATGATCCAACCTCGCTCACCAAACTACTAAAAAAATGTTGTAAAGAAAAAGCCACCTATACCAAAAACTATTCTCTCTCAGAAGATTTTAAAAAATCTTTTACTAAAGAAAAAATCCTCCACGACCTAGTCGAAAAGATATACTAAGTTCATATCTCATCACTGTTATGTTATAATATGGGTCGCTTTTGTAGTTATCGCAACTGCAATAAAGCAGTGTTCGTTAACAGTTGTAAAACTGTAGCCAGATTTTTTTGTTTTGCTGTTGCCCAATTGGTGACAGAAGGATAAAAAAATCTGGCTACTGCATACTCTTATTTTGCCAGAAATATTCTTTTTAAGGAGATAAAAAGTGGAAAAAAACACTCCAAAGTGGTTGGTAAAAAGCAGTTTTTTGAGTTTGGGTTTCTTAGCTGGCTACGGCTTAAGTCAATTAATTGAAAGAATTCGGCGAGAAAACGCAACAGATTGGCGAAAAGTGGTTGAAGAAGTTGCTGCCAAGACTGGCATGAAAATTTTGGTTAACCCCACACCCCAAGAACTGGCCCAAGCCACAGGATCGGATGCCCTGTTGGTTGAAACTGGTACCCTAGTAGCAACAAAAATCACCAAAAACAACGAAATTTCAATCTCGATCGAGGACAAAGAAGGAACATTCAGGGGAGAACTTGGCATAGGTGTTCGCTCTGATCATCCTGGACAACTCGACTTTTGGATGTTTGATAAAAATGATCTAGAAACAACGGCTCAGCTCTTTGCATTCGGCATTAAGGCTGAAGAAGATGAAAGTAACACAATCTTTTTCACCCAGGATACAATTATTAAACTCGAAAGCGCCACCTTAAGAGCCGAACTTCGGCTTGATAATGTCATTTTTGCCGATGATGGTGATCGGGCAACCTACACCATTTCTGTCTGGAAAAAATAATTAATTCGTTTTGCAACTAATAAAAAAGGCGCTTTCCAGCGCCTTTTTTCATATCATTTTTAATACTGATATGGTATACTTTCACACTCTTGTGTTCGTTATCGCTTCGAACAATAAGAACGCACATTATACATGCACCCATCTTTTTGGTCAGATATATGTGTCTCTCTTTTTCAGAGATAGATATATCTGGCTAAATCGATTTATATGGCCAGAATATTTCTTACAAAGGAGAAACTCTTGAACAAAAAGAAAAAGTTTTCGCTTTTAGCCGCAATTTTGGCTGCTGCTTCGGCAGCGGGATACTGGTTCTACATTCAGAACCAGGAAGAAATTGACGGACAGATAACTGAATATACATTTCGGATCAAAGATTACATTGAATTAATGTAGCCCGGCCGTTGCATGTTTCAAAAAAACCGTGTCATTGACACGGTTTTTTACTTTTTATTTCAATTAATAACTAATCCAGAAAGTCCTGTAACTTCTTACGTCGACTTGGATGCTTTAGCTTTCTTAGTGCCTTGGCCTCAATCTGACGGATACGTTCGCGAGTCACACCAAACTGTTTTCCAACTTCTTCCAAAGTCATCATCTTGTTGCCGCTTAAGCCAAAACGCATCTTCAAAACTTTTGCTTCACGGTCACTCAAAGCTCCAAGTACTTCTTCGACATTTTCACGCAGCATCTGCATACTGGTAGCTTCGTACGGAGAGACTTGACCATCGTCAGAAATAAAGTCACCTAAGACACTGTCGTCGTCACCATCTCCGACTGGAGACTCAAGTGAAGTCGTGTTTTGAGAAATCTTGAGAATTTCACGGACCTTTTCAGGATCCATCTCCATGACTTTACCAATTTCTTCTGGACTAGGTTCTCGACCAAGATCCTGCATGAGACGACGAGAAGTTCTCATCAGCTTGTTGATGGTCTCAACCATGTGTACTGGAATACGAATAGTTCGAGCTTGATCAGCAATAGAGCGAGTAATAGCTTGGCGAATCCACCAGGTGGCATAGGTAGAAAATTTAAAACCTTTAGTCCAGTCAAATTTTTCAACTGCACGAATCAGCCCTTTGTTACCCTCTTGGATAAGATCCAAAAAGGTCATTCCACGACCAATATATTTTTTTGCAATCGAAACAACTAATCGAAGGTTAGCATCGATCAAACCTTTTTTAGCAATGGGATCGCCAGCTTCAACTTTTTGAGCCAGTCTAATTTCTTCTTCACGAGTTAAGAGTGGAATACGACCAATTTCTTTTAGGTACATTCTGACAGGATCAGCAACGGTGCGGTCTTTGAGCGTTGAAAGGGTAGCGAGCTCTTGGGTAAGATCGTCTTCACCTGGCTCCTCTTTCTTTTGAGCTACTGATTCAAAGATATCAGTACCGAGTTTAATCAAATTATCGTATAAATCATCGAGAGCCTCGACATGATCTTCTGGTTCGACAAAAGCGGTCAGAATATCATCTTGGGTAATATATCCCTGTTTCTTTGCAAGCTTAATAAGCTTTTCAATATCTTTTTGGAGAGCTGCGGACATTTTTGACATACGTAAAAAAAGAGAGCTGGAAATTACCAGCGACACCTACTACTTTCTGTTTCTGTATAATTATACACCCATTTGTCAAGGTCGCAACTCTGTATCTGGAAGAGAAACTGCACACTCAGTCACCAAAAACCTATATTTTTTGATTATATGTTTTCTCATGATATAATTACAATCACTTTGTGGTGTTAACAGCTCAATCTTGAGTTTCTTACCACTGCACTGTTTTTTAAAAACTTCATTCTTATGTCTAGATTTTTCAATCTAGAAAGCGAGGAAAAATCGTGAGATCTCCTGAAAAAAAAACAAGTAGACTGGGTAAATGGCTCCTAGGCTTGGGAATCGCACTCCCAATTTTGGTTGTCGTTTTATGGTTAGTTGGATATGTGGGGATGTACTGGATGGTATCCAGTCTCCTGGTACATTACTTTGGTGCACTCATCCTTAGCGCCAAATGCGCAATCTGGTTTGTTTTGTTCTTTGTTTGGGCCTGGTTATACACCGGGCTTATTGCTGGAACAGCGGCTATTTTAGGCATTTCGGCAGGTGGTGCTTTCACCATCGGTGGATTGTGGGCATCATTCCGGGGTTCCTGGTCGAAGTAAGTTGAAGTTTTATAAAATGCGCAGGCCAAAAACCTGCGCATTTTTCGTGTATACTCTTTTTTTTCTTTTATACTCGACCACGAAGCAACATTAAATCAACCACACTTTTCACGGCTTTCATATACGTAGCCATGCGCATTGACTGTTTAGAGGTTTCTTTCACTTTCCAAATTTCGATAAAAGCTCTATCCATAAGCGGTTGCAACTTGGCCAAAACTTCGGCATGAGACCAATAGTACCCATGTAAATTTTGAACCCACTCAAAGTATGAAGTCGTAACTCCACCAGCATTTGCCAAAACATCTGGAATCAAAACAATGCCTTTTTTTTCAAGCAGAGCATCAGCTTCTGGCGTAGTTGGACCATTGGCCATTTCAATAATTGCCGCAGCCTTAATTTTAGGAGCTATCTCAGCCGTTATGACATTCTCAAGTGCGGCTGGTACCAGCACAGTGACATCAAGGGCAAGTAGCTCCTCGTTAGTAATAGCTTTTCCCCCACTCAATGTGCCAGTTTTTTGTTTGGTAGCGAGTACTTTTTCAGGATCAAGTCCTTCAGGGTTGTAGATTGCTCCCTTTGAGTCAGAAAGCGCTACCACAGTGTACCCACGATCAAATGCATGTTTTGCAAACCAGTACCCAACATTTCCAAAGCCTTGAATAGCAATGCTGACTTTTTTCTTGTCACTCCATTTCATTTTCTCTGCAAGTTTTTCAAGTACATAGATTCCACCCAAACCAGTTGCTTCTTCTCTACCCTGTGAGCCACCAAGTTCTAACGGTTTCCCCGTAAAAGTAGCTACAGGATTTTCTCCCTGACTTTTATTTGTTTCGAGTTGAAACTGCTCATATTCATCAACCATCCATGCCATAATTTGACCATTGGTATTGACATCAGGAGCAGGCACATCAACCCAAGGACCAATGTACGGAGCTAAAAATCGAGCATAGGCGCGACTGAGTCTCTGCAACTCACCAGCGCTGAGTATGCGTGGATTTACTATAACTCCACCTTTACCTCCACCATAAGGAATACCAGTAACTGCACATTTCCAGGTCATCCAAGTTGATAACGCCATAACTTCGTCACGGCTCACATTTTCATGAAATCGAATGCCTCCTTTGTAAGGACCGCGGGCATTATCGTGTTGTGAGCGAAAAGCTGTAAATTCACGACTAGACCCATCATCCATCTGGATGGTGAGTGATTCCTCAAAAACTCTATCTGGAGTTTTTAGCTTATCGATAGCAGTATCAAATCGAGACTGTACTTCATCAGCGTATTCATTTCTCAAGATCTTGGCAACTTGTTCTAACTGTATTACCGCATTTTCATGCGCACTGTGCGTCTTCATACTCAACCTTTCATCTTTTTTTAGGATCTAGAAGCAAAGCTTAGCACCTCCTAAACTACTTCTCATTTTTTTTAATTATTTTTTATGAATCTTGTCGTTCAAGCCATCGCTCAGCGTCAAGTGATGCAGCACAACCTTGTCCCGCTGCAGTAACCGCTTGCTTATACCTCACATCAACATTATCTCCTGCTGCAAACACACCTTCGACTGAAGTCATGCTTGGATACTGTACTAATCCATCAGCTAAAGCGGCTTGTGCATGCTGCACACCAACCTCAGTAGCACTTTGGCGAGTTACTACGTAACCGTGTCCATCTAGTTCTATTTGCTCAGCAAATATTCCTGTTTGAGGACGATGCCCAATAGCAATGAAAACACCTTGAGCCGGTAGTATTTTTTCTTCACCATTTTCTTTAACTTTAACCTGTTCAACTACTTGAGTTCCAATTATTTCCTCAAGAGTAGTGTTCCACAGTACCGAAATTTTTTCGTGGTTTAAGACACGCTCCTGCATAATTTTGCTGGCTTTAAAGCTATCACGACGATGAATCACTGTTACGTGACTCGCAAACTTCGCAAGCGCTAACGCATCCTCCATAGCACTGTCTCCACCGCCTACCACATAGGTTTCTTTCTCTCTAAAGAAGGCAGCATCACAAACAGCACAGTAACTCACTCCTTTGGCTGAGAATTCTTCCTCTCCTAGAATACCAGGCTTAATTGGTGAAGCTCCGGTCGCAATAATCACGGCATCAGCTATAAATTCTGGCTCACCTGTTTTTATTTTTGCAGAAAGTTCTTTTTGTTCATCAACCGTTAAGTCTGCTAACTTTTGAGGATCGGTTCCTTCTGGAAGTGTAGTCCAAATTTTAAAGGGACGAGCAGAAAAATCGACAGCTGTCACATGAATATCTTGAACAGTTGTGCCAAAGCGTTCTGCTTGCTTACGAAACTGCATCATCATTTTTGGCCCCATAATTCCTTCAGGGAATCCAGGAAAATTTTCAACGTCTGTTGTAAACATTAGTTGTCCACCTGATTGATACCCAGCAAAAACTGTGGTCTCAAGTTGGGCTCTGCTGGTATAAATAGCAGCGGTATATCCTGCTGGACCAGAACCAATAATAGCAATCTTTACAGCTTTTGACACAACTATCCTTTTCTTTTCAATTTCTATTTAGTACAAAGCTTACTCTTTCAGAGCAGCTTCAATCATATCTACATAGCCCTGCTCACCAGGAAAGCCAACTTTTTGATCAGCAACTTCACCATCTTTAATGACAACAACTGTTGGGATACTCATCACACCATAGTTAGCAGCTGTTTGACCATTCTCGTCAACATTAACCTTAACAATGTGAGCTTTGCCTTCGTAGGTACCAGCTAGTTTATCGACAATTGGGGCTGCCATTTGACAAGGGCCACACCACTCTGCATAAAAATCAACAAAGACTGGTTGACCTGCTTCTTTTGCTTTATCAATATTTTCCTGGAAATCTGCATCGCTCCAGTGGGCTGCTTTTGAATCTGCCATAGTTTCTCCTTTTTTATTACTTTCGGTATTTCCTACCTACTACTTTACTACTATAGAACGTACTATTCATACTTAAAAAGTTCTTTTAAGACAACATCAAGGTCATCGGTTCTTGATTCTCGAGAACACTTACCAGCTTCACCAGTGAGCATATCTCGAGCGGTACGACCTAAAGAACTGCGAACCGCAATAATTTGACGACAAATGTCGATACACGCACGCTCTTCTTCGTACATCTTAATGACACCATCAATCTGACCACGAATTCGTTTAAGCTGAGCTAGTTTGGGATCTATTACCATGCTTTTTAATATACCCCCAGGGGGTATGGGTGTCAAGAGAGAATTTATGCCTGCTTCCGCAGTAACACAATCTCTTTAAGCAGCTGGTTTTGCTTTTCTTCTTCGACAGAAGTTTTATCTGGCTTGTCGTCGAGTAGGGCTAACTGACGAGTAATTTGGTTAATTCGCTCGACAATACTGACTTTTTTAAGTTTTTTAAGTGCCGAGTTCCACTCGGTTTCAGAATCTGGATCAACGTTACGCTTTTGGTGTTCTATATTTGCTTGCAATTCAAAAATAGTTTGTTTGAGATCTTCTGGCAAGTGTGAAACAAACTGCTTAATATCAACCGAACCTTCAAGGTCGGCCATTGAACGAATAATTTGATTTACACCAGGGGTCTCAAAGTTAAACTCACTTATTTCTATAGCTCGATCTAACCATTTCTTTTCGTGAGCTGAGAAAAGAAGGAAAATGCAGTACTGCTCTTGCACTTCTTTTGGTGAAAGCACTTTGGCAGGTTTTTGTTCCTTTTCTGATTGTTTCACTTTAGCAGGAGTGATTTTTTTATGTTTTTTATAGGAATCAACGTCATCTTTGACACTGCTTACTTGTGTTCCCAACTGTGTAGCTACTTTTTTAACATAATGTTCAAGCTCTACGGCGTGACTCACACTCGCAAGCATGGGAGCCAACTCCTCCATAATTTTTCGCTTTCCCGTTGGGGATTGGGCATCAAACTGGGTAAAGGCTGCAGCAATCAGAAAATCATATGCTGTCACACTTTGTTTCGAGATATCTCGCCATACTTTTGGATCTTTTCGAATTAATTCGTCTGGATCTTTACCTTCTGGAACCTGGAGCACACGCAGTTCTACTCCGGTCGATTTAAGAACTTCGATCGATTTTTTGGTAGCCTTCACACCAGCACTATCACTATCTAGAGCCAAGATAACTGTTTCGGCTACCCGTGCCAGTAACTTGGCATGATCCTCAGTAAGAGCCGAGCCTTTAATAGCAACAATATTGTTCACATGGGCCTGCTGCGAAGTAATGACATCGAACTCACCTTCAACCACAATCACTTGTTTTTCTTTACGAATATGCTGAAAAAGTTCACTAAAACCAAATAACATCTTACTTTTGTGGTAGAGCAATGTTTCTGGAGAGTTAATATACTTGGCATCTTTTGCAGTCGAATCCAGTAAGCGCCCCGAGAAACCAACGACGCGACCTCTGATATCTCGTAAAGGAAACATCACCCGACCTCTAAAGCGGTCATAGTAACGATTATTTTTCCCTTTAATAACCAGACCTGCCTGTTCTAGCAACAGTAACGAGTATTTTTTCTTATTATGTAAAAACTTGATCAGCCCATCCCATTCGGGCATCGCATATCCCAACTGAAAAAGAGTAATCGAACTATTCGAAACTTTTCTATCTGCTAAGTAGGCGCGAGCATCTGCACCTGTTTTATGAGTGGTCAATAAGTAGTGGTAGTATTCTTTGGCTAAATTAAGAACTTCGATAATTTGTTCACGCAAGGCGTCATCACTGGACTTTTTATATGCTTCAAGAGTAATGTTGGCTTTATCTGCTAAATCTTGGAGAGATTCGGCAAAAGTCATACCTTCGTACTTTTCTAAAAAGGTAAAGACATCACCACTCTCGCCACACCCAAAGCACTTGTATCGTTGCAATCGTTCATCAACAAAAAAGGAGGGACTTTTCTCTCCATGAAAGGGACAGAGACCTTTAAAATAGGTCCCACTACGCTGCAAAGTTATTCGGGAACCAATAACCTCAACAATATCGGTGGCATCTTTGACTTCTTGAATTTGAGACATGGTGTTACTTCATTCTATACTGTATCAAATCAGATCGCTAGCAGTAGCTAGCATTCTTGACCCTCTGTGAGATACTACAGTGAAAGGAATCATATGAAAACAACAAATACTGATACTCAAAATAATAGCGTGCCACATCACAGTACTCCTTTTTCGAAGTACTTTAATATTCTCAGTGACATCGATAAAAATAAGCGCTACTCAAAAGAGTATGGCTCAATCTTGATACTCAGCCTAGTTGAGGAAGTTGGCGAAATGGCTCGCGCCTACTTGGCAGAACATGGACGTAAAAAAAGCAATCTTTCGGCCCAAGCTGATGAAACCTACGAGCAAGAACTTGGCGACATC
The DNA here is from genome assembly GCA_905478415.1 of uncultured Patescibacteria group bacterium. Classification (GTDB taxonomy): domain Bacteria; phylum Patescibacteriota; class Microgenomatia; order UBA1400; family PJMF01; genus CG1-02-43-31. The sequence goes on from CAJQIG010000004.1 coordinate 130,038, forward strand.
CTTTTAGTTATTCTTCGCTTTGCCCGCATTAAACACATTGATCTAGACGAACGGTTAATGTACTCACTTAATAAGATCTTGGCTCGAAAAGAAAAACCCAAGGGAAGTTAAGCCTCCCAGCTGTAAAGAGCTTCGATCTAGTGATACACTGAGAAAGTGCGACAGCTACTTACCTTTTTCTCTAGCAAAAAAACTCGTCCCCATGCAGTAGCACTGGTTTGTTTTATAGGTTTTTTTGCCCTCTTTTTTGTTCGCCAGATTAATTTGGTAACCGCTGATCTCGGGCGCCATATTGTCAACGGCCGAGAAATTCTCTCTGGAATAAACCATTCCGAAGTTTTTTCAACCAACTACTACTCTTATTCTCACCCAGATGCACCCTTCATAAATCATCACTGGTTCTATGGCGTCATTGTCTACTCTGTGTATCAGGTTGTGGGTTTTACGGGCCTGAGTCTTTTCAACCTAGTTATAGCCACTCTTGCTTTTGGACTTATCTTAAGTTGGACATATAAAAAGCATGGCCTCTGGCCCACTCTCTTGAGCGGATTGCTCTCGATTCCCTTGATTACCACTCGAACAGATGTTAGACCAGAAACACTCAGTTTACTTGGAGTCGCTCTCTACTTTGTTGTTTTGGATCAATTTGTGCATAAAAAACTTTCTGTATCATGGCTCTGGATTTTATTGCTCACTACTCAATTGATCTGGCAAAATACTCATTTATTCTTTGTTCTTGGCCTGTTTGAAGTTTTCATCTTCTGGATCTCTGCAATTATCAACAAAAAACGCCTTGAGATCATACAATTAGGGCTTTTAGGCATTGTCTCAGCCTTAGTGACACTCATCAATCCTAATGGCGTAAACGGGGCCTTGATGCCGTTTAGAATATTTTCGAGCTACGGCTATGAAGTCTACGAAAACCAACCACTGTTATTCTTGTTGCAACGCTTTCCAACCCCAACATTGATGTACGAACTGCTGTTTGCAGGTATCGGACTCGTTGGGATCCTTTCTTTTGCCTGGTTCTGCAAGAAAAAAACTACCTCTTTTTTCTATCTAACTACTTTCTTCATAGTACTTGGGATTGCCACCTTCAAAGTAATCCGCCTCGAGTCATTTTGGGGACTACTTGGTATCCCCTTTAGTGCCGCACTCCTTGCACTCTGGCAACCACAAGCAACTCGATTTATAGAAACCATTCAAAAAAGACCACTTGTGCTTATGTTCGCTTCGACAGCACTGTTTGGAGTTGTGCTATTGATGATCTGGGCTGGAATTTTCTTACCCTTTTCTCGACTTCTTGGGCTTGGCCTCATACCAAAATCCACCACATCAGTTGACTTTATCAAAGAAGAGCAACTGAGCGGTCCCATTTTTAATAACTATGATATTGGTGGCTTCCTGATCTTTTACCTTTTTCCTGCAGAAAAAGTGTTTGTAGATAATAGGCCAGAAGCATACCCTGTTGATTTTTTTGAAGAAGAATATCGTGCTCCTCAAAATAAACAAGAACCATGGAAACAACTGGATAAAAAGTATCACTTCAACCTAATTGTTTTCAACCGTCTTGACTACACACCCTGGGGACAAGCATTCCTGGTAGCACGCATTCAAGATCCAGAGTGGGCACCAATCTTTGTTGATGACCAAGTTATCATTTTCCTCAAAAATACAGACAGGAATGTTAGTGAGATCGAACGATTACGACTTCCTGCTGAAATGTTTGGGATACGAAAATGACGCGCCCTGCGGCGCGTCATTACAACACAAACTGTTTCTCCCTCTTCCTTTATTCCTCCACTGGCAATGCATCTGGTTCTGCCATCAGCTCTTCGAGCCGCTCCTCAACCGACAGCAACTCTTCCTCATTTTCATCTTCTGGGTATTTCTCAGCCTTATGAATCAGCCAAGCTTCCCAAACAAGGGCAGCGCCAATCAGCATCGGAATTGCACCCCAAATCAAATAGGGCATGGGTGCAACTACTGTCCAGGCAAACGAAAAAAGGACCATGGCCCAGGAGTTATAGTTCCTGTTCCAAGCAACCATTTTTTTATTGGTGATCACCAAAGTGCGGACTAGTACATAGTACGCAACAGTGATTACTGTCACCAACGTCATCATCTGCAAAGTTAGTGGCCAACCTAAAAACAAGCCAACAATGACCCGCAGGTACCCTACAGGGACAGACAACAGCAAACTCCATTTGTAGGTCATTTCTAAAAGCGTGAGCTCTGCAGCGTCGCGCATCGAGTCCATTGACCAAAAAATCTCAAAAAGAGTAATTAACAAGACTAAATAGATCAGTCCTACCGCTATAAAACCAAACAAGGCAGTTGTAGTTAAAAACCAACCATACAGAAACCAGATGGCAGGTATTCCAACGACAACTCCTAAAAAGCGAAACAAAGTAGAATCAAAGAGATTCTTGAAATTGGGCATGTAAGCTCCTTTTCCTTTTGGGAAAAACAATCTGTTAAAGAAAACCGCGAAACTTCCCACGATGGGAGTCCGCAACTAATATCTAACTGGAGATTATACTATGGGATTTATGAAAACGCAAAAAGACGCCTCACAATGGAAGCGTCTTTATATAATTGGCAATTATCGACGAATGCGGCCACGCACTTGGCTGAGCAGCAACTCAACCTGTACACGGCGCATCTCCATCACAATCCGGGGATAAATGCTAAAGGGCAATGCCCCTAAAATGAATATAATTGCCCCCACGATGGCAAGTAACATTGATGGGGGGAAGACTATTAAAAGTAGTCCCATTCCCATCAGGAAACCCGGATTAATCGAGGTAATAAAGAATCTCAGTTCCTCATCACCCCAAACGTTTCCAGATCCAAACTGCCAAAGCCAAATAGCTCCTGCCCAAATTAATGGGATCAGCATCAGGGGGGTATCCAACAGCACCGTCAAAATAGCTATAACAGGAACTGAATACTTCATAACCTCTTTCACCGCTGGTTTCAAATTTGAATCCAACAACGCCCAACGTTGGTCCGGGCGCATTTTTTCAAGATCGAGTTCATTCACGTCATCCATCAAAAACCTCCAATTTATTAAAAAACAGCAACCAAGCTTCGCGTTTGAGGCAAGTTGCATAACAATAAAAATTGCTCACTCATTATATTATAGGATTAAAATAAAGTCAAGAAAAAGGGCGCTGGTGTTAGCAGCGCCCGTATAAAAAAACAAAAAATGTACTTTGAGCAAGTAGTGAGGTACGTTACCTCACAGGAGAGTCACGGCTCATATTCAAATCATCTCCTAAATATTAGTAGATAGAAATTTTCCTGGAACAAACAAAGTTATTTAAATCACATCATAGGCAGGCACCTCCACAGTGAGCTCGTCTGTTCTCAGACGGAGAAGTGTGGATCACCCCCTTTTGCATGAATTTTTATAGCGCTCATAGTTTGCTCCTTCCTCCTCAACTTTTTAGTAAAAGTCGGATAGGATGTTGAGGAAGAAAAAAGGCACACCAGCACGACCAGTATACCTTTATGCTTCCCCAACACTATGGTTGAAAAAGAGAATGCATATTTTTTATTCTTAACGATCAGTTATAAAGAAAAGAAATCGAGTTATATCAACCTTTTTCTTTACAACACAAGTAACGAAAGATTATAGCACACAAAAAATCTACTTCAATACATCTTGGTTACACATCTTATAAGATTCGTTTGAAGAGTTTATGAAGATCATGCATTTCCAAATCTATATAGACTGGTCGACCATGAGGGCAAGTAAACTGTGTTTTTGTAGAGAACAGTTTTTCGAGTAATCGCCTTCTCTCATCTTGCGCTAGTGGTTCTCCGGCTTTAATAGCAGTTCTACAAGCCAGGAAAGCTAACGTTCTATGGGTGGTACTATCAAGTTCTGAGATTTCTCTATCCGAAAGTAGATCTGCAGCAAACTCAGAAAAAAGTTCGGTGAAATTTCGACCAGAAAAAAGAGTTGGGACCGCTTTGACTTTAATTGCATCACCAAGGAACTGTAATAAAAAACCCATTTCCTGCAGAATGGCTTGCTTTTCAGAAAGGGCTGCGAACTCTTCAGTTGAAAGTGTGACTGTAACCTGAGGACGAACCTTCGTCACCAGCTGTGACTTTTTAGCTTCAAACGCTTCCAAAAATTGTTGATATAAAATCCGCTCATGGGCAGCATGCTGATCAATAATGACAATACCATGGGATGTTTGCGCTATCAGGTACAAATTATGAACTTGTAAAATTTCGGCCGAATCATCAAGTGAAAAATCCTTGACAGTCCATGGATCAATGTCTGATCGAAGAACCGAAGCCGTCACTGGCTCCATAGTTTTAGTCCGAAGCAGAGCCTCAAAACCTTGGCCATGACTGGTATAGTGCAAATCTTCGCGCTCGAGCACTTCGACAACAGCCTGCTGCACTAAAGTTCTCACAGCTGTCTCGTTGTAGAACGTGACCGTATCTTTTTTAGGATTTACATTCACATCAACCATTTCCTGTGGCAGTGTCAGATACAGAATAAAAACAGGAAATGACCGAGGTTCGAGCAGTGTTCCATAGGCATCCTTTACAACTTTGGCAAGATCTGACCGATGTGTGGGTCGACCATTGATGAATAAAAACTGTCTGTGACTTCCCTTGTTAGCCAGTTGGGGAGCTCCCAGAAAACCAGCTACTGTGTAATGCTGATCACTATATTCAAAAGGAAATAAAACTCCCGAGTGTAACCGTAAGACAGCAGCTATACGTTCTTCTGGAGTTTGGGCTGGGACATCAATAACTGTTTTTGTGTTATGAATGAGCGAAAACGCCACTTCAGGATGAACCAAAATCAGCGGAACAACTACCGAGAGAATCTTCTTCTGCTCTGTTGCCTCTGATTTCAAGAATTTTTTTCGGGCTGGAGTTGCTTCAAATAGTTTCGTTACAGTCACGCTTGTTCCTGGTGACATACCCACTTGAGTCACTGCTCCCAATTTCCCCTGCGTCACCGTCAGCTGAGAACCAATTTTTTCTTCAGCCACTCGGCTTGCCAAGGTGACTGCAGCTACAGTCGCCATACTTGCTAGCGCTTCTCCTCGAAACCCAAAAGAAAGTAACTGCGCCAAGTCTTCGACCGTTGCAATTTTACTGGTACTCTGTGGTTGAACTGCCAATGACAATTCTTCCGAGTACATACCACAGCCGTTATCGGCAACCGTGATTCTATGTGTTCCACCTTTTTCTAAAATAATATCTATAGCAGTTGCCCCGGCATCCAAAGCATTTTCTACAAGCTCTTTCACTACCGAAGCTGGGTTCTCAATCACCTGGCCAGCCGCAATTTGAGCTTTGAGATCAGCTGAAAGTTCTTTAATGCGAATCATACTAGTACCCTACACCTTTTTTTTGAGCTCCTCAAGAAGTTGTAAGGCTTCGAGCGGAGTACAGGAATCAAGGTCAGTAGTTTTTAGAATCCTCACCACTTCACTCACCCCAGAAACTTTTGTATCTAAATCACTTGGCACTACAGAAACAGTCTGAGCAGCTTGTGCTTCAAGCTCAACTAACAGGACCTCAGCCCGTTTGGTAACTTCTGGTGGGACACCAGCCATTTTAGCAACTGCTACACCAAAACTGTGAGAAGCTCCTCCTTCAAGCACTGTATGTAAGAAGGTTGGTGGATCCGTGGTATCGTCGATCGCTACATGTACATTTTTAATACTCTTTTTAAAAACCTTTTCGAGTTGTTGGAGTTCGTGGTAATGAGTTGCAAACAAGGTCTTTGGTTTTGAGTCGGTAGATGAAACTAAGTATTCAGCAATTGCCCATGCAATACTAATACCATCGTAGGTGCTAGTACCACGACCAATTTCATCCATAATAATCAGGCTTTTGCTGGTTGCATGGCGTAAAATGGTGGCGGCTTCGACCATCTCCACCATAAAAGTAGACATGCCCGAAGTAATAAAATCTGAAGCCCCACTCCGCACAAAGATACGGTCGACTACACTAATTTGAGCTTCTCGGGCAGGCACAAAGCTCCCAATATGCGCTAATAAAACGATGAGAGCAACCTGACGCATATAGACTGACTTACCGGCCATATTTGGGCCAGTGATGAGGAGCAGCTGATGATCACTGGCATTCAAAAAGGTATCATTGGGCACAAACTGACCTCGCTCCTGAATGGTTTCAACAACCGGATGACGACCAGCAGTTATCTTAATTTCATCACTCAAGCCAACCACGGGTTTGCAGTAACGTTTTTCGACTGCATTTTGAGCGAAGGCGAGTAAACAATCAAGCTCTGCAATCGAGACAGCCGCAGTTTGCATAACTACCAGATAGGTGAGTACTTTCTCCACAACTTCTGCAAAAAGAGCTACTTCTAAGGTTTCTATCTTTTCTTCTGCTGTTACAATTCTCTCTTCGTATTTTTTAAGCTCAGGGGTGATGAAACGCTCCCCGTTTACGAGTGTTTGCTTGCGATCGTACTCACCCGGAACTAAATGAACATACGATTTACTGACTTCAATATAGTAGCCAAAGACTTTGTTACTTTTCACTTTCAGCGACGTAATACCTGTTTTCTCCCGCTCAGTTTTTTCAAACTCTAGTATCCAATCGGTATCTCCTTTTTTTAGTGCGTATAATTCGTCTAACTCTTTACTTATGCCACGAGCAATAACGCCACCCTTTTTGACATCGACTCGTGGATCTTCTAACAAATGCGTATCTAAGTAGGTGACTAATTCTGAAAGTTGTTCTGAGAGTCCTTCGCAAGATTCTTGAATATGAGCTGCAGCACAGGTCTCTAAGTTAGTTTTGACTTCGAGCATATGAGCCAAGGAATGTTTTAGTCGAATGAGCTCTGGAGGAATTCCCAAACCTACTGAAAAACGAGAAATACTTCGTTCAACATCATGTATTTGGGAAATTGTTTTTTGAGTCTTCTCTCTGAGTTGTTGGTTTTGTGCTAACTCTTCGACAGCTTGCAAACGACGACCAATAGCTTTTTTTGTCACTAGTGGCTCTACTATCCAACGACGTACCATCCGAGCTCCTAGTGCGCTCTTAGTTGTGTCAAGAGTGTCTAAGAGTGAACCTTTAGCTCCGCCTTCCCTAATAGTTTTGAATAGCTCTAAATTAGAAATAGTTGAACGATCGAGCACAACTGCATGCCCCGCTGCTAGTTGTCCTGGAGCCTGTAAATGCACTACCGTCGTCTTTTGAGTTGTCGTCACATATCCAAGCAATGCGGCTGCCGCCACTTGAGCTTGAATTTTTTTTTCAATTCCAAAACCAGATAGTGTGGCAACTTTAAAGTGCTCTTTTAAATATGATCTAGCATCAGTTGTGTACTGTTCCCACTCGTGAAATACTGTCAAATTGCAGTCTTGGTAGTCCGTAAAAAAAGATATAACTTCATACTGAGCATAGTCATCTTTAGCTAAAATAACCTCTCGAGGTTCGTATGTCAAAATAATAGTATCAAGCTCTTTCTTCCATGTGGCTACTGGAAATTCAGATGTGTAAAAACTACCTGTCGAAATATCTGCCAGTGCACACCCCACCCATTTTTTACCAATCGAGACGGCACAGACATAATTATTTTTGCGGGCATGGAGTGACGCATCACTCATAACCGTGCCGGGCGTTACTACTCTAACTACTTCCCGTTCGACAATACCTTTTTTATTTGGCTCAGACATTTGCTCGCAGATAGCAACTTTGTAACCGGCTGCAACTAACTTTGCCAAATAAGAATCGGCAGCATGAAATGGTACACCTGCCATAGGCACATGACCATCTTTGCCTCTAGGCCGAGCAGTGAGTGTAATACCTAATACCCGAGCACCAAGCTCTGCATCTTCCAAAAAAAGTTCGTAAAAATCTCCTAATCTGAAAAAAAGCAAACAATCGGGATACTGACGTTTAATCTCCAGATACTGTTGCATCATGGGAGTCTGAAATTCTCGCATACGTACTTCACTATAGCAGGTTCTTTTAGAAGAGAAAGAGAAAAAGTTCTAAAAAGTAGGTCTTAAAAATAGCTCGTAGTGTATCTTGTTACTCAACCGCCATTACGTGAGTACTTCCATTAGGATATACTCTGATTTCGCAGACTTCTTTTCCAGGAAATTGTTGTTCTAAAGTTGTCATAAAATGTTCGAGCCAGAATCTATCACAGAGCTGACTTCTTATCGGTAAAATACTAGTAAAGTACTGATAAAGGTGCGCAAAGTGAGTCGTATAGAGTTGATCAACATCACTTTCTAATTTTCTTGCATGCACCGACCGTTTTGTCTGTACCGAATAATGATCAGAGCCAAACAGTATTCGAACATGTAATGCATTCTTTTGTAACTCAACATGCTCTAAATGAACTAATACTAATTTGTCTTTTTGATCCAAGATAAAAGTATCTATCATATTTTGCTGTTTGCTATCTGTAATATCAGCAACAGGTAACCATGGCAGAGATGTTTGTTTCCTGTTCATTCCTCCGCTAGCCACCCTCAAGATAACTCCTGGATGTTCACCTAATTCAGCACAGTGCAACTCTAACAAAGCATCTAAACTGCGCTTGAGATTTCCATGAATCAACGCATCACTACTTGCCTGGTTAGCCACAACGACTGCAGTTGGTAATGAACAAAAGCCAAGTTGATGGAGTTGTATCCGGGAGACTGCCTTAGGCGTTAAATCCCGCTCAGATATATCGTGAGAACAAAGAAGCGCTGGATACTTCTCAGTAAGCACAAAAGGCTCGTGCCTTTTTTTTTCAAAATGCATAACCATACCCCTAACAAACCCCTACTTATTAAGTGAGCTTATACTCACCACAACGCATTGTAACCCATACATCCATCTATATCAAATTGCAACAAAATATTTACTTTTATTTTTCGATTAATATTCCATAGTATTGAAGTAAGTGAGTTTTTAAGATATAATACCTCGATACAGAAAAAAATATGTGCTCAGATAGGGTTAGAATAACCTACTAACTGAGCGCAGTCGCTATTTAATAAAGGAGAAGAATGATGCATCCCTTCTGGGAAGTTGTTCTAACATGGTTATTGATGAAAGTCCTGTTGTTTGGAACAGGCCTGATTGCCGGAGTAATTGTTGCTCTCCTTGGATCCTGGATCCAAGGAATCTTGATTGTTCTAGTTTTTATTGGATCAATCTTGGCATGCTGGACACTATTGCAGCATACCTTTGCTGAAAGGAGTATTTTCATAGGCATAATAATTTCTCTACTTATATAAATTTTACAATCAAAGGAGACACCCAATGAGTAAGGTTTGGCAAAAAATTATAGTAGGCTTCATCTCTGGAGTAGGCTTAACAAAAATAGCCCAAGTACTACTGGCTGGAATTTATTTCTTGCTGTTCGGAACCACAGCCTTTACCGGGACTGCTGGCCTTCTAGCAGCAACAGTACTATTGTTAGTACCACCCATAGTGGCGGTACTCATCCTCAATCGACATATGTCAACTGACTTAAGAGGATTAGTTCTTGGGGCTGCCATTATGGCAATAATGTCATTGTTCTAAGTTTTTTTCTGTTGTGATGCCCCCTGAAATATGGGGGCATTTTTTTACCCCGTTACAATCCGAGGTGTAAAAATAAGCACAGCGCAAATAAAAGCAACAATTGCTAAAACTAAGACTGAACCAGCAGCGACATCTCGAGCACGTGTGGTCACGTAGTACGCTAGATCGTTTCGATCAACCAAGATATTACAGACTTCTTCTATAGCCGTATTGACCATCTCTGCCGACCACACAGCAGCAATTAATAGTAAGATAATCATCCATTCGGTTGTGGAAATTTGATAATACCAACTTGCACTGATAACTACAATAGCAGCCACCCCATGCACACGCATATTACGCTCTGTAAACCCAGCTATAATGCCATTGAAGGCATAGACAAAACCCTTGAAGAATTTTTTAATTTTTTTCAACATATATCCATTGTGGCACAGAAAGAGCTTCAGCTCAATTCTTGCTTAAGAATTATGATGTCATCCTGCGTAACTTGTGAAAGTGGTAACTCTTCTGCCTCTGCAAGAGAAAACCAACCAATTTGATCACATTTTTCTGGTTCCCTATTCGTTGGGACCCCCGCTACAATTCGACATAAAAAAGTCTGAGCTACCCAGTGTTGCTCTTCTTCTGGCAGGATGTGATCAACCAGGTTAAATCGTTTGATAATTGAAATGGTCACACCAAATTCTTCCATCACTTCTCTCTGTATTGCAACCTCAAGTGTTTCGTTAAACTCAACTGCTCCACCGGGAATCTCCCAGGTGCCTCGCTCATTTTTTGCCTTTTGACTTCGAAGCGCCAAAAAAACTTTATTTTCTTCATTTAAGATCAGGGCTCCAACGCCAACTCCAATACAATCTGTACCAACTCGTACCTGTTTCATTCTGTAGTCCTTTCAAATACTTTTTCTCTAGAAGTCAGGCCAGCAACTTGACGTAAATTATTTTTTTTGATCTTGAAATGTTTTGCTAGTTGTTCGAGTACAGCCTGATTGGCTTTACCTTTTTCTGGAGCAGCCGTTACCCAAACTTTAAATGAATTCTCTGAAATTTTTACTATTTTTTTCTGTTTAGCTTTTGGAATCACTGTAACTGTAATAAACATATAGTTATTTATAACATGAATACAAAATGGGGGCGGCGCAAGCGCCGCCCCCATCTCCATAATCTAAAAATTATAAATAAATACCCAACAACTGTAAAAATCCGAGAATTCCATGAATAACTCCGAAGATGACTGTTACCCATACAAAGTATTTATGTACAGCAGTCCAAGGCTTGTGTACCCCAGTAGCATCAAGCGGATCAGGGCCAGGACGCTGTCCCACCCAAGGTAAACGCATCTGTGCCCATGGCATTGCAAAACAAGTTCCAAAGGTTAAGACAAACAGAATGCCTAATCCAATGCCTGTCCAACCGAGGACAGAAATTCCAAGCCAGCGCAAACGAGATTCGTACCATTTTTTAGTCGGCATTTCTTTTTCAGCGACTTCTTCAGAAATCAACATTGGTTCTGCCACAGCGTCTGCAGCCTCAAACCCCTCAAGTACACCAACCTGAGTAAAGCCAGTAAAGACTTCATCGCCGTGAGGAGCCTGCTCCATATCAGCAGTTAAATCTTTTCCAGCTTGAAGCCCAAAGTGTTCTCCCAGTTTCCACAAAGCACTGTCACTGACATCGTAAACAATGCCTTGGTATGAAGTGTACGACTGAGAACCACCTTGTCCATTATACTTAGCTAACTCTTCGACAGTAAAAATCTTTTGTTGAGCCGAAGCTAAAGTACTACTCAGCACTAAAACCCCAAGAGCTAAAACGAAGCTATTAAAAATTAAGTGTATTTTTTTAAACATAAAAACCTTAATGAGCCGCTTCCTCTTCAACCACTGGAGCAGGATATCCGAACGGAATTAGATAGGTAATGGTCTCATGCTGATCGAGACCCAGTTGCTCAACAACGGCCACAGGATTAAAACCAGCTGTCACTACCGTTCCCAGTCCAAGGCTCTGAGCTTGCAAATAGATATTCTGACCAATGTGGCCAGCTTCTAAATCTGAAACCGATTGTGGATCATCTGGAAATTTTTCTTGCATCTTCGCAAAAGCTGTTCCAATAGCAATTACCACTGGAGCAGTCTGTGAGTTTGGTTGTACTTCGGCAGCAATTAATCTATCCCCAGCATCTGCTACACCTAGATCGGAAAGCGCATGAGTTTCTGATTCATAGCGATAAAGACCAGGTTTGACCCCATCTACATTTCTGACAATTACATATAATGTATGAGGATAGAGTCCTCGAGCAGATGGAGCCGTACGGTGACCACTGTCATCAGTAACCCCTTGTCCTGCCCACAGCATTTGAGAGACATCAGACAAACTGACAGGAGTCTCTTCAAACGTGCGAATACTTCTGCGTGAAGCTAACGCTTCTTCTACAGAAAGCTCACCTTTAGTATCTGGCTTTGGCAGTGCCACTGTGCCTACAGCAGGGATTGGTTCTGGCATAACAAAAAGCGCAGCAGCCAGTTCTTTCTCTTCCATTGACCCAGCCACGGGAAGATTCATACCACTGGCATCACTTTTTCTCATCTCAACGACCCAAAGGGTAAAGAAAAGAGTTGATAAACCAACCATAATAATGACTAAAAAAGAAAGTAACTCTTTTTTCATCGGCATACCGCCCTTGAGGCAAGTATCGCAGTTTTTGTCTCCACAGCACTTCTCTGTAGACTTTTTTGGAAGTACATCGACAGGTGGTGTCATCTCGACTTGGGCAGTTGGTTCAGGCATAGTTCCTTTATACTTTTAATTACACACTAAAAGCTACTCAAAAGAGAGCTACCTCTATTAAAGCTTCTTTACTGAATTTAGTCAAGAATAGACGCTAGTTACTTACTTTTTAAAAGGAAAAACCGCTATTTTAGCCTTGTTCCCAAGTTCTTTTTCAATTCTCATCAGCTGGTTATACTTACCAACTCGCTCTGATCTAGAGAGTGAACCAGTCTTAATCTGGCCCGTTCCAGCTCCTACTACAAAGTCAGCTATAAAGGCATCTTCAGTCTCGCCACTACGGTGGGAAACCACTGCAGTCAAGCCATTTTCACGAGCTAAATTAATAGCATCAATGGTTTCAGAAACAGTTCCAATTTGATTAAGCTTAATTAAAATCGAGTTAGCTGCTTTGAGATCAATGCCTTTTTGCAAACGAACTGGATTGGTCACGAATAAGTCATCACCAACAATTTGAATACGGTTTCCCATTGCTGCAGTCTGTGCAGAAAATCCTGCCCAGTCATCTTCGTCAAATCCATCTTCAATCGAAACAATGGGATACTTCTCAATCCACTCTGCATAGAGAGCTACCATTTCTTCACTTGAGAGTGATCTGTTCTCAGTCTTCAGTTGATAGGCCCCATCTTCAAAAAATTCACTGGCGGCTGGATCTTGTGCAATCGAAATATCTTCTCCAGGTTTATAACCAGCTTTTTCAATAGCAGCAATAATAAGTTCAAGCGGCTCTTCGTTTCGCTTTAAGGAAGGAGCATAGCCGCCTTCATCACCAACAGTAGTCTGGAAACCTTTTTCTTTCAACATCTTACCTAAGGTGTGAAACACTTCTGCTCCCCACCTAACTGCTTCAGCTACTGATGGCGCTCCAATTGGCATAATCATGTACTCTTGCATATCTGTTGATCCAATAGCATGTTTTCCACCATTGAGCACGTTCATCATTGGGATTGGCATCACGAACTCTTCTTCAGAATTTCCAAAAAGCCGAGCTACATATTGATACGTAGGAATACCTTCACTTTGCGCTGCAGCTTTAACTGCTGCCATTGAGACAGAAAGGATGGCATTCGCACCTAACTTACTCTTTGTTTCCGTGCCATCAAGCTCAAGCATTTTAGTATCAATTGCACGTTGATCTGTCACTTCTATACCAACTAAAGCAGGAGCGATTACATCGGTCACATTAGCTATAGCTTTAAGAGTACCCTTACCACCAAAACGTGCGTTGTCACCATCACGCAACTCTAGGGCTTCGTGCGATCCTGTTGATGCTCCAGAGGGAACAGCTGAGCGACCTTTAGTTCCATCTTCCAAAACTACAGTTGCCTCCACCGTTGGATTACCGCGTGAATCAAGAATTTCTTGTGCCCAAATGTGTGAAATTTTCATAGAGTGGAATCCTTTTGTTTTTTACTATCTATGTACCATGTAACGCTAGTAGTATATACCGCCCCACAAAAAAAGGCGAACACTGAGGTCCGCCTTTTTACTAAAATGTTTTTACTTCAGATTAGCTTTTCTTCTTACTAATCTGTTCTTCTAAAACGTTCCACCACTTAGTGCGGAACATGACTGCTTTTTCGATACCAGCATCAATCATTCCAAAGTATGCCTCTGGATCACCCAGAGCATCTTGGTCCAGCATTGCAATAACTTCATAGCCAGCGCCTTTACCCTGGACCTCCTCCAACATCCGTAAAACCGTTCCGATATCATCGACCCAGAGGTCCCAATGGACTCCGGGGTCGTTTGGCCATAATGAGCATTCGAGAAAGTATCCACCCTCGGGATAGATCTGCGGATGGGACGTCCAGCCAAACCAACGCGGGTGACTTGGCTTGCTAAAGTCATACATGCTGATACGTCGACTAACAAGTGCGGCGATTTCTGCTTCCAACCTGGCTTCATGATCCAGCTGTAGACCTATGTGGTGCAACACAGAACCATACACCATGTGGTGAAGCAAAACTGTCGCTACCATAGCGTCTGCATTCTGGCTCCACTGTGAACAGGCCACAATATAGTAGCGCTGTACGTCTTCCATCCAGACGGCTACTCCACCCTTGTAACCAGCTGAATGTTCATGTGGAAATGGAGTGGACTGAACTCCATCAACTTGTTGAATAGAATACAGCAATTCGGCTGCCTTATGGCGGCCATACACAACGCCAAGTGGGTCTTCGAGCTTCTCTACAGCGCCAGCCCAGCCATGACGTTCAAACCGAACCTTTTTATTGGCATCGGCAATTAGAATCGACACATGGAGGGGAGTCCCCGAGTGTGTCATCATGGCATTAGCTAACATCAAAGCTGAGTTAACTCGTTTCTCTTCACGCAAATCATAAAACAAAGCTGCTACAGAATCCTGACTAAAACCAATTGGATGTATCAAAAGTTTGCTCCTTCTGTGCTTTGCACAGTTTGAGAATTAAAAACATTTTATTAAAGAAAAATTGCGATACGCAGCACTAATACCGGCGTTCGCAGAGCTGCTATTCTACCCTATAACAATAAGAATGAGAAGCCCAGCAATAAAACAGGCGGACTGGGATAAAGAAACGCAAAAGAGGCCGGGTTAAACCGGCCTCTTTCAAAGTATCTGTATTTATTTTTTAGGGGGCATCGAAGCTGTGGCCATCAGGACCCCAAATGTCTCCATGATCGTGGTAGTTAATATTTTGAGCCAAATGGCCACCAATAGTAACCGCCACACCCATTGGACCTGAATGCTCTGGAACCCTAAAATTAGTCACATTACAACCAGATTCAGTATCCAAAATGGTTTCATGAACCTCAATGGTCTGATCATGGCTCGTAATTTCTACGTTCCCCAGCTGGGGGTTGGTGTACACACTGTTTGTGTCACCAGTAGAAGGACCAATTTTGAAATAAGCATGCAACGCCGGATCATCAAACTCGCATTTGACTACAGGCATTGCTGTTCCATTGAGTACTGGCTCATCACCAACTGCATCCATTGACTGATGCGAGGCTTCAAGCCAAGCATCAAACTCAGACACCCAGGCTTCTGCCTCCTCTAGATTATTAATTGCCCAATCAATCAGGGTTTGAATTCCACAGTCCCCTGCATTGAATCGAACAATGATATATGTTTTGTTCGCAGCTGGCCACACATAACTGTCACCAGATCCACGAACATAATAACTCACAAAGTTATCACTTCCGTTCCTGCTAAAGACCACTGTATCATAACGATTATCAAATGCTGGCTGCCAGCTAGTGCTGGTAAAACCAGATTCGACATCCGCCCCAACCGCGTTGGAATACTCAATATTAACTGAACAAGCTGTGAGTCCAGAATTCAGAACAAACTCTGGCACACCTGGTTTGATCAAACCAACTACTGCACCTTCGTCAGGCATAGCTGTAACTACAACTGTCGGAACAACCGAGGTAGCGGTTACTTCAGGAACCATCGTTTTTGCTGGGACTGGTGTAACTGCAACTGTTGTCGGCTCCACCAAGGGCACTTTGGTCCCCGTCGGTGCAACAGTCGCTTGCCGGACCACAACTTGTGTTGGTGTAGGCACAGTAACTTCATCCTGACAGGAAACTAAGGTTAAGGCAATAATAAAGGTTAGAGCAATCAATAAGAGAGAAGGTCGTTTTTTCACAATTTTTCCTTTTTGAATTAGAATTTGAAAAACAATAATCACACAACCTAAAAATCTAGGATGCGCTTGCTCCAGCTACAAAAGTAACCAAAGCAAGCACATCCACTTTTTACAGATAATTTGTTAAAGATATTTGAATTGTTGGCAACGTTGAGGCAATCTCAACGTAAAACAAGTCAAATATATACGCATCTGGTGCGTATTAATGGCTCATTATAACACAAAAAGTTGAATATTATAAGACGCAATGGCGACATTAATCAAGATTATTTAAAATTCTCAAATTCAAGCAATAAAGCCTCAAGTTCCTCGAGTTCGCTCTCTTGCTCTTCAAAATTTTTGGCTAAATCAGCACTGACTTGAGTCGAAGAATCAGCTAAACGAACAGCTTGTCTTCGGTCATAAAAACCTGGTAAGAAAACAATACCAACTACCAATATAAAAGCAAAACCCATTGCTACCTGAGTAAACCATCTAGAAAATAGTTTGTGACCACTCTGTTTTTTTCTATCAAATGATACCTTCAGCTCTTCCCTAAGTGCTTCTTTAAAAACCCCTCGAGGAGCTTTTGCTTCGGCAAAAAGCCAATGTTCCTGTAATGTTTTATTCATGTTTCCTCCTTTCACACCTTTTTTTCCTGATTAGCAATCACCTTTTTCTTTGCTCGCAAAGCATACACTTTGACCTGATTTTCACTCAGTGACAACTGCTTAGCCACTTCTTTGACCGAGAGCTTATCGAGGTACCGCAACTCTAAAATTGTTTTCTGCAAATCTGGTAACACAGAAAGTAATGTATCCAAATACTTCGCCTTCTTTGCTTCATTTTCAGGATCAATCAAACAAATAGAATCGGGAAATTCCCAGGCCGAAAAGTCAACTTTTACTTCACAATACTTATGCTGTCGTATCCAACGAAAAACTTTGCGTTTAGCAATGGTGTAGAGCCAATTTTTAAAACTACCTTTATTCGAGTACCTTTGAATACTTTTAACCATTTCCATCATGGTTTCTGATGTCAGGTCCTCAGCCGTGGCTTCATCTTGGCATTGCCAATAACAAAACCGGTAGAGTGGCTCAAAAAAGTATTCGTAGAGTGCTTCCAGCGCAGCCCAATCACCAGATTGAGCTGCCACAACCCATTGAGCAACAAGTGCTTCATTACTCTTTTTTAAGTTTCTACTTTGTTTAGACATACTAGGCATTGTACAAGCATACAAGTGACACTTGCCTCAAGTACTCGTTATTCAATTTCGCTGAGATCATTTGAACCTGGAGTAGCTGCCCCAAATTCAGCATCTAAGGTTGAAAGAGCATCGAGTAACTCTGCATCGGTAGAATCTTCACTCACTTCAGGCAGTTCCTCTTCTTCGAGTACACGTCCCTGCTGTTCAAAATTCTCTGGGACAGCTTCATCGCCCATAAAGAAACCTTTTTCTTCGGTGGTACCTTCAGTATCCTGCTGCAGCTGCTGGGATGGTGATCGTGATGATAGTATTCCCCGCATGAGTAACATGGCTAAAATGCCACCAATAAAGATGTATGTCAGTGTCTTAGTTGTCATTGGTTTCCCTTTCTGACTGCAAAAGAGCCCGTGCTGCTGGTCTGACTTCGTTCTTGTAGTACTCACGAGCATCTGCAATAGCTTGGCGTACCACAGTCAATTGTGTTCGAGCAGCTACAAGAGCCTCTTTAAAAGCCCCCTCTGATTCACCACAAGCATGACCCTTTGTTTGATTAAGTAAATCAACCAACGTTGCATACTCACCATCTGCTACCACTATTTTTGCCTTAAACTCTGTCGTTTTTGCTTCAAGATCAGTGGTATCTTTACCTTTTTCTTGGGCTCGAGTAATAACTTTATCAATAATTTCGAGTGCCTTAGCCTCCATTCGTTGGAAGCGACTTCTATTCTCGGAATAGCGAGTTGTCCAAGTGTCGATTCTATTTGTAGCTAGAGAACAACGTTGTTCTTGAACTTCCCCACGCTGCTCCTGAAACTGTTCTCTATTTTCTTGATTTTGTTCTTTCTTTTCCTGAAATTGAGCGCGAAGACCCTCTCTTTTCTCTTGAGGTGTTTGAGCTGAAATAGTTCCAACCAGTGGTGAAAAAAGCATTCCTCCGACAATAGCCATTACGGCCAAATTTTTACCTACTGTCATACACATTCCTTCCGTTACTTTGCATGTACCTAGTAATAGAGTGCTTGAAAGGTTACAGTTGTTTGATTTTCTCGATAAAAGCCGCGATCATACCATCAAGCAGTTTTTGATAGGTAGCTAAAAGAGACATATCTTTCTTTGAAAATAACTCATCAATCGAAGCATTAAAAACCAAAATATCTTCTTTACTCTGAACACTTTCTAACTGCTGAGTGAGTTTTTCCATTGTTCCATCAGGTAACTTCGTAACGTCTACGCCCATTTCTTCAAATGACTGTAAAAATGCAGCGCTACTAAAAGCGGCAAGAGCAATATGCAACTCTTTTTCAGAGATGTTTTTTTCCTTTGCGAGTTGAAGTAATAGTTCTGTGGTTGTATTCATATTGGTACCTATAAGAAACGATGCAGCATACTGAGTATTTGATTATACTTGGCGATATACGGTGCTGAGTTCAGCACAAACGATACAGTGTTCCAAACGATAACACCAGCTGCTCCACCAGCTAGCAAGCTCTTCCCCGTTGATATATTAACTATTTTAAATGAGACAAAAAAAGCTATCCCCATAGCAATGCCTGCAATATCAGGTAAATGTGCCGCCATTTCAGTCAATTTACCAAGATCAGCTTGTGAATTCATTTGAGCTAGCTCGGTAGAAGGAGCAATTACAGCTGATAACATCAATTTTTCTAAGCCTGCCCTAAACCTGGAGGGAATTACCTCAGTAGCTGCTTGTAAGGCTGGAGATAGCTCACCTCTTTCTGGACTCTCAGGAACTTCATCTGATGGAGAAAAATTGTTTTCATTCATATAATACGGCTTCAACAGGTAGTAAGTACTATCAGATTATATCTTACAGCACCTTTTTGCTAGATCAAATCTAAAAAAATTGATTTCAACATAGAACCCTTCAGCTGTAAAATGCTATGATGAAAAGTATGTCATCTTCAGAAAGACTACTCCTTCCAGCTGTCGCAGAATCTCAAGTTGAAACAGAAGTATCAGTCGAAACAGTCGTAGACAACCTCAGAACTACTTGTGACACAATCTGTACAGAACACCCTGACAACTTTCTGTTCTTCACAAAATATGGGGGCTCAATTACTCAAGAAAAATTTGAAAAAGATAAAAGAACAGACCTCGACTTGAGACTGGTCTGTTTTACTATTCCACCAATTGAAGAACAGCAAAAAATTGCCAACCGTTTGAGAGATGAAAGTGGTGGCATTCCCGTTGAGCTCTACTTTCACAGTTATGAAAAATATATTAAAGGTGAGGTTGGAGAAACTGGAGATAAAAGTGTTTTAGAGTGCATGCGTCAAAAGCTCAATCCAGAAAGTGTAAACACTACAATTACACATCCCTCGATGATTTCCTTGTACACATACTCGACCATGGAGTTCTTTACAAATAGGAAGGATACACTTCAGGAGTGGATTACTTCTGTGGCAGATACCCAGCTCAGTTGGAGCAATACTGAAAATACTACTCTTTCTGCTGAAAATATGACCGTTGAAGCGCTCAGTCCAGACGCTATTCTTGAAAAAATTAAGCTTGATAGAGAAGGTATCATTGAGTGGGTCCACCTCTACCTCAAATACTTTTTGGCTGATTATCGAGAATTCCAAGCACTCTCTAAAGAAAAACAACAAGACCCCAACGAACTCTACCCCTATCTTAAACGAATCTCAAAGTACCTATTGCGAATCGCCTATGGTGTGGCAGTCGTCGAATCAGATTTGGAAGATATCAAGGAAAAGTACGTCCAAAATATGAAGTTTGGTCTCCATGCAGATCAGAATCACTTTGAAATGATTTCCTACGCAAACCGATCTTGGAGAAATGACTCAACACAACAAACTCTCAATGCAGCCCTTGAACTCAGAGCATATGCTCACGAGTTCTCGATCGATCAAGCATCCCCGCTACTTCTCACACAATCGCTTCGTAAAATTGAAAATACCATACTGTATTTAACCCAGCAATCTGGTGGTATGCTTCGTCGTGAAGAGTTTGGAGAGGTTCACGACTTCTTAACTGAAGTCTTAGTTGTCAATTTGCTCACTCCAATAATGGAAACAGATGACCTCGATACATCTCAAGGTAATCACTACGAAAGCTACGCGGAGGGTGAGACCTTGATCAGAGAAGGAGATCACCCTGACGAGTTGCTCATCATTCCTGATCAAATGCGCAGTGGTTCTGAAAACGGTGACTATGCTGTTGTAGTTGACGGTGAAGAACTCAAGCTCAATCGTCTAAAAGTTATCTTGGGTGAGCTTGGCATCTTACTCGGGGCTCCACGATCAACTTCTATTATTGCAAAAGGAGAGCTTGAAGCGCTTGTCGTCAAAAGCTCATTTTTAACCAGCCTTTTTACAGAACTTGGCCCTAATGGTAAAGAAACACTACTGAGATACTTTCTCAGTAGTCACATTGATGCAGAAAACTCAACCATCAAACAAGATAATAAGTTCCTCCTAACCTTTGCTCTCTTAAACTACTTTTCAAGTGAATTCGTCCAGTACCTTTATGAACGGGTTGAATATGGATATGCATTTTCAGAAAAAGAAGGCTCGGATACCAAAGCATCTCACATGCTCTCTTCTTACAAACTAGAGCATTTTTCTGAAACATTTTTAGAAGTGGCTAAAACAAAAAAGATCACACTCGACTACCCCACCAACCCACCTGATTCAACTCCAAAAAAAATCTTTGAAGCTGGAAGCAATAACAACACCTATATTTATGTTGTCACTGCTTGCGAACCCAATGGAGGTGTCAAACTAACTTTTTCTGGAGACACAGACGATACACATGCTACCATACTTAAAAAGCATGCCATTTTTGGAGAATCGTCACTGTTACCTGGTTCAAAACCCCACAACTATTCTGCGATTTTACTCCCAGGAACAAAGATAACTCGTATTAAAGCACAAGATTTTCAAAAAATGACCATGACTACGGACATTCTCCCTTTTAGTTTTTCAGATGAATCTACTCAAGAAAAGATCATGGGAGAAATAACCGGTATCGAACTCTTTTTTCACCTCGGAGTCAGCTGTCTCGATCGATTACAACAACTGCAAGCATTACAGGTAAAGTAAAAAAAACGCAATTCTTAAAAAAAGTGTGTGCGATAAGTACAAGGGGTATGAAATCTTGCCTACCTTCACCAACCACCCTGTAAGATGCTTAGCTCTTGCAACACAGTAACTACTCACCAGTATTGCCAAAAAACTATAGAAAAAGAGTGGGTATCTTGTAAACTTTAAAGCAAATAACGGATCAGTGCCATTTTGAATCAGCTGCAGGGCGTTTGAAATCGCATATCCTCCACTAAAGAGCCACCCAACTAAAACCAAACCAGCAGTAGAGCGGTGAGCATCAAACCAGTGCCATATTTTTGGCAGATACATTCCAAGTACAAAATAAGCAATCCAGTTAGTCATCCAGAGATATTGCTCACCATCTTCGGCAAAGTACTTCCACGAAGTTACTGTTCTGCCTCCATAACTAAATATCCACCACCAAAGTAACTGAACAAAAACTGCCCCCAGCAACGTAGCCAGCGGCCATTTCTTAAATACCTTAAGAATGAGAGGAAAAAAGACATATAACTGAAACACCATTGGCACAAAATACAAATGATAGTCTGCCCTACCCAAAACTATCTTCCACAAAAGATTGGGCTGTTGAGTCAACGGACCCCACGAAGGAACGAAGTAAAAAAGTGCAGAAAAAATCCCGCTCCAAAGAATGTACAGAGGAAGTATCTTAAAGACCCTGCGTTTAAAAAAAGTTCCAAGTTCTAGTTTTTTCTTTGCATATCCACAATATAAACCATATCCCGAAAGTGCCACAAATAGAGGTACCGAAATCCGAGCCAACTGATCAAAAAAAATAGCTGCCAATTGAAATTTCGATTCATTCACAAATGGTGAAGGCTTACTGCTCGAAAGAATATGAATTAAAAGTACAGAAAAAATTGCAATGGCTTTAAGAAAGTTCGTACCCTCTCTACTTAAAGATGTTTTTGTCTTTTTGTTTCCCATAGAAACTCAGTTCTACTGCCAAAGTCCCAAAATCAATCCAAACGAGACAAAAAGAATCAGCTGATAACCCGCTTGAATTAAGAAACGCGCCCAAGAAACTTTTCTTGAATCATTATTCCACATAGCAGAAGCTGCAACCATTGGCATAATAAAAGCTGCCCAAATCCAGAGCGCATTTACTAAACCACTGGCTTCTTCCCAACCTTGAATATAGTATGCCAACACATACACCTGAAACAACGTCAATAAAAACTGAATGCCATATAAAGGCCCAGCACTCTTCTGCATCTCTTCCCGAGCTTTTTTATCTTTTGCATTGACACCTAGAATCTCCATCCATTTTTTTCCGAATAAAGGACCATACCACAGTGCCCCAAGCACCATCGACCAAATAGCACATACAAGAACTGCGATAAAATTTATTGTCATATAGGTTTTTATACCATATTTTATTCAGAGAATAAAACCCACAAAAATCAACATACTACCGTAACGGCTTGTTACCTGAAATAACCATATGAGTTGCGGGAAACGGAAGAAGTTCTAAAGTACCGGCTTGATTTTGTTGATATAAGTTCACTTGCCCTTCCAACCAATTTGACAGCATATACTGGTTGGGATCTGGCTCAACTTGCACATTCTCGAATCCTGCTACCTCTAAAATATCCTTTGCCTCGGCTAAGGTCCAATACGAGTATTTTTCGTGAATTTCATTCTTCCAGTTATTAGTATATTCTTTGCGCATATAAAATTCATACGCCCATTCTGGCTCTAGTACAATGAGTGTTTTGCCATCTATCGTAATTTCTTCAAACGCAAATGCATTTCCTCCAGCAAATTCTCGATGAAACTGTTTGAAAAGTGCTAACGTAGAAAGTGACTGGTGTTCAATGGTAGTATCTAGAGAAATCTGGTTCTGGTTTATCCCATTCGTTTCAGATAATTCCATCAGAATAGAACCCGTATTTTCAGGTTTTACAAAATCTCTAATCAATAATTGCCCCCCTGGTTGTAGCTCTCGAAACGAATTTTGAATAGCGGTCACCATTCGGCTTGCTCCGCCGCCAAATGAAGCAATCTCATGTCCACTAGTCGAATAGTACTTAATAGCTACTGAATCATCTGGAAATAGTTGTTCTGCTGCGTCACCAAAAAGAGTGGTAATTGATTGTTGTTGTGAAAAAAACTCTGAGTATGCGTGCGAAATATCTATCGCAAAGACTTGCGGTGAAACCCCAATACTCTCACATTCTTGCGCAATCCGTTCTGCTATGAGTCCTGTTCCAGATCCTGCATCGACAAGTACCATGCCATCAAAAAAAATGTTAAAACGTGAGAAAAGACTAGCAACTTTGGCCTCTACTGCTGCATCCATTTTAGCGGTATACGTATCGTAATCCCGACCGTGGTTAGCAGACTCCATAGAATTTTTTGCTTCTGAAAAGGGAAATTTACTAGAAATTTGTTCAACACGTAGCATAGTCACTGCTTTTTTCTCATTTTAGATGTGAAAAAGGTTTAGATTAAGTTCTCTCCCAAATCTTTAAATCTACAATTCTGATATAGAACCTCTATGGACTTTGAAAGCTTAAAACCGTTATACATTAATTAACAACTAATGTATAAACCTTTGAATCAGTTGCTCCTGCTGAATCAGTCAAAATAATTTCTGGATAGTATGTTCCCACCTCTTGGGCAGTTCCAAAAATCTCACACGTTATTCTTACTGATGCACCTCTGCTGTTTTGATTACAGTTCCCTAAAACTAGACCAGTAGGTAAGCCAGTAGCTGCCATTGAAAGAGTGTCCTGAAGGTCAGCATCCTGCCCTCTCACCTGAAAACTATAACTTTGTGTTGTCACTGTTGATGACAACCATGGAGTGGCGATTACAGGTGCATTGTTACCTGTAATTGGTGTTGGTGAAGGGCTTGGCATTGGTGTTGGCGAAGGACTTGGCGTTGGTGTTGGCGAAGGACTTGGCGTTGGTGTTGGCGAAGGACTTGGCGTTGGTGTTGGCGAAGGACTTGGTGTTGGTGTTGGCGAAGGACTTGGTGTTGGTGTTGGCAGTGAATTCAAGTCAACAACGTTAAAATAGACTCCAGTAAATTTTGCTCCTTGATCTTTATTTGCTGGATACTGAGCCTGGATCTCAACTTTATAAAAAGAAGCTCCATCTGGAATGTTTGTTTCCATAAAACCAGTACTTGTCCATGCATGATTAGATCCAGTTCCAGTACTATCACTTACACTGAGTGGCACCCAAACTGGACTCCAAGGGCCATCTGCTGAATTAGACGAATAAATAGTTATGGTTGCTTGATCAATCCAACCAGTAACCCACTCTGTTTGAAACTGAAGAGTAGTATTTGCTGGATCTGCTTGAACGATCTGGTACAAATAGGCATCGTACCCATTAATACCGAATCCATATCCCCCCTGACCATAGCCGCTTGCAAATCTTGCCGCAGTTCCACAATACAACTCATTAGCTCCACACTTGCCAGAAACAATAACATCTGCGCTTGGATTCGATCTTTTTTGACTGATAGACCATAGGACCTCACCATTAGTATTTTTAGCTGTGTCTATAATCCAGTTATTTAAAGAAGCTGCATTAGTAACGACATCACTCCTAAACCAAGGGTTTAAAAGTAAATTCCCCTCAGGAAGAGTCCCCACTTGAACGGCCAGAACCGATTTTGCATATAAAATAGCAGTCAATGAAAATATACCAATAAATACTACAAGTGATCTTTTAGCTATTGATATAAATGTATTCATTAGTTTGACCTTCTATTCACTTTAAGTGATGTATATTAGTTTATATAGTACTGTCCGATAAGTATGTTTTCAAGTAGTAAATTATTTTTTGTCTTAATGTGAGTAGTACCTATTAAAGATGGATATGGGCATAGTAATTTTTTACTGGCGAGGAGAGTGGGATTCACGACTCGCTACAATCTATATCTTCTTAAGGAAGCTCGCATACACTAGGGTGACTCGCACAGTGTGCTCGTGTGCCCGTCGCGAACCATCTTCTGCATTCCTTGTTACGCACCGATATAAAAAAATAGGCATTAAGCCTATTTTTTTATATGCGGGGAGCGTGGGATGAAATTGGAACTTTTTTCTCTCGATAAAGTGAGGCCTATAAATAATTATCCAAATTTATCAATACTAATTACTATTCTTTTCAAGAATTAGATTATATATATTTTTTATTTCCACTTGATTTTCCCACATTCACATCTACGACTATTATTCGAAGTATCTTTAAATTTAGTTACTGATTTATTACACTCATCACATTCAAAAAAATTGAGAGCTTTTTCGCAAGAATCAATTAATTTTTTTGCCTCAACCTTAATTACGCTATATTCATGTGATGAACGATTACCCCAAGATAACAACAATCTACTTGATTGCTTCATTGATTTTACTGCATCTAAATATGGAATATAACTTTCAGATTCCTTTATTAGGAATGATTTTTCCATATCTGGAATTAAGTCTAGTAAAAACTCTGAAGCTACTCTTACATCATTTCGTTCTCTATGTTTGTATTTCATTCTTACTTCTAGTTTTTCACATAATACTGCAAGACAATTATCCATAATTTTTCTACAATTATTTCCAGCTGAAGTTGCGTCATTTGATAACTTTGATCTTGCATCATCAAATGAGAACGTGTTTTTTGAAAATTGAATTCCTATCTCTGGATTTTCCCAAGGTTTTAATGTTTCAAATTCCCATTTATCATTTTCAAGTTGGTGTCTTAACTCTATAAACCACTCTCTATCATGCGTTAAAATAAGTATCTGTCTCTCAGAAAATTCTTTTTCCAAGAGCTCAGCTACTAGTCCTCTATGATTTCTATCAAAACTTACTATCACGTCATCTAAGAAAATTGGAATGTCTTTTTCATTACTATTTTTTGCCATTGAAAGGAAAATACATAATCCCAAACTATTTCTATGACCTTCAGATAAAGTTAATCTCGGTGACTCTAATTCTTTTCCATAAAATTTAAGGCCAATTTCTATTGCTTTATCTGTGTCTGAAGGAAGATATAATTTTATATCCTCAATTTTCTCATCAGGATGTAATATTTCCCACATTCTCGAAATATCTGAAGATATCGTAGTAATTATTTCAACAGACTTTTTTCTAATTTGATTTCTTATTTCTGATTCAGTACCAGTAATAAAATCAATTAATGTAGTAATTCTATCTCTTTCTTTTATTCTTTTTTCGTTATTAAGAACATCTTTAATACCTTCAATTGTATTTTTATCATCGTATAATGCTTGTAAATCCTGAGGCGTATCTTTTTTAGATTCAATCGCAGCAATAATTATTGGTTTAAATGTAGAACTAATTAGTTCTAATTGGTCTATAGTACAACTGTTTCTGAGTTCGTTGAGATTTAAACTTTTAAATGGTTCCTCAATTTTCAAATCATTATTTTCTTTCCATTTTTTTAAAGACTCTTGATCAAAGTTTATTGTTAATTGTTCTATACTACTAACAAGATTATTGAGGTTTTCACGATGTGTTTGAAGGATTGTCATTGACTGTTCTAATCTGATAATTTCAGAATAAATATGATCTTTAAATTCCGAAACTTTAATTAATTTTCCACAAGCTGGACAGTCAATTTCCTCTTTATCAACAATTTCTTGAATAAAGTTTTGAGATGAGTTTAGAATGTCAAGTTTTTCTTTAATTAAAGATTCAGATGAGTTTGCAAGTTCAGATAAACTCTCTTTTGAATTTTGAATCAACTGTAATAAATCTGAACCAGAAATTTTTTCTATTATTGTATATTCAGCATTTTGATTGCCATTTTGATTTATTTTCTCTTTATTTATTTTGCCTAAATTAGACAAAAAATCCTCATCTATTTCAATTTCTACATTATCACTTGTTTTGTCTAACTCTTTTGCTATATTTAAAATTTCATCTATTGTTTGATCATTAAATAGTAAATTCCTGCTTTGAGCTGAATTTTTAATATCTGTGTTGATTCCACTCAAATTTGCTTCACTAGCAATATTTCTTGCCAATTTTCTTAAGTTTTCAGCAGATATTTCTAGTTCACCTAAACCCAATAGTGGTAATAACGTTGAATACTTATCTCCTTTACTGCCCTTAATAAAATTTGATATTTCATCTTGCCTCAAGATTATTGTATGATAATTTAACTTGTTAAGCATGTTGTCTGGAGGGGTAATTTGAACTGAACCATTTGGTTCAATTTCTGCAGATATTTGTGATTGATCTGTGAAAGTTATTACTACTTTGGCATTATTATCTGCACTCATGTGAGTGTTAATTATAGATTTTTCTTGTCTACGACCGCTATACTCATTTGTTAAATGTAAAATTTTTCCATCCTTTATAATATATTCCATGCCATCTACAAAAGATGATTTTCCTGATCCATTTTCGCCATACAATACTTTTGATTTTTTATTAAGTTTGAGCGATGTAAAATCTGATGCACCTCTGAACCAAGATAAGTCAATGTTTTTAATTTTCATCTTTTAGTAAATCTAATAACTTTCTACTTAGTTTTTCTGCTTGAGTTTTGCTAATCTCATTTTGTTGCAACTCACCAGATAATTTATCAACTATTTCTGAAACAATTTTAGAACTTATGGTTTTCCCCTCTTTTGAAAGGTTTTCTACAGTTTTTTCTACAGTTTTTGATATTTGATTTTTATCCATACTCAGATTATACCACCAGGCTTTTTGCCTGCATAACTTTTCCAACCCGTACTCTTCCCCCCGCCTCACTTACTGCCCATCACATCTGAGCGAAGCGAAGATGTGATACCATTATGTTTCCTTGCGGGGGGATACTATCTGTGGTTTACCACCAGGCTATTTGTACAAGATAACTTTATTTGAACTCTTTTGATCCTTTTATTTATATAAAAATATAGTATATTTATTTTTAACTTAGACGTGCAAACGTTCTAGAGCTGTTTTTAAGAGCTACATCCATGACTATACGTCATGAAAACACTATCAGATCAATGCAACCACAAAAGTGGTGTTGAATCTGTTGCTTATAAAACAAAAAATAATTTTTCCAAACAAAAAACTCAGCAACAAATACAATCCCAAGAAGATATAGAAATAGAACGCTCTCAGTATTATTTAGGTCGAGCTCTTCATCGTTACTCACTCCTTCAAAAAGAAAGGAGTAAGTAATGTCATTAGAAAATGATGCTCAAAATATTCTTGGTGCAGTACCTTTAGGTACAAACAAAGAACCTAGTGTGCGTCAGCACACTACTAGACTTGATAATACCGGCACAAAAGAACCACCAAAACCAAGAGGTTTTACAAAAAGTAAAATTATTCAAAGTGGCTCACTAATTGAAAGTTATGAGTATGAAATACCACTTCGTTATGGTTTTACGCCAAAGCCAAGAGTAAAGACTGCTCGAAAGAAATCTGAAAGAAGTGCAGAACATAGAACTAGAACAATAATTCGTGCAGTTAACAATATTAGAAGATTAACTCATCTAAACTTTTCAGAGTATGACAAGTTTCTGACTTTCACCTTTGCAGATACTTTTGAATTTGATATTAACAAGCTTGATGAATGCTTACCATATTATAAAAAAGCAATGAGAAAGCTAAGACAGTGGTATCCAAATTTAAAGTATATTACAGTTCCAGAGTTTCAAAAAAGGGGTGCAGTTCATTACCACCTTTTGTGTAATATTCCTAAAATAAGACAGTCTGAAATGAAGAAAATATGGCCTTATGGTTTCTTCAAAGTTAAAGAAATTCATGGAACTACACACCTGGCATTTTATTTAGTGAAATATTTATCAAAAAGGTTTGATGATAAACGTAAACAGGGTCATAGATTATATTATGCCTCTCGTGGTTTAAAGCGTCCTACTACTTTGTATGGTCCATATGCTGAGGCTATTACTAATAAGCTCAAAAAGGATCATTCTAATGCTGTACAATATGAAACTAATTATGATACTGAACATAATGGAACTGTTGATTATAAACAGTTTGTGAAAGAAAAATGAAAACTATTATTTATTGTCGTAAATCAACTGAAGAAGATTCTAGACAAACTCAATCTCTTGGTACTCAACAACGTTTGTTAATTGATCTAGCCACTCGTGAGAATTTGGAAGTTGTTGATATTGTTAAAGAATCAAAAAGTGCTAAAGAAGATCATAATAGACCTTTGTTTGCCAACATGTTGGAAAGAATACAAAATGGTGAGGCTGATTCGATCTTAGTTGTTCACACTGATCGTTTGGCTAGAAATCTAATCGATGCTGGATATATTATTAAGTTGATAGAACAAGGATTCTTAAAAGAAGTACGTACGTTAACAAATGTCTTTTTTGATGCTCCATCTTTAACATACATGGGTTTTGATTTTGTTTATGCTGCCCATTATTCAAGAGACCTATCTGTAAAAGTTAAAGCCGGTAATGAAAGTAAAGTGCTAAAAGGAGAATATCCAAGCTATGCTCCAATTGGATACATAAATATAAAGCCAGGTAAAGGTATTAAGCCAGATCCAATCAGAGCACCATTTATTACAAGAGCATTTGAACTATTTGCTACTGGTGAATACTCAGTTAAAACTCTAGCTAAAAAATTGGCTAGTGAAGGATATAGATCAAGAAGTGGTAAAAAAGTTGCTACCTCTAGTTTACATAGACAAATAACTAATCCTGAATACTATGGTGTTATTCGAAGAGATGAAAAACTATATCCTGGAAATCATAAACCTTTAATATCCAAACAATTATTTGATGAAGTTCAAAAAAGGCTTGCAAATAAAAGTAGGCCAAAAAAGCAAAAGTATAATTTTGTTTTCAGAGATTTTCTAACATGTGGTGAATGTGGTTGTAAAGTTACTGCTGGAATTACTAAAGGAAAATATATTTATTACAGATGTACAAATGGAAAAGGTAAATGTACTCAACATAAAAAATATAGAAGTAAACAAAAAGTTACAGATGTATTTCAGGAATTTTTTGGAGGTTTCACTCTCGATCCAGAAAGAGCAAACAAATCATTTAATTTATATAAAGATTCATTAATAAAAGAAGATAATTATAAAAAAGATAGTAAAGACGCAATTAAGCAACAAATCGCAAATCTAAAAAGAAAATTAATAAGGATTGAGGATATTTATATTGATGAACAAATTTCTTTTGATCGTTATAACGAAAGAAAAACTGAATTTGAAAATGAACTTGCTCAATTAAAAGTTTTATCTAAACAAAAAAATAATGTGGGGACTCTAGAAACTTTGGAACTTGTTGAAGAAGTAAAAAATAGCTCGGTACAGCTGTCTAAAATTTTTGAAGAAGGAGATGACGAGGTAAAAAGAGATTTATTAAAATCTGTACTTTGGAACTGCGAATTTAAAGATGGAAAAATTACTTCTACCAGACTAACTAAATTGTGGAAACCACTTGAAAATCTTAATGATTCTCACAATTTAGAAAAATGGCGGAGGGAGCGGGATTCGAACCCGCGGTATCTTGCGATACGGCAGTTTAGTAAACTGCTGCACTAGGCCACTATGCGACCCCTCCTGACCCAAAATGTTGAGCGATTCACATTATATCACCTAGATCAAATTCTTAAGGCTGCGAGAATTATTTGTCTTTACCTTCTGCTTCACGCTCCATCTTTTCAAGACGGACATAGTAATCACCGAACTCATTGAGATGAGCGAGGGCAATCTTAGCAGTGATGATAGGATCATCTTGCGTCACATTTGTCATTGGATCTTGCGAACCATGCTCAAGTTCCACCTTCATACCAGCAATGAGATCTAACGGTGTATAGGTGACTGTTGCCCAATCAATACCAATATCCTCAGCTATCTGCTTAACAGTGCCTTCGGACAGATCAAAGTTTTTCATAGAATCCTCTCTTTTTACTTACCATTTCTAAGCTAGTACTATAAAAATAGTATTATTTTTTAACTTTTTCTAGAGTTTTTCCAATTAATAAACCAATCAAGAGAAATATACTAATCGTTATAATAGAACCAAGAAAATCACTCATCGGACAAAATGAGCTTTTCCATGAGCAACCACCCACACCAATGATTTGTAATACTAAACTCGGTATTCCAAAGAGAAAAAATGGATCATGGTTCATTGTCGAAAAATATGACTGAAGCAAAGATCCAACTAATCCAATTAGACCTCCTATAATTGCCCCTTTAGTTTGATACTTTGAAATTTTTAATGACATAAAATTAGTAGTATCATTATAACTCTATTACTAAGTTGCGGAAGCGTGTGCGCCAAATTAAAATCTATTTTGTAACAAATACGTCCATTAGCGCATCAAATCTTTTCTGAACTTCTTTTTTTTCATCCTCAAAAAATATTTTTCTATTAAAATCACGATCTAATTTTTCTGTAACCCAAGATAGGAACTCTTCATACGTTTTTCCTTCTGGGATGTGCTTCCATGTAAATTGCAAATAAAAATCAGTAGTTAAATGAGCTAAAGCATCTGCTGTGGCTAAAACCTGAGCTTCTTTTTTTCTAGGAGGTTCATCGTCTGGCCGACAAGAATGTGGGGCTATCACTTCTTTCAATACTACTTCAATTTCACTTTCAGAATAACCTGATTTTGAAAGCAACTCACGAGCTTTTGTTTCAGAAACTTCTTCATGGCTGTCAGCAAATCTGTACATAAATGCGTCACCAAAGTCATGTAACAATGCTCCTGCAACGGCTATGTCTAGGTCAGCACCATATCTTATTGATAATTCTTCTGCTTTCTGTGCAACAACCGGAACATGATTCTTCCACATCCATTTTCCGAAATCTTCAGTACAAGCTAAATATGCTTCTTCTACCAATTGTGCCACTTTTTGGTGTCTACTCATAATTACATCTCCAATATAGGTTCTTCTCCGTCAGGAACATCAAATAGTTCTTGATTAAAGAACTTAATTTTCTTAGGAGTAATTTTATACATTTTACTAGAAATTATTTTCTTAGCCATATTTTCATAAGATAAAGACTCATCTGTAACACCTAGCTGTTGCTTCCAAAGGTGAAGTGAATGTTTTATTTTTACTACATCTGAAATCTGTTCTGCATGTCCATATAATTGGAGACCTTTTTTGTCTCCGGCTATACTTTGATTTGAGTTTGTTATTGCAACAGCAACTTGTGAATTTTCTTTTATTTGTTTGCAATGAATTGTTTTTGGAGAACTAAGAAAATATAGATTTAAATCTTGATCAAATGAATAGTAAACAGATGCTATCCAAGGATGATTTTCTCCATAGGTAGCAACTTGCATTAAATTGTGTTGTTTTAAGTATTCGAGGATGTGTTTCTTTGTTAGTTTCATAGAAAATACAGGCTTTGGTTCTACAATTCCCATACCTATCCCAATTTTAACACATTTCTAGCCTGGAGTTCTGAATTGCGAGGGTTAGTGAACGATGTTCGAACCTTTTACTCCAATGAAATCCAATATCTAAGCTTTTCAACTCCAGGATCTTGGCTTACTTTTTTTGCTGGTATTCCACCGCATTTCTCAATAATTTTTTTTGAAGCTATGTGATCTTTGTCACAGGTGAGTAAAACTTTTTTTAATCCTAAGCCTTTTGCCTTTTCTAAACCCAGTTTAAGTATATTATACCCATAACCCGTTTTTCTTTTAGAAGGTCGAACATCATAGCCAATATGCCCACCTACTTTCCTAAGAAACTCAGTCATTTCATGACGAATATCCAATCTTCCAATAAATGCGTTATTATCAATAAGCCAATATTCAGTTGCTGAAATATATCCTTTAAAAAGATTTTCTCCTCTAGATCTGCTTTTTATTTTTTCAACAAATGCTGAAAAGTCATTTTCAATTTCATTTTGATTAATTGATCTATAATGTTCGCGATCTTCATCTTTGTATTCTTTTAATGCATTAAGATAAGAATCCTTGTACTTACTATCAGGTAAAGTTAGTTTCATAATAATTAGAATTATATCAAATATTAGGTGTTTAAGATTTTTTATTAAGCATGCAAATTCGTAGATGTTCACTTGAGGAATAATTGCGTTGCGGAGGTAGAGGGATTCGAACCCACGGATCCCGAAGGATCACGCTTTCCAAGCGTGTGCAATTGACCACTATGCGATACCTCCACTTTGGATAGCCGGATTATATACGGTTTTGAACTAGATTTCTACCAACTTAACAGCTTCTATAACGAAAGGAGCACGTAAGATCTCTGGATGGGTTAGGAGTTCTTCCTTTGTATACCAGTTGACTTCAAAAATATTTTCTTCAGCAGGGTTGTGAGAAAAGTCTAATTCTAAAGATCCAACAACCTTACATTGAAATCCAATACAGAGAATATGAGTTTTCCATTGATCTAAAATAAATGACCACGTTCCAACTGGTTTTCCAGGAACTACTGTTAATCCAACTTCTTCTTTCACTTCACGAATTAAGGCCTCTTGAGCTGTCTCTCCAAACTCAATACCACCACCAGGGAAATCATGTATTATCTCTCCTGATGATGTCTTTTCAGTAATAACTAGGATTTTGCCATCATGCACTATCAGTGCTTTGGCACCAGGACGAATTTTTTTTGGAGTTTCTTTTTTCGGTAATTTGTTTTTTATAATTGGTATGGTCATCGATTCTTTCTTATCTAGAATTAGTATATACCAAGATACAAGTAGTTACTGTGTAATTGGAATGGTATAATTCGATCCGTAGTGCATAATTTGCACCTGGAGGCATCGCATAGTGGCCAA
Organism: uncultured Patescibacteria group bacterium; assembly: GCA_905478415.1. Taxonomy (GTDB): domain Bacteria; phylum Patescibacteriota; class Microgenomatia; order UBA1400; family PJMF01; genus CG1-02-43-31. The sequence continues at coordinate 164,027 of CAJQIG010000004.1, forward strand.
TTGCACAAGATTGCTAATCTTGACCGATTTTTCGGTTCGTGGGTTCGAATCCCACTGCCTCCGCAACAAGTGAAAAGTTCTGGTAGACCCGTCTAATATGCTTGAATGAGTTGATGGAGCTTGCTTAATTTTAGCTATTTTCAACATTTTTCAGTTTTAAAGCCTTTTTAAAAAAATATACATACAATATTTTTGAACACACTATTTTCAATATAACTTAGTAACCCATGGTAAAATGATAGTTATGAAAACAAGAAAAGCAAAAAAATCAGATAAAAATGAAGTTTTAAATTTACTTGACGACTTTAGAGCTGATTGTATTGAACAGATAACTGGCAAATCAGCTACATCAACATCAGCAAAAACAGGTGGTGACAAACTCTTCACAAAACTTTTAGAGAGATCTGATTATTGCATACTGCTTTTAGTTAACTCTGATTCAGAAATTTCTGGAATTATAACTGGATACCTTTGTTCTATGCTTCGTAGTGGTGAAATGAGAGCTGAAGTTGAAGAATTTTTTGTTAAAAAAGATAGCAGAGGTAATGGGAACGCTAATTTACTTATGGACTCATTCTTTTCATGGTGTAAATCTAAGAATGTTACTAAAGTTAATCTAGAGTCAGATAATGATTTAGGCCGTGCACATAGTTTTTACAAAAAATATGGTTTTGAAACATCAGCTCAGAGATTTGTGAAGAAGATAAACTATGAAAACACTTGAACAATTCACCTATAGAAATGAGACTCTTGCTACACATTTCATAGAATCTTCAGAAGTTTTTCCAGGAGTTGTATGTGATGTTTACTCGCATCCGGAAACAAAAGAAAGAGATTTGGGAGTTATTTACATCGAAGCAGGTAAAAAAACCCAACCACAAAAGGTTGTTGGAGGTAAGGAGACAACAGAAGGATATATCTCTGGAAGAGGAATTTTACTTATTCTAAAACCGGATGGCACAAAAATAGAGTTTGAAGTTGGCCCAGAAAATGAAGGCTTTGCACACACCATTGAAGTCGGCGACATCATACAGTGGCAAGCAGTGGAAGATTTAGTAGTTTTTGAAGTTTGTTTTCCACCATATGAGGATGGTAGATTTGAGAATTTAAAACAACGGGGTTTGACAGACCGTATTGAACTAAAGTCAGACGAAGATACCGTTGAGCTGAAAGAGTTAGTCCCAGAAGATGCTGAGTTCTACTTTAGCTTAATTAATGCAGATAAGGAACATCTTAGTCAAAATGGAGATATAACTGCAAAAAAATATTCATCTGTTGAAGCTGTGAGTGAGAGTATTATTGATCCTCAAAATTTAGGTAAATTTAGATTTGGAATCTGGGATGGAAAAGAGATGGTTGGCTCTAACAATCTTAGATTAAAAGGAAATGATACAGCAGAGCTAGGATCTTGGATTGGTAAGGAAAAAACTGGAAATAACTATGCAGCTAGAGCAAGAACACTTTTAGTTGATTTCGCTTTCAACTATTTAGGTCTAAAAAAAGTAGTTTGTGAAATAATAGTAGGAAATAGAGCTAGTAGAAAATCAGTTGAAAAATCTGGGTTTGAGCTTACTGAAGAAAAAGATAAAAGATGGATTTTTACTTTGGAAAGAAATTAAAGTGTTTTTCCTGACCATTCAATAAAATGCTGACAATACTGAAATTCGCCGAACTCACCTTGTTGCTGTGAGATAAAATCCTTACAGCGATCTGTCTCTGCCCTGACTTCACCTTGTAAAACTTGTAAAGCTTCTAACTCTGCTGTATCAGCAGTAACCTTCTCTATTGCTTGAATAGCTTCTGTTCGCCAATTAGAGTACTGCACATACTTATAATACCCAAAAGCAGTCAGAAAAATAACAAAAGCAACAACGAAAAAGTAGAGTCCTCTTTTGAGAGTGTTAGCTTTTGAAGTTGTTGGCAACTCTTGTTGTTTGAGTGATGTTTCTTCTTGATTGTTCATATCAATATACTATCAGTAAAATACTATTCTGACTAATTGAATTTATCGAGTCAGTCAGAGCTGTGCAGCAACTAAAATTTTAGTTAAAGTAGTTAAAAAGATTGATATATGCAATAATGAACTAGTACCATTTTAAAAGAAAGTATAATTTTATGTTAGATAAAATAATAAATGAAACAACAAAAGCAATAGTTGCTGCCGTAAAAGGCACTGACGATATTGTTTCTGCTTTAAGAGGTGCTGTTAAAAACCAAATAACCGGAGCTTTTAAAGATGTTAGTGAAGTCGGTGTTGTCGGGATGGACTCAGTCGCAAATATTGTTAAGGGTGGTGTTAAGAGCACGTCCGAAGTTGGTATTTCAGTGGTTGATGGGGCAAGAGCTTCTGTTCATGCAGCAATCACCGGAGTTTCAGATGTCGGTGGAGACATTACGCTTGCTGCTAAGAGAGCAGCTAAAGCAGCAGTAACTATGGCTGCAGAACTTGGTAAAGATGTTGGAGCAGTTGCGGTCAGTTCTGTTGAAGGTGCACTCAAAGCAGCTGAAACCGTTGGAGTCGGTACAACTCAGGTCGTTAGCTCATCAGTGGTGGGTGCAGTCAAAGCTGCAGATGCTATCGGAACAGAAGCTGGTGCCGCGGTTAGAAAAGCATTACTATCTGCATCCTCTCTTCCTAAAGATGTTGTAGAGAAAGCAATAAGTGGAAGTCGCAAATAAACCTCTACAAAAAAATGGTTTATGCAATGTAGTAGCCTCGAGAAAATAAAATAAGCAACAGTACTTGCACTATAAGTAAGCTGCCGAAAAGGTACTTCCAAACACGAGCTCTTTTCTCAAAAAAACCAGAAAACGAAAGAAAAAGTGGAAAGACTGGTAACACATACCGAGGAAATCCACTTAAAGTACCAGAAAAAAGCGGTAAAAATAGCATACTGACTGCAAAGAGAAGATATGAAACTCGTATCTTTTGTTTCCAACTTAAGTAGACTCCCCAAACAGCCCATCCTAAAGTTGTAAATTCCAGCAAAGCTACCCAAAATTCGAACTGGTACAGAGAGACCGTTATAAAAATTTTAAGATACCGATAGACGGTAACTAGTGGAAACACTAGTCCAGCTACTTCTCGGCTATTTCCCAATGCCCCATGAGCGTGCACAAAATAAAGTGGATCTCCCCATGTCTGTAGGTTGTAGTAACTATAGAGAGCAAGTAAAACAGGAATACACCCAAACGACAAAGCTTGCAAATGATCACGCCAATTGTATTTTTTACCTTGTATTTCTAAAGAAAAATATTCATATAAAAGTGGGATCACCAACAAGATCCCCGAAAGCCTTGTCACCGCTAAAAACATTGTAGCTACACTTGCCCAGAACCAACTTCTTTTTCGGGCAAAGTAAAGCACCGCCACACACAAAAGTAAGAAGAGACCTTCTGAGTATACCGCTGCAAAAAAGAATGCTGTAGGAAAAAGCAGCAAAAGCAACAATGTGTTCTGTGCTCTTTGCTTCGGAAAGTCGAGCAACAAAAGTTTATATAACAATAAAAGTGCACCGAAAAAAAACAAACTACTAAGTACTACTCCCACCCAGAAAGGTATCTGACTGTAAGCAGTTATTGGTACCAACAACCCAAAAGGTGCTGAAAAAATACGAATTAAAAACGGAAAAAAAGGCATAAACCTACCCTCATCAATATAGCCACGCGAAGCAATTCCTAAGTAATGAATGCCATCAAAATTTGCCCAGGAATACACAGCTGGATGTTTCAGTGCTCCAACTTGTTCAGTGTAATAAGAAAGTCGAGTAAAATCGGCATCTGCTCTAAAAGGAAGATACATGCCTGCTAAGATAACGGGAATAACAAGCCACAGGCGCCAAGCTATACTAAAGGTAAGTAGTTTCTTCACCTTCTTACTATCTCATAAATATCCCCGCTATGAAATACTTCTCTTCTCTATAAATTTTGATGAGACTGGGTTAGACTATTTGTATGAATGTTCAAAAAAACACCCCCATTGCCGTTGTTGGCGTCTCCAATAACCCAGAAAAATATGGTCATCGAGTTTTCAAAGACTTACTCCACGCTGGATACACCGTTACTGGCATTAATCCCAAAGGAGGAACCGTTGAAGGTGAAACATTGGTCACCTCCCTAAAAGAACTTATTCCTAAGCCTGAACTTGCCCTGATTGTTGTTCCTCCTGAAATAGCACTTGAAGTGATTAAAGAATGTCACACGCTTGGGATCAAAAACGTCTGGATGCAACCAGGGGCACAATCAAAGGAAGCAAAAAAATTTGCAGACGAAAATAAAATTGAATTAACTGCTAATGCTTGCTTTATGGTTCACAAACATCTTTGGTAATTGCTAACGAGACCCAAAGATAACTACATACATATTGTCTGCATGTCTAATACAAACATCATTGTACTGTTTGCTCAGTTGAGCTTCCCGATGCCCCTTTGTTGAAGAGTCAAAACACCATTCAATCAGCTGAGTAGGCGTTTCAGCAAAAATACTATCTCCAGTTGTTCCATTAAGACAATATTGAGAAGCTAAGTTTTCACCAATTGTGCCACCTCCATAGCTTCGAATTCCCACAGGAGGATCTTCTTTTTCAAAATCAGCCTTAAAACCAGCATGATTATCGAGAGAGCCAAGTACCTGCAAATCGTTTGCTCGTTTTTCTGCATAGACACACAAATCATCGTTCACATTGAGTCGATGCACATCGTTAGCTGAGCGGTACGCATTTAAAGCTTCAACAGTTGCTTCATCAGAAAACTCGGCGAGTTTCTTTGGTTGTTCATTTTTAAAGTTGACTGGCTTGCTACTGCTTGCTGGTAGTTTTTCTTGTTCCTTTTGTGGCTCTGCAAGTAACTGCACAACTACCCCAGCCTTGCCCATAAAAGATGTCTCAACTACTTTTGCAGCAATACCTACTTCAGTAAATTCTGGTGTCAGGACTGCCTCGGCCTGCTCTTCGTCTGACAACCAAGCAGTAATCACCGCTTCGGGTGACAAAGGACCAACCAGTGCATTGTGATGAACCCAAGCATACGAGTACCCAGTATTTGCAACAACATCTGCCAAAAGCACTCCTTTTGAATCACCTTCTAAGTTAAAACCACGAGCTTCCAAGTCCTCCAATAGTACTGCAGCTGCCGAGGCTAATTTACTATTTGAAGTAACTCTAGGTAAATCATGTTCTTCTCGTTGCAGATTAATTTGTGTGATTATATCTTCTGCCTCAAATACAATTTCAACCGCGTATGGATTTGTAAGGTGCTCAAAAACAATTTCTTCTCCAGGAATAATCCCATACTGCATCAGTAACCTAGCAATTGGAACCGGCACTCTCAGTGTATTTTGTGCTAAAAAAGCTTTACTTAAAGCGATATTAAATCCAATAAAAAAAGAAATCACCAAAATTCGAGAAAGAAAATGCCAGAAAGAGGACTCGAAGAACATACTTTTGGAAAAATGAAATAACCGTACCACTGCAACTTTTTTGTGAAAAGTTTTCCAGCTTTTTGTAATGCGTTTTCTGCTACGCTTCAGTGTGCTCGCTATAGGCGATTTCGTTTTTGACATGTTCTAATGCTGTTCGTACATACTCAACCATTTTCTCAGGAAGCGCATCTAAAGAAAACCAGGCAAGTTGATCACACTTTTCAGGTTCACAATTTTTGAAAGCACTGGTGAATGCAAGAGTACAAAAGAAAAAATCTATGCGCTCATGAGGTTCGCTGACTTGATTTCGATGCATCACATGAGCAAACTGTAAGTCATCAACTGAGAGAGTAACCCCCACTTCTTCTTTAATTTCTCTTGTCAGTGCTTCACGAGCAGTTTCTTCGCCATCGACATGCCCAGCAGGAACTGAGTAGTATCCATCCATGTATCCCGTTTGAAAACGCCGGGCCAAAAGGACTTGGTTATCTTTAAATGCAAACCAATGCACTGCTGTTACAAATGGAAATCTTTTTTTATGCTGCATAACAAATCTTTATATTTCAATACCTGCTTTTCGAAGAGCTGGAACTACTAACTCCATAGGCAACCCATGAGAAAAACTCGTCAGTGACCCTTCAATACTATCAATTAATGCAGCCCCCGCATCATATGCAGGTGAAAATCCACCTGACCAAGAAGTCACATCATTCTCTTGTACATACTTTGATATTTCTGATGCTGAGAGATCCCGAAAACGCATCTTTGTAACTACCACTGACATTTCAGTTGTATCCAAAGCGGTATCAATCACACAAAAGCCAGTGATGGCTATGGATGTTCCCGAGGTTAGCTTCGTTAACATCTCGATCGCCTCTTCTTTACTAGCTGGCTTCTCGAACTCTTGATCATCCAAAAAACCAAAGGTATCAGCAGCAATGATCACGGCTTCTCGCTCTGGGTACTTTTGTTTAAACAATTCCATGACAGTAGCAGCTTTTGCTCGAGCTACTAACTGAGCTCTCATCTGAGCATCAGCGTGAGTAATAGCTTTTTCATCAACATGGGTTGGCATAACTTCAAACGGAAGACCAAGTGTTTCCATCAACAAACGGCGTTGGACTGACTGTGAGGCTAAAATAATCTTCTTCATAGAACACCTTTAAAAAAAATACCTACTTAAATTTTGATCGACACTTCGTCTCACAAGCAAATGCTTCTCGCGGATCTGAAATCTTGTTACACTCTTCTGCACAACTGACACAACCTGTGTACTCTGGTGAAGCTGCAACTAAACAGTTACCGTCTTTGACTTCACAGCTACCAAATCCTCGACAAAAATCACCCAATTGATACTCTTCTGTACACATCTCAACTGGATCTCCACAAGTAATCTCGGCACCGTGGCAGTTGCTAATACCACACCCATTTTCGCCAATTGGAGAACCCGGCTTTACAATCTCTTTCTTATCAAATTCAATTGAGTAGTTACCACTCGGGTCAACTAAGACTTTACAAGCTGATAGCAATCCAGAACTAAGCAGTAAAAAACTAAGAAGGAGAAAAAGACGTGTTTTCATAACTTCCATTGTACCAGCTCTAAAAAAAGACGTCGAAACAAAGTTGTATAAACACTATCCAAAAGTAAAGGCAAATATCTGAATGTTTGGATCTAGAAATTCTAGCTGAATCCGACCTTCTCCCGGCTGTTCTAACTCAATAACTTGATAGAGTTTATCCTGAGAAACCGAGATCACTCCCAACTCTTTTCCATTAGAACTAACTATCACACTACCTTCAGAATCATCTGCCGTCCTCATCACCAAAAAAACTTTTTTAGCGTTAAAGGACAAGTTGAGCTGAGATCCTTCTGAAGCCTGAGAGTACTCAGGTGTGACCAGCCACTCACCTTCAAGAGAGAACGTATTTTGAGGTAAAGCCTGGGGAGCAGCATATACTATAGCTTGATCTTTTTGTACCTTCTGTGAGAAAACAAGAGCCTGCATCCGCTCATACCCCAGATATAATTCTGGTGTTCTACCATAGACTTGATATGTTTCATTTTCAACTTGAACTGTCTCCTCAACCATACTGCCAGCCTCTTTCAAGAGCTCCTGAATCTTCGACTCAGTCTCATCGTATCCCTGTTCTCCAAAGTGGAAATACCGGATATGACCTTCTGCATCAATAAGATATTTAGCTGGCCAATAACGATTATTAAATGCTTTCCAGGTAGCAAAATTATTATCTTGCATAATTGGATACTCTAAACCAAAGTCTTTCGCTGCAGTTTGTACATTTTTAAGCTCTTTTTCAAACTCGAACTCTGGAGTATGGACACCAATAATTACTAAGCCTTGATCAGCGTATGTCTCATGCCACTTTGCCAAGTAGGGCAACGTGCGAATACAGTTAATACAAGAGTATGTCCAGAAGTCAATTAAAACTACTTTTCCACGTAACTCAGCCAGTGTCATTGGCTCAGAGTTAATCCACTCGCCTCCAGCAATAAGCTCGGGGGCTTCACCATAATCATCTCCTCCAACGGGACTTGGCTTCCCCAGTAAACCCTTTGATGAGGCATCACTTCCCTGTCGAAAATCTTCTAGTTGCTCTTTCACAAACGCATTCTCTTCAAATTTGGTAAGTCCGGTGCCATATTTTGGAAATGCTTCCAAAACAATGCTCTGAAACTGTCTATCTAAATTAAAAAATATAGCTACAGCTGTTGCCATCATCAAGACTCCAAATCCTCTTTGAATCTGGCTTGTCCTCTGCAAAAGCCATGTATTCTTTCGAAGTAGTTCTTGCCCACCAATCATTATTGCAAGCATTGGTAATGATGTTCCTAGGGCATAGGCTAAGGTAATCAGAGCCGCAGAGCCTGTCACCGTTCCTGTAAGAGCTAACGAGAGAACAGATGCCAAAATGGGACCAACACACGGCGTCCATAACAAACCTAACGAAGCACCAATCAGTACTCCTCCTCCAAATGTTGTGCTCTGTGAACGGTTAGGAACTTTCCCCGATAAAACAGTAAAACCTTTTTCTAACCATACTTGTACAAATGGCAATAATAAACTCAAACCAAATACGAATAAAACAACAACTGAAAAAATTCTCAGTGTATCAGCAGAAACTCCAAAAGCCTGCACTAACGAAGTCAAAAACAACGTAAAGAAAGTGAAACTAGCAACAAAACCAGTCACAATTCCCAATGGCTTCTTCTTACCTCCGCCAGCAGCTCCCGATAAAATAATCGGGAGCACTGGTAAAATACAAGGTGAGAGAATAGTGACAATACCTGCTATAAAAGCAAAGGCAATCAATATAATCATCTTACTGGACCTTTCCAAGTAGCATAGCGAAATCTCCACCGTTCCATTTTGTTATGGCTTCACCTTCAGCATCAACTAGCACAAAAGTGTGTTGGTACGTAACTCCATACTTTTGTTTTAATGCTTTTTGTGTATCATAGTCTGTTTTAAAAATAACTACATCCGATGGAATTTTGTCAGCCATCTTTAGAATCTCTGCATTGGCGGCTTTACAATCTGGGCACCAGGTTGCATGAAAAAAGAGTACTCGTTTTTTATCACTGGCAGCTTCAAAAGCAGCTTCAGAGTAATCTGTATACACACCTGCATCAGCCATCATGACATCTGCTTCCATCATACTGTCACTCGTACCTTCAGATGTCTTAGCATCGTCAGCTACCATGGCATCTTCCTTGTTTGGCTCTACCATTACATCGACGGCCATTGCATCAATAGTGTCCGAATCAGCCTGAGTTTCATCGGCCATCATGGCAGAATCAGTTTTATTTGCAGTAGTGTTCATGAGTGCTACTCCACCCAGACCGAGAATTGCAACTACCACTACTACCATCAGAAGGATGTTTCCTGAGCTCGAATTTTTCATATGTTCCTTACCTATTAATTTTTACTGTATGTAAAGTACACTATACATACAATTTGAAAAAAATGTCAAGTAGATTTTACAAATCAGAAAACTTAAGAAACAATTTGAAAATAAAGTCGAGAAAAAGTTTTTGATAGAATCATGCTCACTAAAGCAATAATTATCCAATAATCAAGTTCATGCTGAAAAAGTTGAACAACAGCTGCAACGATCAATACTGCTGCTCCCATCAAATAGCCAAAACGACCAGCTAGTAGTCGGTGATGCGCTTCCCGCTCATCTTGAGCATGTTCTTTCCAGATAGTACTCGCATACGCTAAAAAAAGAACAGTTAAAAAAACAATGGCAAAAACGGAAACATTCATAGGCATGGTTAATGCCGAGAACTTCAAGAAACTGAGCAGAATGAGAACTAATATGACACTCATCCCAACTTCACCGAGCATCCCAGAAAAAAAGTTGACTTTCTTCATACTTCAGTTCCCTTCATTTTTTTCATAAAAAATAATTCATCTACCGATTTTTTAAAATACGCAGATAAACTTAAAGCCAATAAAAGCGAGGGAATATAATTACCCTTTTCGAGAGCAATAATGGTCTGACGAGTTACTCCCACAGCTTCACCCAACTCTTCTTGTGTGATCCCCTTTTTTTGGCGAACAGATCGAATGGTATTAGAGATAGTGGCTGTCATTGATCAGCATTATACCGCATCTTTGGATAGATCAGAGAATGCATAAAAAAATATTATTCGTATCTCAAGGCATTGAGTGCAGAAATTTTAGTAGCTCTATGAGCTGGATACAATCCCGTTCCAACACCAACCAAGAATGAAAGTGACAAAATACCAAGTGCTAAAAACAATGGTACTGAGACTAAATTGATATACCCCAATCCTTTAAAGACTGAAATCGACGAAAGAGCAAAGCTCAAAGCATACCCTGCTCCAACTCCCAGCAGCAAACCAAAAATACCTCCAGATAATCCCATGATAATTGACTCAGCTAAGAATAAACGCTTCACTTCACTTGATCTCATCCCAATTGCCTTCATCAACCCAACTTCTCGGGTTTTTTCCAGTAATGAAACGGTTAAGGTGTTAAACATACCCAGAGCCGCCACACTTAAAGCAACTAAACCCAGCACAGAAAGAAGCAATCTTATCGTTCCAAATAAACTATTAATTTGATCAACTGTATCAACTACCGAAGAGGTTCTATATCCAAGCACCTCAATTTCCTCACGAACACCCTTGAGATCATTTTGGTCCTTAACAACCACCTTAACCTGGGAATAATTTTCTATCCCGAGGTTTTTAATATCACTAAATGGTAAGTAAAAGGCTGGAGTTTTGTCTTCAGGAATAACACCAATAATAGTCATTTTTGTAAGTTCAGAAACTGCTTGGTAACCTTCTGATTTAAAGAATTCGCTATCCAGTAAGAGTGATGTCTCGAACTCTTTTCCAACCGCATCATTTTCAGTAATACCGAGCACATTCAACATGGCTCTGTTAATCAGAACTTCTTTTCGAGAGTTCTCAGCAAATGGAATTTCTTCAACCTGATCAATCTTTGCAGCAGCTGAATCTGAAGAAATACTGACCCAATCTAATGTTCCATCTTCTAACTGTGTTGCAGAGGCCATAGTCCCATCTGCTAAAAGGATCTCTGTGGGTTCACTTTCGTCACTCGCTTCTGGTGAAGATACATCAGTACTTAGAAGCAAAGCAGAGCCAGAAGCAACCTCAGCACTTGCTGTAGCTTCGCCCAATACTTGCCCCATCTGCTTTGGGACTCCTAGATCTTCGATAATTACCTTGTTTGCGGGGATATATGCATAGGCTTCAACTTGCTTCTCGAACGAGTCAACCTCTTTAAGAAAAAGCTCTTCACAGTCCTCACAGTCGAGTTGTCTCCAAAGTGGAAGTTTTGATCTAATCCAGTACCCAAGCTCTTTTCCATTTTCATTTTCTCCGGCTGATCCCCACGCTTCATCTGAGTACCCTTCACCAAAAATCAATTCTCCCGAATAGAGGCTATCGTCAGTTTCTTGACCCGAAAAAAGACTCGTACGTTGGGCTGCATTTTCAGGTTCAGAATATACTGGGACTTTTGCGTCGGGCGAAAATGAAAATTGTATTTTTTCGACAACTTCACCTTCAGCTAACGTTGGAGTGGAGTCAGCAAACACCTGATATCTCGATAGTGAGATATCGTCTTCAGTAATATATCCACTTAAAATTCGCTGCAGTCCACCATCTTTCTCTAGAATATACTCTTTATCAGTACAGTCGTATGAAGTTGCTGCACAAGCTTCTTTTCTCCAGAGAGGAAAATCATCTTTAATCCAAGGCGAATATTCGTTTCCAAAGAAATCAACACCTTCTAAAAGATCTGCCGATGAAGCATAACTATTTCCCCATACTTCGATAGCTGTCTGATCACCAACATCTCTTCTGGTATATCCAATAATCTCAGATTGCAAACTTGGCTCTGAGTACACAGCTTTCCAAATTAATGGATAGAGAGAGTACTCAACTTCCGAGTACTGCTTGTTCATCTTAGCACCGCTAATACGCTCTGTTTGAACACCAGCAACCACTCCTTCACTTTCAGCCCTTGGTATAACTGAAAGTATTTCTCCGTCTTCAAATATTTTTCCTCTTGAAGGCTGCATCGCTGACTCTTCCAAGAACTCTCGTGTAACTCCATATGCTACCGCATCTGAAACAGAGTTATTGTAGGTCACTTTTGAAACGACCGAAACAAATGGTAACACAGACTTTACCCCCTTCATTTCACCAAAACGAGCAATAGCTTCATCATCCAGCACCAGTGAGTTGGCTTGCCCAGTTGTAACATCTGCCTGCTTCATCTCTCCCAAACGGGCAACTCGAGATACAACAAGTTTTTGGACTCCATACCCCATCGAAAGTAAAAAGATAACTGCACCAAAACCAATCGCCATACCACCAATGGTGATGGCAGTCCTATTTTTCTTAGCTTTTAGGTGACGTACGGCCAACGAAACCAGGTCGAGTGATGAAATCTCTCCTTGGACATTAGTGTTGAATACAGAAATCACTCTTCGGTACACTTTGTATAGACTCTGCTTCATCGGCTTAAGTAGAATGCCTATGAAAGGAATTTTAGCGACTATCCGTCCAATAGTTTTAATAGAATCATAGGTTAAATAGACAATCACCAACAAAAAAAACTTGGAGAAAAAGAGTAGCTCTTTCGTGAGGCTGATATAATCATATCCCTTCAAAAAAACCATGGCAGCTCTTATTTTGTTTAGCAGTTTCATACTTTAAGTTTATCCGATATATTTCCACGTTTAGAGACACTCATCTTCTTAAGACGAGGATCATCTTTCTTGTACTCTCCGACTACCAAGCCGTCAGACATATTAATTGACCGAGTTGCATACTTTAAATACTCAAGGTCATGGGTAACCATCACAACTGTTTTACCCTGATCATTAAACTCTTTAAAGAGACTCATAATATCTTCCCCAGCTTTTGAATCAAGGTTTCCAGTTGGCTCATCAGCCACAATCAAAGCTGGTTCCGTAATCAGAGCCCGAGCTAAAGAAATTCGCTGTTGTTGACCAGAAGAAAGCTCTGTTGGTGCCTGATAAGCTCCTTGCTCCATACCAACAAGCTTTAAAATGTTTATAGCTTTCTTTTCTCGCTCTTCAAGCGACTCTCCTCTAAGTGTTAGTGGAAAATACACATTTTCAAGCACATTCAGTGACTTAACCCAGTTTGACTGCTGGTAAACCATGCCAACTTCTTTCTTTCTAATCTGGGCACGATCATCTTCACCACCAGAGGCATATAAATCCTTTCCTAAGAACTTGACTGCTCCTTTCGATGGTGGCTCGAGCCCAAGTGACATATTTAAGACCGTACTTTTTCCACATCCTGAAGGGCCAAAAAGCACTACAAAGTCACCTTTCTGTACTTGAAAGCTGACTCCTTTAATAATCTCTACTGTCTCTGCACCAAGTACAAAGGACTTAAAGACATCGGTAAGTTCGAGTATTGTTTCTGCCATATTATTCTAGATACGTAGTAGCATCAAAAACTATCCGTTGCACTTGTGTAAACAAGAACGGGCTCTCTGATTCATTATGAAGAGATATATACCCACCTTCAAGGGGAATGTTCTCTACTACTACTGCATGAACTGTACCGGGTTCACTGCTTGTTTGGTATATCTCTTGGTCTAGAGTATTTTCTTCTTCTCCATACTTTATAAACCCAATTGTTTTCTGCTCTGTTGTCCAAAACACAATTGCTTGGTGCGGATCAAGGAAAGTAACTTCGAAAGTAGCGTTACGATCTTTTTCTTGATAGTTATACAAAAAAATAGAAGCTACGAGTCCGACAACAAAGGTACTAACGACAAAAAGAATCCATCCTATTTTGTTTGGCTTCTTCGATTTTTTGAAGTAATCAAATACTCGTTTCATACGCTTAGTTTCCTCTTCCTAAAAATCCAAAGGCTGCACTTAGATTTGTAACAACTAGGTCGAGAGCATTTTCTGTAGCCTTTGGTGTAATCACCACTTTATCTAGGGAAAGAGCCTCATTCCCAAAGCTATCTTTAGAAATTGCTCTTAAGTGATATACCTTGGCGGGAGAAAGTTCAGAAATAACCACCAAGTGATGACTGGTGAAACTGCCATCTTCCTGTGTTTTCTGTGAATACGAAGTTCCACTGCCTTCACCAAACTCAATCTGGGCAGTGGCAGCTTCGTCGGTCTTGTATGAAACAACTAATTGCGCGGTGGCTTCTTCACCTGTGCCTAAAATTTCTGTATCAACTTTTAAGTCACTTATCTGTGGCGGGCGAGTATCAGCAGAAGTAGAAACTTGTTGCACTTCGCCAGCAGCTTCATTTCCTGCGGCATCTTTTCCTTTGACCACAAGTGCATAGGTTGTTTGTGGCTCAAGATCATATAAAACCATTTGGTGTTTACCACTCTTGAGAGCAATGTTAACTTCGTCTTTGGCAGCACCTGGAGCCACAACTGGATAGTAGGTGATAACTGAACTCACTTGTGTATTTGAGTTCCAAGTTACCAATAGCGTTGAACGAGCAGTTCCTTTAACCTGGTTTACCTTGATATTAGAGAGTCGCGGTCGAGGTAAAGTCGTAAAGGAATGAATTTCTCCCTCATACTCTTCGCCTTCTGAATCAAAAGCGTTAATTTTATAGTAATATTTTGTACCATCAGTGAGTTCTTTGAGTTGTACAGTGTAGGTCCCTTCACCTGTACCAGTCACCACATCCTCAATCCCACCAAAGGCTGATGACTCCCCATAGTAAATTCGCACTCTACTGGCATTCTTGGAAGTAAATTGTACCAAGGCAGTATCGAGACCAACTGCCTTAATTACTGGTTCTTCTGTCGAAGGTGGTGGTTGGGTCTCGAAGGTCATTTCATCTGAAGAACCAGTGTTACCATCTTCGTCAGTCCATTTAGCAATGTAGTAGTAGGTCGTCCCAGGACTCAAGTTAGACATCTTCAAAATATGTGATGTCACATGCTCGGAGTTAGAGACCTCTTCGTCAAAGTAATCTCCTGCCCCTAACCCATAGGCAATTTTTGAATCTGCCGTACGACCCGTTGACCAAGAAATGGTAGCTTTTCTAGTCGTAATATCTGTTTCTGTTGGAGCAGATGTCAACTCTGCCGGAGTCACAAATTTACCATCTGGGTAAAGAGTAACTATTTCAGAGAAAGCTCCACAGTTATTAGTACTGTCACAAGCCTTAACTTTATAATAATAAATCTGTTGCGTTAACCCCACGTCTACATAAGAGATACCACCACTTGTGGCAATTTCTGCAAACGAAGTTCCATCGATTGAACGATAAATAGAGTAACTGCTAATAGCTTCTGGGTTTGAAACATTTTCTGCTGGAACTTCCCAAGAAAGAGCTAACTTCCATGAGCTCGTACTCTTCACAGATACGTCAGCAATATCTATATTTAATGGAATTCCTGGAGCAGAAGTATTGGCACTAAAAGTAACTTGCTCATAGTTACTATAGTTGATGTTGCCCGCTTCATCTTTAGTCACAATATAGAAGACATTATCTCCAGGTAAAGTAGCGTACGCTCCTGCATTAAGATAGGTCAGGCTGGTTGAAGAAGTACTCTGAACTGTTGGTAGTGCGTTGATACTATAATAGTAGGATAAATTTGATTCAGACCCATAAAATGTCCCCGTTGCCGGTGGTGTCCACGAAAATGCAAATGAATTATCAGTGTTTGTTGCCGGTGCCACTTGCACATTCTGTGGCGGAGCCGGAGCATTGGCACTATCTACATAGTAGTACTGTGTCGTTGCATAACTACTATAGTTACCACCAGCATCCTTAGTGCGAACAGAAAAAGTATTGGCACCAACCTTGTGTGATGGAATAGCTGTCACAGCCGTACTTGCCGTACACTGATCGACGGAGTAAGCACCAGCTGAAGCTCCAGTTTTGTAGCAGTACTCCGTAACTGGGGCCCCACTAGCAGTAGCCGTATCCCAAGAAAAATCAAAACTATCTATGGCGCTATATCCAGATGGATCTGAAGTCACACTTGTTGGAGCAGAAGCCGGCTCGGCATCATACTTATAGATAAATGGCTGCCAGGTTGTTGCTGAGAAATTACCAGCATCATCAACAGTCTTGATTCTTAAGTAGTACGTTGAGCCATTCACCAAACCACTGGCAGTGTAATCAGAAGTTGTTTGTAAAGTGCCATCAACTTCTGGATCAGCACTAACATTCGTCCCAAAATACACATAGTATCCTGCCACACCTGAGCCAGAAGTTGTATCCGAAGCACCATTTGTGGCTTCTGCTTCTGGCCAATCAAAGTATGGTGCTGCGTGTCCATACCAAGTTCCAGAAACAATTGCATCTCCTGGTGAGTTGTCACTATAGACTGAAAGACCCGCATTTTCTGGGTTTGTTGGTGCAGATGTATCTTTATAATAGTTAATGGTGTAATCATTAACTATTGTTGAAAGGACCCCATCCGACGAGGTTAACTCAAACTTGACTTCAATATATTGATTTGCAGGTGAGTTAATTTTATATGAGTAAGTTGTTCCGGTTTGCTTTTCGGCTGACACGGCTGTCCAAGATGACCAAGCGCTCGCATCTGCCGAGCTTCGCGTCGTAATCGTTATACCCGTGTTGCTTGCCTCAGCCATCACAACGTCTAAACTTGCCCATTTATAAACACTTGTTAAATCATGAGTCTGAGAAGTATAGCTTCCAGATTCTTTAAAACCAGAAGTAGCTGTATCCATCACATAAGTATAGATGCCATCTCTGATACTATTTGTGCCTGATCCAGATAGCATATAAATTTTATTAGACCCATTACTTTCGCCCGCCCCCCCAGCGTAAATTCTAGCAGGTGCATTATCTAACTGAGTCCAAGTGTCACCTGAGACTGAGTACTTAAAGAAGTCGTTATCATTTTCTCCCCGAGCCGCATAGAAATTTCCATCACCGCCATCAGCTAAAAATCCATCATTATAGACATCTATGCCAATGTTGCTAAGTGTCGACCAACTGTCCGCACCAATATCGTAACGATAAAAAGGATTATTAGCCGCGTTTTGACCACGAAGTGAATAGATATAACCACCATTTAAAAGCAGCTCAGCTCCATACCCTAAACCAGCTGGAGCATTTGTCATTGATGACCATTTTGCACCACTTGATTCCTGAGTGTCAAAACGGTAGAAAGATGATGAATTAGCACCTCTATTTAAATAAATATATTGTGAACCATCATAGACCATCGAAGAACCATAGTTTGGAGCCACCGGAGGCGAATCTGCAGACTCCTCTGACCATACATTAGTAGCAATATCATAGACATAAAATCTATTATTATAACTACCACCCGTATAGTAGATTTTGTTATTTGTACTTTCGTATACAAGCGAAGAGCCATTGTAAGCACCTGAGGGCAATGAAGCCATCGTTGTGGTAGTTCCTGTCGATTGATTCCATCTAACAAATGTATCAGAGTAATTTCCACGAACTAAGTAGAAATTATCTCCATCTCCCTTGGCAATATCTGAACCATAGTATTCAGTTGTATAGGTAGTCCCCTGGAAAGTTCTACCAAACAAACCTCCTGTTGGAGTCAACCAGCTATCTTTTGCGATATCATACTTATAAAAGGAAGTAGTATTACCTCCACGAATTGCGTAGAAACTAGTACCAACTAGCTTCAGCGTTCCACCATAATAAAAAGTAGCTGGGGCAGAAGATTTTTGCGTCCATGTCTGTGAACCAACATCATACTGATATAGTAAATCAGAGTAATATCCCGGCATGTAAAAGATTGACTGGGTCGTTGGATCAAATTCTATAGAAGACCCATAATACGGAAGAGCTGGCAAATCAGTGAGAACTGTCCATTCGTTGGTATTAACGTCATATTGAGAAAAACCATCTCGCAAATTTCCTTGCGTTACATACACCACTTCATTCGCTTGATCCATAGCGATATCAGCACTCACATAAGCATTATTATTTATTGCATCACTCGTGGCCCCAAAATCTAGAGTTGCCAGTGATTCCCACGAGTCAAAGCTGGTGTCATATCTCCAAAAAGCATCGTCATTATTGCCTCTCATTACATAGATATATTGAGATCCATCGTAAATCATGGATCCTCCATATCGAACAGTGAGCGGTGTATCGACAGCATCCTCATCACTCCATGTATCAGTTCCAATGTCATATCGCCAAAACGAAGTGTAGTTATTCCCTCTCATTCCATATAAGTACCCTGAAGGACCTTCGATAACTCCCCCTCCCATACGCACAGATGCTGGAGCTGCTGCTTTTGATGACCAGGTATCTGTATCAATATCATATGAATAAAAAGTGGTTGAGTTATTTCCTCTGAGAGCATACAAATCATTGTTGTCAGCATCATAAGCCATGTTTTTAGCACCATACTGCATGCTCCCTGGGGTAGAGCTAATTGTTTCTTCAGCCCAAAATCCACCTGACTGACTACTCAACTTAATTTGATCACTACTCACTACTGTATCGGTAGCTGTTCCAGTAAAATCACTGGTATCACTTACAACTAAACTTTGTGCAGGCGAAACACCACCATAACCGTACTCAAAGAGAGTGGTTCCAGCACTCACATTACCAGCCGTGTCTTTTGTTTTAATACGCAAATAATAAGTTCCTGTAGAAAATGGTTTTGTTGTTGGATACGTTGTAGTTGTCTGGTAATCTCCATTGATCTCGGGGTCTGCTAAAACATTTGTACCGAAATACACATAGTATCCTGCCACGGCACTATCAGCATCAGTGGCTCCACTCCAAGAAAAATGAGGAGCAAGGTGGCGATATGTTTGACCACTCGTCAGTGATGATCCCCCAATTTCCTGAGAAAGACCAGTGATGGTATCTGGATTTGTTGGTGCAGTGGTATCACCCGCATAGATAACAGTAATATCCTTTAAGATTGGCGTATCAGCCAAATCAGTTGATGCTACTAATACTGCTCTAACCTTCAAATATTGTTGTGGAGTAGATGTAATCGTTGTTCCACTAACAGTTTGCCATGCATCCCAATTAGTACCATCACTACTCGACTGTGTTTGATAGGTGACCGAAACATCTGAAGGCGTTGTAGCGGTCCCAACCAACGAAGTCCATGATGAAACGTACCCTAAATCTTGAACTGTTGATTCCCAAGTACCTGTAGACACATAGTTTGATCCAGAAGCCGTAAATTCAAGCAAATCAGCCAAAGCCCCACCACGGGTAACATAAAAGGTTCCAGCTCCATCATTCTCTATCGATCCCCCCGTGTAAGTTCCTAAATTTTGAGCTCGATATCCTGCAAATGAAGGTAGTTTTCTCCAACTATCACTGCTAATGGTGTATTCCCAGAAGTCAGTCCCATACCAGCCAGTGGTAGCATAGATTTTTCCATTGTAGTAAGAGATATCTGCTCCATAATAGGGAGCAAATGGAATGCTACCCACTTCCGACCATGTGTCAGTACCAATAACATATTTATACATTCGAGCAACACCTGCACCTGCAGTGTAATACAAATCAGTTCCGTCTGTAGTTAAGCGGGCACCATAACTGGCTCGTGCATCAGTTGGCAAATCTGAAATAGCTTCCCAGCTATCCCCAGAGATACTATATCGCCAAGCTGTATATTGGAAGTTTCCCCTGGTTGCATAGATATAATCTCCACTACCTGGATAAGTAAGTGTTCCACCATATCGAACCGAAGACGGAGCATCTGCCATCGTTGACCAAGTATCACTCCCAGGAGTGTACCTATAAAAGGTAGTAGTATTAGAACCCCTAAAGAAATAGAGGTTTGCACCAGCGACTACTCCCTTCGTATCATCATTGAAACTTGCCGGTACAGTCGACAAGGTTGCCCAACTGTTAGCCGTAACATCATACGAGTAGAAGGTAGTAGAACCACCACCTCGGGGAACATACAATTTACTCTGATAATATAAAAGATCGGAACCGTTATTCAAAGTTGCCGGAGCATCTTCAGGTCCTACAAACGCATCTGCGGCAATGTCATATTTCCAAAAATGATATTGACCATTTCCTCTAAACGTATAGATGTAACCATCACTAGCATTATAAACAACGCCTCCGTAGTAGGTAGTAGCCGGTAGGTCAGTTAAAGTTGACCAAGAATTTCCAGAAATACTATATTTATAAAAAGTAGTCGTATTGTAGCCTCGAGCAACATATATATCTGTTCCATCAGTCGTAATATTAATGTCGTCATACATAGAAGATGGGATTAAGGCCATTGAGGACCAAGTGTTGGTTGAAATGGTATATTTGTAAAAATTTCTTTGGTTAGATCCGCGCGGAGTGTAAAATGCTCCATCATTATAGATGAGATCAGCTCCTCTACGAACTGTTGCCGGTGTCCCTGCCATTGGGGACCAACTATTGGTATCTACATCATAGCGATAAAAATCTTGACTGGTATTTCCCCTTAGTGCATAGATGTACGTACCATCTGTAGAAATACTTCCACCTTCGTAGACTAGGTCAGGAATATCTTGGAGAAGTTCCCAGGTGTCAGTTGTCGGTGAATATCGAGCAAATGTAGTCTGGTATCCACCAAAAATTGCATAGACATATCCATTAAAGTACTCAAAGTCAGCACCATAGTAGGTACCATTTGGTAAATTAGCCAAATCTGTCCAAGTATCAGTGGCCGTTGCATATTTCCAGAAACGAACATCACCATACCCTCGAGCAGCATAAATATCTGTGCCATCAGAGGCAAATGCAGAACCAACACTCAGCGGTAAGTCAGGACTCTTCCAGCTACGTGCTCCCCAGCTACCTGTTGAATCTAGCTCTACTTGACCTTCCAGCACCGAAGTATCAACTTGGGTTTTAGTACCGCTATCCCAATCAGAACCAGTTGTAAACTGTATACTTGTGGCTAGTACAGGGTTACTTGAAAGAAGAAAAGTAACACAAAAAAGCACAACCAATACTAATGGCCTCCAGCTTTTGTACAATGAGCGGGTCCTTTGAAAGAGCTTCATGAAGTGTTTTTATACTGTTATATATCCTAAGATATAGTCTTTGTTCCTTAGATAACTACTCTTTTAAATATCTCACAAATCTCACCCCATTCATAGAGAAACAAACCCGAATACAGATCGAGAAAATTATTAACAGCTACAAATCACTCTTCGCTTTTCCTTTGGCATCATTCATGCACTGAACGTACAATAAGCACTATATGAAAAAACAATCTCACAACTATGTACTGATCACGGGCGGCTCAAAAGGTATTGGCTCTGCCTTGGCACAACAGTTTGCGCAAAGAAATAATAATCTGATCTTAGTTGCTCGTTCAAAAAAAGAGCTAGCTATCACTGCAGAAAAACTCATTACAACATATGATATAACCGTTAAAATTTTTGCTTGTGATCTGAGCCTTGCTACTGCAGTTTCATCGTTAGTTTCTTTTCTAAAAAAAGAGAACTGTACTGTCACAACTCTTATTAATAATGCTGGCTTTGGAAATCTTTCTGCATTCGCAGCTGCTGATACAACAAAGCTTATCGAAATGATCCACGTCAATATAACCGCTCTAACCCAGCTAACCCGAGAGCTTCTTCCTGCCATGCTGCAAAAAAAACAAGGACATATTGTAAATATTGCCTCTACTGCTGCGTTTTTGCCAGGCCCCTACATGGCTGTCTACTTTGCAACTAAAGCATATGTTCTTTCACTTGGGGAAGCACTGGCTGTGGAGCTTGAAAATACTGGCGTCTCCATAACGACCATCTGTCCTGGACCAACTGAAACAAATTTCAGCAAGAGAGCATCTAACAAAAATATCTCCTTCTTTGAAAATGCTATGTCTGTTGATGCAGTTGCTACTCAGGCTTATAAAGCTATTTCAAAAAGAAAAGGAACCTTTATTCCCGGTTTAAAAAACAAACCTATAGCCCTGTTGAGTAAACTGATTCCAAGAAATATACTTGCCAAAATTGTTGGTAGCATCCAGAGAACCTAAAAAATTAAACTACTCAATTACCACCTGAGCATCAAGCACCTTAACTCCTGTTGCATTCATATCAATTATACTCCGAACTAGGGTGGGGTTAGTAAATCTGGGACAAACTGAGTTGGGCCCTCTATATCATTCTATTTTTAGAAATCTCGAAACAAATTTTCATAAAATGTTTTATACTAGTGTCCGTATGTCACAAGAACAAGAAAAACCAAACACCGGCCTTCATCTACTCAACGAACATTCATTTTCATCAGAGTTCTCGATAACTGAACAAGACTTGAATGCAGAACGTGCCTATGCTGAACGCAGAAGAAGACAGATTGAAAACTGCGCCCGCCCATTAGAAATACGAGTAGATAACTATGTCACTGCCATACAGTCCCAAGCTCTACTTATCAATGACACCCGTAACGTAGGGGACCTTGAATCACTTGAAATTTTGGAAGATCATTTAGCTGGCACAAGTGAGGCCGGTAAGACTCCAACCAGAGATATCAATACTGAAACATGGAAAAATCCTTATATCAGAGCTGTCTTTAAAAACATGCAATTCGAAAATCAAACAGGTCTGTTGACTCTTATTCTCGACTCTCAGTATGCAGACATATTGCTAGATGAAGCAGATAAAACGAATATCACAACCGAAAAAGATGCCTATTTATTCTTACTGCAACTTACGTTTGGTTGGCTCCTCAACAAAACAAAAGCAATAACCTTTGACCAATCAGGAACGTCTATTTCTGTCCAAAAAATTGATCGTAGTGGAGTTCCGTATGTCACTCACTCTCTTGAGGTAGTTGATGCTGCACTTGGACTCAAAGTCCTGTCTGTAGTAGAAGTCCTAACCGCACTTCTCCATGATATTAAAGAGAAAGGTGCAAAATTCAACTTTAATCTTGAGACATTCGTCTATGAAGTATTTGCTATTACCCTCGAGGATTTTGAGAAACGACTCGGAGCTCTGGGAACATTGCTTTCAGTTACTGTTGATATTCTCACAGAGATGGAACTCGGTGATACATACGATCAAAGACTAACACCTGAAGAAAAAGAAGCTGCCTTTGGAAACAACTATGAAGGAAAAATGTCGGCTGAAGAACGAGCAACAGCTGAAACGGCTGTCAAAAATGATTTACTCAGTTCTGACTCAGAGTATGCGAAAGAAATACTGCAAAAACTAAGTACTGAAGCTCGGTTTGGTCGAACCGAAGAACTACTTTTTAGAAAAACAGGTGAGTTCGGTAATCTCGCTTACGGGATCAGAACCTTCGTCGAAAAATTAATTGCACTTCACAGCGGTGAATTTGCTGATAACCTTGAGGCCCAAACAGTTATCATCGATACCCTCATCAAGCCAATTCTAACTACTGAGGTTTTAGATCGATTTAAATCTGATGTTGCCACTTTAGCAAAACGAACAACTGAAAAAATTTCGAGTGGAAAATGGCAAGAAATTGATGTGGTTGCCTACTTTGAAAGACTAGACAACTTTATGTTTGAGATACTCGCTGCTCTCAAAATTACTGGGCTCGCTGAGGAATACTCGACCATGATTCAAAGTTCTCTTGCAAACATCCAACTTGCAAAAATTGATGTATTTGCCAGTACTGGTATTGAAGTTACGCAAAAAAAGATTGAAGCGTTTAGAAAAATTCGAACGATTGTGCACCCACACTTTGTTACAAAATATACTGATCAAAAAGTTTCTGAAAAGATTGCTACCGTTCTCCCTATTTTACGTAACCTACGGTAACTAGTCAAAAAATCACCGTGCTTGTATAATAAAGATACTCAAAATAGAACCATTGGTTCAGAAAGACAACATGCCAACCAAAAAAACTAAAGCCAAAACTGAGTCCTTCAAAGTCGATGGGG
Source organism: uncultured Patescibacteria group bacterium (assembly GCA_905478415.1). Lineage (GTDB taxonomy): Bacteria > Patescibacteriota > Microgenomatia > UBA1400 > PJMF01 > CG1-02-43-31. Next base: position 187,841 of record CAJQIG010000004.1, read on the forward strand.
AAATGCTCCTCAAAAAAGTCAAAGACTTAATTAGAGAAGGCAACGTTCGCAGAATAAAAATTATCGATAAAAGTGGGAATGAGCTGATTGTGCTTCCATTAACCCTCGGCGTCGTTGGGGCCCTACTCGCTCCTCCACTTGCTGCCGTCGGAGCTATTGCCGCTTTAGTGACTGAGTGTACTATTGTGGTTGAAAGAGAATAGTTTTTTACAAGCGAAATTTAATTGAGATCCATTTGCCATACGATGACTGGGTATCTGAGCCATGTCTGGTTCCTGGCTTGACCATAAAAACAGAAGCCGTCTTTGTTTTTGCTATTGGTGTACCTAAACCAGCATATACACTCTCACCTTCTGTAATAATTATTTCGCTGACACCTTCAGCTCCATGATCGTGTTCTATAATCCGACCTTCTGTTCGTCCATACTTGGCATCAATAGCTTGTAGCCACACGCCAACAATTTGAGGAGAACTCTCTTTGTTAGAATATATGGTATCTGAGCTGAGTAAACCCATATGAGGACCAGAGGCCGCCAATAATTCCAACTTTTGTAAAAAAATATCTTCTAGTTGTGGAACAACTCCCAAATCAACTTGGCATTTTTCTTTGATTATTTCTTTGAGGGTAGTCACTGTTTTTCCTGCAATTGTAATTCTTCAACTTGAGCTTCTAACGCTGCAATCTTGCTTGCTGCTTTTTCTTCAACTGCACTAATTTCTGCCATAATTGAATCAAACTCTACCTGGGCTTGATTATCATATTCAGTTGCTTCCAACAGGTAGGCAGAATAATCTCTTTCACCTTCTAAACGATATGTTGCCGCGTCACTTAAAGCTGATCGGGCATCTTGCCGCTTGCTAGTTGCCTTACTGGCTTTTCCTTGCCTTTCAGCTGCAACAGCCTCGGCCTCTTTCTGACGCGCTTTTGCTTCCTTTGCTTGAGCTTTCTTTTCTTTGGCCTCACGTTTTTCGATTGCTTTTGCTCTTTTTTCCTTTGCTTTTTGAGTATATTTCTCTTTTTTCTCAATAGCTTTTTCTTTTTTCTGGTTAGATTTTTCAACTTTCTTTGCTTTTTCCTTGGGAATGAGGATTGTTTGAATGTACTCAATTTTTTCTTGAACACTCATCCCAGCCGGAGTCTCCACCTGAATTGAAAGATGTTCAGAAGTAATGCTAATGTTTTTTCTTGGAGGTAAAAACACTATAATTTTAGGATGTGAACTACTTTCTTTAGAACCCGAACGTATCTCAATAGGACCCATTTCAGAACCGCCAGATAATGATATTGACCCACCACTTCCTGATACATTTGAAATCTGAATCCCTGCAGATCCACTAAATGAAATTTGATTCGACCCTGACAACGCTTTAGCAACTTGATAAGACAAAACACTTGACCCAAAATTCACAAACAGAGTGTCGCCTTCTAGAGTATAGGTGGGTTCACCATTTTCTACACTAACGCTGTTTATCTTATTTGGATTAGAATCAACACTCAACTCAAATGACGGGGCCCCAGACAAAATAATATTATTTACCCTATTTAAAGCCTCCGAGTTTGGTGCTTGTTCTGAACCATTTGCACCTTCATCTTTGGAAATCCTAAATTCTTGAGCCGTGCTATCAGTAAGTGTTTCTACCATATACTTCTATTTCCATAACTTATTTTGAATACCCATTATATCATTTTCTACACTAAACCTCAGAAATATACGGTAGAATGACTTCCATGACTAAGCCAAACATCGATCTCACCCAAGCAAAAAAGGCCCTAAAAAAATACTTTGGCTACGACTCTTTTCACCCAACACAGGAAGAGGCTATCTCAGCAGTGTTAGCAGGTAAGGACACCTTTGTCCTCATGCCTACTGGCGGTGGAAAATCCATGTGCTACCAAATTCCTGCACTGCTTTTAGAAGGCACTACCATTGTGGTCTCACCCTTAATTGCCTTAATGAAAGATCAAGTCGATGGCCTTAAGGCCAACGGTATTGCGGCAGAGTTCTTAAATAGTAGTTTAGACTTGCATGAACAAAATGAAATTGTCGAAGCACTCTTGGAAGGAAACATTCAGATTCTCTACGTTTCTGCCGAACGACTTGTCTCCCCCGATTTTATTAAACTGTTGAAAAAGATCACTCCCAATTTATTCGCTATTGACGAAGCACATTGTATTTCTTCTTGGGGACACGATTTTCGTCCCGACTATACGAAACTTTCACATCTCAAAACGTTGTATCCAAAAATTCCCATTATTGCTCTCACAGCCACCGCGGACCAAACGACTCGCCGTGATATTTTAGCGCAACTCGAACTTGACGAACCACAAGAGTTTGTTGATTCATTTGATCGACCCAATATTTCCCTCACTGTTCTTCCGGGAAGAAAACGAATGGAAAAAATTAAAGATTTTCTGCATGATAAACCCATGCAATCAGGCATCATTTACTGCTTAACACGTAAACAAACAGAGAGCCTTGCCCAAAAGCTGCAACAGTTGGGACTTAATGCGGCTAGCTATCATGCAGGGCTTAAATCGGCAGAACGATCCAGAATTCAAAAAAGTTTTGTGCGCGATAAAACCCAAATTATTTGTGCCACCATTGCCTTTGGCATGGGCATCGATAAATCAAATGTTCGCTGGATCATTCACTATAATTTGCCCAAAAATATTGAGGGTTACTATCAAGAATTTGGCCGGGCAGGACGAGACTCTGCCCCAGCTCAAGCGCTCCTGTTCTATACCTTTGCAGATGTCGAGATGATTAAACGCTTTTTTATTGACACCACCCAAGGTAGCCTCCAGTTAGCAAAGCTCGATCGAATTAAGGAATACGCCGAAGGGGTCATTTGTCGCAGACAAATTTTGCTCCGCTACTTTGACGAATCGTATGAAAAAGAATGTGGCAACTGTGATATCTGCGCCAATCCATTCCCGACTCTTAACGGTACCGCTATTACTCAAAAAGCACTTGAAACCCTTCAAAAAATGACAAACCCAACCACTCAAGATTTAGTCAATGCACTTATACCCAGCAGCAACAAGGTCAGTTTTGCTTCGTGGCATTTTTACCTTGCTCAACTAAAAAATCTTGGACTAATCCGAGTTGATTTTAGTGCAAACCAAACCTTAACCATCACTCCAAAAGGAAAAAAAGTACTTTCAAAAAAAGCAAAGGTCAAACTAGTACTGCTTGATACTTTTATCGAACGACAAGAAAAAGCCAGCAAAACCACAAAGTCGTATACAAAAAACAAAGTTGCTAAAGATTACTACGAGAATGAATTGTTCGATAAACTTAAAGAAATTCGAGCCAAGTTTGCCAAAAAAAACTCTCTCGCTGCATATATGGTTTTTAGTGATAAAACCTTGTTAGAAATGGCAAACGAAAAACCTAAAAATAAAGCTGAAATGCTGAACGTTTCTGGTGTTGGAGAAGTAAAGTGGGAACGGTATGGGCAAGACTTTTTAGATATTATCCTGCATGAATAAGCTGAGTTCTCTCGAGCATGTACCTAACTGGTACAAACGAGCCACTGGAAGTTTTAACTTCACAGGTAAAATCAAGCTTTTTTCTATCCGAAGTTTGAAACTCTCCACCATAGGCCCTGTAACGCGCACTATTATAATGCATACCATTTGAGATTCTCATTTTATACAAGTTAAACACTTCTCTGAGTCCCGAAATATGAATCGTCTCATGGGTCATAGTGATCTCACTGCCTTCCTGAGTTGAAGATCGACGAATATTCATCACACACGAAAGACCTCCACCTGAGCGCATAATCTGAACTTTGAGTTCTCTTCTGTCATTACTTTCACGAACATTAGTTAAATCATAACTATGAGAGACATACTCACCATCGCGTCGGTACTCTACTCGCATCACACATTTAGAGATAGCAGAACTTTCGTAGCTATTCCAAACATATCCAGCTAGGGCGAGGGCGCACATTGAGTGAGGTTGCATAAGTACCTGAGATTATACCATTAGCAAAAAATATAAAATACGTTACACTCTTACAAAGATGTTTGCCTTCTTATCAAAAAAGCACAACTTTGGTTTTGTATTTTTTCTACTGTTGTGGAGTTTTTCAAGCCACGGCACTCTAGCTGCTTCTGAAATTCCTCACCGAACTATTATTAGCAACCAAGTAAGAGGAACAGAGTGTTGTAGCCCGGGCAGTAAAGAATATTTTGAACAACAACAAGCCACCCTTTCTAAGTTCTCGTTAGGTGCAACTTTTACCCTGCGCTATGACGCCCTGATAGACCAATCTTTTATAGAACAAGCCCACCGCTATCCAGAGTTTGAGTATGGTGGCTTACTAGAGGTAACCCCCTCTCTTGCCCAAGCAGCAGAAGTCCCATACCTAGGCAGTGAAGAACAGTGGTATGAGGCTCAGTATGTGTTCTTAGTTGGCTATTCAAAACCAGAAAGAAAACAATTAATTGATACCTACATGGAACAATTCTTAGAAGTTTTTGGGACCTATCCCAGGACAACCACTGCTTGGATGATCGATCCCATCTCGTTGGCGTACTTAAAGGAAAAGTACGGTGCTCAAGTGCATCAAATTACCCGGGAACAGTTTGGAACAGATTCGTATACATTGTATGGGGGTCCTCCCCACTATCCCTATTGGCCAAGCACTAACTGGGCATTAGTCCCTGCCGCAGATGACCTTCGAAAAACACCCTTGATTATCCGACAAACCATCACTGACCCTGTCTTTAACTATGGAGACCAAACCAATTCGTATACTTCACAGCCAAATGACTACCTATTGAGAAATGATACTACAACATACTTTACGCACCTTTTTGAACAAGCCCATACCCAAGAGGCACTCAACGGGTACACCTTTGCCCTCATCGGACTAGAAAACTCGCTCCCAGAAAATGTACAACAAGAATATATTCGGCAACTCAACTATGTCAAAGAGTGGAAAGACAAGAGCCCACAAAATACTGTCAACTCAACAGCTACTTTTACCGATTGGCTCACAGATCAAAACTTTGCACCTCTCACAGTCTACTCAGGCAGTGGCATCAAAGATGCTACTGAGAAAGCTTGGTGGATCACAACCCAACAATACCGAGCGCGTGTCCGTTTGTCTAACCGAACCCTAGTCATCTCAGACCTGCGAATTTTCGACTCAAACTTTACTGACCCCTACCTCTCTCAAAGAGCTCATAGCCTCGGTTGGTGGATTGTACCCTTTGCTCTTGATGGGTCTCGTAACACCACTACTCAAGAAGGACTGGCTGCTCGCAATGATATTTTAAAAGATCGACCCACCTCTTTTTTTGAACCAAACTTCTGGATTGTAGCCACTAACATTCAAGACATAGAAACAAGCTTTCAAAATGGCACCTATACTTTCCTTGAAAAAGGAACACCCTTGCTCAGCTTTTCTGAAAGAAATGTGAGGGTAACAAGCACTCAGACACTTCCCAACCAAAGTCAGCCTTTATCAAAATTGAAATGGGAAAAAAATGCTTGGGGGTTTGAACAGAACGATGTTCAATTCGCACCATTTTCAGAATCACTCTTTTTGGGAAGAGCAAGAAAAAAACACGCTGATCTTTTATTCCCAGAGGTGCAGGTTGCCCCACCAGCTGAGCAAACGACTGGACTCTACATCAACAATCAGTATGCTATTGCAGATAGAAACCCGTCTAGGCTCGTACTCTTTCCTAGAGATGAGGATCAGAAATCAGTACTACTATCTAGTCCACCACAAGTCACAACCAGCAGTCAAGATATTGCTGTGACTGTAGCTAGAGCCCATGGCAGTAACGGCATGATATTTATTGATTTAGAGAGTGATCAACCTCAAACAGGCACCGTAACCATACAAGTAGCTGACTTCGAAAAAGTAGCCCAAGTATATTTCGCTCCCCACTGTTCTAGTATTCCACAGTACTGCCTCACGCACCCAAAAGAATCATACTGGTTTTTACGATCGTACATTGATGACAAGTTGCGATTGGTGAATGAAAAGAAACAACGTGCAGAACAAACTTTGTAAAATTGGAACTTTAGTTAGGTAGGAAGTTCATAACTCTTTACTCAGCTTAGTTTTTGCTAAAAACTAAACACTTGCTTTACTTTCATATTTATGCTAGTATAAATATACTATGATAGAAATGAATGAATTTAAAAATACTGTTGGTGTAAATATTAAAAGTGTAAGAAAAATGCTCAATATTTCTCAAGAGGATCTTGCAAATAAAGCATGTGTTAAATATTCAAACTTAGTTAAAATTGAAAATTCAATAATAATAAAACCATCTGTTTATACAGTTTACCGTATCGCAAAAGCATTAGATACATCTGTAGAACATCTTATTGAGAAAAGAGATTAAAATATGAATTATAAGAATAAAATACTAATGAAAATATACTCTGTTTTTCCTTTTGATCTATTTCCAGATACAATTTCCTTACAAAAAGATAAAATTGATATTACGCACAGACCTTTCTTTTTTACGAAAGAAGTATTCACTGTCTTTATCAATGATATTAGAACAATTAGAATTACTAGTGGTCCATTCTTTGCAACACTATCTTTTGAACTAAAAGGTATGATGGAAAAACAAAATCCAGAACCAATTAGTTTTTTGAGAAAAAAAAGTGCACAAAAAATAAGAAAAATGGCTCTTAATCTTTGCGTAAGTCAATCTAAGAAAAAAAAGAAAAATTCCAAAAATTAGTAGAAATATTCTGAGTTATAAACTTAGTTATTATCTATATTTATATTATGCGGAGAGCATGGGGTGAAATTGGAAATTTAGTTAGTATTAAACTAATAACTGAATAAAAACCATTACAATTTTCCATAAGAAATATAATCCTGTTGATAGTCCCAGGAATCTTCTCCAATTATTAACACCATAAAAAAGCTCTAGATACGACCAGTAAAGCATGGCTATAGCAACACCCCAGAAACTCACTGATATTAAAAAATCATTTTTTATAAATCCTAAGAGATAGAAAAAAATCGCTAGCCAGAGAGGTTGATTGGGAAATTGGCCAATGACTATTTTCCCCTGAGGTGTTTTGAAGGGGTTGTTCATAAAAAATATTCTTTTTAAATTGTATAGATTTAGAATTAGTATATCACTTGTAAATAAGCATGAAATTTTTAAAAATAGATGCATTAATTGATGGAATACAAAATCATCAAATTAAACTCGTTTCAGAACACTCATATGACTTGAGAGTTGTTTCAAATGATGATCACAAAACTTACATTGCATTTTGTAAAAAACATTTGAAGATAACTTATTTATCTCAAAATTAATTTGCGGAGAGCGAGGGATTCACGACTCGCTACTATTTATATCTACTTATGGAAGCTCGCATGCACTAAGCAGGTGTTTCGCAGGTGCTCAACACTTGCTGGCGCGAACAATCTTCTGCATACCAAACCACACCCCGATATACAAAAAAATGAGCTATTAGCTCATTTTCTTGTATATGCGGAGAGCGAGGGATTCGAACCCACGGGCCCCGAAAGGCGCGGTTTTCAAGACCGATGCAATTGACCACTCTGCCAGCTCTCCATGTTGTATGTTACTGGTTTGTTTTTTATTCTGGTACAAACACTAACCAGGTAGCCATTATATACTGACTTGCCTACTTTTTCGAGCAGAAAATATGGTGTACACTAGATACATGAATCAAGATGTGACTACTCCGGTAACGCCACCAGCTCCTGAACAAACTGTGTTTCAACAACCAACCAGTGGTTTTAGCCCTCTCGATCAGACACCACCTCCAACAGCTTCTTCCCCACAACAACCAATTCCTGAAGCAAAGACAGAACCAACACAAGCCCAACCATCTCAAGCTGAACTCGAGGCTGCCTATGCACAGCTACAGCAAGCCGGAGGATTTTTTCCAGAAGCCATGCGCCCTGTAGCTGAAGAATTAATTTATTCTTGGCAAGCTCCCAGTCGTCCCTTTAAAAAACATAATCGCAATTACTACTCGACTGTAGGAGTCATTGTCTTACTTGTCTCACTAATCTTAATTTTTGCAGGTCAGGTCTTACCAATTGCAGTGGTACTGGCAGTTACCTTTTTGGCATACGTATTGACCTCTATTCCTCCACAAGCTGTCACCTACCAAGTTACAACATATGGCATTCGAATCGAAGATAAACTCTTCTACTGGCAACTCATGTCTCGATTTTGGTACACAAAAAAATATGGAGATACACTCCTGAACATTGAAATTTCAGAGTTCCCAGAACGACTCACTCTCGTCCTCAGAGATGCTAACAAAGATCTTCTCACAGATATTCTCTCTGAATTACTACTCCAGCAACAACCTCCATTCACTCTCTATGAACGAGTTGCCAAGTGGATGCAAGATAAATTTCCCTTAGACCTCGACTCGTAATGGTTTTTCTAGAGATACTAAAAAAGCAAAGTCTTTGATATAATGCTCGAGTACACGCGCTCATAGCTCAGTTGGATAGAGCATCAGTTTGCGGAATTGAAGGTCGCAGGTTCGAGCCCTGCTGAGCGCACCATTTTTCCCACTCGTTCTAAGTTTCAAAAATAACTAGAATTCATGTTTTTTGAAAAAGGTGGAGGGATGTCGGAGTGGTTTAACGGCCAGCTCTCGAAAAGCTTGGGGGACCATGTCCCACGGGGGTTCGAATCCCCCTCCCTCCGCACATCAAGAGACATAAATTCACTTTGGAACTATGTTGTATACTTAGCTTATGAAATTTATATCAACAGACAAACCTTTTCCTGTATTTTCCTTAGAAGCAGATCGTGACTACATTCTTTCTAGATTAATTAATTTCTCAGGTAGTGGATTTTCTTCTAGAGCTGGATATTTTGGACAGCAAGCAATAGAAAAATACTTCAAAGCTCTTATGGTCAGTCAAGATAAAAATTACATAAAAGAACATGACTTAATTGTTTTATCAAAATATTGTTCTAAGTATGATTCAAAATTTGGAAAAGAAGAGTTTCTAGAAAAAATTAAAATCTTTGATGATTTTAGAGAAGTTGGCAGATATGGTGGCGAATCATCATACGATCCTCATTCAAAAGATGAAAAGTATTTTAAAACAGCTGGTGTTTATAGTTGGACAGGAACAAATATAAAAATACTCGATGAATTAGTAAGTGCCATAAGAATAAAATTAAATTTTGAAACAATAGGTTTTAGTGATTCATTAAATGAAATTGCTAAGGATAGTAAAAAAGATTTCCTCGCAAATGAATGGAAACTACCTATTAATCTAAAAGATATACTGACAACAGATAATAGTTTTTTTAGTTAACTAAAGTTCCAATTTCATCCCACGCTCCCCGCATATGTTTTCAAGCTCACTGTAAGTGGGGTTGTAAACATATATGAAGTGGGGATGTCCAGTGCCCGATCAAGCAAACTCATTCAGAATTAGTAATTTGAGCCTGACTAGGGTAAATCCCCCTCCCTCCGCGTATACAAATAGTAGCGAATCGCGAATACCTTCACCTCCGCCAATCGAGATACTTTCTTTGCTAGAATTCTCAGGGATAATCACAAGAAAAGCTTCTAGCTATCTACACGCCAATAGTTAAGTGCATCATTAAATGTACTTGGGAATTGATTTTTTACCTTCTCGACCAGTATTTGATTGCCTCGTTCTTGTTTCATAACAGAATTTTTTATTATTTCCCAATAATCATTCTGATCTTCCGAAGGATAATTATCCTTTAATTTGAGTAAAAAATCTTTAATAAAAGGTTTCAATCCACCTCCTAAATCCAAATGGAAGAAAGATGCTATTTGAAATGTATATCCATTTCCTTGAAACTCTGATTCATTTGACTTATGAAGCCTTAAGAAGGCTCGTTGTTTTTGTACTAACTTTAAAATCGTTTCATTTTTTTTACTAATTGGGAGAACAAATGGCACTATACCAAAAAGTTCTAGACTCTCAGGACTAACTGGTTCAACTTTATTAGAAATAGTCTTAGCTAGGAGTAAGTTTATAAGCAAATTAATCGTTTTAACTGCAACTTTCTTATCAAAATTCGCTAATTCATTTGCTTCTATTTTACTAAGATTATTGGATGTTCGTAGAAAATTTTCCTCTTCTACTGATAGGAGTCCGTCTCGAAGATTACCGTTCTTTATTTTTTTAAAAATTCTAGAAAACATACTTTCTGGATTATATGTCAAAATGTTTTGAAATTGCTTATAAAGTTGATCTTCATCATAGAAAACTACTAAATCAATATCAGTATATTCAGCTGAGTCTTTAGTGAGTATCTTATTTTTAGTTAATGATCCATAAACAGAAAAAGCTATCTCTATTGATTGATCAACACTAAAACGAAGTTGATCCTTAATTTTATTTCTGCTTGTGACTAATTGTGAAATCCGATTTCTTGATATTTCATCTGAAGAGACCCTCCAACGTCTATCAGAATTTGGTTCGTAGTTTATTTTAATTGTCATAAGTAAGTATTGCAGATTATATGATATTAAGCTAATCTTTTAAAGATGGTGGCTCTACTGTTAACGCAGATTTGAATAAGATATAAATTTCAAACAAGATAAGCAATAATCTAATTCTGAATGCGATCAGTATTATTGAGGTTTAGAATAAATAAACAAGGTTCTAACTTGGTACACACACCTCCGCAAATCAAAAATCCTATATAAGGTATTCTCACTATCCCATTTCATCTATTTGTATAATCTTGATAGAATAGAATAATATGAACATGTTCAAACCTACCATGACGAACTCAGTTTCATCTTACATTGATGCATTGCCAGCAGATAGAAAAAAAATCATTATTTTTCTTCATGATTTTATTCAAAAAAATGCTCCAACTCTCAAACCTCATTTTGCTTCAAATATGATTGGGTATGGTTCTTTTCCCTATACAAACTACAAAAAAGAAAAAGGTGAGTGGCCAGTCATTGCATTAGCCAACCAAAAAAACTATGTTAGTGTGTATATTTGTGGGGTCATAGATAATGAGTATTTAGCAGAAAAATATAAAGATGAATTGGGGAAAGTAAATGTTGGTAAAAGTTGTATTAGATTTAAGAAAGTAGATCAAGTACATCTGCCAACACTCAAAAAAGTTATTTCACTTGCTGCAAAAAATCCAGGTTTGGTGAGTGTTCACTAATAAGTATATAGTTACTAAGGAAATACATGTATAAAGACATAATCACCTACAAACTAGCCGAAGGCATTGCTGAGGAGCACTTACTTGCAATTGCACAACGAATCATTGAAGAGTGGATGAGCAAACAACCAGGATTTCAGAAATGGGAAATTCATAAAAATTCAGATGGTACTTACACCGACATCGTTCATTGGAATTCAGAAGAAAGTGCTAAAAAAGCAGAAGCAGAAATGGTGAATATACCAAATGCAGCTGATTGGTATGCATGTTATGCAGAAGGCACAATTTCGAGCAAAAAACTTCATAAAGTTGCTGAATATAAATAACAACTTTGTATTATTGATGGGGCTTACTGGTTCCAGACCCACGCTCTTCGCACCCCTGATGAATGTTTTTAAACTGAACGAAAACGAACAACTCCTCTTGTTACAACTCCACTGACCTGCCCCTTAGTTTTCTTTCGAAATGTTTTCAAAGAATGCTTCCAACCAGCTCGAACATCAGAAAAGTACTCTCTTAACCCTTTTGCCTCCGAACGACTAAACGTATGCAGACGTGTCACATGGACCGTAGTAACAATATAGTTTATAAGTTGCTGATCAATCTCTTTTGGCTGATTCAGAGCTATTGTTTTCTTGTATAACTTGACTAAACGATGAACTCCATAACTAGTACCATAACGTCGAACTGTTCTTCTTTGTAGATCCTTACCATTCGCAACACTATATTTTTCACGAATTTCTTTGACAATTTGAGCAACTGTAAATTTTTGACCTCGGAGTGTTCCATTAAAGTGGCATGACTCTAAGTGAGAATACGTTTGAGGAGTCACCATCCCATCTCCACCCTTGAAATCTAGAATAAAAGGCACCCGACCACACATCATTGCCTCCATGACTCCGCGACCAAGACTAAAAACAATGTCTGCATCATTAATAATTTGAGGCAATTCTTCATTGGGCACACTTTCAAAACGAGCACCAACTTTCTTAAGTTTTATTCCTAATTTTTTACATGCTTTTTCGATCCGACTTTCCGTCTGAGAATCAATTCTATTAGAAATAATCACCGCTTGTTTTGGGACATCGTTAATAGATTGAACACTAGAAAAAAGTTTTTCATCTATCAGATTATTCACCACGACTACATTTCTTTTAAGCACACCTTGTTTTTTTAGACTTGCTTTCACATACTCAGAAACAGCGCCATACAAAGAAATATTTACATCAATAAGTGGAACATGCTCTAAAAAGGCCACGCCACTGTGTGATAAAAAGAAAATGGGTACCTCAGGAAAAAGCTGCCGAACTTCTAGGGCTGTGATATTATGCTGCACATGAGCAACGTCAAAGTGTTTCTTCTTGACTTCATTAAGATCCATAACTAAGTGAATTTTTTCTAAAGCAAAGAGCGATTCAAAGACATCAACATACCGAGAATACACCGTCACTCTATGACCAGCTTCACTCAGTCCCTTTGCTAACTGAAAGGTGTAGAGTTCACTGCCTGCAAAATTGGCAAGTTGGTGAGTAGTAATAAGTATATTCATAAGATTTATTAGGCTTATATTATATACTATTGTAACTAAAATTGCAAAAAAAACCACTTTCTTGAATCTTTTTAAGATTACATCTATACTTACCCCATACACTAGTTACGCCAAGAAAGTACCCTTCTTCATGCAAAAAATGTGCCAAAGTTGTGGAATGCCCCTCTCGAAAGATCCCAAGAATGGGGGAAGTGAAAAAGATGGTTCAAAATCTGAAAAATACTGTAGCTACTGCTATGTAAATGGAGTATTTGTAGATAACTGTAAAAATTCTCAAGAAATGCAAAAACTTTGTATCAAGATGATGACTAAAAATGGCATGCCTAAATGGGTAGCTTGGCTCTTCACTCGCAGCATTCCTGGGCTTGAACGTTGGAAACAATAGCGGTGTCGGCATCAGAAAAAGCAACTCAAACAAGTATCCCCTGGTTTGTCTATATTCTTACGTGTAGTGATGGCTCACTGTATACCGGTTCCACCAATAATGTAGAAAAAAGAGTTGCAACTCATCAGAGTGGGAAAGGTGCCAAATACACTCGGAGTCACTTACCAGTAACTTTAACCTATGTAGAAAAGTGCCAGGATAGATCTGAAGCTGGACAAAGAGAAGCCATAATTAAAAAACTTTCGAGAAAAGAAAAAGTAAAACTTATACTTAACGACGAAGTACAGCAGCGACAAGTCCAGCAATTACCCCCACATCTGCAACAAACTGTAACACCAGTAACCAAGCATAGGCTTTGACAGAAACATAGTTATGATTTTTCCAAACTGCCCAAAGGCTATAGAGTAACAGTAACCCTACAAGTAGCAGTCCTAGTTCTGAGTTTTTAAAATATATACTAGTAAAAAAAAGTGCACCAAATAGAATATATCGTACAGCTACTAAAACCGCTTTTGGTCGAATTACTTGCCCCTTCACGTCGCCTTTTGACATACTCATCACCATCTTAAAGAAACTCTTCAGTGAGGATCGTGGCTGCCAAACTACGGTAGCCTCTTTGCAAAAAACTATTGCAACATTCGCTCGAATAAGTCGATGCGCAAACTCATAATCTTCGCTGACTTCTAGTTGCTCATCAAAGTAGCCGACCGTTTTAAACACTGATTTTTTAAGCAGCATCGAGCGCGTGGCTGGTAAGAAGTTTAGTGGGTCAAGCTTATCGGGCATAACGAACACATAGGGCACGACCGCCTCTTCAAATGGTGTCTGCGGTTCAGCTCGGTAGTAACCAGAAACAACTTCTGCTCCTGTTCGAAGGAGTGTCTTTGTAAGTGTTTCCAACCAGTCTTTGTCTAAAATACATCCCGCATCAGTAATAGCAATGGTGCTGTGCTTAGCTTTTAAAATTGCAAAGTTCCTGCCCTCACTTCTGCCAGATGTATGTCGATACACTCGCAACTTTAAATGAGGAAACGTCCGATGAGCTGTTTTGAGAACTTCAAAAGTACCATCAGTCGAACCACCGTCAACAATAATAACTTCATTTGGAAGGCGAGTTTGGATACTCATACTTTTAAGTAAAGGTAGAATAGTATTTTTTTCGTTTAAAACAGTACAAATGAGTGAAATGTTAGGCATCGTATCCTTGTACTACTTTGCGTGAAAGCTGCCAAGCTTTTGCCTTCATCATTTCATCTAAGTATGCTGCTGCAACTTTGTCCATTTGGTACTTCTCTGTATATTCTGCTAAAGCTGCAGTTCCAATTTTTTTTCTAAGCGAAGCACTTTTCAGAACTGAGAGAATGTTTTGAGCTAAGTCGGCGATATCTCCCGTACCTGCTAACAAACCTGTCTCACCAGCACTCAAAATTTCATTGGTAGGCGGACGATTAAAAGCGACAATTGGTTTAGCTAAAGCCATAGCTTCGATTGTCACTAATCCAAACCCTTCCAAAGACCATATTGAAGGGAACACAACCACTTGGGCCTTTTCTAAATGTGAACGAACATTCTTAACTCGACCTAAAAAATTGACATATTTTTCGAGTTTTAATTCGTGCACCAAAGCAGTTAACTCTGACAAAAAATCACCTTCACCAATAATGTTAAGTTGTACCTTTGGGACCTTTTTTATAATTTCTGGCAAGGCGCGAATCAGCAAATCTTGCCCCTTTCCCGGTTCTAATCTCGATACACAAGTAACCACCGGTTTTACTACATCCACAAATTTTGCCACTTTCTTTTGTTGACTTCCACACGGAACAATAGCTGTCTTGGCTAATGAAACTCTGGCACTTTGTAACACATCTTCGCGCGTATGCTTTGAAGGAACAATAACTCTGTCTACCCATTGTTTTGCTATGCGATAGAGCACTTTAGGAAGTCGAAAATGCTTTGTAAACAAGGGGCTCAACGGTCCAAACTCGATCCAAACAACCGGCAACCCAAATACCTTTGCCCAAAAGCTAGCTAAGATTTTTTCTGGAAAGCCACTCATCACCACTACATCAGCATCTCTTTCTTTAAAAACGATCCAACCATAGTACACCCAAGCAAACGGAAACAAAAAGAAGGCTTTGATGAGTCCTTTGTAATTACCAATAACATCAATCACTAGGGGAATAGATGAGGTGGTAACTCCAACTTTTTCAAGCATCCGTGAGAAAGCAACGTTTGTTGTATATGCATGCGTCGAGATATCTTTTTCTTGAAGTTTTGAGAATAAGTCTCGATCGAATGTTTCTGCTCCACCAAGGCTGAGTGCCTGATTTAAAAAGAGAATCTTGTTGATAGTTTCTTTGACGGGCAGTTTATAAAACTCGGCTTCAAAATTTGTTTCAACCGTTCGGATCTTTCTCAACCCCAACCCCTGAAAAAGCAACTCTGCCACCAATCGTTGGCGAGTAAAGCCAATTTTATGTGCTCCAAATACGCCCGTGTCTGTTCGATGGGCAGTGCTGCCATAGAGAAATATATTTCTGACTTCTTTGTCTTCAGAAAAATTTTCAATAATAGCATCGATATTGGGAACTCTGACTTTGAGAATTCCATCAACAGCCAACACTCTAGAAATTTCTACCACTACTTTGACAAAGTCATCGTAAATAAAATGTTCGAGAATATCTTGTGCAATAACTTCAGAAACACTGGCATTTTTGTAAGGAAGTGGCTCCGATACATCATGGAGCACATCTGGTTTGACTGCAGCCACTGCATCAATATTGACATACCCAGGCCGGTGATCCAGGCCACAGCCCAAGTTGAGTTTTTGTAGTTTCATTTTTTTCATCTTACTCCAGGATACCCCACAAGGTCAGATACTTATTGGCCATGTTTTGCCATGTTTGTTGTCTTGCCCACTTTGTAGCCACCAAAGGAACTGCTAGCACCTTTTGGAGCTTTTTCACTATCTCTTTTGGGGATTCTACAACTGAAATCCATTTTGCAAATGGGGTCTTTTGAAGATACTCTTTTGTCAGCAAGTTGTGGTACTGAGCAATAACAGGAGTGCCCCCACTCAGAGCCTCAATAATTGCCAAATACCTCGATACAAAAGCAACCTGATAGTCTGGAAAATGTTGGTCTGCCTGAACTACAAAACCATGAAATGTAACTGATAGGCCATGTTTCTTCACGTACTGTATTGCTTTCTCTAGCTCAGGACCATCCCCATAGACATCAAGATGCCAACTATCATTTTTGTCTTGTAAAATCTTTAATGCTTGAAGGTACTTGCAAATTCCATTATCAGCTGCAACTCTGCCAACAAACACCGCTATCTTTTCTCTTACTTTGACTGTCTTTCTTGGATGTGTAGTAACAGCCCCAAACGATACCATTGTTGGCTGTATCCCATACCACCGTTGATGAAACCCACCGATACAAAGATTGCCTCTAGTAAAAAAGGTTGCAATCTGTCTCCATCGTCGATGCCATTTTAATGGCAACTCAGTCCCCTGATACCCATGAAAAGTCATGAATATTTTTTTACGTTTATATATGAGTAGTGGCAACAACGGAAGTAGCCACCAAAAGACATCGTGGACATGAATAATGTCTGCCACAAATAACACAGAGCGGTGCTGCCACATTCCGCGCCAGATAGTTATTTTATGTAAGAGTTTTGTTGCAGTATCAACTGGTATTCGAAAAATGGTAACTGCATTTTTTTCTTCTGATTTTGCTAGGTTGCTTGCATATTGTTCAGTAAGAATAGTAGTTGCTATTCCAGTTTTTTGTAGTTCCGTAGCTACTTGTTCAAGATGCTTTTCTACTCCACCCACATGTGGCCAATAAAAATGGGCTAAATGAACAACAGTTGTTTTTGTACCTGTCCGCGTCATGCTGCAACCTTTTGTCAGTTTCTTGTCAGATATATGTCGTTAAATACGACTATGACTTCATTGTACTACAGGGCCAGCACATCCCTGAAAGAAAAATTATTTCTTTTACTCTTACGAATAGTATTGTTATTACAGTGCCTCATACTTATCTTGTGGTTAGCAAAACCTGCACAGGCTCAAACCTATGTGTTTGAAGATGACTTCAGTGCCGGATTCAGCAAGTGGCAGCCAACAAGGGATAGTGGACAGTACTGGGCAATTCATAATGAGACACTTTTTGGCACCATTAACAGTGGCTTCACTCTTTCAGAACTTGTCCCTCATGATGATTTTTGGAACCCAGATTGGCACAACATTATTTACGAACTTGACTATACTGCCCTAACTGGTGCCGATAAAAATATTTCATTCCATTTCGAAAATGTTGCCAACTGGTATGAGATTCATTTTAATAGTTCGGGAACGGAAGTGCTGCGCCTCAAAGATGGGACTGTTCCTTGGAAAGCCCACCGACCCACAACCCTTCAAAACAATACACCCTACCATTTCAAACTCATTCTCAATGAGGGTACTATCAGTTTCTATATCGACTCAATTCTTATCTTTGAAGAAACTGATCCCACTTTCGATAATAATTATGGAAAAATTGGACTCAAGGCAACTGCTGGCAGTGTAACGCCCACTCAAATCACGATTGATAACGTCACTGTCTCTCTAATTGAAGAAACTGATCCTCGCTTAGGAGTCAAACGCATCTCCCAACTAGATCCTCAGTGGTCCTCACTCGAATATGATACGGGCACAACTTGGGCCCCAGATGATCCCAGCATTAGCGCTTGGGGTTGTGCGCTCTCGTCTATGGTCATGATTCTTGATTTCCATGGCATCACCAAATTCCCAAGTGGAGAACTCATTACTCCAGCTACTCTTAATGCATGGCTCCTCTCACAACCCGATGGATACATAGGAGATGGATTACTCAATTGGCTGGCAGTTACGCGATTATCCCAGCAAATCAATCAAGTTTTTGAAACACCAAAACTCGAGTTTAGTATTATTCGTGACAATCTACTTACAAAAGCAACTTCAGAACTAGTCGAGTTCCTTCGACCAGTGATTATTAACATTCCGGGACACTTTCTAGTAGCCGAAGGCATCACTCAGGTAGAAAATCCAGATTTCTATATTCAAGATCCTGCTTTTAGTTACACGCTCCTCAGCGAGCACGAAAAAGAGCCTCTTTCCCTTCGAACGTTTACTCCCAGTTTTACTGACTTAAGCTATTTTCTTATACACTCACCGGCAACAATCGTCCCCACGCTTGCCCTACAGAAAGAAGATGAACCTCTACAGCTCGACCTACAGACAGAAGCATCAACTCTCACAGCTATTACCACTACTGAAGCTGGGACTGCCACCTTTTCCACTAGTTCTTCACCAGCTCAAACCTTGTTGTACCTTCAAAAACCAGATTCTGGCACCTACATACTTTCTTTTTCCGGTCCTATCGGAAGCACATACTCTCTAGAACTTTTTCTCTATACTGCAGACGGTACTGCTCAAATTGAAACACTGACTGGCATCTTTGGACCAAGGTCAGAACAGTATCAACTCACATTTTTAAAAGCAGCCGGCCCGCAACTCCTCAAACAACTCTTCAATTCTGATGACCTCTCTTCTGACCTCAGCTATTTTCTCGAAAATAAATCTATCACCTCTCACTTTATCTGGTATGAGCTCACCCGGCTGCTCTCACTCTTCGAAACATTTCCAAAACAGACTCAAGAACTTAAAAATCATTTCCTGACACTTCTTGCAGAGCATGCTACCGATTTTGAATCAGATACTCTTACCTATTTACAGGCCAAAATTAAGCTTTTATAGGGTATACTATTCAGGTGAAAAAAACTGGCAAAACATTCTGGCATACGTTTGAAAAACCTATCATAGGACTCTCTCCTATGGATGGCGTGACTGACCAGCCGTATCGCTTCATTCAAAAAAAGTATGGCCAACCGGATCTTCTCTACACAGAGTTCACTAATGTCGAAGGACTCTGCCACGGAGCTACACAACTCCTCAAAGATTTTATCTATGACGAATCACAGCGACATATCATCGCCCAAATTTATGGAAAAACTCCCAAATACTTTCGTCAGGTTGCCACTATTGTCTGTGAACTTGGATTTGATGGTGTCGATATTAATATGGGCTGTCCTGCCAAAACAGTTGCAAGTTCTGGAGCTGGAGCTGCACTCATAGAAAACCCAGAGCTTGCTAAAGAAATCATTGTTGCCACGCAAGCAGGGGTCACTGATTTTTTAAATGGAAAAAGAGCTAAGGACTGTGAAGATATTACTCCTCAAATGGCCGCCCTCGTTTCTCAGCGAGCACAATCTGTTCCAAAAGAGGTTGCCGAAAGAACCGCTATTCCCGTTTCTATCAAAACCAGAGTTGGCTATCATCAGCCAGTCACCACAGAGTGGATCTCATTTCTCCTAGAGTTTGAACCTGCAGCTATTGCCCTCCACGGCCGTACCCTTAAACAACATTACACCGGCCTTGCCAGTTGGGAAGAAATTGCAGTTGCTGCAGAACTAGCTAAAAAAACCAATACTATTCTTCTTGGTAATGGAGATATCCCGTCACTCTCAGATGCCAAGGAAAAAATTGCTACCTACAATGTAGATGGGGTCCTCATTGGCCGTGGCAGCTTTGGAAATCCGTACATCTTTAAAAGTGAACCAGAATCCTCTGATCCTTCACTGACTCAAATTGCTCTCGAGCACAGTCTCCTCTTCGAGGAGACCTATGGTAAGGACGAACGCTATAATTTTCTACCCATGAGAAAACACCTAGGTTGGTACGTAAAAGGTTTTAGAGATGCCAAGGAAATTCGTATTGCCCTTTGTCAAAGTAACTCAGCCCAAGAGGTAAAAAATATCTTGATAGAGTATAATTTGATCTAACCTCGGTCGTATAGCTCAGTTGGTTAGAGCGCGCCGTTCACATCGGCGAGGTCTCTGGTTCGAGTCCAGATACGACCACGTATGAAAGCAATCTACCTAGTCCGCCACTGTGACTACTCAAATCCCCGCAATATTCTTGTCGGCAGACTTCCTGTTGAGTTATCGCCAACTGGTTTAAAACATGCCGAACGACTCGCCAATTATTTTAGTGATAAAAAAATTGAAACTATTTATTCTAGTGCAGTCAAACGCTGTCAACAAACGAGTGAAATTATTAGTAACAAAACTATTCCTATCAGGAATGACCAACGGCTGCTGGAAACCTTTTCTGCCTATCAAGGGTACTGGGGAGGATTTAACAAAACAACTCAAGAGTTAGACTGGACTAAGTTCTTTGACCACCGAGAAGTACTAGGAGGGGAAAGTGCACACGATATTCAAGCTCGAGTTGTCTCCTTCTTCACAGAAATCCTAACTCAGCCTGCAGAAACCATTCTGATCTGTTCCCATGGTGACCCCTTATATCTGCTCTACCTTCATCTGATTGGAAAAAAGGATGTTTCAGATGTTGCTATTTATGGAGAATTACCTGACTATCAACCAAAAGGTTCAATCAGAAAAATTTCTTGCAAAAAAAATAACACTTTCGAGATCTCCCCAATTGTTGAACTGTAAATGCTATACTTTTTTTGATGTCAGGCATGATCACTTCTCTGAAAAAATATATCTTGTTCTTGTTGGGCATCGGTATTCTCGTCTACGTACCATCATTCACTAATCAACTCTTTTGGGATGATGAACAGTTTATCTATAACAACCAGTACGTTCAAACCTTTGATATCCCAAAAATTTTTAGCACCAACACTACTGCAGGAGCTGGAGAAGTAAGTAACTATTATCGACCTCTCACAACTCTCTCATTTGCATTCGATTATCAATTTTGGGGAGTAAACCCAATTGGTTATCACTTAACCAATACGCTCTTACATACTTTTGCCGGTGTAGTACTGTTTCTTTTCTTATTGTCTTTAGGGATGGCGAAAAAACCAGCGGTGACCATTGCTAGTATCTTCTTACTCCATCCCCTTCAGACTGAAGCAGTTGTCTATGCAAATTCTCGAGGTGATTCATACTATACTTTGTTACTACTCTTGGGACTGCTCTCATTCTCACATCTAGTACAAAAAAAATACCTTACGGCAACATTTTATAACTTACGTTTTACTTTTTCTAAAACTTATTTGAGAGCGCTCACCCTCGTTTTCTTTTGTACCAGCATACTAGCTAAGGAAATTGCGGTTGGGAGCGTTTTGCTTTACCTACTCACCTTTCTGTTTTTCTTGGTACAGAAAAAAACTACTCAAATTAAAACTGGCAGTGTCACTTTGTTGAGCCTGATCGTAAGTTTTTTTGGATACTTTGCACTCAGATCTTCTCTCCTACAGTTTCAAGAAAATACAAATTTCTTTGCGGGAAGCCCCTATGGTGATTCTGTTCTTGTTCGAATTGCCACATTTTCAAAGGTCGCACTCATCTACCTGAGATTGATAGTGGCACCATTCAACCTTCATATGGAACGCACTACAGAAATCGTGACTACTCTTGCTTCACCATTTACTGCTGCACTTGTTTTTCTAATTGGCATCACTCTGTTTCTCGGCTCAATAGAGTGGAAACAAAAGAATAGTACTTGGATCTGGTTTGGCATTGTCTGGTTTTTTAGTATGCTTGGCCCTGTTTCTGGAATCATTCCCATAAACGACATCATGTACGAACACTGGCTCTATGTCCCCATGATAGGTTTCTTTATTTCCTTGTATGGCTGTTTATCACTGCTTTTCTGGAAGCTAAAAAACCCTTGGCCTCAAGTGACTAATTATCTGGTTGGTACTCTCTTGATCTTCTACAGTGTGTTAACTATTCGACAAAACTACCTGTGGGCTACTCCAATTCGCTTCTACTCATACATATTGACGTTCCAAGAAACAGCCCGGATCAGAAACAATTTAGCAATGGCTCATGCTGAAGAAGGAAATTTGATAGAAGCTATCGATAACTATCAAAAATCAATTGCCCTCTCTGATATCTATCCACAAACACATTACAACCTCGCCAGAAGTTACATTGCCTTGGGTGAAAATGAAAAATCTCTCACAGAACTTGAGACAGCAATCTCTATGCAACCAAAGTTTTTCATTGCGTACCCATTGATTATCGAAGTGTTACTAGAACAAAAACAGTTTGATGCAGCATCTAAATATCTGGGCATCTTTAAGGAAGAATATCCAAACCACTCGCTCACTGAGCAACTAACGTTACTCCTGGAAAAAACCAAAACATTAGACACTACAGAATAAGTCAGTGAGTCCCGCTACAGTACTTGATACTGTGTCTTTTTTTCATCCATTACGAACTATCGTCAGTGTTCTGCTAACACTCTTTTTTCCTCATTGTTGCTGTCTCTGCAAAAAGCCCTTCACTCCACTCTGTGAATCCTGTGCAGATAAACTAGATTTTTGCACCCAGTTTGAAACGAAAATTTTTTACCCCAACAACAAACTACAAGCTGTATGCAGGTTTGATCGAAATTCACAAAAAATAATTCATACATTTAAGTATCAAAACATTAAAGACCTTGCTTTCTCCATTGCTAAGCTGATAGTGCTTCATGTTCCACTTCCCCCAACAGACTTCGTTACCTCTGTTCCTCCCGATCCTCTCCGGAAAAAACAGAGAGGCTTTGATCATACTCAGCTGATTGCTCAAACCATAGCCCAGTACCTAGATACACCATATATTGAGTGTTTTACTAAAAAAGAACAAACGCAAGCACAAGCAAAAACCAGATCAAAGGCAGAACGAGAGCAAAATATCAAAAATGCTTTTTCGATTACCACTTCGTTTATAACTACAGATATTCTAAATGGCAGTTCTATTCTGCTAGTAGACGATGTCTGCACAACTGGTACAACACTACAATACTGCAATGCATTGCTAGAAGAGTGTGGTTTCACCACCTCAAATGTAGTTTTCGCCGTCAAAATATAATTGCATTTTCCATGTATTCATGCGCCAAACTTGAACTATAATAACAGGACTAGAAAATCAATTGCTAGGCCGCTATGAAAACATCAATAAAAATTGTTACACCAGGAAATTTTGCACCACACAAACACTGGTATCCCAAAGCACTTAATGCTCAAATCCACCCGCTCGTTTCCTACTTTATGAATATGGATAATGAACGAATTATTAGACGCTTTGCATATCTTAACCCATCTGTAAATGCAGATTATTTGAGTACACTATTGCAATATAAACCAAAGTACTTCAAGTGGGCTGGAGCTGACCTAATGCACACCACCACCACTAAGGGTAAAAAACAAATTGTGGTGATCGAAACAAACTCTTGTCCTTCTGGCCAAAAATCATTTCCGCTGCTTGATGAAAATAAGGAACAGGGTGGCTACAAGGAACTCATTGAAAAAACATTCCTACCGGTCTGGAAAAAAAGTCCCATTAAAACAGGTATCACCTGTGTCTTCTATGACAAAAATGAAATGGAAAATAGTGGCTATGCCGCCACAATTGCTGATAGCATTAAAAAACAAGTCTACTTAGTCGAGTATCATGAAAATGAATATGGCCAAACTGTTCGCTACAACTCTAAAACTAAAACACTTGAACTGCTGCTAAAAGACACATGGACCCCCATTAGAGCTATCTTCCGCTACGTGACCCAAAAACCTTGGAATCGCCTGCCATTGTTCTCCAAAACTAAAATCTTCAATCCTGTGATAGCTTGCTTAGCTGGCGGTCGAAACAAGCTCATGGCTTCAAAAGCTTATGACTTCTTAAATGCAGAAATTGCTGAAGCCGGACTTAAAATTCAAACACCAACAACCATTTGGGATGTTAATAAGAATGAAATTCCCCTCTGGATAGAGAAATTTGGTTACAAAGGAGTCATAAAAATTCCGTACAGCAACGCTGGCCAAGGTGTGTTCACCATTGTAAACAAGCAAGAACTGGACGCCTTTATGGAACTTGAAATTCCGTATCAAAAATTTATTATCCAGAGGTTAATTGGGCATTATGCCTGGAGTTCTCAACATGAAAATGAACTCTTTTTTCAAGTTGGAACCATGCCAAGCAAACGCGGCAACAGCTATGTGTTTGACCTTAGAATGCTCGTCCACCATACCCCAGAAGGCATGAGGCCTCTTGGTTTATACAGTCGAAAAGCTGGCCTCCCCCTTACCGCAGATATTTCTGGAAAAGAATCAAAAGATGTCCTCATGACCAATCTTTCTGTCAAAAACGATGATGGTAGCTGGGATAGCGATGTCAGTAGACTGCTCCTCATGGATCAGCGTGACTTCAACAAAATTGGCATGAGCCTCGATGACTTAATTGAAGGCTATGTCCAGTCGGTACTCTGTGTCATTGCCATTGATAAAATGGCTCAACGATTAGTAAGTACTAAAAAGACATTTAAGAAAAAATTATTTACCTCACTTAATGATGATGAAACATTACTCAAGGAACTCTTCTCCCATGAGTAAAACACCTTTTGGATGGCTTCTGGTTACAAAACATTCAAACGAGTATAAAAAAAGACGTTTGATCGAAGAAGCTGAAAGAGCAGCTATCGATTTGCGAGTTGTCACTCCAGACCAATTTTTACTCCAAAGCACTTCTTCAAAAAATGTGATCAGAGACATTCAGACAGGCACTCCAATCGAGGAACTGCCTACATTCGTAATTTCTTTAGTAGTAGTTGAGGAAAAAGATCCACAGGCATTTGTTCTGATGGAGCACCTTGCTGCTCTAGACTTATTACTCATCAATAACCCAACATCTGTCAGACATGCAAATGACAAAATGGCTACCTATCGAACTGCTGCTAAGATGCAAATCAGAATACCCACCACTTTTCTGCACATTCCAGGAACACTACTGACTCTGCAGGAGCACATTCAGTATCCCTGTGTCATAAAACCAAATAAAGGCCTGAAGGGAACAGGAGTAGAACTAGTACAAAATGTAGAAGATCTGACAACACACCTCAATACAGTCTCAGAACCAACACTAGTCCAAGAAGCCATTGCCGAAAGTAGCGGAAAAGATGTTCGTGTTCTTATGTTGGGAAATAAACCATTAGGATCCATGCTCCGAGAAAGTAACACTTCATTTACTTCAAATATTGCTACCGGGGGCTCTGCGAAAATGACAACTATTAATCCAAGCTACGTAGACATTGCCACTGCGCTCTTAAAAAAAATGACTATTACCTTCGGCTCAGTGGACTTTCTCTATGGGAAAGATGAAATGGTGCTCTGTGAAGTAAATGCTAACCCGGGATTGAAAATGTTTGAAGCCGTCAGCAATCGTAATATCGCAAAAGAAATTCTTCTCTACTGCACTAAACAAAGTCATACAAGCTGAAAAAAACCTCTTTTTCTGCTATAATAACCTCATAATCTAAAAAGTGGGGATGTACTGCTTTGACGGAGTATGTTCATTAATATCTGCAGATCTTCTTTGACTAAGAAAGAAGTAAAACAGAGTCAAAACATAATTGCAAATAAAACTGCAAAAGGCATTTTAGATACTACCACTAATGCATTCGCATCAGTGTTCGGTACTAACTCTGCTCCTGCTTTCATCGCTGCATAAGCTTTGTAACAGGCGTGTATTCTTTTCATCTCATTGGCGTGAGGGAGTATGCGTAAACCCAGTCAATGTGACAAATAGTTTTCGTTCGTTGAAACTATCATAAGCAAATAGACGAAGATTGTGTCATGAAGGCTTGTTTGTTTTCCCTCTGACGCAACAACAAGGACAAACTACATCTGTAGATGATATTGGTGCTACTATTTCGGACGCGAGATCATTCCTCGCCATCTCCACAACAATCAAAAGAAGAGTCTCGGGCAAGACTCTTCTTTATTTTTTTAACTGGTATCAAAAATTATAGCTTTAGTAGTTCCATCAAAATATGCGATATGATCACTTTGATTCTAATTGATTTATTTATATGCCTTTAAGAAAAGAAACATGCTCATGATTCAGGCTTTACACGTTCACAAATTTAATAAATAATGGATTTAAGATATGTCTAATAGAAAACACTTACTACTAGCTGCTGTTTTGTTTGTGGCTTTTTTTGCCCTCTTTCCTAAAAATGCTCAAGCTGCACAACTTACCGAGGCCTATGTCAGACTTGATCGACTCAAAGCCTCAACCACAACTGGTGGAACGGTATGCGCAAAATTAACAACAACAGGTTCTACAGATACAACTATAAAAGTAAGCTTTCCTTCAGGTTTTACTGTCGACTCTACAGCTAGCAACTGGACTGTAACCACAACCAATTTGCCGGCAGGTGCCTCAGCCATGCCTGGTATTAGCACCGCCTCTTTAGTTGCAAGTCAAGATGTTACTTTTCCAATAACTGACATCTCTTCTGGTGCAACGCTCTACTGTTTCAATTTTACCGGAACCAGTACCTTAACAAATCCCACAGCCGGAAATGATAAAACTGGCACCATCACCGTACAGGCAAGTGGACCAACGGAGGTTGATTCTGGTAACTTTGCTCTTTCAATTATTTCTGACGACCAGGTAGTTATTACGGCTACCGTTCCAGCTACCTTTAGTGTGGCCCTTGGCACAAACACCCAAGCACTTGGAACGCTGAGTACTGGTTCTGTTTCGTCTGGATCTGGAGTCTCTGTTACCATTGGCACGAATGCAGGTAATGGTTGGATTGGTTGGGTACTCAGTGCAAATCAAGCACTTGATTCAGCTACTACAGGTGACACTATCGCTACAACAGGAACTGTTGATGATACTCCAAGTAGTCTCTCTGCTGGTACAGAAGGCTATGTACTTGATGCCGACTTAACTACTGATTCTGCAACTGGGGGATCTGGAACTGTAACCATTGATGCCGAGTACTTAGGTGCCGACACTTCTTCGGGAGGTGCGTTGAGTGCAACTTTCACTGAGTTTGCTACTGCAAATGGACCAACTGATGGAGATGTCATTACCTTGATCCCTAGAGCTGCCATTTCGGGTCTGACACAAGCTGCCACAGATTATACCGATACCCTTACCATTGTTGCTGCTGGACACTTCTAGTCTCTTTCTTCTGTTTGTCGTTTACTCTTTTGGCATGGTACGATATATTGAGTAATAGATGATCAAACGTATGTCTTTCAACTCCAAAAAACTTCTTTTATCTCTTCCTGTCCTGATTATCCTGATCTTTTCAGCCACAACTGTCCGAGCTCAGGAAACTTCAACAGCTAGTGCTGAGACAGAAGCAGCTGCAACACCTCCACCAGCCGCCATTCAACCAATAGACTTAACCGTTTCGCCCATCACTCTCAACTTAGCTACTGATCCTGGTAAGGAGGTAACTTCGGCCATTAAAGTGTTTAACAATAGCACTGAAAAAGAGTATTTAGAAATCAAGTTAGCTAAGTTCACCGCTGACAGGACTGGTTCGCGTCCTCAGATTAGAGACTTCGAAGCAAGTGACTCCTATCAAGACTGGCTGCAATTTGAACGGACAACATTCGAAGTGAACCCCGGCGAGTGGGAAACTATTAATCTTACATTTGCTCCACCTGCAGAGTCGGCTCTGGCTTACTACTATGCAATTATCGTCAAAAGACAAGTTGATACCACTGACGATGCCGCCACAACCATTGTCACTGGAGCACCTGCCATTTTAGTGCTCGCAAATATTTATTCGCCTAATGCTATTCAAGAGTTACAATTAGTAGATTTTTCTATGAAAAAAAAATTCTATGAATACTTGCCAGCCGAGTTCGAAATAGATATAAAAAATACAGGTAATATTCATCTCAGCCCACTTGGAAATATATTTATTGACAAAGGAGATGATAAAGATATTGCCTTACTCTCTATCAATAAAGAAAACGGATTAGTACTTCCTGACTCACAACGAACCTACACAGCAAAATGGACGGAAGGATTTCCTGTGTACGAACCAGTCATCGAAAATGGTATTGAAAAAAAAGATGAGAAGGGAGAGACAGTCTACAAACTTAACTGGGACCTCTCTAAAATTAATCAGTTCCGTTTTGGAAAATACACTGCTAACCTTTTATTAGTCTATGATAACGGTGTGCGAGACATTCCCATAGAATCAGTACTGACATTTTGGGTTTTTCCGTGGAAGATACTATTGGTAGCTCTGCTCCTCGTAGTCTTACTTTCACTGGGAGTGATGTATCCGCTACTTGCGCTCTATGGTAAAGTTAAGAAAAAAGAAACATAATTCTACATGGTATATCGCTTCTGGAATTTTTTTTTAGTAAGTAGCTTACTGTTATTTTTAACAGCAACTGCTCCAATGGCTTTTGCACAAGAAAAAAACAACTTTTCGCTGACTATTCAACCAGCATACCAAGAAGTTGAGATACCTGAAGATAAGAATAGTGTCGAAACAACGATAACTCTGAAAAATCCTTCTGATACAGCCCAACAAATGGAACTATTCGCCTTTGATTTTACCCAAAGTGACCATTTTGGCTCAATTGCTTTGCTCGATGGATTCACCGGCCAGTATGCTCATACTCTAGCTTCCTTTTTATCCTTTGAAAAAGACAGTCTCATCATTGCTGCTCAATCTGAAGAAGAAGTCGTCATTAAAATTGAAAATAGAGCTACGCTTTCTCCTGGAGGTCACTATGCTGCCATAGTAGTTCGAGCAATTGAAGAACAAGGTGCCTCGCAGCAAAAAATACTTCCAGCTGTAACATCGCTTTTGCTGGTCAGAAAAAAAAGTGGTGAACGTATTAATCTATCCCTAAAAGAACTTAGTTGGCAACCAAAAGCACTGGTAACTCACTTTCCAGAAAAAATTGACTTGACTTTCGAGAATGGGGGAAATGTCCATGTTGTTCCAAGGGGCACCGCAGCTATTACAGACATTTTTGGCCGCGTCGTGTTTCAGGGAACAGTTAACGAATCAAGTTTGTACCTCTTACCAGGAACAATGAGAACAATTTCTACAAACTTACAACAGTCAAGAACTTTTTTTCCACTGATGTTTTATTCTTTAGAAATACATGGGAGATCAAATGTTGGTGAAGCTACTTTTTCTTCCGAAACTAGTTTTCTGTACGTTGACTGGAAATTTGTTGTGCTTTTGTTGATCATTGTGGGAGCCATTATTTTCAGAACGGTACAAAAGAAGAAAAGAAATGAAAAAAAATAACGTTCCCATCACCAGTATTCTGTTCATCAGTGCTGCTATTAGCATCAGCATTGGTATTTTTTGGTATCTAAGTGGAAACTCTGAGCAAAGAGTCACGGGCGGTCTTTCTGATAGAACCCGGGAGTTCTTAACGTCTCAAAAAGCCAATACTGATTCTCTTTGGCCAGACTACACTTTCGAAGAAGGTACTGAACAAAAACAATACCAATCAGTTGAAACTAATTGTTTTACTCTCGAAATGCCCATTCCTGTCAGGAATCTGAAAACAAGTATCGAACAAGAAAGCTGTTTAGTAAAAGCTACAATTGATACTCCACATGCATTTTTAACTATTAGTTCAGAGCCTGCTCCCAGCATCCACTCTCTATCAGATCTCTCTGCTGTCAAACTACGCACAACTCAGCCAGATGTGTACACCCAAGAAAAAAGAGAAGAACTTGATAGCCCCAATAGTATTGTTTTTTCTACTACCACAGAGGTCGTGTATTTTTACTTAGAAAATGAAACCATTACTACGGTTGCTCTGTATGACCTAGCTACCATTAATTCAGATACGTACCAACTCTTAACCAAAGTAGTGAAGTCAGTTGGTATCCAGTAAAGAAATCTATATACTAAGAACGAATGAAAAAACCAGTTATACTCATGAGCCTGATGTTACTAGCCTTTCCGGCCAGCACTAACTATGCTCTAAAAAGTTTTGATTTTAATGCCGGTGGTGATAATTCCTTGAGTTCTTCAAGCTATGCCATGGAAGGTGCAGTGGGTGAACTAGGGAGCGATCCACTTTCTTCACTCAACTACACTACGCTTCCCGGACTCCTGTATACACAAATGGTGAACACACCATCAGCCCCAACTGTTACCAATGCTGGAGACTTCACAAATAAACTGTTAGTCACTATTGCTACTGAAGGCAACCCCTCTGACACTACCTATGCCATTGCTGTTTCTGATGATAACTTTGTCACCACAGAGTATCTGCAATCAGACAATACGGTGGGTGCTACACTCGGAGCTGAAGACTGGCAAACCTATGCCGATTGGGGCGGAGGTAGTGGAGAGTTTGCAGTTGGGTTAGTTCCTAACACAACCTATTACTTCAAAGTTAAAGCTGCCCAAGGAGAATTTACTGAAGGCCCCTGGGGTCCGGTAGCATCAGTAGCAACTTCAGCACTGAGTATTTCATTTGATATTGATGTATCTGCAACGGACCAAGAGACAGCAGCTCCATACGCTGTTGCACTAGGAGATCTGCAATCGGGAACCATTGTCACCAGTACCGAAAAAATATGGGTTGACCTAGCTACAAATGCACCAGGAGGAGGCTTTGTGTATGTCTTTGGTTCCAATGGAGGTTTGTTGAGTCAAAAAACAAGTCATACTATTTCAGCCGTGTCAGGAAATTTAAGTAGCTTAGATGAAGGTTTTGGAATCCAATACAACAGCCTTTCAGAAAGTAGTGGCGGACCAATGGTGGTTTCATCTCCATATGACGGAGCGGGAGAAGTTGTCGGTACTATCACCACAAACCCACAAGAGATTTTCAATACCTCTGCCACTGCAATTGCTGGCGGAAGAGCTTCATTTGTGACCAAAGCTAAAATTGATGACTTAACTCCAGCTGCAGCTGACTACACTGACACCATTACTATTATTTCGACTGCTAGTTTCTAATGAACAAGCACCATTCTGGACCCTTTTTTTTTAGATCTTTGCACTTTCTTTTGATTGTAGGTCTTTTTTTTATCTTGGGACCTCTCTTTCAAGTTTCTGCTTCTTCAGTAGGACCAAAAACTTCACCAGTTTTAGCCGGAACTGTCAAAGTTACTGCTGAAGTAGCTGTTTCACCTCAACAAAAGTTTTTGATAGCAAAAAACTCATCTCTCATACTACAAAATCAGGGAATACGTGTTGGAAAACCCACTAAACTACACATTACCCTCAGGGGGTACCAAAACCAACTCAAACCTTTTCAGGATTTTTCTATAAAAATTGTGGATGCTGATTTTGGTGTCCTTCAAAGCTACTTAGCAAAGACTGACCACACAGGTACTGCCACACTTACTTTTATTCCAAATGCTCTCAGTCAGAGAGGTTCTTTTATACAAATTGATGTATTTAATGATAGATATACAACCACACAAGCTATTACTTTCAGTACTCAGTATATACAGAACCTACCAAAACTACAAAATAGTTCAGAAAAATCCTTAGTTTTAAATCCTGATAATCGGGTTATATTCGTATTCTCTACCAGAGGTAAAACTGCTATGCTTACAAGAGGTAGTTATGTATTTTTTACAACCAAAAACACCAGCTCTAAAGGTAATCCGTATCTTTTTGCTGCTCGTGATGGCCCTTGGACTGTTACTACTTAAGAACCAGGCAAAGGCGGCCACTGGTATTTACAAAACTATAAACTTCCAAGGAAAAGTCGTAAATAGTGATGGCACCAACGTTGCGGATGGAGATTATGATTTTGTCTTTTCTCTCTACACCGTTGACACCGCCGGCTCAGCAGTCTGGACCGAATCACGTACTACCGTTAACCAAGTCACCGTCACAGACGGTGTTTTTCGTGTAGCTTTGGGTGAGGTAACTACCTTACCCGGATCAATTGACTTTAATACTGATAATATTTACTTGGGTATCAACTTCAATAGTGATGGAGAAATGACTCCTCGAGTTCGCTTCACTGCTGTCCCCTATGCTTTTAATGCTCTCAAGGTTGCAGGACTTACTGTCACTGATACCACCGGAACATTAACTGTTCCAGATGCCAGCACCATTGCCTTTTCAGGTGCCTTCGACACCACCTTTACGACTACCAACACAACTACTGTCACCCTTCCAACTACAGGAACGCTGGCAACTTTGGCAGGAACAGAAACGTTTACCAATAAAACTATTGGTTCAACCGGACTCACCTTTTCTGGCGCAACGACTGACATTACCACAGGAACAAATGAACATTTTGTTATCTCTCCGAATGGCACTGGGAATGTTGGAATTGGATCAACAACACCAACCCAATTCTTTGAGGTCCAAAAAGATACAAATGGATATGCAGCAATGTTAATTGATAACGAAACAAATGACACACTCGCTGCATCAGGATACTTCTTTGAAAACTCTACTAGAGGTGGTGGTTTTGGACTTTATTCTGATAACTTTACAGGGGGTGGAGGCTTAAGTCACTTGGCGGGTAGAATGGCTACGGCTGGATACAATGGGTTAGAACCACTTGGTATAGATCTTATTGCAAACCATGCTAGTGGAGATATCCGATTGTTTACAGGCGGTATTGCAACTTCGAATGAGCGTATGCGAATTGACTCTGCTGGAAATGTGGGAATTGGTACCACCACAACGAGCAGCTACAAACTTGATGTAACTGGCACTATCCGAGCCACTGGCAGCGTCCTCAGCTCTGATATTGATGCAGATACAGCCGGGGCTCTTACGATCGGTAACACCACGGCCACTGCAGTCTCTATCTGTAACTCTGCCGCCTGCGACACAATTTCCATTGGCAATAATGCTGACGCAGATACCATTACTATTGGTGACTCTCCAGATGGACTAACAATCAGTAGTTCTGGCTTCAACTTAACTTCTGGAGGAGCAATTTCTGGTATCTCTACTTTTGCAAGTAGCGGTGACTGGACTTGGTCAGCTACCACTCCAACCTTAACACTCAACTCGAGCGAGACCCTCACAATAACAGATGGCACTGATAGTTTTGTGGTTAACACAGCCAGTTCATTATTCTCACTTTCTGACGGCAGCAACAGCTTTACCTTTGATGCTGACACTGGGCCTAACTACACTGGAACTGCACGACCAACAAAAAAGATTGTCATTTCGCCAGAATATGCTGGTGGGACTTTAACAACCTTCTATGGAGCTGGTACCGATGCTTCAATAACTGGAGTCATGACTGCCGATGCAGAAACTACCGCCACTGACAGCCTCCGCACCTACTATGAATGGAGTAGTTCTCAGGGCTCACTAAACTACTACACCGTCGTAGTCAGGATAACACTACCTGAAGATTTCAGTGCATGGGCCCCTTCTAACGCCCTACAAGTTGACTTCACCACTGAATCAACAAACTCAGCAAATAACTTACTTAGCGCCTATGTATATCTAAGTAGTGACTCAACAACCGCAGTAGCCTCAGACGTAAGTAATGCAGCTGCTGGAGCCGAAACTTGGGAACAAATCACTGTTGATGACAGTGTTCTAGATGACGCTGCTGCTCCAGAGTGGGATGCTGCTGGAGAAACGGCGCTCATTTACCTCAGAATGGGATCAACTGGCAACAATTTTGCGAGAGTTGGCGACATCACCTTAAATTATGTTGCCCGGTTCTAGCACAAAAGATACTATGCTCAAGAAAAAAATATTATTCCAAATTTCAAGTGTATTCTTACTCTTGGCTATTCTCTTAGGATATGTGCTCTTCAAAGGCACTCAGCCAGTCTATGCAAACATCTTTCATTTTTGGTGGAACGAAAACATTACTGAAATTGTCATCCCCAAAGATAATTTTGATACCGATGAAAAAATCATTATGCATGTTGATGGGGCAGATAAAAAAAACATCACTGTTGAAGTAAAAGACCCTGCTGGTCATAGCATTGAGATAGACACCCGACTTTCTAACTCTTCAGATGGCACTGTCGTCACACTACTTCCACCAGAAACAATAACTCCAGGAAAATATACTGTAGAAGTGAAAAATAAAAAAGGAACGGTATTGAATACTAGTTTCAGTTGGGGAGTACTTGCTATAAATGTCAACCAAGCTCACTACAGACCTAATGATGAAGCTCAACTTTCGTTTGCTGTCTTGGATGAAAAAGGTGACATGGTCTGTGACGCCGACCTTGAGCTACAAATCATTCAAAAGGCCACCGGAATTATAGACACACTAACAACAAAAGATGGCGATATTACCACTAACCCAGAATGTGCTATATATGGCGTCACATATAACCCAGACTATGAAGCCACCTACACTGTTGGAACTCCGGGACAATACACAATGGAGCTAACAGCCACAACCACAAATGGTACATACACCGTTACAGACTATTTTGAAGTTGCCGAAACCCTCGACTTTATAGTCGAACGACAAACAGCAACTAGAATTTACCCTGTGGTCAGCTACCCCGTTGAAATACGTATTATTCCTAATAACGATTTTAAAGGACAAATTATTGAGACTGTACCCAATACCTTTACTATCGAAAAAACAGAAACAGCTGCCCTACAACCAAATCTCATTACGGACAGCTCTTCTACTGAGAAACAACTACTTTGGAATGTAGACTTACAAAAAGGGGTTGAGTATACTCTGGCTTATACCTACGACGCACCTGACATCAGTCCAGAACTCTTCAGCATTGGCCCCCTGCAAATCCTTGATACTACTAGTGACAAAATCTTTTCCGAAAAAAGAAAGTGGAAAATTGCTGTCGATGCCGTCGCCTTTGATGCAGTCACAACTGACAGCGCTAGTGTTGGAAGAAGTAGTGCGTCATTCTCACATACTACAACTGGATCAGATCGGCTGCTACTCGTTTTTGTCTCTCTCTTTCATGGTAACGCTACTCCAGATGTAACTTCAATTACCTATAATGGCGTCAGCATGACTCTGGAAACTGAACTAGAAGTTGTTTCAAGCCGCCATATTCGAACATTTGTGTACAGCCTTGTAAACCCAGCCTCAGGATCAAATACTGTTGCTGTCACCTATGCTCAGTCGACACAGGTTGCAGATGCGGTTATGGCAATCAGCTACACTGGGGTAGATCAAACAACACCAATTCCAACAACTGCAACAAACTCTTCAACATCAGCTGCTGACCCCACAATTGACATAACCACTACAACTGCCAACTCCCTCATTGTTGCAGGTGCTACAGTTCGTGGTGGTGACACCGCCCCATTTACTCCAGGTACCGGTAGTACTGAACGCTGGGACTTTGTCACCGATACTAATGCTAATGTTGACCTTGGAACCTGGGGAGGTGAAGAATCAGCAGCCACAACTGGTACGTATACTGTTGATGCCACGGCCACCAATTCAGACTTTTACTCCATGGTTGCAGTTGAGGTAGCAGAAGTGGCAGCAGCTGGAGGTATTACGGTGTCTGGTAATGCCTATCAATCTGGAACCACGGCTTTAACCGACTGTGATGGGACCACTCAAAACATAGCACTCCGAGCTGGAAGTACTACCTATACCACCACCTGTAATGCTTCAACTGGTGCATGGTCCATTGGTAGCGTAACGCAACCAAGCTCAGGTGACGGACTCGTTGTTTGGATTGATGGCGAAACTACTGACGGAGCACTTGTCACCCGCTACGATGGCACAGGCGACTCAACTGGAAATATTTTTTATGCAAATGCGCTCACTTTTACAAGTGATGATAGTACCGCTGTTAACAACGCTGATGCAGACACCTATGACAATGCTGATGATGCTGATATCCCCTACACTGTCTCCACCAATGCTTTGACCCTTAATAGTGGCCATGAACTACTTGTCTACACAGGTAAAACCTACGACCCAAATGGAACTGTTACCACTAATGCAACCGGTGGTAATCTTCATGTTGATGATAGCTCCACCGCATATCTCGACACTGCCACTTCAACTATTGGTGCTGATGTTATAGTTGATAACGGAGCAACACTTAATATTGATGCCACAACAAACATTTCTGGTGGAGATATCACCTTAACTGGAACAGGCCTTGTTTCCACTACTACTGGGACTCCAACTACAACTATTTCTGGAGCAGGCACTATAGGCGGCGGCACTGGCTCACTCACCTTCTATAACCTTGCGCTTGCAGGGACCGGTACCACAACACTAAACGCACCACTCACTACTGCTAATAACCTCACGATTGGTGACGGCACCAATGCTCATACGCTAGATGTAGAAACAAACGACAAGGCTGTCGACACCAATGGAGCATTCACTATTGCTGCCAATGGAACCTATACTGCCTCATCCACAACAGATGTAACTGTACAAGGAAACTTTACCAATGGGGGCATTCTTACTGAAGGAACAAGCACCATTGTCCTAGACGGATCTACCACAGCTAATCTTGATTCTGGTTGCAGCACCGTATCCACATGTACAACCAACAACCTGTATAACCTTACCTTGAATAAGTCGACGTCAGGAACTACGGTAACGCTTCTCAACACAGGGCTGAGAGTTAGCAATACGCTTGAAATTACTACTGGAACTCTCAACCAATCAACCCTCGATGTGCAACTGGAGGGCAGCTCAGCGCTGGGAGTCACGAGCAACGGTACCTGGTCAAATACATCTACCGGCAACCTTACCTTAGGTGGATCTGTTTCAATTAATGGCACTATGACCCTTCAGGGTAATGGGGCCAGTTGTGGTGATACCGACAGTATTGTCATCAGCTCAACGTCTGGTGGAACACAACAGACCTGGAATGGAACTGGCACAACCACTATTAATGATGTGACCATCTCAGACCAGTCAGGAACGATGTTGATCAATGCCCTCAGTTCAACTAATGCCGGTAATGTAAACACAAACTGGAGTATCTTCGGTGGCTGTAGTACTACTCCCGACCCCAACGAGCTCCTTCGCCATGGCGAATGGTTTTCTGGTGAGGTGAATCAAAAATTCAGTTTTTGAGGATAGTCGTTCATTCCTCTTTGGGAAATCATACTATTTTCCCAATAATCGGGGTGATGTAATGTATACCAACCAAACAAGTACATTGAAGGTTGAAAGTACTAAAAAAGGTACTACTCTATAAAAACCCAAGTTTGAGATAAAGAGTACTTGAAACAACAACGAACTAAAAATAGATAGCTCGAAAAACACTCCCAAAACATTCCTCGCCACTTGAAGTATCTTATGTCTTATTTTTTTAGGCACCGATTCAGACTTAGTCAAAAAAACTGTTGAAGTTATCAACTTTTCACCAATGTACTCTAGATACTCTTCATTAGTAACATATTCTTTAGCCGTTACTAAATAACGAACATCACGTGCTACCAAGTGAGCATGAAACAACCCCTTGCGATTACTTTCTGTTTGGTACAGAGCTTTTTGACCATTTTTTTCAAAGAAAACAACTTGAGCTCTACTGACTGGTTGTTTTGTCTGTTCATCAATCACTTTGCCATGAATCAATAGCTTATTTTTTGTAAACGGATGCAGTATAAATAAGACATGAACTTTAAGATAACGAACTAACTTCTTTGGAGAAATGTGTGTGCGAGCAGACAACGCAAAAATACTTAAAAACCCAAACAGCAGTAATGAAAAAATTTCAATAAGTGCATAAAAAGTATTTGATGTTGCATATAAATCAAGCTGAGTAGTCAGTGAACGGTACATATCTTCAAGCGTAGTAGCATGATAAGAGATAAGTGAAACCAATGTCTGTGGAGCAGGGTGGAGATACACTCTAGGAAATTGTTGAGAAGCATCTGGTCCCAAGACAAACTCAACTGTTTGGGTCTCATATCCAGAAGCGTCAACTACAATTCGGTACTTTTCATGTGGGAGCACTACTCTTACTCTTCCTTCGTGATCAGTAAACAAAGGATTTGAAGAAAGAAATGTCTGCGGATTCATCAGTTCGTACCTATTATTTTTTTCGTTAAAGCGATAGATATGTATGCGAGCCCGTTCGACTGGCAGCTGATCATTTGCATTCACAATAGTCAACGGGGCTGAGACATATAAATGAGAAACTGGAAATTCGAGGATGTTCCCCAAACGATCAAATACTTGTAAATATGAATCATAGTAACCAGGAACTTGAGGAAATTCAACTTGCCCAGAGTATACCCCTGCGGTTGTTTCAAATAACTTCGTTTTACTTACTACCGGTGAAGTATAGGTATCATTTCCTTCGGCACCTAAAATTTGACTATTCACTACCACATAGTACACATGCTCTATCAACTGATCCTCCTGAAAAGAAAAAAAGACTTCATAGGGAAACGATGTTGGTAGCGATGCTACCTGATGTACCTTCTGACCAACGGTAGAAAGCACAGACAAATTTTTACTCAGCATAGTAACAGTTGATATATCTAGCTGGGGAATATTTCCAATATCTGCTGTCTTAAAAGTAAAGATATCTGAAGTTGCTTCTGCTCCATCTTCACTGGTGGCACTGACTCGAAAGTAGTAGTGCCTGCTTGGATCTAGATCACTGAGATTGAATAAGTGAGACTGAGAAAACGTAGTATCCTCTACCATGTTTTGTAAACTTGAAACTGTCTTTCCATACAGTACCCGTACCCGTGTGCTGGTGTCTGTCGTCACAAAAAGTGTTGCCGCTGTATTCGAAAGTTTTTTAACTTCAATACTTGAAAATACTGGCGACACTACTGGCACAACAACTGTTTGATTTGCCTCTTCTTCAGTAGTTAAACATGCTGTATTTTTGGGGTTCTGCTCGTTGCGACACCGACCCGTGACGTTATAACAGTAACCCGTTCTACATTCTGAGTTCTCTGAACACGACGTATTGCATGACTTTTTTGTGGCTCCAACAGTCGGCGATGGTGTTGGACTTGGAGTGGGATCAGGCGCGTGCATAAATGACTGAGAGACCGTTGTATCACTGGTTACGGCTGGACTTAGCACCCGCCCGGAAACTGAAAAAGTTATTGGCAGTTCGTGTGCATAACTCTGTGATGTCTGTAAACTGAAGGTAACTGTTTGACCCGTTGTGGTAGCTGGGAAGTTGGGAATCGTCCATGTAATAGTTCTATTAACTGTATCGATAATAGGTGCTGTCGCCCCATACGCGTCACTAGCACTACCAGTGACATAGCTCAAGATATCTATACTAGGTGACCCTTGACCACTTATCGTCCCTTGACTCCACTCTGCTTGCAAAGTCAGTGGGGTTGACTGAAGTAAGTCGGACCCATACGTTATTTGATACTCTAGCACCTCATTTTGATCAAAAGTTGAACTAGCAGTCAGGGATGCTATGTCGGCAGTAAAGTAGTATGAAAGGGCTGGCACTTCTCCAGATATAACTACTTGATCATTAGCAATGACTGGCACCATACTCTCTGAACTACTTGAAACACTTGCAGCCACTAAGGTAGCACTATTCCAAAGGTAGTTTTCGCCCGCTCCTGCCGATGGGTTGGTAAAAATTCCGCCCGTAATATAAAAACCATATTGAGTACCTGCCAAAATATCAGCACTTGGAAAGGTAACTACTTGACCAGAAACATTCGTTGCCGTTCCAACTCCCGGCCAAGCAGAAACTCCCGCAGGAAGGTTTGTCACTGAAGTAGTAAAATTACTCGAGTTTGCACTCACAGACCAAGCCGGACCAACCGTTATCTGCACACCATCTTCTGATACGGTTTCACTGGTAGTAGCTACTACCAGTATTCGTCCCGGATTTTGCCCAGCCGCCGCTCGATCTAGACGAATATACGAAGAGTTTAACTCCAAAGCATAGGCTGGTGTTAAGACAAATGACAAAACTAAGACACTAAACACACAACTTGCAATAATTTTTTTTCTAAGAATATTGAACATAGTAGTCTGCTCCCATCATGACACATCCCTACCCTTGAGGTAAAGATGATAGATCTAAAAAACCTTGTTCACCTTGGCAA
The DNA here is from genome assembly GCA_905478415.1 of uncultured Patescibacteria group bacterium. Classification (GTDB taxonomy): domain Bacteria; phylum Patescibacteriota; class Microgenomatia; order UBA1400; family PJMF01; genus CG1-02-43-31. Next base: position 227,749 of record CAJQIG010000004.1, read on the forward strand.
CTAGCGAGTTTGATAGCTTTTGAACTAATACTTGAAGTTTCAACAAAGAGTCAGTACTATAACCTCAGCCTATGAAACTCCTTTCTTTCCAAAAACCATCCAAATTCAAAGTGGCAACTGTCTTTCTTGTTTTTGCTCTAGTAGCTAGCTCAACATATTTCTATGTTCAGTATAAAAACGAGCAAGCTAGTAATCCGGCCCGAGAAGTGCAAGAAACTACCGCTGCCGTTTCTAAGTTTATGGAACTCCCACAAAATGAAGAACCTAGTTTAGCCACGGTAACAGAAAAAGAAAAACTACAAGATCAAGAATTCTTCAAACAAGCAGAAAATGGTGATAAAGTTCTCATCTATATTGATGCTGGTAAAGCTATTCTCTATAGACCTTCAACTGGAAAAATTATTGATGTCACTTCTATTAATACTAACCCGACAGCAACCACACTTACTCCCGAAAATCCAAAAGAAGTAGTGGAGAAACCAATTGAAACACCCGTCATAGAGAAAAAACTAACTATTACTTTACTAAATGGATCTGAAACAACTGGTATTACCAAGGCTATTGAAGACAAAATTGTATCTTCACTCGAAAACTTCACGGTAGTAAGTCGACAATCAGCCGAGAAAACCACCTATCAAGAAACTCTAATTGTTGATATTACAGGTGGAAATAAAGAAGCAACTGAATCCCTTCAGGCCACCATAGGTGGTGAAATTGGGGCCCTCCCCAAAGGGGAAATCTTACCTGATTCTGACATACTGGTGATTGTTGGTACTAATCCAGAACAATAAGATACTCTATCACCGTTCAAAAGGCAAGAAAAATAAAGGTGGCGCAGACCTTTGTCCTACGCCACCTTCACTAACATACCAAGCCAGACGGCCTGGTCTTACATGCCTATTATTTCTTTTTCTTTAACCAATTAAGTATGAACAAGAGTGGTACCCAAAGTACCGAGTACACAGCCACCCAGATCAAGAAGGTAATTAAGAAGTATCCATGATACCCCAATGACTCTAAAGCTCTGGTCAGATGTTCTCGTATACTCAGCTCGCTATTAGGATCAAAGTAGCGTTTGCTATCTGAAGCAGAGATTGAGATGGTGGCATACTCCACCTGCGTCTCGATACTATCAACGCTTGCTCGATACTGCTTAAGTTGAGACTCATACATCTTTACCCTATTTTCAAGCTGAATAACTTCAGTTCGAAACTGACGCCACTGCACAGAACCAGACTCTGCCTTCTCAAGATTTGTTTGGGCTACTTCAAGGTCAGCTTGCGTTTCAGCTAGCATCACTTCGGTCTCACTGACTCTGTCACTGGCACGAACATGTGAACCAGTTACATCACTCGAATTGCTACTACTGTTGAAAATTTCTTTAACATTTTCAGTCACACGAGTACTGGCCTCACTGAATTTTTCGACCGGTACTTTTGCAAATAGATTTCCAGAGTTCCATCGCGAACCTTGTGAAAAGTTGTCATTTAATACTACGCCATCGACACTGAGAATATACTCGCGCATTGAGCGCATATACCCTTGGACATCGTCCACAATAACACTATAGTTTGCAGAACGATCATACAATCTATTTTCAACATCTAATCCCAAGTCATCTTGATAGTAATAGGGCATACTGGTACCGCCCATCATTGGTTCAGCTTGAATCGCAACCTTTGAGTTCGAAAATCCATCCACCATCGGCATCGATTCTACAACTGCTCCTCCTCCATCCCGAGAAGGCATTCCCATGAAGCTTTCATCATACTCATTCATGAAGGAAACACCACTCCGCCTCATTTTTAAAAACGTGGTCGCAAGTGATAACACTAACACCAGCACTACACCAAAAAGTATCATCTTCTTGTTTTTGTGCATACAGGTCCTTTCTGCTAAATGTTTATTCAGCTTTATTATTAACCATATACTCTGAAATTGCTGGCATATTAACTTCTCTAGGTTTACTACCCTCTTGCGGACCAACCATTCCAGCAACATACAGTTGATCTAAAATTCGGGCAGCTCGATTGTACCCAACGGAGAATTTTCGCTGAATCATTGAAGAAGAACCTTTTTGCTGTTGAGCAACATAGTGGACTACTTGATCAAATAACTCATCTCTATCACTTGCATCGCCGCCAGCACCCCCGCCTCCGACATTGACTTTATATTTAGTAATGTCTTCTTCGTATTGCGGAGCTTGACCTTGTGACTTAATGAAGTCGATCAATGATTTAATTTCCTGGTCAGAAACATAGGTGCCCTGCACACGCAGTGGCTTAGCCTGATCAGGTGGCTGGAATAGCATGTCACCTTTACCAAGTAACTTCTCGGCACCAGGTGAATCTAAGACCACTCGAGAATCAGTCATAGACGAAACATTGAAACAAATACGACCTGGAATATTAGCTTTGATCAGACCAGTAATAACATCTACTGAAGGTCGTTGTGTAGCCAACACTAAGTGAATTCCGACAGCTCGAGCCATCTGGGCAATTCGAGTAATACTTTCTTCGACCTCCCCTGGAGCAAAGAGCATGATATCGGCTAGCTCGTCAATCACAATCACAATATTTGGCATGGCTGCATAGCCTGCTAACTCGTTAAATCCAGTGATGTTACGCACTCCAACTTCGGCCAATTGTTTGTAGCGGCGTTCCATTTCGTCAGTGGCCCATTTCAGAGCTGAGACCACCTTTTTCGGTTCTACAATCACAGGAACGAGTAGATGCGGGATACCATTATATCCAGTCAACTCGACCCGTTTTGGATCGACTAGAATAAGTTTAACTTCACTTGGGCTAGCTCTAAAAAGCATTGACGTCAAAAAGGTATTAACGGCCACCGATTTACCAGAGCCAGTAGCACCTGCGATCAACAAATGAGGCATTTTAGCAATATCGATCATAACCGGCTTACCAGCCACATTAATACCTAAAGCTGCAGCTAGTTTAGATGGATGCTGCTTCATAGCTTTGCTGCCAAGCATCTTTTTGAGGGTCACATATTGAGCTGAGTAGTTAGGCACCTCAACTCCGACCAGAGACCTACCTGCAATTGGTGCTTCAATCCTTATTTGTCCACCAGGTGCAGCAAGGGCAAGTGCTAGGTCTGTAGCTAACCCAGTAATTTTTGAAAGTTTAGTACCTCGAGAAATTTCGAGTGCATATTGAGTAACCGAAGGTCCATAGTTAACTTCTTTCACTTCAGCTTTAATACCAAATGATGCCAACGTACTTTCGATCACATCTGCATTTGCGTTCACGTCACCGCGATTGGCCTCACCACCCTCAGAGTTAGAAAGAAGTGACAACGGTGGGTACTCCCAAACTAAAGAGTCAGCAGTGGGTTGAAGCGTGGTATCTGCTAGGTTGAGTTCTGAAGAACCGTCAGTTTTTGAGCTACTTCCTTCTGGAACAACAGCTGTGCCAACAACTTCTTCAGCTTGCGCAATATCCGCACCCGAGTTAATACTAAATCCAGGTTTATCTTCTTTCTTAGAAAAAATTGAGAGTTTAGGGAGTGAAAATCCCTTAGCATTTTTAATATCTACATCTGTAATATCAGTTTGATCCTTCTGCTTGGATTTTTTAAGTGGTTTCTTTTTCTCTGGAAAGAAGAGTTCTTTGAGCTCAGCAATTTCGTTGAGAGAAAATTGAGTCAAAATAAAGAAACCTACCACAGCAATGGTAAAAAATAAGACAAAAGTGCCAGCCGGGGAAATAAGGTCTCCAACATTTTGAGCTGTCTGAGTTCCGATCTCTCCAGTCCTAAAAGCTCCTAAAAAGCCAAGTAACACCAGCAAAGCACCAAGAAATACGTTTGGCCTTGACCAAGCCCACTTAGCTCTAAAGAGCATCATGCCTGCAGAAACAAATACAAATGGCAGTAAAAGTGAGGAAAAACCAATCTTTAGCTTGAGAAGTTCATTGAGCTGAGAGAGCAACTCTCCCTGCCCCGTAAAGGAAATAACCAGAATAATGCCAATAGCTACAAAAATAGTTCCCAAAATTGCATGCACTGTCTCTGGTTTGAGTGCTAACTGCAGTGCTGATCTTTTTTTACGTCTACCCATATCTTTAGCTAACTATCCGCTACAATTAAATATTATAGGATGTAATGATCTTTGTCAATACCAGACTTAGTCTCACTACTCTAAACTCTACTATACCCTAGGGACACCTCAAGAGACAATCCCAGCTTCTGTCTTCATTTATTATAAATCGAGAATGACGGGAACAATCAATGGTTCTCTACGAATAATCTTATAGAGCTTGCGTGAAAGGCGTTTCTCGATTAATCGCTTGAGTTGCTCATCATTCTTATATTCTCTAGAGCTAGCAATCTTGGCTGATTCAGTCTTAATGAACTCAACTACTTCGTCCGCGTCCTTCATAAACACAAACCCTTTTGAAATAACTTGCATGTGTCCCAGATCAAATTCAGATTTTCTCCGTGGTAAAACCACAACGACAATTCCTGATTGTCCCAAGGCTTTTCTATCAGCCAAGACAATTGGACCGACATCGCCAATACCTAATCCATCAATGATTTGAGGTTTCAGAGTAATTTGGTCAACAACACTAAAGGTTCTATTTGAGAAACCGAGCACTTCACCACTTTCTGGTAACAATGTAGTATTCTCATCATAGCCAAGTGCTTCAGCAACTTTATGGTAAAACAAGACTCTGTGTCGATCTGCACCACCAACTGGCATTAAATACTTTGGTCTGACTGCTTCAACAATAGCTTTCTGTTCTGGCAAACTGGCATGACCAGATTTGTGAAGCCCGTGGTTAATGGCTGGATACACCACTTGGACATTATTTCGTGAAAGTTCATCAATGGCTCCGTAGAACGTAAGTTCGTTTCCTGGAATCGCATCTGCCGAAAAGACGACGGTATCTTGTGGCTTGATGTGCAAAATTCTGTGTTCACCAAAAACGGCACGCATCAGTGAGGATCCTTCTTGTCCCTGACTTCCTGCCACAATCACACAGAGATCATCGTCAGCAACTTGTTCGATGTGTTTCTTGTCGACTTTAAGACCTTCTGGAATTTCTAACTTACCAAGGCGAAGAGCCACTTCGACATTTTGCTCAACACTTCGACCAATAAATACTACTTTACGGTTATACTTTTTAGCTGCATTAATTGTCTGTTGAATTCTATGCAAGTGAGAACTCATGAGGGTCATCACAAACTTACCGTGAGTCTGCTCCATGACTTCTTCGATGGCAGGACCAACGGTTGACTCTGACTCGACCCACTCATCGTACTCAATTCTGAGACAATCAATAAGCATCAAAAGAACTTCTTTATCCTTGAGAGCTTCGATCGCAGCCATGTCTGTTTTAATTCCATCAACTGGAGCTTGATCAAGTTTGAAATCACTGCCATGGTATACCAATCCTTCTGGGGTATCGATCACAATGTGGCGAGTGTCAGGAACTGAGTGAGTGACAGGAATTAGATAGGCTGAAAAATGGGTACCGATTTCAAATGATTCGGAGCCCTTAATAGTAGTAATTGTTCTGTTGACTTTACCATCACTCATACGCTGTTCTGCAAAACCTGCAGTTAAAGGAGACGCAAAGATTGGAAATTCTGGCAGCGTTGGCATGATGTATGGCGTAGCCGCAATATGATCATCATGTCCATGGCTCAAAATCATACCCACAATTTTTGAACCTTCTTCTAGGCGTTTAAGTAAATAGCTTGTATCTGGAATGAGGATATCAACACCAGGCATATGAGTGTCTGGAAAGCCGATTCCACAGTCAACAATTAAAATTTCATCTTCATATTCATACAAGAACATGTTTTGCGTTACATGCCCCATTCCGCCGAGCGGTACAATTTTTAAATTTTTCATATATATATTCCTTTTCTGTAAGAATAGCTATTACTTTTTGTTTTTACGTTTTTTAGGGAGAGGAAACAATTGAATGTTATCACCCCACCCAACATGTAACCAAAGACCCCTAACCTTCTTTGCATGAGCAGATTTATCAAAGAAAAATGAAGCTACCGAAGCACTCAGGAAAAGAAAGAGTGAAAACCAGTAAGCACCATGTGCTTGTCTAAACGGTGGATCAAATACAAAGTATAAGATAACGTGGAAAACAAAGATAATGATCAAGAGCAGTTTCATAATTTGCATGAAGTTTCCTTGGCCTGGATCTGAACCCCAGATTCCAATAAAAGTAAGCAAACCAAAGAATATACCACCGCCAAGTAATCCATAAAATTGGTACACAATATGCATTCCCTGAAAAGGAATAAAGATATTTACCAGTGCAATAAAAGCCATAAGTGTCATTCCACCAGACCAAATCACAATATGCGTCCAATGTAAGTGAAAGTATTCCGAAAGATGATATACGTCAAACTCGGGATCATGCGTTCGTTTTAACCAAAACGTCTTAGTAAGTGAGTGCATCGCCAAAGCTGCAAAGGTAAAAAAAGCTAAAACTGAAAAAATAGTATCAATAACAAATAAACCAGTCATATTAAGTTGAAAAGCTAGCTCACTTCGAAGTAAATAAAAGAGGAATGACTTCATCCATACGTACAGCGTAGGAGTCAGTACAAAGAGGTACATAAACTGTACTAAATCTAAGCGAAAAATTTCCCGCCCTTTACCATCTTGAAATTTATAAATACCAAAACCAAAGAGAGTGACTAAAAGTGGAATAGAAAGTAAAAGTAGCTTCATAACTGTTGTGTAGGCATTTCTTAAAAAAGATGAGTAATTACTTCCTCAGAAAGGTTCTTTGTGGTTTTTTGTTCATCTACCCATGCGATGATCTTCTGTATTTTACCAAAATCTGCAGTAAAAGAGTTCTTAACTTTTGTAGCACGCAGCGCTGCTGCTGGATGATACATTGGCAATACATATTGCGTTGAACCATTCCATGTAACTCGATGCAATCGACCATGTACTTGAGAAATTTTTACATCTGGCAAAAACTTGGCCATACTAAATCTCCCAAGGGTCACAATCAACCGAGGCTTAATAAGTTCGATTTCTCTATCCAAATAGGGTTTATATGCCACTATTTCTTGAGGAGAAGGGTCCCTATTTTCTGGTGGCCGAGCTTTAACAATATTGGTGATGTAGACTTCTTTTTCTTGTAAGCCTACCTCAGTCATCACTTTACGAAACAATTTTCCAGAACGACCTACAAAAGGGCGTCTTTCTACCGTCTCGTGATATCCCGGAGCCTCTCCAATAAAGAATACTCTAGCTGTCTCTGGACCTTCTCCAGGTATAACTTCAGCAGCTGTTGAAACGAGTGGCAACTGAGCAAATGAAGCCTCTAGCACCTCTTGAAGCTTCTGAATCGTTGCAACTGAGCTAAGATCACTATTCATGTGTCTATCCTACCATAAAGCCTGAAAAAAATGAGTTTAACTCAAGAAATATAGAAATTAGTACTGTGGAAGGAAAATTTTCTTATTATCCATGGTAATTACAATTTCTGAATACCCCTTTTCGACAATAATTCTGGCAGCTTTACGAACAGCTCCTTGCAGCGTTCGCTGCAACGTACGTATACCAGCATCATATCCAAGTGGTCGAGTAATGCTTGGCCAGATATCATCGGCAATTACTAGTTGTTCCGGTTTAAGTCCAGCTTCTTTTATAAGTCCAGGAAGAATGTATTTTTGAGCAATCACAATCTTTTCGTGATCGGTATATGATGGCATGGTGATTTTTTCCATACGGTCCATCACAGCGGTAGCAATAGCGACCGTATTATTAGCTGTGGCCAGAAAAATAGCGTGCGATAAATTAACTGGGTAATCAATAAATTCATCTCTAAAAGCCACATTTTGACTTGGGTCGAGTAACTCAACCAACACACCCATAATATCTTTGTTGGCATCTTCACTCCCACGATCAATTTCGTCTAAAAGAATGACTGGATTCCGGACTCCTGCATCACAGATGCCTTTAATAATCTTGCCTGGTTCAGCACCGAGAACGAGCCGAGAATTGCCACGCAACTCTTTTGCCGAACCCATACCTCCAAAAGGAATTCTAACTAGTTCTCGGCCCAAAGCCTCGGCCAATGAGATTGCAAAAGTAGTTTTACCGGTACCAACTAGACCAACAAGCAATAAAATGGGAGCTCTAAACTCACCGTCACCAAAGTTTTGGTTTCGAAGTTTTAAAACTGAAACGTACTCAAGAAAACGATCTTTTACATCGTACATTCCGTAGTGGTGTTTCTCAAAGATTTCTATCGTTTTTTGAATATCGAGCGTATCTTGAGTCTCTTTTTTCCATGGAACTTTCAACACCCATTCGATGTACCGAGAAACTTTTTCATATTTTTCGTCATAGCTACCCAACGCCACACTTCTCTCGAGTGCAACAATATCCTTGTTGACCTTAGAACGCATTTCTTCAGGTAAATCTGTCACACTAGCAACTGTATCCTTGAGTTCTTGAATCTCTTTCTCTAGGATTTCTTTATAATCACTCATAGGTTAATGGGTTTCTTATCTAGTTTGTTGCTACTTCTCTGAAAAATATCCAGCAAAATGGGCACCAGCATAGAGACCGGTGATAATTAAAAACATGCCTCCAGCTAAAATAAGGAGAATGTCGTCAGAGCCTGTCTGTGGAAGTTCTTCTGGAATCTCGATACTCTCTCCCCCTTTAGTAGTAGCGCTGTCTGTACTTGGGTCAGCAACCGTTAAAGTAAACAGTATACTTTCTGTACCAGATGAAATTGAGACTTCGTATGAACCAGCTGTCGAAACTGACGTCGGTTGATACTGCCAAGATCCATCTACAGCAGAAGTGGTAGATGCCAATACTGAATCAATATCAAATGATACTATAGCTGAACCTGAAGCCGTACCAACCAGAAGTGGATTGTATCCTTCATGTGCCCAAGTTGATAAAGAACCACCGGTAGAAATACCACCAATAGTCGTCACTTCCAGTCCCTGAGCGAATGCGGCTGTTGGAAGCACAAAAGAGAAAATAGCAAATAACACGGGTATAACAATAGGTAGTAAATATCTTTTCATAGTTCTTTCATTATGACACACTTTTTACTTTTTCCATATCTCTTAAACGAAGTAAACCAGGTTTAGCACCAACATCTTGAACCACAGAAGCTGCATTTGCCACAGCCCATGCCACAGCAGTTTCGGGTAATTGACCGCGCAACTGAGCGGCAACATAGGCAGTAATAAAAGCGTCCCCAGCTCCGGTATCATCAATGGATTTGACTGATTTACTTGGAAAGTGACGCGAAACTCCTTTTATGATGACTTCGCATCCTTTTTTACCTTCTGTAATCACAATTTGAGGAACATTGGCAACTATTTGATCACGAACTCCTTTTAAAAGGTTCCATTCTTCCCTATTCACAGAAAAAACCTCAGCCGGCACCGCTGTAATATGAATTTGTTTTGTCTTGAGAAGTGCCAACTCCTTACCACCAGGATTCCAAGAAAGCTTATACCTCGGGTACTTTGCTAAGTGTTTGAAAAGTGTAGTGAGCGTATCTAATCGACCAGAAAGGCTCGACAGGTGAATCCACCGCGCTCGACCAATATGTTCGAGTGGTAAGTCCTTTGGATCAAGCATTGTTGATGCTCCTCGATGTACCAAGATTGTTCGACCGCCATCTCGTCCGATGAGGACCACAGATCCCCCCGTTTCTTCTTTCCGTTCTTGAACCACTAAATTGGTGGCTACTTTATTCTTATGAAGATCATCTAATACAATCTTAGAAAAATCATCTTTGCCTGTTTCACTCACCGCTGCAACTCTGAAGCCAAGACGAGCAAACCCAACGGCTGTATTGCTACCACCGCCGCCACTTCGAATAGTAAAACTCTCGACGTCAAGCTTAGCGCCATAGCGTTGGCAAAGCTCAACACCTTGATCTGTTTTACTAACATGAAAATTACTTGATACCACAAAAATATCTACAACAGATGAACCAATAGTGATAATGTCGTACATGGGCAGGTACTTCTCTCTCTTTACGTACTGTCCTTAGTGTACTACAGGTAGGCACTGCTTTTCAAAGAGTAGTATTGTTACTTTTTTGGAGCTCGAGCAGGCAAACCACATCTGTCAGCTAATTCGTCGGAAAATTCTTTCAGAGCTGCGATCATCTCGTCCTCATTTGTCACAATCTTATAAACTTTAGCCTCTTTTTCACCGACAAAGAAATGATCGTTAACGACTCGAAGTAAATCGTGCCAAAATTCGCCATATAAAATCAATGGTTTGTGATTGCCGTAGTAGAGATGAGCCAACAGCCATGCAGTTGCCCACTCACTCAGCGTACCCGTTCCACCTTCGAAACAAATAAAGGCATCAGCGTGATCCATTAGGCCAAACATTCGCTCAATATAATTTGATGTCTTGATTTCCACATCGGCTTCATTTTCGGTAAAACGACCTTCAAATTCGGGCATGTCTGTTGGGTAAAAGGTGACTACTAAGGTGTCGCCATCGGCTGATTCAGCTCCCTTGGTGGCTGCGTCCATTACTCCTGGGCCACCACCATTAACGATGGTGTAGTTATGATAAGCCAGGTAGCGAGCAACTTTGAAAACATCTTTATAGAGCGGATGGTTTTCATCAACATCAGCACTCCCAAAAATGGCAATGTTCTCGATTGTACATTGTCGCTGTGGCTTTGGAATTTTAATCGAAGTTTTCATTTCTGTCCTTTTTCTAGTGCAGTACAACCCTTATTTCATCATCCCGTCATATAACGAATCGAATGCTGCCTCAATATCTTTCGTGTTCCACAATACACTGCCAACCACTACTGTATCAACACCCAGTTCTTCAAGTTTAGAAAGGTGAACTGGCTTGACGCCCCCATCAACAATCAACTCAATATCTGGGTTAACTTGATCAAGTAAGGCTCGTGCATCAGCAATCGTTTTATAGGTATGTTCGATAAATTTTTGACCTTGAAATCCTGCCTGAATACCCATGATTTGCACTACTCGGACATCTTCAAGGGCGCGACGGGAAAGTTCTTCAACTGGAGTATAGGCATCGAGTGAAAGACCTGGCAGCCAATGTTGCTTCTTTACCTCCTGAACAAAATCCTCTTGTGATGACATCCGTTCGACCTGTCCAATAATCATGTTAAAAGCAACTTCGTCTGCTAATTCCTTTGCCTCGTAGACATAATCGAGCGGCTCAATGGTCATGAGGTGAAGATCAACTTTAAGATCCTTGAAATTGAATCCGTACAAATCGAGCGGTGAAATAGTGACGTTGTCAGCATACTCACCGTCAAGTATATCCATCTGCACTGCATCGACCTCATACTCACTACTAAGGGAGTGGAGCAGCTCAAGCTGGTGAGCCACTACTTCTGACTGATCACTCAAAATGCTGGGAAGTATTCTCATAGTTCTCTCTCTATTACCCTTCTGAAGGTGCTTCTTTCTTTGAAATTTTAGTAATTCTACGAACATCTTCTGCCTCAGAAAAAAAGTGAGTATCTAGAAAGACGGTCACCATCTGCAGTGCCTGCTCATCTCTCAGATAGTCAGCTGCCAAAGCTAAGACATTGCAGTTGTCTGACTTTCGAGCATGAGAAACTTGATCGGGTTTAAAACCTAACACACACCGAATTCCATCGACTTTGTTGGCGGCAATGCTTGCGCCAACACCCGAACCACACAGTACTATTCCCATAGTCTGAGGATCCTCACTACTTGCCACAGCTTCAGCTGCAGGAAAAGTATAATCTGGATAATCATCATCTGGATTAAATACGGTCGCGCCATGGTCAATTACTTCGTGACCAAGCGTTGCCAACTCTTCTCTGAGCCATTCTTTTAACTTAAATCCCCGATGGTCGGTGCCAATATGTACTGTCATAGTATATTACCTCTTTCTGCCTCTATTTAGCGGCCCTTAGACCACTCTCGTAAAAATTAATCAAAGCCAAGCTCTGCTCGAGCCTCTTCAGTCATCATATCAGGAACCCAAGGAGGGTCAAAAGTAAGTTCGACCGTGACATCTCGATTGACATCAAGACCTGGTAGGCCATCAAGCGCATCCTTAATAAGAGAGTCAAACATTCCCGCCAGCGGACAACCTGGAGTGGTGAGTGTCAGCAGTACATGCACCCAAGGTTTTGTGCCTTCAGACGTCTGAATATCACGAGCATCAACTCCATACACTAAACCCATACTCACAATATCGATGTGTAGTTCTGGATCGAGAACGGTTGAAAGTCGCTCCATCACCTGTGCTTCTGTAATCGTTGTACTCATAGTGGTATTTTAGCGTAGTTCTGTGACTTTTAGAAACTAAAATCCCCCCGAGAGAATCTCGAGGGGATTTCAGTTTTATTTTAAAAGATATTTACTTTTTGTCTTTGTCTGATCTCTTAAGAACAGGCATGTTGGTTCTCTTGGTTTCCATAACCTCGTAACCAGCTGGAACAGCTTCGAGTGACCCTTCACGAATATCGCGAGCGAAGAAGTAGATTCTTTGAATACGACCATTCTTGAGGGTAACCTCTTTGGTGTGAAGATAATACTTTTGTCCCTTAGCATTTGTGTAACTGAATGCGTTCATAATGCTCCTTTATTTTTCTTCCGCTTATTAGATGCGGATATTTACTACTTTTTTAGTGCCGATCAAGTTTTTTGCTTGTGTTTCTGGCACACTCACTTTTTAACAGTCTAGCACACTCGGCGTGCACATCAAGAAGCAATTTATTCTGTTGCCTCTGGTGCTGCCAATATTGTGTGTAACAATACCTCTGATTCTGAGTCAAGAAGTGTGGCTTCATCTCTCACTACAACTTCGAGTGGCAAAAGGTCAGCCGACAAGGCTGCACTGCCAACATAACCACCTTTCTTCATCTGTAAATCAAATGCATGACGTGTTGTTTCAGAATCAACTTCTTTGAGCCATACTTGGTAATTTGTACCCTCATTTTCTGGAAGAGTTGCAGATACAGTAAACGTAACTTTATCATCAGCAACTTCATATCGTACAACACCCGATGAATCTTCAGAAGTACCTTCCATCTCAGCAGTTGTATAATCTCCAATACTTTCAAGCTCGGCCACTTGCTCCTCGGAAAGGTTTTCAATAATTACCCCTTCACTCAACAGACCTGCTTCCATTCGTTCGGCGCGCATGTTGTACCACCTGAAAACGAGTAAAAATACCACACCCAGAACTAATGCTGGGAAAATATATGGCGAAATTTTTTTCATTATGCCCTTCTTTTCTACTATCTTTCGAAGTCTCTTTATTCCGTTGACTCCGAACTACCTGTTACTATAGTTTCAACAGCCGAGAGCAGCTGCGGGGCAGAAGTTTGTACTCCATTCACGTAGAATGTCGGTGTTCCTGAAATGCCGGCTGTATTACCGTCACTTACATCTCTCTGGATCACTTCGAGTATTGATGGTTCGTTCATTCGTTCTTCAAGCTTAGCTGTATCGAGCTCTAGAGCCTGAGCATAGCTTAGGAATGTTTGGAGTAGCTCAGCACCATTTGTACTACCACTCCACTCTGATTGTTTCTCAAATAGAAGGTCGTGTACTTCCCAAAATTTTCCCTGATCAGCAGCTGCCTCTGCGAAAACCGCTGCAGCTTGCGCATTAGGATGAATACTCACCAATGGATAGTGCCGATAGATGAATCGAACGTTTTCACCATACTCAGCCATCAGCTGAGTTACAAGAGGCTGTGCGGACTTACAAGCCGGACACTGAAAATCACTAAATTCAACAACGGTGACTTGTGCCGACTCAGTAGCACCTTTCACATTTTCTGAACCATTAACGAGGACTGATTCTTCGAGAACCGTGTCACTTCCTGCAGTAGCATTCTGGTCACCAGAAAACATGAGCGTAACCCCAAAGATCATTAAGAGGGTTATAACAATGGTTCCAACTAAGAGTGGCATATTTTTCATACGTTATCCTTATATATCACACAATTACTAACCATGTCACCTGGTAAAATGCAGAGAAACAGAGGGCACTTACTATAATCAAATGTAAAAACTATTGAGGCCATACTTGTTGACCTGTCTCAATATCGGTCACAATTACCGCAGCAGTGGGGCAACTTTGAGCAGCTAAAAGCTTGGTCTGATCGTCATTTCCATCTTGTGACAAAATGATGGCAATACCTTCTTCGTCTAACTCAAATACTCCCGGAGCAATTGCTACACAACTACCAGCACTTATACATTTGTCTCGAATGACTTCGACTTTATACTTACCAACCATTTTTGTTTGCACCGTCTTATCATCAGTGTGAACTGTTTTCACTGTATTTGTGTCTTCTGCCATAAAGCCTCCTGTATATACTTTTTTTTACTTGTTATTAAAAAAACTTTTCATGATGGATGTGTTCTGGAGCTATCCCTTTATCTGTAAGCAATGTTACCACCGTTTCGATCATTGGTTTGCCACCACATAAATAGTACCCCGCATTTGGTACTAATTCGTGAGTACTTAAACAATCAGTCACGCGCCCTCTGCAAAGTGTCCAACCATCAACAGCTCTCGAAATGACGGGATGAAAATGAAAATTAGGAAAACGTTCAACTAAATCTTGGAACTCATTCTCCCAAAATAGTGAGTCAACATAGCGAAGTCCCCAATGCAAAGTAATCGGTCTTTTTTCTTGTTTTACTTGAAGTAAATCAAAGATTATCGATCTAAGTGGAGCAATACCAGAACCTGTCCCCACCAGAACAATCGCTTCTTCAGTTGGATCATCTTCAATCACAAATGTTCCTAGTGGTGCCAATACTGAAACTTCTGTACCTAAGGGAATTGACTGCAAAAATTGCACCCCAACTCCAGCTGGGCTGACATCAATTGCTAACTCAAATCCATGATCTATGTCGGGCCGACTTGCAATCGAGTAACTTCGACGAGTACCTGCTTCATCAACTTGAATCGAAACATATTGTCCAGCTTTAAATTCTAGGGTACTTGGTTCAACCAACTCAAAGGTAACCAACATAAATTTTTCGTTATACATGATCCGCTCTTCAAGCTTGGCGGTACATTGTTGTGGTGGCATATATCTTTCTAGGTTGTGTTAGTTTTCTTCCTGGTTGCTCAGTCCATCTTGCCAATTTCGACCATACCACACTCCGAGTGCCATTTTTGCTATTCCAGAATATTCTTCGGTCCTATCGACAAACCCATTCGTTAAAACCCCAATAAATCCTTGTTTCCTTCTGACATCACGGTGACCTGTTATTTGAGCCACAACTGGACCCATCTCCTCACCATTTCTAATTTTAGTAGCTACAACTTCTGGAACAACAAAACGGGCTCCATTTGCCTCAGCGATGTTGCCATCTCGGTCAGCAACTACTACCCAAACAGTTGACCACATTTGGCCAAACATCTCAGTCACTCCACCTTCGAGTCCGACTCCTAAAACTTCTTCATCTTCGAGAGCATCACCGAACTCTGCCAAGCCATCCTCTAACGCCGCCTTTGCGCGATTCAAGGCACCCTGCTTAGTCATCTCGTCACCCAATGGCTGTTCGTTCACACCACTGGGAACATCAAAACCTTTCACGGTAGCTGCTGACCAAGTGTCACTGGCCGCCACCGTCACGGCATTAATTTTAACTGGATTATGTGAGCCTACAAAGATATGCATGGTACTGCCTTTTGTATCATAGGTACTGTCTTGAGATCAATGAGTGTAATGAGTAAATTATTCATCTAGTAATTGGAGAAGTTCTTCGTAAGTATCAAGACTTTCAGCAATCTGGGCCATTTCTTGTTCTAAAAGCAGCAAGTTTTCCCCTCTAAACCGCCATTCATCTGAATCAGGAATTTTTCTCCAAGATCCGTCCTTATGTTCTTCGTAAGAAATTCCAGACTGCTCAGAATCAACTAAAATGCAATCTATTTCTGATGAAGGCCTACTCATGTTAATTCGAACTGAGTCCTCAGTACCATTCGATTTTAGAGTTATTCGAATAGTTGCATTGGTAAAATTTTGGCTCGTACTGTTTTCATCAATCTGACCTTCTCTTTCAAAAAAATCTAAATTTTTTCCACTCATTCCTGCAGTACCAATAATTTCTTTAGCTCGGGTCATTATTGACTTTACTCTTGCCTCAACTGCTGTTATTTTTTCTTGTTCTGCTGCTGCTTCAGCCTCCTCAGCCATTTTTTTTTCTGCAGCTTCTACATCCTTAGCAACTTGTGCAGCTTTATTCTTTGCTTCAAAATCATTTGCTTCCATCACAGCTCTCAGCTTATCCGCCAACTGCGTAATTGATAATTTTTCTTCTTTTAGCGTGAGTGTTTCTAACTCAGGATACTTTTTTTGCTCGTTCATGCAACTTCCTCAATAGCTTTACAAATACTTCCAAGACCCAGCATACTACATTTTATGCGTCCTGGCGAAATGGTATCGAAGTGTAAAAGTCCAAGAACATCGGCTAAACCAAGTTTTTGTATCTGTGACAATGTTTTACCTTTAACCGCTTCTGAAACAACACTCATGGCAGCTTGTGAAATAATGCAACCATCACCTTGCCAAGCAATTTCGGTTACTTTTTCTTCTGAATCAAGTTTGAGTTGGACCGTAATTTTGTCACCACACGAGGCATTGTATCCCTGGAACTCAAAATCGGGGTCTGTTAGCGTTCCATAATTTTGAGGATTTTCGGCTGCTTCCAAGAGCACCTCTTGGTAGAGATCTTCAGTCATAATAGTGTTTACTTGCCAAATACTTGGCTAACTTTTTCAAATCCAGTAATAAGTGTATCAACATCTGCTTTCGTATTATAGATCGCAAAACTCACTCGTGTAGTTGCAATCCAATCGTGAGCTAGATGCAGTGGCATAGTACAGTGATGACCAGAGCGAACTGCAATACCTTGACTATCTAAAACCTGTGCCACATCGTGGGCATGGACGCCAGCATATAAAAACGAAACAGAACCAACCCTATTTGTAAGAGGACCCAAAATTTCTACGCTTGGAATCTGGGCCAACTTCTCGAGTGCATACGCAACTAATGTAGCCTCATGTTGGGCAACAGTTTCCATACCAATGTTTGTAAGATACTCGCAAGCAGCAGCTAGTCCAACTGCACTGGCTACATCTGGAGTTCCAGCGGTAAAACGTTCGACTGGATCATCATGAAACAGCGTATGATCTGCATGTACTTCGGCAATCATACCGCCTCCAAAAAGCCATGGATGCATCTCGTTTTTATCAAGTAACTCTTGACGAACTAACAAACCGCCACTGCCCATTGGGCCATACAGTTTGTGCCCGCTAAATGCAAAGAAATCAACTCCCAGTTTTGTAAAATCTACTAGCATATGTGCAACTGCTTGAGCCCCATCGAGTAACACTCGAGCGCCAACGTTCCGAGCTACCGAGACAACCCTTTGAACATCGAGCACCGTTCCCAATGCATTTGAAACATAAGTAAATGCCATCAGCTTTACCTTTTGCGTATGAGACTCTAACCATTCATAATCCAACTCCCCATTTGCGTTCACTGGAACTACTTTCAGCTCAGCCCCGGTCATCTTGCAAACCTGCTGCCAAACCACAAAATTAGAGTGATGCTCTAACTGAGAAGTTACAACTACATCACCTTTTGTAAGATTGTGAAGTGCCCAACCATACAGCACACCATTGATGGCCTCAGTAGTATTTCTAGTAAGAATTAATTCTTGATTTTTGGCTCCTAAAAAATGAGTAATGGTGTTGCGAGCTTCCTCTAATGCAAGAGTACTCTTGTCACTCAAAGAGTGAACACCACGATGCACATTAGCGTTTGACTGCTTATAGTAGTTTGCTATTGCATCAATAACTACATTGGGTTTTTGAGTAGTAGCAGCGTTATCCAAATAGACAAGTGGTTTACCATGGACTGAAGTTCCCAGTACTGGAAAATCATCTCTGCTGTTTTGTTGAAAAGACATAGCTGTATTGTAACATTCTTCTAAATAACTGATTTCTTGCTTTTACTCACTACTTCTGTATAATTCGGACCATAACAGTATTCTAAACTCCCCTGCCCAAACCGAGTGAAAGGTTTGTATGTCCAACTACCATAAAGAACAACTTTTAGGACGTGTCCATGATCCAGAAAAAGTAGCCTTTATTAATACCCTTAACGACGACGAACTCAATGCCTTAGCTGGAATGTACACAACAGCTAGCTCCGAACTCATAGAAAATCACCCCCAAGCAGAACTCATGCATGCTATTCGCGTCATTTACTACCGACAAGTTATTGATTGGGCAAGTGAAAAAGCAGATGAAACCCAAGCAGAGATTATCAAATTTATTGATTCACCAACATTTGTCCAATACCCAGATTTCCTCTTAGAGGACTCCTTTGTTTCAGCAATTAAAAACGAAATGATGCAAAATCACTCAAAAACCATCACCGACCTTCAAGGAAGTACGTTCTCAAAAGGGCCTGAGCTCGAAATTTTGGGAGCCAGACTAGTAGGTGATGCACCAAACCAGCGAGTTGAAATTCTTATGCTCTCCAATCAAATTAAACCATTCCCTGGTACTAATGAGTACATGATCTTTGAACAAGATCGTATGGATATTCCTCCCAAAGCACTTACTGGTTTACTAAAAAGAAACCCTACTGCCAGAACTCGTGGAAGAGGCAATGAAGTATATATTTCTATGGAATCACCATATCCAGGACACTATGGAGAACCACAATATACTGAAGTTGTCATTGGACACTTTGGCGAAGATTCGATCATTATCCCTATCGAGGATGTTTAGATCAACAAAAAGTACTACACAGTACTCAATTCAAGACTACAATTGCTGCATTCAAGAGTGAGGCAAAGCTAACCCATGCAATATAGGGAATAAGCAAATAAAAAGCTAGTTTTGATAGTGGTCGGAATTTTTTCATTGTCAAAACTATAAAAATCCATAAGACAATAATATTTACTAAACCTAATAATGGCGACCTGAGTCCAAAAAATGAGAGAGACCAAAGAGTATTTAGTAACAACTGAACAAAGAAGTAGTAACTGGCTACTTGCACCTTTCTCTTCTTCCAACCCTGGATCCACACGAGAAACCAAGAAACTCCCATTAAAAAATATAATGTTGTCCAAACTGGCCCAAAGAGCCAATTAGGAGGTGAAAAAAATGGTTTGTTTAGAAATACATACCAGGAAGAAATTGCCGCTGTGGTAAAAACAGCACCCACTACTCCGGCCAATTCTGACAAGGTAACTGCAAAAAACAATTTCGATACTTTTTTTAGCATATAGTCAGTATGCAGTATATTGACTTGAAGAACAATGTGATAACATTCATTTTTTAGAGTTCCAAAAATCCCTCAACCACCATATCTTCAGCCTGCTGGCGAGAAATTCCTCGGCTCTGAAGATAGAATAACTGTTCTTCCGGAATGCGACTAATACTAGCTGCGTGTGAGCACTTCACATCATCAGTGAGAATTTCTAGATCGGGAATTGCCTCTGCAGTGGCCTGATCAGAAAGCAAAAGAACTCGCTCCGTTAAAAATGAATTACTATTTCCACATTCAGGATCAATAATGATTCGACCTACAAAACGGACTGCTGCCTGATCTCGCCCAACACCATGCAGTGTGGTATTTGCCAAGGTATTTGGAGCTTTGTGATGAATAATAACTTCGACCGAAACTTTATCACTACCTCGCACATCCCAAACGCCAGTAATAGTGACTTCAGCTCCAGGTCCAACAAGTTCAACTACATACTTACCTGGATTTTTGAGCGTGATTTCTTTGTGGGTATCTCTTGGAATAGTAACGGTTTTCATCTTAGCCAATACTCCCTTCCATTTCGTGATCAATCAGGCGATTCATCTCGACTGCATATTCCAACGGAAGTTTACGAACTAAATCTTCGATAAAACCATTCACAATCATTTTACGAGCATTTTCTTCGGTAATGCCGCGGCTCATTAGGTAGAAGAGCTGGTCATCACCAATTTTTGAAACAGTGGCCTCGTGTTGCACTTCGACTTGCGAGTTGAAAATTTTATCGACTGGGTAGGTATCAGAACGAGAGTGCCCATCTAGAAGTAATGCATCACAAATAACCGTGTTTTTCGAGTGATGTGCATTTGGACCCACACTTACAAGCCCGCGATAACTAGTCCGTCCGCCATCTTTACTAATCGACTTTGAAATAATAGTTGAGCTTGTATAGGGAGCTAAATGAATTGCTTTTGATCCAGTATCTTGATGTTGTCCTGCACCAGCTAGGGCCATCGAGAGCGTTTCACCGCGGGCACCCTTTCCAGCCAAAATAAATCCAGGGTACTTCATGGTTACTTTTGAACCCATGTTAAAGTCCGTCCAAATCATCTGGGCATCTTGTTCAACGTACGCTCGTTTAGTAACTAAATTAAAAACATTTTTATACCAATTTTGAACTGTGGTGTATTGGCATGTTGCACCTTTTTTAACGAAAATTTCAACAACTGCTGAATGGAGCGAACCACTGCTGAAGTTGGGGGCGGTGCAATTGTGAACTGCGACTCCACCTGCAACATAGCTTTCGTCATCGTTAACACTAAAGTTATACACAGAGATATTATTCACCGTTTCTGACTCGATTTTTCTCACTGGTGCATATAAGTAACCTTTATCAACAAAATATGCTGTTGCTCTTTTCTTATTCCAGATTTTTGGCTGAATCGGTTGACCAACAATTTTTCCAAATGGAATCATGTATTCTCCACCGATGACTAGATTGTACATTGTTAATCTGTTTGTAGACCCTCTGTCTTGACTGTTTAATGAACTAGCCATACCTAAACGAGCTAGTATCATCCTACCCTGGAATGCTAAAGTTTTTGAGGTAGTGGAAATTCTAAACATTTCTTTAAAGCCATGTTTAGTCTGCCTTCGATAGTAATTTCCATCACCCTTATACCAAGCTGCTACTAATGAAGATTGCTTACCATTAGACTCTTGCAGGACCCATTCTGGGATGGTCTTACTGCTTGAATGTGCACCAAACTGCTCAAAAAATCGACATAACCTAACCGAGCTGACTACTACGTTTGTTCCATTATTTTTCTCATGGTGTAACTCCCTAACTCTTGTCTCACCAAAAACAGTGAAGAAAAGTTTTTTAACTTCTTCAATGTAATCTCTTTCAGAACTATTGAAGGAAAAGTTTAAGTATGAACCAGCACTAATACTTCCTTCAGCCAGATAATATCCAATTAACTTAAATAGGTCTTTATTACAAGGAATTTCCAACTTTTCTAACTGCCAACCATATCTACCATTTCCCACCGGAACTTCATATAAAAGCGTATCTTGTACCTGTTCTGTTTGATCTATTGGGGTACAGACATAGTCACCTTTTTTTAGGTCTTTAACTGGGAGCCACTCACTCTTCCATTCTTTGTTTCGCTCATTCTTGTATTTTCTTTTGACTACCAAGAATGGATGTTCTTCTGTTGCTTGTATCGTTTCTCCGGGCTGTCCTGTAACTGAAACAGTAAATAGTTCTCCCGAATAAGGTCTCACTTGAGTGTGGTATACAGATTTATAAGTACCAGTATGAGTAAGTACCTTTGATTCTTTGCTAATATCTTCTATTTCCACTAACCCATCACTGGTTGTAATTTGAGTCCCTGCAGTAAAACATCCTTCAATATAATGCACACTCGCACCTTCATCTACAATAATGAGTGTCCGCTCAAACTGCCCAGCATTCTCAGCATTAATTCTGAAATACGTTTGCAGTGGCATTTTTACATCTACTCCTTTGGGCACATACACAAACGAACCCCCACTCCAGGCAGCTGTATTGAGAGCTGAATATTTGTTATCACCACTAGGAATTATTTTTCCAAAGTATTCTTGTACCAATTCTGGATATTTCTTTAAACCTTCATCCATCGATAAGAAAATCACGCCATCTTTTGCCCAGACATCTTTGAGTGAACCATACACAACTTCGCTATCGTACTGAGCTTTGACACCAGCTAACACGCCGCGCTCAGCTTCAGGAATACCCAGACGCTCAAAGGTTTCTTTGACATCAGCGGGGACATCGTCCCAACTTTTTCCTTCACCTTTGCTCGCTTGTAGGTAATAGTGAATTTTATCGAAATGAATAGCAGATAAGTCAGCTCCCCAAGGAGGGTTTTTCTTAGCCTCAAACTGTGTAAAGGCTTTGAGGCGAAGTTTCAACATCCAATCTGGCTCTGACTTAAGGTGAGAGATTTCTCGCACCACTCCTTCAGAAATACCAGGCTTAGTAATGTGGGTATAGTCTGAAGTTGGAAAGGCATACCCATGCTCGTAGGCATCGGTGGCTTCAAAGTCGCTGGTAGTTTTTTGTGCAAATCGAGCCATTAAAGAGGTTACTCCGAAAATTTTTCTTGTGCATTCCGAAGCATTGGCACAATAAAGTTTTTACCGTAATCAAAATCATAGTCTCGGGCATCGTCGAATGGAACCCACTCAAACGCTGTATGCTCTTCACTGAGTGTCACTTCAGATTCATCAAAATCAAATGGAAGCTCTGCTACCCAACCGGTTAAAACCGTAAACACTTCATTATAAAAAGTAGTATCAAAGTACACCATTGCATCACGATTAAAGTGTCCAGGAACAACTGTTATCCCCGTCTCTTCTTTTATTTCTCTAGAAATATCTGCCTGATGTAAGCTTGTTGTATTTGCCTGCTGAGTGGTTGGCCACTCTGAATTCCCTCCCGGAAGGTCCCACTTTGAAGGACGACTGGATGCAGTATCATCACGCTGCAACAATAACACTCTCCCTTTATGAACAACAACTGCTTTCTGTAAGAGTTTTACATTTTCAGTTAATTGATGAGGGTTTCGAACTTCTGCCATACGTTTCCTTTTGAATCACCGCTTACGCTGGTGTGACTTCGTTCCAATCTTTATATCCTTCTGCTTCAAGCTTATCAACTAAATCTGGTCCACCACTCTTAACAATCTTACCTCTAACCATCACATGGACAAAATCTGGTTTAAGATACTCAAGAATTCGTTTGTAATGTGTAATAACTAAGACACCAGTTTTATGCTTTTTGGTGACTTTTGTAACACCGGCAGCTACTTTTTTAATAGCGTCGATATCAAGACCAGAGTCTGTTTCATCCAACACTGCATAGGTTGGTTCGAGCACTGCCATCTGTAAAATTTCGAGTTGTTTCTTTTCACCACCACTAAAACCTTCGTTTAAACCACGGGTTAGCAGTTCTGGAGTAATTTTTAGCTCGGCTGCTAATGATTTGAGATGCTTTCGAAAGTCGATCACTTTTTTGAATTGTTTACTCTCATCTTCAGCAAAGCGAGCCTGATGAGCTTGACGCAAGAAGTTTTGAACTTTAACTCCAGGGACTTCTACAGGATATTGAAATGCTAAAAATAAACCAAGTTGTGCCCGCTCGTCAGGTGAAAGTTCAAGCAATGGTGTCCCATTCAAAGTAACTTCCCCACCAATGACTTCATAAGCTGGATGGCCAGCTAAAGTTGCGGCTGTGGTCGATTTTCCAGACCCATTTGGCCCCATAATAGCATGCACTTCTCCAGGCTTCACTGCTAGTGAAATACCTTTAAGAATGACCGTATCTTCAATTGAAACTTTGAGGTTGGAAATGGTGAGTTGCTGATTCATACATCCGTATTATAACGGAAATGATAGTGATGACTAGGGAAGATATCCTTATCTATGCACAAAGGTACTAAGGCTTTTTTTACCAGTAAAAATTGTTACCAATTTTGAAATTATTCTGCTAGCTGGACGATGTTTTTTTTGTTCAGACTCAAATTGAGGAGCTGGTTGCCATTGATTCTGCTCATCTCTCATTCGCCAGTGCATAGCACTAGTCGGATATTCTCTAGCAGGAACAAATGTTGTACTTCTATCTGATGAGCCTGGATTAATGAATGCAGTAATCTTTGTATCTGCAATATATACCAATGTATGCGCATAAATACTACCCTGCCAATCATGCCAGACATGGTGAGCATCAAAGCCCAAACGGTTAAGAATACTGTAAAGAAACGGTGCTTGATGTCTACAGACTCCAAGAGCATCTGCCTCGATTATTTGAGTAATCTGATTAAATGTATCGGCTGCTCTTCCACGACCAATGTAGTCATACGGCATAACCTCATCAACAACATTAGCAGCAAGCAAAATAAGTGACTGCATCGTCTGCTTCTTTTCACTTAAGGCATGAAATCTTACAGTAATTTCATCTACTGCCGCGTCTACTGTCTTTGACTGATATTTTTCTGGATCAAGAATTGCAAAGTTATTATGAAAGATATATTGATCCACTTTAGGCAGCGGCAGTGTAATATCTGTATCAGAATCAATGGGAGCTACTGCTTCGACTGGCTGAGCGACTAACTCTACATACTTATCTCTCAAACCATACGCACTAGGGACCAAATATTTATTAAGTACTTTGTGATTGGAGTGATAAGCATTAAAAATACGTTTTTTTACATCCACAGCACGAAAATTAGTATCACTTGCTGATGTTGGGATTGAGTCAATTAAGGTAATTGCCTGATATAACTGTCGCCAATTTTTTGATCTTTCAACGGCACGAGTATATACGGTATCTTGAAGCTGTTGTTCCTCCTCTTTTTTTTCATGCCTTTTTGGAGCGACTCTATCAGCTACACCATTGAAAACCCCTCTTATTTTGCTTCTTATTTTGGTAGCAAAAGCAACAAGCCTTTCTTTTTTGCTCATCCGGTTCTGTGATGATTCTAATTCATGCATATATGAATAATGGTATCACGAGTAGGTACGAAGATGTGTTGAGAGAATTCTTTTATTTTGAAAGACTAAATCCGAGGGCAATTTCATTTCGAATATCTGCTTTTGTCTCGATATTTAAGATCTCTTCTAGAGAGAACCATGCAATGCCATCTGTTTCTTCAGTGTTTTGGGTAAATTCAAAACCATCTACAGCTTTGAGTAAATAGAAAAAACCGACATGCTGTTCACAGCCGCGTTTCCATTTTTTTGTAGGAACTCGTTTCGATGTGTCTTCCGCTTGCATGCGCAAATCGTAGCTTTCGTGGTTAACCCAATGCACATTTGTGGAAATAGGATTAGGAAAGAAGGTGGAATCTTCACCTCCGCCAACTAATGACTCAACAAATGGATCGAAAGCAACGACCTTAACACCCGTCTCTTCCCAAAATTCGCGCTCTGCTGCTTGGTGGGGAAGCTCATCCTTATCAATGTGTCCTCCAGGGTTGAGCCAAATACCCAGTTTTTTATGTTTGACCAATAAGACCTTGCCTTCGTGGATGAGCATACCGCCCGCGGTATAACAGAGTTTTGGTTGTGGATTTTGAGAAGTCATAGTACTTTCTATTCTATCATTCATTCCTTTTATAATTTTTTTTCAACCGGGTCTAGATAAAAAAATTATAAAAGACTCATCTGCACCCCAGCATCTTTTTGGGGAGTAAAACTAAAATCAACTTGTGCTTCAATTAAGCGATTCCATTTATTCTTAAATTTAACATGACCTTTTTGCAAACCATAATCATACACATCACGCGTCACCGCAACATCCTGGATACAATACTTTTCCAGTTTGTCCCACTCTTTATTCTTGAAGTATTTAATAGCATCGAGCCCATCACCTGTTTTTCCAATGCCAAGTGTTTCGTGAGCGACTGCATCTAAACCAATTCGATGACCAACGCTATCTTTAATTCTACCCATGACATCCAGTGTTGGAATTTTTGAAATGTCAGCATTGTAATAATTAGTGAACGTGGGCATATCAAAACCATCAATATTAAACCCAATGACTACATCTGCTTTTTCCAATAAGGGAAATAAATTGGGCAAATCTTTCTCAAAGTAGCTCTGCATCTCACCTTTGCCAGTGAAACCTTCACGAACACAAACACCAACAAATGAAATTCCTAGTTTCTCGGGAAAAAATCCACCCACTTCGTCAAATGTCCGCTTCGTTTCGACATCTAGAATAACTTGCAACATACACCCTTCCTAACGAGTAACAACTCTTAGGCATCTATTTTTGTACTCAGTAAAAAACAACTTTTTACGCGGCGGCTTCAAATCGACGAGCAACCTCTTCCCAGTCTACAACATTCCAGAATGAAAGAATATAATCTGGTCGACGATTTTGATAGTTAAGGTAGTAGGCATGTTCCCAGACATCCAGTCCCAAAATTGGAGAGCCATCAAGTCCGGTGATATCCATGAGTGGATTATCTTGATTTGGAGTTGATCCAACTGAAAGTTCACCCTCGTGCACAACGAGCCAAGCCCATCCGGAACCAAACTGTGTGGCTGCTGCTGTACTAAACTGAGTTTTGAATTCCTCGAACGAACCAAAGCTTTGAGTAATTGCATCAGCAAGAGCACCGGTTGGCTCTCCGCCACCTTGTGAGCTCATGATTGACCAGAAGAGTGAGTGATTGTAAAAGCCACCACCATTGTTTCGAACAGCTGTAGATTCTTCTGAGACTTTAGCCAAGATTTCTTCAATGGTTTTTTCAGCAAGTGATGAGCCTTCAATAGCTGCATTCAGCTTGTCTGTGTATCCTTGATGATGCTTCGTGTAGTGAATTTCCATAGTGCGAGCATCGATGTGCGGCTCGAGGGCTGCAAATTCGTAGTTTAGTTTTGGGAGGGTGAACATAGGTTTCCTTTATTTGTAATTTTTGTTGACAATTAGGTATCAAGCTCATCCATTTGAGTAGCTAGAGCAATTGCTTTTCTTTCTAACTCTGCCATCAGTTCAGCTACATACCCCTTAAATTCTGAAATAAATTTTTCTATATCTAGATCCTTGAAGATTGGCTCAAACAAGTCATCAGCATATGTAGACTCCACTGGGACCCCTTCGCGATCAGTTTTATCATAAGAAACTACAATGGCTGTTTCTGCATCTCCCCTTCCATATGTACGCTTGTTTACCATATCTGCAATGGGGTGATCAACCTCTGGAAAAATAGAACCATAAAGTCTTGTCTCAAGATAATCAATGTCAATTTGACTTCTAGCATCAAGTGAAAAAACCTTGTGTGGAAAAGCTTTCCTCCAAGGTGTTTCTGTTGTGGTATCAAAATTCCTCGAATTTACCTGACTTCCGAACTTTTCGTCTAGTTTCTGCATCAGAGTACGCCATTCTTGTTGATCAAAATCTCGGAATAATTGAAATTTTGCATCTCTTTTAGAATCTCCAGATACAATTTTATTACGCAATGGGCTAACAATTTTTTGATAGTCAGCACGGAGAGTAAAAAATTCTTGAATTAACGCTTTTCGTTCGAGACCTCTGCTCGAAGGTCTTAATTCAATTTGTTGGTACTTTTTTTCAATTTGTTGTCTTCTTTTTTGCTCTTGCTTGTATTCCTTCGCTTGATTTTTTTGAGCTCTCTGCTCTGCGTTTACCTGCTGTCTCGCTAACAAGTTTGACAGTCTAAATGGCATCTCTGGCATATCTCACCCTTTCTATCTTTTATCCTGAAGTTCAGCAAACTTCTTAACAAACTTTTGCGCATCCCCGTGCTCAAATCCATAGACACTGACTGAAGAATTCATCTGAGTAAACACTATCGCACTGATACCAAAAAGTTTATCGACAAAGTCTTGGTGCACATACATAGTGGCAATTTTTTGAATAGGAACGGTAAAGCTGTTACTGGTAAAACCAGTACTTTCTCCAGAAAGTTGAGTTTTAGTCAATTCAATGTAGCTCCCCTTAGCTTGTAAGACTGCATCAAAAACTCTTGAGAACCAGTAAGCAACTGTGGCAAGTATACTGAGTAAAAGCGCCAAAAACTGAACCATATCTGGTGCTACAAACTCAGCTGAGGCTAACAGAAATGAAAAACCAATCACTGCCACTACAAAGACCATAGCAGCTTTTTGCAGAGATTGAAAAAGGTGACTCACAATCAAGGGCAGTACTTTTTTAACAGTTATCTTCATAGTTATTTTTTCTTCTTTTCTAAGGTACCAAACATCCCCATAACTTCAAGTACTAAGTAGGCTGCAAACGAGTACACAAAAATAGCAAACAGAGTTGTGAACTCAAGTACAAAACGCCCTTTCACACTTGGTGACGGAAAAACATATTGAAACGGAGCTAAAAGCGGCTCGGTATTTTCGTACAACCAAGCAACGAACGGAGCGGCTGTACTCGCCCCAAATAAGCGGGCTACAAATCTAACTGAAAGTAAAAGCTCGATCAGTGAGACTAACATATAGGTCATATTTTGTAGTAAGCGACTCATGGTGCTCCTTTCTTTCTTTATTCTGTCTTTTCCTGTTCTTTAGCAGTGAACTCGTTTGTAATTCTCACTAGTTCCAACAAGTGATCTCGGCTCTGATGTTCAATCTCAGTTTCGAGCATCGAAACATCAACTGAGCCATCTGTCCCTTCGGCATGTGAAACTTTAGGCCAAAAGACATCTCCCATTAAAAATCCTTGAGCTCCACTTTCGAGACTGGCTCGAAGCTCACGCTTGCAGTCTTCATACTCACCGCTACGCGAAGTCAGTATCCAAGGAATATCAAGTTCTGCTGTTATGGTCACTGCTGCCAAACTATCTCCCAGATACTCAAGTGCAATCACATCACAGCTTTCTCTGAACTCCTGGACCGCGAGGAGCTGAGCTTCGATCATACCCTCTGGAGACGGCTTTTCGTGTGCTTGATGATATACCAAAAGTTCCAAAACAAATTCAATTCCTTCATACTGGCAGTAGTCATAAAACTCAGCCACCATTTGCTTTTTAATGGCTGCTTGCTGCTCGGCTGGGTGATAGTACAACTCGAGCTTAGCCACTGCATAGTTATTAGCAATGTTCTCAACACTCCAGTTCTCAACTAAGCTAGGAACTACCAGGGGGTCAACTGCAGGAGTTTTTTTCTCAAGACTCAGCAAAGGCACACAAGTGGCAGCAACAGTTTCTCGATGACGAAAGGAATGTTCTGGGGACAAAACCACCCCACTGACATGCTTGGTGTACACCTCAATCATTTTCTGGGTTAACTGTGAGACTATGGCAGCATGATCAGAATTGGACAGCTGCAGCTCCATTGCATCAGCCATAGCTGGGACTCGATCAAGTTCGAGCAGAGTAAACATTCCTTCTTTAGTACGAAGCGCATCAATAGTCATGCAGTTAGTATACTGGATTTTGATGCGAATGGCGAATTTGGGTGGGGAAAGAAAAGAGCGCCCGGCAGGATGCCGAGCGCTCTCTCAATTGCGACTTATTCTAAAAGCTCAGAAACTTAGCGTCTTCCGCCTCTGTCTCCACCACGGTATCCGCCACCGCCACCTCGGCGATCTCGGCCACCGTTGAAACGAGGTCTGCCTCCTCCGTTGCCACCGCCATTGCGGTCACCACCTCGGGATTGAGCACGTTTTTCTTTCGCTTCTGCCTCTTGTTCTTCGGTCAACATAGTTAAACCGATTTTGCCATCATCTTTAATTTCGGCAATACGAACATGTACGGAGTCACCAACTTTTACCATTTCAGATGCATCTTGCACATACTCGGTGCTCATAGCACTGACGTGAACGAGTCCTTCTCGACCTGGCAAGTACTCTACAAAAGCTCCGTAGCCTTCAACTCGGGTAACTGTACCATCAAAAGCTTCACCTGGTTCAACCACGCGCATCATGTTAGTGATGATGTTGTGAGCAGCGTCAATTTGAGCCTGGTCTGATGAAGAAATGTTGACGATTCCGAGTTCATTCTCGTTATCTTCTTCAACATTAATGTCAGCACCTGTTTGCTCAATAATACCTTTAATAATTTTTCCTCCAGGACCAATAAGTTCACCAATGCGCTTTGCAGGAATGGTAATCTGGACCACTTTTGGAGCATATTCACTCAAAGTTGTTCTCTTCTCTGGAAGAGCCTTCATCATCTCATCCATAATGTGGATGCGACCAACACGAGCTTGCTCAAGAGCTTGCTCTAAGACTGGGCGAGGAATACCTTTGAGTTTAATGTCCATTTGAATAGCTGTAATACCTTCGGTAGTTCCTGAAACTTTAAAGTCCATGTCACCAACGTGATCTTCAAGACCTTGAATGTCAGAGAGAACAATGAACTGTTTACCATCAGACATAAGTCCCATTGCAATACCAGAAACTGGACGCTTGATTGGAACACCTGCGGCCATGAGAGAAAGAGTTGAACCACAAACAGAAGCTTGTGAAGTTGAACCATTTGAACTCATGATTTCTGTAAGCACGTGGATCGTGTAGGGGAAGTCTTCTTGTGAAGGAATAACTGGCATCAAGGCACGCTCTGCTAAAGCTCCATGACCAATTTCACGACGTTTTGCGAAACCAAATCGACCGGTACTACCAAATGAGTACGGAGGTGAACTGTAGTGATGGAAGTAGTGACTGGTGGCTTCCCCTTCAATACTTTCGATCAACTGTCCAAGTGATGGGTTACCGAGTGTTACCACCGTAACGCCTTGAGTAGCTCCACGCTTAAACATTGCTGAACCATGCGTTCTTGGGAATACATCGACTTCACTCCAGATATCTCTGATTTCATCAGTTGCTCTCCCATCAGGGCGAGATCCATCTTCGAAAATGAATGATCGGGCTGCAGTTTTGAGTGCTTTATCCATAGCTTCTGAAACTTGACCAGCTGTGTAGAGTTCATCTTCACCGCGACCTTCGTTTACTTTTGCAAGCACAACTTCCTCGAGTTCGCTGACACCAGCTGCTTCTAGAGTAGCTTTCTTAACAACAGCAGCTCTCGTTTCTTTTTTGAATGTTGAAAAAATTGTATCTGCGAGAGTTTTAATTTCTGCTTGTGCAGCAGCATCATCTTCAGAGATAAGTTCGACTTTGTCTTTTCCGATTTCAGCCACAATTTCGTTGATAGCTGTACAGACTTTTCCAAGTTCTTCTTGAGCTTTTACTAACGCTTCAATCATAACTGGCTCTGAAATTTCGTTAGCACCAGCTTCTACCATCACAATGGCATCACCTGATCCTGAAACAATGAGATCTAAATCACCGCAGGTTTCTTGCTGGGTGATAGTTGGATTAAAAGTGAAGGTTTTATCTTCCTTATTGTATCCAAGCTTAAGACCAGCCATTGGACCATCAAAGGGAATTGATGAAATTGCTAAACCAAGAGCACTTCCAAGGAGACCAAGCATATCTGGGTTATTTTCACCATCAAATGAGAAAACAGTGTTGATAACTTGAACTTCGTTAGTAATTCCTGCTGGAAATAATGGACGAAGTGAACGGTCGATAACACGAGCTTTCAAGATTTCCTTATCAAGTGGACGACCAGGTCGTTTCACCCAACGTGAACCTTTAATAATTCCAGCTGCGTTTAATTTTTCGGTAAACTCAACAGAAAGTGGGAAGTACCCCAAATTAACTTTTCTGCCCAAACCAATAGTGGTATGAACAACTGTTTCACCACAAGTGAGTAACACAGCTGCATCTGCTTGTTGTGCAAATTTTCCTACTTCGATAGTGATAGTTTTATCACCAAGCGTTATATCCCGCTTGTACGTTTTTGGGTACACAGGGTATGACATATAATCCTTTCCCCTCTGCCATGCAGAAGGAAGATGAGGTGAGAACTGTTGAGTATTCTGGAGAAGAGATAATTATTGAAATGCTTCTCAATTACCTACTCTCTTGAATCCTCAGCTCTCCCGTCTTTTATTTTTACTAGGGGTAGTATACCAAAAAAGCTCCATGAATAGAACCCACAGAGCTTTTTGTTTCTATTTTTTAAAACCAAACTATTCGAGACGCTTAACGAGTCTATTGTAGAACATTACATAACTGAGTCCTGCAACTGGAGCAGTCACAAACACACCTACAATCAATCCAAAAAGACCAAGGTATGCCAGCGCAATTGTAGCTCCAAAGAGACCCACAAGCTCCCACTTCACACCATCTGTCATCTTTGCACTAGCTGCCAAAGCTTCTTTTGGACCCATCTTTTTATCAATAATTAAGAATGGAACAAAGTAGTACTTCAAAGAAAAGTAAATACCAGGCAAGATAAAGAGCAAGGTTCCACCGAGTACAATCAGCATCATCATGATAGTACCAATAACATAGTTAATGACTTGTGGGAACATATCGGTAAATGTCTCAACAGTAATCTCTTTTCCTCGAGTCAAGTTAATATACCCCTGGACTACTCCCATACTAACCACCATCTGGGCCACCATGTACAGAAATCCAACAAAAAGAGCCATCAGCCCAAAATCTTCACCTAATGCTTTCACTATCAGTGAATACACTACTGCAACTAAGACTGGAATGAGATACAGACCGTACACCAAATGCCACTTTTCTTTAAATAAGTTCCAAGACCCATGAATAGCCTCCGAAATCGCAAACCCTGATACTGCTTTAGACATATGTCCTTTCTGAAAACATCTCTTGATACTGGATGTAGTACTCTAGGTATCAGTATACAACATCTTGTAGTAGCTGAATATATCTAGTAAAAAAAATAAAACTGGAGAGCGATAGTGAAGTGGGGAATCATTCAGACTTCCCCACTCTATCTTTAATATCTAGAAACCAAGTCGCATGCTCATCACTCGTAAAAATAAGAAGCCAATGCATACGACTACCAACAAAGGCAGCACCATCCAGACCTCAAAGGTAAAGGATGTCGAGTGTGAGCGGGTGACAACAGCCGGTGCTGTTGCCAAATTGAGGTTATTCATCAAGTGACCTGATTCGGCCATTTGTAACCCAAACTCAGCTGCCAAAGCTTCAACATATGGCGGTGGACAAGGGAATTGATCCGTTGTCTGCCAAACAAAGTTGCTGGCAACACCAAAGAACACTCCCATTCCTCCCTGCAGTACTGCTGGTTCAGAAAAATAGTCGTAACCTGGCAATCTATTCATTTGACTTTCAGTATCACGAATCACATTTCCATCTGAGCCAGAGTCGTCATATAATACTTGAGCTCGACAATAACTCGGGCCACGCCCATTGTCATCTTGAAAAAAATGAAGCCCACGAAATCGGGATCCAGCATTCTGAATCGCTTGCCGAATCAACTCTTCAGATCCAGGAGGCGGCAATGCCGCTTGTGCCTCGACCTGACGAATTGGAATCACTAATGACGTAGACAAAAGTAGAATTGCAAAAAAAACGGATACGATCTTGTTTAACATAGTCTCTCCAGTTTTTAAAGAATAAAAGGGAAATGAATTTCCCTAAAAATATAATTTCTTATCCGCAATGAACAAGATTATGTCCTGTATTGTATCATAATGAATATTATAGGTCAATTTTAAATATGTCTTATGATGTTTTAGTACTAAAAAGCGCCCGGCAGGATGCCGAGCGCTGTTCATTGTAAATACACTTTTTTACTGCAAATTATTTTGTCAGTTCCAAGCGATCAATAAGTTTTCGATATCTCTCTTCACTTCGACTGAGCAAGAAGTTGAGGAGACGACGTCTCTTGGCAACTTGCTTTAAGAGACCGCGACGTGAGTGATCATCTTTCTTATGTGAAGCTAAGTGTGAGGTCAACTCTTGAACTGAAGCAGTCAATAAAGCCACCTGTACTTCAGGAGAACCAGTATCACCTTCGAAAAGTTGATAGTCCTTAATAACTTGAATTTTTTGAGCTTTTGACAAAGCCATGGTATTCCTTTCTTCCCTTGCAAAGCGAGTCTTTAGTGAGCAACTGCTCAAACCAGCTAGGCAAAGTAACCGTTTATTTTGTACTTCCCTTGTTAGGGAGATCATAGTATATCATATATAAGAAGATTTTAACCTACCTCAAACTAATTCAGACAAAACATGCTGTATAAATACGCGCATTTCTTCAGGTTGTGTATACCTACCAAACCCTATGCGCAAACAGGACAGTCTATCATCACCCCATGGAATCGTAAAATGGGTTATTCGTGTTGTATTAAGACCAAAACTATCACCTTTATCAAATTTACCGCCCATACCATCTTTATGCATTCTAAAAAATGATCCAAGAGCAACTCGAAACTTTTCACCGTTGAAATACTCTTTATACCAAGCTTTTTCTTTAAGTTCTAAAATATTTTTTGGAGGAAGCATAAACCCAAACATGCCATATGGTTGCCATTGCCATCTTTCTTCAGGTGGCAGATGTCGTTGTTCATTCTCAATCTCTTCAGTAATAACCTGTTGTAAAACCCCAAACTGCTGACGCTGCTCAACCACTTCACTATAACGAAGTAGCGGGACCTGAGTGAGCGAGTAAACTGGCAGATTTCCCATAGCTCTATTTCGCGCAGCTTCGACACGTTCTGAAGGCAGTGAAGCATTCCACACAGAGACCACTCCTAAAAACTCACTGCGCCCACCTCTTTGGTGTTTGGTGATGCTCGCCGATTCAATGAGAAGCAAGTTTTGAGGCAACTGAGCTCTATCAATGTATTTATTTTCAAGAAGATCATTTGTCTTATCAACAATGAGCATAAACTTTTCATCTGGATGCTCCTGGACTGATTGCAAAAAACGAGCAAGGTTGCTGCTACGATCTTCATAAAAGCTCTCAGCTCCATTTTTTTGTGGAGGATTTGGTTCTATACTGAGCAAAAATACGCGTGCGTCAGCTACTTCAACAGGTTCCCAATCTTGGTGTGGTTTTGATTCAAAATACCAGCCCTCATTTTTAAAGTAGGTCACCTGGACTGGATCAGACTCTAATACTTCTGAAACTAACTGCAAAGCTGTAGCATTTGCGGACGTACCACTTCGGGTCATGTACACATCTGGCTCAGTCGAACCTTCCCTAAAAAGATCTGTATAGTTATGTGTAACTTTTGCACTCAGAGCATCTACAAACCTTTGTTTTTCCAAAGGATCTGCCATAACAAATCGATTCAGATACACCAAAGTCTTACGGAGTTGCTGGCGCTTCCATGGCTCATCAAATGCATACTTTTTGTCTTTCAACAGCGAAAATAAAAACTCTTGAGGAGGTAGCGAAAAATCCAACTGCTCACTCTTATCTTGTGCTCTTGTGTGAGGATTAGGCTCTGGATTATTTCTCTTGGCCTTCTGAAACAGCTGCTCATTGTAGTCTCGCATTTCAGTAGCTACTTGCTGGGTATTTTTCTGATCTTGGTTTGCTTCTGAGGTTGTATAGTCTTGTTGTAACACCGTCTGCTGAATAATTGGCGCTGACACACCAGCTAAAGAAGTAGTGATACCATTTATTTCTATACTACTGGGCAAAAACACCTGAAAGTCAGTGTTAGCGACACAATGCACATAGGAACACTCTTCAGACATATCTGCCCGTAAATAGAGCCTTACAATTTTATTTTTACGAGTTCGGCTATCGGTTCCCATAGAGTGTGCTTCAGCATACGCTTTAAACTTTTTTGCACATTCGATAACATCCGAAAAAGCACTAAATGGTGATTCCCAAAGGCAATGTATATACACAAACTGATCGTCATCAGAATCAGCTGCCTCAAAGAGTTTTCTTATCTCCTTAAAAGAGGAAACACGGGTTGCCTCTTTTGTCTCAAGTTCACTAAAGTAGGCAGTTACATCAAGGGGATGCAAAAATTGATTTGAGTAGACATCTCGCATTGGTGTCTGAATTGTAGTCATTTCTGACCGTGAGTAGGCTGAACTTCCGTCACTGGAACTTTGACCAAAGTAGGTTCTGCCACTAATTGAATCAAATTGATTTAGAGCAGTCATTTCTGCCGTTAATGCGATTGCTTCATCAATACTTTTCGAAGGGAAAGCGGTGGATGAATCCAGCATCGAAGTCAGATACTCAAGCCAAATGTAGTAGAGTTCTAGCCATTTTGCTAGAGTGCTCTCATCTGAATAGGCATATGCCTCAAAGTTAAACATCAACTTCCTGAGGTAATATGCTGTTGTTGCTAACTTTTGAGCATCAGAACTCGTGACTCTTTCTTCATGAATCTCCGCTTCGGTAGGTGGAATACCCAGAGTAGCATCTGCTAACAACTCTTTTATCATACCTACAGTATAGGTTACTTTGAAAAAAAATGAGAGAGTCTAGTCTTCTTCAACGGTGTATGCAATCAGCATGTCGCCGACTTGAAAATCAAGTTTCTTTTGATGAAAAGTACAACCAAACTCACTCTTGGCTTTGACTGAGTCGATCTCTTCTTTGCCATGCAACATAGACTTAATTTTTGGATCTGCGATAATTTCATCACCACGTTTCAGATGCAAAAGGTCGCGTTTTTTGAGTTCACCAGTTTTAACACGACAACCAGCAATGCGCTCACCCCTCATCTCAAAAATCTGTAAGATTTCGATTTCACCATGTACAACTTCGTCAATGGTAGGCTCGAGCAGCTTGAGCTGTTGTTTTTGTAAGTCTTCGATTAATTTGTAAATAATTTTATATTCTCTAATCTTGACACCTTCTTTTTTGGCAAGGCGAATAAGTTTGTTTGGAACTTTCAGGTGAAATGCGATCAAGAGTGATTTACTAGCTTTTGCCATTTCGATATCACGTTCAGTGACGGTACCCACTCCAAAATCAATGACAGCACTACTTTCATCATCAATAGTCTGCATAATGGCTTCGAGTGTTCCTTCGGTGTCTGCTTTAATGAGTAAATTGAGTTTTGGCTTTTCCTCAAAGTCAAGATCTGCCCACATATCTGCTTCTTCAGCTTCGACCGCTACTTCAGGTTCATCCGCAGTTTCAAGTACTTCTTCCTGAGCATACTCAGCTGAGTGATCTCGCACCATTGAGCCCACTGTTGGCACGTCTTTAAACCCAATAATTTCGGCAGGATAACCTGGCTTTACATCGGTTAACTGTTCACCTTGTTCATTAGTCAATAACTTAACTCGGCCTTCTGCAGAGTCAGTATAGATATCTGTTCGAACAGATAGTGTCCCTTGTTGCACAATCACCGTTGCCATCGTTCCACGACGAGCATCTTTTGAAGATTCAACTACTACTGCTTCCAGTGGTGCTTGATCATCAGTGCTGAGATCAAGAATATCAGCCATTAAAATAATCGTTTCGAGCAACTTGTCTACGCCGGTACCCTTGAGAGCTGAGATTTCGACAGTTTCAACATCTCCACCATACTCACTGACAACAATATCATGCTCAGCCAGTTGCGACTTAGCAATATCAGGGTTCACATCTGGTAAATCCATCTTATTTACGGCTACAATCACCGGTACATTACTCTTTTTGATGTGACGAATGGACTCAATGGTTTGAGGTTTCACCCCGTCATTAGCTGCCACTACTAAAATCACCAGATCGGTAATCTGTGAACCGCGCTCACGCATTTTATTAAAAGCAGCGTGTCCTGGAGTATCGATAAATGTTAATGGCGTTCCCTTATAATTGATGTTGTAGGCACCAATGTGTTGAGTTATACCACCGGCTTCACGAGCGGTCACATTCGTATGACGAATGTAATCAAGCAGCGTTGTTTTACCATGATCAACATGACCCATGATAGTAATAACTGGTGGACGTTTCTGTTGTGCCATAGTTCTCTTTTTCCTTTGTATCTCCGAAACTCACTTATTCAGTTGGAGTATCGAGCTTAAAGTTATTTCTTTTTAGTAAACTTACTTCTTCATCTGCAGCTTCATATTCTTCAACACGAGTCATTAGGAGAGCCACCTGATCTTCTTCGAGCTCTGTACTCTCAACCCATTTGTTCTTAAATCGAGATAAGTCACCAACAGTGGTGAGTTTGTTATCAACGAGGAAAGACCTCGTTTCGTCAGTGATGTTATCAAAGGTATCAATTTCATACTCTTCTTCACCAGTCACAGCAGACTCAACTTTTCCATCGGCAGATTTAATGGTAATTTTGAAGTTGGTCAGCTTAGCGGCTAAACGAACATTCTGTCCACCTCGACCAATAGCCAATGAAAGCTGATCATCGGGAGCAGTAACTTCAACCAATCCTTCTTCTTCCATAATGTTAATCTGCAAACCTTCAGCCGGAGCCAAAGCACCTTGTAAAAGAATCATCGGATTATCTGACCAAGGAATAATATCAAGTTTTTCATTATTCAGTTCTCGAATAACTTCTTGGACACGAAC
Organism: uncultured Patescibacteria group bacterium; assembly: GCA_905478415.1. Lineage (GTDB taxonomy): Bacteria > Patescibacteriota > Microgenomatia > UBA1400 > PJMF01 > CG1-02-43-31. Next base: position 265,879 of record CAJQIG010000004.1, read on the forward strand.
ACCTCGTTGTCCGACACATGAACCAACTGGATCAACACCATCTTGGGTTGATCTGACAGCTAGCTTGGTGCGAACACCAGCTTCACGGGCAATAAGCGCAACTTCGACAGCCCCCGTTTGGACTTCTGGAACTTCACGCTCAAACAGTTTGATAACTAAATCTTGGCTTGCACGAGAAACGATAATAGCTTGACCTCGGTGGGTTTCGCGAATCTCTTTGATTAAAACGGTAATTCGAGTATTCACTTTGTAAAATTCACCGCGCATCTGTTCTTCTGGAGGCATGACACCTTGCCCACGGCCAAGATCCAAAATAACTTGTCGTCCATCCATTCTCAGAATCTGAGCAGTGATAATTTCTCCCATACGATCTTCGTACTCAGAGAGAATTTGATCTTTTTCAGATTCGCGAATTTTCTGTAAAATAACTTGCTTAGCAGTTTGGGCAGCAATGCGACCAAATCCAGCTGGAGTTACATCCTCTGGTTTTGAGTCATCCCACTCTAAAATTTCGGCAGTTTCTTCATCGATCTTTGTAACTGGGCATTTGAAAATCTTAGATTCACCAGTGTCTTCATTGAGATCAACGAAGTAGTACGAAGGTGCTTCTTCTTCATCAACAAACTGTTTACGGTACGCAGAGACTAACGCCTGTTTAATGGCATTATAAATTGAGTCAGTGCTAATTTTTCTCTCATTCGCAATTTGCGTAATGGCAGCTGCGAACTCGGTACGAACAACTCGGCTATTGGCGTTTTGCATACAGATCCTTTTTTATTTCTGATTTTCTAACTAGTCTTACTATCGATACGAAAAAGAGCGCAGTCTCCTGAGCCCTCCCTTCATACCAGATATTATTATACCAAAAAACGCAGTTTCTTCAAGAGAGAAACAATAAAACTACTCTACCATCATTAGAGCGAAAATGAGACATCCTTTACTTTTTGATAGACAGCTTCATCTCCATAGTCAAATTTGCTAGGGGTAATCGAAATATACCCATTATTCATGGCACCAACATCAGTTGTAAGAGGTAACGACTTTTTCATAATCCGATCACCTTGATACCTAAAATGACCTGATGATTCTTTTGAAGCATCAATTTCCTTGTCTAAGGCATAAATATCTGCTAACTGTGAAATATATTGAGTCATCAATACTTTAGTTGCCGGCTTTTCTGGAAAGTTTATATTTAAAAATGATGCACCCCAAAAATCGTTTTCTAAAGCTTTTTCAAGTAATGGCAGTATCTGGGCTGTTGGATACTCTAGATAGTTGGCTAAGTCATCCTTACCAGAATGTTTCATGGTGAAAAATTTTGCTGGTAAATCCCAGCTGAAGGCAATCGCTTTATCTGTCATGCCCCCCATCAAGCATCGAATAGCTCCACCCACGGTTCCAGAAGACGCTACTCCTGCCCCTAAGTTTCCTCCCCAGTTAACGCCTGAAATTACCAAATCGAATGATTCTTTAAAATACACCCGCGAAAACTCAATAGCATCAGCCGGAGTGCCATCAACCCAAACAGCAGGAACTCCATCTACCATATCAGTTCCCCACTCAAACCCAGAATGAATATTAATTTTGCTTCCCACACCAGATTGTTGCTGCAGGGTCCCAGCAATTTGCAAGTTATATACATCTTTAAGAGCGTTAATGAGAAGTCGCGTCCCAATCGAGTTGTACCCATCATCACCGGTGAGGAGAATAGATTTTATCTTCATAGGGTACGCTTTCTCTGGAAAAATATATTACAACTGTTGATCTCTTAGTTTCTCTAACACCTTGCGTTGTTGTCTATTCAGTTTTTCAGGAACAGAAATGATTAACCGCACATAGAGGTCACCACGTCCAGAACCTCGAACATACTTCACTCCTTCGCTTCTGAGTCTCACTAGCGTCTGTGAAGGCGTACCAGGCCGAATTTTCAGCTTCAGTTTGCTGTCTAGGGTCTCAACTTCAGTCACCCCACCCAAAGCCGCCATACTAAACGTAATATCGTGATCTACAAAAACATCGTAGCCATCTCGTTTAAACCGAGGGTGTGTCTTTACATTGATACTGATATCAAACTCAGAAAAACGAATTCTGGTACCATCATTGGCTCCAGCGGGAACTTTTATAGTGTGCTTGTTGCCATTGATCTCAACTTCTTTCTGAACTCCTGTGACCGCTTCCATAAACTCAATAGTGAGCGAGTATCGAGGGCGTTGCTGTTGTCGAGCAAAACCACCTCCAAAAAATTGTTCGAAAATATCGAAAGGATCTCCAAAATCTGCGTTAGCAAATGGATCTGCACCACTACTCGAAGAGTAACTATACGTAAAGGGACCTTGATTAAACCCACCGGCAAATGGATTTCCACCGCCTCCACCCATACCACTCGAAGGATCAAAAGCTGCATGACCAAATTGGTCATAGGTTTGACGTTTTTTGGTGTCAGAAAGGACCTGATATGCCTCGTTAATTTCTTTAAACTTAGTCTCGGCCTCTTCTTTTTTCTTGGGGTTTTTATCCGGATGCCACTTGAGAGCCTGCTTACGGTATGCCGACTTAAGCTCTTTATCAGTTGCGGACTTAGTGACTCCTAAAATGTCGTAGTAATCTCGTTTCGTTGCCATAGAAATGTATTCTAACAGTAAAAAGATAAAATGTTAAGCAGTTAAATAGATTGACTGCTAATATTGAGAGAGTAGTGTGAAATTAGAGGATTTCGAGTGATACAACACTCTTGGTATCAAACAACACATCCAGTATTGGCTCTGATAGCCCAATAGTAATATGGTCGGAAAGTTTTTCAAGAGCCATAATGGCAGTTAAATAGTAGAACTCGTCGTCAAAGTATACCGTCAAAGCCACCGGTTGCCCTTTTTTCAAGCTTCTTCTCATCTTCTTAACTGTTGTAGCAGTAACAGTTCCCTTTTTAACAATTGGAACCGTCTCATCATCCTCTCCTAAGAGGAGATAGAGGGGGTACTCCTCTTCTGAGCCAAGTACATAGATAGAAAGCTTGTCTCTAGCACCTCCATCGGCTTCAATCGTCCCTTCTTCACCCACATATCCAACCACGGTCACATAATACCCATCTGCTTTTTCATCCCTTCCAAAGAAGGTATTTGGGTACAACTTTGGGAGAATTGCAGCAAAAGTGGTTGTTCGTTCATTTTCGACGACAGTCACAGCATCTTGTGGTTCCTGTGACATAAAAGACTCCGTCCAAAGCTTGAGTCCTCCCAATAAAAAGACTACGACAACAGCTATAAAAGCTAGTTTTGTGACTGGCTTTAAATCAGAAGCAGGCTTCGTTCTTGAAGTGGAGTGATCAGTACTCATAGTGGCCTTTCGAAACGGTTAGTTAACCTCTTGCCAGACCAAACCAGGAGTCTTCATAAACTTAGGCAAGTTAACAACAAGATCAGGACGATAGACAAAGGTCGAGACTGGATCAACGTTATTAATCGCATTTGTTAATGGATTAGAAGCATTCAAAAAGTCGCGATCAAGCGATACTCCACCAAGACCGACAAAGACTCCAGCTCCAATAAACTTTCGATCAGTAGTATTTGGGAATCCCAGGGCATCGTATCCTGCGATCACTAAGGAAGTATCAGCCACATACACACCTTCAAGGTTTGTATCTGTAGTTACCGGAACTGAGTTCGTAAAGTCTTTGGTATATCCTACAGATGCTTCAACGGTAATAGTGCCGTTCACAATAAAGGCTAAGAAATCACCGTCATCAACATTAACAATTTCGCCAATATCATTGCTATCTCGGATAGTCAGATTGCCATTAATCAGTACGACTGCCTTCGTTATGCCGGCCGGAAGCTCGATTGTCGTTGTTGGGTCGAGAGTGACAGATGTAGGGGCGTAGAAGATTTCTGCAGCATCATCAGGATCAACAGTACTGTAGGTGCTAAAGATATCGTTAGCCTCATCAACTGATGATGGGACTGTATTCGTGTAGTCACTAGTTAAAATTTCTCTGACAAAGAAGTCATAGTTCTCATACGTAAGGTTGGTGTGATAAGTTCCTTCAGCTACCTGTTGGCTTCCAAGTGGTGTTCTGTCCGTCACATACCCCGTTAATGCTCCTGAGTTTATATCGCCACTTCCTGCCATAACTATTCCACCAGAGAAGTTAGAGCCACTGAGGTCTTGTGTGTCTACAAATGGCACACAAGCGCCACCGGCATTGTATTCATCAATACATGGCTGAGTTATCTGAGAAGCAATATTTCCAGTAGCTCCATAAACCAAACCGCCAACTGTCTGCCACCAAGGGCCATTGGTTAAATCATAGCGCTCAAGCCAAAAATTCACTCCTGTTTGCTGACTCATGATATTACTATACGAACAGGTAAACGGATTACCAGGATTTGTTGGCGAAGGGCATTCACAGGCCCAAGCTTCAGATGGATCATTGTTAGTTAGATTGAGACTCAAAGTCGTGCCAGTACCCCAAGCTGTTGAAGGATTGTAAGGAACATTCAGCACAGAGTAAGAAGCTGTTTGTGCTGAATCTGGTGTACCTCCACTAGCAGCTGAGAGTTGTCTTGTTGTCAAAGCAGGCAAAGCCACTGGAGTACCAGTTGGCCCACTGCAAATTCCAGCACCAGGGTTACCGTCTCCTTCGTAGAGTGTTCCCGACACATTAGCAACTAAATTAAGTGGAACATCTCTCCAAGTTGAGTGCTCTTGGTATCCTAACTGGACTTGGCAGTCATAGTTAGTAGCTCTGACTGCAGCTCGTAGTTGATTGCTTTTGAGAATTTCAGGATTATATGGATAGCCTGGTGTTGCATCAAGCACCCCATCAAAGTTAGTATCAAACTCTGAGAAAGCCACTATTTTGCAGAAAATTCCTCCGGAACCGGCTCCGTACGTAGCACAACTATTTGCAATAGCTGTTAACTGAGCTGCTGACTTCTGAGCTCCAGCGTAGGTAATAAACGTCCAGTAGTTGGTAAGTGGTTGACTATTCTCTTGCCAAGTAAATGGCACATTTCCTGGGTTTGTCGACATATTTCTTGTTCCTGTTGGAATCAGGCTTGAAACAGGGGTTGGAGCTCCACAGAGTGGGGCAGTTACCTGGAGAGTAGTATTATCTTGACTACTACAGGAAGCCCAGCCTGAGCATGTTACAGAGCCACCTTCATAGGTACAGTTCGGATTTCCCGAACAACGTTGCGGATCTGTTGGCAAGTCACAGTGCAGCTTGTAATCTCCGGCAGGTAAGTCGGAAATAACTGTTGAGGACGAACAACCCGTCGCATCTCCGGTCATACATCCACCAAGATCCACATCTGGAGTAACAACTTCTTCGATATCAACATTAGCTAAGTAAAATGGTTGGTTGGGGATATCATCGGAATTATCACCATCGTTATTATAGTCATTTCCAGTAAAGACGATGCGCAACCGATCAATGTATCCATTTGATGGCATAGTACGAGTGTAGGAGTATGTTTGTTTCTGCCAAGTCATGTTTGGTGGACCAATCCAGACATCAGAGTTCCAACCATTATTAGTATCAAAGTAAATCTGGTGAAATTTGTCCGGGTTAACATGTGTTTTTGCCGAGAATGTTAACTTGAACGTTTTACCACTAATATCCTCGCCAAAATCAATCCAACTGGTAGCAATATGTCGGTACGTCATACGCCAATTTTGTAACTGAACCGTCCAGTCACCCCCATCATTAAACACGTTTGCATCGAGGCCATCACCTTTTTCCCAGCCAGTAAAGTTGCCAGTATTAAATGAGTTATTCTCAAATTGAATGGGTGATTTATAAATATAATAGTGCCGTCCAGAAGAACTGGCATGAATTGTTCCAGCAGGAGTAAATGGCTGATTCGAAGCATCAAGTAGCTGAGTGTAGTCTGATTTTGCCACAACTAAACGAGCCGGCTCCGCTCCAGGAGCACCTGAATATGCCCAACTCGAGGCTGTGACACTATCACCTTGTTCTATAGTTGGGGAAGAAACACTGACTGTACATTGTTTATTATAATCTGGAATTAAGCCAATCATTTTTAACCCAGCATTACATCTAGTCCTATTGTAACTAGTCGTGACACTTTCAGTAAATGAAGTGTTCCCACCATAACTTCCAGGACTCATGAGCCAGCCTGATGGCAAGGTAACATCAATATCTTTAGTACCTGTGCTCTTTGTGGTCACATAGACATACCCATTTCGCATATTAGCATTACCTCCCGAACACAGTGCTGGATTACTTCCACAAACAATACCATCTGTCTCGCCATAGCTGCTACAGCTACCATTACCACTCCAATGACACTCACTGCAAGTTTTCGGTGCAGTGAAGCACTGGTCTCCATATTCCTGCCCTTCCCATCCCCAATAGTTGCACTCTGTATCTCCGTCGCCATCACAATCTCGAGGTCCCATGTCACAGGTACTACCACTAAATTCTGAGTTCTGAATATTACAAGTTGCACCCAACTCATTATTTTCAAGATAAAGTTTCACACCAGGTACAACCATTGTATTTGTGGTGTTACAACTGCCATTGGGATGGATGCGTCGTTCACCACTGTTGTAATCCCAGACACCATTTTGGTTGACATCTTCAAAAAAGGTAAAGGCAATCTTGCCTCGATCAACTTGCACAGCACAGTTACCACACTGACACTGAGTTGCCCCAGCAGCCTGACAATCTGCTTGTGTATTAAAGTTGCTACACCAACTTGGCCCCGTTGCACCATACCAATTACCAGTACAGTTGCCTGGATCTGTTGATGGAGAAGGGTCTGGACTGGGATCTACTGCTCCACCGACCCAACAATCACGCACATCTGCTGGCGCAGTACTGGTGGAACAATCTTTTCCACCACTTAAACTCTGACACTGAATCGCATAAATCGTGCCTTTACAGGAAGACGGACTATTATCAGTACAATTAACACTTCCTTCTGTCTGCACACATTCTTTGGCAAAACCACCACTACAAATTTCTGAGCAGGAGCCACCGGTACAACTGTCTAAACAGTCTCCTTGGTTATCAAATCCACTCTGCCCTGTCGTTGAGCATGTCCAACTTGGCACATCCCCACTCTCCCAGTTAAAACAAAGTCGAGAGTTAGTCTGGCAGGTAAATTGATTGTACTTGAGGGTATACCCGCAGCATCCAGGCTCCCAACATTGAGCAGCTTTGACTAAGTTACTTGCTCTCCCCGTAAAGAGTAAAAAGCTTGTAGCTATCAGGGCGGTGGCAAGTAGAAGGGTCAGCGTAATTCTTTTGATCATTTGTGGACAACAACGTTAGAAATAAATCCCCAGAATACTTTCATATCTTCTGGATCTTTTCCAGAATTTAGGGCTTCTTGATACTTGGTGAAAAGGTCTTTTTGCTGTTCGAAGACAGCTAGTTGATCTGAAAAGAAGAAAAGTTGGACACTCACTCGAGATCCTTCGGTCAGTTGTTTAATAAGTTCTGAGGTTGGATACGTCTGTCCAAGTACTTCCCCTACTTCTGTTTCTGCCAAAGCCTTATCGGTAACCAAGTGATGGCGGTAATTATCAGGACCTAAACTTACCAAGATTGCTTCTTTACCCCCATCAGGCTGAATATGTAGTAGTGTTTCTTTGGGAAGGTACTCATTCCCCGTTTCAGTATTGACCTCGATCTGAGTTAGAGTACCACTCAAGACAATTTTAGGTTCTGGTTGAGTTGAATCAAAAGTAACGAAACCTTGCTGCTCAATTCCTCCTTGTTGAGTACTGCTTGAGTTGAAAGTAGCTAACTGACGACTGCGAAAGAAAAAAAGACCCAATAAGCTCACCACTATCACAAATAGCAACACAAGAACAATTGGTCTCTGGTTTTTTTGAGGCATCTCTACCTTATATAGTAGTACAGAATGCCTAGTGAATGCAAGAATGGAAAAGCCCCCAGCTTGTGGGGGCTTTCATTACTACTTATTTTTAACTATTTGAACTATTCAAGTACTATTATATCTGCTAAAGGAGGATGTCCCGTTTCTGTGCCTACTTCAAAATTTCCTCCAGTTGTTAAAACATCCATCAATGTTTGAACTGAGTCTGCATGAGGAGCATTTGCCGGAACATTCACAGTGTCACGACCATATGTCCAACCATTTGATCCTAAGTAATACCCAGCTGCTATAAAATTAGCATCTTCTTGTGCAAACCTATCAACTGAGCAATCTCCTCTAGAACCAAACACCTGATATGACGGACTGCCTTCTGCTACACCATTTAGGTTTTGGCAGGTTGTGTTATCAAACGGTAGTTCTTGTACAAACGAGATTACTTGTCCATTTTTATCAACTCCATACATCTGGACATATATAACTTGCTCAACTTTATTCAACTGAGTAATATTAAGTTCTCCATAACCAACTACTTTTCCAACTGTATATAATCTTTTATCAGCAACTGGACCAGCGTCACCTTCATTTGGATTTAAAATCCAACTTGTGCCTGCTACATTGATACCATTTGCTTCAGCTGCCACTTTGAAATCTGCTTCAGAAGCAAAAAGACTTGTATCTACAGCTTCAGGAAAACCTCCTTTAGTAATTGTTGAGATAATATATGCAGGTCTAAACCAAACATCAGCTGGGTTAGGAACCTCAGTGCTTGCTAATCGTGAAATTGACTCGCCATCCCCACGATCCACTACTGGAAAGGCAGAAATTACTTCTACCTTCTCGGCGGTTGCAGTAGGAGTTTGAGTTTCTGTCGCAACTGGCGTTGGCATAAGAGTCGGCGTTTCAGTTGCAACAGGTGTTTCAGTCAATACCACTGTGGGTATTTCTGTTGCAGGAAGGCTCTGCTCAATACTCACTATTGTTGGAACAACAGTACTTTCAGCTTCTACCTCAACCTGACAACCCATCAAAACAAATATCAGACTTATAAACAAGATAAACACCATGTGTCTTTTCATTGGTTATGTGAACTCCTTTTTTTTGAAATTAAAAATATTTATTAAAGATTTTACACTTACTTTGACTAAAAAGCGTTTCTTTAGCCTTGCAAGTGTGGTTTATTATAACATATATAGGCTAAAATAATCCTTATTGTATCAAAAAGCCCCCGTATGAAGGGGGCTTTTATTAAAAATTATTTTTAACTGTTTAAACTATTCAAGTACTATTACATCTGCAAGGGGAAGAGCTCCTGTTTCTGTATTTTGATCAAAATTAGCTCCAACCATAAGTGCATCAACAAAGTCTTGAGTTGCCGCTGCGTGAGGAGCGCTAGATGGAATCTTCACCGAATCAATATCATATGTTATTCCATTATTCCCAAGATAATACCCAGCTGCTATAAAATTAGCATCTTCTTGTGCAAACCTATCAACTGAGCAATCTCCTCTAGAACCAAACACCTGATATGACGGACTGCCTTCTGCTACACCATTTAGGTTTTGGCAGGTTGTGTTATCAAACGGTAGTTCTTGTACAAACGAGAACGGATTCCCATTTTCGTCTACTCCATACATTTGAACATATATAACATCCATAGTCATGGTGGCAGATTTATTTGTAGCCTCACCATAACCAACTACTTTTGCAACTGTATATAATCTTTTATCAGCAACTGGACCAACGTCACCTTCATTTGGATTTAAAATCCAACTTGTGCCTGCTACATTGATACCATTTGCTTCAGCTGCCGCTTTAAAATCTGCTTCAGAAGCAAAAAGACTTGTATCTACCGCTTCAGGAAAAGTTCCCTTAGTTATATTATGATATGCAGGTCTAAACCAAACATCAGCTGGGTTAGGAACCTCAGTGCTTGCTAATCGTGAAATTGACTCGCCATCCCCACGATCCACTACTGGAAAGGCAGACGTGGCTTCAACTTCTGGCGCAAGCCAAGTAAGCGTTTCAGGAGCAAATGTTGCAAAAATGTCACCGGTGTCTAGATCTACTGCGGAGATCGAACCATCGAGGTTTTTGATGACTTGCCAGTACTCAATGCCTTGCGCTTCGGCTAGGTTTTCGAGAACTTCGAGATAACTGAGTGGAACGGATTCACCATCCAAAATGTTAGGGGCAAAAATGAACTTTCCAGAACCATCAACAGCCTCCCAGAATAATGGAGCGGTTGAAAGTGTGGCTAAATTGCCTTCTCCATCAGTAAGGTTGTGAGATATTGCTCCTCCCTGATTGATGTTGATCCCATCTTTACCATCAAAAAGGATGGCACTAACTATTTGGTACTCACCAGCTGCGGTGTCAAAAACAACAGCATCTCCGGTACCATATGTTGATTCACCGTAATCAGCAGCACCTAAATAGGCAAGTTGAGGAGATACAACAATAAAATTTTGGTCGGAAGCAAGGCCCAACTCTTGTAAGTAGATAATAATAGCATTCACTTGTTCCCCAGAAAGTTGATACTGCTCAGCGACGACATCAAGTCCTACGATTTCTGATGGAATTCTTGTTGCCTCTGCTTCAGGTTCTGTCTGCGGAGTTTCTGTTGGTAGTGGAACTGGAGAAGCTTCTTCTCCTTCGGTTTCAATTGGATCTAAATCGTCTGGTGGATTACCTGCAGCGCCTTCTTCGGCAGGATCTGCGGGGACAGTAATAGTAGGACGAACATCGGTTATGCCTGGTTCTGAACCTGGGATTGGCGCACAAGCTGCGGCTAGTAGTAAAGCAGCAAACCAAACATTTCGCAAAGTGTTATTGACTCGTATTTTTTCAACTGACATAAGACAGTCTCTTTCTAAGGAACCCATATTTACATGTATTGTGGTATATGCTATTGTTGTTACTTCTTGTGAAGTTAGCCATGTGCATATACTTTTTGCTATGGGCTCTTTGCTTTCTTATACATTCTACATAGAGTCTTATAATAATGCAATACGTAACCGATGCGTATATGTTATGAGACCTGGTAGAAAAAGATTTTGAGTGATATACTCCCATAACAATTTTTATGGTGAAAAAGAGACCTTTCTCCTCGTCCATTACTTCTAAAAAAATATGAAAAAAAATACTAACGAATGTTTTAAGTTATCACTATAAAAATTGGGCTGCTATTACGGCAGCCCAATACAAAATAATAATCAAGCTTCTTAGTTATCGTTCAAAAAAGAACACCCAACCTCGATTGATTCGATCAAAGGTTTTTGCCAATTGGTTGTTGTGAACCCAGCCAAGCTGACTGAACCTCTCAATCCACCACTCTCGGGTCACAATAATCCGATGGGTTGGATCACACACAATTTGATGGAACAGCTCCCAATTGGTCAACGACTCCCAGGTGGGAATAATCAGATAGAGCTGAGTTTTGACTACTCGACTAATTTCAGCCAGAGCAAGATCAAGTTCAGCTGGCACCAAGTGCTCTAACACATGGAAGCTATACCCCGACTCAAATCGGGCTGTTTCAAATGGCAAAGAGGTCAAAGAAGCCTCATACAAAAAAGGACGCGTTGCTTGAAGCGATAACTCAGAGATCGCTGTCCTTGAGATATCTACTCCACAAACGTCTTGCGCGCCACTCCGGCGTAACCCTTCAACAATATATCCAGGACCACAACCGATGTCTAACACCGGTTCAAAAAGATGTTGACGAATATTTAAAACAGCATCCCGATACTTCAGGATACGCTTTTCAAAATCATATCCATCAACATATGCTACATGTTCTGTTGAAAAATAGGCTTCACAGTACCGCGCAGGATCTACCTGTGCAGTACGGACTAAGCCTACTTCTTCTTTAAAAAACGGAATATCTTCACTGGCTAACCACTGGCGACTGAAACTCACGACTTTTGTTCTCCTTCTTATACCAAAGAATCTTGATATAAGACATTTGAGCTCCCTCCCAAAAAAAACTTAATTATTTAAGGAACAAACAAGTGAGTATCCAGCTCATGATGATCTAGATACTAACTTAGTATGTGTTTCTATTTTACCACAAGCTTATATAAATTTCTATAAACATATTGAGGAGGCATCTTTTTTCAGAAAAGCCCCCGAGCAGCGCTCGAGGGCTTTGAACCACTTACCTGAGAGGTTTTGATTACTCGTTTACGACTTCACCTTCTTCGGCGGTGCCTTTGGCACTGTCCCCGCCTTTTGTGTCGGCTTTATCATCGGAATCTGGAGCTGCACCAGCGCCAGCGGTACCTGCTTTAGCTGCTTCTTCCTGTTGAGCTTTTTGCATAACTTCACCAATTTTCTGAGCTGATTTGAAGGTAGCGTCGACTGCTTTGTCAATTTCTTCCTTGGTGACATCATCTTTTGCAGCTAACTCTTTTAGCTTGTTGACGTCTTCTTCGATACTTTTCTTGTCGGCTTCTTCAAGTTTATCGCCATACTCCTCGAGTTGTTTTTCGATTTCGAAAGCGACACTATTTGCATGATTTTTAGCTTCAATTGCTTCTTTTTTCTGCTTGTCTTCATCTGCATGCTTCTCAGCGTCGGCCTTCATCTTCTCGATTTCATCATCCGAAAGGTTCGTCGAGTTCTGAATAGTAATCTTCTGTTCTTTACCAGTTGATTTATCTTTGGCAGTTACATGTAAAATACCATTACTGTCGATATCAAAGGTTACCTCGACCTGAGGAACTCCGCGTCGTGCTGGAGGAATACCATCAAGAATAAATCGGCCCAGCGGCTTATTGTCGGCTGCCATTTCGCGCTCACCTTGTAAAACGTTAATCTCGACTGAAGTCTGATTATCAGCAGCAGTTGAGAAGATCTGTGACTTACTGGTTGGTACCGTAGTATTGCGTTCGATCAAGGCCGTGCGAATTCCGCCCAAAGTTTCGAGACCAAGTGTTAATGGAGTCACATCCAAAAGCACCACATCAGTCACATCTCCGCCAATGACACCAGCCTGGATTGCAGCACCAATGGCCACAACTTCGTCTGGATTCACCCCCTTGTGAGGAGCTTTTCCGAAGAATTTTTCAACTTCTTTTTGGATCTTTGGCATTCGAGTCATACCACCGACTAAGACAACGTCGTTGATGTCACTAGCCTTGAGACCTGCATCTTTCAGCGCTTTTTTAACTGGCTCAAATGATTTTTTAATTAAGTCATCGACTAATTCTTCCATTTTTGCTCGAGTGAGCGTCAATGTTAAGTGGAGAGGCTGGCCATCATCACCTTGGGTAATAAATGGTTGATTAATTTCGGTTGAACTTGCACTTGAAAGTTCAATTTTTGCCTTCTCAGCCGCATCTTTTACACGCTGCAGAGCTTGAGGATCTTTCGATAAATCTTTGCCTTGATCTTTTTTAAACTCAGCAATGATCCATTCAATAATTTTGCTATCGAAATCATCACCTCCAAGGAAAGTATCACCATTGGTCGATTTCACTTCGAACACGCCATCACCAATATCAAGAATTGAGATATCGAAGGTTCCGCCACCAAGGTCGTAGACGGCAATAACTTCGTTACCTTTACGTTCTAAACCATAGGCTAGTGCAGCTGCAGTTGGTTCGTTAACAATGCGTTCGACTGTAAGTCCAGCAATTTCACCAGCCTGTTTGGTGGCTTGACGTTGTGCATCATTAAAGTAAGCAGGAACCGTGATAACTGCTCGGGTTACTTTTGAACCTAAGTAGCTTTCGGCATCTGCCTTAGCTTTTGATAAAATCTTGGCTGAAATTTCTTGTGGGGTGAACTCTTTCTTGTCAATCTTAACCACTGCCATACCATCTTTACCTTCGGCAACCTGGTAGGAAACGTGTTTAACCGCTTCAGTCACTGCTTTGTCTTTGAGTTTTCCACCCATAAAACGCTTAACTGAGTTAACTGTTTTACCAGGGTTTAAAACCATTTGACGTTTGGCGACATCACCAACAGAAACATCATCTCCCTTAAATGAAACAATTGAAGGGAACGTGTTTCGACCTTCTGCAGTAGGAATAATCTTGGCTGTTCCACCTTCCATCACAGCAATAGCTGAGTTGGTGGTTCCAAGGTCAATTCCAATAATCTTTCCAGTATCTGACATATATACTCCTTTTTATTTTTTCTAAAACTTTATACTAATTTTTTGTGTTTCCTCAAGTAATTGAGGTCATTTATATATGATTACTGCCCATTTTAGCAAACGATCACTCCGACTGCAAGCAGTAAAATGATGAGACTGCTAATTTACGCAGATTAGTCAAGAATGACTTTGGCAAATTGAATAACTTCTCCATGCAATCGGTACCCTGGTGACACAATTTTGGTTACTTTTTTGCCTTTTTCAGTAATTTCGACCACTTCCATAACTTCGGCATCAAATGCTTTACCCAAGCACTCAATCTCCGCAAGCCCATGCATGTTGAGGGTTTGCCACAACTGAGTTAGTACCATATTTAAGCCAGGGTCATTGAGCTGACCTGCCGCCAACGAAAGATGGTTGAGCGGTTGAATGAGGTCAACCACAAAATCCTTTGTCGCTAGTTTAGCTTTACGAACTGCATCTTGTTGCGTTCGACGGACTAAGTTTTGATAATCTGCCAAAGCACGCTGATACTTCCGTTCGGTTTCTTCGAGCTGTGCTTGTAACTGCGTTACTTCGTCCACAACTGTATCTTCTATAATTTCTGGTATTTCGTCTTGAATGTTTTTTTTCATACAACTACCACTCTACTTACTATTTATACTGAACCCTTATTTTGCAACTATTTATTCAACAATTTCTCTAATCAACCCACGAAGGTACTTCATAATAGGAATCACGTACGGATAGTCAAAACGACTTGATCCAAGCACTCCAACTCTGACTGGACGATCATTAATCTTAAATGACATGTGAATCATACCAATGGGATCAAGATGTCTATTTCCCATTTCTGGACCATAAATAACATGTACTAAGTTCTCGCTCGTGCCTGAGTTAAAAATTTCGTCAAGAAGTTTGATCTCTTCCGAAAGCTGCAACACATTTCGCATCACCGTGATATCAAAAAACTCTGGCATTTGGAGCAAGTTTGCAGCACCAGCATGAAAAATTCGCTCCTCATCGAGTACAGTCACACACAGCGCCTTGGCTTTATCGGCTAAAACTCTGGTCATTTGATACAAGAGCTCATCAGTTTCGTTGCGACTATTCCAAATCTTTTCTTTGGCAGAAACCTCATCTGCAACAGATAGTTCGCGCTCCTTCATCAATTCATTTACGAACAGTTTCATGGCCAATGGAGTCGGTAATCGACCCGCACTACTGTGACTTTTCTTGAGGTAGCCTTGTTTTTCGAGGTACACCATTTCGTTGCGAATGGTGGCAGGAGAAACGCCAATTGAGTACTTTTTATCAATCGTCTCAGAACCAACAGGCTCGGCGGTATTGATAAATTCTTCTATAACTGCTCGTAGAATCTGAATTTGGCGTGCAGTAAGATCAATCATAGTCTCCTTAACTACTAGTCTGAATTTGAGTCATATTCTGTATAGTAAGCACAAAAAATAACTCTTATTAGCAATAATAGTGGTAGATTGCTAAAAAGTCAAGCAAATGGTGGAAAAATTAGACCTTCTCAACAACCGGATCTTCTTTTGAAGCAGCTTGTGTTACTTCACCTACATCAGTGATAACAGGGCTACTATCTGGAGCTTCCGGCACATCTGCTTCCGCCTTTTCAGGGGCGAGATCTGGCTTCGCTTCTTCCTCTGCAGTTGTCCCATCAACTCGTATGCGTGTGAGGTCAATTGAGAGCAACCGACTCAAATTTTTCTGTATTTCATGCATTTCATCGAGAAGCGTTCCTCCGCCACTAAGCTTCTCCGTAATAGCGAGATTCGATGTCTCCTTGTTCACTGAAAGATAGAGAGAATTATTGAGGGTTCCGAGAAGTTCGTCGGTAATAACCGCAGAGTGATCATTTCGAAAGTGCTTCATGACGTCATCGCTGTTCTTAGTGAGCGCTTCCCATTGCGGTGTGAGTTGTTGCAACGATTGCAGCTTTTCGATTGCTGCAGTCGGAGCCGGATTACCACTGGTAGCTTCGCCTACTTGTTCTTTCACTTCACGGACCAAGGAAACAATTTTTTTAGGCAACTCATTCTTTACAAGAGCCGTTACACTGTACAGTAACTCGGTAACCAACCGAGCTCTATCTTCCTGAAGCTTGGCTTCTTCTTGTTCGCTTTCATCTAAGCCAGTGGCATTTAACTTGTCAGTGACTTCTTCAATCCCTCTACGGAGACCTCTCACACTTGTTGACCTGTTCGGCAAAGTAAAAGCGTCAATTTCTGATTCTGTAACTAAACCTTTGCCTGTAGCTAACAGTAACATTTTATTAACTAGTTCAACATTTGCTGAAACACGCTCCTGATTCCTTGCTTCTACTTCTTGGGTACTGGGAGGTCGCTCTGGGGCTTTTTCTCCAACATCTAGATGTCCATTTTCTTGTTCCTCGGTGGACTGAGCTAACTGAGAAGTAAGTGGTTGCATCATATTGAACTTTCTTGCGCAGCTATTTTTAAAGTAGCTACGGAATATCTTTTTCTCATATAATAAGAATATCTCTTAGCTTATTTGTACCTAAAAAAGTGTTACACTTATAGTATCGAAACAGGATATCTGCCTATGAAAGTCACAAAATACCGCCAAAAAAAACGCCTCAAATTAATTGTGCAAGGCTCTGTAGTCTTGGGAATGCTGATTATCGCCATTGTTGGCGCCTTCCAAGTGCAAGTTGTTCGCGAATTCTTCTCGAGAGCATCTGGAGAACCTGCCAACATCAAAGTCAATGCTACTAAAGTAGTCGGCGTCATGCCCCGCCCATGGAGAAACCTTGCCCAAGGTGGTGAAGATCATGCGTGGCGCATCCAACCAATTTCCAACCAAGTTAAAGCACTCAACCCAACTTATATCCGCATGGACCATATCTATGATTTCTATGACATTGTCGGAGGCAGTCCTGGCAACTTAACATTTGATTTTTCTAAATTTGACGCCTTGCTCGACGACATTGCTGCTGTTGGCGCTACTCCTTATATTGCCCTTTCGTACATGCCACCAGCTATATCGAGCGGAGATATCGTTGCTACCCCACAGAACTATGCGGACTGGGAACTGGTAACACAACGAACCATTGAACACGTCAGTGGCACACGCAAAACTCCGAACGTCTACTATGAAGTCTGGAACGAACCTGATTTATTTGGAGGTTGGAAATACTATGGAAATAAAAACTACATGACCTTGTACAACGCGTCTGCTCGCGGCGCCGCACGCGCCCGTGGGGTTCAACCGTTCAAGCTGGGCGGCGCCGCCACCACCGCCCTCTACAAAAATTGGTTTGATGCTATGGCAAAAAATGCAGTTACTAACAATGTCCGCTTTGACTTTTTCTCATGGCACCGCTACAACCACGACATCGACCAATACCGAGATGATATGACCCAGGTTAGAACTTGGCTTCAAAACTACCCAACACTCGAACCTTTCCTCGAACTCCATATCACCGAATGGGGCCACGACAGCGAAAATCACGCTGGCTATGACGGCAACTACGGAGCAGCCCATACAGCCGCTGGCTCTATTGAAATGGTGGGCATTGTCGAAAAAGCCTTTGTCTTCGAAATCCAAGATGGTAAAGACCCCGCTGGACAACGAAATTGGGGCCGATGGGGACTCCTCACTCACAATGACTTTGGAGGCACGCCAAAACCAAGATATAACGCCCTCAAACTTCTCGATAAAGTTGGCACCCAACGACTGCAACTCCTTGGAAAAGGCAGTTGGGTGAAAGCTCTGGCCTCTAAAGATCAAAATGGCACCGTCAAAATTGTGATGGCTAACTTTGATATCTATGGCAAACACAGCGAAACAGTACCCGTCACCATTACTAACCTGCCTTCTGGTAGCTACACCGTCACAAAAGAGTTCCATAACGGACAAGTCCAATCAAATGCAGCTAGTGTCAGTGATGGCACGCTTGCAACTGATATTTACATGGCTCCAAATACGGTGGTGTTGGTAACGATTACTAAAAAATAATACTCAAAAAAACATGAGTACTTTCCTTGCAAATAGTAGACCTATAAGATATAATAGTATCGTTCTTTAACGACGGTATCTTTTTTATAATTTTATAATCACCTATGTATCACGGAGAAAAAAATGGCTAAGACCAGATTAAGAGTTCCCTCATCAGTATTCATTAAATGGCATGATGAACAGAATAGACTTGAACCAGTTTTTGTTATTGAATCTGAACATGCAGTGCCATTTAAACAGGTACTTGATATGTTCATATCCCCTGGTAGTACTGCTTGCAACGTTGAATTACCCCTGCAGCCATACATCAAAACCAGCATTGGTGGCCTAAGCTATGGTGGGTACTTCTACTACTTCTACATCTCTGTTTTAAAAATAACAGAGTTTGAAATAGAGTACCAGGTAAGTGGAGAAATGATTAAGCAGTAAAAACATCGTTAGAAAATAGAACATGCCCCAGGTTTATACCTGGGGTTTTTTTGATCAGTCCTCTTTGGAAATAAGTGTCTTTACTAATGAAGCCACTTCTCTCTGGAATCTTTTCTTCTTAAAGGAAGTTGCATACTTATACATCTCCGCTGCTGAGAATTTTTTTATATTTTTCTCAAATGCAATAATTTCAGCACTCAAACTCTCAACCGTCAACTCATCAAAAAACTCACCCGTTTTGCCTTCCAGCACCGTCTCTTTCGGCCCACCAGAGCGATGTGCAATGACTGGGACTCCATGCCCCATGGCCTCGATTGGCACAATACCAAAGTCTTCATCTTCAGCTGGAAAAAGAAGCGCTTTTGCGTCTGCATACACTTGGTGCAGTACTTCGTCACTTACTGCCCCTAAAAATTCGACTGTCTCTCCTGCTAGGGTTTGTAAATATTCTAAACCCTTACCTGTTCCTACAACTTTCAGTGGCACACCAAGTTTTGTACATGCCTCTATTGCTAAGTCTACATGTTTACTTGCCGCCAGCCGGCCCACATAGAGATAATACCTACCTTTATTTTTTTGAAGCGCTTGCAACTCAGCTGCACTCATTTGAGCCACATCAACTGGAGGAAAAATCACGGTCGAATCTTGTCGATAAAACTTGGCAATCCGACGCTGTGTTTCAACGCTATTAGCTACAAAATGAATGTTTTTTTGAGCAATGTTGTAATCAACGACACGTAAAAAATGATTCATCAAAGTTCCCACAAATCGAGTAATTGGATTGCGCTTCCAGTCACTCATGGTTGTGTACCCATACAGTGACCGAGCTGGCGTGTGACAATAACAAATATGGACAGCCTTCTTCAAGCCATGTTCGGTTGTCACCGCTTTAGCAAAGTAAGCATTTGAAGAAGAAATGACTACATCATATTCAGAGAGATCTAAATCAGTAAAAGCCTTGGGTGCAAAAATTCGATAGGGAGAAAATAATTTCTTGTAAAAAGGAAGTTTGGTAATCCAGGTTTCCCGAATATCCCACCCCTCAAACTTGGCAGCGTGCATGCCGAGTGTATCAGGATCAAAAAAAGCAGTGTACACTGGCGCATTGGGGTAGAGTCCGTGCAGCGCTTCGACCACTCGTTCCGCCCCACCATACTCACGTAGATAATCATGAACGAGGGCAACTTTCAATTTCTGTTTCATATTAAAAAAGTGCTTCCTGCACCGATTCTTCAAAGGTATCTTGTGGCAGTAGTCTCACTAATGAAGAAAATTCGAGAGAATCAAACAAATCAATCACGACCTGCTTATCATAGTCTTTGACCGTACATTTCTCTAAATTAAAATCTATGGGCACGTCTACATCAATTCGAGCCAAGTCTTGGCTCATAAAAGCCATCTTTTTGTCGACAACTAACTTTTTTAAAGTCGCCCCTTTTAAAAGATCATGGGCTTCGCCCGATTCAGCCACTCGATCAACAGCCTCGTACAGTGCTTCTAATGTCCCAAACTCCGAAAGTAACTTTCGAGCCGTGACTTTTCCAACTCCCTTTACACCAGGGATATTGTCTGAGGCATCACCCATCAGCGCCTTTAAATCGATAACGCCATGCGGGGTCACTCCCATTTTTTTGATAACTTCTGTCTCAAAATACTCAGTATCTCTCGACCATTTATTTCCAGGAATCCAGACTGAAAGATCTTCGGTCACCAGCTGCAGTAAATCTTTATCACCAGAAACCACCGTTGTCAGCACAGAGTCTGAGTGCCCATCTGGCAACTGCATAATTTTGGCAATCGAGCCAATCAAATCATCAGCTTCGATACCTTCCTGCACAAAGGTGGGAATATTCAGTGCCGTCACGACTTCTTTAATAATTTCGACTTGAGGTTTGAGGTCATCCGGCATTTCTGGACGGTGGGCTTTGTAATCTTCGTACTTCTCGGCACGCTTGGTTTTACCTTTGTGGTCAAAGGTGACGGCAATGTATTCAGGTTCAAAATCACGAATAACAGTCAGTAAAATGCGAGAGAAACCGTAGACTGCGTTAACTTTCACTCCGGCTGGTGAGGTTAGCTCTGGGAAAGCGTGGTAGGCTCGATACATCAGGGCATGACCATCAAAAATGATGAATCGATCTCGAGCTTCAAACTGTTCTTCACTGGCTCTTGAACTAAAACGCTTTGTATCTACCATGCTTCCAGTCTAGCAGAAATTACTTGGTTTTTTTATTGACGGTCTTCTTATCTGCAACTGCAGCATGCTTAAGGTGTGGAGTAAACTCAAACTTGGCTTTCTTCATCCCCATGAGGTGAGTGAACTCTTCGGCATCAATTGACTCAATCTCAACCAGCTTAGCTGAAACTCCCTCAAGTTGTTTGCGATATTCCTTCAGAATTTCGAGAGCTCTCTTGTATCCAGCCTCAATAAAAACACGCGTCTCATCATCAACTTTTTCTTGCAGTGAGGCAGAAATTCTACTCGGTTCTCCCCAAGCTCGACCATAATCTTGGTTATCGTACATAGGCGTAAAGTTCATCGGACCCAGTGGGCTCATGCCGTACTCAGTCACCATAGCTTTGGCAATTTGAGTAGCTCGTTCAATATCGCTGCTCGCACCAGCAGTCAGCTCATTAAAAATAAGTTCTTCGGCAGCTCGACCTCCCATAAGGACAGCAATGCGATCAATCAACTCTGATTTAGTTGTCTGCAGCTTATCTTTTTCTGGAGGAGTTAAAGTAAATCCTAACGCACGTCCGCGAGAAACAATCGAAATTCTGTGCACAGGATCAGCATGTGGCGAAACATGAGCCACCAAAGCATGCCCCGCTTCGTGGTACGCCGTCATTTCACGCTCATGAAGATCTTGTAGACGCTTCTTACTTGGACCCAACTTAACCTTGAGCGAAGCTTCTTCGATATCTTCCATCTCAACTTCGGTTCTACTCTCACGTGCCACTGAAATTGCAGCTTCATTGAGCATATTTTCCAGATCTGCTCCAGAAAAACCAACGGTTTGACGAGCAACTTTCTCCCAATCGAAATTCTTGGCGAATGGCTTACCCTTAGCATGGATACTTAAGATATAGGTACGTTCACCTAAATCTGGTAAGCGAACTAGCACGCGTCGATCAAATCTACCTGGTCGAACCAGAGCTGGATCAAGCATATCTCCACGGTTTGTAGCAGCAATCACAATAACTTTATCATTCTTGGTAAATCCATCCATCTCGACTAAAATTTGGTTAAGGGTTTGTTCTCTTTCATCATGGCCGCCCATGTTTCCTTGACCCCTCATTCGACCAATTGCGTCGATTTCATCAATAAAAATGATTGCTGGAGCCATCTTTTTTGCGGTTGTAAATAAGTCTCTTGCTCGCGAAGCACCAACTCCAACCAGCATTTCCATAAACTCACTTCCTGCAATCGAAAGGAACTGGACATTGGCCTCACCTGCGACAGCTCGAGCTAACAGCGTCTTACCTGTTCCAGCTGGACCGACAAGTAGTACACCTTTTGGAGTTCTGGCGCCAACTTTTTCATACTTCTTTGGATTCTTCAAGAAATCAACAACTTCTTCGAGTTCTGCTTTGGCTTCGTCCATACCACCAACATCGCTAAACTTGGTATTTTGCTTGCCTTTAACAAAGAGCTTGGCCTTACTTTTACCAATTCCCATGATGCCATCAGAGCCACCCTTCATTTGTTTAAACAAAAAGAAAAAGAGTACCACCATTAAGATAATAGGCAAGATACTCACCACCAGTTCCCAGAAAATAGCTGAGAACGAAAGATCTTCAATCTGCAGCTCGGTTGCATTTAAATCAATGTCTGCGGTTCTCAGAACCTCAACAATACCTTGGCCAGCTTCCTTACGACTTTCTTTTTTACTACCATCTTGGTAATACAAAACCAGCTCTTCACCTCGAACCTCAACTTTTTGAACTTGGTTTTCTCTAACATCTGCTACAAATTGGCTTAAAGCTACTTTTTCAACTTTTCCACCATTTATAATGCTTAAGACATACGGAAGAAATAGTACCCCAATTAAAATAAAAAGAAGCCCCTTACTAAAAAGGTCTTTTAGATTAAATTTCATCTCAATTTTTTTTGTTTTTTGTTTTTTTGCACTTGGCATACTCTAACCCCTAATCCTTTCATAGAACTGACAGTCATCCCTTTCGGAATCACTCAGCCTTCTAAAGTCACATCGAATTCTAACGAACAACTGCCCCAGGAGCAACCGGCTTTTCTGGTGACAGTAACGCAGCATTTTCTCCAGCTGCCAATAACATACCTTGGCTCACAACCCCACGAAGTTTGCGAGGCTCTAAGTTGGCCAGGTAGGTCACTGTTTTACCCACTAATTCTTCTGGATCATACCAGGCTTTAATGCCCGCCGCCACTGTTCTTTCTCCCAGCTCACCCACATCAAGGGTAATCTTGAGCAGTTTATCTGCGCCTTCGATTGGCTCAACTGCTACAATTTTGGCTGCACGAATATCTAGCTTCATAAACTCATCGTACGAAATGCTTGTTTTTTCGTCTGGTGTTTGTGCTTCTTCATCTGACATACGTGTGTTCCTTTTTAACTTCTAAATCCCATAGCTGTACGAACTTCGTTCACGGTTTCGAGGGCAATGGCTCGAGCTTTTTCAGCTCCTTTTGTAATCACTGAGTCAACATAGGCTGAATCTGCAACCAGTTCGGCCCGTTTCTGCTGTATTGGTTGCAGTTCTTTAAAAATTACCGCCGCCAGTTGCTTTTTCAGATCTCCGTAGCGGATCCCTTCTCCAACATACTGTTGTTCGTACTTTTGTTTGGCTTCGACACCTTCAAACAACTCAACTAGAGTAAGCAAATTCGCTACGCCACCAGTTTTTGGAACTTCGTCACCCTTGCCGGAGTCGGTGGGAGCTTTTTTAAGTTTTGCTTCAATTTCATCCAAGCTATCTGTCACATCAATTGCGCTTCCTTCCACAGACTTGCTCATCTTACCGGCACCCAAAAGGGAAGGCACGTACTCGCCTTCTGTAGCAAAGCGAATTGCTTCAGGAAATGAGAGACCATACTGAGCGTTCATCTTGCGCGCTACTTCTCGAGCAACCTCAATGTGTGGCTCTTGATCAACGCCCACCGGAACTTTATCAGCTTTGTACATCAAAATATCGGCTGCCATCAGCAGTGGATAATTAAGAAGTGCCATAGTTGCGTGCTCTGGATATTGTTTGACTTTATCTTTAAACGTTGGCAGGTGCTGCATCCGTGCAATCGTCATCACCGACGAAAGATAAAACGCCAACTCACCATGTAACATCACATCGGACTGCAAAAAGAGCACCGACTTTTCTGGGTCGAGGCCTGCAGCCAAGTAATCAATCAACACTTCCCGACGATGCGACTGCAACTCTTCTACCGAGTAGGGGGTGGTAACTGCGTGCATATCCGCCACCATGTAGAGGGTTTCGTACGCTGGGTTATCTTGGAGGGCTAACATCCCTTTAACCCCACCTAAGTAGTTACCCAAATGAAGTCTACCTGTGGCTCGCATGCCGGCTAAAACTCTTTTTTTCATGATTGTTGTTCCTTTGTAGTCGTACTTTTCTCTGAAGTATAGTAGTTTCGAAGCAATACATCGGCTAAAACACTACTAGTGTCAATACTTGGTACTTCAACATGTATATGAGCTGCAAGTATCGGCAACTCGGTACAACCAAGTATCACAGCATCAGCTTTTTTAGATACTTCGGTACATACAGTTTGAAACGTTTTTATATCTGTATCACTTACCGTATCTGCAATAACTTTTTTTATTATACATCCTAATTCTGAATACGTTTGTTCATTTGGCTTTATAACAGTCAGATTGCGCCTCATCAAGGCAGTATCATACATACTTGATTGGAGTGTTACTGGGCTTGCTAACAAGCCAACTGAGGCGAAACCAGATTCCTTACAATATGCCGCAACTGCATCAAGCATTGATAAAAACACAACGCCATGCTCCTGACACAGCTGCGCTACTTCTTCAGCTAAAAGATGTACCGTATTACTGGCGATTGCCAGATGAGTAGCACCTCCGTTAATGAGTCTCTGTACTGCGAACAAAACTTGTTTTCTTGCTTCCGAAAAGTGCTCCTTCGAGGAAATAAAGTCTATCACCGGTTCAGAAATAATCAACACACGAGGAAATTCGTGGTTCTCTCTCACTCCATACTGCTTCACAGCTTCACTAATTATTTTTTTATAGAGATACTCAGTGGCTTGTGGACCAACCCCACCCATTATCCCAATACAGGTATTATTTTTCACAATAGTCTCCTTATATTCTTATACTTAAGGAGCTAAACACATAAAAAATGCTCCCGGGCGGGAGCGAATCAGTTATTGTAAAACCACACAAAGACACTCCCTTAGTTTAGAGAGTCCACCAAGAAAAACCAAAAGTTTTTTGTATCTGTGTGTACATAGTCTGTAGTATAGCATATTTGATTGACAAAGCCTATAGTATAATATATACTTATAGTATGGCTAACGTGAGGAAGCCTCTGTATTGATTTTTTTCAGTCACAGAGTAGTTTTCAACCGTTGGTTGGATCTGCTCTTTTATAAAACTTTGGAGGTTACATGTTCGAAACCATCATTCTAGTTATGTATATATTAGTTTTAATTTTATTAAAATTAACTGTTGGGCTTACTTTTCTCATTTCTTTTGTATCCGTTGTATATACATACCTCGGTGGAAAGCAAAACAGCCGAAATTGGGAAGAACTGAGCCACTTCCTAACACCACTCCTGCTACTTGGCATTCTAAGCATCCTTATATTGATGCTCATTATGCCAGCCTAGTTCAAGAAGATCCAAAAACCAAAAACGCTCCCTCACAGGAGCGTTTTTTCATAGCTTTTTTTCGTTCTGAAGTTTACAGCTCTTCAATTTGAATGTTTGGAGTCATCTCTGGTGCATCAATGAGCTTTAAGTATTTTTCAGTCGTAGTAATTCGCTTGTGACCAACTAGTTGGGACACATAAACTAGCGGTGTTCCGGCTTTCAACTGCTCGACAATAAAGGTGTGGCGAAGGTCGTTGACCTTGGCTTCTTTAATTCCAGCCAATCTAAAGTAACGGTCGATAGCGGTTCTGATGTTACGAACTAAGAAAGGTCGGCATGTCTTGGTTAAGAAGACCGTCTTTTCTCGAGCTCGTGGGCGAACTTGTAAGTAGTCCATGAGTGCATTTTTAGCTGCATCATTTAGAGGAACTTTTCGAGCTTCTCTAGAGTTTTGAGCTTTAATAACAATCACATTACGATCAAAATCAACATCAGGTAGCTGTAGTGCAGCTAGTTCTGAAATTCGCATTCCAGTTTGGAGCAAAATCTCGACAACTGCATACATACGGGCATCACCTCGACAAGCGTCTCGGAGAGCTCGATACTCAACTCTCGAGAGAACTCGAGGAGGAGTTAACTCATATTTTGGATGAGTAATAACTTCAGCTGGGTTATCAGAGATGAGACCTTGACCAATTAAGAATCTGAAGAAAGCTTTAATCGAGTTAATCTTTCTTGAGATAGATTTGCCAGTGTAGCGTTGCTTCTTGAGAAGATCTTTGAATTCATTGATATCAATGTCAGAGACTTCGTCAACGTTAGCTTTGCCCTTTTTACCAACAAATTCAACTAATTGTTCAATGTCTTTGCTATACGCAATTACAGTCGCGTGCGCTTTCCCAGCATCTTTTAAAGACTGGGTGAAAAGTGCATGTGCATCAGAGAGTGTCTTTTGCATAAGAGTCTGCCTCAATTCTAATTTTTGTATTACTTTGCTATACTTGGTTGTATCTCTTTGGCTGTAGCTGTTCTGAAACAAGTTTCAAACATCTCAATCAGTCAAGAGAGTAGTTTTTCGAATCAGATTCGATTAACTAGGGTCTTATAATATCATAGGGATGGATTTTTAGCAATGGGAAAAGTACTACAACATCCAATTACTATTATACTTTTTACTCTGCTGTGCGGTGTACTAGTTATATCTCTGAGAAAAAGCAGTCAAAAAAAGAGTCTTTCTTCCCAAGAAATAAGCACCTTAGAAGAAAAGGCTTATGCCCTTTCCCAAGAAGTTCAGGGACTCCAAGAGGAAGTTGAACGTTCAAAAAGCCTCGAGTACAAAGAAAAAATAATTCGAAATGAGCTACTGATGCAGAAAGAGGGAGAGTATGTTGTGCAGTTGGCACTTCCCCCTGAACAAAACAACTTTGAAAGCAATAACTCACTAAAAAAGCCTGCTTCTTATCGAGAAGAGTGGATTGAGATACTGTTCTAGGATGTTCTATTCTCTATTCTTAGGATCAATTTCACACTTCTTATAGTCATAAAAAAACCCACACGAATTAATCGTGTGGGTTTTTTAACAAGCATAGGCATAAATCTATTCTTCAAGCGTCGGAGGAGTAACCTCCTGAAGAATCTCTCCTGAAGGGGAAATCAGACGCGCTCTAAGAATGTGATGGGACGACCCAAACCCATTAAAGGTGTCTGTACACCAAGCCATGGGGTCGGTGTTCTCATTGAAAGTTAGACGCGTAACATATTTAACTTCCTGAGTCGGAGTCTCCGCCCCGATCTCTGAAACAGTACATTGCACATTATAGGCGCCGTCCGCCACACAGGCGGTCAGAACGCTTAATAACAAAAAACAAGCCATCAAAAACAAAAGCTTCTTGAACATTGCTATCACCTTTTCTGTACTCTTTACTCCCCAAATAAAATTGAGGAAAAGAGCCAGAGTATATTCGCTTGTTAAAAATCACTGACTATTATAACCTATAATAGTTTTTTTAAAATAACCAAATAGTGGAAAATCGACTTCTTCTCCTTAGTATTGAGAGTTTTTATGACGAAGCGGCAACACTTTGATAGAAGCAATCTTATTCTGTTTAAACAATTCTTGAACTTCCTCAACTTTAAATGAAGGTACAAAAAGGTGTGTAATCAGTGAAAGTGGAACAAAGTTTCTGACAACAACTTCATTGTGTAAATCCATTGTTCCTAATCGCAGCTTGAGTTGTTCAGCTTTCTGCTTTTCAATACCAAATGTTATTGGAAAATCATACGCTCGCTGTGACCCATGTCCGCCTGAGACAACAGGTGAACCATTTTCATGAAACCAAAAAGAAACATCATCAGGTGTATAGGAGGATGTTCCTTGCCCTTCACCTCCATAGTATTTGTTTATACCAAATTTTTGATAATAATTTCTAGCAGCCAAACCGTTCATTTGAATAAGGTTAGATAACACATGACTAAAAGATCCATGCGTTAGGAGTATCTCACCTTGTGTAGCATCCCAAATATTTTCTCTTAAATCATTATAGGTAAGTCCGTCATAATAGAGTGGTATCACCTCTCTACTTTGGAAATTAAGTGGGTAAGCGTCACTCATTTGTATATTATTTTCTGCTGCTAACTCTAGTAAAAATTGTCTCAAACCCTTGAGCATCATTTGCTGCATGAAGGTGTTTATTTGTTCTCCATCACCAGATAGGTCATAGGACCTGGCCTCTTCCCACCCCATCAGACTGTCAACCCCGTAACAAGTATTCAGAATGTATTTTTGTAAATCCGGAAGTTTTTTTTCAGCAGGATCTTCTGAAAGCTCTTGTAAGTATTTGAGTATTGTCTGAGTGAACGTATCAAAAGAAGTAGTGGCAACTTCACTCTCTGGAATTTTGTTTTTTGTTAAAAAAACCTCATCTTCCCTGACGCCTTCTCGCCATACCATATAGACCTTATTTTGAAAGCAATATGCTTTCTCATGTGGTGATAAGTTTCTAACGAAATTAAATTCACCAGCCTCTGACTCTACTTGTGTACTATCAAACTTTTCACCTGCTACGAGTTCTGTTTGATATTCTGGATTTGAGCTGTATTTATCAAACTTAGCTCTTCTTCTCTGATCGTTTTCTATAGTACGAATAATCGAAACTTTTTTTTCAAACTCTTGATCAAGTAATAACCGATCTCCATCCAGTGTAATTTTTTCACGCTGTATAAGATCTGCCAGTACAGCCTGTACTAAATCGCTCGGTAAATCTGTCGCAGCAATAACATCTGCAACTGTGCGAACATCTCTAGAGACTAATGAAAGAACTACTGCCTTGAAAAGAGCTTTGTCCTTTGTTGGAGAAGTTTGTTGTTCTGTTTTTTCTGCGGATGGAAAAGGGGCTTCAGCTACCATAGTGTAACTATATCCTAGAGCACTACTCTATTTAAGAGGAAAATACTAAGTAATGAGGAGTATTTGGCGTGGAAAAAAATATGTAATGCTTAATTTTTCATGTTAAATACATTAGCTAGCCCTGAAAGACTAGCTAATATATTATATTTTCGTTTAAAAATCAGAGACTAGCCTGTCTTAACAGTTAGCTTCTTGGGCTTAGATGCCTCTGATTTGGCAAAGACTACTTTTAAAATACCATTTTCCAGGGTCACGTCTGGTTCCTGAGTATGATCAATGAGACCTGGAACTGCTATTTTATATGAATAGCTCCAAGAAGACTTGCTGTAATATTTACTGTCCTGGTCATCTTCTTTTTTAACAGCTTTAGCTTGAATCCAAAGCACACCTTTTTCGAAGGTAACATCAATATCATCTGAAGTTACTCCAGCCACATTGGCTTTAACTACCACTTCATTTTCAGTCTCATATACATCCACACCATGGTCTACTGAAGGAAAGAGTTGTAGGTCTTCATCATCCCAAAAACTTGGCCAACGGTTCAACGTGCTTAGCATTGATTTGAGCGGTACTAAGTTTGACATAATCTGTCTCCTTTCTGTGTATATTTATAATTAGCAATATATTACAATGACTGCCAACACGTTGTCAAGACTCTTAACTAAAATAAAAAAAGAACCTATTAATAGGCCTTTTACATCCTTTTTTTTCGGGGCTCGGTCAGATTCGTCTTGGCTCTGCCAAGCAACTCAGAGTTAACCACAGAATTAAATAAAAAGACTCCCTTCGGGGAGTCTTTTTATTTAAATTTGCGGGACTAGGAGTCGAACCTAGCCTGTGAGATTATGAGCCTCACGTGCACCGTACACTATCCCGCGCGTGTTCTGATCTTTTTTCTAGTCACCAGAAGAGTTCGTAGTATACATCAGATCTTTATTGAAGTCAAAAGTCTGGTATAATTAGGATCTGTCCAAGACAGCATTCTCTGTCTGAAGATACGGCCGTGCCAAGGTAGCTCAGTTGGTTAGAGCACAGGATTCATAAACCTGAGGTCGAGAGTTCAAATCTCTCCCTTGGTACACTTTTCTCCTTCATTTGTTACAATCAGAGACATGAGTCTTCTCAAAAACTTTTTCGTTCCAAAAAAAATCACCAGTGGGTACACCAATAAATCTGGCAACCTTGCTGAAGTAAGCGACTTTTTTTCATCCCAAAATAAAACCCTGGTCGAAATGCAGCAAACACATAGCGCCAATTTTACTTGGGTATCGAGCCCCTCAGACAAAAAAATTCCAGATGTAGATGCAACCCTTACAACCAACCCAAACCTTGCCCTGACGGTCAGAACAGCCGACTGTCTCCCTATTCTGCTCTATCATCCTTCTGGAATACTCGGAGTTCTTCACGCCGGACGAAAAGGGACTCAACAACGTATTCTTGCCAAAGTACTCACCCACCTAAAAGAAGAAAAAAACATTCTAACTGACCTCCAACTTTGGTTTGGACCTGCAATTTGTGAAGCCTGTTACCAAATTGATCGAGAAACTAACACCCATTACAACCTCATTGCCGAAAATATGGCTCAGGCTTACTCTGTCTTTGCTGCTGAAGATCTTCTGATCACAATTGACTCATCGTGCACCCAATGTTTGAGCGAGGAGTATCACTCCTATCGAGTCGGACAAGCTGCTGTGCAGATGAATTATGCTGCTATTTCACTTCTAAAATAAATCCTCCAGTCTACAGAGGGTCTAAAGTGTCGACAAGTTATCTTGAAGATACTAGTAGCCCTGCGGAGACACTTTAGGCAACTTGGTGAAGGTGCCAAGTGTCTCTGTAAATGAAACTATCTTTTTTACACACACCGCCTTAGGAGTGTCTGAACTGCTGGCCTACCCACATAAAAAATATTTTGTGAGCAAGGAACAGCAGTTCAGCAAGCTTGGAGGAGGCGCCAAGCGCCTCCTAAGCGGTGTGTGTAAAAAAGTTCTACATCATCCCCGGCATCCCGCCACCCATACCACCTGCACTCGCAGGAGCTTCCTTCTCAGGAATATCGGTTACGAGACATTCGGTGGTCAAAATCATTGAAGCAACAGAGGCCGCATTCTGCAACGCAGCTGTAGCCACCTTAGCAGGTTCAATCACCCCAGCTTTAACCATGTCACCAAACTCGTTGGTGAGTGCATTAAAACCAAATGAAGGATTGTCTTTGGTCATGATTGTTCGAACAACCCAGCCGGCATCTTCGCCACTATTACTGGCAAGCATTCGAAGTGGTTCTTGGGCAACATCTCGAATTAAATCAATACCTGTTTGCTCATCATGACTATCTGACTTAAGTTTTGAAAGCACTTTTGTAGCTTGGATCAAGGTCACACCACCACCCGGGATAATTCCCTCTTCGATAGCAGCTTTGGTTGCACCTTTGGCATCTTTGACACGTTCCATCAGATTTTTCATCTCGGTCTCGGTTGCAGCTCCAACTTGGATAACCGCTACACCACCAGCTAACTTGGCTTTTCGCTCCATCAGCTTTTCGAGTTCATAATCTTTAGCGACAGACATTTCTTTGTCGATCTGAGCTACTCGAGCATCAAGATCAACTTTTTTGCCTTTACCACCAATAATTGTGGTGGTATCTTTGGTTGCTTTTACCAAATCAGCTTTTCCAAGGTGTTCAACTTCGACATCCTTGAGAGACATACCTCTGTCGGTAGCAATATATTCAGCTCCAACTAAGATAGCAATATCTTCGAGCATGGCTTTGCGTCGATCTCCAAAACCTGGAGCCTTAATAGCCAACACATTAAAGACACCTCGCAACTTGTTAACCACTAGGTTAGTCAAAGCATCACCTTCAATGTCATCAGCAATAATTACCAAATCTTTACTGACGTTGATGAATTTTTCAAGCAGAGGCAACAAATCCTGCATACTAGTAATCTTTTGATCAGTTACCAAAATATGTGGATTCTTAATCTCAGCTTCCATGGTTTCACTACCAGCAGCAAAGTAAGGTGAAGCATAGCCTTTATCGAAAACCATACCTTCTTTGTGCTCGATGGTAATATCCATAGTATTGCCTTCTTCGACTTCGATGACACCATTTTCACCAACGAGGGCCAGTGCCTCAGCGATCTTGGCACCAATAGCTGCGTTCTGAGCTGAAATAGTTCCAACTTTTTCCCAATCTGATTTTTTAACAGGTTTTGCTAGACGACGAATTTCAGCCACAACTGCTGCGACAGCTTTATCGATTCCCTTTTTCATCATCATTGGGTTCGTTCCGGCAGTCACATACTTCATACCTTTAACCGTGATCTGTTGGGCTAAAAGCGTAGCGGTAGTGGTTCCATCACCTGCTGCCTCGTTTGTTTTTTCGGCAGCTTGTTTGACTAGTTGAGCACCCATGTTTTCGAACTTATCTTCTAGAGTAATTTCTTTGGCAACCGAGACTCCATCGTGAATTACACTTGGGGCTCCCCAAGATTTATCGAGTGCAACGTTTCGTCCCTTGGGACCGAGTGTAGTTGTGACGGCTGCTGCGAGTTGATTCACACCAGAGACCATCTTTTGTCTGGCATCATCGCCAAATAGTAATTGCTTTGCTGGCATATATTCCTTTCGAGTATTTTTTCTTCTATTTTTTACAAAAAAACTGCAGTTACTTAACTACAGCTAATAAATCTTCAAACTTTAGAAACTGATACTCAGTCTCACCGACTTTGAACTCGGTTCCACCCCATTTTTTAAAGACAACAGTGTCGCCTTTGCTGACGGGAGCGATTACTTTTGCTCCATCAATGAGAGCGTCAGCCCCAACAGCTACCACTTTTCCATATTGTGGTTTCTCCTGATTTTCAGTGGCTACGTAAATACCACTGGCGGTTTTGGCCTGAGCTTCTGCTGGCTCAACTAATACATATCCAGCTAAAGGGGCAACTTTAGAAATAGAAACGGATGACATGGTCGACCTTTCTTTCTATACTTTTTACTACTTTTGTATATTTTTTCTCGCGAAGTTTGCAACTGAACACAAACGCAAGAACTAGCAGTTATACTAATCAACTGCTAAAGAATTGTCAAGTGCGGAGATTGGCTCGTTTGTACAAGAATTAGCTTTTAGGATTAACGGTGGCACGATTTTCTGCCTCTAACACAACTTCTTTGTGACCTTTTTTATTTTGAAGCTCTACCTTGGAAAGCAAAAAGCCTTCACAATCGAGACCTCGATCCTGGAAATACTTTTGAAGTTCGTCTTTAACCATGAGTTCAACCTGACCACGATTTTGTCTAATCTGATCGAGTGTCCACTCACTAAAGAGGGCTGAAATCTTACTTCGAGAAAAAGGTCTGACAACCTTAGAAACAACATGTTCACCTAAATTTTCCCAAAGTTCTGGTGCATTTTCCTTATCGATTCTAAACAAAATGGAACCTTCAATAGCAATATCTTTGCCATCTGCAGTAACGGTTTGAATAGGATGATCTCCAAGCGCCTCGCGATTTCTTTCGAGAGAAAAACCCGCCATTAAAGAATATTCTAGAACTTGAGCATTAAAAAGTTTGGCGATCTGCCAAAACGGAATTTTGAAGTGAAGGCCAGGCCCCCAGATGCGAGGTAATACACCCCGACCTCTGTCATACACACAAGCAACGTGTCCTGGTGGCACTGAAATAAAGAAGCCTCCAACAACTTCGTCAACTAAAAAAGAAACGACTAATCTATCAAATTCCATAGGTATCCTTTTGGCGCGCAAAACGCTCAGTAGAGGTTATTGTATCACTACTTTGTAGCTACGACTATTTTTTCTTCTGAAGATTCTTCCGCAGACTGCTCTTTTTTATACTTATAATCAGAGAAGTTTCTACTCACAATCCTAATAATTAAGAGAATAATACTAAATACTAACGACGTAATCACAAACATCTTCTTGCCTGCTGGTAACCCCATAAATATCAAAAATGAGACGACTGGAAGAACCAGTTGCAACCGAACCACTTCTGCTTTAGTGACACGATACCTCGAGTAATATGTTGAAAGTGTCTCCATAATGAAGATAAGAATTGATTGAATAAAGTTGAGCGTCAAGTTTGGCTGACTCAAATCATACGTACCTAAAAACACCAAGTTATATGGTGTCTCAATCTCAGGCATAAAACTATAGAGCAGATGTAAATCTGCGCCCTCTAGCCCAGTTTTGAACATTTTCCAGAGCATTAAAGCCAGGGTCACCTGCACAACTAGGGATACGAGTTCAGAAACTAAGACGCTGTTATTTGTTTTGAGCAGCTTCTTTCGCTCTTTTTCGAGCCCAATGGGATTACTTGCAAAATCTTTTTCAATTTGAGCCAGTTCGGCCATAATTTGACGTCGCTCATGCTCAGTTCGATGTCCCTTTAAAGAAAGTGGCAACATCAAAATACGAACGATTATAGTAAAAATAATTACGGCAATACCCATGTCTGGGTGGCCATTGGTTACAAAGCTTAACAGCCAATAGGTAAACACCAAAATATTCAAAAATGGCTGGTAAATGAGCAGGGTGAAAAGATGCATGAGGTTAACTTTCGAGTTGGGCGTCCTCGTACATAATACCTTCAACGGTCGAAATAGTCTCTTTGAGAGTGAAAATTAACTCCTGAGAAAGTGCCAACGCCTCGTCATCAGAAAAAATATTTTCGATGGTGATACCTGAATCGTCGACAAACTCGTCAATAGCTTCGTTGATCATTTCTCCATATTCATCGATCCATCGTTCTCGCTCTTCAAAAGGAAGCATCTGCACTTCTTCTAAAATCTTCTGAATCCCCTTAATTTCACGAACCTTCAAAAATAATCTGAATTTTTTTGAGACCTCTTCTCCAGAGGTGAAAGCTACAGTTCCTGTCATATGGGAGCATTATACTATGTTTTTTGAAACTGTCCCTGAGAGTTTTGTTTTTGCTTGGGCTTCTGAGGAGTTGCTCTGCCTGGTATAATAGGGAGTTCATGCAAATGCTAGACCTTAGTAACACACCAGTTTCAGAAATAATAGCCACTACTTGCAACGTCTTGCAAAAAGGTGGTCTGGTTATTTTCCCCACAGAAACAACGTATGGCGCCGGAGTTGATGCTACTAATCCGGCTGCTGTCGAAAAACTATTAGCGTATAAAAGTCGAAGAGAAGGCAAACCTCTTTCTATTGCTGTAACAAATAAAACTATGGCTTCCGAGTATGTTTTTCTCAATCAACAAGCAGATGCACTTATTGATCAATTTTTACCAGGACCAGTAACGATAGTTTGTAAAGATAAAGGTGTTGTTTCGCCTGGTGTAGCTTCTGAATTTGGAACGCTTGGCCTTAGAATTCCCGACTACCAATTAATTTTAGATATCTTAGAAACCTACCAAAAACCAATAACCGCTACTTCGGCAAACGGCTCCGGTCAAAGACGACCCTACTCTGTAAAGGACCTCCTGGACAATCTTTCGGGAGTTCAGAAAGAAAAAATTGACCTCATTTTGGATGCCGGTGAACTACCACACAACCAACCATCAACTATTATTGACACCACTTTAGAAACTCCTATCACCTTGAGAGAAGGAAGCACCGCTCTTGCTCCAAACACCGCTTCACAAACACTTATAACTACAACCGAAGAAGAGACGAAGTCCATAGCTGGAAAACTACTTTTGAAACACTGGACGACCATTCGAGATTCGGGCCTGATTATTGCTCTCGATGGCCCCCTGGGAGTTGGTAAAACTGTTTTTACCAAAGGTGTTGCCCAGTTCCTCGGCATCTCTGAAACCATTACCTCGCCCACCTACTCCTACATTGAAGAGTATGACTTTACTCGTCACCAAACCAAAGGTCGACTCTATCACGCCGATCTATGGAAAGTTGAAAGCCCTGAAGAAACACAACGACTTGGATTTGAGGATCTACTGAAACCAAAAACTGTCACTGTTATCGAGTGGTTTTCTATCACTGCAGAGCACATTCAAAAACTGGCACAAAAACGAACTATCCCCATCATGCATATCACGCTTTCAGAAGATGGTACCAAACGAATCTTACAAATAACTGACACTAAACACTCATGAAAGCACAGCCGCTCATTCTAGCTATTGATACTTCATGCGATGATACTTCTGCCGCAGTAGTTTCTGGACGGGTCATCCTATCAAATGTCATTGCTTCTCAGGTGGAGCTGCACAAACCGTATGGTGGTGTCTTTCCAACAGTAGCTAAACAAGCCCACAAAGAGAACATTGCTCGAGTAATCAAGACAGCACTGTCCCAAGCACAGACACAACCATCAGAGCTAGCTGCTGTGGCCTTTACCGCTGGTCCAGGACTAGCTCCAGCTCTCGAAGTGGGCATTACTGCCGCCCGAAAGTTTGCACAAACGCATAACTTACCACTTATTCCCGTTAACCACATCGAAGGACACACCCTTTCTTGCCTCGCACTGCCTAAAACAAAACTTGGCGTTCACGTGTCAGAACCTCAGACCCCAGCCCTGGCTATTATTGTCAGTGGTGGCCATACACAATTCATAGCTATTAACCAAATCGGTGAGTACGAGATTGTCGGGACAACGCTCGACGATGCAGCTGGAGAGTGCCTTGATAAAGTTGGTCGAATGCTGAATCTTGGCTATCCTGCTGGAGCAACTATCGAAACCTTTGCCAAACAAGGAAACCCGAAGTCTATCACCTTTCCTCTGCCGATGACAGCCAGTGGTGACTTCAACATGAGCTTTTCTGGTCTTAAAACCTTTGCTCGCAATACTCTCGAAGAGAACACGAAGGTGACACCACTTAAAAAACAAGAGGTTTTTGACTTCTGTGCATCGATACAATACTCGGTATTTCGGCATATTATGCATAAAATGAATAAGCTTTTAAAAGAACGCACTTTCCAAGAAGTTTGGCTCGGTGGAGGCGTTGCTTCCAACATCACCTTGCGCCGAATGATACGCGAAACTATCAAACCCCACGGTCTAAAACTCAAAGTTCCCTATACCCGAAGACTCAACATGGATAATGCTGCCATGATTGGCGTAGTCGCCAGCTATAAACTTGCAAAAAAACAAACGGTCATGAATACTGAAACTATAGATCGAAAACCGAGATGGAGTATTGGAACAACCTATGATTGATCTGTTTGGCAGACGCCGAAGGCAAGAAGCAGCTGCTCAATTACAAGCTCTTGAACAAGAGAAACAGGATGTTGAACAATATGCACCACAGGTTGCAAAACTCAAGATTTCGGGTAACAGATTCCATTCGACAAATAGAATTTTTTGAAACCCCGCACGGGGTATCAGTCACTGCTGGTTGTGACGTTGGCTATCAAGCCCATGAGCGCCGTAACACCCCTAATCAGGACCGTGTAGTGGTCGATCCAAAGCGTGAGCGATTTGTTGTTATTGATGGCATAGGCGGCTCAGAAGAGGGAGAAAAAGCAGCATCTCTTGGAAGAATCATTCACTCAACCAAACTCTAGTATCAACTCCGCAGTAGAAACCGCATAAGAACAACTTGCAGAACAGAGGTGAAACCAGGTTTCCGAGTCATCCTCATGAGTGATGGCATTGCGGATAACCTCAACCGAGAAGAAATCGAAAAGCTAATTGCTGGCAAAACCCAAGAAGAAGCCTTCATGATCCTTGCAAAAATTACTACTGAACGCATGCAAAATGAACCCACAATTGCTGCTGAAGAACCTGCTGCAGATCAAAACTATTCAGACGTATTCTACCAAAGGCCTAAGCAGGATAATCGGGGGTTGGTGGTTTTTGATGTGGCTTAGCTGTTCTATAGGTAAATTCGGTACAAAAAAGGGAGGCTATTGCCTCCCTTTAATCATATTCTCATATTTGAGTATTACTCTTGAGCTTTCTCCATTGCCCAAGATAGATCTTCATACGCATTCTTTGCAGTCTTTGTGATAGCAGCATCCATTTCACTCTCAACCATATCCATTTGGTCTCCAATATCTGAGTCAAGCTCCGCATAAGCCTTTGCTAACAATTCGTTGTCAGCTGCAGAGTCTTCGAGCTCTTGCTCTAAACGATCTGCATCTTCGCTACTCATCTCATCAGGATACTTATTAAGTATTCCCATTATCTCCTCATCTTGTAGCTGCTCAGCTTCCATTTGATCTAGTAAATCTTGCTTTTTCATAAATATACTTCCTTTATTACCTTACTTAATTAAATGTAGCTACACCACGAACTTTTCGTAATATATTTGCAGTTCCTCTAGTTAACCTTCCTCTGCTATCAGCTTTCGATTGTGCTGAAGCAAATGTTTCCTGCATCTTTTGAAGTCCTGCTACTTTTCTTTCTGTTGCAGCCAACATTGCACCGGTCTTTAAGACATCTGCACTGCTAACATCTGCATCAGGAATGTTTCCAATAGCTTTCTTTGCTTCTCGCTTTGCGTCTTGAAGTTCTTTGAGAGCACCTTTAACTTTTCCGCTATACTCTTCAGCCTTTGTACCAAGTCTACTAGCGGTACTATCAACTGTTCCATCAAGCTTAGCTGCCCAAGCATCTGTTTTATTATCTACCCAACCATCAGCTGCTGCCAATGTGTCATAAGCCTTGGCTGGTAAATCTGCAATCCAATCCTGAAGACGCTCTTTATTCTTAACATCTTTGTCATGGAACGTTTTAACACCCTCTACTGCTGCTTTACCCGTATCTACTACAGTATCTTTTGCATTCCTTGCCGCATCTTTTGCATTTTGAATACCTGTGGAAATGGCTTCGCCCATATTGCTGACAGCGGCTCTTTTATCTGCCCACCACTGTTGTCTAGCGGCTGCTTTTTCAGCTTTTTCCTTATCCTTTGCAGCTCTTCTCTCTGCAATATTTTTTCTAATTTCAGCTGCCTTTGCGAGCTTTGCATCTGCACCTACAAGTGTTTGTTCTGGCGCTGGACTTTGACCTTCGTTCATATTTCTCCTTACTAATTACTACTTAAATTCTTACGCTGTCTAATCTTGTCTAAAAATGACTGAATTCCAGAAACTGTTGACGATTGTTGGGGTGCCACTGGTGCTGCCTGAGGTGGTTGTGGCATTGTAGCTGCTGCGACAGGAGCTGCTGGAGCTGCCCCTCCCATTGCTATCAACGCATCGACACTAGAGTGATCTGTGGCTCGAGGACCGCGTTGACTCAAGTTTGCCAATTCTTTCAGATAGTCCCCATTACTGGGCATCGTAGCTGGAGCTGGTGTCATAGCAGGATTTACACTACCAAAATCGTTCAGCAATTGGTCAACAGCTGAGTTATTGGTCTGATGAGCATCTGCTTTCGCCAATGAAGCCAAAGTATCCAGTGATGCTTGCACATCACTAGTGTTCCCCATAACTGGAGCTTGTGAAACTTCAGTGCGAACTGGAGCACTTCCACCCATTTGAGCTGCGACTTGGCGGGCGACTTCTTCCGTAATGTACGCTTCTAAATCAGCTCTGAAGCGACTGAAAGCTTGTTGTAAATCCATATGCTTCCTTACTATTGATATAGTATGTTCTATTTATATATGTTTTGATTAGATTGATACAGCAACCAAAACGTATTTCTTTCCTAAGTATAGCTACTTGCCAATATCTTGCCAAGTAGCTATTTTATTTTTACGAACAATTTACTACCACTACTATATTGGACAGGCTCCGCTCTCACACTTTAAGTGCTCAAAATCGATGTCTTCCATAATAGTTTCGTCCTTTTCTATTTCGTCCAGAACCTTCATAAACTCACTGGTGGTAACTGGCTGCTCTGGTTGATACTCATACGCAGTAGCATCTTGCTGTGGCATCACACTACAACATTTAATATCTCCCTGGTACTTATGAACCATCTCAGTGAAGTTCTTGTAACTCACTTTCTTAGGATTGTACTTAAGCGTGTACGAAACTTGATTACCAGTATCTTCGAGTGGCTTACCTTCTTCGTCGATACCCACAATCCAGTACTTCTCAAGTAACATTAACCATTTGTACTGTTCTTCAGGAGTTGCTTCAGCAGCAGTCACTAACTCACCATTCATCCCAATTCGACAAATAAGTGGCTGAGTTGGGAAACCAACTGCAGTTGAACCCTGATAACTTTTTAGAACCTTAACTGGATACCCTTTTTGCTTGTAGCGTTTGACCATTGGATCATCACTGCGATACTGCACCCAGCGAATATACTCGCGCATACTTGGCAGATGAGCTCCTTCTGTCAGAGCAAATAATTTTGAAATCGTGCCTGAAGGCTTAATGGTAGTATTTGTATGAGGTACGTTAACACCTAGTTTTTTAGAGTACTCTTCGGCTTCCTCAACGACTGCTCGTTTAAATCGAGCCATAGTCTGCCAAAAATCTTGAGCTTTTTCTTCGTCGATAACATCACGGAAGGCATACCCAAACATATTCCAAGCAAACTCATGAATACCAGTCATCCCAACACCAATTCTGTTCGTTCGTTTAACTTCTCGAGAGTACAGACAGTCCATTGAGTTAACACGAATCAGAGCTCGAGCCATAGCCCGGAATGCTTCTTCGGCATCATCCAAAGTTGGGCAGTAGTAAGGAACCACATCGCCAATAACACAGTAGCCACCCAGCATATTCAAAGAAATCTCGCCACAAGGATTTGGGATCTGAGCATAGACTTTGGCACCAGCATTTCGAGCTAGCTTAGCCAGCATCTTTTCACTGTGCTTCATTGGTTTGTATTTTTCACTTTCAGCATATTTACCATCTTGGTAACCATCATAGCCTTCATCATTCTGAACAAGTCTGTGCTGGTTAATAAACCCTGGTTCACCGGTCCCGTCTTCGTACGAAGCTTTCATAATAGCTTCAAGAACTTTTTTGGCATGGTTGCTGCGTTGCTTCCAAAACTTATCATCTACAGCTACAGAGTTGTTTGCGCTCCACAAAAAGCCGCCTCGTTTGAGGTTAATAAAATCAAATACCTCTGGATCACTCCAAGTCTTTGTAGCAATACGAGCGCTGCGGCGAGCACCACCAACCAAGACACACTCGGCTAAGTAGTGATCAACAAACATAGCTTGTCTCCAAGGAGACATACCGGCTCCCTTAACTGTAGCTAACTTAATTATCGCATTCATAAGTGGTTTAGGACCGGAAGATGGTCTATCCTGCATACCTTTGATTGGACTTCCTTTTGGTCTGACTTTACTGAAATCTAAAATCAACAGGTCATCTTTATGTTTTCTGTCAAACGCCATCATCTCAACCATCTCAACAGCCTGAGCCCATCCTTCTCGACTATCAGGTACTTCAAACCAGTGGATAGCATCGTCATCACCATACTTATGTTTGGCATCTCGCAGGCTTTCATCAACCCCCCACTCAAAATCGGCATGATCAGCATCAATCACACAACGGACGTTCGGCATGTTATCCCAATCGACCACACACATATCGTCGTCATAGGCTCTCCCAACTCCTGAGCCATTCATTAAGAGGTAAAAAAGGATAAAAGATGAAGAAGCAGTACTACAGTTAGTAAAGACCTCCATATTGCGACTTGGTTGCGTTTCATCCCCATGTTGTAAGTGACGTCCACTCATTAACATTGAGGCGTTTGAAATATGCTTTTTGAGAAGCTGATACTCTTCTTCCTGGTGTTTTTTACCAATACCCTTGAAGTTTTTTACCAAAGCGGTATTTCCTCGAGCAACTCTATCAGCAACCTCAGGCCACTTTTCCCAACGCTCATGGTTAGTTTTTTCGTCAACGACCTTTCTCAGGTAGGTTCTGCGCGCAACGGCTTTGCCCATTCCCTGATCAAGTTTTCGCTCGATAAATCTCATTTTTTTCTTTGGTAAGGCAGCTTTTGGTGACATAGTGTAGTTCTTTCCTTAGTTACGAATTTTCGTCAATATCTTCTATTAATCGTTGTATTTCTTCTTGAAAATCCTCTAGACTTCCAAAATCTCGATACACACTTGCAAACAACAAGTAAGAAAGTTTATCAACTTTCTTGAGTCGGTTGATAACAAGGTTACCGACTTCCCAACTCTTAACTTCGCTGGTCTTTTTAAGACGCAGCTTACGTTCCACATCATTGAGAAGCTCCTCGATATCTGCCATAGAAACAGGACGCTTCCAGGTAGCCTTCACAATTCCTCGCTTGAGCTTTTCACGATCGAAAGGCACTCGAGCTCCATCCTTCTTAATCACTTTAAGGTCAATGCCTTCAACTCGCTCATAAGTAGTAAACCGTTTGCCACAAGAGTTGCACAGGCGGCGGCGACGAATCGTGCTTTGCTCTTCGGCCTCACGAGAATCAATCACATTGGTATCTGGTTTTAAACAGTAGGGACACTTCATACTTACTTTCTAACTTTTGTAACCACATTTTGTATGCAATCTCCACAAAAGTTCCTGTAGACCATCATCTTTTTACTAGCAGTTGTATATACTCCCATATAAAACCACAACATCTAGTGGTTAAGTAAATGACGGATCTAAAGAATCTCACAAAATAAGGGATCGTGTCAACTGTAACAAAAGAGACCAAAAAAATAGATCACTGTGGGATAGAAATAAGTGCTTTTTATTGAAGAAATGACTCGCTCTCGGCAATGAGTGTTTGTAATACCATCTGCTCATCATCCGAGTAGTACTCTTGAATCTGTATAAGCTGGTCTGTTTGTTGTCGAAGACTTGAAGTAATTTCTTCCATACAGCTTTCTTCAAGACCTAGTTGTCGTGCCTCAAGAGCGGCGGTCAATAAATATTTTTGGGCTTTTGTGGCTGTTGAAAGCGCTGTACTGTA
Organism: uncultured Patescibacteria group bacterium; assembly: GCA_905478415.1. Taxonomy (GTDB): domain Bacteria; phylum Patescibacteriota; class Microgenomatia; order UBA1400; family PJMF01; genus CG1-02-43-31. Next base: position 308,319 of record CAJQIG010000004.1, read on the forward strand.
TTTTTCCTTCGCAATCAGCCTTCGTGCATAGTGCATCCGTTGTGTAGCATAGGTAATTCGCAAATGAATTCTGTCTTTTGGTTGAGCAATTTCTAAGAGAACTCTGTCCTTAGCCATTAAAAGTGGGTATAAAGCATGGTCCGGTAATACTTCACTTTTGAAATACATCTCTCGCCGACTAGCCTGATTGCCTTGTGACTGTACTTGAGAAGCAGCTACTAAAGAAATCCCCACTAAACTAACACCAAAAAGGATGGCTGCAACCGAGACAATAACTTGAACGTGCTTCATATACTTGTTCTCTCATCAAAAAAGGTACTATATCAAAAAAAACGCCAAACTAAAGAGTCAATCTACACCCTACAAAAGTTTTCTCTACCAAGCATGAACTAAGAGCACCATTCCCCAAATAGCTTGAGAAAGCACCAGTGCATATGCATTCTTTCGGTCATAAAAGAGCAGTGCTTGGCCCAGACCAAAGAGCCCTAAAATAAAAATCTGTGAAACAATCTGCATTCCTGAAAATCGTAAAAATATATTTGGAATATGGAAGAGTAAGAAAATACTGGCTGTCATCATAACCATCTTGAGCATTGACCATTTTTTGTACTTTTCCATCAGCACTGTCATCACAAAACTGAAGAATAACAGTGTTTCCCAGAAACTAGTCAACAGTGCCAAACTGAATTCTTTCCAGAACTCAGGTGAATCAAAGAGAGCTACTGCTTCAACCACCGCGCCACTTTGAGAGAGCGCTAAAATTGACATCACAAAACCATAAATACCGCCAATTGCAATTCCTAACATTAGGCCTTCCCGAAGTTTAAAGGAAGCAAAACTGTCAGTTATTTTTTCAAATCCAGTAACGGTGACATACACCCAAACTGGTAATCCGAAGAAGATTGCCTTCCCCACCGTTTCATCAAACCAAACAGGAAAAATAAATAAACTCCTATACAACAACCAAAGAATTAAAACGAGCGTCAGCAACGGAAAGAAGATAACGTGTCTTGAAACGACCGCTGTGGTTCTTTTTTTCCGTGTGTTATTTTTTTGTGATGGCATCTAAAACTATTTTTAGGGTTTCCTGTTGGTTGTGTGAATACGTATCTATAATTACATCGTAAAGTTCTGGGCGCCAAAAATCAATTGGATCTTCTGCACTCACCGTGCCCGGTTTGACCACCCATTCACGCCATTCCTGCTTATACATGCGCGTCCACTTGGCTAAATTCTCAGCATATCGCTTGTTCATGTTCGCAATTGCATCTTCTGCTCGCACATTATCTCTATTGACCACACGATCAACTTTGACAGCTTTATCGGTACATGTCATCAGAACTTTGAGTGTGCCAGGAACTTGTTGAGCCATAAATCCAGAGAGCCAAGACTCTAAAATCCAGTATTCTCCTTCGGATAATTTTGCTCGCATCCCCATATCGACTTCTCTATCAAAATCATCTTCATAATGGGTTGAACTGTGATGTAAGTTCCCATTTTCCTGGAACAAGCCTTTTTCTTTTGCATAGGCGCGCATAAACTCACCGCCACTAAAACCAGTCCAACCACCAAATTTGAGGATGTTGTTTCTTTTAAGAAGTTTTAACAAAGTAGTCGAACCACTCCCTGGAAGTCCAGAAATGGTAATGTTTTTATAAGCATACTTTTTTTTCGGCATCCTGTTCTCTTCCTAAGTACAGTTTTTACGAATAGACTCCTTTCTGAAGACAAGGAGTCTGATACAAACAAATTATAGTCCTATTATACCCACTCAAGAACTACTACACAAGATTGCTACGCGAATTGCTGATAGCACTTTTTCCAAACGCCTTTGTGTTTCTTCTAAAGTCATTCTTGAATCCTTTAGTGGAAAGAAGTGAAAAACTTGATTACGACAAACAAGCCAAGTGTCCCACAGCTCAATGGCAACTTCTGTGCCACAGTGTTTTGAGACGTCGTCATAGAGCCAGTATTCGTCTCTACCTTTTGGATGAATATCTGGGTTGAGAGCTCGACCAATACGAAACCGCTTGCCTTCGTATGTTTTCTTTGAAATCAGACCTTGTGTAAAAAAATAATGTTTTAGAAATCCTTCATATGCTTTGGCTGCCGAAAAAAGAACGAATGAATAGTCGGAGTATGCTGTTTGCTCTTCAACTTCGCGTTGAAACAAGTCAAGCGAAAGCCTGAGTAGTTCTTGCGGTCTCCGAGGAATCTGAGCAAACCAGTGCTCGGTGGTAATTTCATGCATACTAAACACTATACTACAGCCTCAATCTAGGACCAGACTCGAAATAACGTTCCAACTGAGAAAATCTTTGATACACTATACTAAACCACAATACAGCAATGGTATACTTGTGTGTCAAGACACTATGAAACATTTTTTCACCACACTAAAAAGAAAAATCAGAAGAAAGAAAAAAGCCTATACCTTTCAGGAAATTCTTTTAGGCAGTACCGAAGAAATTAAAGAACGTAAAAAACGTTTCGCTCACTTTCCCAAACCACTCAGGATCCTCTTCATTGTGCTCTTCAGCCCAATCTCTTGGCTCCTCTTATCATTCTTTTTCTTACTTACCGTTGTCGGCTTACTCTATCTTTTAAAGGATTTGCCTTCGCCTCGAAGAATCACTCAAGGAAATGAAAACTTTGCCGTCAGTAGTCAAATTTTTGATCGAAACGGAACCCTCCTCTACGAAGTATTTGCTGACGAAAATCGCATTCCAATAAAAGTAGATGACTTACCTCCTTATGTGTACCAAGCTTCAATTGCTATTGAAGATAAAAACTTCTACTCTCACTTTGGGTTTGACCTTGTAGGAATTACCCGCGCTATCAAAACAAACTTAGAAGGGGGTCGACTCGAAGGCGGTTCAACCATCACCCAACAGCTTGTAAAAAATGCACTCCTGACCAGAGAACGATCAATTCAGAGAAAACTCAAGGAGGCCATTCTAGCTGTGTTCACCGAAATAATTTATTCTAAAGAAGAAATTCTAGAAATGTACCTTAACTACATCTCGTATGGCGGCACATCGCTGGGTATTGAATCGGCAGCTCAAACCTACTTTGGAAAACCCGCAGCCGAACTCAGCCTTGCCGAATCAGCCCTCTTAGCTGGCCTGCCACAAGCCCCTAGTCGCTATTCACCTTTTGGCTCTGACCCACTAGCCGCTAAAAATCGCCAACAAGAAGTGCTCAGAAGAATGGTTGAGGATGGTTATATTACTGAGTTGCAAGCAGTAGAAGCTCAAGCTGAAATTTTAAACTATGCAATTTCCCAAACTGACATCAAAGCCCCCCATTTTGTCTTTTATGTCAGAGATCTGCTCTTTGACATGTTTGGCGAAGAAACCGTCCAAACTGGAGGACTCAGAGTCTATACAACGCTTGACCTTGACCTTCACGAAGTTGCTCAAGCCTCACTGTCAGCCGAAATTGATCGCTTGGACCGCTACCGAGTTGGCAATGGTGCCGCCCTTATTCTCAAACCAAACACTGGTGAAATTTTAAGCATGATCGGCTCGAAAGATTACTTTGATGCTACTGACGAAGGTCAAGTCAATGTTACCCTTGCGCAACGCCAACCAGGTTCTTCCATTAAACCAATTATGTATGCAACCGCTATGGAGCTTAAAGAACTTAATCCTGGCTCAGTTTTAGTTGATACACCCACCTGTTTCACAGTTCCTGGTCAAAAACCATACTGTCCCAAAAACTATGACGGCTCTTACAAGGGACCCGTCACCATTAGAGATTCGATTGGAAACTCACTTAACATCCCCGCTGTCAAAGCCCTCAGAATTATTGGTGTCGAACCGTTCATGATCCAAGCAACCAAAATGGGTATTACTGGTTGGGATAACCCGGCCAACTATGGACTCTCTCTGACATTGGGCGGTGGTGAAGTCAGAATGATAGACTTAGCCCAAGCTTTTAGTGTTTTGGCAGACCAAGGTGTCAAAGTCCCTCTCACCCCAATCCTCAAAATTGAAGATTACAAAGGAAACATCCTCCAAACCTTTGATCCTGAAGAAATGAAAGAAACACTAGAGTACTTAAACCAACACGAAACAGTACTAGAAAAAAATGGGGCAACTCGAGTTATGCATCGTGCTCCTGCCTACCTCACCAGCCACATTATGCAAGATAACAATGCTCGAAAACTTGCCTTCGGCCCACGCTCTGAACTCGTCATCCCCAACCAAGTGGTCAGTGCGAAAACAGGCACTACTAATGATCTCAAGGATAACTGGACTGTTGGCTTTACACCTGACTTTCTAACCATTACCTGGGTTGGAAATAATGACAGTTCACCAATGAACCCCTATCTTGTCAGTGGTGTAACTGGGGCCGCACCAATCTGGAATGACATTATGTCTTACATCCTCAGAGACAAAGAACCAAATTGGCAGGAAAAACCGGAAGATGTTGCTAGTGGGTTTGTTTGTGCTTCGGGATTTCCAAGTAGCTCTCAAGACCAATGTCAGGGTCGTTACACAGAACTCTATTGGGCAGAGAGCAATCCATCATATGCTCGTCTCGTCAAAGAAAATGTCTGGATTAACCCTCAGACAGGACTCCCTCCAGAACCAGGACAGCAAGTTGATGGCCTGATTCTTCAAGAAAGAACTATCTATGCTGACCCACTCACCTTTGAAAATCAATACTGCGAAGATTGTGTCAGAGCCACCTCGGAAGATGGTAAAACTCAATATGAACAACGAGTTGTTCCAAATACACTTCCGGTCAAACACGTGGACGAATAAAATCGTGCTATGCTACACAAAAAAGTAGAGTCATGCAAAAACTGTTTAAAAAAGAAACGCTACCAGGTGCACCAAAGCCAAAACCTCAAAAACCACACCGTTTTTTCACAAAAATAAAGGTTAGCGTCTTACTTTTTTTAACGCTCTTATTTGCCTTTCTCGTCACTGTCTGGTTCTTTGCTGAGGAACCGCTCATGTCCCCAATTAATTCTTTAACCAGTTTTAGTTTCTTGAGAAGTCCAAGTCATGACCCTGAAAACAAAAAAGTTATCTATGGATTTTTACCGTACTGGAACTTAAAAAAAACAATTATCCAACCCGAGCTCACCCACCTCTCATATTTTGGCCTCACTATTGGCGGGGATGGATCACTGCTTACCTCTACAGATGAAGGAACAGAACCAGGCTTTAATAAACTCAAATCAGACGATTTGCTCACTCTGAGCAACGAGACTCTGGGCCAAGGCGGTGAAGTCGAACTCGTCCTCTCCCAATTTAACGGAAACGACATTACAAATTTCCTTGCAAGTGAAAAGGCTCAAGATACGCTGTTCGCCTCACTTGATAGTGTCCTGCTCGCATATCCATTCAGTGGTATCAACATTGATATTGAGTTAAACGGTTCGGCTACGCCACAGATGCAAACCCAATTTACTGAGTTCATGAAAAAACTTCGTCAACATATTGACCATACCTATACTGACATTACTATTAGTGTGGATATGTATGCCAGCGGCATTGAGGGCGGACAAATCTGGGATGCTGAGGCTCTCGCTCAAGAGGTAGATTATATTGTTGTCATGGCATATGACTTTCACCGACGGCAGTCAGCTCAAGCTGGACCAGTGGCTCCACTTTTTGGAGGCAAGGATGTCTGGGAAAACGATATCAACACCTACCTACAAAAATTTTTAATTGTTGTCCCTGCCGAAAAAATTCTGCTCGGCATTCCTTTTTATGGATACGAGTGGCAAACCACTTCTCGCGATTCTCGCTCTCACACCTTCCCAGACACCGGGAGCACAGCCAGTTACGAACGAGTCCAAGAACTCCTTAAAAAATCAGAAGAACTCAAAGTCGAAGAAGGTTGGAATGAAGATGCACTCTCCCCCTACATTTCATACGTTGAAGACAATGAAATTTTTGTAGTGTATTACGAAAACTCTCGTTCTATCTCGTATAAACTAGATTATGTTAATCAACTTGACTTGGGTGGAGTAGCCATTTGGGCACTCGGGTATGAAGGTTCTTCAAGAGAACTTTGGGAAGTTATTCATAATAAAGTGTCAAACCCGATCGCAACTCCTTCTAAATAGTCTTTTCTAGTACTTACGGTATTTTATTGTCTCTTGGTCTATGTTATTATCAGCACAGACAGTCAACAAAGCCGTACATTCAGCATTTCATGGAGAAGCATACATTCAACTCACCGTTTTTAGATTTTTATTGCAAAAAATGCTCTCAATCCTTTGCACTTCTCTACTTCTACAAGCACTACAAACGCACTCAAAAACAAGCATTACTTAAGAAAAAAGCTGCTTCAAATCGAAGACGTTGGAAAAGAAAGCTTGCAAGCCTACAACAACTACTGCCAAAGAAAAAACGTAAGCGAGGACGGCCAAAGAAGAGAATCAATCTCTGGCAACGCTTCACAACTACGTTCATATTCGACTATTTTTCATCATTTTTTATTACTTTAAAAGTATTTCCGGTAGCTGTGTTTTCTGTACTTCTGATTGCTATAGGAATTTTAGGTGGCATACAAGTTACTTATACCGAAATTTTTGAAGATCTCCCGGTACCAGAGGAGCTCACAAGTTCCCCATTACCAGTATCAACAAAAATATTAGATCGAAATGGGCACATTCTGTATAGTATTTATGAAGAAGAAAACAGAACCATTATTCCGCTCACAAAAATTCCAGTCTCACTTATCCAAGCAACTATCGCCATTGAAGACCAAGATTTTTATAACCATTATGGTTTTTCTCTAAGAGGTATTATTCGAGCTTTTCTTGCAAACCAACAAGGCAGCTCAACTCAAGGTGGATCGACACTGACACAACAACTGGTTAAAAACCGACTCCTTTCGCCAGAAAGAACTCTGAGAAGAAAAATAAGAGAACTCATCGTATCCATTCTTGTCGAAACAACCTATTCCAAAAATGAAATTTTAGAGATGTACCTTAACCAAGTCCCCTACGGAGGCTCGACCTATGGAATCGAAGAAGCCTCGCAAAAATTTTTCGGTAAGAGTGCTCAGTACCTCACCCTGAGTGAAAGCGCGCTCATTGCTGGCCTACCAGCAGCTCCCACAATTTTTTCGCCCTACGGATCAAACCCTGAGCTAGCAAAAAATCGCCAAGTTGAAGTACTGCGTCGCATGGCCGAGGAAGGCTTTATCTCACAGGAAACTGCCGAAGCGGCGGCGGCTGAAGACCTACATCTCACCAAGAACACAATCGACATAGAAGCCCCACATTTTGTTATGTACATTCGGTCACTACTTTCAGAACGATATGGCGAAGAGGCACTCAACAACAACGGCCTCATCATCACAACTACGCTCGACTTGCCAACACAAAACGCAGCCCAAAAAATTGTAACCGAAGAAGTGGGAAAAATTGCCCGACTTAGAGTAAGTAATGGAGCAGCCCTCGTCACCAATCCTCAAACTGGTGAGGTTTTGGCTATGGTTGGGAGTGCAAACTACTTTGATTTTGAACATGATGGTCAAGTAAATGTCACCCTTCGACCTCGTCAACCAGGCTCATCTATTAAACCTCTCACCTATGCGCTCGCACTTGAAAAAGGAGCCACTCCTGCAACATATATCGATGATGCTCCAATTACTTACACCAGTAAAGGCTCACCCCCCTATAGTCCTAAAAACTATGATGGTAAGTATCACGGTCAAGTTACTCTGCGGGAGTCTCTTGCCTCCTCATACAATATCCCAGCAGTAAAAACGTTGGCAGATGTCGGAGTACCAACGATGCTTGAAAGAGCCCCCGATTTTGGTATTACAACCTGGGATGACCCTCGCCGCTTTGGACTGTCACTAACCTTGGGAGGTGGTGAAATTTTAATGACTCAAATGGCTGAGCTCTACGGCACTTTTGCAAACGAGGGCAAACATTTGTACTTGAACCCCATTATCGAAGTTAAAACCTATGATGGTACCATTCTCTACCAAAATATCTGTGTCCTCGAAAAAAAGTGCCAATCTCAAGAAGCTATTAAACCAACTATTGCCTACCAGATTACCGATATTCTCAAAGATAACCAGGCCCGCACTCCAGCTTTTGGACCTCAATCAACACTTTCCATTCCCGGCCAAGAAGTCGCTGTCAAAACAGGAACCACAAATAACCTTCGAGATAACTGGACTATTGGATATACCTCAGATCGCTTAGTTGCTGTTTGGGTTGGTAATAATGATAATTCATCCATGAGTTACGTAGCGTCCGGAATTACAGGAGCATCTCCTATCTGGAATAACATTATGAGAACTCAATTGGATGAAGAAAATCCACATGTATTCACAGTCCCAACAGGAATAACCTTTGCAGAAATTTGTGCTCGAACATCAATGGGGATGAGAAAATACAGTGAAGCATTCTTACTTGGAAGTAAAATAGAACCGCGGTGCTTCACTAAAGAAAACACTTTTTTACCTCCCATAAAAGAAGCGGTTCCTCAACTTTACCAAGAAAATACCCATAGTAATACTACAAGAACCAGATTAACGCCCCAATAAGAACTGTCAAAAATAGTAAAAAAGGTGCAACCATTTTTTCCAACTTTTCTGCTCGCTGCTTCTTCCGCTTGAGTTCTTTACGCTCTTCACGAAGCCGCTCCTTTTCAAGCTTTCGCTCTTCAATCTCATCAGTTAACGCTTCAATTTCTCTAGGTGTTGGCATAATATTTTTAATGGTTAACAGTAGCTTGGGAACCTTGTACAGACTGCATGACACGAACCTTATTCACAATCAGCTCAACAACTTGGCCTATTTTTAAGTCACTCGTATCTATGACCCAGGCGTCATCAACAATCCTGAGTGGATCATTCACTCGTTCCATATCATTATGGTCTCGAATTTTAAGTTCTTTAAAAACTTCTTCGTACGTAACATACTCTCCGTGTTGCAAACTTTGAAGGTGGCGACGCTTGGCTCTCACCACATCAGAACCTGTTAAGTAAATTTTTAAGTTGGCATCTGGCAACACACGGTAAGTTATATCTCGACCTTCCATAACCACATCTTGAGCTCTTGCAATAATCTGCTGCTTCTCAACAAGAACTTGTCTTACTCTTGGCAGGCGTGCTACCAAAGATACTTTTGAACTAATTTTTTCTGTTCTAATTGCCCAAGAGACGTCCTTTTTATCCACTAACACCGTTGTTAATCGACCATCTTTTTCATACTCAGTAGGATTCCTCATCTCGATGAAACCAGAGCGGATGAGTCGAACAATGGCATCTTCATTAGCAAGATCTGTCCCTGCCTCAATTGCCATAAGTGTAGCAACACGATACATAGCGCCAGTATCGACGTACAGAAAACCTAACTGGTCAGCCACAAGACGAGAGATCGTGCCTTTTCCAGCCGCAACAGGACCATCAATAGCAATCTCAAAATGGCTAGAGGACATAGTTATTTCTTTTTAGAGGTTCTTTTTTTAGTTTTCTTTGCAGCTTTTTTTGGTGTTTTCTTTGTCGAAGTGTCAACAATCCATTCTTCACGATCAGATGTTAACAGTCCACCAAGTCCAACTACAATCAAAATAATCGGCCATAAATTCCAAAATGCTCGAGGTAACATGCCGAGGTTTGAAGCTAAGAAAATGAGACCTAAAATTACCATTGCTACTGGCCAAAAAACATTTTTAGGCATATGTGACTCCTTTTTTATAGGTACGTACTAAACTACAGGTTTAAATAAGTATAATCAAAACTAAACAAGAATACTAGCTATATTTTATTTCTCTTGCTAAGTCCCGAGCTTGATCTCTCTTTTTGATTCTTTCTCGCTTCTCGTACTTCTTAAGTCCTCGTCCCACCGCTACTTTAACCTTAATAAGGTTTCCTTTGAGTTCAATGCTCAGTGGAACTAACACAATTTTTTTCTGTTCTTCTGCTGAACTCAACTGAGAAATTTCTTTTTTCGTTACTAATAACTTACGCGTCCGCTTAGGATCATAAGAGCTTTGATCTGCAAACGAATAAGGTGAAATTTGAGCATTAATCAAGAAAAGCTCATTTTGTAAAATTTTGACATAACTCCCCATCAAACTTCCTTGACGCAAACGAAGACTTTTGACTTCAGCGCCAGAAAGGACAATACCAGCATAAAAGGTTTTGCTAATATCGTATTCAGAGCGGGCTTTTTTATTCGAAACTAATACCATACCGACCATTATACCAGGGAACTGAGGAAGTAAGACTACAGACCAATTTCAAAGACAACTGAACCACTAATACCAAAAATTGCATTCTTAGCCTCATCAACAATAATGTCTGTCACGGATCCCAATGATGGACTGGTAATTTCTCTGACAAAATCACCATTCTTATTTAAGATAACTATCCTGTTTTTCTGAGCCTCTAAAATATACAGTCGTTCCGAATCAACCGTAGTATGCACTTGTAGTGCTGATTCAAAGGCTGTATTTAGACCATTGATCGTAAAGTCTTGCACCTTTCCTCTGGTAAATTTGAATAGTTGTCCAGTCTTAGTTCCAAGCCAAACATCACCATCGACCGCAATTGAGACAATATCTTTAAAATCGAGACCCCGAGCAACTTCTTGTACCCAACCAATTGGTTCTGAGAAATCTCCATCGTTTTCCGCGTACCGGTAAATATTTCGCTTTTCTGGATTAACCACATATACATACGTTTCATAGCTAGCTATCAAAGAGGCCGACCGGTTTGAGTCTCCTGCCGTGATAACTTCGTTAACTGCTACACCATCTTCACCAATTTTGACTAGCGAAACACCTTCACCCAAAAGTAACACTCCATCCTCAAATGAGGCTACCTCAATAGCCTTTTCAACGTCGAGCTCATACTTCGAGACCTTTTTATTAGTGCTGGTCAGTTGCACTAATGTTTTCTGCTCTAAATCAAAAAAATAAAAGTTAGTGTCTATGGCGACAACCTTTGAAGCTACAAAATCTGAACTGACCAACCGAAGATCATAAAAAATAGGCAGTTCTTGTACTTCATCGAGGCCAGAAATATCCTCATACACTTTTGAAAAACGTTCTTTTTGGGCTACTACTTCTGCAACAAAAAGCTTTTCCTCAGCATGCTCTTGCAGAAGCACATCAAGTCCATTCAAGACCGATTGGAGCTGATTACGTGCCGCCACAGGATCATCTCCTACTTGCTGCTGTGCTAACTCTGCTTGAGTTACAAAGGGAGCAAGTGCTTCCCGGGCACTTTCTCTTTCTGCAGTCCGCTTAGAAACTACCAAAAAACCAATAACACCGGCAACTATACAAATAGTAAGAACTACAACTACATTCCTGATATTTTTTTTATAGGTGTGATTTGCAGCTTGAATATAGACATCTTTTCCCGGCAACAGTGATGACAAAGATGGCCGATCAGCCAACTGCTTTTTACCTTTTGTAAACAAAACAGTACTTTTCTGCCAGATAAACATGGAAAGAAGTTTAATAGACATTCCCAACTGCCGTACTATTTTTACAATAAATGAGGCTATTCTTTTTAAGAATTGAAGAACCCACATCATTGTTGTTCTTTGAACTGAAACTGTACCGCGTTTGGTTTTTGTTGCGAGTGGTTCTTCTAAAGAAGCTGCTAACTGAGTTGCAACCTCGGCTATGGGCTCAGTAGAATACTTTTCTTTGGGATCAGAGCTACTACTGTTAGTTGCCTTTTCTTGTACTGGAGGCACAACCTCTGTGTCATACTCCTCATCTTCATCCTCACCCTCTTCAGTCTCAGTCTGAGCAAGTACAACTGAAGAACTTCTCTCCACAAAAGAAACAAATGCCAAGGCCGAGAGTGATGAGTTTCCTTGAGCGTGCAGGCCTGGGACAATTGAGGTTACAATCGTATCTGCATCAAAACCTTGTTCAAATTTTTGCTCTATTTCTGAGAAAAAATGTGACGCAGAGAGCGTCGAAAAAACCACTACATCTTGTGGGGTGTAGGTGCCAGCAATTAGTTTAAGTTGATTTCCCGAACTCAAAACCGCACCTACTTTTTCACCTCGTTTCAGTAAAATTGCACCATTAAACGTTGCATACGCACAGCTTTGAGTTGAAAAAAAACCAGCCGAACACAGTACTCTGACTTCATTTTCAGTAGCCTGAGCAATGACTTCTTCGAGCACTAAGTGAAACTCTTCTAATGTCTGAACCACCTGAGATGAAAAATAGTTTGCAATATCACGACCAACGTTTCCAGCATGAGTTCCCTCGATAGCAATACTGAGAATTGTTCTTACAGAAGAATGAGGAGGTGACTCAACTACCTGAGACCATCCATTAAATTGTGGCAGGCCGATTACTGGTGTAACACGAATGTTCGGCATCTAAGTTTTTTCTCACAAACACATCCTACTGGATGCTCTTATTTGTGACTATTTGATATACTTTTATCACAAAACAAAGATAAAATACAGCAACAAAAGAACTGAAAGTAGCAAGTGTACTAAGCTAATAAGCTTAATACGAGCCGTATGAGGGGTACTTACTGTTGCTCTCATCAACCCAATTTGACGTGTAATAATAACCGCTACCAAAACATAAATGCCAGATAAAATTACTAAGAGCCACTTAAAAAGTTCTAGTAAAAGCCCCACGGCTGAAGTTCCATTGGTTAAAAAATCTGGTTGAAGCATGAGTTGAAATAACATACTAGTGTGTTCTCCCCTCAATTTTTTCGCGTTCTTCTTCAAGAATGAGATCATTTATAACTGCAGTAACTTTTGCCGGATGTGGCACAGCCTCAAAGGTAAGTTCCTGAGCAGCTGCAGCAGTCTGAATCAAAATTGTTCCATAATCAAAAAAGGTTGATGAAAAACCAATCGATTCTGAGGTTACATCTTCGATGTGGTCAATTTTTGCGGAAGTAATGTTCTTTTGAGCTAAACTTATGAAATCTACATCAATTACTCGCTCGTCGGTGAGAATATAGACATTGTAAAACCATTTCAGAAAAGACTGTAAAGAAAAACCAACCAAAGCTAAATACCACATCATTAAAACGCCAAGTTGGTATCGAAATGGTAATGTTCCATAGACTGGAAAAAAACTAAAACCAAATGGGACCAGTGCAAAGAAAAGTGCCATAACAATCCAAGGAACTTGAGTAATAGGATGCTGTCGAAGCAGTAACACTACATGTTCGGCAGAACCTTGTGATTCAAAATGAGTGTGCTTTGGTTTTGGAACAAACGAAGTAAAAACTCGTGATGAGTTCGGCTCAGCTGCCAAAACCTCCGAGTAGTCGTCTACATTTCGGTGTGGATGATGTGGCTTTTTACTTGACGTTGTTGCAGACGAAGACTTATTTTTCTTCACTGAGTCCTTTTTTTTATAGGTAGCACTATTAAATACTTCAGGCATTACCTAGTAGTATATCATTAGAATGAGTTTTTGGAAAAAATAAGTTCAAAATAAATGCTATGATCGCTTGAGAATCGACATAAAGGTCTCTTGATTGATCTCCACCTTACCAAACTGCTTCATCCGCTTCTTTCCCTTAGCCTGCTTAGCTAACAGTTTTTTACGACGAGTTACATCGCCACCATAGAGTTTTGCGGTTACATCTTTTCTGAAGGCTTTGATTGTTTCTCTGGCTACAACTTTACCACCGATTGCTGCTTGCACAGGAACTTCAAACATTTGCCGAGGCAAAATTTCTTTCAGTTTTGAAACAATCTTTCTGCCATCATACTCAGCTCGCTCACGAACCGTAATAAAACTCAAAGCATCAATGACTTCGTGATTAAGCATCACTGCCACTTTCACCGCATCAACCGTAGTATATTTTAAAAATGAATATTCAAACGAAGCGTACCCCGATGTTATTGATTTCAAGACATCGTGAAAATCAGTAATAATCTCAGCAAGTGGGACTTCACACTCAATGCTCATTCGCTGACCTACGTGAGTACTTTTCTTAAACTCGCCTCGCCTGTCTCTAACTAAGTTGAGAATATCACCCATTCGCTCAGTTGGAGTAAAAATTTTCATAGCTGCGATCGGCTCCTGGATAATTCGGATTTCAGCTGGATCTGGCATTTCGGCAGGAGTTTGCACCAATAGTTCCTGTCCACTCATTGTCTCAACACGGTAGGTAACTGAAGGAAGAGTGGCAATAATTTCAAGGTTAAATTCACGACTTAGGCGTTCAAGAACAATTTCCGCATGCAAAATACCTAAGAACCCTACTCTCAAACCACTTCCCAATGCCATCGAGTGCGTGCCCTTAAAACGAAGCGCTGCATCTCTGAGAGAAAGTTTATCCATTGCATCTTGTAACAAAGTGAACTCAGAAGTATCTGTTGGGTACAGTTCCATAAACACCATAGGAATAGGCTCTTTGTAACCAGCTAAGAGCTCAACTTTTTCTCGCTGGTGGTATTGAGTCAAAGTGTCTCCAATCTTTAAAGACTTAATGTCTTTCAATCCTGTGGCCACATACCCAACTTCACCTGTTTTGATTGAAGTAACGGGTCTCATTTCTGGAGAGAACACACCAATCTCGACCGGTAAAAATGACGTCTGAGATGAAAGAAAATGAAGTTTCTCTTTTTTCAATTCACCATCAATAACTCTGACTAGCCCAATAGCTCCCTTATGAACATCATAGTGAGAAGTAATCAGTAATGCTCTCAGCGAACTATCTACAGTACCTGTTGGAGCCGGAATTCTCTCGATAATTGCATCTAAAACAGCTTGCACATTTTGGCCTGTCTTGGCCGAAACTTGAATGATGTCTTCATCACTACACTCACACAGTTCCATAATTTCAAGCATGACTCGATCGGTCTCTGCCGAAGGTAAATCAACTTTATTAACAACCGGAATAATCACTAATCCAAGTGCTCGTGCCTGTTCGTAATTTGATAATGTCTGGGCTTGAATACCTTGAGTGGCATCAACAACTAAGAGCCCTCCTTCACAAGCGGCTAGTGAGCGACTGACTTCGTATCCAAAGTCAACATGTCCTGGTGTATCAATTAAATTAAGAGTGTGACCTCTATATTCCATTCGAGCTGGAGCCAACTTAATAGTAATACCCCTCTCTTGCTCGATGGGGTTACTATCCATAATCCGCTCAGTTTTTCTCTGATCAGTAACCGTGTTGGTGAAATGCAAAAATTGATCCGTTAAGGTAGTTTTACCGTGATCGATGTGAGCAATGATTGAAAAATTTCGAATTTTGTCTTGCATCTTGATTGAATTAACCTTGCATACTTTGAAGCTTGTTGCCTCAATACTCAACTACTATAGCAAGTCTAGTTCTGCTCTCAAATAGATGAAAAACTACTTTTTCTTAGGTGAAGTTTTTTTAGCAACCTTTTTAACAGTCTTCTTTACTGTTTTTTTGGCTGTCTTTGGCTTTGCAACTGTCTTTTTTTCTCCTGTAGCACTTTCGGCAAGGAATCTACTCAGTTGGCTTTTGAGACGAGCAGCTTTATTCTTCTTAAGAATATTTCCTTTAGCAGCTATATCAATAGATGAATATGCAGCAGCAAGAGTTGCTGGTGTAGGATTGGCGAGAAATGCATCAGAAAGCGTTTTCATTCTCGATTTTACTCGAGAGTTGATAACAGTCTTTCGCTTACTAACTCGTAGTGCTTTTTTTGCATTCTTTAAAATTGGCATAGTGTCGTATATTCTGTATTTTCGTTTACTATTTTGGTCTCTCTTGTTATAGTATATTCCTAGAGAGAACTATTTTTATGCTAGGCAGGAATTATAACCCAAAACTGCTTTGTTTTCAAATGGGGAATAGTTTTATAATACGAAACAATGTTACCATTCAAAACTGAACAACTGTCTAAATTTTTGGTAAGTGGCCGATGGCTCGAAAAACAACAGAATACTATCCTTTCTGCTGGTCTGATTATTGCTACTGCAAACCTTTTTTCCTTATTTGCTGGCATGCTCCGGGATCGCCTCCTTCTAGGCCAATTTTATGGACCAGGAGAAGCAGGAGAAATTTACACTGCTCTCCAAATCGCCTTTCAACTGCCTGATACTATGTACCAATTAATTGTCTTGGGTGCACTTTCAGCAGCGTTTATCCCTATTTTCACGGAAACACGAAAAAAGAAGTCGAAAGAAGATGCCTATACATTAACCTCAATTGTTATGACCATCTTGCTGCTCGTCTTTATCGCAGTGGGAGCCATTGTGTTTATCTTTGCCGAACCAATTACTGCACTGAGAACCGGAGCTGAGTTCACTCCACTGCAAATTGAAATTGCCTCGAACCTCACTAGAATTATGATTGTAGCCCAAGTACTATTTGCAATCTCAAACTTCTACACGGGAATTCTTCAGTCATATCAAAGATTCATTATTCCTGCGATCAGTCCACTCTTTTATAACCTTGGAATTATTTTAGGTTCATACTTCCTTGGAAGTAGATTTGGTATTTACGCAGCTGGAATTGGTGTTGTCGCCGGTGCCTTTATGCACATGATTATTCAGCTCCCACTCGTCTATAAACTTGGCTTTCGATATACCTTATCTTTAGATTTTTCGTTTGCAGGAGTTAAAAAATTATTTTCACTCATGCCTGCTCGAGTTTTAACCTATAGTTTGACCGAAATTCAAAACCTTTCGTTAGGTTTTTTCGCAACTTCTATTGGCAGCGTTTCCTTTATGATTATTAAGCTTGGACTCAGGCTCATGACTATTCCGATCCGTCTTTTTGGGGTCTCAATTGGGCAAGCTTCACTCCCCTTCCTTTCAGAAGAATCCGCCACCAAAGATTCACAAAAATTCAAAATTTTAGTTGTCCAATCTCTCAACCAGATTAGTTTTTTTGCACTCCCTGCCTCGATCTTACTCCTCATTCTCCGCGTTCCCATTGTCCGTTTGGCATACGGAGCTCGAAATTTGGACTGGAGCTCAACTCTTTCTATTGGACGCGTAGTAGCAATTTTGGCTATCTCAGTAGCAGCGCAGGCTTTAGTACAACTGCTTATTAGAGCTTTTCATGCGCTCAAAGACACCAGAACTCCGTTTATCGTTACGGTCATCATTGTTGGCATATACTTAGTGATGGCAGGTTACTTTGTGTTCTTCACCCAGATGGGAATTCTAGGACTCGCAATAACAACTACTTTTGTTGCGCTGGTAGAACTAGCTCTTTTCCTGGGACTCCTTCATATAAAGATGAAGGGTTTAATTGATACGTCATTTTTAATTCCTCAAAGTAAAATGCTCGTTTCTAGTTTTTTAATGGCTGTGTTTCTCTACCTACCA
Source organism: uncultured Patescibacteria group bacterium (assembly GCA_905478415.1). Lineage (GTDB taxonomy): Bacteria > Patescibacteriota > Microgenomatia > UBA1400 > PJMF01 > CG1-02-43-31. The sequence goes on from CAJQIG010000004.1 coordinate 325,577, forward strand.
TTCCGTGTTCTTGATGAACTTGTCTTTAACACCACTAAAAGTATCGAGCTGATTGCCCTCACCATTGTAACTACTACCATTGGATTTCTCGTCTACATTTACTTCTCAGCTTTACTACAAGTCAAAGAGCTCAAACTTATAACACGAGTAATTACTCACTTTTCTTTCTGGAAACGTGGCTTGAAAAAATCTGAAGAGTTCTTTTATGAACCAAGTCTCGAAGACAGAGATCTGCAACTCTAAGCTCCAAAGACTCAGGCTTGGTGAAGACAAAAAAAACTTGTATACTGAAGTGTAATGAGTAAAAGTTCTGCCCAAATTAAGATTAACTTGATTCCAAAAGATCCGTTTTTTGGAACTGTTCCTGGCCGCATATTAAAGTGGGCCCTCTCTGCAGGTAGATATATTGTTATTTTTACAGAGCTTGTTGTCATTGTTAGTTTTGCTACACGCTTTACACTTGATAGACAAGTAACTGACCTTAACGAATCAATTTCAAGTAAAGAAAATATTATTAATTCCTACGGAGCACTAGAAAAAAACGTCCGTATCGCTCAAGCAAAAATAGCTAGCTATACACAAGTAAAACAAGATAATACTATTGTAGAAACATTTGCAGACATTTCTGCAATTACTCCCGAAGGTATTATTCTTGACAAGCTCGTCATCAACAAAGATACTGTTATTGCCTCTGGTAATGCGCTGTCCCAATCAGCGTTCAATTTACTCATCAATAACCTTCAAATCTCACCTAACTTTCAAAATGTATCAGTTGATACTGTCGAATCAAACGATGATGATAGCAAATCTGGATTCACCTTTAGTATTCGAGCTAACACCCAAGTTGTTGTCAAAAAATCTGCTGTTGAAAAAGAAGTCGATACAGTTGATGTCCTTGATAGAACGGGAGGACTCTAGCTATGGCAACAACTAACAGAAAGAAGCAACTCGCCTCACTTCTAGAACAGTTCTACCATAATCCAGTGGCTAAAGTTTCACTGGAACTCTTTCTAACTATTGGGTTAGTTGTCTTTCTAGCTCTCTTTGCTATCAAGCCCACCCTTCTAACCATGTCTGATTTAGTTAAAGAAATTGAAGATAAGCGAGAACTCGAAACACAACTCTCAAAGAAAGTTGCCTCACTAGGAACTGCTCAAACACTCTATCTACAGGTCGAAGATCGCTTACCTGTGCTCGATGCAGCTATTCCTAGTCATCCAGGTACTATTACTGTCTTAAAAATTATTGAAAAAATTGCAACCGATACTGGTGTTGTTCTTGGATCCATCTCAGTTTCCGAAATCCCAGATACCCCTAAAGAAGTTCCTAGCTTTGACGTCTTAACTAGAGTTGATCTCAAACTTACCACCAGTGTTATTGGGGACTATGCCTCAATTCGGGATTTCGTCTCAAAACTTCAAAATAGCCAACGCACTTTTGTTGTCGATACAGTAGTTTTTAATACTTCCGACAATCGTGGTGACAAACAGCTCAGAGCTTCAGTCTCATTACATATTCCTTACTTTGGAGTTCCAAATGAAAAAAAATAGCCTTACGGATCAGATCAAAAACCTCAAACATGGACAACAACTTTTAGCATCAGCTATTTTGTTTCTGGTGCTTGTGCTTGCTTGGATTTTTGTAGGAATTTTTGCTGGTCAACAAGAAAGTAAAATCTCTCCAACACTTAAGAAAGCAGCCCTCCCACTAACACCCGACTTAAACGAAGAAATTTTGACAGAACTTGAAGAAAAGCGCGTCTACACTGAGGACGAACTTGCTAACTTTACTATCTATAAAATCATCACTACCGATCGAGGCAAACAGCAATCTATTGTTCCTATCACCGTCTTTGCTGAAGATCTGGAAGCACAAGAAGAGTCTGGTTCTTCACTCAAAACAACTGATGTTCCCGAAAGTGAAGAAGAAACTTCAGAAACTACCATCCCCGGGGCCACCCCACCCCCAGATGTGAAAAACTAGCAACCGTTCTTTTTTTAACATGAATTTGCATCCAAAATAGGTAGTACTTTGATACTTTTCTTTCGCTTCTTCTTCGCGTTGCACTCTCGACTAAATTTCTCTACAGTAGTACATAGGAGTGACAAACTCTCTTATTTTTGTTGAAACATATGCTCGGAATTAAAAGCAATACCACTACACCACCTACTCCAGCCCCAGCAGCTGGAATAGTTTCGACCCCCAAAAGAAAAGCAGCCAGACCGCTTTGGCAGAAAAGAATTCCCACACTGTTAGGTCTCGGAGTTTTAATAATTGCAATGATCTCAGGGGTGCTCTTATTTGGAAATGGTACTGGTGTCTTTGCTCCTCGAGCTACTCCACAAACTACTCCTAAAAATATTAAAATTACTAATGTTACTGATAACAGTTTTACCCTTTCATTTCTCACAGATGAATCGACTCCAAGTTTCTTAAAGTATGGAACTTCCGAAAAGGCTTTAGACAACCAGGCCGGCGACGAGCGTGATCAAATTTCTGGAACCGTACAGCCATACAACATGCACCACATTACAGTCAGAGGCCTCAAAGCTAATACTGCCTACTTCTTTACTCTTGGAACTGGTTCAAATAGCTCTTTTACTAACGACGGCAAGCCATTCCAAGTTAAAACAGCTCAAGCTGCTGGCGCACAACCAGTTGCTAAAACCATTTATGGAAGTGTCACTACCGAATCAGGAGCCCCGGCAGAAGGTGCTGTCGTATACGTCAAACACCCCACTGCTGGTGAACTATCTTCACTCGTAAAAAATTCTGGAAGTTGGGCCGTCTATCTTTCAAATGCACGAACTACTGATGGTTCAGACTTTGCAAGTGTTACTGATGACGACACCTTGTTGGTCACCGTGCAAGGACCGGCTCAAACAAAAAAGGCTCAAATCACGACAACTGTTTCAAATGCTCAACCAGTCGAAACTATCGTCTATGGTCAGACCGAAGCCAAAGCCGCCGAACTTGACACTTCTACAACCCTAACCGCAACTGAGGATGCTGTTGATGCTATGGCTGCTCCAGAATCATCTTCTACAGCTGTAGTTGATGACGAGTATGTTCCTAGTATCGATACGGATGACACAACTATCGCTACAGATATAGCTTCTGAAAGTGCTCAAATAGCAAGTGAAAGCGCAACTACGCAGCTTCTTGTCGTCGATATCGAAGCTGCAAAGGAAGCTACCCCAACGGTAACCACAACTCAGCCTACTATTACCGGTCGAGCCAAGCCGAATGTCGTAGTTACTCTTGAAATTCACTCTGACACCCAGATTACACAAGAAGTTACTGCCGACCAAAACGGAACCTTTGAACTTGATATTGCTACCCTTTCTGAAAACCTAGAACCTGGTGATCACACCGTTACTTACAGCTATACAGACCCAGAAACTGGCACCGTAGTGAATGAAACTGTCACCTTTACTGTTGCCGAGTCAGCTACCCGCCAGCTTGCCCAAGCTGACACTCCCTATGGTTCTGGAAATCCATACCCTATTGCGTCACCATCTCCAAGCCCAACACCAAGTCCTACACCAAGCCCTTCTCCGACTGCCTCGGCTTCTGCTGAAGCAACTGAAGAAGCCAGAGTTGCCCTACCAGCAACTGATAGCGCCATCCCTGTCTCTGGATCTGTGGGCACAACCTTTGCGCTTGTCTTTGGAGGTCTCTTCTTTATCATTTCAGGAGCTTGGAGTTTCTGGATTTCTTCACAGCTAAGTAAAGGAAAACTGGAGATTTAATTAGTAACTATCTAATATAAAAATATATGCAGCCAGAAATACTTGTGGACAGTGTGTAGCACTACCAAGTACCTCTACGGTAGCCTCTACAGGAACAGTCACTGCCTCCACTCCAGTCTCGCAGTGTACTCCACAGACTGAAGCCCCATTTTGTTTGAATGATTACACAACTGTTAGATGTCTAGCAAATGAAGATGGAAAGACAGGAAAATGGTATGAAGTTGGCTGTCCAACTCGTTGCAGCTCCGCGACTGGTTCATGCATACCAAATGAAATGTATGCAACTCAACAAGAAAATTATTACATACTGTCTTAAGTGAAATACAAAAAAAGCGCTTAATTCTGGCCTCGACCTATCTTCACATCCAGTTGCCCGGACACTATTGTCGGCGCTAAGGCGTTTCAAGACTCTGTTCGGGAAGGGAAGAGTTGGTTCCACCTCGCTCTAGAGACCAGAATTAAACGCTTTTGTGCGCTGATTGCAGTACAAATGTACTAACAATCATATATGTTAACTAGTGAGTATTCACTAGCAAGTGAAGAAAATCTGCCATGCGCCAAACTTAGAGACAATGATGTGACCACAAATTCATAAAAATATGTTCAGTCAACGATTAGTACAGTTAGGCTTAATCTGTCACCAGACTTACACCGACTGCCTATCAACGTGGTGTTCTCCCACGTGTTTATTGGAGATAATTCATCTTGAGATTGGCTTCCCGCTTAGATGCTTTCAGCGGTTATCCATAATGAATGTAGCTACCCAGCAATGCACTTGACAGTAACAACTGGAACACTAGGGATTCACTCACTCCGGTCCTCTCGTACTAGGAGCAAATTCTCTCAATTATCTAACGCTGACGGCGGATAGAGGCCGACCTGTCTCACGACGGTCTGAACCCAGCTCGCGTACCGCTTTAATAGGCGAACAGACTAACCCTTGGGACCTTCTTCAGCCCCAGGATGCGATGAGCCGACATCGAGGTAGCAAACCGCGCCGACGCTAGGGACGCTTAGGCGCGATGACTCTGTTATCCCCGAGGTAACTTTTATCCGATAAGCCCGGTGTCTTCCACAAAACACACGAGGATCACTATAACCTGCTTTCGCAACTGCTCGGCTTGTATGCCTCACAGTAAAGCACCCATTTGCTATTGCACATACAGCCTGATTTCCATCCAGGCTAAGGGTACCATTGCGCGCTTGCGTTACTCTTTAGCAAGCAACCTCCCCAGTTAAACTACCCACCAGACAGTGTCCTTGATCAAGTTTGCATTGATCTTAAGTTAGAAAATATATACGAAACGGATGGTATTTCACTGGCGAATCCAACAAAATGAAGGATTCTCCCATCTATACTAAACAATTCCACACACATTTTCAGTGCCAAGTTGTAGTAAAGCTCTACGGGGTCTTTTTGTCCTGCCGTCAGTAGGCCGCATCTTCACAGCCATTTCAATTTCGCCGAGTAATAGTTCAAGACAGTATGGGGCTTGTTAAACCTTTCGTGCGGGTCGCCAATTAAGCGACAAGGAACTTCGCTACCATAGAACAGTTATAGTTACTGCTGCCGTTCACCGGGGCTTCCATTAGAAGCATATGTACAAGTACATACACCCCCGCAGTTAACCTTCCGGCACTGGGCAGGCTTCAGCCCGTATACTTCCTCTTACGAGTTTGCACAGACCTGTGTTTTTGGTAAACAGTCAACCCCATGACATTCACTGCGCCTCTTTACATTGCTGCAAAGAGGAGGGCATCTCTCTAAATTACGCCCAGCTGTTTTGCCGAATTCCTTAAACTACCTTCTCTCGCTCTCCTTAGTCTACTCGACCTGACCACCTGTGTCGGTTATCGGTACGATTTGATTGATATCTCCTTGCGAAGCTTTTCCAGGACAATGAAATCGCAAGTAACACTTCATCCGAAGAATCAGTGTCCCATCACACATCAGATAAACGCCTGAACGGATTTGCCTATCCAGACTGCTTTTGTGCTTAGACGCAACATTCACCGCTGCGTACTTGTTATCCATCGCCGTCCCTCCCCAAGTCAAATGATACCAACCAAGGATGGGAATATTAGCCCATAATCCATCGGCTACTCTAGTTTCTACTAGACTCACCTTAGGGTCGCCTAACCCGCACACGACGAACGTGGGTGCGGAAACCTTGGTCATTCGGAGTCGGGGATTCTCACCCCAATTTCGCTACTCATGCCGGCATTCTCACTTCTGATCGCTCCAGCGCCTCCTCACGGGGCACCTTCAAAGCACACAGAACGCTCCCTTACCGCTCCCGACAAGATAAATCTTGTCAGAAACCCTAAGCTTCGGTTACATATTTTAGCCTCGTTGGATTTTCGGCGCGCTGTCCCTCGGCTAGTGAGCTGTTACGCTTTCTTTAAAGGATGGCTGCTTCTGAGCCGACCTCCTAGGTGTTTTTGGGACAACACTTCCTTTCCCACTAAATATGTATTTGAGACCTTAGCTGTAGGTCTGGTTTGTTTTCCTTTTGCTCCTGGAACTTAGCTCCCAGGTGCTGAGTGCCGCGAAACATCGATAGGGTATTCGGAGTTTAACTAGGTGCTGAGGATTTCTCCCCAGACACCAGATCAGTGCTCTACCCCCCTATGACTTCACGCGACCCTATACCTAAATATATTTCAGGGAGAACCAGCTATCTCCGGGTTCGATTGGCATATTACCTCTTACCACAGCTCATCCGAGCATCTTGCAGCATACACCGGTTCGGTCCTCCACCCCGATATTATCAGGGCTTCAACCTGGCCATGGTAAGCTCACCCGGTTTCGGGTCATTCAATAACTACAAGGGTCGCCCTATTCAGGCTCGCTTTCACTACGGCTTCGACACGGAATGTCTTAACCTAAAGCAGTTATCAAATACTCGCCGGCTCATTCTTCAATAGGCACGAGATTACACAATAAATGTGCTCTCTCTGATTGTTAGCAATTAGTTTCAGATTCTATTTCACGGGGTCTTCAACCCTTCTTTTCACCTTTCCCTCACGGTACTCGTTCACTATCGGTCTTATTTGGTATTTAGCCTTGGAGTGTGGTCACCCCAGATTCAGAAAGGAGTTTGCCGTCTCCTAACCTACTCAGGATACTTCTACGTTTCTCTTAAATTTTGTTTACAAGACTTTCACTTTCTTTGGTCACCTATTCCACGGTGTTCTTCTACTCTTGAGAATACGATATTGAAGTCCTACAACCCCTGGATAAATCCAGGTTTGGGCTTTTCCCTGTTCGCTCGTCGCTTACTAAGGGAATCTCTTACGATTTCTATTCCTGCACCTACTTAGATATTTCAGTTCGGCACGTTTCCCCCCTAGAACAAAGTTCTAGGGCCATCCCACCTTCGTGGGACGAGGTTACCCTATTCGGACACCAACGGATCATCACTTTTTCCCAGTTACTCGTTGACTTTCGCGGGGTTCGCGTCCTTCTTCGGCCAAATAAGCCAAGGCATCCACTAATTGCATTAATTCACATATTTTTGCGAAAATTATATTTGCATGAGTTTAATTCGGTATTAAAAAATTCATTTTAAAAGTCGAAATTAAATTGTTGCATGTGATCTATATAAATATAGATACATGCGGCCACTGACATTGCCAATATTTGGCAAGTCATGACAGTTTTCTTCACTTGTTAATGAACACAGCAACTTACTACACGGATGTAGATTATATGTAGTCGCTATAAATTAGTTCCTCGAAATCGTTGACGATGCAGCGCACCAAGAACTAATTTACAACTACCACGTATAAAACGTTTGAACTAGAGCAAAATCAGAGTTTTCACATCCAAAAAAATGGATGTGGACCCTAAGGGGCTCGAACCCTTGACCTCTTCATTGCAAATGAAGCGCTCTAGCCAACTGAGCTAAGGGCCCCAGTTGTATGTGTTTTCCTTTTAAGTATTGAGGGATTCCCTATAATAGAGAATATCGAATTGTTTTCGCTATTCTGTTTCCCGAACAGAACTCAGATTATAAAGCACATTTTTTGAATATGCAAGCTCTAATTATTGAGCAGTTTTAAGATCTTTTACTACGAATGAACAGACTGTTATTCTAACACCCAAATAGTACAACTTCAACCTAGAGATATCGTACCCACAGAACAGCAAACGCAACTAAACTATTTATAAGTACAAGTGGTAATGCTAATGCCAAATACTTGAAAAAGGCTGTCTTCCAACCTTCCTTCTCTGCCTGGCCAAAAGCAATGACATTACAGGCAGCAGCAATTGGAGAGCCTGCTCCGCCAATAGAAGTACCTAAATTTAGTGCCCACCAAAGTGGATAGACAGCCAGGCCCGAACTTTCCATAGCCTGAATTGCCCCAACCATAGTAATGTTGTAGGGAACGTTATCAATAAATGTCGAGAGCAAAGCAGAGCCCACCGTAATCAGAAAGGTAAGCATCGGGATACTTCCCCCAGAGATGTGTACCAGTTGCTCTGCTAGTAACTCAATCACATGTGTAAACTCGAGTGCCCCCACTACAATGAAAAGCCCCATAAAGAAAAAGATTATTTCCCAATCAATCAGATCGCGAAAAACCTTGTGCGGTTTTCTATGAAAAATCATCATCGCTAAGAAGGCGCCACCAATGGTCAGGGTGGCATTATCGAGGGTAACTCCAGTTAACGTATGAATTTGCTCTTTGAAAATCATCAGCAAGATCACCGAAAACAAAATCGGCAAGCCTTTAATGAGGAGCACTGTATCTTTTAAAGCAGACACAGGTTTAAAGAATTCAACATCCTTCTTCTTCACCTTTGTAACTGCTAACTCTTTTCTAAACACAAACAAACTATACAGAAGCGTAACCATAGAGAGTATGAGTACAATCACTCCAGAATTACTAATAACTTCAAAGAAGCTCAATCCCACCACTTTTGCTTGATAATACGTAGTCGGATCAGATATGGGGGTCATGGCTCCACCCAAATTTGCCATCATAATAACCACAAAAAAGTAGGGTAAGTAAGGCAACTTAAACGTTCTAATGAGAATGACTAAGATTGGCACTACAATCAGAATAGTAGGAATATTGGAGAAAAAAGTAGTCATAAATAAGGTTAAATACCCAATCATAACTAACAATAACCGGGGATTTCCATGGACTGCGCGGACCAACCAAATTGCCAGGGCTTCGAAAATCCCTGACTCTTTCACAATTCCCACTAACACCATCATCCCAATCACAAAACCCAAGATGTCAAGGTTATGTGCAATGAAGGTAAAAGCATTTTCTTGCGATGTATGGGTGCCCGAGCGGAACACCTGCGCAATAATCAAGGTAGTGGCTCCCAAAATAGCTACAATAACCTTGTTGAGTTTTTCACTAATCAAAAAAAAGTACACAATTGAGAGCACTACCAGAGAAATAATTGAAAAAATGGACAGACCAAAGTTCATAGTACCTTATGTTTTACTTGCTTTATCTGCAGAATCTTTTAATGCTTGGTAGTACTTAGGCAGCCGCATGCCGTACGCAAGCGCCTTCTTTATTTCTGAGCGAGTTACCACACCCAGTAATTCCCCCTTATCAATGACTGGCACAATATAGAGGTCATTTTTAAGAAAATCTGCCGTTACTGCCAT
>CAJQIG010000005.1 GCA_905478415.1 uncultured Patescibacteria group bacterium
ACCATTTATCAACTAGTTTATTTGTTTGTTCACCCTTACTTTCGGTAATATCTTTATCAATTTTTTCCTTAATTTCTTGGTCAACCTTAGCTGAAGGAGATGCAAGTGAGCCAGAAAGTGTGGCGGTAGCTTCTTCGGTAGCGATTGGTTCAGTGGTGATGTCGACAATCTCAATGGTAGCGTCAGGTAGTCCCTGTGCAAGGGCTGTTTGTTTTGTAGCAAGAAACACAAGTGTTCCAAGTACGAGTGTGAGGATAAGGAATCTGATTTTCATGGATTATAGTATACCTTAGATAAATACTCTGACAAATGACTGGATGATACTAATAAAGAAGGCAGTGAAAACAAGTGAGAAGAACTGGTTGAGATTGGCACCAAAAAGTTGCAAATCACCGATGTGGAAGCCAGGAACCAGATAAGTTACAAGCCACAGCAAAAAGATATTCAACAGTGCAGAAAAAAGTCCCAAAGTTACAATGTTTATGGGTAAGAAAAGCAATTTTAGAATTGGCTTGATGAAGCTAAAGAGAATTTCAAACACGATGGCTGCAATGATAACTGAGATCACACTCGTGAAAGTGACATGCGGAAATAAGGTTAAGAGTCCCAACACTAGTGCTGTGCGGATGAGTGGTTTAAGAAGTTTCATAGAATGAGTATACCATTTCTTGCCAGTTAGGTGTTTAAAGTGTATGAGAAAGAGCTGTTTTTGCTCGAAGTTTTTTATGTTGTTTCTGAGAAAAACGGTGGGCTTCGTCACGAACTTGTTGCGCAAGCTGGAGGGTGGGATGAGAACCCTGAAGTTTTTCGATGTGGTATTTGAGTGAACTCAGTGATTGCTTATTTTTTGGATCGAGGATAGGAATAATGATTCTATCTGGGTTTTTAGCAATACCAATGATGGGAATATCCCATTGCCAGATGGAAAGTGCCGCTCGAATTTGGCCCTTACCTCCATCGACAATAACGAGATTTGGTCTCCCCCACTCAGGATGGTTTTGTCGGCGAATAATAGCTTCTTTCATCATGTGGTAGTCGTTTGGAGTAGTCAGTGATTTGATGTTAAAGACGCGGTATTTACTCGTGTCAGCTTGACCATCGATAAAGGTAACCATAGCTACTGCGGGATTTGTCCCCTGAGTGTTACTCACGTCATACCCTTCGATTCTCTCTAGTGGATATTTTTTCGGTACATACGAATAAGTACTTAAGAGCTTTTGAAGGTACACAAGTCCATTTTGTGTTTTTGAAAGTTGCAGTGTGGGGAGTACCAGATTTGGTTTAAGGCGATATTTTTTAGTAGTTACTTCAGTAATGACTCTGATTTGGTCGCGAAGCTTGGCTGCTTCCTCAAAGGCCTCTTGTGCAACTGCTTCCTGCATTTGAGTTTTTAAATTTTGCAAAACTGCTTTCTTTTTTCCTCTTAAAAAGAGAATAAGCTGGGAGATGGTTTCTTGATACTGAGCAACTGAAATCTGATGTACACAAGCTCCTGGACAGAGATCGAGGTGGTAGTAAAAACAAGGAACTATATTCTTAGTTTGATCTCCGGTCTTATTTTTATCACACCAAGGAAAAATTCTGCGGGCAATTTTTAGCACTTCAGTGACTTTATAGGCACTTTGGAATGGACCGAGTACAGTTCCTGTAATTTTTTTTGTAAGAATCTCTTTTTTTCTCACCTTTTTTACCCGAGGAAAAAGCTCATCTGTGATCTGAATATAGAGCGGGCTTTTATCGTCTTTGAGTAAGACGTTAAAGTGTGGCTGATAGGTTCGAATCAGCTCAGCTTCTACTAGAAGAGCCTCGAGTTCACTTTCGAGCGTTTCGAATTTTAGTTGTTCAGCAGTAACGACTAATTGTTTGATCCGATGACTGAGTTGTTTAATTTGGGTGTATGATCGGACTCTATTCTTGAGGTTTTTTGCCTTGCCAACATAGAGGACGTTATCTTCGCTGTCTAAGAACCAGTACACTCCCGGCGATGAGGGTAAGGACGACAGCACTTCCTGCCATCGCAATAATGATGGTTTGGTCGGTGACGTAGCTGATGAAGGCTGGTCCTGAAGTGGCTTCGAGTGTTTTGTGTTCATATACTTCATTTGTTTCGGTGCTAATGCGTGGTTGTATTGTAACCTGCTTTGGCAACTGGAGACCATCTTGATATACCGTCAGCGTATATTTACGTTGTTCGTACGGCAGAATGCTCGGTATCTTGATGGTTTTATTTTTTTGTAGAGTTACAGAAGGATCTCTTGATTCAAACTCTAAAGATATATTGTACCAGGCCTGCTCTGTCTGGTTAGTAATGATGGCTGTTACGAGTCCTGGCAGTGGTATTCCAAAGACACGCTTCGGAATGAGTGCTACCGAGAGGTTAGGTGTCGCTGCTGGGAATGTTTCTGCAAACGAGATGGTAACGTCTTTTGCCGCTTCATTTCCTGTTGATTTATAGCTGCCTGCAGGATATGGAGTAGTGCTCGAGTTACCATTAATAGCAAACACAATGTGGTTGAGGTCGAAGTTTGAAAAATAGTCTATACCGCCAGTAGTGTCTCCCCAAGTTGGGTCTATCGGAATCCAGAGTTCTTTTTCTTCGTTCCAGTATTCTGGCCAAGCATGCAGGATATCCCCCTCAAAACTAGAAGGTCTGAGATCATCATTTTCGGCATAGCCATAGCCAGTATTTCTTCGGGCTGGGATAGCTGCTGCTCTGGCAAGGGTAATAAAGGTATCACTAAATTCTTGACAGACTGCTTGTTCTGGATTTTCAAAGGCTTCGACTGCTCCTTGTCGTGAACTACCCTCGCTTAAATCACCAGTGCTGTAGGTGAGTGTCTTGACGACGTAATCATACATTTCTTTAGGGGTGCGATATTTTCTTACTAGATCTTGGATAAGTGGATCTTGTACTTCCCAATAGGTATCTGCTTGCAAACTTTGTGCAGAGGGACGTAGTACAGGGACAGAAAGATTGGGTGTCAGTGTGACTAAAATAGTAGCATTGACATAGACGTTAGTGGCCGAAGCAGGACCCAGCTTGTAGGTAGCAATCCAGTTGCCATCAGCATCAGTTTTGATATCTTCTGGAGCTGGATCAATATCTTGGATTGAGATTTTTTGAAATGAAGTATCGGGTGGAAGAGCAATTTGAGCTAGGGTAGTTCCACTGGTCGAGTTTTCAAGCTGGTATCTTAAAGTGGCTGCATAGATTTGTTTATCTCCAAAAATTGCGGTAATGGGTTTCCCTTTCAGGTCATCGTAGCCAAGCACAAAGTAGTTATCTTTCGTATTTGTTTTGTCTGGATCGGGATCAATTCTTGGAGGATAGCCATACTGCTCTGGAACATACAGCTCAGTAGTATGTTGCGTATAGTTTGAAGCTTCGGGAAGTTCGGGAATATGAAGTTCGAGGACCTTCCCTCCAATAGTGGCCAAGTTTGTGTTCGAGTACTCAATGATGAATTTTCTAGCTTTACCTTGACCAACAACTTCATCTGGAAAATCAATGGCGATACTAGTGCCGGAGTTATCTTTAACGATGTTAGGAATCAATACCTGGTCATCGTATCTGACGATAACATTTTGTAGATCGGGGTAGCTGGTTTTGAGTGCATATTGGGTAAGAAAAATAGTTGGTTGTTTGTTTGTGACGATAAAGTTATGAGCAACTTTAGTGACGCCAACAGCATCAACTGTGTAGGTTGATTTGAGGGTAATGTCGAAATTTTCATTTGCTTGTATTTTTGGCGGTAGTGTTACAGCTAAGCTTACAATCCAGCAGAAAAAAATGGCTCTAAGGATAGCCTTTTTGAAAGTGCTCATAGGAGTATTGTAACGCATTTGAGGTGTCTGAGTATGAAGAATTAGATACTGCCTTGAATTTTTGCAAAGCAAAAAGTCCCACTATATGAGGTGAACGTGAATGCTGTTTCGTTAATCTCAAGAATAGAGTAGATTCCAGGATTATTTTCTGAAAAATTTTCAGCTGCGATGTTTTCTGAGAATGCTGGGTTTGAAATGTAGTGTGTACCAGTTATTTCTTGGTGGGTAAGTAAATGCACATGCGCATTGAGAAATAAGTTTGCAGATGAATTTGCAAAAAGTTCTCTTATTATATGTGCATTTTTGTAGTACATGCCTTCTGGTTCATTCTCAAAATAGAAGCTGCCCTTTGAGTCAATAGGAATCAAAGAATAGTGGGAGAGGATAATAGTTGGCTTTTCTCTTTGGAGCGCTTCCTTTAACCACTGAATTTTTTCTGTCGAAAGAAAAGCCCCATCGTTTTCATCTAGCTCGAGATCAAGCCAGAGAATGGTATGTGGTCCCAAAGTTGTTGTTCCGAAAAAAGTTGGTTCTTCTTTCAGTGTGTTTGCATAGATAGAATCAATTTCTTTCGGGGAAAATGCTTTGAGCTCATGGTTGCCTAAGAGATGAAGCGTTGGTGTAGGAATTTTCTGAAGAAGCGAGAGTGTTTTTATAAGATTTTTTGTATCAATAGTTTTGTCATAGGTATCTCTGAGTGCGTCACCCATGTGGACAACTAGGTCGGGAGCTAGCTCTGTAAACTTTGGAATAAGCGCTGTCAGTGTAGCTTCTGCTTGGGTGTTTGCTTGGCGTACAACTTCGGCATGAGTAGTTGAATTTCTAGATGTTCCAAGGTGGATATCACTGATGATGAGAATCTTTTGCATATACAGAAAGTATACCAGATCAAATTACTTCATGGCCTCAAACTCGGTTTTGAGGTATTCTCCAGTTGCAGAGTTGGGATTATCAGCAATATTTCGTGGAGTGCCGGTAGCCACAATTTCTCCACCGTAAATGCCCCCTTCTGGACCTAAATCAATAACCCAATCCGCATTTTTAATGACATCTAAATTATGTTCGATAGTAATGACCGTATTGTTTTGTTCGACCAGTTGATCAAGCACCTCGAGCAGTTTTTGAACATCTTCAAAGTGGAGTCCCGTGGTCGGTTCATCGAGTAAGTAGACGACATGCTCATGTGTTTTTGTAGAAAGTTCTTTGGCAAGTTTGACTCTTTGCGCTTCTCCTCCACTTAGGGTTGGAGCTGGTTGTCCAAGCTCAATATATCCCAGACCGACAGCCTGTAGGGTTTTGACTTTTTTCCGGATGGTTCCATGGTTGATAAAGAAGTCGACAGCCTCGTCAACGCTCATGTGGAGGACATCACTTATTGATTTATCTTTGTATTTTATTTCGAGTGTATCTTCGTTATAGCGAGCACCATGACAGACATCACAGGTGACATAGACATCAGGTAAAAATTGCATTTCAATTTTAAGTTGTCCATCTCCTTGGCAGGCTTCGCAACGACCACCTTTCACATTGAAACTAAAGCGACCTGGTCCAAAGCCACGCATTTGGGCGTCTTTGGTGTTGGCAAAAACTTTTCGAACATAGTCAAAGATCTTAGTGTAAGTAGCTGGATTTGATCGTGGAGTTTTGCCAATTGGACTCTGATCAATCATGGTGACACGTTTGACGATGTCGGGTACAGTAATTGAGGTAATTGGTCCTGGAGCGCCATCAGTCATTTTACCGAGGTGCTTACGGAGGTGTTGATAGAGAGTGTCGTGCAGCAACGTTGATTTACCAGACCCAGAAATTCCTGAAATACAGACAAATTTGCCCAAGGGGAATTCGGCATCAACATTTCTCAGATTGTGTTGGTTAGCACCGGTAATTCTAATAGATCTGCCTTGGGAACCTGGAATGGCATCGTCAGAAACAATTTTTCGTTCAGATTTCTTTCCGTAGAGACTCTTTCGCAGGACATCTTTTTTACGAGAAAGATATTTAGCTGTTAGAGACTTTTTATTTTTGAGAAGTTCTTCTGGAGTGCCTTCAGCTACAATTTCACCACCGAGTTTGCCCGCCAGTGGTCCAAAGTCGAAGACATAATCTGCGGCTAGCATGATATCGCGATCATGTTCGACCACAATAACGGTATTTCCCTTTTTCTGTAAGTTCTGAAGTGTTTTGATGAGGCGATGGTTGTCTCGTTGGTGGAGGCCAATTGTCGGTTCGTCGAGAATGTATAAGACTCCAGTCAAGCCAGTGCCAATTTGTGACGCTAAGCGGATCCGTTGGGCTTCACCACCAGCGAGCGTTGCAGCTTCGCGGTTCAGACTTAAGTAGTTCAGGCCGACTGATTTTAAGAAGTGTAATCGGGCGCTGATTTCTTTAATAATTGACTCACCGATAAAGCGTTCTTTTTCGTTGAGAATTTCCTTTTCTCTGAGAGTATTGACCCAAGCTAGACACTCATCGATAGGTAAGGTAGTGATTTCGGCGATAGTTTTACCATCAATATGGACACTCAGAGCTTCTTCTTTCAGTCGAGTTCCTTTACAAGTTGCACAGGTTTGTTTGAGCATGTAGGCCTGAATTTCTTTTCGAATGTAGTCACTGTCTGTTTCGTGATATCGGCGCTCTAGATTAGTGATGAAGCCTTCAAATTGTTCGTGAATGACTGTTTGTCGGCCAAAGCGGTTTTCTCCTTCGACTTTATAAACCTTGTCACTGCCGTGTAGGAGCGTTTTTTGAAATTTTGGTGAAAATTCTTCCCAGGGGGTTTTTCTAAAATCAAACCCAGCTTCTTCGACTACCGTGGTAACTAGTCGTGCCCACCAAGTATCATTACTGAGCATTCGAGCAAACGGAATGATGGCTCCTTCACTCAGTGTCAGACTTTGAGCAACAATGGTTGATTCGTCAATTTTAAGGAGTGTTCCCAAACCGTTACAATCTGGACAAGCACCATGAGGTGAGTTAAATGAAAAAAGCCGAGGTTCAAGTTCTGGAATCGAAATACCACAGTCACTACACGCTCGTTTTTCGCTAAAGAGTCGATCTCTGAATTCAGTGGGTTTATCTGGAAACGAAAGAGATGCATCATCAACCAGTGAGAACATAACTAAACCATCAGCAAGTTGGAGTGATTCTTCTACTGCAACTGCAATTCGATGTCGAAGTTTTTTCCGTTCTGCGTCATCTTTCAGTTGTTTAGAGCTAATGACTCCCCGTTCGATGACAACTTCGATAGAGTGTTTATTATTCTTAAGGAGATTTAATTCTTCTTCAAGATCATACATGCGTCCATCAATTCGAACTCGGCGATATCCTTTTTGCTGTAAGGTGTCAAACAGCCCAGAAAACTCACCTTTTTTATCTCGAACTACAGGTGAAAAGACCATAAATCGAGTTGGTTGACCATTTTTTTCGAAATCAAAGATATCCATGATGTGAGACACAATTTGGTCTGTACTTTGAGTGGCAACCTCGAGTCCACAGTTTGGACAGTGTGGGTGCCCTACTCTGGCGTAAAGGAGACGTAAATAATCATATATTTCTGTGATGGTTCCTACGGTCGAACGAGGGTTATGTGAAGTAGTCTTTTGGTCAATAGAAATCGCAGGAGAAAGTCCATCAATTTGATCAACTTCTGGTTTTTGCATGACTCCTAGAAATTGACGAGCATAGGAGCTCAGACTTTCAACGTACCGGCGTTGCCCTTCTGCATACAGTGTGTCAAAGGCAAGTGAACTCTTACCACTGCCAGAAAGCCCTGTAAAGACAACCAACTTATTTTTTGGAATAGTCAGGGATATGTTTTTGAGGTTATGCTCTTTGGCACCAGTAACGGTAATGTTTTGTTCCATAGGACTTTTTTCTTTTTTTATCGAGTCACCATTATACCGAATAAAGTCCGACATTAGGAGGGTCATCTTTTGTAAAATATACTTTTGGGTGGAAAGAACATGAAAGTATGGCATACTAGAGGTATATGGGAGAAACAGAGGGATTATTACGGTTCGTGACCACTGAAGAAGGTAGAGCGGAACTACAAAGAATCAAAAGTGGTACACAACAGTTGCCAAATAAAGAGCTTCAGCAAGAAGTTTCGGGTGAAGCTGTAGTATTCCCCACCGCTGGGGAGTATCCTCCAGATGCATCACTAGAATTTTTCTTTACCAATCCAGACTTGCAAAAATATCGAGATGCAGTCAGCGCTGGAGTCGACAATTTTGCTTCAGAAGCACATAACTATAGAACTGCAAAACTAGCCAAAGAACATGGTGTCTCAGGCGCTCGTGTACTCCATTTGCTTGACGTCTTAGAAAGAACCAATGGTTTGGATCCATTGAACTTAACGCATGTGTTATTTGGATTACATTTTATAAAAGATGTCGTTGATCAAGCTGTATTTCCAAAGTTAGTGGTAAATGCACAAAAGAAACAACAGCTTTTAAAGATGCAGGAAGCTTCTTAAAAATGTTTGTTTTATTTTGGAATCTTTTTAATTCCTTGTAGTCCCCAAATAGTCAGTATTCCAATGATCCCTTTCAGGATATAGAAACCATTTGGATCCAAGAAATCCTCTGTCATCTTTGTCATCTGCCCAAAGAGCAAATGAATCAGAATACTCAGCGGCAAAGTCAATAGTAACCAATTTTTTTTAGGTACCGAAATATGAAACTTTGAGAAGAGTTTGGAAAGCAATGGAGCTAGGAGGGCGACTCCTATAAAAGAAGCTGCAAAATCAAAAATGGCATACCCGGCTATACGAAACTGACGAAGGTACTCTACGGTGAACATACTAACTTTCTGTTACTCAACACATTGATGAGTACAGGCTATTGTACTTCAATTCCATAGCCAACCAGCAGGGCCAAAACTTCTGGCTGTGAAAAGATGGCTTTTTTTACTTTATTTTGATTGGGATCAATACTATAGTTCTTGGCACCTACAAAAGATGTTTTTTGAAGATTTGAGCTTTGAAATATAGTTTTTTCGAGATCAGATCCGGCAAAAGTACTGCCTTCTAGATTTGTGTTTACAAAATCACATTCTTTGATAACGCAGTCAATAAAAAAGCTTTTTTTAATGCTTAATTCACTAAAGTTACACAGTTCAATCTTGCACTCTTCGAACTTCCAATTGAGCAGTAAAGTATTGAGGCGTGAAAAGATTGTACCTAAAAACTTACAGTTTTTAAAAGTAACTTCTTGAAAGCTGCAGTTGTCAACAATAATGTTTGAAAGATTGCAGTTTTGAAATACACAATCGGAAAATGTTGTGTTTGAGATAGTACTTCCGGTAAAGTCACAGGCTTTGAACGCACAGTCTGAAAATTCTTTTTGAGTTACATCTGTAGCAAGCTCAGAGAGCTTTTGAAAGTGTGCATTGGTATAGCTATCTTTTGTAAGTTTTGTAGGAATCATTTACTCAAGTTCCTTGATAGTATCTCTGAGAATGGCGGCTAGCTCAAAGTCCATATCTTTAGCCGCTTGGTTCATGCGTCGACGAAGTTTTGTGGCCATAGAGCGTTTATCGTATGGGGTCATGTCTGCAGGTTTTATTTTTGCAATATCAACTTGCTCTGTTTTATTAAGTGCAATCAGAAGTTTAGCAGCCTTAGGCTGTTCTTTTCTTTTATCATCTTGTTTCTTTTTGAGCAGTCGTTTTCGGATGGGTTTGCTGATGGTTTCGGCAGTAATACCGTGTTCTTTGTTGTATGCAACTTGAATAGTTCGGCGACGGAGGGTTTCTTCGATAGCAGCTTTCATTGAGCGGGTATATTTGTCTGCATAGAGGATGGCGTGGCCCTCAATGTGTCTAGCTGCTCGGCCGATAGTTTGAGTCAGAGCTGTTTGTGACCGTAGGAATCCCTCTTTATCTGCATCTAAAATAGCTACCAAAGTAACTTCGGGTAAATCAAGGCCTTCTCTCAGGAGATTGATTCCGACCACAACGTCATAGACCCCTCGGCGTAAATCGTCGAGAATATCAGAGCGCTCTAGTGTTTCAATGTCTGAGTGAAGATAGGCAACTTTTGGGTATTCTAGTGGAGTGGAAATTTCATGAGTTGTTTGAAGGTGTCGATAGTACTTGTTTTCGATCGGGCCGACTTCCATTTGGGCCACTGGTAGCTCTGGGCTTTCCCAAATAGTTTTTTCAGGCTGGATGTCATTTTTAGTTTTTATTTTTCTTTCTTGCCAGCTGGCGAACAGCGAATCAATCTTTTGAGTGTCATTGAGATACTCGGTTAATGCTTCAGCCATTTTTTTGGTGAGAGTCGTTACTAATGTTCTCTGCCCCAATTGTTTGCGAGCAATAATTTCAATGACCAGATCTTCAATTTGATTTTTAATCGGGCGAAGTTCAATATTTGGATCAATCAGTCCTGTTGGACGAATAATTTGTTCGATGGCTTTGTTTTCTGAAAAAGAAAGTTCTAAGGGTTGTGGAGTGGCCGATATGTAGCACATGGTTTTGGTTCTCTCCATGAATTCATCGAAAGTGAGCGGACGGTTGTCGAGCGCGCTGGGCAGTCGAAACCCATACTCAATCAATGTTTCTTTTCGAGCACGGTCTCCATTGTGCATGCCTCGGATTTGAGGGAGTGTCATATGACTTTCGTCAATCATAGTAAGAAAGTCACCATCTCCAAACTCTGTAGCATTATGTTGGAAATATTCTAGTAGTGTGTAGGGGGCGGAGCCAGGTTTACGACCATCAAAATGGCGTGAGTAGTTTTCAATACCATTTGTAAAACCAAATTCTTCAATCATCTCCAAGTCGTAGTTAACTTTTTGTTCGAGGCGATAAGCTTCAATAATTTTTTCTTGGGTCCTGAGCTCATGCAATCGTTTTGCCAAGTCACTGCGAATTTCTTTGACTCCCTCAACTTGTGAAGTCTTGTTGAGCATATAGTGTTTTGCTGGAAATATAATGAATTCATCTCGGGCTGCGTGACTTTGTCCAGCAGCTTGATTTGAAGGTACTACTCTTTTACCACTAATGGGATCAATCCAAAAAATTGATTCAATGGTGTTTTCAAAGAAGTCGATTCTTAGTGCTCTATCCTCGTAGGCAGGCCAGAGTTGCAGACTGTCTCCGCGCAGGCGATAGGTCCCACGCCTAAAATCGGTGGTAGTGCGTTCATACTGTAAGTTGGTGAGTTGTAGAAACAGTGTTTCGCGAGCGATAATCTCGCCAATGGCGATTCTCAGCATCTGTTTACCATACTCAACTGGGGAACCAAGATTATAGATACATGATACAGAGGCAATGACAATGGAGTCGGGTCGAGTTAGGAGGTTAGTAGTTGATGCCAGGCGGAGTTTATCAATTTCGTCGTTAATAGTAGCTTCTTTTTCGATGTAGGTATCAGTGGTGGGCATGTATGTTTCAGGCTGGTAGTAGTCGTAGTACGAAACAAAGTAACTGACGGCATTATTTGGAAAGAAGTCTCGAAACTCTTGATATAACTGAGCAGCTAAGGTTTTATTATGAGCGATTACAAGAGTAGGCTTCTGAATTTTTTCGATCACATTAGCCATAGTGAATGTTTTACCTGAGCCGGTTACACCCAACAAAGTTTGGTGACGTTTTCCATCCGAGATACCCGCCACAAGGTCTTTAATAGCTTGGGGTTGATCTCCGGTTGGATGAAATGGTGAGTGGAGCTCGAACTTCATATCGGGCTATTATAACTTGAAACTGGTATAATTGCGAAAAATGCACGTAACTGCGATTAAAACCCCTCGGCTTTTTGTGAATGACAACCTTCTTGGTGTGATTTCGACAACTATTCCCCAATCGGCACTATCCGAACGGAGCGTTTTGGTTGTTACCTCTAAGGTAGTAGCCTTGTGGGAAGGGGCTGTAGCTGAAATTCCTCGCACAAAGGAAGAAAAACACAAATTAATTCAATCAGAGTCACAACTGTATACCAAACCAACGTCATCAAAATATGATTTGATGTTAACGGTTCGAGATGATGTTTTGGGAGTGAATGCCGGTATAGATGAATCAAATGTAGCTGAAGGTTTTGTGTTGTTACCAGAAAATTCCTATCAGTCCGCGGCACATATTTGGCAGTTTTTACGAAAGCAGTATGGACTGCGTGAAGTAGGAGTAATTATTACAGATAGTGTCTCTATGCCACTACGATGGGGCGTAGTTGGTAGATCCTTAGGTCATTGTGGGTTTAAAGCAATAAAGAGTCGTATTGGCGAAAAAGATCTTTTTGATCGTGAAATTACCATGACTCAAATGGCTGTATCACAAGCATTAGCGACAGCTGCAGTGTTCGAAATGGGAGAAGTGGCTGAGTCCACTCCACTCTGTATTCTCACTGAGATCCCACACATAGAGTTTCAGGACGCACCACCTTCAAAAGAAGAAATTGATACCTATAAAATAGCTCTTGAAGATGATGTATATGCGCCACTTCTTATGAATGCACGGTGGCAGAAAGGGCAAAAGGTATAACCAATGCCAACAAAAAAAGTTATAAATGTTTCCACTAAAGGTGGTGATGATGGAAGCTCTGGGTTGATTGATGGTGTACGTCTACCAAAATCAAGTCATATTTTTCAAGTTTTGGGGGATGTTGACGAGTTGAACAGCTGGTTGGGATATTCGTTAGTAATGCTTTCGGTCAAACTGCCTGAGCAAAGTGCTGCTTTACGGCATGCGCAAAAGAATCTCTATTTACTCAGTGCTCTTATTGCTCAAGCTGATCCTAAAAAAGTTTCGGTAGCACGCGAAGAGTTGACCATTTTGGAGAAGAACTCACTGTATCTTCAGAAGTCAATGAAAGCAGATTGGACACAGTCTTTTTTATATCCAGGTGGCACTGAGACTGCAGCTCGTTTAGATATTGCTCGCACCGTTTGTCGTCGATGTGAACGCTCAATGGTGGCTTTGAGTCAGGAGCAGCGAATTCCCGGTATTGCACTGCAGTATCTTAACCGTCTATCTGACTATTTGTATGTGTTGCGCTGTTTTGTAAACTTTAAAGAGGGATACCAGGAAGCTCAATTCGATATTAAGTAAAAAAATACAGCTGTGAGTTCTCTCAACAGCCGTATCTTTTCTGTCTAGTTCTGACCTAGTATTTAAACTTTCTGATGAGTCCGACTACTCTGCCCTGAATCTGGACATTAGTAGCATAAATAGGGCTCATGGATGAGTTAGCGGGCTCTAAACGGACTCGAGTCACCTCTTTGTAGTATCGTTTGAGTGTGGCTAATCCATTATCTAAAAGTGCGACTACAATATCGCCGTCTGCAACTTGGCTGGTTTCTTCAACTACAACATAGTCATCTTCTTGGATATGATCTTCGATCATTGAAGTTCCTTTAACTTGGAGTACGTATGATCGTTTTTTACCACTAATCATTTCTGGAGAAACTTTAAAGGTAGCTCCTTCTTCAGGGTACGGTTCAATAGGAGAACCTGCTTGAATAAAGCCCATCAAGGGAAGGTCAATACTATCTGAAAGTTTGACAAAGGTTCGGTCAATGAGTTCAATTCCACGAACGGCTCCCTCATGCTTACGAATAACCTTTTTGCGTTGCAAAGCTTGTAGATGTTCATGAACTGTTGCCAAAGAAGAGACGCCAATTGAACCAGCAATTTCTTTAAGTGTTGGTGAATAGCCATTTTTTTGAATATACTGTCCAATGAAATCAACAATTTGTCGCTGACGTTTATACAAGGTGACGGCCATAAGGGTCCTTTTTAAGATATATTAGTACTGTCCATTTATGTTCGGGCGTATGTTACCCGAACTGAACACAGCATAACCGAACACAAGCCGTACCTTCAAGCAGATCTTACTATATCAAATATAATCAAAATACCTAAATGAAGAAAAACCGAATGGTTTGGGTGTAACTATATCAATGAGCGACCAGTCATCGTGTCAGGTTTGGGGATACCGAGGACTTTGAGCATGGTTGGAGCGATATCTGCAAGAATTCCAGTTGGAAGCATTATTGGTTTATTTGCATACTGTTGCCCGATGATAAGTAATGGGACTGGGTAAATTGAGTGTTCGGTGTCGACTTCGCCTGTTTCGTTATTTATTAATTCTTCGGCATTGCCATGATCAGCAGTAATAAGAACCACTCCACCTTGGGAATAAATTTCATTGACAATTCGGCCGAGATGATAATCCAAAATTTCACAGGCAGCAATGGTTGCGTCTAAATTACCTGTGTGTCCAACCATATCCCCATTACAAAGATTCGAAATAATGACATCATATTTTTTTAATCTGATCTTTTCAATCATGTGGTCAGCAATTTCTGGGGTACTCATTTCTGGTGCAAGGTCATATGACTTCACACCTTTAGATGGAAAAATAACACGATCTTCGCCCGGATAGATAGTATCTTGTTGCCCATTCATATAGAAGGTTACGAACCGCTCTTTTTCTGATTCTGACATTCTTAGCTGACTGAGTCCGTTCATTGAGATGATACGACACAGAGGATTCTTGATATTTTGAGGAGGAAAACCGATGTCAGTTGGCAGGTGTTCCTCATACTGTGTCATGGTCACGAAGTAAAGGTTATTTATTTTTTTCTGTCGCTTAAAAGTAGTGATATGTTCTTTTTTCTGAATATTGGTGTTTTCATATTTTTCTGCATACGGGTCAAAAGCTTCTTCTGAGATACCACCTTCAAAGTCTGGCATGACAAAGGCTCGAGTTAATTCACGAGGGCGGTCGATACGGTAGTTGAAAAAGATAGCTGCATCATTTTCTTGAATGGTGGTGACGTGGCCTTCGGCTGAGAGGATGTTGGTTGGTTCGATAAATTCATCGGTGACACCAGCTTCATACTGTTGTTGCAGATAGGCAATGGGGTCACTTGTTTGTTTGCCATTGCCGATGGTCAGTGCATTATAGGCAGCTTCAATTCGGTCCCAGCGTTTGTCTCGATCCATCGCATAGAATCTACCCATAAGAGTTACAAGCTTCCCAACTCCGAGTGATTTGCAGGTGTCGGCAATTTGCTGTACGTAATTTACTCCAGATGTTGGAGGTGAGTCTCTACCGTCCGTGAAACCATGGATAAAGACACGTTCAACTTGTTGCAGTTTACAAAAATTTAGAAGTGCATAGAGGTGTTCGATATTAGAGTGAACACCACCCGCTCCAATGAGTCCCATGATATGTAAGTTCGAGTTGTGTTTTTTTGTGTGGTTAACGGCGTTTATAAATGCTGTTGTATTATTGAAAGAACCATCAGCTATTGCCATGTTGATACGAGGCAAATCTTGAAAGACGATGTGTCCAGCACCAATATTAAGATGACCGGTTTCTGTGTTCCCATCTTCACCTCTTGGAAGGCCAACGGCTTCGCCACTTGCAGTGATTTGAGTATGTGGAAACGAAAGCCAGTACTTATCCATGTTTGGGGTTTTGGCTCTCATAATGGCATTTCCAGCATTATTGGGGCCAATGCCCCAGCCATCTAGGATGAAAAGTGCAACTGGTTTTGAGCCGGAATAGTTGCCTTTTTGGTACGTGGTATTAAAAGGCATGCCACTGAGAGTAGGTTCGATTGGTTTGTCTGCCATTTTTTATTTCTAGTTATGATTTCAATGTGATACAGTCGATAGTATCATAGTTAGCTTGCTGATGTCTCTGGGTTTTGAGGTGCTTCTGCAGGTGGTGTCTCAACAGCCGGCGAACCAGCAACTTGGCTATGCAAAATTTCTTGATGAATTTGTAGTAGTCGGTTGTATTTTGAAACACGCTCTCCTCTGTTTGGAGGTCCAAACTTGGTGTAGTCAGCCCCCACGCCAACTGCAAAGTCAGCGATAAAGTCATCATTGGTTTCACCACTGCGGTGGGACATAATTACTTGCCAGTTGGCTTCTTTTGCTAAACGAATAACTTCGATTGTTTCACTAATAGTACCTGTCTGATTTGGTTTGACGAGTACAGCATTACAAGTTTTATTTTTAATAGCTTCTGCTGTTTTTTCTTTATTTGTAGCAAGTAAACTGTCACCAACAATCTTAGTTGTTTCTCCAAGATCAGCTGTGATTTGTTTCCAAGCATTTTCATCGTCTTCCTGGAACGGGTCTTCAATATAGAAGACATGATAGAGATCTCGAAGTTTTTTATAGTACTCGACCATCTCTTTTGATGTGTATGGCTCGGATCGATCTTTAAGTGAGTATTTGCCACCTGTATACAGTTCGCTGGCAGCTGCATCGATGCCAAAGAAGACGTCTTGAGCAAAGGTGTACGGGCTGGTTTTGATTGTTTCTACTAAAATCTCGAATACATCAGTATTACTATAGAGGTTAGGGGTGAAACCACCCACTATTCCCGTTGAGTGGATAGCTCCTTTGATATTGAGAACCTCTTCGATTTTGTGAAAGAGGGTAACGGCAATGTTTAGTGATGATTCATAATCAATGTGACTGGCAGGAATAATCTCAAATTCTTGAAGATCCAGGTTGTCAGCACCGTGTTCTCCTCCATTTATCATTGTGTAGATACAGCTAGGAATAGCGACTTCGCTTACTAACTGATATTTTTGTTGAATGTAGTAGTAGAGTGGTACGTTGAGACTGAGAGCACCAGCTTTGAGAACTGCTTGACTGGCGGCTAAAATAGAGTTTGACCCAAGTTTTGATTTATCGTTGGTGCCATCTAAGGTGACGAGCAATTGATCAATTTCAAACTGCTGGGTTGGGTCTTTACCAATGAGAGCCTGAGCAATGGTTGTATTGAGATATTCAACTGCTTTGAGAACGCCTTTACCATTCATTCGTTCTGGATCATTATCTCTGAGTTCATGTGCTTCGTACTTACCAACAGATGTACCAGTTGGAACACTCGTGGCTACAATAGCCCCGTTATCAAGCCAGAGTGTGCATTCGACCGTTGGAATTCCTCTCGAATCCATGATTTCGCGCGCGTAGAGTCCTTGAATGAGTGGCATATATAGTCTTCTTTATAGTACGATTTTATTTGATACTGTATTTTTTTTCTCGAGTAGCGGGGCCGCTTCGTAATCTATGATACAGGCTTTTGCGAGGGGCGCAACTGCTGGGCGAACAGTGACTCCAGTCAGCCCCAGTTTGACAGCCAGGGCAACGATAGCGGGGTTATATTGTTCCATTTGTAAGAGGATCGGAAGTTCTTCTAGTCGTGCTGTTTTCTTAGATTTTTGAATTTGAGCGATGAATGTTTCAAGTAACGTTTCTAGTAACTCTATTGGGGCAGAATAGTGCTCTTGAAGTAGAGAATTTGTGGGATCAGTGCCGAGGAGGAGTTGGAGCAACGTATCAACTTGAATACTAATGCCATCGATTTTTTTGACGGGATATGCTGAAGCGTTCAATATATTTTCGGGAGTGGTTACCTGCCACCAGAGTTCGAATTGTGGGGTTGGTAGCGCAGCTTCTGCAACTTTTACAATAATTCTCTGTAGCTCTTCTGGTGAGCGAACAAAGGGTAGTAGAAGGCCAATTGTTGTTGATGAGTGTTGACAGTATTCTTTAAGTGTTTCAAGCTCTAGGTCAAAAAGATCTGGTTGAGAGAGCTGCTTGTAGGCTCCTCTTGTCCCGACCCAAGGATTTTGTTCAACCGATTCATACGTAGTTGCATGCTCAAGTTTTGAGAGTTCGTTCGAGGGGAAATCGAAACTTCTATACAGAATTTTTTTAATCTGAGGAAATGAGTTGAAGGTTTGGAGTGTATGAATGAGAGAGTGTTTAAGTAAGTTTCGCTTGTGACCACGAACCAAAGCGTGAGGATGTGTTCCGTATTTCAGAATCGAGTACTCACTTTTTAAGAGACCAATGCCAGCTATTGGTAGATCTGTATAAGTAGCAGATCTCTGAGGATTACCTGCAGATGCGTACACTTGAGTGATGCTTTTTTGTTCAGAATCGAGGTGTTCATATTCGGCAAAATCTGAAATTGCGGTGATTGCAATGTTATTTTCAAGCAATGCCCACGATACTTTTTTGTGATCTAGGTGTTGCTTTTTAATACTGTTAACGATGTGAGCGATTTCAACTATCTGAGAATTGCTGAGGTGATGTCTTGATTGCTTTGAGGCTCCAAAGAGAGATGTCTTTTTGGGTGAAAGTCCGATCTTTTTTTTGATAACATTCCAGGTTCTGATATCGACTTCATAGCTATTTGAGTACTCAGACTCATGGTTTGCGTGGTCTGTTTGGTTACTGACAATATAGACTGTAGTTTTAACACCAGTTCGAGGATGTTTGGTAAAGGCAGTTCCATGAGCAGCAGAAACAATATACTCACGTACAACTAGAGGAGAAGTGAAAAGGGCTGTGTGAATTTCCTTTTGTTTCGTTTGTAAGATGTGAGTAAGCACAATCTGACTCCACTCTTCTAGCAAAGTGAGAAAAAAGTTGGTGTCACCGGTGGTTTTTTTTGTAGTAACGGAATTTGTGGAATTATTTGAAGAGAAAACAGAGACTGCTTGTCCCAAAAAATAGTCATGATAGACCTGATGGAGTTCTTGAAGAATTGGGCTTGGGATTTTTGATCGAGTGATGATGTTTTTAACACTCTTTTGTAAGTGTGTCACAGACACTGGATCATGGAAATTTGTTTCTTTAAGAAGTAAGCCCAGTTTTTTTGTAAGTGTATTAGCGTCTGCAATAGCCTGGAGAGTACTAAGTGGAATAATGGCGGTTTTAGGAATACTAAAATGCAACTTGAGGAGAGTAAGCTGTTTTGCTCCAAAAACACCAACGGTCGGTTTGGAGACGCGTGAAAAATCTCTGGGCAGGAGAACGAAACAATTTTTCATTGCTAATACTATACTACCTTACTTAGGACAAAGGTTAAAGACCCCAAGCTGTCATATGGTTAATAGTCTTGGCTCTGTTCTTTTAGTTTTTCTTTGAATGAGTCGACAAAAGGAATGGGACTTGGATCGATCCCTTCAAGCATGGCAATGTAGAAACTGCAAAAACTAAAGAGTGAAATCATCTCAAATGCCTGTTCAATTTTAGTGGCTGACTTGAGCGGTACCGCTGTTGTTTCAATCTCATTTTCTTCAACAATGTGTTGTGTTAATTTCATTCGCAGACTCACTTTAGGTGGGTATAAGACTGAGGTTACAAATACAAAGAAATGGGTTGAAGCATTACTTTTCGGAAACTTGAGTCCTTCCATCAGATGGTGGTTAATCTCTGGAACAACTTTATAGTTGACGAATACTTTTCCGTTTTCATTGTGTTGGTTAGCACTGACATGCGCAACTCCCTCAAGAAATTCTCCGGCTACGATGAACGGTTGTCTATCCATCATGAGGAATGCTAAAGTTTTTGCAGGGTTCGATTCGGCTGGAACTTCGACAGTGCACCCAGCAACTTGTGTATCAATTGCTTTGATAACTGCAGTAACATCTTCATCAGAAACACTGATGAGACCAGCTTTTTCAAGTAATCCAATAGTTCCAAACACTGAGTATCCAATGGCCATACGCGGTTGCTCTGATGGGTTGTGTACGGGGTCTATTTTGTAGTAGGTATAGCCTTTTTCTTGAGCAAGGTCAGCTAAAGCTCCACCAGCACAAATAACCATAATCTGAGCTTGTTTTGCTTCAGCTTCTTTAGCTGCCGAGAGCACTTCTTCAGTAGTGCCTGAATAGCTAGAAAGAACCACTAGGGTGTGTTGGTCAACATAGTTAGGTAGTGAGTAGGTGCGATTGATGTAGAGTGGCACTTTCATTTGTTCTTTGAACAGGTGCAGGATGACATCTGCACCCAGCGCTGAGCCTCCCATTCCGGCTACAACAACATTGCGGATTTCGTCTTTGGCAGTGAATTGAACTTTTTTTAGCTCTTGCCAAGCATGTTCAATTTGTTTGCCGAGGGCTTCGATTGAACCGAGCATATTTGAGTTATCAAGCTGTGCAATTTCTTCTCGTGAATCAATGATACTAGCCATACGTTCCTTTCCTATTCTGTTTCTATTGGTTCGTGTTCTGTATTTTTTGAAATGGTTGTAGCTGGGTGAACGAACGTTCGCGCCCCCAGTAAAATCCCCGGCATAGCTCGCACGCTAATACCTAGATTGGCATATGCTCCGATAATGACACCTTGCCTATTTGAGGGCAGCGTGACCATTGACCCTTTGAGTTGGGTCCGGATAGGTGCCCGGTCAAGTCGTTTATTCGCTGTAATCAGACCTGCACCAACCTTTACTCCCTGGCCTAAGATTGAGTCTGCTAGATAGCCAAAGTGAATCGATGCTTTTGGTAGTAAAATTGCCCGCACGACTTCTGTGTTGGCTCCAACAGTAGCGCCAGCTTCAATACTACATTCGCCCCGAACAAAACAGTAGTCACCTACCATTGCCTCGGAACCGATGTAACAAGGACCCACTATTTTTGCGAAGTCTCCGATTCTTGCTCCAGCTTTGATAATAATGGGGCCGGCTGAGTCATCGAGGACGGCAGTGGTACTGATGTTTGCTTCTGGACTGATACTGGTTTTTTGATTTTCGAAGAGGTGAGAAAGCATCTCAAAAAGGTGCCAAGAATATTTGAGACTTGGTAGTTCTTCGGTATTTTCAACCCAAGTGACGACATGGTCTTTTGCGAAAGATGTTAGAGCTGCTTCAAGTGAGTACTCCTCTTGAGGAGTAGTTTCTAAGTGAGCCATAAAGCTTTTAGAGAGGAGATAAATGCTATTAATTTTATAGTTCGAAGGAGCATGTTCTTGGGGTTTTTCGACTATGCCGATAACTCGATTAGCATGCTCTGGATCAAACTCAAACATGCCATACAGAGAAGGGTTCTCGACTTGTGTACCCATAAAAACACATTCACTCTGCTCTGTTTGCTGTGAGTGCCAGAGTTCTTCTGCTAGTTCACCCGCATTTGTATAGTACGGTGACAGCATGATGAAGTGCTCAGTTTGCAGGTGTGCAGTGGCAGTTAAGAGCGCTTGCCCTGCTCCTTGTGCATCAGGTTGTAGTGTCCAAGATATGTTTGAGTTGAGATTATATTTTGTGATCTCAGCACTGAAACCTTTACCTTGAAAATCTTTTTCGGAGACAACAATCACGATATCCATGAAGCCATGTGCTTCGAGATTTCTGAGAGTGCGAATGATAATTGGTTCGCCTAAAAGTGGCAAACAACCTTTGTGAGTTTCAGTATTGAGAGGAAAAAAGCGACTATTTTTACCAGCGGCTAGGATGACAACTGTGGGCTTTTGAGTTTCGTTCATACGTCTACTATACCATTCTTTTTTGTCTTCTCCAGATGTGTTAGGCAGTTCTAATCTGTGGAGGGGCAGGCGGCACAGCCGCCTGCCCCTCCAACGTACCTGTTGCTACTGTATGTCTTTGTCTAGTCAAGCGCGTGAGTATTCACGCCTTGAGTCCAGTCAACCTCCGGATATTTTTTAAGCATGGTTCGAAGAATAGTTTTGACATGGTCATATTGTTCTTGAGTTTTACCTTCGAACTTGACTGTAATATAGGGACCATTCTGTGAAGCTCTGATAATAGCCATTTCATTTTGGGTATCCATACGGATACCATCGATGTCGATATATTTTGCATCTGGCCATTGGGCTTTAAACTCATCCTTTATTTTTGTTTGGATGAACTCAAATTTTATATCATCAGCTAAGCCGAACTTTATCTCTGGACTCGAGATATAGACGGAAAGTTGTCCGGCGGCTTCAGAGAGGGTTTGCTTTTTTCTTTCGAGGTATTGAAGCAGTCTCAAACTAGCGTAGGCGCCATCATCATGACCGTAGAAGTTATCCATAAAGAAAATATGTCCAGAAAGCTCTCCTCCAAAGGGAGCGCGGACCTCTTTTAGTTTGGCTTTGATAAAAGAGTGGCCGGTCATCCACATGACTGGATCGCCACCAGATTTTTCGATAGCTTCAGTTACTTGTCGTGAGCAGAGCGTGTTATAGACAATTTTTGAACCCGGCATGAAATCAAGCACGTCTTGTGCAAACAGTGCTACGATCGAGTCCATCCAAAGTACTTGACCTTTTTCGTCAACAACAGCCATGCGATCACCATCAGTGTCATAGGCAAAGCCAATATCAGCTCCAGCTTTTTTAACACCAACAGCGAGTCTATCGAGAACCTCAACTTCTGTTGGATCTGGAACTCCCATTGGGAAGTTACCGTCGAGTTCTGTATTTTGTTCGACCACCTCGCAACCCATGGCTCTAAAAATTTCAGGGTAAAATTTTCCTGAGGTGGTGTTACAAGCATCGATGACAATTTTCCACTTTTTTTGTAAGTCAAAGTGTTTAATGATATCGGCTTTATAGGCTGGAAAGACATCTTCTTCTCTATTGGTTCCTTTGCCTTCTACAAACTCACCTTTGTCACAGAGTTCGCGTAAATACTGAATTTCTTCAGTAATCATGGTGTCAGAATAACCAACACCAAGTTTGAGTCCATTGAATTCTTTTGGGTTGTGAGAGGCGGTAACCATGGCGCCACCTTTTGTTTTAAATTCATATGAAGAAAAATACACGATTTGACTCAAAGACAATCCCATGTCGATGGTATCAATACCGCCGTCATTGAGACCGGCAATGAAAGCCTTTGAGTAGACTTCTCCAGTTAATCGATTATCTCTACCAATAGTAGCTTCTTGAATTCTTCTTTGGTGTAAGAAGGTAGCGTATGCTCGGCCGAGTGTGTAGTAGACATCTTCGCTCAGGTCCACATCAGCAACTCCGCGGAGGTCATAGCCCCTAAAAATTTTAGGATTTATTTTGGAAACTAATTTGTACATACGAGTCCTTTCGTGCCGAAGTTGGCTCCAAGAATTTTTTTGTATGATAAAGTATGATACTTAATTTACACCCCTAGCGTGAAAAGATCAAGCTGGGATTGTAATGGCAAGGCTAGCCGGGAGGTTTTTGCTTTTTCATCAAGCTCAACCAATTTGGTATGAAGATGTATGAGTTGTGTTTCAGTGAAATTGTGTGCTTGTTTTTTGTACTTTGAGACCATAAACGGGGGTCCTTTAATGGTGCCACCTGTTTTTGCTAAGAGGAGTAAGCGAATATGGCGAACTAACATCAAAAAACAAAGGTACTCACCATCTTTGAGGATGGCCTCATGTAAAAGGGAAAGTTTTTTTTGAGGATTTCCCTGTGATCCAAAGAGGTCTAGCCAAGCAAATAAAGCATTGCTGGTTTTGAACTCAGATGCTTGTGCTTGAGGGAATTTTTTTAACATTGTTGGGGTCAGTGCTCTTTTTTCCCAAAGGATGACTTCGTGTGGTGTTTCTTGTTCTAACAGACTCAAGAGTTCCTTTTTGCGGGCTGAGGTTGGGAGTGAATGCAGCGCTTCAATGACAATCCCCTTTTGTGTTCCAAAAAGATCACTCTCTCCCAGTGCCGATTCAAGTTCTGCTCGGGAAAGTGGCTTGGCATCAAAACGAACAACTTTTTTACCCTGTTCTTTGAGATTTGATAGGTGTGAAGTTAGTTTTTCTCTGGAGGCTACGATGTTATCACCGTGTAAAATAATCATAGATTGAGTCTATTGAGTGGCACTGTATCTTAGCATAGATCATGAAAGGGAGAGCCCATTTCGTTTTAACCAGCCTCTTTTAATTCTGTACTCTGGATCGAATCTTTCAACCAGACTCCAAAACTTGCCTGAGTGGTCCATATGTGTTCGGTGCGCAAGTTCGTGGATAATGACATAGTCAATAATGGGTGGTTCAAAATGGGCCAGCCGCCAATTGAAGTTGAGGTTTCCTTTTGAACTGCAACTTCCCCACCGGGTTTTCTGTTCTTTAAGCGTAATGGCTTCGTAGGTGGTATCCATTTTTTTAGCTAGAGTTTTGGTTCTCGGCAGAATATAGCTCTGAGCGGTTCGTTTGAGGAACCGATCAATGTTTGTATGGTAGCTTTTAGTAAGTTCTTCGGCCGAATTAAGTTCTAAGGAGAGGGCTGAATTATGGAGAATGGTGTCTCCTTGGATATGGATACCCAGAGGAATTTCTTTTGAAAAGACATCCTGGCGTTGGTATTTTTTTCCAAAGATAACGACGCTAGTGTCAGTCACAATATTTTTCTGAACGGAAGCAATTTTTCTTTTTTGGAGTTCAATCCAGTGCGAATTGGTTTGGATAAATCGATCGGCTAAAAACTTAGGAGTAAAAGGGGGCGTGGTGAGAATAACTTCGCCAGTACCTGACACGCTAATCTTGAGTGATTTTGAGCGTGCATTTTTTTTATGAGTGTAGGTTATTTTTGCCATTTCCTTAGAAAAGTGTCTCAACTAATGACACAAAGTCTATCATACTCACATAGTTTTGGAGTATGGGAGTAAAGATCAGGAAGGCCATGGAGATAATGAGATCGAGTGTGGGTCCTGTTTCTCTACGAACATTATGGAGTCGGAGTGCCAGTAAAAAGTAAATTACTGTGGTGATAGCGATCATAGCCGCCATAACACTCAGTTGATTTACTTCTTGGGAAGTCACCAGTTTGAGGTCGAGTTTTGTATTGAGTTCAGGATAGGTTACCACTACAAAGACAATCGCATCATAGACACCTTTGACTCCATATGCTGTCAACAACACAGTTAAAATTCGATTCCAGTAATAGACAAGTTTAGCAACTGCACCTTCTATTTGAAGTCGAGTCATTCTTTTTTTGACTTGCTGTTCTTGCTCTGCTTGGATTGTTTCTTGGTCCTGAAGTGTGGGGGCTGGTGTTGTCACAGGTGGGACTGGGGTGGTTGGAAGTATTTGTTCGGCTTGTATCATGATCTCTCCCAACTATAACAAATAATGCTTTTGGTGTACAATACCCCCATTGTGGAGATTTATCTCTATGAAATGTGCCGAAGTGGCGGAATTGGTAGACGCGCACGGTTTAGGACCGTGTAGAGCAATCTGTGGAGGTTCAAGTCCTCTCTTCGGCACCAAAATAAAGAGACTTTACGTACGTGGGGTCTCTTTTTATAGCGGTTTACATATCTGTGTTATTATTGACATTTTTACTATAGGATGTTATAATGATGGTTCTCTGTTTAACACGGAGTGGCTGTTTAATGTATCTGTTCAATTTTTTTCTGGAGGGAAAAGTGGCAACAAGAATGTTCGTATTCGCTTTGTTAGGAGCAATTGTGATGGCACTCTTATATGGTTTGCTCATAATTGCTTCTCCAGTACTTATTGGGAATCCTGTGACTCAAATGCTCATTGCTGCGCTTATTGGAGCGGTTATTGGGGCAATTGCAGGGACTTTAAAGATTTAAACAGTTCTCATTGGCCGCCTTTTTAGGCGGCCACTTTTTTTATACATACGCATACTAGGTACAAAAAAATCCGCCTTGAAAGCGGATTCTTTTGTCTCAGAACGTGAATCCCGGTGAGGATAAACCTTCTGAGGTATTAAGATAATATCAAATTATTATAAGATTGTCAATAGGAATAAAAAAGTATCATACCATATCAGATCGATAAAAAATATGGGAGTTTTATTTAGAGTTGTGGCTCGATTTGTCCAGAACCTGATCCTTCAGAAGTAAACTCGAGGAGATAAGCACTATCAGCTTTGTTTTCTTGCCCGAGAACTCGATCATCGTAGCGCATTTCTGACATCCATTGATTAACTGATCGAGCCCAGGAACCATCACTGCTGGGTGTGTACTTCTTCATAATTAGTTCAGGAGTGACTCGACCTTGGTCAATATAGTAAGCTTTGAGTTCTCTCGCTGCTCTCTCAAAGTTAGCTTCGTAGCTCTCAAATCCTAAAGTACCGCGTTCATGAATACCAAAGCCAAGACAATTATATGAGCCTGGAGGGATTCTCTTGCAGAGATTACTCTCTTGCATGGCAATTGCAGGCAAAAGTCTGAAGTCGATATCGTATCGGTCTGCGATTTCGACAATAGCTACACCATAGTAATCATATGGCTTCAGGGGGGAGTTATAGCGCTCTAAAAAGTTAGCAATGATCAGTGGGCGGGCGTCGCCAGCTTCCAAGTAGGTTTTGAATTCGAGGTTATCTTCGTAATCAGCAACATCGTCGAGTGATGTCTCGACAACTTTGATACCACTCATCTCAGAAGTAAAGTCTAAAAAATCTGGATTTATAGAATAAAAATTATATCCAGCTATGACGGTTAAAATCATTCCTGTGGCTAGAAATATCCATGAAAATGCGTAAAATAAAGACTTCATATGGTGTGATTAACTAAGGTACTACTCGGATAGTATACCAGCTGTATGCACCTAGACAAACGAAGAGTCTTTTGATATCCTATAATAGTATGAAACTATATACCAGTTTAGCTCGTATTGCCTTTTCACTGACTCTAGTGGTGAGTCTTTTCGTGGCTACTCTTTCTCAAGTTGCTGCAGTTGCTTCAATTCCAGCAGGTATTCATATTCTTCGTATTGAAGAAGTGACTGAGGCGGCAGAGCTGACTCAGGACATGGGAGTTGATGATGTGTGGACCTATGTCACCATTCCGTTTACTTTAGCAGACCTCGATCGGCCGCAAGAATGGCAAGACTTTTTTGATACCGCAGCTTCTAAAAAAATGATTCCACTTGTTCGCTTAACAACAGCATTTGAAGATGAATCCTGGAATGTGCCAACTAAGAAAAATATTGTTGATCAAATTACTTTTCTTTCAAAGTTACAGTGGCCAACTGACAAAAAGCATATTATCGTTTTTAACGAAGTCAATCACTCTAAAGAATGGGGAGGCACTGTTGATCCGGAAGAATATGCGAGACTTTTTGCGTTTACTGCAAACTGGGCCCATACCGAAGAACAAAACTTTGTGGTGTTGCCTGCAGCACTTGATTTAGCGGCTCCGAATGGTCGTAGCACAGTAGAAGCCTTCACCTTTCTTTCTCAAATGGAAGCGTCCCATCCCGATGTACTTTTACTCGCTGATGCTTGGAACTCACATTCCTATCCAAATCCTGGTTTTTCAGCTTCTCCACAACGAAGTGGGCAAAACTCTCTGAGTGGTTTTAAGCTAGAACTCGCATGGTTGCAAGAACATACTGGCAAGGAGTTTCAAGTGTATATAACTGAGACTGGTTGGGATGTTTCTGGTTCACTCGATCGCTGGATGGCCTCTTATTATCAATATGCAGTCAGTCATATTTGGAGTGATCCGTCTGTTGTGGCTGTGACGCCTTTCATTTTACAAGGTTCACCAGGCCCTTTTTCAGGCTTCAGCTTTTTGGATGAAACGGGGGAGCCAACAACACAGTATGTTGCTTATCAAAAGGCATTGAAAAATCACTATGCACCTTCAGACTTTCTGTTAGCAAAAATACAAGTAATTGAGTAATTAATTTATACACTATCTTGACAGAAGTAAGAAAAAATCATATAGTTGCCCTACCATGGGAAAAAAACGCCTTACCATTACCCTTTCCGAAGAAATTGTTAAGAAAGTTGACAAGTATATCGATGGTGTCCAAATTCGAAACCGTTCGCACGCAATTGAAAGTCTGTTAGAACAGAGTTTCTCCCCTTCTATTGATACAGCCGTAATTTTAGCTGGTGGCCTTGAAGCCACAAAGGATAGTCCAGCTCTCAAAAAAATGAGTGATCGCTACGTGTTAGCAATTACTTTAGAAAAACTCCGTGACGTTGGTATTGACCAAGTTGTGATCTGTGCGGGTCAACTGACCCCTCAAATTAAGGCCATTTTTGGTTCTGGAGCAAGCTATGGTGTCGACTTAGTCTACACAGAGGAACAAGAGCCTCTGGGGACGGCTGGGGCCCTTAAATTAGCTGAACGTTATCTTGTTGGCGAGCCATTTTTAGTGATTCATGCTGATGTGCTCAGTGATTTAGATTTTGGATCACTTGTTGAGTTCCATTTGAGTGAGAATACTTTGGCTACGATTGCCGTTAAACCAGCGATGGGTACGAAAGAGTATGGTCACGTGTACTTAGCAGGAAATAGAATTGTAGAGTTTTCAGATTCAAGTGAAAAAAAAGGTATCAGTATTATTAATACTGGTATGTATGTGCTTGGTCCAGAAGTTTTAGACGCAATTGCTCCTCATTCTAAACTCTACTTAGAAAAAGATATTTTTCCACAACTAGCAGCTACGGGTGAATTAAGTGCATTCTTATTTCAGGGCTACTGGTTTGATGTTACTAAAGATACGACCTTTGCTGAAGCTGCTGATGCTTGGGAACTGTAGGATTACAGCCATTGGTTAAATAGGTAGGCAGTAGTTATCAGCGTGACAATAGTCACACATTGCCAAAACAGTTGATACACAAACCAAACAGAATCATTGTGAAACAAGGTGAATCCACGCATTTTTTTTGGTGGATTTCTTTCTATCGTAGAAAACTGCTGCAGGAACCAATAGAGTATCTCTCCCCCACTCCTGACTAGCCAGAATGTTGAAACAAGTAAAAGGAAGAGTACCCAATCTTGCAAAAGAAGTGAACTGAGTGCCGCCAGTGTCCAAAAAGGGCCAACTACTGTTGCATCTCCCCAAACAAAAATGCCGAGCCAAAAAAGAGCAGGTGTATCTCCCAGTGCATTTTTTTCTTGGGCGGATTGGTAGAAGCCTTTGATGGAAATGACGAGAGTAGTAATTGTAAAGACGAGTAGTAGTCCGGTTTGGAGTGGATGCATAGTTGATGAGGTTTATTTTACCAGATTAGTGGTAGTGCTCTTTTTAGTACAAAACCGTCAACAAGTGTCGACGGTTTATTTTGAGCGGGAGACGGGGTTCGAACCCGCGACCTCTTCCTTGGCAAGGAAGCGCTCTACCACTGAGCTACTCCCGCAGATGTTGATCTAACATTCAGAATTATACAACCTGATGCTGATCTTGTGAATAAGTGTCTGAGGTCGTATAGTACACATATGAACAGAAATCCCCTCACATCACCAGAAATGAACCGACAAATGGGCAAAGCTACCGATAATGGGCTTAAGTTTTTCTTCAAGTGGTTTGGGATTGCAGTTACAGAACTTGTTAAGTTTATTAAAGTGTTGGTTTCTTCAGCAATGGGAAAATAATTTTTTTCAAAAATTTTTCAAATAAAGATGTGTGCCAAGTTCAGGAATCGAACCTGAATCTCATGTTTTTCAGACATGCGCCGTAACCACCTTGGCTAACTTGGCATCTTTGTATCAAGAAAAGATACTTTTTTTCTGTGGAATGTAAGGGACTCGAACCCCTGACCCTTCGGATGTAAGCCGAATGCTCTACCAACTGAGCTAACATTCCATTTTTGTGCCCAGGAGAGGAGTTGAACCTCCACACCTTGCGGCATACGCACCTCAAGCGTACGTGTATACCATTTCACCACCTGGGCACTTTTAAAAGAGCATGTAGTGTGTGAAATCACAGACTACAAGGCTTGTATTATAAAATACTTTCACCTTTTTCGGAAGTACGGCTTCTGCCGATTTTCAGGTGGTGCCAGAGATGGGAGTCGAACCCATACGCCCGTAATTGAGCACTAGTTCCTGAAACTAGCCTGTCTACCATTTCAGCACTCTGGCAATAAAAAGTATTGTACCTTTTTTTTACCTTTTTTCTAGTTCTAAGGGAACAATAAAAACTATTTTCGATTAATGGTTTCAAATTTTCGTTGAAAAGCTTCGATAATAATGTCGCGAGATTGTTTAAAATCAAAATAGGTTGTATTGATGGTCAGATCATATGAGTTAACTTTTTTAGGATCTTTTTTGAAGTACTGTTTGACAAATTCTCGACGTTCTTTTTCTACTTTAGCAATAACCTCTTTGGCTTTTGCTAGGTTGTGTCCTTCATAATCAATAGCTCTTTGAACTCTGACTTTGTAGGGAGCGGTGATGTTGACGTGCAGGCCCTTACCAAACGGAGTAATAAAATTAGCTCCACGACCTAAGATGACGCACTTGCCTTGATAGGCATAGGCGAGCACGACTTTGATTAGTTCAGAGACATAGGCAGAATCATCAATATACTCAACATTTAAGACTGAGTGGACGATATCTTCGATTTTCGAGCGGTTTTTCTCGTCAACAGCTTTAATAATTTCTTTTCGTCTTTTTGTTGAGGAAGCAATTTGGTCAATAATTTGTTCGTCTATGAGTTCAAAGCCAAGTTTTTGAGCTACCGCTTCAGCAATGGGGGCGCCACCACTCCCTGGTTCGCGGGCAATGGTAATGAAGGGTTTTGTAAAAGAGTGCTCGGGGTTAAGAGCTGATTCTTTGAGATGAAAAAACTGTAAGGCCTTATTAATGAGGGGGTAATAACGTGTGTCCATAGAACTATTATACCTACTTTCTACAAAAAACCAGGTCGAGTTCGCTTCTTTTTCGGAACTTTCATTTAGTGGTATAATATAATTTCTGGGTGTAAAAGCCCTGTCCTTTTTACTTTATTTTGCGCCAGTAGCTCAGCGGATAGAGCACCGGTCTTCGGAACCGGGTGTCGGGGGTTCGAATCCCTCCTGGCGCACACATAAAGGACCAGCAATAGCTGGTTCTTGATGTGTTTGTTCGGTGATGATTTGAACTGTCGCGCCGGGCAAACGAGCACATTGTGCGAGTCACCCTAGTGCATGTGAGCCTCATCTAGTAGAAACAGATTGCGAATCGTAAATCCCTCCTGGCGCACACATTTATTTATATATTGATATGTCAAAACAAGAAAAAAAATTAGTTTCGCGCGTTGCTCTTTTTGCACCAGATACTAAAGCTATTCAGCCCCACCTCCCTCCTGTTCAAGAAGTAATTTGTACTATTAGACCTAGCTGGTCGAAAGTTGGTGCATACGAAATGGCACTTCCTGGTGGCAAGATCGATTCAGTTGATTACGATAATCTTAAACAAACAGAAATGCTTACCGATGTTGAAGCTGGAGCCAATGCAGCTGCCCGAGAACTTTGGGAAGAGTTGGGAATTGAGCTGGCACCTACTGTTTTACGCTACATTTTAGAGTCTACTAATGATTCCGGTTGGACAACCCTTTTATATGCCGCTTTTCTTCAAGAAAAGCCTGCCCTACAAGTGCTTCCAGAAAGTGCTGGTACTGTTTGGTTAGATGCTACTGCTGTGGCTGAAGGAAACATTCCTTTGTTTGCAGAACATGCTTATCTAGTCATTCAGGCTCTTGAGAGTTTTGGTAGTAGATTGAACAAAACATAAAAAAAAGCGGACCATTATGATCCGCTTATGTAAATGAAATTCTCAGAGTTTGGGTACATTCAGTAGATCACCGAGTGCTTCTTGTAATGCACTTGCCAACTCAACCCTTCTCTCTTCTCTTTGAGCAAGAAATGAAATGTTGGCTAGCTTCAGTGCTAACACATTTCGATCTTCGCCCGCTTCTTTTATGGCAGAAGCTACATAAGCTGCCATAGTTGTTTTTTGAACGAGCGCTACTGCTTCTTCATCAGATACTCCATGGGCCAGAATGATACTGTGTTTATGGTTTTCTGACCAAGCAGGGAAGTTGTCAGCTGAAGCCAGTGATGTCCAGGTTCTGATCCCTGCATGATTACTACCTTTTTGACCGGTTCCTTCCAAAATAACATTGTAAGGCACGTACCTACTCCTTTGTGAAACGAAAGCATTTTTCATCCCACTTTTTAGTTAAAGAACTTCGACATGATTATAACATATAAATACAGGTCTTCTTTTTCTTGTGTGACACCCTTCTCTTTTTTATGTTGGTTTGGTATGCATCCTGAGTCATGAAGGCATTTGAAAACTTTGAATTTTTTTGATAAATCAAAAACCCAGGATTTTATTCCTGGGTTTTTTTAAACACTCTATAAAGTGTGCCTTTAATTAACAATGATTGTAATCGTATCAGTACCTGTAAGACCATCGTTGTCTGTTACGGTTAACGTTACCGTGTAAGTCCCTGGATTTCTATACGTATGCAGAACACGATGATTTACACTTGTTGTTCCATCTCCAAAATCCCAAAGGTATGAGGATATTGTCCCATCTGAGTCATAAGATTGATCTCCATAGAAACGGTTTCTAACAGGTGCAGTGCCTTCATATGTTTCTGCTGTAGCAATTGCAACGGGTGCAGTGCCTTCAATTGGATCAGTTGCAGTAATACTCATTGTCGTACTACTAGTTGCACCTTCATTATCGGTAACAGTTAAAGTTACTAGATATGTTCCAGCCACTGTGTAAGTATGATTTGCAATCACACCTGAGGCTGTAGTTTCATCTCCAAAATTCCAATCATAGGAGACTATGCTTCCATCTGAATCCGAAGAGCTTGAAGCATCAAAGTTGACCACCAGATCAATTTCACCTGCGGAAACATTTGAGGTCATACTTGCTGTAGGTGCATAATTAAAGTTAGGATCCAAAGCAGTAATAGTAACGCTTTCTGTAGTACTAGCGCCTTCGTTATCTGTTGCTGTTACCACAGCTGTGTACTCACCAAAATCGTTATACACATGATTTAACTGTACTGCAGTTGATTGGGTGGCAACTTGGCCATCACCAAAATCCCAATCGTAAGAAACGATACTGCCATTTGGATCGTAAGATCCAGTTAGATCAAAGTTAACATCAAGTGGTGCATCTCCTGTTGTAGGATTCGTCGATAACATAACTACTGGAGAGGCATTGCCGTTTCCCTCTGTTGCAAAGTAAACTCCATTAAATTTTACTGAATCACCTAGACTGGAAAAGTTAACAACAAACTCTAATTTGTAAAATGGGTAAGATTGAGCAACCTGAGTAGTCTCAATTGCGTTTGTCCAACTCATATTAGGAATATCATAATCTTGATGTTGGAAAGCTTTCCAAACAAAAGTCCATTCTCCATCTATTGAATCTGAACCATACACATTAACATCGAATACATTAGGATTAGCTTGAATCCACCACATTGAGTAATGTAGCGTTGTATCATTTGGGTTAGCTTCTACGATTGTAGAAGTAACAGCATACTCAAAAGGAACTAAAAGACCGCCGAAGCTTGATGTAGATGCTTTGCGAGTATGCCCTTTGAATAAATCAGGGGTTGGTTGATTTTCTTTAGTACTAAAAGTCCAATTAGCATCATCTTCCCAATGAACAGAACTTTGAACTTCTGGGTTGTTAGGGTCTCTAAACCAAGGATTTAACACAAGATTATCCTCAGGTAAGGGACCAACTGTATTAACTGTTGCCAATGCAGGAGCAGCAAACCGGAGAAAAGCAACCGAAAAAACGGTCAAGATAAAAGAAAAAAACAATGACTTTTTCATATTCATAAACTATAACTTTATATTCTAATAACTATTGTAATGTATCATTATCGACAATAATTAGTAAGTCTGAGTTTTGTGTAGCTTCATTAGGGGTGAAAGTTTCAATCCCAGCTTTTGACATATTGGAGAAATTTTTAGTATATACTATGTAGTGTGAAACCCTCGAAAAAACAGCTCCAGCGCAACATTTTTTTAGTATATATCCTGACAGCTCTCGATTATGCCTGGTTTTGGATTGCTATTTGGGTACTTTTTTACTTGCGATTTACCGATTATGCGGGGATTGGTTTACTTGAAGCTATTATGATTACTACTTCGGTATTTGCAGAGGTTCCTACAGGTGCAATTGCAGATTTATTAGGTAAGAAGAAGACGATGTTAGTCGCTTTTGCTGTTGGAAGTGTGGGAAATATACTCATGGGTTTAGCTGGAGATTTCACATTGCTCGCCTTAGGAGTCTTAGTAGCAACACTTGGTGGTGCACTGACTTCTGGGACTGTTGAAGCACTTGTGTATGATAGTTTGCTTTCAATCAAAAAGGAAAAAACATATGAAAAAGTTTTGGGAAATATGTCTTCCATTCGCATGGCTACATTAGGGTTTGTGGCTTTGATTGGTGGCTTTTTATACAGCTTGAACCCAGGACTTCCTTTTATCGGAGTTGGTTTGGCAAAATTAGTTGCTATAGGAGTTGGGTTATTATTAGTCGAACCTCCTATTGATTCTGAAACATTTTCTTGGAGTGTCTATAAAAACCAAACGGTGCAGGGTTTTAAACAATTCTTTGCTGTTGGATATCGAAAGCAGCATATAGCAGTGCTCCTTTTAACTGCCTTAGTGGTGATGAATGGTCATGTTTTTATTGATGCACAGTTGGTTGACTTAGGTTGGAACGAGAAACAGCTTGGTGTGATTGCCACAGTCATGTATGGCATCTCGGCTTTAGTTGGACAGTTGGCTCCTTGGATTTCTAAGAAATTTGGAACAGTTACGGCACATCTTTTTTCGGCTTTGTATATTGCCGGTACCATGTTGGTTGTACCATTACTTGGACCAGTAGTTGCAACAGTGTTTATTATTTCTCGCAACAATACGATTGAAATTTTTGGTAATACAGCTTCAATGATTGTGAATGCGCATACTGAGTCGAAGTACAGGGCTACCACACTTTCTACATATAGTATGCTTTCGAACATTCCCTATATTTTTGCTGCGTATGGGCTTGGTAGTTTGATGGATCGATGGTCATCTCACACAGTGGTAGCTACGTTAGGTGCTTTGCTGGCAGCTGTTGTGGTTGCTGCCTTGTTTGTAGTGCCCCGTCAGTCAAAAAGCAGTATCTGATATACTATATCTAAGATGCCAAGAAATCCCGAATATCAACATTTTTTAGATGTTGTTGCTGGTCGTCAGACCGATGGTGGTACTCCAACAGAAGAAACAACTGCATCAGATCAAGAAATTGGTTGGTGGAAACAGCACCAGTTTCGGCGAGCTATGCGACATGCTCGGGCTGGGAATGCTACAGATCTTGAGTTGCGATATTTAGCTAATCATGGGTACATTTACCCAGCTACTCCGAAAGAATATATTCAGAAGCCTACAA
Organism: uncultured Patescibacteria group bacterium; assembly: GCA_905478415.1. GTDB lineage: Bacteria > Patescibacteriota > Microgenomatia > UBA1400 > PJMF01 > CG1-02-43-31. Next base: position 34,664 of record CAJQIG010000005.1, read on the forward strand.
AAGAAAAAAAAGTTAGTCAATAGTAGTGCAGACCTCGTCAGCCCACATTCCTCGCTTTTTTTCGATAGCAGTTTGTTGTAGTTTTTCAAACATTTCTTGGTATTTTATATCCGGTTTGTACTCTGAAGAGATCGCATAACCTTCTGTCAATAGCAGTTCATTTATAGAAACTAAATTTTCTGAAAGAGGTTCAGCCCCTTCAGGAAGAATATATACATATCTGAGCAAGCGACCGTAACGATCAGTGTCAGAAACATCTTTTTCAAGCCAAACGTGTTGCCCATCAACTAACTGGATATTAAAGGCAGAAGCTTCTTTCCCAAAACAGCCTTGAGGTCGATTGGGATCGACGGTTTCTGGAGTGTCGATGCCGATGTAGCGCACTTTTCTATCATCGATGAGAACAATAGTGTCGCCGTCGATGACGCGTGCTACGGTGGCAGATTCGAGTTTTGCAAATTGTTTGGTGTTGTGTACTACTGCAGTTGATGGTTCTGGGAGTATTTTGTCAGTAGTGGGTGTGTCAAAACGAGTCAAACTAAAGGAGATGGCAAACAGCACTACTAAGATCACTAGCTTTTGTGAAAAGGAGGCTTTGTTGTAGAGTTTTCTGAATTCTTTTTTGATCATATCTTGCGACTATCGTATGCCCAGTGTAACAGAGCTTGACGCTGTTTTTTTCGGCAGCTCAAATCACCTTTAATACAATTCTTTTTAAGTTGGCCAATGTGACGGCGCATGGCTTTCCACCGTTTAATTTGGCGTTCATCATCAACATCTCTACGGCCCATGTAGTATCTACAATACCACTGGAACCAGCCGCGCGGATCATCGGGATGAATCCAGCCTTTGGTTTGCCAGACCGAGAGTGGTTGACTGGCCTCGACTCCAAAAAAATTTACATTTGCATCAGGTTTTTGAGGAGAAAGTTTAGCATTAGCAAACCACTCTTTGGGAAATTCTCTTCGACAATCAGTCATGTATTTTCCGCTAAAGACACCAAGCTTGAGCATTTGTTGTGGTGTCAGCTCTGGCTTGAATTCGGGGTTAAAATGTTTGCCAATTGGTTCAGACAAAATATATTTGTAGTTTTTTTGAAATGAATCATTAACAACAACTATGGCAGACATTAGGCACTTTTGGGAGGTAGTGGAATAAAGACACTGGTTCTTTTTTTGTAGGCCTCAAAATCGGGGCGGCCAGCATACTTTTTTTCAAGTAGCGGGATTCCTGAAACAAATAGAATCAAGATGGTAATAGTTACTGGTCCAACGAGGGTAAAGAGCGCATTCGGAAAAGAAAGTACTACAATAAAAATTCCCCACCAAAGGGTAACTTCACCGAAGTAATTTGGATGGCGAGTATATTTCCACAAGCCAGATTCCATGAGTTTGCCTTTGTTTTTTTTATCAGCGATATGTTGTTTTAGTTGTCGATCCCCTACTACTTCGAAATAGAAACCAAAACTCCAAACAAGTAGCCCCAGAATATCAAAAACATAGACAGCGTTTGCTTTTTGTGTGTGAATAAAAATAATTGGTATCGATATGAGGAACAGCAGAAAACCTTGTAACATAAAGACTTGGAAATACGATCTAATGGTAAACCACTTACCCCAGTCTTTTCTCCAGGCAAGGTAGCGAGAGTCTTCTGGCTTATTTTTATTTCGTGCATAGATATGGGAAGCTAGTCTTACTCCCCATATGGTGACAAGTAAGGTAATTACTAATGGTCTTAGTTGATAACTACCAATAAGTAAGAAGGCAGCCCAAGCTACAAGCACAAATCCAAGACCCCAAGCAATATCGGCAACGTCATTTCTTTTTTTGATGACAGATATAAAGTACCAAGCATTCATGTAGAGAAAAATAATGCCAAGGAGTGTTAGATAGATGTTCATAATCCCAACTTTGTGGCTGCTACGTAGGTAAGTGTCGAGACTAAAGTTGCGAGGACTGTTCCCCAAATAAGATCAACAATAGTTACCAATAGTGGCCAGTCTTTGACAGTAGCTAGGTTAGTCAGATCATAGGTGGCATAGGTGACCAGACCGAACAGTGCCCCCATGAGTGCTGCTGACATTAGTGATTCTTTTTGAAGGGCTGGAGAAATCACAAAGATAAGTAGCCCTGCAACAAAGATAAGGTAAAAAATAATGGCGGCAACCCAGTTAACATTGACTTTCATCAGGAAACCAAGTTGTTTACCATAAAAGTTTCTTGCAACCAGCCCCAGCCAGACCATATCTATTGCTAAAAAGATTGAGAAAGCGATGCCGTAGAGTTTCATATGAGTTTAGTGTACCAAATAAGTATGTGGGCTGAAAAGTCACAGCTCTAGGTTTGAAGTGATGAGTTGCCATGAAGGGAAGCTCAGAAATTTCCAGTAGGGTGCTTTTGAAAAGATTGATCAACTCAATAAGGTAGCTTATACTATAACGTATCATGATACATGAAACAGAAAAATCCTTTGATCAACAACTTGCTGAAGAAGCAGTAAGAATGAATAATTTCATTGCTTATCTTCCCGGGGGCTTGTATCGAAGACTTGCAGCAGATCAAGTGCAACCAGGCCAGACTTATGGAGAGTATTTGCCAGAAAGTGAACATAAATGGCGGAGTGAGATTTTTCTTAGTCAAACTCCCAACCAGTTTTTTGCTCTTGTTGATGAATTGATTACTCAGTTTGGAATTCAAACCGAGGAGATTGACTTATCAGGGGCTGATTGGAAAAAGAAGCTTCAAATTAAGAAACTTGTAGCTCCTGTTTTTATTGCCCTCCGTAAAATGGGATATACCGATTACGAATTAAATGTCTAGAGTAGTTTTAGAAATGTAAGGTTACGTATGAATTGTATTATCACTGTTGGTTTTCCCGAATCAAGATGGGAAGAGTACAAGACAATTCGAATGCAAGCGCTTAAAGAGGTGCCCCAAGCTTTCCTAGATGATATTGATCGTGCAGAAAAAGAACCTACATCATTTTGGATTGAGAGAGCTAAAAATGTTACCTTTGCTGAGGTTAATGGCAAGGTTGTAGGAATTGTGGGATTTTATCAAGAGGAAAAAACAAAGCAGCGTCACATTGCAAACCTTGTAGGTGTCTATGTGTTACCTGAACATCGAGGTAAAAAAATTGGGTATGAGTTAGTAGTCCGAGTTCTAGATGAAATTAAGAAAAATCCAGAGATTACAGTCATTCAGTTGGGAGTCGTTGCTACCCAACAAAAAGCTCTGCAACTTTATACTTCTTTGGGATTCGTTGAAGTTGGCAAACTTAAGTTTGCGGTCAAGGTAGGTGATACTTATTTTGATGAATACTTGATGCAGCTGTACCTATAGCTTTATTTTTCTGGAATAGAATCCACCCAATTTTTAATGGCATTTTTGAGGGCCCGTGGTCCCGTCATTGTCGGAAATGATACGTACATACTCGATGGCGTATGTTTTATATAGAGGGTATGACGGTCAGATCTGATTTCAATGACATCACCATACTTTTGTTCTAGACTTATTTCATCTTTGTACCAATCTGCAGGGTTAGTTGCAGAAAATGATTGTGCGAGTAGGTCATGTTTTTCTAGTGCTGCTTGAACTTCTTCTGCTGTTGGGATGTCTGTGACTTCTGTAAAAGTTGGTCGTTCTGTCATTATGTGGTGATTATAGCATTAGCGGAGAGATACTAGAGCTGAATACAGTAATGATACATATATACTGTAGAATGGTAGTATGCCAGAATTCACTCGAAACTTCAGAGATATATTAGAAACCAGAAAAATAGCAAGGGCACATAGAGATGAAGAAGATGATCAGTGGTTACTTGATGACGAAGGTGTAGAAAACTTTAACTATTTTTTTAAGAATGTGCTTTTTGGAAAAAAGCTTGAAGATATTGTGAGGACTTTGAGGGAGAGTAAAGGAAACGTGGCAGCTCTCAATGTATTCGGTGGAACAAAAGTTTTAGAAGATCTCGAGATCGATTCAGGATTTGCAATTAAATTAAAACAAAAACGTGCCCCAGAAAAAGGATCTAAAGTTATTGAGGGAGATGTGCTGAGTAAAGCTACTTGGAGAGAAATACCAGATAATTTAGACTTAGTTTTATCAATGGGACGAGGTGCCTTATATGATCTTCCCGATAACGCAAATATTTTTTATTTTTTAATTAACACCATTTGGAACAAGATGAATGCTAGTGGGAGTATTGCCTTATTTCAGGTGCCCAGGTGGATGAAATCAGACTTTGAGAGTTGGGCAAAAAAGGTATCCGAAAGTGGAGTTCAAATAAATTATAGTTTGACCCATGCAGATGATTCAGATAAGGACACCTACTACGCAGTTCTTTTGTTGAAAGATGAGGAATCTCCGGTACAGTTACCTTCAGTTTGAAGAATCAGTGAGTAAAATAATGGTTAGTGAACTATAAAACTATTATTACTCAGAAGCTCTGTAACTATTACAGAAGTATTTATATTTGTTGTATCAAATACATGTTCGCTATTTAATGGATCATTATTAAGTTTATTTAATAAAACTATAGAACGATTTAAGTACTGTACTTCTCCTCTTTTTTCTAATCGATTCTCAAGAGTTTTTTTATCTGCAATAAGCACAATATATTTGATTTTGATGTTTAAATCTTTAGTTTTTTCTACAAACCATCTCAGTTCCTCTTCAATAACAAAATCTATGACAACATCTATGACAACATCTAACTCTGCCTTAATATAACTTCTAGTAGTGTCTAAGATGCTATTCCAAGCTAAGCTAATTCGTTTTTCCCAAGAAAGTTTGCTCACTTTTTCAGTAGCATTAAGAAAAGTGTCGCCTTCAATCAAAACTCCTTCATCTAGCTGACTTACTAATTTTCTTGTTACTGTAGTTTTACCAACCCCCAATGGGCCTGAAACGATATAAACTGTTCTTTGTTTGTTCATGGTAACTATTTTTTGCAAACTAACCATACTTTCTATTGCTCTTGTAAAAACAAGTTGTTTTTTTTCTGGATAGTGTTCCACTGATATCATTGATGCATCTTGAGCATAGTTACTGCCAGGAGGGTTGTGAGGTTCTATTAGAATAATTTACCTTTTATCCAGTTGGTTGGCCAAGACTGCTCGCTCGCGTTGCTCACTGTGTGATGCTAGCCATTGAGGGTGGGGAAAGAATCGAACTTTCCTCTCAACCATTCCACTCACAGGGAAGCATTCTGCCGCTGAACTAAAGGTGATAATACTTTGCTCACCTTCTGGGTATCGAACCCAGGTCTCTTCCGTGGTGGGTCAAGTGGGACTCGAACCCACGACACCCTGCTTAGGTAGCACGACTTAGATGTTAATACTTGTCTATTAAAAAATATTATACAGGGACAGTTTTATTTTGTCACTGAATTGTACTTAATAAATCTTGAATGCAAGGGATTTAGTGCTCCCCGTAATGGATTCGATACGAACTGCAATACTCGAGGCAGGCACTAATAAGTGGCTATACACTGAAGAATTTTTAACTAGTCCAGTTTAAAAAACACCTCTTTCATTTAGTCTTTCAACTGAAATACCCTTTTGTAGGTCTTTAAACCCAAAGCTCCAATGTATGTCACGTGTTTTTTCAGCTACATATTCTTTCAAATCCGATTCATTCGATAGTGTCATTGTGTCTATAGCAATATCCCACGACCTTTGAGCAAAAACAGAAGTTCGAGGTTCTGGCCACATTGTTCTAATGGCAGGGTCTATATAAACATTTTCCATACCATTAATTTCCATAGTGCCTAAAATACTACCGCTAAATCCAAGTTTTTCATACATTTTACCTGCACCACTCAAGGTAACATATAGTTGTGCAGCAAACCAAGAAAGGTAAATCGTTGGAGCACCACCCTCACCTGTTTTAAGAACATTTGTTGATGTGGACATCAAACCATTTGCGAAAACTTGTTGAGAATCTATTCCTCCATCTCTTCTTTTCCAACTTAGATGAATCATTCCTTCACTAATTGAGTCCCAATGAGTTGCCCTCGATGGAAAAGATGCAAATCTAGTTCTAAATTCGGATTCCTGAATGAGCGTTTCAATATCTAAAGGTCTAATAAGCTCAGTCTGAGGAAAAAAAGGCTGTAAAGTTATATCTAACATTGCTACATTAATACCTAAATTGTGTTGAAATATTTGTGACTTGAATGGTGGCAAAGTATCCCCGTCTTCAAGGTGGATTTTCTTTGCTTCATAGTTTTGCTTTTCAACCTCAATTTCGTTCTTTCTTTCTCTATCTGCACTCTTTAGAAAGCTTTTATAGTTTAACTCAGCTCGGTTCTTATTATTATTTCTAGAAATCTGAGCCTTTTCACGCTTGCCAAACAGAAGTTCAATGTGCTCTGGCGATGCGATGTTCACAGACTTCTTTGTGCTTCCAGTTCTAATCCAAATATTACTGTCATTATGAGCATAGTAAGGTGTTTCATTTCCTTCATATATTCTTAAGAGAAGAAATACTTTACCATTGTTGTCATTTGTCTTGTGAACCCCAAAACTTGGAATAGGGGATATGTTGCCAATAACTTGAGCAATGTACTCATCGTGCCTTCCATCATCAATACCCTCCCATTTTGTTGGTTCACCTGTTTTTCTGTTTTCTCTAATACCTACAACAATTACGCCACCGCGAGTATTTGCGAACGCACAAACCAGCTTTGCTAGTTTCATCTTATCTGGAAGCTCCTCCTTGTAATCCAATTGCATGCCTTCTGAATTTTTTTCTTCGGCAAAACTAACAACATCATCAAAAGAAAATTCACTCAATTTTTTAGTCAATATCTCCATTTTAGTCTCCAATCCTTTTCAACTCATCTAAATATCTGTTAACTAACTCAGCCATTTTTTTCTGTATCCTAACCTACTAAGTCACCAGCTAAGTCATGAGTAAATTCAAATAAATCAATGAAATTCTCGTTACTGCCAATGTTCATTGTAGCATCACTAGAATACGAGTTCATACCTTTAGGGTTAGGTAGCACGACTTAGATGTTAATACTTGTCTATGGCTATATTATAGCGCGCTCTTAATTTTTTTTACGCAAAATGATTGTTTTTGTTTTATTTGAAGAAGTGTTACTTTTTAGATTATCGGAGTTTATTGAACTATCATAGAAATTGCAACTGTCCAAATTACTAGTGTTTAATGTCTCAGCAAATTTGCTATTTGGAAAAAATTCAGTACAAAGCATTGCTAATCCATTTTTTTTATTAGCAAATGTTTGATAAACTTGATTATTTTCGCAGATGTTTTCAAGAGTATTTTTTATATAAGTATTAAGGTGATACTTCCAAACAACACCCTGACAAAAGGAATTTCCCAAACCCTCAAACACATCTATTACTAAACGAACTTGCAATTCATTTTGAACATATTGGTCATTTTTTAATGACTCAACTATGAGGAGATTTTCTTTATCTTGATACAAGTCAGAATAAGCTTCGGCAGTTTGCTCTTGGCTTAATTTAGCTTTTTGAAAGAGTTGGTTTTCTTCTTGAATTTTAACTGACTTATCAGCTTTTTCACCAGCTTCTATTGCAATAATATTCGATTCTTTTGAAATGATATTTGATTCTTTAGCAATAGATTGAGATGCAATTAGGGAAATAATAGACACGATAAGAGCACATATGCTTATCGTTGTTGACTTGTTTTTTTTGAGGTACACAACTAGCTTATTTAAGCTGAGGTTTCCCTGCTTCTTCGAGTTTGGCATTTAATTTTTTTCTTTTGGCTTCTAAAATAGCAGGTTGAACAAAGTAATAATCAAAAAGACTCTCAATCACATCGAGATTCCATTCTGCTTCACCTTCCTCCACGTCCACAATCCCACCAGTGTTTTTACTTTTGATTGGATGTGCTGCAAAGTTCCCAACCACACGAATAGCATCAATGCCTTGTGATATTGATGATGGTAGGCCTCCATTGTCTAATACTTGTTGAATTTCACTATCAAGGCTTCCTGCTTTAACATTGATTGTTTCAATTTTACCTGTTTCGCTATGTAACACCTTGAGCTTTGCTTTTTCTCTAAGTATGTGTTGCAAACATCTTCTGCTTAAAGCTGCACTAGCCTTGGGACTATCCTGAAGGACGTTTGCTGCTTCTAAATATTCATGCGTGTATTCACTTGGGATTTCTTTTGAAATGGGACTTCTGGCTATGTTTTTAGGATACACTACTATATTGGAACTTCCTCCGCCATCTTTTGGTATTTTTCTAAATCTTATTATTGCTTTACCACATTCAGGACAAATCATTGAACTTATATACCAGTGTGCATCAATATCTGAAATAGAGTTGCGAGATAGTTCAGAAAATGATTCGTGTATAGATGTTTTACAATGTGGACATATCATGTTTATATTATACCAAAGTATTCCGAAAAGGTTTTACCTCGATATAACAAAAATATTTTATTGCATAGTAAACAATACCCTATTATTATTCCCCTGCCATAAGTACTGGATAATTAACCTAGAGTAGCTATACATGATTAGTATCCAGTGGACTTAGCCTAGTCTGACTTTCTAGGTCGAATTAACACTGGGTTGTAGACTGGTGTTATTTATGGGCTCCCGCAGGACAATAATGACCCCCGTGCAAGTTCACTTATAGTCAAAACCATAAGCTATCAATCACGCTCAGCGCAGTCTCTAAGGTACAACAGACCTCTTCAATATATTTTTAATATTTCCGTCACCACTATTTCCAGGGCCTAGTGGCAAGCCCTCGTATCCATTCTCGCGGTTAATTTAAAGACACCCGCTACTGCTAGAATAAAGCTCACCTGTGTCTGTGGTGGTAATAAAAAAACCACCAAAATAGGTTTCTCATGTTTTTCCTACTTGGTGGTTTCAAATGAAACACACTATATGTTTTTTCTCGCTGTAATAAAAAAATCCACTTAGACGTAGTTAGTATTGTGTATGCTGTGAGGCTACTAACCACGTCCAAATGGACTTTTCATACACATAACTATACCTACCCTCTATATTGTCCCAATAAAGACCGTTTGTCAATAGATAAAAGCTTGATAAATCAGACAAAATAGACAATGATGAGCAAGTAGATAACTATGTAGTATTATAGGGCCTCACACCAATGTTTATCTTGCTTTAGGTTTTGAGCTACTGGTAACACCCACACCCCCCTCTGTGAGAAAGGGGCCCTTTAACCCGAGTTGGACTACTAGTAGAAGGTATTATAAGGATATTTTTTTTCCTTTTTTTACCACTCTTTTGGAGGATTTTCAAAAAGGTCTATTAATTCCAAAGCTCTTTTGCCAATATTTTTACCTTTTGAGCTCTTATAAATCATAATTCTCTTTTCAATTTCTTTAATTGGGTATAACTCGCCTAATGACTTAAGACCTAATGTTTCGTATGAACCTTTATTTGAAGAGTGAACCATACCTGTAAAACCATCTAATAATTTAATTAACCCTACATCATCTTGAACTAATTTTCGAATGTAATTCTTGACGCTCTTTTCATTTCCCCACTTCAACCACCTGAATAATATTACATCTAGGCGAGTTTCATCTTCGAGTTTCCCATTCTTTACTTTCTTTTTTATTAATTTTAAAACCTCTTTTCTGAATTTTTCTACAAATTTTTTGTCAACTAATATATCTTTATCATTTTTTTCTATTTGCTCACCAAAGACATCAAGGAGTCTAAGAGAAAAATGAATATTTTGAGTTTCATTCATAGTGTTAAGAATAAAATCAGCACGTTTATCTTTTGAAACAATATTCTTTAGGGCCTGGTATGTCAAGCGACCCACTTGAGTGTTAAAGTCATTTAACCCAAACAATCCACTCTGAGTATCTGAGACATGTCCATCAATATTCCATAAATTCACTATTATTTTTTGGATTTGTTCTTGGGTAATTTTTTCAATTCTGTCTAATAACAAATCAATAGTCTTAGTCAGTTTCTTTTCTTTATCTAGTAATAAAAACTTTTCTTTCAAAGAATCTTCATTTGTTTTTGTAGAAAGAACTGCTTGCACCTCAACTTCTGAAACCTCATCTTCAGGCACACTTAGCTGAAAATAAAAATCGAATTTTTGCTCTGAACAAATTCTCTTTTGTAGACGCCATTCTCTTTCATAACTTGAACCACTCGATGAATCCATCTTCAACTGAGGAAAAAGTTCTCTTGTTATTCCATCTATTGACGACATAAATTCTTTAGGAACGATTTTTTCATTATCTAAAATTTCTTTATAAATTTTTTGACGTTCTTCATCTCTTTCTCTTGAAGGAAAACTAAGTAATGAATCATCTTTATTCAAAAAAACATACTTGTTACCAGCAATAACATTATAATATGTTGGGACAAAAATTCTTAAAGCTTCTACCGCAATAAAATCCACTGGATTAACATCTTCCTTGTTAACTACAGACCAATTTAGTTGAAGAGAACTCAAAAAACGATTAATATCTCTAATGGTAACAAACAAATTACTAAAACCATTTCTAAATATGGCTTCCCAATGCTTCTGTTCTTCACTGTCAAAAACATATGTACCGTAAATAGAATCTAGTGTTTTATCTAATCCAGAAAACAAAACACCTCTTAGGTTCTGTTTATCTGGAACTGGGATTGTAAATGATACCTGAATAATTTTTTTAAGATAGTCATGTCCTTCAATTCCACGTTCTGTTATCCTACTCGCTACTTTTTCTCTATCATATGCAAGTAAAAAAACCGTGTTTGGGAAGTTTGCTGTCATTTTAACCATCTTTAATATCAGTAATGTCTCCTGTTTATCTAGGCGGTCAATATCATCAATTACTACCAAAATTTTCTTTCTCCGCCTTTTTAAAAGAACATCAATCGATTCTCTTATTTCAGTTAAAGTTTGAACACCACCATATTTTTTAATTTTTCCTGGTGAAAACTCAAAAAACCAAAGAAATTTTACAGAAGGATTAAACTCAAACATGGACTGTTTAAGTAGTTTTGAAGAATAATTTGTAAGTTTCTGCTTCAATTCGTCTTTTTCACCATTTTTATCTAATGCAGCAGTAAATGAGTCAAAAAAATCGGAAATTAGTTGATTTTGACTAGAAAAATTCCAAGGATTGAACTTAATAATAACGACATCTTTTCTTTTAAAATTTTCAAGAATTAAATTTATAAATGACGTTTTTCCTGCACCCCATATACCTTCAATACCAATAACATAGCTTTCTTTGCCTTTATAATTCTTAATTAGCTGTGCTACCTTTTCAGCTAATGGCGCCCTTTTTAAAACGTCTTCTTTACCTTTTTTTTGTATTGGTGAATCAGTTGATATCATATTGATATACTATCACAAAACTTTTTCAAATTTTTACTTTCTTAGTATTAACATGACCTGTTGTATAATAAAGAAAACTCGCGGCTATTATTACACCTTTTTTAGGTGAGTTTTTACTTGTCGTTAATGATAGGCAGCCCTATCTGTCAAACGACAAGTCGTAGCCGCGAGGAAGTCTAGGATGGGCTGCCTTTTTTTGAAAAGCCCAAGGAAGGAACTCATGATTCAACTCGGGCTATTTTTTTTAGGAATTTTTGTATACACATTTGGTCTTAATCTTTTTGCACAATACCGCAGAGGACAAATGCAATTTGGTGGCGTACTTGGAATTTTTGCCGCCTGTTGGGCTTTGTTCACTAACATTTATTTGTTCCTGGTAATGATTCCTTTATTCTTCATTTTCCGCAAACTTGCTAGTTATTTAGTCTTCCTCTTTTTCAAGAAACAATATCCCAAAGCAGTGAACCTTGATTGGAAAACATTTCAGTTACGAGAAACATACAGAGAAAATAAAAAACCTGAAAACTTACTAGACGGCAAATGTCTTGAGGGCATGGTGAGTAAAATGGAAGCAAAAAATAAAGAGCTGGAAGAATTTTGTGACAACGCATACAAGGTCACAGGTATTAAAGAAACTTTGCAAAAACATGATGAAAAGAAGGAGAGTCTGAAAAGTATCTATAGTCAGGTTCTAACTAGTTATGGAGGAATTTTTACCGCGAAAGCAATAATTACTGCTCCTTACTACCTCAACAAATATCTTGAAACAATCAATAAACCTGGTCATTTCTTAAAACCAAATACTGAAATCAAAATGTTTGGTGATATTGACCCTAAAGAGAAACAGTTTCTGGGAAGTCTCAATGAGTCATTTGGATTCCCTGACTTAATATAACAACCAAGAAAGGAAGCATGAGCAAGAATTACTTAGCGCTTAGCACTGTTGCAACAGTGTCATTAGTAGGAATCCTAGCTATACTTTTCTACACAACCTTCGTGGTTAGACCTAGAGAACAAGCACTACAAAAGCATATTGCAGTTATGCAGGCTTGCAATCAGCAACGTCTATACATGACTTGGGAGCTAAAAAACTCACTAAATGATGTGAGCGAGTTTGCTCCTCAAGAAGAAAAAGACCTTATAAACCAGACATTGGATAATGCTACAGGATATTTTCATAGCTCTGATTTTTTTGATACATGTTTCGAAAAAACTATAGAGGAATGGAATTTAAATTAATTTGTTTCAATTGGCTTACTTTTTAGTATGTAGGCTTCATGAACTTTAAAACCATTAACTTTCTCATTTTGAAGGTGGAATCCTTCTTTGTATTTTAAAAATAGTTCAGTTATGTGGTCTTGGACAGGGAATATTCCAATTCTTGCAATAGATTTATTTTCTTCTTCACTTAGATTTTCTCTCATTTTAGAGGCGACAAGGTTAAAGATTTCTGTTCTATTTTCGTCAGTAATCCAGTCAGCAGAAACTAATACTGACCACTTATCTATGAAATCATCCATTCTCATTATGGCAAAAAGAGTAAAGTTGCCTTTTTGAGCTTCAATTTCGTTAGTAATTAATTTAAATTTTTCTACCATCTTTTCTTTAAGTATACAAGAATCCCATTTGAATTATTAGTAAGAGCATTGTAAACAGATTTAACTTTTGATTCAGTCCAGTAATTTGGTTGATATCGCATATTTACCCATTGCTGGTTTCCTGGCAGAACATAATCTTGCGTGGCAGCAGACCATGATGCAAAATAGGGATTATTTCCTACATTTGTGAACTTGTTCGATAATCCGGATAATATTTGAAGTTTGTCTAGTTCATGAGTTCTGAAAATGGTTCGTATGTTGTTATCAACGCTGCTATCATCAGCTGGGTAACTTACCAGGTCAAGTTTCTTACAAACGCAAGCCTTAAGGGCACATTCCAACACAAAGCCCATTGTGTAGCCTGCATAATCATAATCCCCTGCTTCAATTAAAATTTTTGCAGCCTTTATTCTCGCTCGTGTTATCTTTTTTAGTTCGGTGCGTGTTGCCATTACAATATTACGATTTTATCATTATTTTGATATGTTTTGATGTTCAAATGCTTGTTTGTCACTAACCATAATTTCAATGATTAATTTCCCTTTTTTTCTACATTCTTTTATTGTAAAACGCTTATCATTTTTTATCCCTGATTCATCTAGTCTTCGTTGCTCCAGGTCAAGGCGAGTTTCTGAACTTTCATCTTTCAACCACAAAGGGTCGTACATACGCTGTACGTCACTTTTGCCCTTTGTTGAAAATTGTCGGTAAATGTTTAGAGTAACATTGATACCTTTGTGACCCATTACTTCTTTGACGTCTATCGGTTTTGCCCCAGCATCAATCATTGCTGTAGTTTTAATATGCCTAAAACGGTGCAAGGTAATTCTTTTCTTGATACCATGTTCTTTTAAAGATTCTCTCCAGGATTTTGCAACACCTTCTGGGTTTGCAGGGAAAACCTTTTCCCAGTTTGTCCTATTTTTGAGAGTATCGATATATTTGGGAGGTATTATCATTATTTCCCTCCTTCTCCCCTTTCTTAGAACCTCAAAATAAGGTTCAGGCACATCGAAGTGAAGGTCATCACCTGTGACATGTGTAAGCTCCTCTTTTCTTGCACCGGTTAGAAGTAGCATGATGAGATACAGTCTTCGCTCATTCTTTCTTTCTCTGACTAGTTTATTATCCGTTGGTTTTATTTCATTACTTTTATTCGCTAGGCTAAGCGCTAATTCAGGTGAAATCATGTCCTTTTTCCTATTATCAACAATGACGAAAGGGACCTGCCTGGAAAAGTTATGGCTAATGTGTTGGTACAAAAAGAGCCAGTTAATGAAAGAGCGAATCATTCGTATTTCAGTGTTCAGAGATGAAGGCTTCCATGGTTTTTTTAGATTATCATTCTTGTGACAACCATACCTTCTCAGCTTTTCGAGGTAAGCTATGATGTTTTTGGTTATCAAGGATTGATTCCCAAATTCTCGGGTAAATCTGTGAAAGAATTCACGTTTCTTTTTTTGTGTCTTGGGAGACTCATTTTTTCGCAGAGGAACATCGATGCAGTACTCCTTTAGGAGTGTGTGGAGTTTTTTCCCTTGGATTGCTACCATAACAGAATTTACCTAGATGTGTATCTAAGTACTTTCTGTTGTTTCTTTTCCAAGGCGGGACGCTATGGGTAATGGACCCCGATATTGCGTTATCCCCATAAAGGGAGGCGATGCCAAACAACTTAATGCTAATCTGGACTAGCTCATGAGGCTAGCCATTGAGGGTGGGGAAAGAATCGAACTTTCCTCTCAACCATTCCACTCACAGGGAAGCATTCTGCCGCTGAACTAAAGGTGATAATACTTTGCTCACCTTCTGGGTATCGAACCCAGGTCTCTTCCGTGGTGGGTCAACTGGGACTCGAACCCAGGACACCCTGCTTAAGAGGCAGGTGCTCTAACCGACTGAGCTATTGACCCGACTATTTTTGACAGCTATTTCCACTGTCAATCAGATCGGTAGTATATCAAAAAAAATACTTTTTGACCACTAGTCTGTCTCAAGAGATACAAAAGTCTAGTAACATCCAAAGGTGCTTTTTTCTCCATTACAGCAAAACGGTTTGGGATCCATTTTACGATACTTTTCCCAGTACTCTTCTTGCCAATAAGTACTATGCACGGTGTATCGACCTAGCTCTGGTGAGTAACAACCGCAAGGAATGTTTTCGAGAATATTTCCATCTGGGCAAATGGGAGCAACTTGTTCCCAACAGTTTTGTTGTACTTCTTGGAGTTGGGCGGTTCGAGAGGCTTCATCTTCGCCAATAAGGGAAAGGCGTTCTACTTGTGAGGAGGTAACTTCTTCTACTTGGATGTAATCGCAAACTTGGACTTTGCATTTTTCTGGTTGTGTCGTTAGATTGCAGATGGCAAATCCATTATCAAACGAGACTTTTGCTAAGTGTTTTTGGCTTGTCGAAGTAATAGCTGCAAAGGTGTAACACCGATCTGGGGCATTTGTGGCGAGACACTTCAC
The DNA here is from genome assembly GCA_905478415.1 of uncultured Patescibacteria group bacterium. Taxonomy (GTDB): domain Bacteria; phylum Patescibacteriota; class Microgenomatia; order UBA1400; family PJMF01; genus CG1-02-43-31. The sequence goes on from CAJQIG010000005.1 coordinate 50,076, forward strand.
CACGTTTGAGGTCATTTTAATTCCTTGTTGGGCTAAGGTGAGTTGTATCAGAGCAACAGGAGAAAAAAGTAGAAAGAAAAAGATTAAAACAAATGTTGTGATTGGATGATACTTATAGCGTTCACTTCTTCTTCTGAGGAAAGGAAGTGCAATGACGGTTAAAAGTGCGGTTAGTGCGCTAAAAAGGATAAAGATGATCAAAACAAGCCCATGGGTTTCCCATAGCAGTCTTGGTAAAGAAGTGCAGACCCACGGTTGCATGGTACAAATTGAGTACTCGAACATGTATTCAGTATAGATGATTTTCAGGTACTAAAAAAGCGGGCCTGAATAAACTATCCCTTTACAATACTACTCAAAACAATATATAGTATAAATACTTAACATAAAGCACAACATTTTGTGTATTTTGGATAAAATGATTACTTTCGTACATAAGTCAACACCACGCCGAAGAATTCAAGATTTTTTTTCATCTGTTTCAAAGCGTCACTCGCAAGCTAATACCTACTACTTGCAGGCTCGGGTCGATTACTTGAAAGCACAGATCTTTCGTTTGATTGCTTTGGCACAGCAAGATCCTAAAGCCAAAGGTGGTAAGGAAACACATGAGGATCAGATTACTAGGCTTCGGGCAAAGCTCAGCCAGTGTCGTGAACACTTAGAAAGTGCGCGCCGCCAAAAAAATGTTCGGAAGCGCAACTCTATTATTTTAGAAATGTAGGTTTTTCTCAGGTTATCATAGTGCCAGTATGGTAGTATGGCTTGGTATGCAGCATATACATCGACTATTTTCGCTGTTACGTACATATAAATGGTACGTATTTTTTTTCTTGCTTGGGATGGTACTGATTGCCTTTTTTACTTTTTCAGTGGTAAAGTTTGGTTCTGTTTTTGTGGCTAGTAAACAAAACAAAGAAGTTGTGCAACCTGTGTCTCTGGTGACTCCAACGCCCTCTCCTCCACCCGACCCTCTTCGTCCATATACAATTTTACTGTTAGGATATGGTGGCTTTGGTCATGATGGAGGGAGTCTGACAGACACCATGCTTTTAGCATACATCGTTCCTCGAGAACAACGAGCCACTTTATTTTCAATTCCTCGTGATCTTTGGGTTGAGTTACCAATTAAGACTGAAGAAAAAAAATGGGGAAAGATTAACTCAGCCTTTGCTATTGGTAATGATGATCGTAAATATACTCATAAACCTGAATTATTTACTGGTGTAGGCGGCGGTGGCCGAATGGCGAAAGCTGTTGTGTCTGAAATTTTAGGGATTGAAGTTGATTACTTTGCAGCTATCGATTTTTCTGGCTTCACTCGCGCACTTGATTCTTTGGGGTCACTTTCAATTTCTGTGCCAATTACGTTTGATGACAAATTTTATCCAGTAGCAGGTAAAGAAGATGAAACTTGTGATAAGTCAGAAGAAGATATTGCAGCTTTGACAGCTACTATGAGTGGGTACAAACTGGAGCAAGAGTTTACTTGCCGGTATGAAGAACTACACTTTGATGCAGGTGTTCAGCCAATGGATGCTGAGACGGCACTCAAGTTTGTACGTTCTCGTCACTCAGAACAATATGGAGGTGATTTTGGTCGTTCACAGCGGCAGCAGGCATTACTAGTTGCACTCAAGAACAAATTGTTTTCGCCAGCTGGTTTTGTAAAACTTGTTCCCACCGTTTTACAGCTGACTAACTATGTACAAACTGATATTACGAGCGAAAAAATCAGAGATATTTTGACCACACATGAAGGTTTGAGAGACTATACCTTTAGCACAGTTCGTCTCACCGATAGCAAAGAGGACAATGTTTTACAGCAGGGATATAGTAGCGATCGCCAGTACATTTTGATGCCAACTTCTGGTGAGGGAGACTGGACGAGTGTGCGTGAGTTTTTTGGACGAGAAGTTATCGAGTAACCACTTGGTTAGTTTTTTTGGCCCATTTCTGCAAGCCAGGCATCACTGAGGACTACTCCACCTTCGACTCTGGTAAGAAAATTCAGTTCGACTAGCTTGTCGATACTTCCAGATTGAGAAGTCATTGCCTCAGGAACGGGAGTGTTTGGGTGTGCTAAACAGTACTCCATAATTCCTTGTAAGACCCTACCGTCAGTCTCCATATTTAGGTTAGTAAATTCGTCGGAAAGAGTGCCGTTGGTTGCGTCAAAATCCATTCCTGTACCTGGCTGTGGTTCTAGCATAGTTCCTTTATTACTTATGTATACTCAAAGTATACCAGATGTTTTTAAAACTAAATTGAAATATAAACTCAGTACTTATAGTTTTGGAGTCCCATATCCAAGAATTTTTTTAATATGGTAAATCCCCCACATTAGGTCTCACTACTAATATTTGAGGGGGAACATTATTTTGAGTGCCTCTTATGGCAACAGAGCTTTTGTCATATCTATTATTATGTTTAATGATTGATAGCTCAGGAACAAGATCAGATTTTTCATTTTTACTAAATAATTTTTCGCATTCTTCTTTTGTTCGTTTAATAGAACTATCTCCAGATTCAGAACCTGGAATGACCAGATAAGATAATTGGGCACCTTCTATTTGAGTTTTAAACTCAGTTATTAGTTGTTCTACATAACTTCGACCACTTTTATGAACTAAAGAAATGAAACTTTTTCCTTCCTTTGTTATTCCCCATAGTGCAATAACAATGCAATCAACTACTTGTGTAGCTTTTATTGTTCTTTTTATCTCTTTTGTTTCATTATCAAACGTGACTAGAGATGATTTATCGGTTAGTAGGTTTTCGCTGCCTGCTCTAAAAAAACTATGATATAACTCAGCATTTACTTGCGCATTATTTCCAGCGGTATCAAAAGATGACATATCTTCGATATTACCATACTAATTTATATTAGACAAAGCAAGGGTTTTCAACCATTCAAATGATGGCACTGTTGTACTATGTGGGAGTTAGTTATTTAGAGAATAAATATTTGTTGGCAACTAAAATTGATTCTGCTAAATATTTTTTATAAGTGTCTTTGTCTTTTTGATAAATATAGAACCAAAAACCAACAAATAGCTTTGTCATAGAAATCCACCAAAAAAATCTATATTCTCTTTCCTTAGTAAATTCTAAGCCACATTGGCTGACAAATGTGTTCCATTTTTCTTTCGGAACATAGTCCCATGCAAACTGCCCAATATCTCTCAATGGATCTGACATTCGCACATCATCCCAATCTACAATATATATTTTCTCTTCCTTTAATATAAAGTTAGAAATATTTGGGTCAGCATGTATTGGTGTAGTTTCATCAGAAATAGCTTTAGGTTTTCCTTCAATTAACCTATCCAAGTGTTTTGTGACGGACTCATCTTTAGAAGAAGTATCTATTTCTTTTTTCCATTTTTCTACTTCTCTAAGAAATCTATTTGAAGTTTCCTTGTATTCTGAAGGAGTTTCAAGTTCTAAAATTGCTTTTAATTTTTCATCAGAATGGTATTTACAAATTAATTTTGCAATTTCTTGATAGTTTCTATTTAGCCATGCAGTGCTTGGTTGTTCTCCCGAGATATACTCTTGAACAATGATCTTGCTATCTGCATATAAGATTTGAGGTGTAATGTTTGTATCTGCCAATCTTAATAATGAGGTATTTACCGATTCAACTTTAATAAATACTTTATCTTTTTCAAGAACGCCAATATAGCTAGTTTTTGATTTACCAGCTGGACTCTCCTCTAGCTTCCAGTTGCCTTTTTTAATCTTACTATTAAGAACCTGTCTTATTTCTTCAATATTCATATATAAAAAATTATAACAGGTTTGAACTTTACCCTAAGGATAAGTTTATGTGTCCTAATGGAGTGTGAGATCACCTAAAAAGAAAGAGATTGATGCCCGACATGGATTTGAACCATGATTGACGGCTTCAAAGGCCGCTGTCCTGCCATTAGACGATCGGGCAACGTGTAGCCAAGGCTACAGGGAAGTATTGTAACAAATTTTTTGAGTTTGCTCAATCTGTGTATTTATAGTTTCCAGGCTTCATCTATTCAAGTAAGGTGAATTGAGAGTATACTCAAATTCATGAAGCATATTTTTAAAGACACAAACTTAATTAAACCAGCGGTGTTTGGTGCTACTGATGGCATTATTACCACGTTTGCAGTCGTAGCCAGTGTGGCGGGAGCGAATCTTTCTCCAAGTATTGTGCTGATTATGGGCATTGCTAATATGTTGGGTGATGGGGTTAGTATGGGACTTGGTGATTACTTAGGTGAGCGATCAGAGCGTTTAGTTGTTTCTAAAGGAGAATGTGAAGACGCATGTAAAGGTGTTTGGAAAACAGGCGTAGTTACGTTTACTGCTTTTGTGATTGCGGGTGTATTTCCTCTTCTCCCCTATTTTCTTGAAGCTTTTGGAGTTCCTATTGCTCATGAATCTCAGTTTATGTACTCGATTATTTCTACAATGATAACCTTGTTTGTAGTGGGGTCACTAAGAACCATCATTGTTCCAATTGCTTGGTGGAAAAATGGTTTAGAGATGCTACTGGTTGGATCAGCCGCCGCAAGTGTAGCGTACCTTTTTGGGTATTTAGTTGATGCTTGGGTACTCTAAGCAGATTTCGAATCTAGTTCTCTATTGATCGTTCCAATTGTTTGGGGTCCATTGTAAATCATGCCCGTAATGAGTTGGAGTAAGTCGGCTCCAGCATCCAGTTTGGTCTGTGCAGTCTTTGTATCAAAAATTCCTCCACAACCGACGATAGTAAAGCGATTTTTAAAATTCTTTTTGGTGAGTTTAATTAAGTTATTTGATCTTTCGAAGGTGGGTTGTCCGCTAAGATTGCCTTTTCTTTGTTTCCAAATTTTCCGATCTGCATCTGTTACTGCTGGATTATTTTTATCTTTGGTTAAGTTGCCAAAAATAACTCCTTGGACAGTATGTGCGGCACTTACTCGTAAGAGAGCTAAGGTTTCTTTTTCGGATTGGTCTATTGGCATTTTTATATAGAGCGGTTTTGAAAGTTCCAGTGTGTCGATAACGCTCAGCAATTGCTCGAGTCGATTTGGAGTGGTAAATGGTTCGCCACCAAATGTATTTGGGCAGCTAATATTGAGTTCGTAGTAACTGTGATGTACTTGTGATTTTTCAAAGAGTACAAAGCTTTTGATAACATCCATAACTTGCTCGTGATCAGAATCGAAGTGAGTATTGGTCGAAGCGATACTGATACCCACAGGGACAGAAAAATGAATGCCACTAAGTTTGGCAATAATTGTTTTTGCACCAAGTGATTTTAGTCCTTTGTTGACAATCAGTGCTTTTGAGTCTGGTAGTCTTCCAAGTCTGGGTTTAGGGTTCCCTTGGTATGGCTGGGCCGTCACTGTTCCAATTGTATGAAAGCCAAAGCCAACTGGTCCAAGGATGCGGGCCATTTCTCCATTGTAATCAAAGCCAGCACAGAGGCCAATTTTATTTGGGAATGAAATTCCATTAAAGGTAACAGCAGTTGTTGGTGAGTTGTACGAAAATATCCAGTTGGTGAGTGATCGGGTAAGACTATTTTGTCCCAAGATATACCCAGCTTTTGTAAAGGCAGTATGTATGGTCTCTGGATCAAATAAGAAAAGAACTGGTTTTAAAAGTTGGGTGTACAAGAAGTTAAAAATAGTGTGAGAAATAGTTTTTAAAAGAAGGTGTGGTTTTTTTTGAGTCATCGAGAAATATTTCCAAGAAACAAAGAATAGTGTCATGCTCGTCGCCGCTGAGATGAGGCAGTAGAGACACCAGCCTTTAATAACAAACGCCATGATAAACACTAAATACAAACTAAAAAGTCCCCCCAAGGTCGCCAATGTTGTAAAAAGTTGTGGCAAGGTTGCAAATGATTGTAGCTTTTTTGGTACAAAACCTTTGATATCTAATTCGAGGATAGTAGCAACTCCGAGAATAAAAAGAGTTAAGTAGAAAAGTAGTCCCAGTGCGTAGAGTGGTACTGGACCAATGTGGGCATACGGGCTTGAGAGGACTTCGCCACAACTAAAACCACTACCGCAAGGTGGGACTATGCCCTGCAATTCTTCATAGGCAAGGTAGCTTGCGTCAGCAATTCCAATAAGTGGTAGTGCGACGTGCAAAAGTAGGAGAAAAGTTTTCATGTGGTTATTCTACACGCTCTTTCGGGGCTTTCAAGGTTGTTACATAGTAGGTATTTACTTCATTCTCTCGGCCGTCGGCACGATAAGTTGTTACAAGTTGTAGAGGAGTTCCTTTTAGCAAGTCTGCGACTTCTTCAGTTGTGTAGGCATGACAGTAGCGGATGGCTTGCTCTCCTCTTCTCCAGTCCAAAAAGTAATCGTTATTTTCAAGTTGGTTTGTGTCAATTTTGAGCTTTGTTGGAGCAATGAGCCGATCAGTGAATCGTTCAAACTCAATAAAATTCCAGGTAGTAAATACGAGTTGACCTCCAGGGTTGAGCCGTGAAGCAAGTTTCTTTAGAAATATTTTTCGAAGTTGTGTACTTGGAATATGATGCATAACTCCAAAAACAGTGATCAGGTCAAAGGTTTGTGAATCAAAAGAAAGTAGTTTATTCGTTAACAAAGTTTCTAGGATATTTTCTTGGTTGAGTGTTACTTTCTCTTTTTGAGGAGAGAGTGTTTTGATGGCAGCCTCAAGAAGAGTGGGATTTGAGTCAATTCCAGTATAGTGAGTCAGGTAATCAAAGTTTTCGAAGGCAAAAGCTCCAAATCGTCCATTTCCGCAGCCAAGGTCAAGGATCGTCTTGGTTGTTGAAGGTTCAATGTGTGTAAGCAGTGTTTCCCATCCGGGCCAGATATGGTTGCGAGTAGTATCAAATTCCTTGGCAGTTGTAGTGTAAAAGTCCGCATTAAGTTGGTTGAGTGCAGAAATTGTGTGAATATCCATAGGTACTGCTATAATACCAGAGAAAATAGATTTATTTATGTACGCATTTAACCCTCATGACTACTTAGAACAATTAGTTCCCTTGTTGCTCGAGCTAGAAAAAGTTGAGCAAATTTCTGCCAAAGGTTTAGCTCAGCTAGTAAAGCGACACGCCAAACCGAATGGAAATGTTTTTTCTAAAGATGAAATTGTGCGTGGGTATCGAGAGTTGGCCGGCACTCATGGAATTGCTCCATTTGTCCAATCCTTTTTAAAAAAAGTAACGATGAAGCCAACGAGAACTCAATCGGGAGTATCTCCGGTTACGGTTTTGACAAAGCCGTTCCCCTGTCCTGGTCAGTGTATTTTTTGTCCGAATGATGTTCGGATGCCGAAGAGTTACTTGGCGGATGAGCCCGGCGCGCAGCGTGCCGAGCGTAATTGGTTTGATCCTTACTTGCAAACCTATAACCGTTTGCAGGCGTTACATAATATTGGTCACTTAGTTGATAAAACTGAAGTTATTGTATTGGGTGGCACTTGGTCATTTTATCCAGAGAGCTATCAAATTTGGTTTATCAAAGAGTGTTTTAGAGCCTTAAATGATTTTGGGACACATGATGGTCGCGATAAGATTTTTCAGTGGTATGAAGATATGGCTGAAGAGTTAAAAAAGAAAGATATTCTTCGTACAAATAGCCCAAAGCAGAATCAAAAATCACTGGCCGAGTTACAGATAGATGGTGAAGCCATTACCAAGACATATAATCGAATCATTTCAGAACAGTACACAGCCCCAGAAAAGCTGGGTGGCTTTGATTCATATCAAGTTGCATCTTGGGAAGAATTGGAAGCTGAGCAGAAAAAAAATGAAACGGCTGCTGTGAGGTGTGTGGGATTAGTAATTGAAACTCGACCTGACAATATTTCAGAAGCTGAAGTTGTCAGAGTGCGCCGTCTGGGTTGTACTAAAACTCAAATTGGAGTTCAGTCGTTGCAAGATAGTGTGCTTAACCTAAATAAGCGTGGTCACGATGTTGCCGCCACTAGGAAAGCGTTTAAGTTACTTAGACAAGCCGGTTTTAAAATTCATGCTCACTGGATGGCAAATTTATATGGTTCATCGGTCGAGGCAGATAAAATTGATTATGAACAATTATTTTCTGATCCAGATTTTTGTCCTGACGAGCTCAAAATTTATCCGTGTAGCTTAATTGGCAGTGCTGAGTTAATGCAGGTGTATAAAGCTGGTAAATGGAAGCCATATACACAGACTGAGTTAGCCGAAGTGCTCTCTCACGTATTTAAAGTTACACCTCAGTATGCTCGTTTAACTCGGGTTATTCGTGACATTCCTTCACAAGATATTGTTGAAGGAAATATGTTAACAAACTTCAGACAAATTGTTGAACAGTCTTTAGAAGAACAAAAAATTATTCCGCAAGACATTCGCTCCAGAGAAATTAAAGATGGAATCTTTGATCCAAAAGATATTGAGTTTAAAGTTTCAGAGTATCAAACCCAAGTTAGTACAGAGTATTTTTTGCAGTATCTGGTTCCTGCTGAAAAAGTTGCCTATCCACATCGAACCAGTAAGAAAATTCCTGGTACTGAAAAAATTCTAGGATTTTTGCGTCTCTCAATTCCTAAAGAACAGTCATTTATTTCAGAGTTGAAAGAGAGCACGATGATCCGTGAAATTCATGTGTATGGCACCGTAGTGGCGTTGGGGAAAGATGGAACTTCAAAGGCACAACACTTAGGACTTGGAAAAAAATTAATAGTACGAGCAGAAAAAATATCTCAAGATGCTGGGTATAAAAAAATGGCTGTCATTTCTGGAATTGGAACAAAGGAATACTATCGTAAACGAGGGTTTACTGATGGTGAGTTGTATCAATTTAAAGCTGTTTCTGCAAAATAATATCTCATAACATTGTTTTTTATTGATAGTACGGTATAATTTGGGCACTCTAGTTGCTCGATTCGCATTGTTGCAGTAAGTAGCGGCTAGTGTTGTTTAACAATCAACACAACTAACAATCCGGTTAGTTGGAACATATCTCAAAGGAGAAAGCTTTTGAACTATTTGCCATTAGTGCAGAGGACTTGGAATTTAGCAGATGTGATGATGGGTGCAGCTGGTCGACCGTTACATGTAACGGTTTTGGTTGCAGATGAGCAAAAAAATGTTTTAGCCATCAAGTCCGATTGGGCTGGTGGTGAAAAAGTGACTTCACGGGCTCCATACTTTGGTCCCAAGAAGGCGGCTGAACTGGTTGACACCATTCAGCTAAATAGCAAGATTATTGCTATGACACCAGTTCCAACCTTTAAGACCTCCACTGGTTTTATGGGTGGGGTGCGCCGTATGTATGATGGAAAATATCTCATCACGGCATGCAGCGCCTGGGACGAAAAGGCCGACGCTTTGATGGCACTGGTACTAAACTATGCCATGACCTATGAGTTGCGGTTTCATCACGTTGGGTTTACCCATCTGACTGAAGAAGCTATGTGGACAGCTATTAGCAAGGATCAGTCTCGCTTGGGTGTCATGCCACTTCCCATAGATAGTGATGATTCTGGATATATACTGAGAGTCGAAGAACAGCGAGTACCCAATGGGGTCTATTGGATCGAACACCATTATTCCCCAGTAGTGCTAGAACCGACAATTTTCTGGGGGGTAGTAACTACTCCGGGTTTAGTAGAATATCTTGGATTTTGGTTGGATTTACAACCAGGATTTAATGTAGAGCTTTCTGATAATGACCGCCTTGCAATGATTCAAGTAACGGATCGTGATGGCACAGAGTTGGCCATTATGGAACGATCTAAGTGGTGGGATGTTGATGTTCAAAATGCTAAGCGGGGAAATCCGCGGCATTAGTTGTTGATTGTAGATGGGCCAGGCTTTCAGCCTGGCCCATATTTGTAGCTATTGCTAGAGAGTATGGTTATTCTTTTAAGTCCATGTCGAATCTTTTTCTGGTAAAGTCAATTTTTTTCTGCATAACTTGTTCGACGTCGATGTCGAGTTCAATTCCGAGTAGGATAAGTGAACCGAGCACATCGGCAAATTCGTCTTCGACATTTTCTCGGCTGAATTTTTCAATTTTTGTATTTCGTTGCAAGTTCATTGAGGTTAAGATTTCGTCAGAAAGTTCACCTAACTCTTCCATGATTTTCATGGTGCGAGCAAATGTGCGTTGTTCATGATTTTTAAGTGGCCAGCGGTCATTTAAAAATGAACTAATTGATTCATATTGAGTTACTAAATCTTTAATTGTCATGCCTGTATTTTATCATCTTTGGCCCGAATCAGGCGAGTAATCTGGTTTGAGTGTCGAAGATACCCAGTTCCAAGTCCAGGAATACCGGAAAATTCTGCTGGCTGCAAGAGTGAGAGAAAGTGAGCAGTGCTTTTTGGAAGTTTGGCTTTAGAAGATTGGTTCAACTTAAATCTTAGTTTTCTAAGTCCATAAAAAAGAGGCGCTGAAATGTTTCTTCTCATGTGTATGTGTAACTTGTGTTTAGAGAGACAGGAACTGCATTTTGTACAACTGGGTGTAGTACTGCCAAAATAGGCTCCCAACTTTTTCATCTTACAGAATTTTGTGAGTAAAATATGTTCCATTTTCTGTAAATCGTTCGTTATCTTTTTTTGTTGAGAGGTGGATTTATTTTTCTTTTGGAACTTAGAGCGATTTTCCTGATCAATTTTTGAAAAAAAAGTGTAACAAGCTGTTGGTTGACCATCGCGACCACCTCGACCAATTTCTTGGGCATAATCCTCTACAGAGATAGGAGTATCAAAATGGATAACGAATCGGACGTTTGGTTTATCAACTCCCATCCCAAAAGCATTGGTAGCGGCAATGATATTTATTTTCCCAGAGATAAAATCAGTCTGAATTTTTTTTCGCAGCTGATTTTCTAATACACCATGATAGGCAGCTACTTTGAGTTGTGGCACTAGCTGTGTAAGTATGAGTGCAATGTACTCAGTATTTTTTCGAGTTGAAGCATAGATAATACCATCTTCTCCAACATGATTGGAAAGAATTTCGAGTAAGTACAATAATTTAGTGACCACAGTTGGCGTATTGAGCACCAAAACTTGTAAGTTAGAACGATAGACATTCTCTGAAAAAATATTTGGGTGGGTGAGTTCTAGTGAAGAGATAACCTCATTGAGAATATGTTGGGTAGCAGTGGCCGTTACGGCTAAAAGTACTGGCATTTGTGTAGTTGCTTTGAGTGAAGATAGTATTTTTTTATAACTTGGCCGAAACTCATTTCCCCATTGGCTAATACAGTGAGCTTCATCAATAACCACTAAGGAAAGAGTGATCTTTTTTAAAATACTCTGGAACGCTTTTGTTTCTAATTTTTCTGGAGAAATATATACAATTTTGTATTTATTTTTAAGAATTTCTTGAGTTCGTATTTTCTTTTCACCATCAGAAAGTGAAGTATTTAAAAAAGTCGCAGCCACTCCCCTTTCTACTAAATTCTTAACTTGATCTTGCATCAGCGAGATAAGTGGTGAGATTACCAGAGTGATTCCAGGAAATAAAAGTGCAGGCACTTGAAAACAAATTGATTTCCCACCGCCAGTTGGTAGGACGGCAATGGTGTTTTTTCCAGACAAGACTGAAGTAATAATTTCCTTTTGGCCTTTTCTAAACGAAGTATATCCCCAATGAGCTTGCAAAATTTTTTCTGGTGTCATGGTTGCACTATACAAACCAAAAATGACAAAAAGTGTTATGAAAGTTCTGTGTATCTAAAACAGTTGGTGGTATGATCCATTACCATTCCTGTAGCCTGCATAAAGGCATACATAATGGTTGGTCCCACGAAACTACAGCCACGTTTTTTTAAATCTATACTCAGAGCTACAGACTGAGTAGATTGCACGGGAACCAGACAGAGTTTTTTATACGAATGAATAATCGGTGATCCACCCACAAAACTCCACAGGTACTTTGAAAAACTGCCAAGCTCTTTTTGTATTGCAAGCACAGCACGAGCATTTTTTATCGTTGATCTGACTTTTAACTTGTTCCGAATGATTCCAGGATTTTGTAAAATTAGGGCAATTTCTTCCTCGTCAATTTCGGAAACTTTTTCAACTTCGAAATTGTAAAAAACTTTTTTATATTCACTTCTCTTTTTCAGTACAGTTTCCCAAGAAAGACCAGCTTGTGCTCCTTCTAATATTAAAAACTCAAAAAGTAACCGATCATCGTATACGGGCACTCCCCACTCAGTGTCGTGATACTTTTGATAGTTGGGATTGTCTTTTGGAACCCATCCACAACGAGTCATTATTTAAGATATTTCTTATGTTTTATTTTTTCTGGTAGAAGCGATTTATTTTTATCTGGATACATCTCGTAGCCTTTACCATACCCTTGATTTTTCATGAGAGAGGTTGGGGCGTTTCGAAGTTCTAGAGGAATACTCAAGTTCCCAAATGTTTCGACATCTCTGAGCGCTGAAAAGTAGGCGTCATAGGCTGTTCGATTTTTTTTACATCTTGCTAGGTAAGCAACTCCATGAGCCAAATTAATTTGGGCTTCCGGATAGCCAATGTTGTGGACAGCTTCAAAGACAGCATTGGCAACAACTAAGGCCGTGGGTGCGGCCAGACCAATATCTTCACTAGCAAAGACTACCATTCGACGAGCAATAAACTTTGGATCTTCTCCAGCACTAACCATTCGAGCTAAGTAGTAGAGAGCAGCATCAGTGTTACTAGCACGCATTGATTTAATAAAGGCGCTGATAGTGTCGTAGTGTTGTTCTCCCTTTTTGTCATAACTCAGGTGTGAAGATTGCAGAGTTTCTTTTAATGTCTTGGTGGTAACTTTTTCGTAAATGGTAACTGTTTGGTCTAGTAAATTAAGTAATTTTCTGGCATCTCCATTGCTGAAGCGAATCAGCCAATCGGTAGCATCTTTACTAATTGTTTTTATTTTAAGATGTTTCTTTGCATTTTTTAGAACCACGGCTAAATCTTCATCTGTATGACTGGTGAGTACAAAGACTTTGCATCGTGAGAGTAACGCCGAATTAACTTCGAAGCTAGGGTTTTCGGTGGTGGCCCCAATTAAAATGAGAGTGCCATTTTCAACAAAGGGAAGCAAGTAGTCTTGTTGGGCTTTATTAAACCTATGAATTTCGTCAAGAAAAAGAATGGGAGCCTCATAGCTTTCTGTAAGCTGTTTCTGACTGGCACTTTGGAGCACGATTTTTCGAATGTCATCTTTTTTTGCAGAAACGGCACTCAGTTCATAAATATCACGGTTGTGAGTATGGGCAATAATTTTGGCTAACGTGGTTTTACCAACACCTGGTGGTCCCCAAAAAAGCATCGAAAATATATGCCCTTTTTCGATCGCAATTCGCAGTGGTTTGTCTGGACCCACAAGATGTGACTGCCCAATAAAGGTGTCTAAATTTGTGGGTCGAAGGAGTGTTGCGAGATTGGGCATAACCCTAATGTAACCCAAACAAAGGGGCGAAATCAAGCAGGGATTTTCGGGAATTTATTGGTTCAGAATTTTGGCGAAATGATCTTTAATTTTTTCAGTAGCATGCACTTCTACTAGGCCTTGTTTCGGTTGTCCATAATAGACATAGCTTCCCAAGGGGGCAACTAAAACAGCCGCAACTGCTAAGAGATCTTCTTCCCCATCGACTTTGATGAATGCCTTTTCTCTTTGATCAGTAGCATTGATAAGTGACTGCACAGCGCCGTGTTCAATAGTTCCGGCGGCATTGGTGACGCTGCTTGTTGGAGTAATAGCATCAATAGTAGTTGATGGATAGAGCTTTCTTTCGCAGTAGCCATCAAAGATGCCAATATCAAACTTCCAACCAAACGTTATGAATTTTTCGAGTGTTGAATCGCCAACGACAATTTTTGGACTTGGGATAGTGCTTGGTTCAACCACTACTTTTCCTTGGATTTTACTAAAATCTTGTCGTTGCTCTTCGGTTAACTGAATGTCTTTCTCAAAAATATTGGCATAGACTTGGCCAGAACGAGATATCTTTCCAGCTCGAATTCGTGCGGCGTGAATTGGTTGGCCGTCCTCGGCTGGAACCATGTCGACGATATAGACTGGGAGTTTTTTTAAACGAAGCTGGTCTCTAATGGCGGTAATTTTGTCAGCTCCGGCTTCGGTCTCTTTTGTTACATAAAGCGCGTCAACTTTTTGATTTGGGTCAATCAGAGGACCATAGATATCATTCAACTCGACTAATTCAGCAGTGTAACCTTGTGTTTTACAGTACTGACTCACGTTTCTAAATCGAGTTCCCAGCGTTTCCAAATTATGACGAAATGGCTTATTCAGAATAAGTTTCTTGGTTGCGATACCAATCAGCAGCCGCTGTCCCACTTCGGCAGCAGCATCAATAAAAGCTTTATGACCATCATGAAGATGATCAAAAGTGCCGCCTAGGGCTACAGTTATATATTTTTTTCTTTTTTTCATACCAACGTGTATTGTACCTTGAGAAAGGCATAAAAAAAACTCCTGGGTGGAGTTTGGGATTTTTGGGCAAAAAGGGGGGCCACAACTTTACAGCTGTGGCCCGCGATTAAAAATCGTTTTACCCTTCCAGCATGTCGGCCATATCGGCTTCGACATCTAAGGCTTCATCGCGTTCGGCAATGGCTTCATTCAGCTCAGTCTCGGCCGTACGCAGCGCCATGCGGAGTTCGTTAACAGTAATCTGAGCCTCTTCAACGCGCCCATTGGCTTTTTCGACCAGGGCGGCGATGGCTTCGCGAATTTCTGTAACGGTTTTGCCGGTTGCGGCTGAAATCAGCTTGAACATGCTGCGGAATTGTTGTGCAAACTCCTTGCGCAGGCTGTTCTCTACTCGTTGCAGGTCGGCTTTACGGGTTGAAGTTTTTTCTAAACCAAACATAAGATCCTCCAAAGGATGTAGAGCACGAGAGCGTGCTCAATAAGGGAAAAACGATTTATTAAAAAACAGTTGTTGATCGCCGCGAAGGGCGGGGGCCAAAATTGGGCCAAAGAGCCAGACGGCGACCAACAACTCAGATAGTATAGCAAAAAAGGCCCATAATGTCAATATGTGTAAATATAAACAATTATTATGATATACTACTATGTCTTTTAAAAAAATAGTCCACACTTTTCCCACTGTAAATTCGCGTCGCGAAAAGGAGTCGTATCATGTGTTTTTCGGAAGGGGCTTCTCTGCCCTCTACCCCAGCCCAGATTTGGGGTGCGTTTAGGGATTGGGCTTCATGCCATTTATACAAAAGAGATGGCAAGCGGCTTATAACCTATACAGATTTGGGTTTTAGATTGTTGCACAAGTCAGACGTTTTTCAGCTCTCTAAGAGAGCGCATAGAGCCCAAGTTGAATATTGGTCTGTACAGCTGCTATCTCGATTTGTAGCTGACACGGTTGTACTAGAAGTACCTATGTCTCATTTAGGACTAGCTGAGTTTGGATTAGAACAAAAGTTTGATCGCCGCCGCCCTGTTATTATGGTATTGCGACGACCAGCTTGAAGAGGTTATTGCGACCGGTTTGTTCCGGTCGCTTTTTTTTATTTCATCAGAGAAATGATTGCATTACTTTGGGTTATCATGCCTTCTTTAAGTAAATCTTGTAGTGCTTGAGGGTAATGATTTTTGTTCCCTTTAATTTTAGCCTGAAGGTTTTTTTCATTTAGAGACCCAGATTTAGTAAGATACCTGATAATCTCTCCCCTCACCTGCCGGGGTGAACCTTCAAAGCGAGATTGAGTGGTGTGGTGTTTGCTTTTTCGACTGGGGTTGGGAACAATTTTTTTCAAGTATGAGCCATAATCCATAAGGGCTGCATACCACTCACGAGGATTTTTTGTATAGCGAGTTTCTGTAATCAGCGGTAGTATTTGAGCATCGCTGATTTCACTTGTATTGGGAAAAAAATGATACAAAAAAATAGTTCTAATATTTGTTTCGATCACTGTCTCTGGGTTATTGAAGGCAAAGACACTGACAGCACTGGCCGTATATGGGCCAATACCTGGCAAAGTTTGAAGTGCTTCTTTCGTTTTTGGAAATCTACCATCAAATGCAACAGTAACTTTTTGTGCTGTTTGCCAGAGAAACTTAGCTCGACGATTATAGCCAAGGCCTTGCCAGTGAGCTAGGACGTTGGCCAGACTGCTTTCTGCCAATGTTTGTATATCGGGAAATTGTCTCAAAAAGTTGGAGTATTTAGGAATAACTCGTTGCACTTGTGTTTGTTGCAACATTAGCTCGGAAACTAAAATTTTATAGGGATCCTGAGTTTGTCTCCAAGGGAGTTCGGTTCGGCCATGGAGTGCGTACCACCTTAAGATATAGTTTTGAAATGCTGAGATCTGCGCGGCTTTCATCGATCCAGCATAGCACATGCTATACTTACATACCTTTTTATATACAAACTACAGAAGGGGCAGTATGTCTCAAGAAACAGAACAAGAAGCTAGTTTTGGTCAAGAAATTATTGATCAAATAGTCCTTGAGCAGGAAGCTATTGCTCAAATAGCCTTTGTTTTAGAAACGGGTACCTACCAGGAAGTGGCTCAGGTAGGAAAAGCATTGACTGACGCAATTGCCACTTTTTCTGAGATAGTTGATGAAATAGGTATACTTTTTATAGAATCTCAAGAACATTTAGTGCAGGCACTTCTTCAGACAAAATTGTTCCAGCAGTATGAAGAAAAAATTAGCCAAGCTGATCTCTTACTGCATCACTTTCCAAAAGGATCGCCCCTTTCTGTCAAAATTTTTACTGGCTATGTACCAACGATACTCGCTGGAGCTGAAACGTTTGCTCTTTCGGAAGACGAAGTAATTACTGTTTTTGAAAGGTGGATGCCTCATGTGCGAATAGCTGAGCAGTTAGCTAAGATTGAACTTTATACTGAGTACACACCTATAGCCAGAAGCATAGAAGCTTTGCTAGAAGATCAAGACATTCCTGAAGTCATTCGAGATATGTTTGAGATTGAGTTTGAAGCAGGAAAGTATGCACTAAGAAATAAAATTTTAGATAAAAAACCTCATTTTTTTCAACAAGATTCGCTTCCTTTTGAAAAAATAAGTGCTCGGTATGCTGCAATTTTAAATGATAAACAGCTCCTTTTGTTAGCGAAAACTCCAGCAGATACCATTGATGCATTTGTTTCCAAATCGGTAGCAGTACTTGATGCAACCGATATGAGAGAAAAATTGGATAGTAATCCTTATGAACACAGATATAGGAGAAGCATTGCTGAGTTGCCTTGGGTGACTGGTCATGGAAAGCCTTTAAGAAATGAGGTAAAACGGCTTGGTTTAACGGGACATGATTTTAAATTGTTATTCACAGTATCCCTAAATGATATTGAGTTGGCGATTTCATTTTTAGATATAGCAGCTTCTCTCGATGAATTACCTACAAAAGAATACGCGCTGATAGTTCGTCGGTATATAGAAAACTTTTTACGTAAAGATGCAGTTGTGATTTCAGTTGGTGATAAACCTATCACCGTAAAGACAGATCAACCATGGCCAAAAGATTACTTACAACTATTTGAGTTTGTTCTAGAAGATCTTGGAATTAAAAAATCAGATCCAGAGTTTTTACGTGCTTTAGAGAGAAACAGGAAAGTTAAAACAGACAAGAATTGAGATCGACTCTATTTTTTTTAAAAGTCACACCTTCTGCAAGAAGTTTTTTTCGTTGCACCTCTGCTCCACCAAATGCATAGGCTGGAGCTAGTTTGCCGTCTGAAAAAACAACTCGATGGCAGGGATACTTACTGTTATCGGGATTTGAGTGCAAAATTTTTCCAACGAGCCTTGGTGTTGGCAAAAAAAGGTCTTTGGCAATTTGGCCATAAGTGGTAACCTTGCCAACAGGAACTGTTGCAACGTACTCAAGAACTTGAAATTGGTATGTTTCAGTTGCTTTTTTTTTCATGAGTTACTTTTTTTTCTTCCTTTTCCTAATTCTTTGAGCGTGTTCATAATGCTACGAGCTGGTTCTTCGAGTGTTTCTTCTAACTCTTCGGCAAGTCGGTCTGCTTCTGGAATTGAGTCGAGAACTGGCAAGCCTACTTCCAGAAGCATTGGAGTTTCTGGAGTAGTTCCAGCTGCTTCTTCTGCATAGCCATTGAGTTGGTCGTCTTCTTTACCTTCGGAGTTTTTGCTTCGATAGTATTTAATGAGTAATAGAATAGTTGCTCCAGCAACAGTACTCGCTAAAATAGTTGGCCAGTTTTCTTTTGTGAATTCTTTGGCGACATTGAGATGAGGAGA
This sequence comes from uncultured Patescibacteria group bacterium, assembly GCA_905478415.1. Taxonomy (GTDB): domain Bacteria; phylum Patescibacteriota; class Microgenomatia; order UBA1400; family PJMF01; genus CG1-02-43-31. The sequence goes on from CAJQIG010000005.1 coordinate 68,306, forward strand.
CTCTTTAGATTTTGACATAATAAAGTCAGTATACATGAAATAGATCACTAAACTATGAAGATACTGAGCTCGTGCTGGTTGAGGCTATCGCGATCTTCAACTTGCATAGCGAACAATAGATTCAGCTCATTGTTTCTTCAAATATACCTAGCCCAACGCTTTTCATCATTTAAAATACTCAGACACCATTTATATGATGTCATATCGAAAGTATAGAGATTAGAAAAATAAAAAGCATAATAAAAACCGTATAAATCTAAATAAAGTATTATTTCTTCTCCATAATCAGCTATTAGTAATTCTCTTACAAATGAAATATGTTTTGGAGTAATATTATCGCAAAGTGATAAAAAATTAATGTTTGCAACATCTAAGTTATGATCTCCTACACAAGTATGATCACTTATATCTAAAACAGTGGTAATTTGTAGCTCATCATTAACAAGAACATTATTTAGATAATAGTCACCATGAACAAAACTTTTTTTTGGATCAATATTAAGTTTTGTATGTATCATTTTTTTTAAAGTTTTAAGTTTTAGATCAAAATTAACTACATCTTTACTTAGTCTTTCTTTTGTAAATTTAGTTTTTTGATCTAACTTGTTTAATAAAAACTCTTTCCAATTATCTGCTTGTAAAGAATTATCCAGTTCAAGAACTTGACCAAATCTACAATTATTCACATCAATACCCTTTAATGGCTTGAGAGCATTAATGTAATTTGTTAATGCTATTTCTTGTCGTTTTGACGATAGCTTTGAAAAAGCTGACTCTAAGTTTTCACCTTCTAGCCTAACTTCAATAGTATAGTGAATGTTATTTATAATTCCTATCTTTTCAATAAGTGGCGTCTGATATGGTAAATTTGCTTCTGAGATCTTTTGCTGAAACTTTTGTAGTTTCTCTAAATATGATTGTGATGAATTTTTGTATATTTTAATAACTTTTTCATGATCAAGACTAAAAACATAGCCTTCCCCACCGTTACCAATTAATTGGTCTTGGGAAATGTTAAAGTGATTTAATACTGATTGGAATTTAGTTAGATCTTGAGATGTCATTTGCTGATTATATCAGCAATGTAAAAGTTGAATATTTACAAAAACTGAATTTACTAGTATATGCCGGGGAAACAGGACTTCTCGTTCGCTTTGCTCTCTGCGAGATGCTCGTACTGGATGTGGCTATCGCAATTTGCTACTTGCATGGCGAACCATAGATTCAGCCCTTTGCTTGCTCCAATACACAAAAAAACCCACCAAAAGGTGGATTTTTTTCGTGTGTCGGGGAAACAGGACTCGAACCTGCGACCTCACGGTCCCAAACCGCGCACTCTAGCCATCTGAGCTATTCCCCGTTTTTTAAAAGGACAGACTCGCATTATATACCAAGTAGTTTTAAAAAACGAGCAGCGGCTCTTTTTTTAAACTAGTTCTTTTCGTCTTCAGAATCAAATAATGAAAGTACGTAGGCAAGTAAGTCTTTTCTGCGTTCAAATCGGGCCTCTTCTTTTTTTGTTTCCTCTGCTCTACTCTGATACCAACGACGCAACTCTTTTTCTGTAATTAGTTGAGGTTGCTGAGATTCTTTTTGAGCCATAAGGACCACATTGTTGTGTGCCGCGGGTGGGAATCGAACCCACACGATATTGCTATCACGAGATTTTAAGTCTCGCGCGTCTACCAATTCCGCCACCACGGCATGTATTTGATTTTTTAAAGACTTTCTGCGAACAAAAGTGATTATAGCACCAGATTTGTCTTACTTGAAGTAGAAGGCAAAGCCCTCTATCATGGATATATGAGTATGGACCGAAGGCACACACCACCAGAATTGATTGATGCTTCGGATACAATGCGATCTGAAAAAAATACGGAGACAGATCACCCCTTTTTTTTAGATGAGCAACACAATGGTTCTCTTATCCTGGGTGGTGATTCCGTCTGGGAGGGAATGAAAGTAATTTTTCCTGGCCAAAGGCCTAGTTTTTTAAAGTCGATGGAGTCAACCATGATGAAGGAGCTCCAGGATCCAGTCTCACGTTTAGTGGGATTACTAGCGACGGTCACCGAACAATCATTTGCAACTGGTAACACTATGTACCGGGGAGAAGATCGAGATCAATTGGTCAAAAAAATTGTTAAAAATCTTTCTTCAAATGACACCTATAAAGACATCATTGATTCACTAGCTCTAAAAAGTGGAAAAATTGCTGATGAATTAGTCAAATTTTCCGTTTTTTTATTAAGTAATGCAAGTTTTTTAAGAGCCATTACTGGGTTTGTACTTGATAGTATGGATTCCTCTCAGGCTCCCTATAGGATTGAAAAATTTGATGCTGCGTTACGAGAAGCTACAAGTTGGACTGATCAACAGGAGCGTGGTGCCCACCTTCGTGAACAAACAGCTCGGGGAAGGTATACTGTGCAGACTGAAATAGATTCAAGCATTTCTGATAGATTACTATTTTTATTGCAAACAAATAGAATTAATCTTGATAGAAGTAGAATCATTGAGAAAGCTGTTCCAGTTGATAAAAAAGAAGAAGTGCTTTCTCGAGAAAGCGAACGAACCAAGCGCTCGGAGAGTTTGGGAAAAAGACTGCTTTCGAAATTGAAAAAACCAGAAAAAAATGAACTTCCAACGGGAAAGCCTTTAACTGAAGAGGATATAAAACGTCGTCAGGAGGAAAGAAAACAAGCTGAGAAAGATCTTCGAAAAGAACGATTAAAAGTAGATTACAGAGCTACCTTTGCAGCTTCAGTGATCAGTAGCAAGATTGAGTTGATGAGAGAAGCTACTGAGTTTCTTACTACTGATTATGGTGAGTCGAAGAGCAAGATTCCTCTCACTACAAAAGTAATCAAATCAATCAAAGCATCTTTTACTGCAAATGGGTACAATGCCGAATCAGAAGCAGCCTTTTTACGTTTACAAGAGGTGTATCGTTTTGATTCAGAAAGTGATGCCGTTTTGGATATGCTTCACCAGCAATTTGGGTTAGACAGAGATTCACTAACAGCGTTATCACCTAAAGATGTGGGTAAGTTAATTACCAGAGCAAAGTCAATTGTTGTGCATGGTTTTACTCGAGACGAAAAGCATCAATATCAAGAGCTTTCGTTTGGATCAGAACCAAAACATTTTGTTATTTCAGTCCATGGTTCTCCATATACCGTTGAGTATTACAATCCAGAAGCTGGTTTTGTTACAAACGAAGAGCTGGTTAGAACAGTTCAAATATTAGAAAGGCAACATCTTTCTCAAGAATTTGACCCAGTGGCATTAGAGCAGCGGCAATTAGTTGCAGCGGTGTGGACTCAACTGAGTTATGACACAGATAAAAATGCTATTCTTACTGATCCAACATTATTAGAGGGTTTTATTTCTTCGGTTTTGAAAAAAGATGTTCCTGATCGAAAAAGAGTTATCGCAGACATACGGCAATCAATAATGCAATTAACTTTTGCTGATTTTTCAGTGTCCATTGGTGCTCAGGAAGTGCCCGAATTTGGGGCAGATGATCACAGTGGGGAAATGCTGAATCTTGTCTTTGGTGGTCAACATATAGATCTCTCAGATAATCTTTCCGAAGTTTTGAGTGAAGATGTTATTGATGATAACTCATTGCTCAAAGATCATAAACCAGTAGTGATGAGAATGAATGGTGGGTATGATCATGGTTGTATTGATGGTCGAGAAGCAAATCAGACAAACTCAGAACTCTCACAGAGAGCTACAGAACGTTTTTTGAAGCCAAGTCATATTGAGGCTTTGAGATCTGATAATCAAGACACTGCGCGTTACTCTCCATTAATGCTTGGTTTCACTTCCGAAGACGCTTCATATTTTGATCAAGAAAAAGTCATAACTGAGAACTACCAAGAATATGTGGTTTCTCTCCCTGCCGTTCCAGAAGCATTGGCTCGATCTCCCAAAAAACTTGCAGCAGAATTCACCGCTAGTTTACGGGAAGCACTTGCAAAGGAATTGGAAGTACATTTAGAAGAGCTGAAAGCAATGAATAGCAATCAATTGATGCAGAATGCTGAAGAAATTATGTCATGGTATGTTGCTACTTCTACGGAATCTTTATTAGAGACTCGCTTCCCAGAAGATTGGAAAGATTTTTTATACGAAAATCCAGATATCCGTCAAGAGAGTCCAAATGATATTCAAAGAAAAAAAGATGAAGTCTATGACTTATCTCGAAAAGATGTGAGAGCAGATATTGCTGATTGGCTCAATGGTAGGTCGGTAGTTATTCAGTCTTTAGCCAAGGATAATAACTTTACTTCATATGATTTTTCAAAAATTCTCAACTTTTATAATTCAATTGATGTAGACACTATTAAACCTAGCGAGTTCGCAGCATTTAGCGAACAAAACTCCGAACTAGTTCAGGCAAAGGATAGGTATGATATTTTGACTCAATTGAAAGAAATTAAAAAATTGAGGAAGGTGTTGCGAAAAAGGCGAAAAGCTCTTATGGCTGATAAGAAAAATGCTCTAGGAAGAGATTTGCAACGTGAGCCACTTCAGATGTCAGACAAAAAATTTGAAGAGTACTATGCTCGAATCAATAATCCAGAGTTAGCACAAATTGAGGAAGTTTGGCAAGTTGTGGGACGGGCTCTCAATCAACTGAATCAAATGTTTGTTAAACTTTTATATGATATTGAAGTTCAAGAAAAGATGGGTATTGAGCCGCTGATTGAAACATATAAAAATATGAATTTGGATCGAATCAGCTGGGTAACCTCAGTTCACTTTGCTGAGTCAGCAGCGGACATTTTAACCTTTGTGAAGGACGGTATTCGTGATGCTCAAAAAATTATGCCTACAAGCAGAAATATTGCTGCTACTAATGAACGCATAAATTTTCATACACTCACAGGACATGAATCAGTCAAAAATACCTTAAGTTTATTTGCAGAGCATTGGGGTGGTAAAGATAAAAATGTTCCTGGTGGAAAGGAAGCAGCGGTTGATGCTTATAAAGAGCTGGTGCAGAATTATTTTTCTGTGTTTAGTATGCCTTTCCAGGCTGGAGTCGATCAAGCAAACAAACAAGTTTCAAACACCTCTGTTTTAAGTGCTGGTACTACAAAGGTAACTCAGTGGCTACTAGAAAAAACCTTAGCTGCTTTCGGAAATAAAAAAGTTTTAACACAGTATCGTTCTAAGGGATTGGTCTCAGCTGTGCATTCAAAATCTGGAGTTGAGGGGAGAAAAGACTTAGTAGATCTTTCTCGTGCTGATTTGACCCCAGAAGAGCATGCAGAAGCAGTCATCGCCGAATTGCACGGACAATCCTCCTTCCACACTGCTCTTCCAGAAGGGGTAGTGCATGCACATGGTGTGACGTTTAACCATTTACCAGAATCGGCAGCTATCCACATTAAAGAAAGAATCTCTATTACTCCGGAACATCTTGATCAAATTGCCCAAGAGTTGCTCGGTCAGGAACGCTCACTTAGTCGCCAAGTTGTTGAAAAAGTCGTCCCAGGATTTTACTTTAAAAAACTCACCATAGAGCAACAAAAAGAAGCGGTTCGGATTGCAAAAAAGGAATCTGCACAGTGGGTCCACTCTTTTTACCGCTGGTATATATTTATAAACGTTATGAACAAAACTGATATTCCAGCCGTAGAGGCTGCACATGATGAGTGGGTAAGTTCTGATAGTCGAAAGTCATTTTCATCTTACTTTATGGACACCCAGTTAACTCAATATGGACTGAGTGATGAGACACTAGATTTTTATAAAAATGGTCCTAGCGAGATGCGCTAGATCGAGATATAATTCCTCTGTCGTTGCGGGTGTAGTACAACGGCTAGTATAACTGCCTTCCAAGCAGTAGATGACGGTTCGATTCCGTTCACCCGCTCCATATAAAGAAAGGTCCCCAAAAGGGACTTTTTTTATGAACAAAGAGTGAATTATTTTGTAAGTTCTGAAACTTCTTCTTCTGAGACTTCGATGTAGGGCAGATCGTTAAGATCACCTATAGTAAATGGTCCCATTTTGGTGCGGATGAGTTGTTTTGTGTCGTAGCCTACACGCTCGGTCATGCGTCTGATTTGACGGTTTCGACCTTCTTTAATAGTAATTTCAAGCCAGGTCCCGTGATCTTCTTTAGTCAAAATTTCTACCGTAGCTGGTTTTGTAAATCCATCCTTAAGTTTAACGCCACGGCGTAGATGTTCCAGAGCTTTCCAAGTAGGAGTGCCATTCACAAGAACTTCATAGGTTTTAGGGATTTCAAATTTTGGATGAGTGAGTTTCTGTGCCAGTTCTCCATCGTTCGTGAGGAGCATAAGGCCCTGACTCTCTCTGTCTAGTCTACCAACAGGATAGAGGCGTTCAGCTATAGTAGGAATAAGATCTATAACAGCTCTCCTACCCATTTCGTCGGCGGTCGTTGAGATATAGCCAACAGGCTTATTAACTAAAAAATAGCGATGAGGCTGAGGTTTTGGAATTCTTTTCCCATCGATTGATACCGTGTCTGTGTTGGGGTTAACACGTTGACCAATGGTTGCTTTTTGACCGTTAACTGATACGATACCAGAGTCAATTAAGACTTCGGACTTCCTGCGAGAAGCAATTCCGGCTCGAGCAAGGAAGAGTTGCAACTTGATTGTTTTTTTATTGCTGTTCATACTATAAACTCTTGTCTTTTATGAAAACACTTATTATTTCAGATCTTCATCTTTTTACTGAATATGACAAGGAGTTGTCGCATTATATCGCAGATCTGCTCTCTTCTGTTGACCAAGTCATTATTAACGGAGATTTTTGGGATCACTACCTTTGTACTTTTCCTGAGTTTATACAGTCTGAATGGAAAGAATTGTTCCCGCTTTTTTTAGAAAAAAAAGCTATCTATATTTATGGCAATCATGACAAAAAAAAGTTTATGGATGAGCGGGTTTCGCTTTTTAGTGTGCAGCAGCTAGAAAAGTATGTACTGACCCAATCGGGGAAAACATTTGTAATTGAACATGGACACCACATTGCTCCGGAACGTGACGATAAACACCCAATTTTGACAAAGCTTCTTGGTCCTTTTTACCCTCGTTTTTATTTTTATTTACTCAAAGGTGTCCCGCTGGCAACTTGGCTTAATCGTAAAATTGTTTTTTCAGCTCAAGAAAAGATAGATAAAAAATTGGTGCAGTATGTGTCAAAACAACGAGATAGCAACGTAAAAGGCTATATTTTTGGTCACTCACACATATTTAATGAGATGACGATTCCCCATTATTTTAACTCTGGTTATTTTTGGGCTGGTACGGCACGATACCTTATTATCGAGAATGGAAAAGTCATTCCTAAAGTTGAACACTACTGGTAGGAGTACTCATGAAAAATTGGGAACACATTCATTTGAACCCTCAGTTGCTGAAAACCTTCACCGTTAGAGCTCAAGTTATTGATGCTATCCGAACTTTTTTCAAGGAGCGTTCATTTTTAGAAGTTGAGACTCCCCTTTTAGTTGAAAATCCTGGCACAGAGCCATATCTGGAAGTTTTTAAAACTACACTTAAAACTCAAAAGTATGATGATAAGCCAGCTTTTTTAGTCACAAGTCCAGAACTATTTATGAAGAAGTTACTGGCTGCGGGGATTGGTAACTGTTTCCAAATTGCTAAGAGTTTTCGTAATGAGGAAGGGCGAAGTGCGTTTCATAATCATGAATTTACTATTTTAGAGTGGTATCGAACTGAGGCAGATTACACAGATATTATGGATGATTCTGAAGAGTTACTTCTTTTTATTCTTAAGACAGTGACTAAAAATCCTCAAGCTACGGTGCTGCCTTTTCAAGGGAAAGAATATGATTTATCTGGTCCTTGGGAAAGAATTTCGGTGGCTGAAGCCTTTCAAAAGTATGCTGCTATTTCGGTTGAGACGCTTCTTGATGAAGTAGAGCTTCTCAAAAAAGCCAAATCTAAAGGGTATGCGGTTACAGCTACGACCACTTGGGAAGAAATATACAATCAAATTTTCTTGAATGAAATTGAACCCAATCTTGGTTCAAAGAAACCTACCATTATCTATGATTACCCAATTTCACAGGCTGCTCTTTCAAAGCCAAAGAAGTCCGATCCTCGATTTGCTGAGCGGTTTGAGTTTTATCTAGCAGGTTCCGAGTTGGGAAATGCCTTCTCCGAATTAACTGACCCACAAGTACAACGTGCAAGAATGGTTGAAGATTTGAAGTTGAGAAAAGAACTTGCCAAGTATGAGTTTCAGTTGGATGAAGATTTTTTTAAGGCATTAGAAATGGGTTTGCCAGAAACAGGTGGAATTGCAGTGGGAGTCGATAGATTAGTTATGTTGTTTGCTGATGTACCAAATGTGAAATCTACTCTCTTTTTTCCTATCGATGAAGTGTTCTCATTTGAGTGACAATATAATTTTTTCCCTTAAAAAGAGTGGTATAATACTCATCTATGTCAGTCATCAAAGCCGGGAGTATTCGCAAAGGCATGTATCTTTTACATAAGGATCAGCCGTACTTCGTCACCAAAACAGATTTTATGAGTCCTGGTAAAGGTTCGGCTTTTATGCGGGTAAAATATCGAAATGCCAAAACGGGCAACACCGAAGAGTTTACCTACAAATCAAATGAATCAGTCGAGGAGCTAGATGTTGAGAGTAAGCAAATGCAGTTTTTGTATGCTGATGGTGATGATTCAGTTCTGATGGATAACACCACTTTTGAACAAGTTTCAATTCCTAATACGCTCATAGCAGAAAAAGTTGGACTGCTCTCTCCAGAGATTCAAGTCTATGTTCTTTTTTATGATGGAGAGGCCTTAGGAGTTTCTTTTCCGCCCAAAGTTCGACTTACTGTTACTTACGCTGAAGATTCTACAGCAGGTAATACACAAGGCCAGGCTCGAAAAAATGTGACCTTGGAAACGGGGCTGGTTGTTTCAGCACCAATTTTTGTAAAAGAAGGCAATGTGCTAGTCATTGATACCGAGACACTTTCGTACGTATCTCGAGCCAATTAATGTTCCAGTTTAGAATGCCAGGGTTTTAACTACAAACACAATATAAAAAAGTAGGAGTGCGAAACCTGTTTTCTTGGGTATCTTTTTTCCACTATACATAAAAATCATCACACTGAAGAAAATAGTGATAATAAGTAATGAGAAAAGTTCCCACGTTGATGTCGGTCCTCCCCCATTAAAAAGTAAGATAATGCCGGGAAAAAGTGAGAGATTAAAGACATTACTTCCAACGAGTGTGCCTAAGACCACTTTATTTTCGTGTTTGCGAGCGGCTAAAATTGTCATGAGCAGCTCGGGAAGTGAGGTTGAGAGTGCAGTAAGAGTTAATCCTAAAACTGAAGTTGCAAAGCCAAAAATAGCAGCTAGTGAATTAACTGCATTGACGGTTACCAGTCCTCCAATAGCTAGTCCAAGAACTGTAGTTGGAATGGTGACAAGATAAAAAAGTTGAGGAAACCGTCTTTGTTTTGTATAGAGGGTTTGTACTTTGGCCAGAATATGTTTATCTTCATGTAAGCGACCCTGTTTAGCAATGAAGTATTGGTATAACAGTGAGGCAGAGATAATCACAAAAAAGAGTAAGGCTTTATTAATGTTTGCAATTGACGAGAGTAGTAAAATTACAAAAAGCACAGTTATTGCCAAGAGCAACGTCGCATTTTTTTGAGATTTATTGGTGCCAATTTTGATGCCTCCAAAAAGGGCTCCAGTTGCGAAAACAATGGTTATATTGGTGATACTGCTACCGATTAGGTTTGCCATAGCTAAGTCAGCATCATGTTGGTAGAGCGAAACACTGGTGACGGTTAGTTCGGGTAAATTTGTTCCCAATGCAACAACTACAAGAGAAATAAAGAGTGGTGAAAAACGCCATTTTGCAGCCAACTCTTGGGCAACATTTAAAAATGCTTGTGAGGATACAAGCATAACAATAAGACCGATGACAAATGATAGCAATGTGGGCAGTAACACAGAACAAGTATAGCAAGTCTAACTACTGACTGTCTATCTGTGCAAGCTCTTTTTGTGGCATTGAGATTTTTTTAGGAATTACTGATGATAAATAGAGAGAAATAATAAAGACTAAAAAGCCAATAATTGAAAAAGCAGTTTTAATTGATGTCGCAGAAGCTAAGAAGGTGGCCAGAATTGGTCCTATGACATACGCTAAACTTGCTGATGAACCTTGCATTCCAATCATTTCAGTATCACTTTCTCTCAGCCGGCTGACATAGTCTTCGAAAGTGGCTTTCAGCTCAGGAATAGCAATAGCAAGGAATGTAGCCGAAAAGAAGGTGATAAGGAGCAATAGAGGTACATTCTGAATAAAGGTATAGCTGAAGAGCCCGAGGCCAGCGATGCCACTGCTCAGAAGAGCTGTTTTCTTTTTTCCAAAAGGATTTGGTATTTTTCCAAGAAGAAGACCCACGATCGCAGACGGAGCAACATAGACAGTTAAGAACATATTTCCCAAGACATGTTGGTTGCTCAATTCTTGCATAAATAAGGTGCCAATTGTCCAAAAAGTTCCATCGATAGTAGTTACTAATAGTTGTAAGAATAATAACGGCCAGGTCTTTTTGAAGAGCACTCTCCAGACATGTATTTCGGTAGTCCAAGACTTTGTATGAATTATCGTTGTTTTTCTGCTAATCTTTTTTCGTACAAATAAAAAGTTAAAAATAATCGCAAGTAGCATTGCCAGACCAATGAAAGTGATGACTGCAGTGAAAACAGATGAGTAGCCAAAGACCAGCAGTTCTGCTGCAAGCAGTGGAGCCAGTGCATAAGCACTTGATTGGGCAGATTGAATAATTCCCCAAGTTTTGGTGTGTTCATTGAGATGAACATAGGTATGTACAAACTGGAAAGATGAAAATACATTCAGTTCATAATAAATACCCCAGATCGCCATGGCCAAAAGCAGTGTTGCTAGATGTTGAGGGAAGAAAAGAAAGGCCAATGGGAATGCTAGTGCAGTCAAGATTGTTGCTTTCAAAAAAAAGAAGTGAGGTTTATTAGTAAGTACCTTTGGGAAAAACAAATCACAGGCAATACCAACCACCGATGAAAAAGCAAAGACAATGCCCATAAGGAAAGTGCTGTGTACTTGTTCTTCAATAAAAATTGGACTGATAAATGACATGATTCCGTCTGCAAAGGAAATGACGAAAATAATCACTGCAAACAGAAAGATAGAAAAAAAGTGTGTTTTTTGAGCTTTGCTTTGAATGGTAAACATTACCCTATTAGTATCCTATTTTTTCGGGGAAAAGGGAAGATAAAAAAAGTCCCAGCAGGTTGCCGGGACTTTCGTAGAACAAAAGTAGTTATTCAGTTGTATCTGAGACAATCTCAGATTGGTGAGGCTCGTGGAGGACAACCACACCATTTTTGGATTTATAGCGGATGTTGAGCATTTCCACCATTAATGAAAATCCCATCATGGCATACATATAGCTTTTAAGGTGTGCCGTATGTACTACAACAGGCATAAACCCCTCAAGCATTAAAATAAAACCAACCATCATTAAAAAGGACAAAGCAAGGATTTTTAAAGAAGGATGTTTTTCGACCAATATACTAACCTTATTCGAGAACAGCCACATTACTGCTGCTCCGATAACGATAGCCGTGATCATGACCCAAAGTACCCCGTTGGCTAAGCCAACCGCGGTGATTATCGAATCAAGTGAAAAGACCATGTCCATTAGGATAATTTGAGCAATCACTTTGGCAAAAGACTTACCAGCTTCTTTCGCGTTGAGGTGATCATCTTGACCTTCAAGCTTCTGGTACATCTCGGTACTAGCTTTGTAGGCTAAAAATAGTCCACCAAAGATGAGAATAATACCTTTCAAGGTGAAAGCAGTTCCAAACAATATAAATAAGGTGGTTTGCCCGTGAATGATAATCACGTTCACGATCAGTAGCAACAAAATACGCATGATAACTGCGAGCGCGATACCAATGCTTCGAGCTCGTTTTCTCATTCCATCAGGTAAATTGTTTGTTAAAACACTTAAAAGTACCAGGTTATCAATCCCAAGTACAATCTCTAAAAATGACAATGTTCCTAGGGTTGTAAGGCTATGCCACATGGTATTCACTCCTTTTTTGTGGATGAGTAACTACAGTTGTTAAAGAGCAGACACAAAGCTAAGCTTTGATCTACGTTGACGGAGATTCTTTTGGGAACAAAAAAATCGACTGTCTTAAATAAGAGACTGGCCGATTGTAATTACCTTAGTTGCGATAACAAAGGTCAAGGCGTTGTTGTCTATGACCCATATTTTAATAAATATTCTAAATAAATCAAGTGGACTTTTTTCTACTTAGAAGATTTTGTAATAACAAGAGTAGTATCCTGCCTCCAAGCATCTTTATTGGGGTTTTCAAAAAAATCGTATGCGAGTTTGCCACCAGATTTTATATTAAATGTTTCCATTGCTTTTTGTAAAGCCTCATCATCGTACGTTCTTCCAAAGGGGAATCCTTGTTGCATTGGAAATATATATGCTTTGCCACCTGGCTTTAAGACTCGTTGTATCTCTCCCAACCATGATTCAAAATCAACTTTATCTGCATCAGGAATCACATGGGTTGAAATTGAATAGGAGCAGACAATCCGGTCCATACTTTGTGATTTGAGTGGTAGATTTGGAAAAATGCCCGCAATGACTTCAGAATTTTCAGTTTGTTTATGTAATCGTAGAGAATTGAGGATACTGAGTTCTTCCTGTTTTATTTTTGTTTCTCTATCTTCACCAGGCATGTCTTCATCTAATTCACTAATAAAAGCATCCATGTGAGATTTGACAGTTTCTTTGTAGTCTTTAATATCTTCTAAACCCTTATTGATAGTATTTGTTATATAGTTGCAAAACCGATGAATTCCTTCAATAGGGTGATGTATTCCGTGTTCTCCCTTGGTTTCAACACGTTCTGTTTCTCTACTCAGAATTAAGTCAGCAGATGCCTCTTCTCTGAGTGCTAGCATTTCTTGCAGCCTGAAAGCTGTATCTTTAACTTTTTTAATAGTTAGTGCAAGGTCTTCAGAATTTTCTGTGTTAGTTAACTTTTTTACATCCTCAAGAATTTCATTTGAAAGTGAAAATGCAGTTTGGGCCCATTCCATTTCTCCGTTACAAATGATTTCATCAGTCGAGTCAAGTAAGTTGGCATAGTCCGACAACCCAAAAGAATATTCACCATAAAATGTTGTATAGAGTTGATCTAACAGATCACTAAAAGTACGAGTAAAATTGGCAATTTCACCATACTCATAATCAAAGACAAAGAATCGCTTTGAGTCCATAACCGTTTTACCTTGCCAGGGGGCTCCAATGTAGGCGACTTTTTCACCACCTTTCTCTGTACCAAACATTTCATCATTAGGAATGCCAGTCATATCTTCGATATCTCCACTGGAAAGTTCAATGACTCTTTTTGTTTCAGCGTTTCTTCCCACAAGCGTTTTTTTGATGAAATCAACACTGCTTGTTTTGGGGACAGTTACTGTTTCTGCTTCTTCCATCAAATCTCTTAAGAGGGAATCAGGTAGGTGCTCAGAGTTTGGGTAACGTATGCTCATGGCTATTATAGTAGCTTATTGTGAAACTTAAATATAGTGAGGTAACTGAGTAAGTTGAGCAATAGTCCTTGCTATAACTTCTATGCTATATAATGCACTTCTAGTCTGATCTTGTAAGACAGAAGATACTCAACGTATGGTAAAGAAACATTTTAAAAAGACAAAATACGATGTACTCGTAATTGGAGGGGGTCCATCAGGACTTATTGCTTCAGGAAGAGCTGCTGAGAATGGTCGGTCAGTAGTGTTGCTTGAAAAAAACAATATTCTTGGTAAAAAATTGTTAATCTCGGGCGGTGGTAGGTGTAACATCACAAATAATAAGCATGATGCTAGAATTTTAGTCGAAAGTTACAGAGAAAAACCAGCTGAATTATTTTCGTTATTTTACCGATTTAATGTGCAAGACACTCTAGATTTTTTTCTTAAGAGAGGCTTAGATACTAAACTCGAAGCTGAAGATAGACTTTTTCCTATCACCGAGAAAGCCCTTTCAGTTCAGGAAGTTTTGATTGAGTATGCAAAAAAAGAAGGCGTACAAATTAATTTAAATTCTGAAGTAGTAACGATTGGGTATAGTGAAAGTAAAAAAGAATTTACTGTTCAGACTCAAACGGTAGAATATATTTCTGAATCGTTAATTATTTCAACAGGAGGTTTGTCTCGACCTGATACTGGTTCGACTGGTGATGGATTCAGTTGGGCTCAGTCTTTAGGGCATACAGTGAATGAAGATAGCTCAGCTTTAGTTCCAGTGGCACTAAAAGGACAGTGGTTTAAGGAATTATCAGGTACAACGTTAGAGTATGTAGAAATAGGGATTTGGCAAAAAAATAAAAAACTACATAAAAGTAAAGGTCGTGTTTTACTAACTCATTTTGGAATGACCGGACCAACAATTATAAACATGAGTAGCAAAATTGCTGATGCTCTAAAGAATGGTCCCGTAGAGCTGAGCATTGATTTCTTACCAAGTGTATCTGAACCCGACCTCAAAGAACAATTGACTGAAGTCATAGAGTTACATAGAAATAAAGAAATTGCATCTTTACTGAAAGGATATTTCTCTAAAAAGATGATTCCTTTGTTCCTGAAGGAAATTGGGATCAATCATAAAACTCCTGGCCACAGTATTACAAAAGAAAACAGAAAAAGTATTTTGCGAGCCCTAAAAGGTTTGAAATTTGCGGTTAAAGGCTTACTTGGAAAAGATAAGGCAATCATCTCAGGAGGTGGTGTTAAGATCAAAGAAATTGACTTCAAAACAATGGAATCGAGAATTATTCCTAAGCTTTATATTGTCGGAGATATGCTCGATATAAATAGACCTTCTGGCGGGTATAGTCTTCAATTGTGTTGGTCTACTGGGTATGTTGCTGGTGATAATGCTTGATTTACAGACGTGATAGATTTTATAGCAAGTTATAGGAATAAAAGTAACAACCCAGCAGTTACTCCAACTATTCCAACCATCTTTTTTAGTGTTAATTCGTCTTTAAAAAAGAAAGCAGACAGCAAGGTCAATAAAGAAATTGAGGCTGCATTAGTAGCGTTAACATAGCCAACATTTGGAGCTACATTAAATCCAACTTGCATAAAGTAACTAAAGCTGGCACCAAAAATACCGATCAGTAACAGTGTAATGAGTTGATCTTTCGAAGCATTTTTCCATTCTACTTTTTTGTATAGTATTTCTCCAAGAATAAGCACTGTTGTAACTACCATTGAGAGAATTAACCTTGAAAGAATTGGAACACCTGCATTTAGAAGGTATTTCGAACTTAAAGCCAAAAAACCCCAAGCAAAAAATGCACCCATCGTATAGGGGAGCCACAATTTATTAGAAGTAGTTTTGCTTTTATCTTTATTGATCGTAATTAAAGCTGAGAATAATATTATTAATACGATAGCGATCACTGACTGTATTGTTAGTGGAGCAGAAAAGAGAAATATTGAAGCTATGGCTGTAAAAACGACATAACTTTTTGAAATAATTAGACTATACCCAGGGTTTGGTGAATATTCGATTCCTTTTAAGGAAAATTTATTTCCAAGGTAACTAAAGAAAATACCTTGAATTAAAACTATTAAGTATTCTAGTGGTTTAAGTGTAAAATTAGTTGGGGTTCTGAGTGTTAAAGTTATATAAACAAGTACGGGTATTAGAAACATAGCAAGGTTATTAAGCTGTTGAGGTGTTTTGAGTGTGTTACTCTTTCGTACTAAGAGATATAAAGCAACTGAGCTAACAAACATGAGTAAGCTGGCAATAATCCAATTCATATAATTAATTGTAGCTCATGTGATGTAATAATTTGGGTTCAAACTTTTGATTTTGGATGTGAGAATTTCTAGAGGAAAGATGTATTGGGTCGAATACGGGAGTTTGTTAGAACTTTTCTTACCTTACACTTGAGTGCAAACTATAATTATGTTTAGATTTTTTCAATTTAAATCTGGCTTTTGCCCTTGACTTCACCTGTCTTTTTATTTATTTCAAGCCTACTATAATTATTTTCAAATATGTAGTAATCATCACCTTCTTGAGATTTGTCTGAAGAAAATTTGTACCCAGAACGATTTGAAAGAAACAAAGAAATTTGCATTGGATTTGAAATTAAATCAGTTGGAATTTTACCGTCATGAAGCCAGTCTAGAAGCCTTTTCATCGTACCATCATGTATACTTTGAATCATTTCTGTTGACTCGGTGTTATCTTCAAACATATTTTATCTCCAATCTATTGTGATAAACTTAATTTTATCATATATCGTGAGAAAATAATGAATTTCTAATTTATCACTTTAATCAATTGTTTCAAAACATCTGAAAAAACAATAAAATAAATTTATATATCAATAAATTTGGGGTCGGTGGTTGAACGACGTTTGAACAGTTTTCAAATACAATTATACTTAGAAATTATAAAAATAAATTATTTTTATGAATCTTTAGGCTTTTTATCAATTAAAACGTTTTGTTGCCATTTACTAGGTTTTTTATCAGTACGATGAATACAGCCTACCCAACAACATGGACGCTTTTGACCATCTAGCAATTCTTCGACAGTTCTTTTAATACGTCTTGCTCTAGTTTTATCTTGTTTAGCGTTTTCTATCCAACAAATAAACTCATTTCTGGCAATTACTGTCAAATTTTCCCAAAGTTTTGTAATTTGTTTTGTTTTAGTTAGTGCTATAACTAAATCTTCTGGTAATTGGTGGACGAGGCCACCTTTTAATTTAGGTTTATTCATTACTTCAGTATAACAGCTATGAATTAGTTTTTTCTTTTATATGCAATAAACCCAAATAACGCAGCTGGAATTATTGCCCACAACACACCAAAAATACCAACGTAGGAACTGTATAGAACAATTCCTGATAGAAAGATAACCGCAAGTCCAAGTGCAGATGGTGTAGCAAATTTGCGCAACGAGTTATTTTTAACCGATATCAGCATGCCAATAGCTAAGATAATTTGTGTAATTCCAAGACCAGTCCAAAATATTGCTGGCAGTGTTTCTAGCGCCCACACGCTGGCTAAATCAGTGTAATTCCCTCTCATATAAACACTCCCAGTAAGTGTCCAGAGTGCCAATATAATTTGTAATATTGAGATAAGTATGTTCATCTCATTCTCCTTCGAAGGTCATACCTTTTCCCCAGTCGAGATAAACTGATTTATCCATAATTTTATTAAATACAAATTCTTGTGGTTTGTTTATTTTTATTGTGTGGGTGAGTGTTTTCATACTGATTTCTTAGCTATCTTATTATTAAGTGAAGTCCATTTAATGGTGTTAAGTCTTTTCGCAAAGTGAAATTTTATAGACTTTTTAACTCACTCTTGCTTAGTTTTTCTGTGGCATACCGAAACGCAACTTTTGCTAGTTTCTGCTTGTTTTTCTTTAAAAAAGACAGTAGCTGTTTTTTATCTCTTTTACCTGCTTCACGTATCCAACTACCTACAGCAAGTTGCACATATTTTTCCTCATCATCAAGATGCCGATGCTAATTAAACTGGGTCAATTTTGCTATCTTTTCTTGCCTTGCTTGAATAGATTGACAGTTTTCTGAATTCTCCTAAGCCTTGTATCGTCTGTCTTTGATGAGTTAATCGAATCACAATGATATCTTTGCAGGCTATTGGGAAGAATGTTGAAAAACTCTTCAGTTTTGGATTCTTTTAAAGCATTGTGAAATTCTACGGACATTTCAACTTTCCTGGGTGCTGTCGCCACTTGTAGCTCAACCTGAATTTTGTCTCCACCTTGTAATCCAGAATTTTTGCGGTGTTCAGAACTAAAGCTTAGTAATGTCTTGCCATTCATTACTCCAGGAGTGCATTGATACTCATAACCATTCACTTTCACCGCAAGAGATGGTCGTTTACCAGCATTCAACTTTTCTATTATTTCGTCAGGTATTTTAATACCAGTGTTTTTTCCAAAACTTGATAAAGTTGTATCAAATGAAACTATTTTAGGGTTGTCGTTCATACTATTTATCCAACTCCACGTATTTTTTAAAATTATCCAAAATTGCTTGCCAGCCGAAACGTTGTTGTTCCTCTGAGTATTCATTGTCAGCATCAAAAATCTCTGTTACCTTGATACCTTCTGAGGCTTTCTCAAACACAATTGCCACATTCCTACCATCTTCCATATTGTACTCGATTAACTCATGTTTTTTTACAGAAGTGTAGACTCCAGTCATATCGAAACCCTCACTCCCATCTTTTGCCTGCATCCTTGTTTCAAACTGACCACCAACACGCAGGTCATTTGTCTTAGCGATGGCCTCCCAATCGTCAGACGCAAAAGCCCATCTACTAATGTGTGCAGGGTTTATCCAATACTCCCAAACTTCCTCCATTGGAGCGTTCACAGTTGTTTCAACCGATATTTTATTCATGCTTGAAAGCTTATCAAACATAATATTCCAGTTTGACACCATGTCCTTCGTCATACTTTCATCATAATAATTGTCCATAACTAAAGTCATTTTAGTTTTCCTTCCCATCTCAGTAAGGGAAATTTCTATAAGTGTTTCAACTATCTCGTCTCCAGGAATTCCGTAGTGAGATGCAGCGACGTCATTACCGTCTTCGTCAGTAAAGGAATCAAGGTAAGATAAAAATGTACTAGGTACAATTTTTTTATAGACACCTCGACCATAGAACTGTGTCCCACTTTTATCATTTACAAAGCAATACCGAAATACCCCACCCACTTTCACTTCAGTAGTAGCAAGTGAGTTGGTCATACCTGCAGGAGCAAACCATTTTGCAAGCAATTTTGGATTTGTCCATGCCTCCCACACTTTCTCAATTGGTGCAGCAAATGTACGTTCTACTGTTAATTTTTGCATGTATTTATTTTTCTCCTACTAATTTACCCAGAGCTTCAACTGATTGTCGCCAACCATCTTCCATCCCACTTGATACCATGCCATCTCGGTCTGCTTTGGTTAAGAATGTAGATATGCTTTTCATTCGAGTACCACCATCGCCTACTGTTTCAAACTCCATCTTTTCTAAAGAAACATGTCCACGCTCTGGCATCCCCATAAATTCAAATGTCCAAATAATTCTTTCATTGGGGGCGATTTCATGATAAACACCATAGAAGCCCCATTCATTTCCATCAGCGCTTTTTTCTGCTATGTCCCAGGTTCCACCTGTTTTCCCCTCAAATTTATTGACTATCACCTGATTGCCTCAGCAAAACCACTTTACGAATAAGTCTTTGTTAATAAATGCCTCAAATACTTTTTCAATCGGAGCGTTAATTTCCACAATACCTAAAATATCTAAAGAATTCTTTGGAACTGTTACTGTTAATTTTGCCATATTTTTTACCTTTCAGTTAATAATTTTTCAAGTCGGTTAAATCTCTCTTGCCAAATTTTTTCGTACTCACCAAGGTAGGACGTGGCAAGAGACACAGCCTTCGGACTTACGCTGACAATCTGCTCATTACCCCTTCGACGCTTAGAAATGAGGCCTGCTTTTTCGAGAACTGCTACATGTTTCGCTACACCCGCAAAGGTGATGTTGTATGGTTGTGCTAATTCGCTGATTGTGAGGTTGCTTTTTGAAACTCGCATCAGAATATCTCGCCTTGTTGAGTCGGCGAGTGAGCTGAAGATAGTATCTAGTTGCATTGTTAATTCAACCATATAGTTGAATAATACACCAAACATTGAGCAATGTAAGTAGTAATCACCACTTATTTGAGAAAAAAGTATTCCAGACCAGGTGTGGTAATGCCTAGGCACATAGGGAAAACCAGAAGAGAAAAATTGCAAATAAAAATCTATGGGGTGGCTAACCGGTCTCGAACCGGCGACCTTCGGTACCACAAACCGACGCTCTAACCAACTGAGCTATAGCCACCAAGAAAAGTAATAAGAACTTTGATGTCGGTATTATAAAACAGGTTGCCTATAAAACCAAACAACAAATATGTGCGCCCAGTGTGACTCGAACACACGACCTACTGCTTAGAAGGCAGTTGCTCTATCCAACTGAGCTATAGGCGCACCAGACATTTTTGTCTTTATTTCTAGAAGACATATTATAGACTATGTCCAGGAAAGTATCAAAACTAGAGTCACTTATATAAAAAAAGGCCTGAAGTTTTTCAGGCCTTTTGATTTTAAAATAGAGACTCTATTTTTTTTGAGTTGCTTTTTTTACTTTAGCTCGAGCTTTAACAGCAGCTTTTTGAGTTTTTTTGGCTGTTTTTTTGACAGAAGCAACCTGTTTTTTGACAACAGCTTTTGTTTTCTTAGCTGTTTTCTTTGCTTCTACCGTTGCTTCTTTAACAGCAACCTGTGCCTTTTGTCGATTTTCTTCTTTTGAGAAGAAAACGGCAGCAGCTCCAGCAACAGCTCCAACTACTAATGTCAAAAGTCCATGAGACTTTTTTGCCATTTCTACCTTTCTACACTACTCAATTTGCAAGATCGAGAGCGTGTTTGTTAATCCTGGTTTTTTCCAGAAAGTACCATGTACGAGCAATACTGTTTCACCCACTCGGGCAATGCCGAGTTCAACAATGCGTTTGAGTAGCTCTTCAGAACTTTCAAGCCTGTTTTTTTTGGAAAGTTCTATGATATGTGCGTCAATGCCAAAAACCAATGCGAGTTTATCGTACGTTGATTGACTGCTGGTAAGGGCTGCAATTGGTACATGTGGTCTAAAACGAGCTAGGTTGCGAGCGGTGCGACCTGTTTCGGTTAGACAGACTATTTTATCAATCTTGATGTTGTTTGAATCCAGCAAAGAAATTTCTAAAAGTGAAACCGCCGAATGAGTAATGTACGCCGATGGATCTGAGTCCGTAGTAGCAATGGGAAGTGGATAGGCATGGTGCTCATTAAATGCAGCAATTTTTGCCTGTGTTGCTACTGCTTTAACTGGATACTCTCCGATGGTGGTTTCTTCAGAAAGCATAACCGCATCACTGCCATCATAAATTGCGTTAGCTACATCAGAAACTTCAGCTCTAGTTGGGCGAGGGTTAGAAACCATAGATTTAAGCATCTGAGTGGCAGTAATAACAGGTTTTCCAAGCTCTCGGCACTTATGGATAATTGTTTTTTGCCAAAAGCTGAGTTCCTCGAATGGAACCTCAACTGCTAAGTCTCCGCGGGCAACCATGATTGCATCAGATACATCGATAATTTCATCGAGATTATCGATAGCTGACTGGTTTTCAATTTTTCCAACAATTTGACAATCTTCTAGACCTCGGGTGTCAAGTTCTTTTCTCAAAATAGCAATATCTTGTGCATTTCTAACAAAAGAAAGGGCGACGTAGTCAACGTTTCCTTTGACAATACCATCAAGCTGGACAATGTCAGTTGGAATAAGTGAAGGTAGGTCGATTGTTACTCCTGGAGTATTGAGAGTCTTGCGGTTAGCAACGGTAAAAGATCCGAGTGCTGTAGCTTTCAGTTCAGTTCCATTGATTTGCGAAACAACAAACTCACCAAGACCATCATCAATCAAAATTCGATCACCTATCGAAAGTGTTTCGATAACTATTTGAGGAATAAAGGCAGATTTTACTTTATCTCCATTTTCGTTTGAGGTAAAGAGTATTTCTTCACCCTCTTTGATTTCGAAAGGTTTTCCTCCTGGAATAGTAATTCGAATTTCAGGTCCTTGGAGATCAAGGAGTACTGAAAGAGGCTGGCCAAGTTTTTTGGCAATTTTTTTAGCACGAGCAATTCTCTCTTGATGCCATTCTGGAGTGCCATGCTTGGTGTTATAGCGAGCAACATTCATTCCAGCTCGAATAAGCTGTTCTAAAATTTCTTCAGTTTCTGTTGCAGGACCGATTGTAGCGACTATTTTTGTAGATTTGTTCATAACACTTTCTATTATGTGTTCTATTTGCTTTTGCTTCAAGTAGGTAATCTATCTCTTGCCTCTTGTCAGCTTTATTTGACTACGTTACAGTGATATTCTAATCTTGCTACTTTAGATTGAAAAGATTATAAATCACTTTTTTACTCGAGTGAGTAAGAAGAAAATTATACCACTATTTTATGGTAAAAGAAAGGAAGTATGTCAGACGATATACAGAAACTAGATGCTCCAGAAGAAGTCACAGCTCTTGAAAGTGGCGATGATTTAGCGACTGCAGCTTTAGCAAGTACGACTTCACCATCCGATGAAGATGAAGAAACAATTGCTTCAAATCAGTTAGCAGAAACACTCGGCCATCTTCAAAATGTGATTGAGAGAAATGCTGACCAGCTGACTCAACTGGGAAATGATCTTAAGCTAAAACGTGAAAGTCTCAAAAATGTTTTTGAGAACGATACACAGTTAGCAGAAGCTACTCAAGAACAGCAGGAAACTGCTCAAAAAGTCAAAGAACGTAAAGCAAAGATTCAAGTTAGTCCAGAAGCTACACAACTGAAGACTCAGATTGGTGAACTCAATGAACAAAAGAAAGAGATTGAGGAAACGCTCAGTAATCACCTGCTTAATTACTATCAGCTAACTCAGTCAACTAGTTTTGATACCAGTGACGGAGACCAATGGGAGTTTAATATTAGAGCTAAGGTGAAGGGTAAGAAAAAACAATAGTTCCTAAACCTATATATGAAACCAAAAGCGCCAGGCAATTTGCCTGGCGCTTTCTGTATATCTTTCAAGTTAAGTGATTGAACTTAGTTTTTACCTAAACGATCACTAATTCTTTGGAGAACTTGAGCAGAAATGTTTTTCATCTTCTTGAGGTTTCGAGCTCTTTTACGGAGTCGACGCATCTCTGTCTTCTTTATAGTTCTCTTTTTAGAGGGTTTTTGAAAGTATCTTCGGTCACGAGCTTTGGTAACAATATCAGCAGCTGAGGTAGCTTTTTTGAACTTCTTAATGACGTCAAATGTACTGTCATTGCCCTGGGCTTTAATAATAATTGGCATATACTCTCACCTCCTCCCCAAAAAATTTCAAGTTACTAATAGTTTGCTTGGTGAAAAGCAGAACTGTATTTTAACCTATAAAAACAAAAAAGTCACCTCTTAGATCTGAAAATGAGTGATTACTCGTTAATGAGTTGAGCAGCTTCTTCTTCAATAGCCCCTACATCCTGATTTTTTGTCCATCCTCCCGTAAGATGGACATGAATATGTTGGACTTGTTGAACTTTACTACCCACATTCATAAAAATTTTGTAATTATCTGAAATATCTAAAATTTTGGCAACCTTTCTGACTGTTTGAAGGAGTCCTGCGTGGAAAGCAGTATTTGAAAGAGCAACTTTTTCGAGTGTTTGGTATGGGTGTTTTGGAACTATGAGTACATGCACAGGTGCTTTTGGGTACAGGTCATTGAAGGCAATAAAGTCATCATCCTCATATTGAATTGTTGCGGGGATCTCTCGAGCAATGATTTTGGAAAAAATTGAATCTGACATGCGACTTTATTTTCTTACTTTTGTGCAAATACTTCTTTTGTAAAATTCATAACTGCTTGTAAGCTGAGTGGTGAAGCTTTTTGGCTTTTATTCTTAATAGAACCATTTAGAAGCATCTTCCCACTCGCATGTGAAAACCAATCCCCAACAGTATCGACTGAAGTGATTTTATCGGCGAGTGCTTGTAAGTTGATGTCTGCATCTGGGCGAGCTTTAATCCTAATATTACCGAGTTTGGGATCTTTTTTTATAACTAAGATGTACCCCTGTTTTTGAGCACACTTAATTGTGTCATCATTTCTTGTCTCGAGAGCTAAACACTTTCCTTGTGGAATTTCAAAGGGAATACCTTTTGCATTGATAATTTCGTTGGCTTTGATTTGTTGCGTTAAAGTCGCATAAGCATAATCTAAACATTGCATACCAAAATAGAGTTGTGAGTCATCATCATGCGGGTCATTGAATTCATTTCCTCGAATAAGCTCGTGAATCATGAAACCATATCGGTAGGAACCTGCGTCTGGCCAAAATATCTCTCCAAAGTGGTCAATTTCGGTAATAAATTTGACGAGAACATGGAGTGCTTGGTCTTCTTCAAGCTCTGGATGAACTCTGATTACGTGTTCATGGACTAGCGATGAAGCGCAAATTTGGTCGCTAGCTCTTTCTGGTTGGTGATGATCAAATTCTCCCAGACCGGTATCAACGTGGGTAACGTCATCAAGATCAATCTCGAGTTCTTCAACTTTAGATTCTAGAATTCGACTCCCTGGATTTACAAAAGCAATTCTTGCATCTCCATAGTGTTGTGTATCAAATTTTTTTAAAAGCCATACAGAACCAATCGCATCTAGATCGGGAGCATGGTGGGTGACAATGAGTCTTCGTGTGTTCATTACTACGTAGTTTAACAGACTTTTTTAGGAATATCCAAGTTATTGCCTTTTTAGTGAAGTATGATGTAAACAAAAACCCACCACATCAGCCTTACAGTAGCGTAGGAATGATGTAGTGGGCATCCTCACCGGGATTAGTTAGTACTATAGCTTTTGTCATAGAAATATGTAGTAGTAAAAAACCACCATTCATGGGTTTATAATTGTTTTTCCAGATGTGCAAAAAATATAAATATAAGATATAAAAATACGCATTACATGCATCATAATTACCGCAAAATATGACGGTAAAATTTTCAGGAAGTGTTCAGTATTGCAAAAAAAAGGTCGAACCTTACGATCCGACCTCAATTTTATTTCAAATGTTACTGAGCATATTTAAAGTAGCCACCACAGTGGAGCCATTGACTTTGTTTATTTCCAGGAGCACAGCTACCAGCCGCCCAGGAACCATCTGAGTAGGTGCTCGGTGCTTCTGATTGATACACAGTGTTACCAAACTTGAGGTAGTCGACCTCTAGGTTTCGGTCCTGTTTTTCAGTAGGGTTGTAGTAATCATTCACAAAGTGCACGGTCATATCAGAGACTTTAGCGCCATTTGGAATTTCTGCTTTGTACTCTTGCATGGTGTTGGTGACTGACCATGAGGTCCATTTTATACCTTTATGTCGCAACTCCATTATTGGATATGCTCCTCCTGCAAGTGTTCCACGGGCTCTGATAGCTATCACTCCAGGAATTGAAGGAGGGGTGCCAACTATGCCACCATCGTCGGACTTAGCGCCACAAGCAGTTGGTGAGATATCAAGGAGTTGAGTGTTGTACTTATCCTCGAATTTATACTTACTACCGTCAAGCAACCTATATTCAGCATGGATAGCTAATTTATAATCCTGAGCAAGTTTACCCTGTTTCTTTAGCTCAGCAATTTTATTAGCAATATCATTAATGGTTTTACCATCAAGCGCTGGTTGTTTGAAGCTGCCATCCCAAGTCCAAGTAATGGTTTCTGAACCATTTGGATTAGGGTCATTGACTTGTTTAAGCCAGTATCCACACCAACCCTGGTCATAACAAGTATCTGACCATGTTGGTTTGCCCAGAAAGTCGTCAGTTAGTTCTTTACTATGTTGTTTCCCATAGAAACCGAGATAATACACAATAGCACCAATATTATTAGGTTTAGTTCCTGATACCGATAGTGTGTACCGTAAGTCTCCAGCCGTTTGTCCTGTTGCAGGGGTACAGGCTGAACTGTATTTTCCTGCAGGAGGGGTTGTGTCTATGACAGCTGTTTTAAAACTTTTTGGAGAGTTAGAAAGCTGAGGATTAGAAACCTCACTTGCATCCGGTCCAATATTTATAGCGTAGGCATAGACTTTTCTTGTCTGTTGACTTGCAGTTGAAAGGTACTGTGTTGGAATCTTAAAGGTATATCCACTATTTGATCTACCGCCACACTCTTTACCAACAGCTGCTTCTCTAGCCACACTGGCAGTTGTTTTACCAATAAAGGTACCTTTTCCAGGTGTGCCATCGATGTAGAAATGCACTTCAAGTGGTGTATTGTAGTCATCAGCATCACAGGTCCAACCTCTGATTTCATAGTTGTCAGAAATAACATCGAAGAAACCTTTTGGCTTTGAGCCTGTATTTGAAGAACCACCACTTGAGGATCCACCGCCACCGGAGTTTCCACCTGTAGAACCACCACTCGATCCGCCAGAATCACTGCCGCCACCGGAGTTTCCACCTGTAGAACCACCACTCGATCCGCCAGAATCACTGCCGCCACCGGAGTTACCTCCTGTAGAGCCACCACTCGATCCACCAGAACCACTGCCTTTTGGAGTGCCTGTACACTTTCCTGCACCAGCTCTAGTAAATTCACCACCGGCACATGCTTTGACTGTTTCGAGCGTACAACCTTTTGAGGTACATTCCGAACTTGAAAATTGTGAACAGTTACTAGCTTGACCATTTGGCGCTACATAATACCCAGGTTTGCATTTTGTATATGCAGTGACTAGGTGACATTCTGATGGACAAGCGTCTGTTTCAAAGTTATTACATTTGAGTGTAGACTCTGTTTCTTGCCAACTACACCCAGGTACGCCAGGACAGTCATTTTTCCCCAGACTTCCACAACTTTCGTTTGGAATATATGCAGCACTTCGAGTATCTTGATTGGTTTGAGAAAGTGCAAACGCAGCTGCTCCACCAACAATAACCACGGTGGCAACAAGGCCAGCAATAATATTTTTAAGTGTAAAAACACTCTTCTTTTTATAGGATGTTCTGCGTGTTTTTTTTGGCGCAGCCTTTTTTCTGGGATTTCTTGGCATAGAAAGAGTCACCTGCTATTGTACTTAGTTTTTAGCATAGCATAGTTATAAAGAGCTTTGCAAAGAGGTAAATTACAGAGAAGAAATTTTTGTAACGAGAACTTTAATGAGTTTCCACAAAAGTTTAAATGGTAACGTAATCAAAATCCAAGCTATTGATTCTTTATCATCTTCTCCTCTGACCCAAGTTGAGACAACGAGATACTTATTTTCTTTGGGAAGGTAACTGGCTACAACAAAATATCTGCGATTTCTGAGCGTTTTTATATAGCGTCGGGAATCTTTTTTTTCTGCTTTGACGCTGTCTGGGTGTGAGATAACTTCCCAAATGGCATGTGACGAAATAGAACGAGAACTCATTCTTTCGAGTGCATGTTTTGTAAAAACAACATTTTTGTATTCGCGTTCCATGTGGATACTCTAGCTTATTTAGTAGGCTTGTGCAAAGAGCCAACGGTGTTTCGCTGGTTGGCCACATTTGATACAGGTGCCTTCCTCTTCTAAAATGGTTCCTTTGGTGTCAGTGAATGGTAAACAACGAGTAGTCGCTTTCGTTTCTTCTTTAATGGCAGTTTCACAGGTAGCGCTTTCACACCAAAAGGCTCTAATAAATCCTCGGTTTTCTTTCATAATAGTTTTGAAGTCATCGTAGCTCGATGCTTCAAAGGTCAGTGACTCTTGTTTTTCAAGCGCTTTTGAGAACATAGCTTTTTGTATTTCTTCAAGAAGAGTGGCAATGGTAGAACCTGCAGATGCAATTTTGAGTGTTTGTTTTTCTTGCGAGTGTCGAATATGGGCAGTAATTTCGCCGTTTTCAAGTTCTCTCTGACCAAGAACTAAGACAATAGGAATACCTTCTAGTTCAGCATCATTAAGTTTCCAGCCCAGTGAAGTGGTGGTGTCACTATTTTTCTCAGTACGTATGCCACTTTCTTTGAGAATTGATGTAAGGGTAGTGACGGCTTCGGCAGTTTTTTCATCTTTGGAGGCAGCGACAACTACTACTTGAATAGGTGCTACTTTTGGAGGTATGACAATTCCCTCATCATCTCCGTGAGTCATAATTAAGCCTCCAAGAATTCGAGTTGAAAGGCCCCAACTGTTTTGCCAAGCAAATTGAGTAACGCCATCGCTATCTTGAAAAGAAATATCAAAGGCTGATTTTTTTGAAAAATTTTGACCCAAGTGATGACTTGTCCCCGACTGTAATGCTTTTCCATCAGGCATGAGGGCTTCAATAGTGGTGGTCAAGTCTGCCCCAGCAAATTTTTCTGATTCACTCTTTTTGCCGGCGACCACGGGCAGTGCTAGAAAATCTTCCGCAATTTTTCGATAGCTTTCGAGAGCCTCATACATTGTGTCCAAGGCTTCATCTTGAGTTGCATGCGCACTGTGAGCTTCTTGCCATAAAAATTCGGTGGTTCTTAAGAAGAAATTAGTTCTCTTCTCCCATCGAACTACGTTATTCCATTGGTTAATTTTAATTGGTAAATCACGATGTGATTGTACCCACTTGCTATACATGTGGTACATGATTGTTTCTGAAGTCGGACGAACAACAAGTTTTTCTGTCAGCTCTTCTCCACCGGCATGAGTGACAATAGCTAATTCTGGTGCAAAACCCTCAACGTGGTCAGCTTCTTTTTCCAAAAAAGACATTGGAATAAAGAGTGGAAAGTAGCCATTGCGTACTTGCATGTTATCAAGCATGATCTGGTAGTTTTTTTGGATGTGCTCCCAAATGCCGTACCCATTTGGACGAATAATCATACAGCCTTTAACTGGAGAATAATCCGCCAGTTTTGCTTGCTGAATAACCTGGGTATACCACTTACTCATACTTTCTGATTTTGGTGTCAGATCTCTTTTTGCCATACTGCCTTTCGTACCTTTGGGTATAAAAAAAACCCATTGTAAATAACTAAGCCATACTTAGTTTTTACAAGGGCTCTTAATAATAAGGGCGGTACCACCTTGTTTTTTTTAGTTATTTCTAACTAAAACTTTGTAGTTATCTCCTGATAACCGGGCATATGATTTCGGATGCCTGCCGAGCAAGTTAGCAATTCTATCTAAATAGACAATGGATCCTCACTCACTTTCACCGCTTGGGTGACTACTTGTTAGGAGCAAGTAGTTTGTACGTCTGTACAATAAGTTCACCTATAAGTATAACGGAAGAAGCAGTCCTAATCAAGGGGTGCTAATGATTAATCCAGGGAGAGAGAGCCTCAGCAAAAAGGGGTGCAGCATCGAGTACAGTGATTTTTTTTGGCAAGTTCTCATGTACTATGGTGTTGGTGACAACCACACTGGTAATACTTTCGTGTGTAATATTCTCGATAGACTCTGGAGTAAAAACTGGATGTGTTGCTAAAAAGTGAACTTCCTTTGCACCTTGAGCTTGTAAGAGTTTTCCGGCTTCAAGTACGGTACCGCCCGAAAGTATAGCATCATCAAAGAGTAAGACGACCTTGCCTTGGACAGAGCCACCTTGAATACTGCTGGCCGTTACTTTTCCAGTCTGAA
Organism: uncultured Patescibacteria group bacterium; assembly: GCA_905478415.1. Taxonomy (GTDB): domain Bacteria; phylum Patescibacteriota; class Microgenomatia; order UBA1400; family PJMF01; genus CG1-02-43-31. The sequence continues at coordinate 97,642 of CAJQIG010000005.1, forward strand.
GATCACGGTGTTTATCGATGTTCACTAAGTCAGTATTGAGCATATCTGCAAACATACGAGCCCTTTTGAGGCCGCCAAAATCAGGACTGGCAACTACACACCCAGAAAGATCAAAATGGTTTCTAGCATAGTCAGCAAACAGAGAAAGTGCTGAAAGATTTTTTGTTGGAATTGAGAAAAAACCAGGGACGCTACTATTGTGAAGTTCGAGTAAAAAAGCTCTTTTTATATAACTAGTTGAAACTAAATTTGCAACAACTTTGGCTGCAATTGGTTCTCCGGGTCGAAAGACTTTATCTTGCAATGAATATCCCATCCAAGGAATAATAGCGTTCACGTGGCGAGCACCGAGTCTTTGGAGTGCATCACTGATCAGTAGAAACTCCATGATATTTTCGTCTGTTGGAGCTGAAAATGATTGCACAAAGACTATATTTTCACCTTGAACTTGGTCTTTAATCCAAACTCTTTTTTCACCATTCGAAAAGGCTGAAATATCAACAGCTACCGATTCAACGCCGAGATGCTTTTGTAGAGATGAAGTAAGTAATGGGTTAGAAGAGCCAGTAATGATTTTCATGACTTCTATTGTACCGTATTTTTAGCCCTTATGCTCTGGAGCATCAATTAGGCCACACTTTTTGTACTTCAGACCACTTCCACAAGGACAGGGGTCGTTTCTACGAATCTTAGCAGTGGCTACGCCAGGTTTAGCCTTTGGAGTTGCTTTTGCGGATCCTAAAGCAGATGCTAAGTCTCCCAGTGAGCCTTTTCTGGATGTTGGTGCTGTTGGCGTTACTTTTGACTCAACATTCGAAGTTAAACTAGTTTGAACAGCAGCTTTTTGTGCAACTGCATGTTTTTGTGGAGCTTGGGCAACTTTTTCCTGAACTCCTCTGAGTTGTACTCTGAACATTCTGCTAGCAATGGTGCTTTCAATACTTTGAATGAGTGAGGCAAACATCGCAAAACCTTCTTTTTTATATTCAGAGAGGACTGTTTTTTTATCACCTCTGAGCCAGATTCCGTCTCGGAGGGAATCCATAGAGTCCAGGTGGTCCATCCATTTTTCGTCGATTGTAGAAAGTGTGACGAGTTTTTCTAAGGTTGCTAATTGTTCGTCACCAAGAGCGTTGCGTCGAGATTCATAGGTATCTTCAGTAATCTTAATAAGCGTTGCTTCTAGGTCATCTGATTTTGAAAGTGATGTAGCGAGCTGGTTTTGTGAAGCATGATCAAAGGGAATAAGTTTAGAAAATTCTTTAACCAGATCTTTGTAGTTTTCTTCATTATTTTCATCATCTCCGCCATGGAGGGCGACGATACTTCTGACTTCATCAAGAATGTATCCTAAAATCTGATCATGAAGTGATCCACTCTCGGATGTAGCGTCAGCTTGCTGGAGAAGTCGGCGTCTGCGCTCGTAAATAATTTCACGCTGTTTATTCATGACGTCATCGAACTCAACCAGGCGTTTACGTTGGTCAAAGAAGAAGCCTTCAACTTTTACTTGAGCAGACTCGATTGATTTACTGACCATCCCGTGTTCAATTGGTTGACCCTCATCAATTTTTAGCATGTCCATGACTTTTGCAATTTGTTCACCGCCGAAAATGCGCATGATTTCATCTTCGAGAGCCACAAAAAATTGTGAAGCACCTGGATCACCTTGACGACCAGAGCGACCTCGAAGCTGGTTATCAATACGTCGTGATTCATGTCGTTCTGTACCAAGAACGTAGAGTCCTCCCAGAGAAACAACTTCATCATGGTCTGTTTGCCATTGTTCTAAATCTTTTGCGTAGGCAGCTAGTTTATAGTTATTTGGATTTACTGAAGGAGGGATGCGAAGACCGTATTTTTCGAGTAGAGCTTTTCTTTCTTTGATAGTGAGCTGTTTGGTGCTTCGAGTCTTTTTTCGATACTCTTTTAATTCCGGTACAGAACCTCCAAGCACAATGTCAACACCACGACCAGCAATGTTAGTAGCTACAGTGATAGCACCTTTTTTACCGGCATCAGAGATAATAAAGGCTTCTTTTTCGTGGTTCTTTGCATTGAGAACTCGATGAGGAACACCTTTTCGCTTTAAGAAGTTTGAAATGATTTGGTTGTGTTCGATAGATTTAGTACCAATCAAGATAGGTTGTCCAGTTTCGTGAATATGAGCAACTTCGTTACTGATAGCCCCATATTTAGCTGCAGTAGTTTTATAGACGACATCAGTCTTATCATCTCGAACTACTTCTCTGTTGGTTGGAACAACTAACACTTCAGTCTCATAAATCTTCATGAACTCTTCGGCTTCAGTTTGAGCAGTTCCAGTCATACCACTTAGTTTTTTGTAGAGCCTAAAGTAGTTTTGAATAGAGATAGTGGCTAGGGTTCTAGATTCGCTTTGGATAGTTGCACCCTCTTTGGCTTCAATAGCCTGATGAAGTCCATCTGAGTAGCGACGACCGTACATTAAACGTCCGGTGTGTTCGTCGACAATGATGACTTCTCCTTCGCGAACGATGTAATCTTTATCACGTTTAAAAATAGTTTTGGCTTTCAGAGCAGATTCGATGTGATGAATAATATCAAAACTTTCTTCATAGAGATTTGAAACACCAAGTTTTTGTTCGATACGTTTCACACCCAGGTCAGTAAGGGTGACAGCACGTGCTTTTTCATCGATGTTGTAGTCGACGTCTCGGCTGAGTGATGTGATCATTTTGGCGTAGTCATAGTATTGTTTAGTTGGAGTGTTGTCAGGAGCGGAGATAATCAAAGGAGTTCGAGCTTCATCGATCAAAATAGAGTCAGCTTCGTCAACAATGGTGTAGTGATGGGCATTATCAAAGCGTTGCACCATCTGGGATTCTTGTTGGACCATGTTATCACGAAGATAATCGAATCCAAATTCATTATTTGTACCATAGGTAATATCTGCTTGATAGGCAGCACGACGGGTAATTTCTTCAAAATGTTCGAGACGCTCATCACCTCTCTCTTCACTGTCAATTTCTGGATTATAGAGTCTCGAATGGTCATGGATGATAACAGCAGATGAAAGTCCGAGAAAGTGGTAGACCGGACCCATCCATCCAGCTCCTAGTTCGGCTAGGTAGTCATTAACGGTAATTAAGTGAGCACCTTTTCCAAGCAATGCATTGAGATACAGTGGTGCAGTCACAGTCAGTGTTTTACCTTCACCAGTTTTTTGTTCGGTGATCATGCCTTTATGTAAAGCAATGCCACCAATCAGCTGGACGTCATAGTGACGCATACCAAGGATTCTACGAGCGGCTTCGCGAACGGTAGCAAAGGCTTCTGGAAGAATCTCTTCGAGCATTTCGGCTTCTGTTTTACCAGAGGCTGTGCCTTCGGCAATGCGTTTTTTAAACTCGACTGTTTTTTTGCCGAGTTGAATGTCAGTTAACTTTGTAAATTCTGGTTCGAGTTCATTGATTGCATCTACTGTGGATTGAAACGTAGATAAATTCTTTTTATTGTCGTCAAATAGGTTAGAAAAAAACTTCAGCATAATTATTCTTTGTATATCTTGAATACTAGAGGGATTAGTATACTCCACCCTGCCGTGATGTTATAGCAGAAAGCAAACCTCTTGGAAAGCCTAATTCCTCTTTTTTCTGTTACTTAATAGTGTCTTTACCCATAAACTCTCTCAGAACCTTTGGAACAAGTATACTCCCATCAGCTTGCTGGTAGTTCTCAATGACAGCAGCTAGGAGTCGAGGGGTAGCGGCCATAGTGTTATTGAGGGTATAGACATGTTTGGTAGTGCCATCTTTTGCTTGGTATTTAATGCCGAGTCGTCTTGATTGAAAATCATTAAAATAACTAGCGGAGTGGGTTTCTCGATACTTGCTTTGTCCAGGGAACCAAGTTTCAATATCGTATTTTTTTCTTTGTCCTGCTCCCATATCTCCAGTACACATTAAGAGTACTTGGTAAGGAAGTTCGAGATCTTTGAGTAGTTGCTCGGAGAATCCAGCCATTTTTTCATGCCATTTTTGTGTTTCAGCTTCGTCTGCAATAGTGTAAATTACTTGCTCCACTTTATTGAATTGGTGCACACGGATAATTCCTTGGGTATCTTTCCCGTGAGTGCCCACTTCTCTTCTGAAACAGGGAGATATTCCGACCATCTTAAATGGTAAATCTGCTTCGTTAAGGGTCTCACCCATTTTGTATGCGGTGAGAGAAACTTCTGCAGTTCCAGCGAGAATTTGACCATCTTGAGTTCGGTAATGGTCCTCTTTTCCCCAAGGAAAGTAGCCAGTGCCAACCATTGCTTCTTGATTTACTAAAATTGGAGCTGACATTGGAGTAAAGCCTTCGTTCTGCAGTTTTTTGAGGGCGTACATCAAGATAGCTTGTTCAAGTAAAAGTCCGTCGTTTTTGAGAAAGTATGATCTAAAACCACCAATACGAACGGCTCTGACCGTGTCGATTAAATCGAGCTCTTCCATTAGTTCGTGATGTTGCTTTGGTTTAAAGTCAAATGTTGGTAGAGTACCCACCGTCTTAATGACTACGTTACTTTCTTCATCTTCTCCAATAGGAACTTCATTTGCAGGTACATTGGGAACTGAGTACATGAGCTCTAGATAAGCCTCTTCGGCAAGTTTTAACTCAGGTTCAATACCTTGTAGCTGAGTTTTAAGTTTTTTACCTTTTGTAATGAGTTCGGCTGATGGTTTGCCAGACTTTTGGACTTCAATCTTAACAGTCTCTGCGTTTTTATTGGCTTTTTGTCGAATTGAATCTACCTCATACTGAAGTTTTCTGCGTTTTTCGTCGACGGCGAGGAGTTCATCAATTATTGATGAGTCAAGTTGTTTATTTTTACAAGCTGTTTTTACAATCGCTGGGTTATCTCGGATGAATTGAATATCTAACATCGCACCCTTTCTGCACTCTGTGCATATACTTTTTACGGTATCACTTAGGTTCTGTGTTGGGGTAAAAAAAAACTTACCCGACCACAAAAAAGTGATACAAGTAAGAGGGTTCTTGAAAAGAAGAACGGTGCCACCTCTTCATACTTATTCCAGCTGTGACGGGCATACCCGGCTTGGTTGTGACTCCAAGCAGCATCGACAGGAGCTAACTGTCTCAGGCGCTTTTGTTGTTTTTAAGTAGGTGTAGTATAGCAGATGCTACTGTTATTTGTAGGTAGATTTAGGTGTCTTTTCAGGATGAGGAATATCTGTGTTTCCAGTAATGTGTTGCACAGTTCTTTTTCTTGTTTTTGCAGCTGTAGGCTTTGCTTGTTGAAATAATCGTTCGGATGCAAGCAAGCTGGATAAATCCTCACCTCTCTCGGGTTGATACTCGAAGCTATTTGTTGCATCAGGATCATTTTTGGTTGACATATTTACACCATCAAATCGATCTCCGTGTTTCCATTCTAACCAAGAATCTTCTCCATCTGCCAAATATGATAGCTGTTCAAGTTCTTGTTCAGTATCTTTAATTTTATCACTGGTTTCATTTCTCCAAAAAATATCTTGTTGTTGGTCCAGTCGGTGATACAGGGTATCGAGTAACCGCTTGAGTTCGATGATTTGTATTTTTCTTTCAGCTTGCGTTATTTCTTGATGATCATCAAGTTGATCCTCTCTTGAACCAAGTAGAGCATCATTAACTGCCTCAAGAAAGGCTTGTTGTCTTGCCCGTTCTTTTAATAAAACTTCTCTAGTATTAAAGCCGTCATCACCAAATCCACTATGTTTATGCCGTTTTTCCCTGTGTGAAATAACTCCGAACCTTGAAGGACGAGGCTTTTTTGGGTTATTAGTTGCTGTATGAACTTTGGGGCTCCCATCAGGGTTAAGGTCTCGTCTCGGTATAAATAGTTCTTCTCTTCTTGCCATATAAAAAGAATACCACCCCAAAGGGGTAGTATTCTAGTAGCTTTTTTATATGTTACTTTGAAAAGACTTCAATTAAGAAGGCAAAATGCTCATCGGCAGATGTATTAATGAGTGTTAGTCCTTCTTCAATATCATCTCGACTCACATTCGCTGCAAAGCCTTTTGTTTTGAGTTTCTTCTTTATTGATTTTGGTTTCATGCCTTCAAATCCTGCTGGTCGCATCAGTGAAACCGCATGAATAAAACCAGAAATTTCATCACAAGCAAATAAGTAGCGCTCAATCAGTGTGGTTGGGTGTTTGCCGGTCCGGTCGGGGGCATGAGCAGCTATAGCATCGAGCATTTCCTGAGGATATGCAGTTAGAATTTCTGAAATGGCCTTATTTGGATGCTCGTCGGGGTACATTTCCCAGTCTAGATCGTGGAGCAAACCTGCTTGGTACCAGAGCTCTTCGTTTTCTCCGAGCTTTTGGGCATAGGCTTGCATAGCTTGAGCTACCATCTGTGAATGGTGACGAAGTGCTTCTTCAGAAATATATTTTTCGAGTAGGGCTTCTGCTTCTTCTCTTGGGGGAAGTACCACATTTTTAGTAGTTTGTTCCTTTGTTTGAGTAGTTTTAGATTCTATATGAAGTGGAACAAGTGGCTTAAGAGTTGGAAAGGCAATGACTTCTTTAATACTCCAAGTATTAGTTAAGAACATCACTAAACGGTCAATTCCCATACCGATACCGCCGAGTGGTGGCATGCCGTATTCCATAGCTTCAAGGAAGTCCTCGTCAAGTGGATGGGCTTCGGCGTCACCATGGAGCATGTTTTTTTGTTCATTTTCCCAGATGTTTCGTTGATCAACTGAGTCGACAATCTCACTCCAACCGTCGGCGAGCTCTTTTCCGCCAATGTAGGCTTCAAAGCGTTCGGCTAATTGTGGGTTCCTGCGGTGCGCTTTTGATAACGGGCTAATGTCTCGTGGATAATCAATGATCCAAATTGGTGCGATCAAGTGAGGAGTTACTAACTCATCAAAAAGTTCGAACAGAGCTTTTCCTCTGGTAAATTCACTTTTAAGTTCGATATTGTGTTGTTTTAATAGAGTTTCAGCTTCTTGATCAGAAAGTGTTTCAAACTCAATATTCGCATGTTCTTTGAGGGCTTCATCCATTCTGACTCTTGGCCAGGCTCCACCAATATCAATAGCTTGGTCTCCTACAGTTATTGTATGGTTCCCGTAGAGTTCAAAAGCGAGGTGTTTCACTAGGTCCTCAGCTACATTCATCATTCGATGATAGTCCGCGTATGTTTCGTACCACTCAATCATAGTGAACTCTGGTTGGTGTGTTTGATCAAGTCCTTCATTTCTAAAGTTCCTGGCAATTTCAAAAATACGATCATAGCCTCCAACAATAAGGCGTTTTAAATAGAGCTCTGGAGCGATTCGTAGGTAAAAATCACTATCAAGCGCATTCATATGGGTAGTAAAGGGGGTTGCATTTGTGCCACCGTAGAGTGGTTGTAAAATAGGAGTTTCTACTTCTACAAATGCATGTGTGTCTTGTAAAAAACGTCTAATTTCTTTTTGAATTAACCACCGAGCATCTAGCACACGTTTGGTTTCAGGGTTAATGAGCATGTCGAGGTATCGTTTTCTGAAACGGGTTTCTTTGTCACTAGCGGCATTCCATTCGGATGGTATTGGTCGAAGTGCTTTGCCTAAAAATTCGACCTGAGTAGCTAAGATTGTAATTTCTCCAGTTTGTGTTGTTAGGACTGATCCTGTTACACCAACATAATCTCCTCGATCGACGAGAGTTTTAAGCATTTTAAAAGTTGCCTCAGCAATTTCAGTTTTTTTGACCATGACCTGCATGTTAGCTGTTGAATCTTGCAAATCAAAAAAAAGTACTTTTCCGTGTGTTCTGATTGACATAATTCTACCTGCAGTCTGAACGGTTTGTCCTTCTGAATCTCGGCAAGTACGTAGTGTTTGTTTTTTATCAAAAGCGTATGGGTGGATTTCTACTCCAGCTTCTTCGAGTTGTTTGCGTTTATCAAGTTTAGCTTGAATTGTTTCGTCTATTCGTGACATATAAGTGATTCCTCTTTCTGTATCTTTGTATAGTATATCAAGATTTTTTATTCCTTTTTGTATAGAAACTAAAAAGTCCCGATGGTTGAGGTCGGGACTTTGAGTTTTTTTGTAGTGTATTTATTTTATTTCTACGATTGTGTACTCAATTTCCCCGGCTGGAGCCTTGACCATGACCTTTGCATCCTTCTTCTTTCCGACAAGAGCTTTCCCGAGTGGTGAGATACTCGAAATCTTATTTTCGAGTGGGTTTGCTTCAAACTCTCCAACTAAATAGAATGTTTTCTTTGCGGAAGAACCTTTTTTTGTTACCACAATAGTTGAACCAACACCAACAGTACTTTGACTTCTGGTATTTTTGATGACCACTGCCCTTGAGAGCACATGTTCGATTTCTTCAATTCTGGTCTCAATAAATTCTTGTTCTTCTTTGGCACTGTGGTATTCTGCATTTTCAGACAGATCACCATATTCGCGAGCTTTTGCAACACGCTTAATGACAGCCATAAGCTTTATCTCTTTAAGTTCAGATAACTCAGCCTGGAGTTCCTCAAGACCATCTTTGGTTAATTTAATTGTGTTTGTGTCTTCTTTTGGCATAATGTTCCTAGTATACAGTGTCTTTTCTCTCTGACAAGCAGAAAAGATAGGTATGCTTTTTTATATTGTCGAACCTCGTTTTTGAGCAACTCTGATTTCGAGCATGGCTCTTTTAAGGGAAGCTTCTGCCAAGATGAGTTCGCGCCTATCCTCTGATAATTTCATAGTTTCTTTAGCGGCTGCAATGGCTTCTTCGGCTTGTTTAATACTAATATCACGGACTAGCGTAGCACTATCAACCATAACTGTCACTTCGTTATTTGGATTCATGGTTAGAAACCCATCAGACACTACTAACGAAGATTCAGTATCATTTGCTATATAACGGAGTTCTCCAGTGATTAACTTGGTAAAAAGCGGAATATGTCGAGCCAAAATGGTAATCTCTCCCTCTGTTGTAACAGCCGAAACAGACTCAACCTCAGTTTCGAGCAGTTTCTTTTCTTGTGATACAACAATGAGCTTCAGTTTTTGCATGATGAGTGTTACAGGGTTTTAGCTTTCTCAATTGCTTGTTCAATACTTCCGACCATGTAGAATGCTTGCTCTGGTAGAGCATCATGTTTACCTTCTAGAATTTCTTTAAAGCCACGAACTGTGTCAGCAATGGATACATATTGTCCAGGAATATTAGTGAACTGTTCGGCCACAAAGAATGGCTGAGATAAGAATCTTTGAATTCTTCGAGCTCTGGAAACGACCTTTTTGTCTTCTTCACTGAGTTCATCAATACCGAGGATAGCAATAATGTCTTGTAGTTCTTTGTATCGTTGAAGAATTTTTTGTACTCCTCGAGCGACATCAAAGTGTTCCTGTCCCACAATGTTTGGTTCAAGTACTTTTGAGTATGAATTAAGTGGATCAACAGCTGGGAAGAGTGCTTGCTCAGCGAGTCTTCGATCAAGAGAAATGGTTGAGTCAATGTGGGCAAATGTTGTAGCAGGGGCTGGGTCAGTGTAATCATCAGCCGGCACATAAATGGCCTGAATTGAAGTAATAGAACCTTTAGTTGTTGATGTAATTCTCTCTTGTAAAGCTGCCATCTCAGTTGCCAGGTTTGGCTGGTATCCCACCGCTGATGGAATACGACCTAAGAGCGCTGACACTTCAGCTCCAGCTTGTGTGAAACGAAAGATATTGTCAATAAAGAACAATACATCTTCATTTTTCTCATCACGGAAATGTTCTGCCATGGTGAGTGCTGTAAGTGCAACTCTCAATCTGTTTCCAGGTGGCTCGTTCATCTGACCAAAGCACATAACCGTACTAGCAAGAACTCCTGACTCTTTCATTTCGTAGTAGAGATCGTTACCTTCTCTGGTACGCTCCCCTACTCCAGCAAAGACAGAGTGGCCTTTGTGGACTTCAGCAATATTTCGGATCAGTTCCTGAATAATAACCGTTTTGCCCACACCGGCACCTCCAAAGGCACCAACTTTTCCACCTTTTGCAAATGGTGAGATGAGGTCGATAACTTTGATACCTGTCTCGAGCATTGCTGGTTTTGTTTCAAGGTCAACTAATTTTGGAGCTGCTCTATGGATTGGTGCAACAGCATGACCTTTTGGAAGTTCTTTACCATTATCAATGACATCACCTGTAACATTAAAAACTCTTCCCAGAGTGATTTCTCCAACAGGGACAGAAATTGGAGCTCCAGTATCACTGACAATCAGTCCTCTGCTCAGTCCATCAGTCGAAGAGAGGCAGATACAACGAACCTCAGTTTCTGATATTTGTTGTTCAACTTCAAAGTAAATCTTTTCTCCGGTGGTGTGATCAAGAATAAGCGCTGTGTAGATAGCGGGGAGTTTTTCTAAAAACTCTATATCAACAACAGGACCCACAATTTGAGTAATTTTTCCGGTATTTGTAGTAATTTTAGTGGTCATAGGTATCCTTTTTTAGAGTAATCGAGGTTACTGTGCTTTCTTTGTATCTTGTGCTAATAGGGCGGTTACTACGTCAAGAAGCTCTCCAGTGATACTAGCTTGACGTGATTTATTGTAAACCAAACGAAGGTCGTCCATAAGTTCTCCAGCATTTTCACTTGCATTCTTCATGCTTACCATACGAGCACTATGCTCACTGGCTCGAGCCTCAAGAAATGCTTGGTAAATACTGTTTTCTAAGTAATAGGGTAAGAGATCGCCTAAAATGGCTTCCGCGCTTGGTTCAAAAATATATTCTGCTTCATTTACTTTATCTACAAGAGCTTCTTCGGAAGACTCAATTTTAGGAAGTGGCAGTACTTGCTGGACTTTAACGTTTTGCACCAGTGTGGTTACAAAGTCCATATAAATAAGAGACACTGATTTAAATTCTTTGTCTAAAAATCGTTCTTGAATGAGCGCGCTGATGGCAATAGTATCTGATGAAACAATTTGATCTGGTAGATCAGTAAACTGTGCATACATATCAATACCTGTACTACGAGCAAAGGCGACAGCTTTTTTTCCAATAGCAATAATTTTTCCATTGGGATTTTTTTTCAACCAGATTATTATTTCTTTAAACAAAGTGGGATTTAGACTGCCACAAAGGCCCTTATCGGTTGAGATAACAACGGCAACATCATCGCCTTCAGGATGTTCGGTTAAGAGAGGATGGGCTGCAGCCCCTGAAGCGGCAGCAAGTGATTCAAGTGAGTCATGAAGTGCTTCGGTGTAGGGTCTCGTCGCCAAAGCTGCTGCTTGAGCACGTCTCATCTTACTCGCTGAAACCATTTCCATGGCTTTAGTGATTTTTGAAATGTTACCCGCAGTTTTGATTCTTTGGACAATTTGTCGTGTATTCGGCATACAGAATCCGTACTAACTACTCCTCTACTACTGGAACTAAGTCTGGGTGAGTGTCATTAAAAGCTTTGATAGCACTCTGAAGTTCTTCTTCTGTTGACTCGATTATTTTTTGTTCTTTTGCAATGCTCTCTAAAATCTGTGGATAGGAAGAATACATGAACGTTACGTACTCACTTTCCCATTTCTGCATATTTTCAATTGCGACACCGTCTAGGTAGCCCTTTACAGCAGCGTAGATAACAATGACTTGTTCTTCCATTTTGAGTGGTGCATCCCATCCTTGTTTTAAAATGGCATTCACATGCTCACCTCGGTCGAGAATGGCTTTGGTTTTATCGTCAAGGTCAGAACTAAATTGAGCAAAAGCTTGCAGTTCTCTAAACTGAGCCAGATCAAGTTTCATAGTTCCTGCAACTTGTTTCATAGCTTTTCTTTGGGCAGCTGATCCAACACGAGAAACTGAAAGTCCAACGTTAATAGCTGGTTTCATTCCCGAATTAAAAAGGTCAGCTTCTAGATAGATCTGTCCATCAGTAATACTAATAACATTCGTTGGGATATATGCTGAAACGTCATTTGCTTGTGTTTCAATAATAGGGAGTGCCGTTACTGAGCCACCGCCATTTTCATCATTAAGACGACAGGCTCTTTCTAAGAGTCTAGAGTGTAAGTAGAAAACATCACCAGGATAGGCTTCACGGCCAGACGGTCTACGAAGGAGTAATGAGATTTCACGATATGCTTGGGCATGCTTTGTTAGGTCATCAAAGATAATTAAAACATCTTTACCTTTTTCTAAGAAGTACTCGGCAATCGACTGACCTGCGTAAGGTGCTAAAAATTGTTCGGCAGCTGTCGAAGATGCCGTTGCAGCCACAATAGTAGTGTAGCTCATAGCTCCTCTATCCTCGAGAACTTGAATTGTTTGAGCTAGTGATGAGGCTTTTTGACCAATACAGACGTAGACACAGATAACATCTTGATCAGCTTGGTTCAGAATAGTTCCAAGGGCAACTGCAGTTTTTCCAGTTGAACGATCACCAATAATTAACTCTCTTTGACCACGACCAATTGGAATCATGGCATCAATAGCTTTGATACCTGTTTGCATCGGTACAGAGACTGACTTTCGAGGCATGATGCCAGGAGCTTTTTTTTCCATGAGCATGTATTTATCTACATGAATTTCTTCTTTTCCATCTACTGCTTGACCAAGGGCATCAACCACACGACCTAAAATTGAGTCAGCAGCGCCAATTGAGAGAATGCGACCGGTTCTTTTAACAGTAGTACCAGCCGAGAGGTGTCCAGCATCACCAAGAACAACAATTCCTGTTGAGTCTTTCTCAAGATTAAGTGCCAGACCAAATTGCTCTTTTCCAAGATCAATCAATTCACCAGATTGGACATCGTCGAGTCCTTTGACTTTTACCACTCCGTCTCCAAAAGACATAACGGTTCCTACTGCTTCAGAGTGAACAGTTGTGTCGATTTTATTAACAAGATTTGCCAAGGAGTGAGTAAATGCTGGTGGTGTCTGTTGTTTTTTCATTGGAGTTGCTTTCAATATTCTATAACTGGTTCAACAGCTGTGATCTAATTTTTGCCAATTTACCTTGCACAGTGCCATCAAACTCAACTGAGTTAATTGTCAGTTTAATGCCACCGATAAGAGCTGGATTCACAACCTTTTCGATAGTTACAGATGAAACGTCATACTTTTTTTTGACAGCAGTACTAATAGTTTCCACTTGTACTTTTGTAAGCTCAAGAGCGCTGGTTGCAATGACGGTTATGGTAGTTGTTTTCATACGTTACTTTTAGAGGGCTTTAATGATTTCTTTTAGCTCTGTATCAATAAGTTTCTGAGCATTCTTTTTATCTAGTGTCGAAGCGATTACTTTTTCTGAGATAGAAAGAACAGCTTCGGCCATATCAGTTTGTGACTTTTTGAAAAGAGCAATTTTCTCGGTTTCCCATTGAGCTTGAAGTTCAGTTGTCAAAGCTTTGGCTTTAACTTTGGCATCAGCAATGATTGCTTCTTTTCGCTCAAGAGCTTCAGCTTGGGCTGCTTTCACAATTTCACTTCGCTCTTTTTTCAATGAGGCTTCAGTTAATTTGCGATTTTTTTCAATTTCAGCATATGCTGTTTGTGCCTTAGTAGCAGCCTTTTCACCTTCTGCTATTCGTTTTGCTCTCTCATCGAATATTTTGAGAACAGGTTTGAATAGAAGAAATCCGACTGCACCAACTACAACAGAAAAGTTAATGATCTGAAATAGAATCTGAGTGAGTTGTATATCCATGAGGGGTTTCCTTTTTTTTGACGATTTCTATGTGTTTATACAAACTTTAAGATTAGGGCAACTACCAATGCATAGATAGCAATAGCTTCAGCAAAGGCAATACCAAGAATCATATTAGTTTGAATTTTTCCTGCTGCTTCTGGGTTTCTTCCAATAGCTTCAAGTCCTTTAGCTACAAGCATACCGATAGCTAAACCTGGGCCGATACTTCCGACACCCATAACAAATGCAACTGCGAATTCTGTTGACATATACGTTTCCTCCTACTTTCTTTAATGTTGGTCATGGCTTTGGGTGGCCATGTTAAAAAATACTAATGATAACATTGCAAAAACGAGTGCTTGAATAAATCCAACAAACAGCTCGAGTCCATAAAATGGCATTGGAACGATGAGTGGAATAAGCGAAGAAATAACTACGAGTAGTACCTCTCCGGCAAATATGTTTCCAAAGAGACGGAAAGCAAAAGAGATAACTTTTGCAAATTCTGAAACCAGTTCCAAAATACCCACAAAGAACATAATAGGGCTTGAGAAGTTAACATATTTTTTAAAGTAGCTGAGTCCGAGCGCGTTGACTCCAATTACTTGAGTAACAAAGACAGAAATAAGCGCGAGTGCGATAGTAGTGTTTAGATCTGCGGTGCCTGGGCGGAAGATTGGAATAGCGGTAACAGCGTGCTCTTCTGCAGCGGCAGTTTCGTTTCCTGTTTCTAGTTCTTCATTAGAAATAACAAGAGACTCCTGAGTATGGGCATCATCAATTATTTCAGTTTCAGCGGCATGCACTTGTTCTACAATACTGGCATGTTCTTCCGTGGTAGTCTCTCCTTCGAGAATGCGAATTGTTCCTACCCCTGGAAGAAGTCCCAACCAGTTATTGAGTAGAATCCAAAGAAGAAATGAACCGATAAAAGGTAAAAAAAGACGGGTCTTTTTCAAGTCACCCGTTACGCCGTGTACTAAGTTGTGGAGGGATTCAACAATCCATTCTGCAAAGTTTTGAAGACCTCTTGGGTTTGAAGTATTTTTCAATTGCGTCCTAACAAGGAGGCAAAAAGAAATAATGAGGCCGCTGACAACCAAACTAGTTAACATTGAGTTGGTGATTGCAATACCACCAATGGAAAAAAGGGTCTCAGCTGAGATAGAAATATGTAACTCGGCAGCCATGATTGTGATCTTTTCTGTGTTTACTTACTAATTTAACAACAAAAAGAACAACAGACACACTGTGTGTTTAAGTATACATAATGTGTATGTCGGTCAGACAATTTGAATTATATCGTTCTTTTTTATGAGAACAAGGGACAAAAATTATTCGGCAAGTACAACTACAATGTCATACTTTTCTGTTGTGTCCTCTACATCCTTAGTGTCTGTGTCTATTGTGAAGCTCAACTCAGTTGCGTCTTCAACGTATTTTTTGAGTCCTGGGATTTCTTCCGCTACCAAGAGGTAGTTGCCTTCATCATAGTCGCCCTTTGCATTTGCCGCATCAATGGTAGTGAAATCAGCATCCGAAAGAGAGCTTTTTATTGTTCCGGCATATCCGGCTTTTGTGGTTGCATTAACAACGAGAACGGTATATTCATCTGGAACAAAAGCTACTTCTTCAATTTCAGCCGATGCACTGGCTTCCTCTGTAGTTTCTGGAGCTTCCACTACTACAGGTGCTGGAGTAAGTTCTGTGCCGTTCTGTGTGAATTTAAGAAGACCAAGTCCTACACCAACTCCTACAGCAACGGTTGCAAAGAAGACAGCTAAAGTGATAAAGACCATTTTCAACATATTTCCTACTCCTGACTTATTTTTAATTACTGTCCCTTTCACAGCCGAACTAGTAGTTACTGGTGATTTTTTTTCATGAGTCATGGTGGCACCTTCTTTAGAAAATTTTCTTAGGTCAATACCCTCTGTAGAGGGCTCTTCTGCAGCAGGTGTTTCAACTTTTTCTTTTGTAGCTGTGGTGGTTTCTTCAACGTCTTCCTCGCTTTTCGAAGTTTCTTCTACTGCCTTGATTTTTTCTACGGGTGTAGTTTCTGGTTCTTTTTCAGCTTCGGTTTCAACTTTTTCTTCATCTTCTTTGATAGGTGCACTTAAATCGAGTTTCTTAACTTGTGCTCCTGTCGAAAGAGCTGCTCCACTCTCAGTTTTTTCTGGAAGTGTTGGGGTTGGTAACTCATCTTTTTCGGTATTTGAAGTTTTGGGCATATCACTCTCTTTCTTTTTTGATGACACTGCATCATCGGTCTCACTGTTTTCTTTGGTAATTTGATTTGAAGCCTTGGTAATAATTTCTAAATCAGAATCAAAAGGTTTCTCAAGCTTGAATGATGGAGTGAGGTAATCAGGGATTGAGAGCGTTTTCATACCTGATTCAATAATTTGCTTAATATATGAAGGCATCTTAGCGTCCTCTTCCTTGAAAGATGCAAGTTGCTGAATAGGGAGCGTAGCTTTGAGTTGATCTGTCAGTGTCTCCTCTACAAGCGAGTTTGAAAGCAAGTAAATAGTTTGAATGCTTGGTTCACCACCCTTGAGTGTTTTAATTGTTTCGACAATGTTGGGAATTTCATCAAGTTCGGCGACAGTTGTTTGGTCAATGCCAATATAGTGTAAGGCTGAGTAGAGTTTACTACCAACCTGAAGGATGCTAATGGACGGTTCTAAAGAAATAATTGATTTTGAGGTCCAACTCAGAGAGTTGATACCTTCAATACTAATGTTGTGTTCGGCAGCACTTACTCTGATTGCGGCAAGAACACTTTTTTCAAGTGCAGAAATTTGAACTCTAGATTCACCTTTAAATTGAGTGAGGACAAACGAATTTACATAGTGGGTGTCAGTAGTGAGTCCTAAAGATGGCAAGAGTGTTTCTTTAAGATGAGCTATAACTTTTGTCTCGTCAGTTTCTTTAACAGTGACAATAGTATTAGTAAACAAAAAATCAGGTAAAACTAGGGATGTGAATGTTTCTCCCTTAAATTTACTGAAAAGTTTTTCAATATTCTCGGGTAGAAACTCAGTGTCATTTAAGTATTCACCATTTATTTGACGAAATGACTGTACTGCAAAGGTGAACTCTTTTTTAGTGGGCAGGAGCTCTGCATAATAGGTAACGTCTGGAAGAATGTAGAGAAGTTTGTTGCTTGGCATGCGTACTGGGTATCCTTACTTAACTAGTAGTATCTATAATTTTGGTCTGAATTTCAAGTGTCTTTCTGGCTTTAGTCCATAGTGCGATTACTACCTCTTTAATATTCGAGTGTTTTGAGATAAAATACTTCAGTTCTTTATGTTTCTATTTAGTTTAGAAAATAAGAGTGGGTCTGTAGCTCAGTCGGTTAGAGCGCCAGCCTTTTAAGCTGGGCGTCCCGGGTTCGAGTCCCGGCGGACCCACATACAAAAAAACAGCCAAGCGGCTGTTTTTTTGTATGTGGATGTGTCATGGAATGAGACTGCCTGGTTCGCTATGGCAGTGAAATAGTAGCATTCAGTAGATCTGCCATCGCGCAGGATCGAAGCGACGAGCAGTCCCGGCGGAAGGACATTCTGTTTTAGCTCAAACTAAGGATGGTAGAATATAGCATATATGCCAGAACTTCCCGAAGTTGAAACCGTTGTTAGAAGATTACAACAGGTTTTACCCGGTAAAACTATCAACTCTCTCACAGTACTCAAAGAAAAATCATTTGTAGGCGACCAATTTTTGGTGATGGAAAAAACTATTACTGAGGTTTCGCGTAGAGCAAAGCTTATTCGCATCCACCTTTCTGATAGCACTAGTTTATTAGTGCACCTAAAAATGACTGGTCAACTTATTTATGTGGATGACCAGGAACGGCTGGGAGGTGGTCACCCTACTTTAGATTGGGTCCAAGAGTTACCAAGCAATCACACCCGGGTTTGGTTTGACCTTGGTTCTCATGCTGCTTTGTACTTTAATGATCAAAGAATCTTTGGATGGGTGAAGCATATGGATGAAGAAGCAGTCCAAAGGGAGTATGCCAAGTATGCTCCAGATGTTATTGATGATGTAGTAACACCAGATTATTTTTTTTCTAAACTTCAGCGCACAGCAAGACCTATTAAAGTAGCTATTTTAGATTCTAAAATTATGAGTGGTCTTGGAAACATTTATGCCTGCGATGCATTAAACCTGGCCAGCATACATCCGCTTCGTCCGGGGAAATCACTTTCTTTTGAAGAGGCTGAGAATCTTCTAGATGCTTCAAAGCAGGTCTTGGAGAAAGGTATTGCACTTGGTGGAGCTACGATTGAGCATTTTCGTCATGTTGATGGGTTTTCTGGAGATTACCAGAAAGAAGTGCTGGTGTATGGACGTGAAGGTGAGCCTTGTTTTAATTGTGGGTCAGCTCTCGTGAAAGAAAAAATTGCTGGTCGAGGCACTTATTATTGTTCAGGGTGTCAAAAGTAGTCAATCTCATCCTATAAGTCTATATAATTGGGTTATTATGATATAATAAGCTACTTTTTGAGTATCTATAACACTCTGTTTGAAAAGTGTGTTCCTTAATAATTCTTGGAGAGAAGCATTTGGCGATGATTGCTGTGGATGCCATTGTGTATCTTAGGGCGATCGTCGTTAAAGCTTCTTTCTTTTTTACTATAATTTCAATAACTTCAATCAAGAGTTTTTAACTCGAGGAGAATTAAATGAATTCTGTATATCAATCTGAAGCTCCCTATGCTTGGTCGTCGCCTTTAGTGGCGGCAGCAACTGGGGTTTTTGCCCCTGATTTTTTATCGAGACAGCTTGCTTTGCAAGGTGAGGGGGAATTTGCCCCCTATGCAGACTGGCATTTCACAAATAATGAAGGTCAGAAGGCCTTTTTCTCGCCTAGGCATTATCCTCAAGCATTGGCGCTGGCTCAGCGCCTTCTGGCCGAAGATAAACCGGAGCTGATCGGAATGGCAAGTAATGACGTAGCCATTCTGAACTGGCTTTTCGCTCAGAACGGTTTTCCGAATATGAAGTTGGACCCGGTTGGACCAGACGGCATGGCTATTGCTACTATCTTGCGGCTGCTTCGTCATTTTCCAGAAGTTGTACAGAAGGGTTATAGCTTGAATGAGACGATGCCGCATGAGGCATTTCGGTTCCCAAGGGGAACATTTCAAGTCTATAACCTGGATCAGAACCTCCTGATAGAAATCGGCTTCCCAAATGGGGACCGATTTTATTTGAGCAATGGTTGGACCTCCTTAGAGGGGCCAGCTCTCTCGAATTTCGTTGTTACTCAGATGAGTAAGAGGAGCATGGTGCTCCCTTCTCAGGGGTTCAATGGATTGGTTCTACCAAGTGTTAGTTTTGAGATCCCGGTTGATGTCAGCTTTTTCTTAGGTTTAGAAGTGAGAGATCTGGCCGGCGTCGCTCGATGGGTGACTCAGGCCATTAAACAGGTCAAGTTTAATATGGGGCCGAGAGGCATCATTTTTGAGGCCGCCTTTGGTATGGCAGCAGAGATGTGTTTATCAGAAACAAAGTTGCCAGAACCTGGGGACATTGTGTTTGACGAAAAATTTGTTGGCTGGTTTATTTCAGGCACAAACGTTATCTGTGACAAGTTCCCGACTTGGGTTATTAAAGTACCAGTGGCGGCTTTCTCGATAGAGGATATTGAGATTCCCTCTAAGTTGCCGACCTACGAGGTTCCAGTCATTGATGAAAAGTAATGTAAATTAGAAAGAAAGCGCCAGGCAATTTGCCTGGCGCTTTTTCGTGTCAAAAAGTGTTGTTATAACTCAGAGAGCACCAATTTTACCACAGCTGAGGCATCCAAACCATATTTTTTAAGTAATGCTTTTCCAGGGCCCGATTCTCCAAAACTATCTTGTACACCGATCCGGTGTAGCGGTGGATGATGTGGTAGTTCAGCCAGAACTTCGGCAACAGCAGAACCTAAGCCGCCAATAACTTGATGTTCTTCCATAGTGATGATGAGATCAGAGTGAGTGGCATCAAGAATTGCAAAGCGATCAAGTGGTTTAATGGTGTGCATATTGATGACAGCAGTGCTAATGTTATGTTCTTCTAGTGTTTTTGCGGCTTCTAGAGCTTCGCTCACAAGAGTGCCACAAGCAATAAGCGTAACAGTACTTCCTTGTTTGAGAACTTGGGCTTTTCCAATTTCAAAATCAGAATCTTCGTTTGTGACTGTCGAAGTTCCATACTTACCAATTCTCAGGTAAGCAGGACCATGATGTTGGACCAGCGCATGGGTTGCTTTTTTTGCCTGAAAATAATCTGCTGGGACGATGACGAGCATATTAGGGAGTGACCGCATCAACGCAATGTCTTCAAGTGCTTGATGGGTGGCTCCATCATGGCCAGTAGAAATTCCGGCATGACCGCCTATCACCTTCACATTTAGTTTTGAGTAGCAAACAGATGCACGGAGTGGTCCCATGGCATTTTGAGGACTAAAAGTAGCATAACTGGCAGCAATAGGAACTTTTCCTCTCAGAGCTAATCCAGCAGCAACACCGATCATATTTTCTTCAGCTACTCCCATTTCAAAAAAACGATCTGGAAATGTTTCTGAAAATGCTTGCATTCGGGTTGAGTCGGTTAGGTCAGCACAGAGTCCAACAACTTTGTGGTTGTTTTTTCCAATTTCGACCAATGCTTCTCCAAAGCCATCTCGAGTTGTTTTTTTATTCATGTGTTCCTGTCTGTAGTTCTGCGAGTGCTTGCTTCATTTCAGTATCATCAGGAAATTTTCCATGCCAATGGTAATTATTTTCCATAAAACTCACTCCTTTACCAGGAGTTGTGTTACAGATGATTGCGGTTGGTTTAGAAGTAGTTTGTTTTGCAGTTGCGCAGGCAGCAATAATTTCTTGATGAGAGTGTCCATCAACCTCAATGACATTCCAATTAAAAGCCTCTATTTTTTCTTTGAGCGAATCTAGTGGCAGAATAGTCTCAGTGGGACCGCCAATTTGGATATGGTTTCTATCGATCAAGGCCGTGAGGTTGTTTACAGCATGTGCACCTGCATAGAGGTATGCTTCCCATGTTTGACCTTCTTGGTGTTCGCCATCACTCAAGATGCAGTACACACGATTTGGTTGTGAGTCGAGCTTGAGAGAAAGGGCAACACCAAGAGCCTGTGAAAGCCCTTGCCCAAGCGGCCCTGAAGTATTTTCAATGCCCGGCAAAGAGTTGAGGTGTGGATGGCCTTGCAATCGTGAGCCAAGTTGCCGGAGGGTTAAGAGTTCTTTTTTGTCAAAATATCCTCGCTCGGCTAGGGTTGCATACCAGGCTGGACAAATATGTCCTGCAGAAAGGAGCAGATAATCTCGTTCGTTCCAATCGGGTTTTTCTGGATCATGTTTGAGGATTGAAAAGTAAAGGCTAGTAAAAACATCTGCCATACCCATAGCTCCAGCGGCATGTCCATTTAACGCTTCATGCAACATAGTGATAATAGAAATTCTCACAGCTTTAGAAAGTGAGACAAGTTTTTCTGTAGGTATTTGAGATTGGGCAGTGTTCATAGATATGTATCCACTAGTGTACTGGCTGAGTAACTAGATTGTCAAAATGGAGAAATAAAGGGTTGGATAGTAGTGATGTTAGAATAGCAGCATGATCATAAGTCATACCTACAAAACCATCTTGCAAGAAAAGGCCGGAGTACTTGTCGTTGATAAACCAACAGGCGTTTCCAGTCACACGCTAGTTAATTGGGCCAGAAAGGCATTCTCAGTGAGAAAGATTGGTCATACCGGCACACTTGATCCTTTAGCTTCTGGACTACTAGTGTTGCTGGTTGGGAGAGAGTATACGAAACAACAAGAACGCTTTCTGAAACTTGATAAAGGATATACAGTGACTGGCAAATTGGGAGTAGAAACAGATACCTACGATAGTGCTGGCCGTATTGTTACACAATCAAATTGGGAGGTTGTCCAAGAACTTGCTGATGAGGATATTATTGAAGCTGTTATGAGTTTTCAAGGAGAGATAGAACAAACGGTGCCCGCTTTTTCAGCAGTAAAAAGGGGTGGTAAAAAGCTATATGAACTTGCTTTGACAGGCGAAATAGAGAAAGTTTCATTGCCAACTAGAACTGTTCAAATTCTGTCAATTTCAGACGTTTCAGTAACAAGAGATAGTAAAAATGAAGAATTATTTTTTACCTGTACCGTATTTTGTAGTTCTGGAACCTATATTCGTTCTCTGATTCATGACATTGGAGCTGTTTTAGAAGTTGGGGCACATGTAACGCAACTTCGCAGAATCCAGATTGGTGACTGCCCAATCCAGCAAGCCAAACTCTGCCCATTTTTACCCAGGCGTTTTTTCTTTACGAACTAATTTTTTTTACTATTTTCCCCTTGAAATATAGTGCCAAAACAGACTACACTGAAAGGAAGGCTATATATATGGTCTCTGTTTTAGTGCAACACTTATGAAAAATAAAAATGTATTTATGGTTGGTTGGGAGTATCCACCTCACAATAGTGGGGGTTTGGGTGTAGCTTGCCAAGGGTTGACTGAAGCTTTGGCTGATAATACAGCTATTACCTTTGCGTTGCCGTATCACTATCTTGAAGGTGTGAACCACATGAATATTGTGTCATGTGTTGATCCTACTTGGGAAAAAACTGGCAAAAAAATCTTGTATCCCCCCTTCTCTACCTATAGCTCTGCTGGTGTTGTTACAGAAGTGAGTTTGAATAAGACAATTTCTCCAGAAAAGTTGCGGAACCTCCCCACTTCACAACTTGAACAAAAAGTTCAAGAGTATGCGCACGTAGTTGCTAGTCGATCAAAATCAGTAGGTTATCAAACGGATGTTATTCATGCTCACGATTGGATGTCATTCCCAGCTGCACAGCAGCTGCAAAAGAAAATTCATAAGCCATTTGTGGCTCATGTACATAGTACAGAGTATGATCGTGCAGGTTTAGCTCAAGGTAATAGGTTTATTTCTGAAACAGAGTACGAGGGTGTGATGGCTGCGAATCGAGTGATTGCAGTGAGTTACTACACAAAAAGTATTTTAGTGAATAAATATGGCGTTGATGCTAACAAAATCGATGTGGTTCATAATGGTATTTTGCCACTCAAAAAACCCGCTGACCCAGGTTCTCATCATTTTGCTAACAAACGTCCAGTTATCGCCTTTATGGGTAGATTAACACTTCATAAAGGTGTGCAATACTTTATTCAGTTGGCTGAGTCTGTGTTAAAACAAATTCCAGAAGCTTTGTTTATTGTTGCTGGCTCAGGTGATATGTACCACGAGTTACTTTTGACTACGGCACAACGACAACTTTCGGCTTCGGTGCTTTTTAGTGGCTTTGTAAGAAGTGCCCAGCGAGACATGTTGTTGGATAGAGCTGATGTGTTTGTGATGCCATCTATCTCTGAGCCTTTTGGACTTGTCGCTCTAGAAGCTGCTCAGCGACATACTCCAGTCATTACTTCAAAAAATGCTGGGGTGAGTGAAGTTATGACGGGAGCGATCGCTCTTGATTTTTGGGATCTTGATCGGATGACTACCAGTATTATTGAACTACTACAAAATTCTGATAAAAAAGCTCAAGTTATTTCTTCTCAACTCTCTGACCTTGATAACTTGACTTGGACTCACGCAGCTACCAAAGTTAGAGATTCGTATATGCGAGCTATCTTAGGAAAGTAGTCGCTCATGCCTAAAGTTTGTTTTTATTTTCAACTACACCAACCATTTCGTTTAACAGATGCTACGGTTTTTGATGTCGGTACTAAAGACTTTGGATATTTTTCTAAGTCTCAATCTCAAGATGACAACAAAGACATTTTTATAAAAGTTGCTGATAAATCATATCGCCCGATGTTGCGTTTACTGCTTAAGTTAGTTAAGAAGTACCCAGAGTTTTCTTTTACGATGTCACTATCTGGAATTTTCTTAGAGCAAGTCGAAGCGTATGCTCCCGATTTATTGGAAATACTGCAACAATTAGCTAAAACCAAACAGGTTGAAATTTTAGCTGAAACATACTATCACTCATTGGCAAGTTTGTACTCAGAGACAGAGTTTAGAGAGCAAGTCGAACTGCACGAAAATAAAGTTTTTGAGCTTCTTAAAGTTCGCCCTAGTGCTTTTAGAAATACTGAGTTGATTTATAGTAACAAAATTGCTCAGATGGTAGAAGATATGGGCTATGTTGGGATGTTAACTGAAGGAGTTGATCGATATCTTTGGGGGCGCAAACGAACCGTACCATATGTGGCTCAGACAAAAGACAAGATGCCAGTTCTACTTAAGCACGCGCAACTTTCAGACGATGTTGCGTTTCGTTTTTCAGAGAAATCTTGGGCTGCTTGGCCATTAACCGTTACCCAATATCTTGAGTGGATCCAGATATATCCGGAAGATGAATATGTGAATTTGTTCATGGATTTTGAAACGTTTGGTGAACATCAGTGGGAAGATACGGGGATTTTTACTTTTTTTGAGGCATTTGTTGGGGAATTTTTGAAAAAAAAGTGGAACTCATTTGTGACACCGACTGAAGTATTCACTCCAGTATGTGATCGAAAAATTAGAAAACATTGTTTAGATAAAGATCACCTTGATACCTATGATGTGGTAGAACCTATTTCTTGGGCAGATGTAGATAGAGATATCACTGCTTGGAGAGATAACGAATATCAACAAGATACATTGAGAATTATGTATGGTCTCGAAACAGTAGTTAAAAGTCAACCAGATTCTCAACTACTGGATGATTGGCGAAGGTTACAAACAAGTGACCATTTTTACTACATGTGTACCAAGTGGGCTGCAGATGGGGATGTGCATGCTTACTTTAGTCCTTACAGTGATCCACACGAAGCGTACCGACGATTTACTATTATGTTGGCAGATTTGCAGGAGCGATTATTACCATAACTTTTTAAGCAGATACAAAAAAAGCGCCGACTAAAGAGCCGGCGCAGTAACCGTTGGAGTTCTATTTAAATAAAATGTTTTCCTTCTGTTTTTGTTACCAATCTCCACAAATTTATTGCAAAATATACAGTGGTGACTATGGCAATACTGAGTACCAACAAAGTTGGTAGTTTCCAGATATATGTTGAAAGCAATAAAACAAACATGACAAATTGCAACAAGGGATGATCAAACCAATTCTTATATTCAAAAATAAAGTGCAAAATCAGGGAGATGCTTCCTATACCTGTTATAAGCAGGATCCATATGTTTAAGATTTCTAAAAAACCCATTTTTACTTAAACCTCCATGTTAAGTAGCAATGATTTTAGTACTCGCTATAGTGAATACTAAATCATCAAACTGATACGATTAATTTCAGAGTATCTCATATTCATACTTATTTTGCAAAGAATAGGTTTGATCTCTTGTTCTTTCAGGCAGAAAACTGCTATAGTGAGCGTATGCCACGAGCTTTGACACTAGGAAACGGCCAGATGTTAGTTTGCCTGGACAAATTTGGATTTGTTCGTGATTTTTATTACCCCTACGTCGGTCTTGAAAACCATGTGGCAGGGAACAAGCATCGTATCGGAATTTCAGTAAATGGTGTTTTTTCTTGGCTCAATGACGGTTCTTGGAATATCTCACTCGGATATAAACCTGAAGCTATGGTTGGGTATTTGGTCTGTAAGAATGAAGGTCTCAATATCACTGTCGTGATGGAAGATTTGGTGTATAACGAGAAGGATGTTTTTGTTCGCCAAGTAGACATTTATAACCATTCTGGAGAATTCATTGACATTAAGATGTTCTTTCACCAAGTGTTTCACATTTCTGAATCAAAGAAACGAAACACTGCATTTTACGATCCCACTCACAATGCGGTAGTTCATTACAAAGGTAAACGGGTATTTATAGTCAATGGCCAGACAGAATCTGGAACAGGTATTGATGATTACACCGTTGGAGCCTACCAGTTTGAAGGTAAAGAAGGTTCTTTTAGAGATGCCGAAGACGGAGAGTTGAGTAAGAATGCAGTTGAACATGGTTCGGTAGACTCAGTCGTTCGCTTCTGTGCTTCTTGTGAACATAAAGCTAAAACCAGGATTTACTACTGGATTGCAGCAGGCAAATCATTAGATGAAGCGTACGAGCTCAATGATTTGGTATTGAATAAACCGGCAAAAGCTATACTTCATTCTACTGAGAGTTTTTGGAATGCTTGGATTAGAACCAGAGATTTTCAGACGACAGATCTTCCTCCTGAACAAAAAAAACTCTTTGATACTTCTCTTTTTATTTTAAGAAGTCACACTGATAATCGCGGCAGTATCATTGCTAGTGGAGATAGTGCAATGATCGAGTATGGCAAGGACGATTATAGCTATATGTGGCCTCGTGATGCCGCTTTTATTGCAACCACACTTGATAAAGCTGGGTTTCATGAGGTTACTAAAAACTTTTTTCTTTTTTGTAAAGATGTGTTACATCCAGATGGCTATTTACATCACCGATATCGAAGTGATGAGAGTTTGGGATCGACATGGCACTCTGCCACATCTCAGGGAGAGTGGCTCAAAGATAAAATCTTGCAGCTTCCGATTCAGGAAGATGAAACAGCTGGAGTGCTTTTTGCACTTTGGAATCACTATGAACAGTCGAAGGATTTAGAGTTTGTAGAGTTACTGTATAAACCGCTGATTGAAAAAATGGCTCGTTTTCTCATGAACTTTAGAGATAAAGATACTGGCCTTCCATTGGCTTCATACGACCTTTGGGAAGAAAAGATTGGTGTTTCAACGTACACTTGCGCAGCTACCTATGGTGGATTAATGGCTGCTGCCAAGTTTTCAGAGTTACTCGATAAACGAAATCATATGAGAGAGTATAAACAAGCAGCAAGGGAAATTAAAGAAGCGACTGTTACTCACTTATTTTCTGAGAGACTTCAGGGGTTTGTACGAATTGGATACTATCGTCAGGAAGGTTTTGTGCGTGATGAAATTATTGATGCCAGTTCTCTCTTTGGACTTTGGTACTTTGGTATGTTCTCGCAAGATAACCCTCTTTTTGAAAAGACCTATCAGCAGGTTAAAGAGCGACTGTGGAATAAGACAGAGGTCGGTGGATTTATTCGGTATGAACAAGATAACTACTTTAAATCAACTAATACTTCAAACCCATGGTTTATTACTACACTGTGGGAAGCTCAGATGAAGTTGGCAAAAAAAGTAGTGACTCAAGAGGATCTCCAGTTTGCTGAAAAAACATTCCAATGGGTTGTCGACCATAGGTATAACTCTGGGGTATTGGGAGAACAACTAAATCCGTATACGGGTGAGTCCCTTTCTGCTACTCCCCTAGTTTGGAGTCATGCAGTCTATGTTGAAACAATGCTATTGTATTTACAAAAAAAGCAAGAAGTGGAGCTTGAAAAACAAACTGTATCGCAAGCAACACATACATTGTAGATTAGAAGCGAGATATCTATGTCAGAATTTTTTTTAGCTGTCGATGGTGGAGGAACAAAAACCGATGTTGTTTGCGTAGATCAAGATGGAACAGTGATTGGTACCGGTAGTTCTGGCCCCATTAGTTTAACGGTTACGAGTGTAGGGGCGGCTAGTTTTAATTTGATTGAAGCTATTAGAGTTGCTATCGAAAATAATACTGAAATTACTTCTTTTAAAGCGGTTGTCATTGGCTTAGCGGGAGTCGATACATCCGATGAGAGAGACCAAGCCGAAGACGTTTTTAAACGTGCATTGGCTCACTATCAATTTGAAAACTTTATTTTGCTTAATGATAGTGAAATTGCCTTAGCAAATGGTAGTAAAAATGAAAATGCACTTATTTTAGTGAGTGGTACAGGCAGTATTTGTTACGGTAAAAATAGTAAGGGCGAGACGGCGAGAACTTCTGGGATGGATTACCTGTTAGCCGATCAAGGATCTGGATATAGTATTGGTAGAAAAGTGTTGCAGGCAGCAATTAAAAGCTATGATGGACGAGGTCCTAAGTCTTATTTAGAAGAGTATGTGGCCAAATTTTTCATGATTTCATCTATGGCTCTCTTAAAAAATGAAGTTTATAATCCCGACCTGACAAAGAGCGAAATTGCTCGACTTTCTCCCTTATGTACACAGGCAGTCACAGTAGGTGATGAAGTTGCCACAAAAATTTTAGATGAAGAAATTCAAGAAATGGTGCTTTCTGCTAGTACCGTTTTAAGAAAATTGCATACTGGAGATGAGTTGTTTGATGTTGTTTTTGCCGGATCAATTTTAGAACTTGATGAAGTTGTCAGCAAAGTTATGGAGCAGTTGGCTGCTCGGTTTACTAACATCAACTTTGTGCAACAAGCGAGTGATCCGGTGTATGGAGCGGTTAAGATTGCACTCCAGAGCCAATCATAAAAATACGGTATAATACTATTTATGCAACCTCATACTGGTGCTCTTATTACTTTGCTAGCTCAGCTTCGCTATGACGTTGGGGATAGTTACTACAAGGTTGATAGTGAGTGGAATCACAAACAATATTCAATAACGCTTCATGATGTCTTTCGGCATCAACTGGTGTTGCGTGTTGGTAATGTATACCCTTGTTATAGCAAGGTGCACCTTGAAGTAGGTGGTGAGTTTTCTTTACAGAGTACGCTTGTAGAAGGTAGTCAGATTGATTTTATCAACATGCCAAAAGAGTGTCACTTTAAAATTGAACATTCACACACAAATATTGTTGAAGAAAAGTACCGATATGAATTTGATCGAAATATTGTATGGATTCGCCGAGGTGAATACAACAAGGAAAATGGTTGGAGGGCTTCATTTGAAGGTCGTTATGAAGCCAGTTATCGTCGCAGTGAGATAAAAGATAGTATTAATGCTAATGGAAATAGAATAGAAGAAATCTACCGATACATACTGCCGTAAGGATTACTATTTCTTTGATTCAACTTCCAATTTTTGGAACCATCCTCTTTTATAGAGTAAGCCAATAATCGCATAAACACCGATATCAGTCCAGGTATCTTCGATTGACTCATTTTCAGGAGTGCCATTTTTCATGAGTAAGTTTTTAAGTCGCTCCCCTTTTTCACTGATCCGAAAGGCAATTCCCAACTCTTTTATTGAGAGAATATTGCCTTTTCCATAGTCTTTATGCTTTTTGAGAAATGTTTGCAGCAGTTCTTCATTGACTAATTCGATTGCTTCATTCAATGTTTTTGGGTCAGACTTCATGAGATTTCTTTCATTTTTTCAGAGTACTGAGTGATATATTCTTATAAACTAAATGAATTGCTAAATTCAAGAGGTGAAATTTTTTTATGTTGGGTATTGAGATTTGACTCCGCGTGGTTTTATGACGCGGAGTCGGGTATCTACTTTCAAAAACATTACATTTTGTGCAAAAAATACATACTCAGTGCTAATAGGTTATTTGAACTGTCCAGCCTTTTTGGGCTATAAGAAGTCCAAAGAGGTTTAATCTGTGGGTGTAATGCAAGAAACTCAAGTTGTTCCCACCGTTCTGCATCGAACAATAAAAACAATCCACTAGTCACTGTTTCAGGTTTGAGATTTTTCAACCAGTTTACTGTCGATTCATCAGCAGCTAACAGCCGCTCTTTTTCAGATGGGGTAAAACTATGCATCTGTGCTCCTTCCCAAACGTAAAAACGCTGGGCTAATGATTTGAAAGTTAAAGATCAGTATTTTTCTCGCGGATGAGAAAAACACCTATTTGTCAGGATTATAGACGTTCTCGACTAGTTTGGCAAAGAGTAACCCTTAAAAGTTGGGATAAAAGAGATATACTATGATGGTTAAAAGCATAAAAAAGAAGGTTTGTATGTCTTTTCGTAGTCCCGAATTTAGTTCTTCTATAGAGAGAAGTGGCCAGCGTGTGTAAAACACACCTCCTTTTTTACACTATTTAGAATTTGCAAAGTGGGCTGGTGATGTTTCGACAGTTCAGGAGATAGTTACTCGTTCACACAAAATGGATAAAGCATATTTAGCTTGGTTAACTGTCAGAAAAGAAAATTTTGGGACGGGTTTTGAAGGATACCTTGTTGGAAATGTTACGACAGAAGATGAAGCCATAACAAGATTAGTGGGTTTAGGAATGGGTATTTGGGATGCTATCTATAGACTCCATAAGCATTCATACGCTCATAGAAAACAACTTGAAAAAGTCATTAGAGGTGAAAGTAGTTCTGTGAGTGCGATTGAAGAGTGGGCAGCTATTTTTGGTGCAGAATTAGCTCGACAACGAGCGCAACTGTTACATAACCCTGAGGGACAGGCATTTCGTTCTGAAACGAAGAGAAGGGTTGAGTTTTTACCAGCTATTGAGTACCAAGTTGATTCTACGTCACAAGTGAGGCAATCGTATGTGCTTCCCAAAACAACGCAACTGAATAATCCTAAAAAAATAGTTGGAGGATTTACTGATAGAGAGCAACTGGCAGTACTAACAGTACAAGAAATTGGAAAGTTTGGTCATCCACTGCTTCGGGCTGCCATGCAAGTTTCCCATTTGTAAAAGTATATCAACTGTTATACTGATAAAAAACAAAGGAATAGTATATGAAAGATATAGCTGCGGCTGCAATTGCAGTCCATCAAAAACATCAAGGTAAACTTGAAGTTGTTTCCAAGGTTTCGATTGAAAACGCTGACGATTTATCACTTGTATACACGCCTGGTGTCGGTGCAGTTTCCCGTGAGGTAGCTGCAGATGTTACGAAAGCCCGTGAGCTAACCTTAAACGGTCGTACTGTTGCAATTATCTCTGATGGCAGCGCAGTCCTTGGACTCGGTGCTATTGGACCGCAAGCAGCCCTCCCGGTGATGGAAGGAAAAGCCTTGTTAATTAAACATTTTTCTGGCCTCGATTCATTTCCACTTGTTATAGATGCAAGAGATTCATCAGAAATTATCAAGTTCGTTCGCCAGGTTGCCCCAACGTTTTCGGCTATTAATTTAGAAGATATTTCTGCTCCACGCTGTTTTGAGATTGAAGAATCACTGCAAGATTTAGGTATTCCTGTTTTTCATGATGATCAGCATGGGACAGCCATTGTGGTGGCAGCAGCACTTTTAAATGCAGCTAAGGTAATCGATAAACCCTACTCTAGTTTGAAAGTTGGAATTATTGGGGCTGGAGCAGCTGGTCTAGCTGTGGCCAAGATGCTTCTCGGAGCAAACTGTCGGGCCAGCGAGTGTTCGTTTGTTGATAATCTTCCTCGTGTAGCTGACTTGGTTGTCTTTGATAGTAAAGGGGCATTGGTTCGTGGACGTTCAGACATGAATGTGTATAAGCAAGCAGTTGCAGGAATTAGTAATAAAGAAGCTTTGTCTGGTGCTCCAACATCAGTTTTATCTGGTTTTGATGTGGTAGTTGGTGTATCTGGACCGGGTACTATTACTCCTGAAATGATTGCAGTCATGGCTGATAAACCAGTAGTGTTTGCTATGGCTAACCCTGATCCTGAGATTATGCCGGATTTAGCTCGAGAAGCTGGAGCGTATGTGGTAGCCACAGGTCGAAGCGATTTTCCAAACCAGATAAATAATGTGTTAGCATTTCCAGCAATTTTTAAGATTGCTCATACATTACAACTAAGACGTATTTCTATGGAAGTGAAAATAGCTGTTGTAGAAGCATTAGCTTCATTGGTTGAAGAACCGACTCAAGATGAAATAATTGTGTCACCATTTTATCCTGATTTAGTTGGAGTACTTACTCAAAAAGTTATTACAAAACTTTCTAGTTAGAAACCTAACTTTTTTGAATTGATAGAGTTGGGTATGGTATATTGATGTTTGCTCTATCTAGAGTATTCTTCACTTCTTCTAAGAGTGTGCTCTTGAGTTGAATGTAATCTTTTGATTCACACCAGACCATCAATGAAAGTATGATTGCAGAGTCTGCTAATTCATCGACTCTGATTTGAGTGGGATGTGTTTCAGTGTCTATGCTGAGTTCAGTTTGCTTTTGGATCGTTTTCAAAAGGAGTTGCTTAACTTTCTTAATGTCAGAGTTATAGGCAACACCAATTTTTATATCCACTCTTCTGAGATTTTGTTTTGAGTAGTTAGTTAAGACAGTACTGGTGATTTCCGAGTTAGGTACGATGATAGTTTTATTATCTATGGTCAGTAGTACAGTACTAAAAATTTCAATTTTATGAACTGTTCCAGTATATCCATTTACTTCAATAAAATCACCAACTTTAATGGGTTTTAGTGATAAGATTAGTATGCCACTGGCAAAGTTGCTCATGCTGCCTTGGAGTGCTAATCCAACAGCAAAGCCGGCGGCACCAAGTGCGGCAATGATGGAAGCTGTTTCAATTCCAGCAATCGAAACAGCAATTAAAATAATTCCAATTTTATATGCTACTCCCAAAAAACTCTGTAAAAATCGCTCGAGAGATGGATCGTAGTCATGTGTTTTAAAGAAGGTATCTAACCATGTATCAAAAAATGGTTGCAACTTGAATCCTGCAAATAGGAGTATCAGTGCAAAGGCTAGGCGGGGAATATAGAGTAGGCTATTTTGAATGGTAGTGTTTAATAGAAAAACTAGTTCTTGGTTCATAGATTTGGTTATAACGCACTTTTTAAGGTGTGACAACCTGTTTTTCTTACTCAGTATCTGGTATGGGGTATAATGGTGCACATGTCCATTGAATCGTCACTTCTAATTGTCAATGGAAAAGCCGGTAATGGTCAAGCAACTGAACTCTCACAAGTACTAAACGCAGAAACAGGTATTCGTTCTGAACATTTTGGGAATTTCTTACTTGCTTTGGAATGTGTGGGCGATGCAGACACCGCTGCTTTCCTAGAGTCATATTCTAATCTTTTTATTTTGGGAGGGGATGGTAGTACCTTAAGTTTGATGCGCCTACTTTTGCAACAACAACTACGTCAAGATATTACGGTGGCTGCGTTAGGTATGGGGGGTGAGAATGTAGTAGCGAAGGAAACTGGTACTTTCAAGAAACCCCTGAAAACGATCAGGGCTGTTCTTACTGGTGCATATCAAAAAGAAGCAGTAATCCCACTCTCGGTTACTGCAGAAAAAAGTGAAATTGCTGAGCCATTTCTATGGAGTGTCCACATGGGTTTTTCAGCTGCTGTCCTCGCTGAGCTTGAACAAATGCGGAGTATGGGTATGGGAGACTTTAGACGAAGGTATCAAGCCACTCTTCAGACCCTTTTTCGTCAGCGGCAGCTAGATCCTACCTATGTATCTCTCAATGGAGAGAGTACACAATCAGTTTTAGATGTTGGCGTATTGTCTGCTGCTCTTCCTTATTGGACAAGTAAATTTCGACTTGCTACCGTTCCACATTCTCCGGCACTATTACATACTGTGCAAGGTTATGACGAGCTTCAAAAAGAACCAGGTAGATTTTCTAGCCGTTTACTTTTAGAAGTTCTGGCTCTTAAGTTTGGTTTAAACATTCCCTATCGGTTATTACAGCATCAACCATTGGCTTCTGGCTTTTCAGTTGAGATCAGTTCTCCTTCAGGTCAAATGGCCATTGATTCTGAAGTGAGTGACTCAGCTGAGTCAACGGTTACAGATAAAGATTTTTATCCAGGTGGTGGAAAAGTTTTTCTGGCTCGGTTTTAGTTTTTCTTACTTCTATACAAGTATCTAGAGATTTTTTACTTACTTACATAAGAACACTTTCTTCCAAATCTTCTCTTTTGACTGAGTTTGGTTCATACTATATGGTATGAGAAGCTTTTTTCGTATAGTTTTACTCGGGTGTGTATTAGTGTTACTCGCTCCTAGAGTCGCATTAGCTCAGGTCGCAGAAGAGATTACTTTGTTTGATTCGAATATTACCGTTAATCAGGACACTTCATTGACAATACTCGAGACCATTGAGTACACCACAACGCTCCAAAAGCATGGCATCTATCGGTATGTACCAGTTAGTTATAACAAGGATGGAGTCAAAGAAGTTTTAAGAATTTCTGATATTGAGGTTACTGATACCGATGGAAGTCGTATTGAGTATGAGCGCTCACTTCAAGGTGCCTTTGTAACACTCAAAATTGGAGATCCAGACAAAACATTTACTGGAGATAGGACGTATCAAATTTCGTATCGAGTTGAAAGAGCAGTAAATCAATTTGAGGACCATAACGAATTGTATTGGGATATCACGGGTGAAGGTTGGAAGGTACCTATCCGTGAAGCAACGGCAACGGTAACTTCAGAGTTTGCATCGATTGAAAAAATAGATTGTTTTACCGGGAAAGTAGGTAGCTCTGATGGGCTTTGTGAGTTTGTTTTTGATGATGGCAAAGCACTTTTTTCATATAATGAAGCTATTACATATGGAAGCAATTTTACCGTTGTTGTAGGTTTTCCAAAGGAAACACAGTTCCTCTTTCCAACTCAAACACAGCTTTTCTTTTTATGGCTAAAATATAATTGGATTCTATTTTTAGTTCCAGTACCTTTGCTGAGTATGTGTATTTGGTGGTTTAAGAGGGGTCGAGATATTCAATTTGTTTCTTCTAATGTATTTTCTATGGATCCGTCTCAGCCTAAAAAAATGAGACCGTTTCAGTTGCGAGCCAGAGAACCATTCGTCTATGAACCATTAAAAGATTTGACTCCTGGAGAGGCCGGAGCTTTGATTGATGAAAAGGTAGATACTGAAGATATTGTTGCCGAAATTCTCGAACTAGCTCGAAAAAAATATCTTAAGTTAGAGTTATTAGAGAAAAAAAGATTTTTTAAGACAATTCGCGACTATCAGTTTACTCAACTAAGAAAAACATCAGCAGGATTGCCTGAGGTTCAGAAATATCTTTTTGAAGAACTCTTTAAACTTGGAGAAGTTACTACGGTGTCTATGCTTAAGGGGAGTTTTTATAGAGTTATGAATACAGCCAAATCAAAAATCGAGACATCATTAGTGCAGAAAAAAGTATTTACTCAAAAACCTACTACTGTGAGAGGTAAAGGAATTGCTTTGTATGTTTTGATGGATGTTGCAGTCATGTCTTTGACTATCGGTATTTTTGTTCCACTAGGTATTTTTTGGCCAATGCTATTTATATTACTACAATTACCTCTGGGGATTTTTATTGCGTATAACTTACCTCAAAAAACAGCCATTGGAACTAATCTGTGGCTGCAGTCTCGTGGTTTGAAAAAAACTATTACCTATGGAAAATGGCGTGAAGAGGTTAAAGAAAAAAATCTTTTTATCGAAGAAGTTCTTCCCTTTGCAGTGGCTTTGGGAGTTGTAAACAAATTATCAAAAGATATGAAGAAACTGAATATTCAGCCACCTGAGTATCTACACACCACAAACTTAACTACATGGAACACTTCTCAATTTGTGAGTGGCTTTAGTCAAGAGGTTGGAACAAGTTTATCCTACAATCCTTCTTCCTCAGGTTCGAGTGGAGGATCTGGGTTTAGTGGTGGCTCATCTGGCGGTGGAGGCGGCGGAGGCGGTGGAGGCAGCTGGTAATCTTAGAGTTACTTCTCTGCGATTTTGACAGTAAATTCTTCAACTGTTTTTCTCACTTTTGCCATTTTTAGATATGGGTCATTCTTTGATCTAAATCCAGCAGCAAGTGCAACCACTGATGTGAATCCACTCTTTTGTATTTCAAGGATAGTATCAAATTTTTGAGCATCAAATCCTTCCATGGGAGTGGTGTCAATTTTGTGGTCAGCTGCTATTGCTAGGGTCATTCCCAATGTTATATACGCTTGTTTTGCTGCCCATGAGTGTAGTTGTTCTACTGTTTTACCAGCAGAGCTTCCAAGGAGCATTTCCCTAAAGCCATC
The DNA here is from genome assembly GCA_905478415.1 of uncultured Patescibacteria group bacterium. Lineage (GTDB taxonomy): Bacteria > Patescibacteriota > Microgenomatia > UBA1400 > PJMF01 > CG1-02-43-31. Next base: position 133,122 of record CAJQIG010000005.1, read on the forward strand.
AAGTTTAGTTTCTGGAATGTTTCGTTGTGTGGCAATTCTGGTGATATATGCCGATACGTCTTCTTTGGTGATCGCAGTTCGAGCAGCGAAAATAAAAATATGAGAGGCATCGGTGAATTGAGGTTGATTGTAGCCTGCTTTTCTTAGTTTCTTCTTTGTTGCTGTATCGCTGACAATAAAAAGCTTGAGAGGTTGCATTCCATATGATGTTGGAGACATCCTAGCAGCTTCTGTGATGAGTGCTACTTGTTCTGCTGTTAACTTTTTACTGGTATCATAGACTTTAATTGCTGCTCTCCAGTGAAGTTGTGGTAAAGTTTGGGTGCTCATAGTGGCCTTTCGGATGCGCATAGTGAAATTATGTTATAATAAAATATATAGTAAGTATAAAATTTATACCAAAAATGTCAACACTAAAAATACATGGAAGACGAGTAAATACTGCAAAATGTCCAGTGATTGAAGCAAGTAAAATTGTGGGTGATTTTTGGAATCTTTGGATTTTGCGAGTTCTCCTTGATGGATCAAAACGCTTTTCTGAGATTCATACTGAAATTCCCACCATTAACAAAGCGACACTGAATAATAAACTTAAGGTTCTAATTGCCGAAGGATTTGTGAACAAAACATTTGATCCAAACTTAAAGTCTCAATATGCTTTGACCACTCTAGGTGGGAAACTGAGAGGTGTTTTTCTTGAACTCGAAAAATTTGGTAAAGAAAATCTATAATTCAGGTTATAATCATTCGCTATATCAAATAATTCTAATGATGGTATAATACTTCTAGTTTTGAACAGTACGTTATCTTCGGCAGTAAATGAAACTTTTACTTACCCCGTTTGGTTTTAGTCGTTCTTAACTGAGTAATATACAGCTCAGTTTATTCTGAGCATGAGTAGGAGTCGCATGCAAGATGCACCACAAGAAAACCCAAAGAAACTTTTCGTTGGGAACCTTCCGTTCAGTGTAACGGAAGAAACAGTAGTAAGTATCTTCTCTGAACATGGAACAGTAGTAGAAGCAGCAGTGATCACCGATCGTATGACCGGCCGTTCAAAAGGCATCGCTTTTGTTACTTTCGAAACAGCAGAAGAAGCTCAAGCAGCTATCGCAGCCTTAAATGGTTTTGAAGTTGAAGGCCGAGCAATCGTTGTAAACGTTGCACGTCCAAGAGTTCCTAGAACCAACAACGGTGGTGGATACAACCGTGGAGGTAATGACCGAAATGGCGGAGGCCGTGGTCGATACTAGACTGAAATTTCCTATAAACAAGTAATTGTTTATATTAAAATAAAAAAAAAGGGGGCCAATTGGCTCCCCTTTTTTTGTGGGGGTACTCAATATGCATTGCCCTATGCTGAGTAGTCCTGGTAGTATTACAATTATGGACATACACAAACTACCCTTTTCTTCATTTCGTGATAAACAACTATGGGAAACCTACATAACATCTAAGCTTTCCTCATTTGAAAAGGACATTCCAACGTATCTGAAGTATTGGTATGTTGAAAGTCAGGATACTGCAGAAGCCTATCCAAGCCAAGGTTTGCTTAAGACCCCTTTTGATTTTTTAGATGCTAAGCAACGAGGTATGTTGCCATTGGGAAAAATGATTGAGATTCTTAGAGTGAGGCAGTATTTTTTAGAATTATTTAATCATCCAGAAAGAATAGCTGAACTCAAAAAAGTGCAAAGAAAAAAGTTTGTTGCCCCCCCAGCTATTTCTAGTGTAGTTATGGAAGAAACAATTAGGAGTGGTTTGGCTCTTTCAATCTCTGATTTGGGAATACGAGTCGAAGGTTCTCAACGACCGCGAGTTTCTCGAAAAACAAGGTTAGCTCATGGTCCATTTGTAAAACTAGGTAAGTATGCTCGGTCACTATTGGTGGGTTCAGCTATGCCAGATGTTTGGGGAAGTGTCTATGCAATTTCTACTATGGCTCAGTGCTTATCACTCGTTGGGCTGCCTCGCAATGGACCATTTAATGCTACTGAACGACAAGCAGATTTAGCAAAAGAAGTCTTTATTGCATTGAAAGAAAGCGAAGTGTTAGTTGGAAGAAGCCAATATCAGAAGAATTTTTTAATTGAACAATGGAGTCGTAATGTTATGGGTGTTATTGATGCCGACCCACAAAAAGCCTTAGCGCGAGCGCGAGCGCTTTTTGCAGTTGGAGTTAGAACGTTTAGAGTTTACTCTCCGGAACCTAGCTTAGGTCCAGTTAAAACGTTGAAGGCATTGCGAAAGGAGTTTGGAAATGAAATTGAAATTTTTGTTGGTCAGGTTGTTGATGTTTTACAGGCTCAGCAACTTGAAGAAGCAGGGGCTGATGGCTTATATGTAGGTATTGGTGGTGGAGGTCGATGTATTACTGGAGTGAGGAGCGGATCAGTTGTGGATTGGCCAGTTTTGTTGTGGGAGATGAGAGGTCAGATAAGTATTCCAGTTATAGTCGAAGGTGGTGCAAGTGATCATATTGCAACCACTTTAGCACTTGGAGCAACGGGAATTGGCGTTTCTCGAATAGTAGCTGGAGGTACTATTGAATCTCCGGGGGGTATGTTGTATTACATCGATGAAGACGGAGAGTACTTCAAACCATATGGAGGTGAAGCTTCTGCACGCACAAAGTATTTAGATAATAAGATGTTGCCATTTCAGATGCCCTCATTTGTTGAAGGCGAGACGCGGAGAGCACACATGCAGCATTTGCCGTATGGGATTCCAACAATTCCATTCCATGTGCATAACTTGACCGAAGATAGTATCTTATCATTAGTGTTTAGAAGTGTCGAAACTATTGCTCAATTTCAAGCTCTGGACCCCTCACCCATCAGAAGAAACACTGCTCAAGGAGCGTGGTCACAGAATACGCACTAGCGAGGTGTTTTGAGGTGCTTTTGAATTGCTGCAATGTCTTCATCCGTCAATGCTACAAATGAATCATAAAATCCACTCGATCTATCAGGAAGGTAGACTGCTTCTGGAAAGACTTGATGTACGGCATTAGTTGCTCTTCCAAAGATATGTAGATGGAGTACTGGTCGCTCTCCTCTCTTAAAGGCCCAGTTTCCCAGGTCTTCATAGTTTATCTTAACAACAGGAATTCCCTGCTCATTCATGGCTTTTTCGAGTGCTTCGCCGGCTATGATGCTCAATTCCATGAATTCATTAGCTTGTTCTTTGGTTAACTCTCTGCGTTCGGAGATAGTGTGATCTTTGGGAAAAATTCTGAGATGACCACCTTCAGTTCTGCAGACAAAAGGTTTGGGGTGTCGTTCTAGAGTAAAATATTTTGTTTCAAATACGATGTTAGTGTTCTTCATGTTTTGATTATATCAGTAAATAGTGTCGGTGTTATTTGTTGCTATTCTGTTACAATACACCAATGCAACCACCCAATAAAAAGATTCCATTTACACCTGAAAAATATCGAGAAATGCAACAAAAAGTTACCGATCTTGAGGCGCTACGAGAAGTTGTAATGGAACGACTTGTTACCGCTCGGGAGATGGGAGATCTTTCAGAAAATGGTGCATATAAATATGCAAAATTTGAACTGGGTGATATTGGCCGACAATTAAAGCGATTTAAGGGGTTGTTGGCCGAAGGTTTTCCCGCACCCAAACATACTGGACCTAATGGTAGTGCCGATTTTGGTAGTATAGTTACTATCGAAAAATGCGATGCCTCAAAAAAACAACTTACGTTTACTATCGTGAGCAAACACGAATCAGACCCTGTTCAAAAAAAACTAGCATATTCGAGTCCTATGGGAAAAGCTGTGATGCGTCGAAATGTGGGAGATTCTCTCACGGTTACAACGCCAAATGGCAAGGTTGCGTATACTCTTATCGAAATAAAGTAATTTTATGAGTCTTTTATCTGCGATGGAATGCCGAGTAGTACTGGTATGAGCATACTTGCATAGAGATTAAGTGATTGATTTTCTGCTAGAAGTGTTTCTCTATTTTGGAAGAGCTGACTTGTTTCAACGGCTTCACGAGCAATGACAATAATGGGGATAGTTGGAGTTGCTATCCCCCTTTCGGTCAGTGCTGTTTCAATGAGATTTTTAAGTGAGTTGATTGTAGCTCCAGAACTATAGACATCATCAACTAATGCAATACGCTCACCTTGTTGGATAGTAAGAATAAGTGATTCAAGCATGTCTTCTGTTAAGGCAAAGAACTTTGAAGGATCTTCTGGACTAAGGGTAATTGGTCTGCACTCCTCTATCCAGATTTTTCGACTTTTTAGGAGGGCCTTTTCTGCAACTTCTTCTTTCGTTAACAAATGTTTCTTGCCGTTTCTTTGTTCAGAGCCACCAATAATGACGAGCGGTGCTGCCGTTTGGCCGGCTTGAACACTAGCATCCAGAATCATAGTCTCTGATTTCGAAGATGGTGCGGTAATTATTCTCGAAATACTCAGTTCTTCTAAAAATGAAGCAATTACTGCAACACCGTGCGTGTGTATTGCTGGGATTCTAGGATCTAAAATTGCTATGTAAGCAGGATTAGCTTCAGTGCCTACATTTACCAGTGGAAGATCAACTATTTTTGGGTGTAACGTTACTTCTAGAACGAACGTACCTTCTGGTCTTTTTTTGACATCATTGGCTGTATATATTTGAATTTCGTTTGATCGTCCCATTAGTTTGTTTCTTGTATAGTTTCAGCATGTTGTTTTGATTGTGGTGCTGTTGAGAAATCAACTTCAATAGTGGCATATTCATCTGTTCTTTGTTTTCTGCTGGCTGTCACAGCAGCACGGAGCAAATCTTGCAGTAGGAGTGCTTCTGAATAAGTGAGTTCTTGTTCGTCTCGGTAGATTATGAGTTCATGCATATAAACGTACTATACCATATGCAAAATATGGTTTCTGTCTACAGTAAAAGAGCCTCTTTCGAGGCTCTTTTTACTTCTAAGTTATTAACTCATTTTTACTCTCTAATTCTTACAGAGCTTGTACCTTTTCTAGAAACAGTTTTTCTGTCTCTTTGTTCGAATACAGCTTCTCCTGTTTGAGCATCTCTAATTTCAATGGACTCAACATCAAGCTCTCCTTCTTTAGGAACAATGTTTATTTCGTCAATAGAAGCAAGATTATTGACTAAGTATGAAACAGTTCTCTGACTTTGAAGCCTTGGTAAAATAGAGAGCACTTTAGAAAACAAGACTTGTTCTTTTTCTCCATTTTCATCAACTAAGAATTTGTTGTTTACTCCTACAAAGAAGTTATTACTTCTTAGGTACTCAGTATTTCTAACTGTTACCGTTATGCGGTAAGCTCTCTCTTTAGGTGGTTTACCCAGTCCAAGCTCTAACTCTTCTGAATCAACATCAAATGTTCTCTCTGTAGGTGCTGGTTCATTGTTTTCTGCAAGAGGTACCGCAACTTGGTCTCTTCCACCAATTCTTGGGGCATCACCAATTCTTACGAGCTTTGCACAGATAGGATCTATACTTTCTGCAGTGCGTTTGAAGTTTGATTCAGCTAAAGGAGGACATGCTTCATCATCCAAACATTTATGTTCAGCATAAACATGGGTTACTCCTGCTGGAATTACCATAGTATCTTCCACCTTTGTTATTAACAGATCTTGATCCTCAGGTAAATCCGGTGTGTAACCAGTACCTGCTAGCAATAATGGATCTGTAGGGTTTTGATACGCTCCATTTAAGAAGATCAATCTAAACTGTTCATAAAATTGTGGTTGAATCTTCTTTTTATCACTATGGTTGTCATAAGATGCTAACCATACTTCATATGTTCCTGATTGAACTGTGTTCTCACCACCTACAAAGTGTTGACCACGAGTGTAATACTTGTGGAATAACTCATTTGCATTGGAGTCAGGATCATACTCATCTCCAAACGTTAGCTTGAGCTCATCTTCATTACTGAAGGTAAAGGGACAAGCCTCAGCAACAGGGGAAGGCGTTGGCGTCGGTGTTGGCGTCGGTGTTGGTG
>CAJQIG010000006.1 GCA_905478415.1 uncultured Patescibacteria group bacterium
GCAGCTTTAGTGTTGATTGGATTGTAAGCAATTGCACGAAGCTCTTCAACGATTTCAGGAGAAACGATGATGTCAGTCATGCCACGGCCTTGACGAGCGTCAGGAGTACCACCAACAAAGGAAGTAACAATTCTCTTCGAGCGAGTCGAAAGAGCATTGAGGTCAGCCAAGGTGAAACGATCTGCTGTTTGAGCTGCGATAACGTGATCAAGACCATTTGTGTTTGCTTCAGCAAGAGCTTTCATGATAACGTTAGCAGAGATTGTGTTTTGCTTGAGAAGAATCTCTTGAGCAACACGAGTCATTGTCTTAGCGACAACGTCCATGCGGCTCTTAGCAGCATAACGGCGATCAAAGCTTACTGCGGAATCAAGGCTATAAGTAGCGATCTTGAGTTCGGCAGATGTTGGGAGAACTTCCGAAGTAGGAAGGCCACCAGCACGGCTTTGGCTGTATACTTGAACATAATCTTCGTCAGAAACATCGAAATACAGATCCAATGGAATCGAAGGATTGTCATCAGCGTTATACTGAAGAGTGGTGAAGAGGTTAGACAATGTCGGAGCATTGTTGATAACTTCTGCGAGAACAGGGCCAATGAATTCAGCAAGAGCAGTTTGTGCTTCATAGGCTACATCGCGATTGCGAGAAGCCATTGCTTTTACGAGTTCGACTTGTTCGGGAGTGTTTTTTAAAGTAATTTTCATATTGTTAAATTCTTTTTTTTATTAACCCAGCTTGACGACTACATAGTCACCAGCGAATTGATCAGTAAGACCGCCTTGTGAGGCGCGAGAGCCAGTTCCAAGAATGGTACCGAGAGAACCAGCAGCACCCGCAGTAGCAGGACCGACGGTGCCAGCACCAGCAACTTCGAAGCCGCCACCAATAGTGAAAGCAGATGCTGCTCCACCTTCGATAGCATTTGCAGAAAGAGTGAAAATACCCTTAGTTGCAACTGGAACACTTTGACCAGGAAGAACAGCTTGAAGCTCCTCTTTCTTGGTTGTGTTGTAAATGAGTTTTTCTCCATTTTCATCAGCCTTAGCTGTTTGATTCAAAGTGAGTCCCAGAGGGAATTCACCAGAAGCAGCTGGGCTAACTTCAAGGGGGTTAGTTGGGTACATGTCGCCGCCAACAAAAGGATAATCTGTCTTACCAAGATAAGAATCACTACCATAAGTGATGGTGTCTTGGTCGAGATTTCCGTCTGTTACTTTAACAAAAACGCCATTGGAACCTGCGCCATCACTAGTGGTGGACTCAAGTGCCGAAGCGGAGTTAAGAGCAAACATATTTACTACGTCATGCTCGTTATATTGTCTGAATGGGAGTAATCTTAATGCCATAATTTTTTTAGTTTAAATATTTTTTATCCAAGGATATTGTCGCGGCTAAACGCAGCAGCAAACTTTTCCTTTAAAGTTGTTTTTGAAGCTTGAGCTTCGTTATTGTTAGGAAGAACAGTGTCAGTAGCTTCTGCATTTTCAAGAGCTTGCTCAACATCAACTTCTTCAGCAACCACCTCTTCAGTGATTTCAGAAGCTTCTGCTGTAGTAAGACGCTTTTCAATTTCCGCTTCAACACGAGCTTTGATTTCATCTTCGATCTTCGCTTTAGCTTCTTTATTTTTAGAAGCCCAAAAAACAGCGAGTTCATCTTTGAAAGATGCGAAAGATTCTTCTGCATCATCAAGACCTTTAATCTTCTCAGCGATAAAAGCGCTATCGCTTTCTTCGAGATCATAAATAGAATCGATTTCTTCCATACGTGTATTGAAACGAGCGATAGCTTCTTCAGCTCTCTTCTCAGATTCAAAATCGCCAATGCGCTCTTGAGCTACCTTAAGTTCCTCTTTGATAGATTCTACAGAATTTTGAAGCTCTTCTCTCGCAGCAGCGATTTCAGCCTTCTCTTTTTCCGCAGCCTCAAGGGAAGCTTGGTACTCGTCATCTTTTTGTTTAATGGCTTCGGCAAAAGTCGAAGTCATGCCAGCGACTGCTTCTTCAGAAAATTTCTTTTCTGCGAGAGAGTCCTTTAATTCTGATAAGAGTGTTTCTAAGTCCATGATTTTAGTATTGTTTACAGTATTTTTTAAATTTTGTGAAATTTTGTCAGATATTTTTTGCAAATGCTTAGCCTGTCTTTGATTGGAGTTGGACATAGACTCTTCTTTTTCGCTTTCCTCGTCCTCTTCCATATTATTGTCTTTTTCATATTCGTTGCTAATAAGACCTTTTACATTTGCGGCTGGCTTCATAGTAAAACCAATACCAAGTGGATACACATTACCAGTAATCAAGCGATAAACTGGGCGACCATCTTCAGTCATTCCTTTACCACCGAAACTTCTTAGCATGCCCTTCATTTCGCTTACCTTTTCTGGATCGGAAATTATTTCGGCGTCCTTTAAATTCTTACTACCGATAGCAATGCTGTATTCACTAAAACCAATTTCCCAACTTGCAGAAATCGTATTGTACATAGTATTTTTGGGGTCGGTGCTGTTTTCAAGCATGTCAAAAAACTCTCTATCAACAGTTTTGTAAACGACTGCTCCAAGGGCAATATTAAATGGGTCTTTTTCATTTTCGTCTACATTAATTAAAACAGTGCTATCTGAATAATCGCTGAATCCAGCATTAACAATATGCCCCACAACTTTTTTCTTGTTGTGTTCTATATTGGTTGGCTTATGAATGAATTGTTGTACAGATTCGATTGCGGTTTTGGTATCGATGCCGTCTCCATTTTTATTAAACTCGTTTACAACAGCAGCATTAAACGCCACACCCATTAAGTCTATATTTTTTTCTAAATCTACAGAAGTGGGTATTAAAGATCTTAAATTTTCAATATTAGCTTTGCTTACATTGATGCCAGCTATATTTTCGCAGGCTTTAATCTCAAATTCGAAAGTTGTGGTATACTTATGCATCCTTTTTCATTTTTTCAAGAATTGCTTTTTGTAAAGCTGCGGGGAGTTGCTTTTGTTTTTCTGTTAATCCACCCTCACCGACCTCATTCATCATAGCTCTCATTTTTTCGTACTGCGTTGAGCAGGCTGCGTAGGTTTCTTTGTCTCCCATTTCTGCTGTATCAATCAGAGCTTTATCATCCATAGCGCAAACACTCATGTATGATTTGTACATAGCTTCTTCTTTTTCGCTATATTTTTTAGCAATCGAGATTTCTATATCTCCGTTAGAGCGTTTTATATCCGCTACGAGTGGGTTTTTGATTTTTTTCATTTTGAATGGTGTAAAATTGCTGAAGGGTAAATTTCTAATCTGTGCGCCTCTGAAATATTAAGAACGCCTTCCAGTGAACCTAGTTTTTCGATTTCACTAAAATCGTTTACACAAGAAGTAACGATTTCTGTCCAACTTTCTTTTTCTGACGCACAGATAACGGATTCACATAATTGGCTTATCATTTTTTCTTGGTTTTCGTTGAGAGACTCTATGTTTAGTTTTTCTAGCATTTTTTCTTTAGCTATAGAATTCAATGCCTCTATTTCGTAAATAGTGCCTTGAATACTTTCTCTAGAAAATTGATCCTTAGAACCTTCTGGGCGACCAGACATACCTTTTGTTGGTTTGTTGGTTTTTTCTGGTTCTTCTTCGCCAGTTTCTGGGTCAATCATAGGAACTCCACCAACTATTGGGTTGAAATAACCCTTCTCTCTTTGTTCTACAAATTTTTCTTGAGCTTTTTCTAGGTTTTCTGCCAACGGGAATTTTCCAGTTTGAAAGAGTTCCATTCCTTGCTCTGCGGTAATAAGACCAAGCTCCATAAGTCTTGTAGCGACTCTCATCAATTGAGTTTCGTCGCGTAAATCAATATCTTTAAACTTAACAGTCGGGTAGGATCTAAAACCTAAGTCTAAAGCAATTCTGCGAATTTCTGGCTGCAAAAAGTCTTGGATAAACGCCTCGCGAGCTTCCTTAAGTCTATCCAAAAATACGCGAGTTTTCATTTCAGCGCCATTATACTTATCATCATTCAGTGCTATATTCTGTAGACCGTCTTTGATGTCTTGGTTAATAACTTCATACTTACCAGGACCGACTACTTTATTGATATCTGGAATAACAAAATCTGCTTTTGTCGTGTAGTCGGAAACTAGAACACGGCCAACAGATTCGTTTTGGAAAAGGGTTTGCATAGCTTTTACATTGTTGGGATTAATACCTCCTTTGTCTGGCTCCGCTCCCATTGTGATCATAAGAATTACGTTCTCAACTGTCCTCATGATAGCTTGGTCCATCTTCTTCATTTCCATCTTCGCATTAATGTCTTCAAGAACTGGGTAACCGAACGGGATAGCGAATGGCTCGTAATCTTGTTTTTTATAAAAACTATACGACATTTTTTCGTTTTTTAAATTTATTTGAAGTCCGTCTTTAAAATAAGCACCGTCCTTGATTTGTTTTTTAACTTCTGGGTCCAAGGCGTCAAACACAGCCTTATCATAATCGTTTTTAGGACTAGCTAATCTTTCTATGTCGAACTCAGAAAGTATTTTTGCGTAACCTCCATCTTTTGTGTTAAATACAGTGCTACGTTTAGCTACTATTTCAAAAGGATTTAAAACAACATATTTCAATGGAAACTTATTCAAAGAAGGTCCATCCGAAACCGTTTGGGAAAACTTTTTATAATCTTCTATACTGAATTTGCCGTCTACTCTGTATAGGAAAATATTTCCACTTCTATAATACTCTCTAAAGTACTGATCTTTAAGATCCCAAATTTTAATCCTATCAAGAAGCTTTTTGAAAAATTTTCTAGAAGTTGAATTGCCGCCCTCTAAATAAAGTTCTGCATTAGCAAACTCTGACATCATGTCTATAGTATTTCTAAAAATAGGCACATTAGCGTAAGCCTTTTGGCAAAGTTCGATAGCGTCTCTTACATTGACCCCATCAGAAGCCATTTCATAAGGCAACATTCCAGCTCTAATTTGACTAAACTTGTTAATAGGGGCCGTAACAGAAGATCTATTTATTCTTGTGCTTGTGGAAGACGATGAGAGGTTACTCACAGAACCAGATCGACTGTACGACCCCTGGGAAACATGATATGCCGCGCCCGCTGTCATAGGTTCGACAACTTCTTGAGGTTTTTGAGCTTCTGGGGCAACCCTTTTAAAATTATTCCAATACTCGGACTTTTTTGTGTATTTTCTTTTAGGCATAATGTATTATAAGTTACTTTACACAATTTAAAAGTTACTTTTTTAACTTTTTTAAATAAACATAGGCGTAAAGCCTTGATTACTTTCTTCTGGTACATCCATCATGTCATAATAAATATTCATTCCCCAGTTGCCTAGTACCAGAGCGGAATAGGAATCCTTTCTTGGCCTATCCACTCCCTTCTGTCTTTTTAGGTTACTGGGTAAATCAAAACTTTGAGTACCACCATTAGAACTAGAAACTTGAATCAAAGCACATTCAGCCTTTGTTAAATCAATCATGTCTTTCTGGTGTTCTATAAATTCAATCATTTTTGCGCCAGCATTCTTTTCGTCTTCGTATTTAGAAAATTTCAAATCTTTTATTGGTATTTTTTTAGCTCTCTGCATCGAATAATTGTCATCCATAGCTGTCGCTGCAAAATAAAGTCTTTTTCTGTCAAAAGCAGTCTGCAACATTTCGTTACCATTTCTAATCCAAACAGAAGTTGGTTTCCGTAAGTAACAGATAGTTTTATTTGAGACGTTGTAACCCCTCCTCGCTTCTTTTAGATCTTTTACATAATCATGTGGGTTATCTAAACCAGCATCGAACATACCTATCTCTAATTTATCTTTCTTAAATAAATCACTTTCGTTGCAAGAGTTCATAAATTGAACACCACCATTGTAGTCACCCACAACCATAATTATGTTAAAGTGGTCAATAATATACTTAAAGTAAGTCATGTGCTTTTTTAGGTTTGTGCCAGGTAGAGCATAACTATGCACAACAACACCTTTTTTTTCTTCTGGTATTAACTTAATAACCTGCATAGCAAAATCATCAGAAGCTTCAGATTCGGACCATGATGGGTCAAATGCTAGTATGTATTCAGCGCCCGCTTCCCCTGCAACCTCAACCGCTGGTGATTCCCCATCTTCAATAGTACATTCAGCCATCTTGCTTATCTTAAAATAACCAGCGCTGTCATCTGTAAATTGAGCATTAAATTCTCGATCAATTTGGGATTGACTCATAGTACCCCTTGCTT